>NZ_JBIVNL010000017.1:136089-218385 GCF_044753545.1 Streptomyces sp. NPDC088350 | reverse complement strand
CCCACCATCAAAGAACCCCGCAACCCATGACCGCGCCAGACCCGACCAGCGGCCCGCCCCCCCCAAGGCTGTCGCCCATGCGCACGCCCCTCACCGGCGACCCCAGCCGACCCCCCCTCCCCCGCCCCCCCCCCCCCCACAACCACCACCCCCCCCCCCCACCCCCCGGCGGGCGCGGGCCGCCACCCCCCGGCGGCCGGCCGGCGCCGTCGAGGGCACCTGTCACGGGCCCGGGCCTTGGTGGCCGTGATGGCGGGCGCGGTCACCGTCGCGCGCTCAGACCAGCCCCGCGTAGTGCACGGTCAGGGCGATCTGCACCCGGTTGGTGTGCTCCAGCTTGGTGAGGATGTGGGAGACATGGGCCTTGACGGTGGCCAGGCTCATGTACAGCTCGGCCGCGATCTCCGCGTTGGTCCTCCCCTGTCCCACCGCTACGGCGACTTCGCGTTCCCGGTCGCCCAGCCGGTCGAGCCGGACACGGGCCTCGGCGGTCTCCGGTCGTCGCGGGGCCGTTCCGGTGCCCTGGGTGACCCGGGCGATGAGCTGCTCGGTCACCGCGGGGGAGAGCACCGGCTCACCCGCCTTCACCCTGCGTACCGCCGCGACGATCTCGGCGGGCGGGGTGTGCTTCAGCAGGAAACCGGCCGCGCCCGCGCGCAGCGCGCCGAGGACCTGCTCGTCGTCCTTGAAGGTCGTCAGCATCACGACGGCCGGGGCGCCGGGGCGGGCGCGGAGCAGCTCGGTCGCCTTCAGGCCGTCCACGCCGGGCATGCGGATGTCCATCAGCACCAGGTCGGGGGTGTGCTCCTCGACCAGGGCGACCACCTCGCCGCCGTCCGCGGCCTCGCCCACGACCTCGATGTCGTCGGCGCCGCTGAGCATCAGCCGGAGTCCTGAGCGGACCAGCGGGTCGTCGTCGACGAGCAGCACACGGATCATGCCGACCAGGGTAGCCAGGCCCGGAGCACGTAATCCGCCCCGGCCCTGCCGTGACTGAACGTGCCGCCCGCCAGCCCGACCCGCTCCGCGAGGCCGATCAGCCCCTGTCCGGCCCCCGGTATGCCCTCGCGCACGGCACCTCGTCCGGCCGGATTGCTCAGCTCCAGGGCGAGCCCGTCGCCGGGTCCGCCCTCCACCGTGATCCTGACCCGCGCACCGGGGGCGTGCTTTCTGGCGTTCGTGAGCCCTTCCTGGACGATCCGGTAGGCCGCGAGCCCGGCGATGCCCGGCGGACCGCCCGCCCCGACACGGCTCATGTCGAGGTCGACCTTCATACCGATGTCCTGCGACTCCCTGACCAGGTCGGGCACCTCGGCGAGGCCGGTCCGCGCGGGGCGGGCGGTGCCGTCCGCGCCCGGGTTCCCGGCCGGTGAACGCAGTACCTGGAGCACCACCTGAAGATCCTCCAGCGCCTGGTGCGAGCTCTCCCTGATCACGGCGGCGGCACGGGTGGTCTCCTGCGGGGACGCCCCGGCGTTGAACTCCAGCGCGCCCGCGTGGACGCTCAGCAGCGACAGCCGGTGGGCCAGTACATCGTGCATCTCCCGCGCGATGTCCTCCCGGGCCTCACGCTGAGCGCGTTGGGCCCGCAGCACCGCCTCCGCCTCGGCCCGTTCGGTGCGCTCGCCCAGGGAGCGGACGAACAGACCCCAGCCGATCGCGGCGGCGATCAGGACGGCGAGGATCACCGTGTTGGCGATCGGCACCCCGGAGACGTAAGGACTGGTCAGGAAGTGGACCGGGACCGGCAGCAGTGCCAGCAGGGCGACGCTGAGGACGGTGCGCGGTGGTCTGAGGGCGGCGACCGTGAAGAGCGCCACGATCAACGGCACCACGGCCGGGGTGATCGTCGCGGCTGCGATCGCCACGACGGCGACCGCGGTCGGCCGGCGCCTGCGCCACCACAGCGCCCCGACGGCGACCAGGGAGACCGGGCTCACCGCCCAGGTGAAACCGAGCAGCAGCGGCGACGAGAAGCTCAGCCGGTCGAACGGCCAGGTGCCGGAACCCACTACCGGGCTCAGCGCCAGACCGCCCCTGACCTGGACCAGGGAGAGGGCGGCCGTCAGCACAAGGGCCAGCACCACAATGCCGAGGTCGATCGTCTTCTCATTCCGGTAACCGCTCACAAGCGACAAATGTAGAGCGGTCGCCGATGGTCTCCCCACAGACTTTGGTCTAGAGACTTTGGTCTGTGCGGCGGGACACGAGTACCGACTTTGAGCCGAAGCCGGGCGTGGACCCGCGCTTCTAGCGTTCCGGCATGACCGAAAGAACCGATCTCACCGATCCACGAGAGAGCCCGGCGCTGGAGGCGATCGGCCTCGGCAGGCGCTACCGGCGCGGCTGGGCGTTGCGGGACTGCACGTTCCGGCTGCCCGCCGGACGGATCTGCGCGCTGGTCGGCCCCAACGGCGCCGGCAAGACCACCCTGCTGTCGCTGGCGGCCGGCCTGCTGGAACCGAGCACCGGCACCGTCCGGCTGGGCGGCCACCCGGCCCGGTCCGCCGAGGCCCGGCAGCACACCGCCTTCCTCGGCCAGGAGAAGGCGCTCTATCCGCGCTTCCGGGTGTCCGAGACGCTGCGCATCGGCCGTGAGCTGAACCCGACCTGGCACCAGGAGACCGCCGAACGCGTCGTCGCCGCCGGGGACATCCCGATGGACGCCAGAGTCGGCACCCTGTCCGGCGGCCAGCGCACCCGGGTCGCCTTCGCCCTGGCCCTGGGGAAGCGCCCCCGGCTGCTCCTCCTGGACGAACCGATGGCCGACCTGGACCCGCTGGTCCGACGGCAGATGATGGACACGCTGATGACCGAGGCCGCCCAGCACGGCGCGACCGTCGTGATGTCGTCCCACCTGGTCTCCGAACTCGAAGGCGTCTGCGACTTCCTGGTGCTGGTCGGCGGCGGCCGGGTCCGGCTGGCCGGCGATGTCGCCGAACTCATCGGCGCCCACCGGACCGTCTCCGCCCCCGACGCGCAAGCCCGCCGACTCGCCGGCCTGCCCGGCCAGGTGACCGTCGACACCCGCAGCGCGGGCGGACGCACCACGGCACTGATCCGCCCCCGAGGTCCCCTTCCGGCGGACACCGAGCCGGCCCTGCCAAGCCTGGAGGAACTGCTCCTGGCCCACCTGCGGACGGACGACGTACCACCCCTGATCACCCCCACCGCACGTCCCGGCGCACACCACGAGGTGACGGTATGAGCGGGACCCTGATCGCCAACCGCCCCTCGATCCCGACGAGTCGGGGACTACGGCTGCGCGGGCTGACCTGGCTGGTCTGGCGGCAGAACCGGCTGGCGTTCTGGATCGGCCTCGGCGTCGCGGCGGCCGTCGCGGTGTACGCGATCGTGCGGCACCAGGAGATGACGACCGCCATCGCCCAGGGGCATCTCGACGCCTGCCGGGGCACCACCGTCCCGGCCGGGGACTGCTCCCACAAGCTCAACTCCTTCACGCAGACATACCTGTTCCCGATGCGCAGGCCGCTCCAGGCCATGCTCGCGCTGCCGTTGGTCTTCGGCGTCTTCCTCGGCGGCCCCCAGCTGGCACAGGAGCTGGAGTCCGGCACCTACCGGACCGTCTGCTCGCAGTCCGTCACCCGGACGCGCTGGTTCGCGGCCAAACTGCTCGTCCCCGTGGTCCTGACGGTACTGATCAGCGGGACGATCGCCGCCGCGATGACCTGGTGGTGGCAGCCTGCGGGATCCCTGCTGGGTGGTTGGTTCCCCTGGTGGCAGTGGTATCCGTACGACGGGATCGGCCCCGTGGTGGTCGGCCTGTCCGTGCTGTCCCTGCTGATCGGCGTGACCGCGGGCCTGATCCTGCGCCGCACCGTCCTGGCGATGGGCGCGACCGTCGCCCTGAGCACGGGCGCGCTGTACCTGCTGGAGTCGGTGCGGGGGCAGCTGCTGCCCGCCACCCTGGCCACGGTCCAGCACACGACCGGCTCCGCCGCTCCGTCGAACGCGTGGGTGCTGGACGAGGGGCTGGCCGACGCCACCGGGCGACGGGTCCCGGACCTCGTCGACTGCTACGCGGCCGACGACTACGCGAAGTGTCTTGCCCAGCACGGCAGGACGGGCCGCTGGGCCGAGTTCCATCCGGCGTCCCACCTGTGGCCCCTGCAGTGGGCGGAGACCGGCCTGTGCCTGTTGTCGGCGGGAGCGCTGGCCGCCCTCTGCTTCTGGTGGATCCGCCGCCGCCCGTCCTGAACCCCCGCCCTCCCCTCACTCGCCCCAGGGATAAGGTCTCCCATGCCCTTCACCATGCGAATACGACGATCGCGCCTGCTCATCGCCCTCGCGGCAACGGCGGTCACCGCCCTCGCCGTGGCCGTGACGCTGGCGCTGACGGTCACGACGTACGACCACACCTCGCCGCGCGCCGCCCGGAACAAGGCGACGGGACCGGTGGCCTCCGGAGCCGTCGACTGCCGCCGGGCGAAGTGTGTCGCCCTCACCTTCGACGGCGGCCCCAGTCCCACGACCCCGCGCCTGCTGGACATCCTGAAGCGGGACCATCTCCACGCGACGTTCTTCGTCCAGGGCAAGGGGCATATCGCCAAGTACCCGGAGATTCTCCGGCGGATCGCCGACGAGGGACACGAGATCGGCAACCACACCTGGAACCACAAGGTCCTGACCCAGATCAACGCGGCCGACGCCCGCGAGGAGTTGACCCGCACCCAGGACGCCATCGAGAGGATCACCGGCACCAGACCGGTCCTGATGCGCCCGCCGCAGGGCCGCACCAACCGCAAAGTGGCCGACATCTGCCGGGAGTTGGGCCTTGCCCAGGTGCTGTGGAGCGTCACGGCCAAGGACTACGAGACGACCGACTCGGCCCTGATCACCAAGCGGGTGCTCGACCAGACCCACCGCGACGGCATCATCCTCCTCCACGACCTCCACAAGGGAACCGTGCCCGCCGTCCCGGGCATCATCAAGGCGCTTCAGCAGCGCGGCTACACCATCGTCACGGTCTCCCAACTCCTCGCCCCCGCCGAGCCCCGGCCGGGGATGGTCTACCGCCCCTGAACGTGTGCGGGAAGTGCCCGACCCCGCCGCGGAGTTGCGCGACTGCGCCGAGGCCCCGACCGCCGCCGGACATCGAAGCGCGGGCTCGGGGCACGCGACAGTACGGGACGCGAACCGTGCGCCCGCATCTCGGCTCGTCCAGTGGTTCCAGGAAGGCATCATGACGTCGTCGCATACGCACAAGTGGGGCCTCGGCAAAGGCAGTTCCAACCACCGGAGCCGTACACCGGGAAAGGCCGAGGGGAAACAGGCGCTGGCCGTCTCCGGGCGCGCCGGATTCGTCGCACGCGGTGTCGTCTACGTCCTCGTCGGCGCCCTCGCCCTCCAGATCGCGTCCGGCGGCGGTGGCCGGGAGGCCGACCGGCAGGGGGCGTTGCAGCAGGTCGCGGCGCAGCCCTTCGGGAAGGTGATGCTGTGGATGCTCGTCGTCGGCTTCGGCTGCATGACGATCTGGCGGGGCGCCGGGGCGATCCTCGACAACGGGCCGAAGCGCAAGGCCGGTTCACGGTTGCTCGACGGCGGCCGGGCCGTGTTCTACGGCTTCGTCTGCTGGGGGACGGCGTCCTTCGCCGCCGGGACCGGTGGATCGTCCGGCGGTGACGCGAAGTCGCAGGACTGGACCGCCTCGGCGCTGAAGCTGCCGGCCGGTCAGGAACTCGTGGGGCTGGTGGGCTGCGTCCTGATCGGGGTCGGCGCGACCCTCGCGGTACGGGCGGTGATGCGGAGTTTCCTGAAGAAGCTGGAGACGGAGAGGATGAGCCGCCGGGTGCGGCAGGCCGTCACCGGTCTGGGGGTGGGCGGCGGGATGGCGCGCGGTGTCGTGTTCGCCGGCGTGGGCGTCTTCGCGCTGGTCGCCGCCGTTCGCTTCGACCCCCACCAGGCCAAGGGCATGGACGCCACGCTGCGCAGCTTCGCGCACACCCCGGTGGGCCCCTGGCTGCTGGTCGCCGTGGCGATCGGGCTGGTCCTCTTCGGCGGTTTCTCCTTCGCGTCGGCACGCTGGCGCCGCCTGTGAACCGGCGCCCGAAACCGTCGTAGAACAGACAACAGGGGTGTGAGAACGCGCGATCTTCACGTGGTGGCGGAATCGTGAGGTCCGCGCAGACATGCTTGCGCGCGAAGGGGGCACGCGAGGTTCGACCTGTTCCCCAGCTAAGGCGGCATCGTGGCTTCCTCCGTGAACGCCCTCGAAGCAACTGCTCCTTCCCGCACGGGAGCGCCGGAGGTCGTGGTGGACCTGCCGTGGATCGAGGACGGGGGCAGGGTCGCCCCCAAGGACGCCCGTGTGCTGTCGCGGCTGTTCCTGGACCGGCTGCGGGAGTTGGAGGAGGGCACGCGGGAGTACCAGTACGCGCGGAACACGCTGATCGAGATGAACCTGTCCCTGGTGGCCTTCGCCGCCCGGCGCTTCCGCAACCGGGGCAGCGGTGAGATGGAGGACGTGATCCAGGTCGGGACGATCGGTCTGATCAAGGCCATCGACCGGTTCGACCTGTCGCGCGAGGTCGAGTTCACCTCCTTCGCGATCCCCTACATCGTCGGTGAGATCAAGCGTTTCTTCCGTGACACCACCTGGGCCGTGCATGTCCCCCGGCGTCTGCAGGAACTCCGTGTCGACCTCGCCAGGAGCAAGGAGACCCTCGCCACCCGGCTGGGCCGCAACCCGACGGTGAAGGAACTCGCCGCCCACCTGGAACTGACCGAGGACGAGGTCGTCGAGGGCCTGGTCGCCGCGAACGGCTATGTCGCGGGCTCGATCGACACCCCGGGCGGGGACGACGAGGCCGACAGCGCGCCCAAGTACGCGGACACCATGGGGGACACCGACCCGGCCCTGGAACTGTTCGAGGACCTGCACACGCTCGGCCCCCTGCTGCGACAGCTCGACGACCGGGAACGCACCATCATCGAGATGCGCTTCGGCCAGGAGCTGACCCAGGCCGAGATCGGCCGCACACTGCACGTGTCCCAGATGCACATCTCCCGCCTGCTCAACCGCACCCTCAAAAAGCTGCGCACCGGCCTCCTGCCCGCCTGATCCCGCACCCGCACGGCACCGAAAGGACCACCAGGGATGAGCGCCGACCACGATCCCCTGCACCAGAACTCCGCGCCGATCGTCACGGAGCCGGTGCCGGACCTCCAACTGCAGCTGCTGGTACGGCTGATCGGCCAGGACGCCAAGGCGGCCCTGCCCGTCACCCTCACCGTCGGCGGCTCCTTCCTCCACGGCGACCTGATCTCCCACGAGGCATGGACCACCGGCTGGGCGGACAGCCTGCACGGTGTCGACGGCCCCGGCGCGCAGTTGCTGGAGCGGTTCCCGCAGCAGGTCGACGAGGTGGTCGAGGACAGGCAGGGCCGGCACACACCGCGACGGCTGCCGCAGTGGATCCATCTGCGTGACGCCACCGGCGTCGCCGGGGCGGGCGGGCCGGTGGTCATGCCCCTGTGGCGCGGCCGGCTCACGGACGTGTCCGGCTGGTCCCTGGGCAGGCCGAAGTAGGCGTCCCGGGCGGTCGCCACAGGGTGGGCACGACGGGTGGACAGGGAAGCGGTCTGTGAGGATGAGCCGCATGAGCGTGCTGAGCAGGAACCATGTGACGGTGTCGGGCCGGCCCGGAGGACCGGTGGTGATGCTGGCCCACGGGTTCGGGTGCGACCAGCACATGTGGCGCCTGGTGGTACCGCTCCTGGAACGCGACTGCACCGTGGTGCTCTTCGACCACGTGGGCGCCGGACGCTCCGATCTGTCGGCCTGGACCCGGGAGCGCTACTCCACCCTGGACGGCTACACCGAGGACGTGCTGGAGATCCGCGACGAACTGGCGCTCGGCCCGGTGACCTTCGTGGGGCACTCGGTGAGCGCGATGATGGGCGTCCTCGCCGCGGCGCGCGAGCCGAAGGCGTTCACCGGTCTGGTGCTGCTCGCCCCCTCACCGTGCTTCGTCGACGATCCCGCCGCCGGCTATCGCGGCGGGTTCAGCGCCGAGGACATCGACGAGCTGCTGGAGTCGCTGGACGCGAACTATCTGGGCTGGTCGGGAGCCATGGCACCGGTGATCATGGGCAACCCCGAGCGCCCGGAACTGGGGGAGGAGCTGACCAACAGCTTCTGCCGCACCGACCCGGACATCGCCCGTGTCTTCGCCCGTGTCACCTTCCTCTCCGACAACCGCGAGGACCTCGCCGCCGTCACCGTGCCCACCCTGGTCGCCCAGTGCTCCGTCGACGCGATCGCGCCCCCGGAGGTCGGAGCCTTCGTCCGGTCCCGGATCCCGGGCAGCCGACTGGTCACCCTGAACGCGACCGGGCACTGCCCCCAGCTCGCCGCACCGGAGGAGACGGCCGCCGCGATCACCGACTTCGTGGCGGCCACGCGTTGATGGACAGCGACAGCGAGAGCGGCGAGCACCGACGCCCCGGGAAGCAGCCCGGCGAGGACCACGCGGCGTTCTCCGCGCTCCTGGAGGACAGCGCCGAGGACCTGTACGAACACGCGCCGTGCGGCTATCTCTCCACCCTGCTCGACGGCACGATCGCGAAGATCAACAAGACCCTGCTCGACTGGCTCGGCCACGACCGCGGCGACCTGGTGGGCCGCAGGACCTTCTCCGACCTGCTGACCGTAGGAGGCCGCCTCTACCACGAGACCCACCTCGGCCCGCTGCTGCGCATGCAGGGCGAGGTCAGCGGGATCGCCCTCGAACTGAAGGCGACCGACGGCAGCCGCCTCCCCGTACTGGTCACCTCCACGGTCAAGACCGGCGGCGACGGGCAGCCGTTGCTGATCCGCACCACGATCTTCGACGCCCGCGACCGCCGCGCCTACGAGACGGAACTGCTGCGCGCCCGGAAGGAGGCGGAACTCGAACGCGAGGAACTCAAGCGCCTCAACGCCACCCTCCAGCAGACCCTCCTGCCCCCGACTCTCGTGAATGTCCCCGGACTTGACGTCGCCGCGCACTACCACGTCGCCTCCACCGACATGGTCGGCGGCGACTTCTACGACCTCTTCCCGCTCTCCGCCGGGGCCTGGGGGCTGTTCCTCGGGGACGTGTGCGGCAAGGGCGCCGCGGCGGCGGCCGTCACCTCGCTCGCCCGCTACACCCTGCGCGCCGCCGCCGTCTACGACCCCGACCCGGCCGCCGTCCTGAGCAACCTCAACACCGTCCTCAGCCACGAGTACAACGGTCACGACCCGCGGTTCTGCACCGTCGTCTTCGGGCTGCTCACCCCCGAGGGCGACCGCGGCGGCTTCCGTATCACCCTGGCCAGCGGCGGCCACCCGCCGGCCCTCCTGCTGCGCGCCGACGGCAGCGCCGACCACCTGCACACCCCGGGCGGACAGCTCATCGGCGTCCTGCCCGACGCCCACA
Source organism: Streptomyces sp. NPDC088350 (assembly GCF_044753545.1). NCBI lineage: Bacteria > Bacillati > Actinomycetota > Actinomycetes > Kitasatosporales > Streptomycetaceae > Streptomyces > Streptomyces sp. NPDC088350. Next base: position 208,963 of record NZ_JBIVNL010000017.1, on the reverse strand, counting down.
TCGCCACCGCCACCGTCCACCTGGCGGCGGGCGACACCCTGCTGCTCCACACGGACGGACTGACCGAGGCCCGTCCGGCCCGGAACGGCGACGGCGACCGCTACGGCGACGAAGCCCTCCTCGACTTCGCACGCGCCCTGGCACCCACCACCGCCTCCGCCGCCGTCGCCGCGATCCGCGACCTGCTCGACACCTTCGGCACCGGCGTCGACGACGACACCGCCGTCCTCGCCATCAACGTGCCCCGACCGACCAGCGAAGAGCAGCCGTGACCCGACTCGCCGTCCACACCCGGACCACCCCCGCGGGGCCCGTCGTCGAACTCACCGGAGAACTCGACTACGACAGCTCCTCCCAGGTGCGCGATCTCCTGCCCGCGCTGGCGCTCCAGGACGGCCAGCAACTCGTCGTCGACCTGACCGGTGTCACGTTCTGCGACTCCAGCGGCATCACCGCCCTGCTCGCGGCCCGCAACCACGCCCTCGCCGCCCGGGCGGACATCGCGCTGGCAGCGGTCCCCGACCGCATCAGCCGTGTCTTCCAGATGGTCGGGCTGGACCAGGTCTTCCGCACCCACCCCTCCGCTCAAGCTGCCGAGGCCGCCTGGACACCTCCGGCGGCCCGCCCCTGAGACGTCGTCAACGGCCGAGGTAGAAGCGGATGGTCGTGCCGTCCGGCGCCGTATGGAGGCGGACGAGATCGGCGACGTAGTGCACCAGCAGGAGACCGCGCCCGCCGGGCTGGTCGCGTGACGCCGGGCGCCGGCCGGCCAGCGGATCGTCCAAGCGGCCGTGGTCCTGGACCTCGCAGACGATCCGCCCGCCCTCGGCCCAGAGCCGCAGCGTCCCCGATCCGCCCCCGTGCAGCACGCTGTTGGTGGTCAACTCCGAGACGGCCAGGGTCAGATCCTGCAGTCGCGCGCCCGCCAGGCCCAGCCGCTCGGCCTCCTGGACCGCGAAGTAGCGGGCCTTGGGAAGCCCCGCCGCGTCGAAGGGGAGGTTGGCCGCGTCCGGAGGGCAGGCGAGCGGCTCGTTGTAGCGGGCGATCACCCGGTACGGATCGTAGGCCCCGCTGGGCAGTTCACGGTCTCCGTCGATGACGACCGGGTGGGTGGCCCAGGCGTCGGCGAGCACCTCGGGCTCCAGGCGGTCCGCGTCGTACGGGCACAGGATCGTCGCCTCACGGTCCCCGAACGCGGCGTTGATCAGCGCCTCGTGCTGGACGCAGGCGGGGTACTCGACGGCGGTGCGGCCGGGCCAGATCGGCTCCCCGATGATCCGTACCCGGCGGCCGGAGTGGGTGTCGGCGAAGGCCCGCAGCACGCCGGGGATGATCCGTCCCGGGTTGCGGCCCACCTCGGTCATGTCGAGGAACCGCACCTCGGCGGCGCTCGACCCGAGTCCGGCCCTGATCAGTTCGAGACGAGGACCGGGAACGGCGACCGCGACGGCCTCTCCGGCGGCCAGCCCGTCCCGGAGGAACGGCACCGTACCGGCCGTGTACTGCTCCTCGCCCCGGTAGAACAGCGCGGGATGCGCGAACGGTTCACCGCGGGTGGCCGTACTCATCGCGCCGCCACCTCGATCCTTGTCGGGCCGGCCCAGGACGACGGCAGTCTACGGGGGTGGTACGACGCGTGGCGGGCACCGGACCGATGCCGGTGCCCACCACCCGTCGCGCGACCGCGTGCCGATCGGTGTCCGCGCGGCCTCAGTTCACGGTGAAGTAGTAGTCGTAGGGCGCCAATGAGATGCCGGAGCAGGTCGTCGCGTGGACCGTGAGGTCGTAGTCGTCGGCCGCGGCCGGGGTCCAGTCGACGCTCGCCGTGTGGTGTGCGCCCGCGGCGACCGTGACCTCCGGGTCCCCGTTGACGGAGTACGTGTAACTCGCGACGCCCTTCACCTTCGGTGTGAACGTGAAGGAGCCGGGAACGCCCGCGCCGCCGCCGGAACCGTTCTCGGGATAGACGTCCGAAGCGACGGTCGGCGTGGTGTCGTAGCTGATGCCCCAGAAGGCCGCGTCGGTGACCCAGCCGTTCGCGCTTGTGCTGCTCACCCGGAGGGATTCGCCGTAGATGCCGTCCAGCGTGAGCGTGACGCTCGCCGTGCCGTCCGGGCCCGCCGGGACGTCGATGGTCTTGTCGCCGCCCTGGCCGCCGATCGTCTCCACGGAATAGCCGACGACCGAACTCGTCGACTGGAGGCCCGCGTCGGGCCGGAACGTGAACCTGGTCGGCCTGTCGAACGCGGGCGACGCGACGGCCGGCGTGACGGTGGGCGCCGTGGAGTCGAGGAGGAACGAGTAGCCGGTGATCGCCGACCCGTTGTAGGCCCGGTCGAGGCTGCGCACCCAGAGGGTCGTCGGACCGGAGGAGCCGCTCGGCGGGAGCAGGCTGATCGTGGCCGAACCGCCGGGGGCGTCGGCGCGGGTGAAGTGTCTCGGGTCGTCGTACGGGTCGACGAACCGCGGGACGCCGTGGTCGCCGATGGTCGCGGAACCGGCGATCGGGAGGTCCTGCTGCCAGGCGTACTCGAACCCGGTGACGTCGTCGTCGCCGTTGGCGTTCAGCGTGAACTCGACCGGGCTTCCGCCCTGGTCCCGCACGCCCTGCGGGTAGTTCGAGGAGGAGACGCCGGGAGTGTTCGCCGGAGGTGTGTCGTCGATCGCGACGTAACAGGGAGCGGACCAGTCCGAGGCCGTGTCCCCGGCCACGGTCTGCGCCCGCCACGCGTAGGTCTGCCCGTCGGGAAGGGCGTCGGCGGGCAGGTTGGCGGTGGCCTCGAATCCGGGGAGGGCGTAGGCGCGGGTGACCGTCGTGGTGTGCGTCGGGTCGGTGACCGGCCAGACCTGGTACCGCACGTTCACCAGGGAGGTGCTGGTCGTGTCGGTGGTTTCCGGGATGCCCTCGACGGTGAGGCCGTTGCCGGCCCAGAGGTAGGTGGGCCGGTCCGAGTCGGTCGAGCAGCTCTGGTCACCGTTGAACAGCTGGGTCGGTGTGACGGGTGCCGCGTCGGCCGCGCTCGCGGGGGACACGGAGGCGGCCAGTACCAGGCCGAGAGTTCCGAGAGAAGCGAGGACGGTGCGCGAACGCGCGCCGAAGGACATGGTCAAGTGATCCCTCCCGTTGGGGTGCCCGCAGCACGGCGCCTGGATGCGCACTGGCGTACGAGCGGCGAGGGGATCGTATGGGGTGGCGCGGGCCGGCGCATGGGAATTCGTCCCGGACGCCCGCCGGGGCGAGGCTGCGCGCACTGCCCGAACTCCGCTACGGAGCAGGCCTGTTCAGGTCGAGTCGTCCGATGCGGGCCACGTTCCCCCGGTCGTCGGCGTCGTCGCTGGCCGCCGCGGCGAACCAGGCGTCGAGGATCTCCTTCAGCAGCGGCTCGGACGTCAGCCGCAGGCTGAGGGCCAGGACGTTGGCGTCGTTCCAGCGGCGTGCGCCGTCCGCCGTGTACGCGTCCGTGCACAGGGCCGCTCGTACGCCCGGCACCTTGTTCGCGGCGATCGACGCGCCCGTACCGGTCCAGCAGCACACGACCGCCTGGTCCGACGTCCCGCCGGCGACCTCACGGGCCGCCGCCTCCGAGCAGACCGCCCACCGCGGGTCGTCCCCGGGGCGCAGCGCCCCGTGCGTCACCACCTCGTGGCCCCGGTCGCGCAGCTCCGCGACGAGGGAGCGGGCCACGGGTTCGTCCATGTCCGAGGAAACAGAGATCCGCATGTCCCGGAGGCTACCCGAACCCCGAATCGCCGCCGGGCCGTGATCAGCGGACGACGTCGAGGACGTTCAGCTGCAGGCCGTTGGCGTAGACGGCGTGCTCGACCAGCTTCAGCTTCTGGGTGTCCTTGTCGGACGCCGGGAAGAGGCGCTTTCCGGCGCCGAGCAGCAGGGGGTGGACGAGCAGGTGGTAGCGGTCGACCAGGCCGGCGTCCGCGAGGCCGTGGTTGAGGGCGGCGCTCCCGTGGACGATGATCGGGCCTCCCTCGGTGTCCTTGAGGGCGGCGACCTCGTCGAGGGAACGCAGGATGGTGGTCTCGCCCCAGTTCGAGACGAGCCTGTCGTCGGTGAGGGTGGTGGAGACGACGTACTTCGGCAGGGACTTGTAGTGCGCGAACTCCTCCATGTCCGGCCACACCGGGCTGAACGCCTCGTAGCTGGCCCGGCCCATCAGGACCGCGGTGGACTCCGCCTGCTCCCGCCCCTTGATGTCGTACGCCTCCGGCAGGAACTCGACGTCCTTGAAGGTCCAACCGGAGTTGCGGTAGCCGGGTTCGCCGCCGGGGGCCTCCATGACGCCGTCGAGGGAGATGAAGGCGGTGCTGATCAGGGTGCGCATCGGGGTTCCTCGGGGGTGGGTGTTGCGGTCGGGACGCCTCCAGGATCCGACCGACAAGAAAAATTGTCAAGGCGATGAGAGTTGTCGGCACCGTCGTGGGATGTGAGTGAGGGGGCGTGCGGCTCGCGGTCAGCGGCCCGCGTTGAGGCGGTACTGCGCGACCAGCCCGAACGTCGCCACGGATCCTCCAGGCATGACCACGGTCGCCGCGTACGCGGCACCTTCGCCCAAGCTCCGCTGGAGTACACGACGATCGAGGTGATCCGCGCGGACCGGATCGACGCGAGACGCCCTCGCTACGACCTGCTCGGGCAGTCCGTCCCCGTTGCCGCGATCCGGCGGCCGTCGTAGCCCGTGACGGTCACCGGCAGGGGTGCGACGCCCGGGTGGGCGGCGCGCTCTGCTTCGAGGGCCGTGCAGATGAGCTGGGCCGCCGCGAGACCGGCCGGACTCTTCACGGGGACCGACAGTTCGATCGAGACGCGGTCGTCGTGGGACGTCACCCGCACGGGGTCCCAGACGCCGGATGCCTGCGGGACCGGGACCGGGGTCGCCGGCGCGGCGAGTGCCGGCTCCCGCGCCGCCGACGGCAGCATCGTTATCAGGCGCTTGTCCTGTTCGGCGGGGGTCGGCCCCTGGAGCAGCACCCGCACGGCCGTCTCGACGTCGATCGGTGCCGTCGTCCTGCGGCGGACGCCGACCAGGCCCCCGTCCGCCACGAAAAAATACACCCGCACCCCCGGCACGATCCCACTCGCGGGCCCGCCCGCCTCCACCGCGCCGGTCGTCGGAATCCCGCAGGAGGCGAGCGCGAACAGCGCCGGGACGACCAGCAGCGCGGCCCTGCGCACGGCCCTCACGCACGACCTCCTGGCGATACGGCCCGCGACGGCAACTCGTCCGTCCGCAGGGGGAGTTCCACGGTGAAGACGGCACCGCCCTCCGGCCGGTTCGCGGCGCGGACGGTACCGCCGTGCACCCGGACGTTCTCCGTGGTGATCGCCAGCCCCAGACCGCTGCCCTCGGTCCGCACCCGGGCGGCGTCCGACTTGTAGAACCGCTCGAAGACATGGGGCAGCGCGCCGGCGGGGATGCCGGGCCCGCTGTCCAGCACCTCGATCACCGCGACGCGCCCCGCCCCGGTCCGCCCGCCCTCGGACAGCCGCAGCCGGACCGGACGGGCGCCGTGCCGGAGCGCGTTGCCGACCAGGTTCGCGACCACGACGTCCAGCCGGCGCGGGTCGACGCGCCCGCGCACGGTGTCGGGCGGCGGCAGTTCGGTGTCGACCAGGTCGGTCCAGGCACGGGCGGCGAGGGTGCGGCGCAGCGACTCGGCGAGGTCGATCTCGTCCAGGTGCAGCACCGCCGCGCCCGCGTCGAAGCGGGAGATCTCCATCAAGTCGTCCACCAGACGCGCCAGTTTGACGGTCTCCTCGCTGATCAGCCGTACCGCGGTGGCGGTGTCCGGCTCCAGGCCGGCGGCGTCCTCGTCGAGCACACCGGTGACCGCCGACATGGCGGCGAGCGGGGTGCGCAGCTCGTGCGAGACGTCCGCGGCGAAACGACGGGCCCGGGCCTCCATGCCGCGCAGCTCCGCCACCGACCCCTCCAGAGCCGCGGCCGTCTCGTTGAACGTGTGGGAGAGATCGGCGAGTTCGTCGGACCCGTTGACGGCGAGCCGGGTGTCCAGCCGTCCCTCGGCGATGCTGCGGGTGGCGCTGCGCAGTGCCCGTACCGGCCGCAGGACCCCGCGCGCGGCGAGCAGCGCCAGCAGTACGGCGAGGGCCAGCGCGGGCAGCGCGGCGCGTTCGACCGCGCTGACGAGGGCGTCGACGTAGGCCTGTTCCGTGGTCTGGGGCACGGTCAGGAACACCTGGACCCCGGAGAGTTCCAGCGCCGACGTACCGCTTCCGCCGAAGGCGACGGACATGCCGACGACGAGCGAGGTCCTGCCGCCGTTGTCCACGCGTTGGAAGACGGTGGCGGAGCGGGAGTCCACGGCCTCGCGCACCGTGGACGTCAGCTCCTCGAACGGGTCGTCGGGGACGGAGGTCGCGCGCAGCGCGCCGTAGGTGACCAGGACGCGCCAGGCGCCGGACGGCTGGACCGCCGCCAGGTCCGTCGCGAACCGCCGCAGGTCCGCCTCGTCCGGTGGGAAGTTCAGTTCTGGGGCGAGTCGGTCGGTCTGGCTGCGCATCAGCGTGATCACCGCGTCCTGGCTCTGCTGGAGCACGCCGGTGCGCGCCTCGCGGAAGGTCAGCGCGCCGGTCGTCAGGGCGGTGAGCGCGGCGACGAGCGCGAACGCCACGACCAGCCGGGTCCGCAGGCTGCGCAGGTGCGGGGCTCTGGGCAAGGGCATCACCGGGCGGCGAACCGGTAGCCGAAACCGCGCACGGTCTGGATGTAGTGGGCCTCGCCCAGCTTGGCGCGCAGCCGCTTGACGCACGCGTCCACCAGGCGAGCGTCCCCGTGGTAGCTGTGTTCCCATACGGCTTCCAGGAGTTGCTGTCTGCTGAACACCTGACCGGGCGCCGCGGACAGGGTGAGCAGGAGCCGCAGTTCGGAGGGGGCGAGCGCGACGGGCGTCCCGTGCAGGGTCACCGACAGCCCGGCCCGGTCGACGGTCAGGTCCCCGTAGCTGTCGATCTTCGGTATCCCGCCGCCCGCGGGTGCCCCGGCAGACCGGCGCAGGACGGCACGGATGCGCGCCTCCAGCACCCGGGCCTGCACGGGCTTGACCACGTAGTCGTCGGCTCCGGCCTCCAGTCCTACGACGATGTCCTCGTCGTCGCCCCGGGCGGTCGCCATGATGATCGGCAGGGTCGGGTCGAGTGCGCGCATCCCGCGGCACACGTCGAGGCCGGGCATGCCGGGCAGCATCAGGTCCAGCACCACGACGTCCGGCCGGAAGGACCGCAGCCGCTCCAGCCCGTTCTCCCCGGTCTCGGCGGCGGAGACCTCGTGGCTCTGGCGGCGCAGGGCCAGGGCGACGCCCTCCCGCACCGCCCGGTCGTCTTCGATCAGCAGAACGCGTGGCATGCGGTCAGTATCCGTACGCACTCCACAGGATTGTCGAACTGTTACCGGATGATCACATAAACCTGCACCAGGCGTGATGTTATCCGTTCGTTATCGTTCGGGCCAGGTTCGATCACATTCCGATCACAACCTGAACAACCATGACCGCGCACAAAGCAACTTCCGCACGCCGTCGCCGTCGCCGTGCCCCCGCACGCGGGCGGCTGTGGGCAGGTCTGGCGGCGCTCGCCGCACTGGGTGTCACGGGGTTCGCGGCCGAGGGCTGGAGGACCCCCGACGCGGGCGGCACGCACGCCCAGGTCCGGACCGAACCCACGGAATCCACCGAATCCACCGAACCCGCCGAGCGCACCACCATCCGGCCGACCGACACCGCCAAGGCCTCGCCCCGCCCGTCCGCCAGTTCCCCCGCGGCGCCCCGGAAACCCGACATCCCGGCCACGGGACCCGGCACCTTCACCACCGCGCCCGGCACGGGCGCCAGGGTCGGAAAGGGGACGGTCCTGCGCTACCGGGTCGACGTCGAGACCGGCCTCGACCTGTCCGCCGCCGGGGTCGCCGCGCAGGTGGAGCGCGTCCTCGGCGACCGGCGCGGCTGGACGGCCGACGGGCACTCGGCGTTCCAGCGGGTGTCGAGCGGCGCCACCGACTTCGTCGTACGGGTCGCGACCCCCGGCACCGTGGACACGATCTGCGGACAGTACGGGCTGGACACCGGCGGCGAGGTCAACTGCAGTGTCGACAGGAACGTGATGGTCAACCTCCGCCGCTGGCTGCTCGCCACCCCCGTCTACGCCAAGGACGTCACCGCCTACCGCGCGCTGATCATCAACCACGAGGTCGGCCACTTCCTGGGCCACGGCCACGTCGGCTGCCCGGGCCCGGGACAGCCGGCCCCCGCGATGATGCAGCAGATCAAGGGCATGCACGGCTGCGTGCCCAACGTGTGGCCCTACGACGAGAACGGGAACTACATCACCGGCCCCGCCGTTCCCTGACCCGGCGTGCCGCTCCAACTCCGGTACGCGGCCACGGCCGTCGGCAGCGTCGGGAAGATGTGGTCCGTGCCGACCGAGTCGACCAGCCCGTACGCCTCCAGGTCGTCGAGGAGGTCCTGCTTCACCCGGGCCAGGGCGAACACGACGCCCCGGTGGGCGAGTTCGCGGCGGAGTTCGTCGACCGCGTCCAGGGCGGTGATGTCCACCTCCACATTGGCCTCGGTGTTGAGCACGAACCACCGCACCGGGACGGCCTGTTGGGCGACGGCGGCCAGGGCGCGCCGGCGGAAGTCCTCCGCGTTGGCGAAGAAGAGCGGCGAGTCGTAGCGGTAGACGAGCAGACCGGGGACCGTGCGGGCCTGCGGGAAGTCGTCCACGTCGTGCATGCCGGCCATGCCGGGGACCAGACCCTCGACGGCGTCGTGCGGGCGGGCCACCCGGGTGAGGAGTTCGGCCACCGACAGGCCCACGGCGACGATCACGCCGTAGAGGATGTCCAGGGTCAGCACCCCGGTCAAGCAGCCGAGTGCCAGCAGGAGTTCGCGGCGGCGGAAGGCGGCCAGGCGGTGGAAGCCGGCGAGGTCGATCATGCGGACGGCCGCGTAGACGACGAGGGCGCCGAGGACCGCCGAGGGGGTGCGGGAGAGCAGGGGGCTCAGGAAGAGGAGGACGGCCAGGACGACCGCTCCGGCGACCAGGGAGTACGCCTGGCTGCGGGCGCCCGTCGAGGAGGCCAGGGCGGTGCGGCTGGCGCTGCTGCTCACCGGGAAGCCGTGGAGCAGGCCGGCGCCGAGGTTGGCCGCGCCCAGCGCAAGGAACTCCTGGTCGGCGTCGAGACCGGGCCCGTCGTCCTCGTCGCCGCCGGTGAAGGCGCGCGCGGTGAGGACGAAGTCGGTGTAGGCGACCAGCAGGACACCGAGTGCGGGCAGCACCAGGTGGGGGAGTTCGGTGAGGTCCGGCAGGCCGACCGAGGGAAGTCCCGCCGGGACGTGGCCGATCACCTTGATGCCGTACCGGTCGTCGAGGTCGAGGAGGACCACGGCCGCCGTGCCCAGCACCACGGCAAGGAGGGGGCCGGGCACCGTCCGGGATGCGCGCGCCACCGTGAACAGGAACGCGAGCAGGATGGCCGCGAACACGAGCGTGGGCGCGTGGAGGTGGCCCAAGTGCCTTAGGAAGGACCAGAGTTGGGGGAAGAACGCTGTGCCCGTCGTCGGTACGCCGGTGAGTTTGGGCAGTTGGTCCACGATCATGATCAGGGCCACGCCCGCGAGATAGCCGATCAGCACCGGGCGGGAGAAGAGGTCGGCGACGAAGCCCAGCCGTACCGTCCACGCGGCGAGGCACAGCAGACCGACCGTGACCGCGAGGGCGGCGGCGAGGGTGGCGTAGCGGGACGGGTCGCCCGCGGCGAGCGGGCCCACGACCGTCGCCGTCATCAGGGCGGTCGTCGACTCGGGGCCGACCGAGAGTAGCCGCGAGGAGCCCAGCACGGCGTACAGGGCGAGCGCGGGCAGGATCGCCCACAGCCCGGCGACCGGCGGCAGCCCGGCCACCCCGGCGTACGCCATCACCTGCGGGACGAGGTACGCGGCCACGGTGACACCCGCCAGCAGGTCGCCGCGCAGCCAGGAACGCCGGTATCCGGCCAGCGCGGCGATCCCGGGCGTCAGCCGCCGCCACCCCGAGGCACGCCCGCCCGGCCTGTCGGTCGTCATGGGGCTCCTTGGCGTGACCGGCTCAGAGGCTCGCCGCGTGGTCCGGGACGTAGGTCTGCAGATCGCGGGGCGGGCGTTCGTAGCCGGTGGACGGCGGGCGGGGCGGGAGTTCGAGGACCGGCGGGGACACCTCGTGGTAGGGGAGGGAGCCGAGCAGGTGGGCGATCATGTTCAGGCGGGCCTTGCGCTTGTCGTCGCTCTCGACGACGTACCACGGGGCCTCCGAGATGTCGGTGTGCACCAGCATCTCGTCCTTGGCCCGCGAGTAGTCCTCCCAGTGGGTGATGGACTCCAGGTCCATCGGCGAGAGCTTCCAGCGCCGCAGCGGGTCCTCCAGCCGGCGCCGGAACCGGTCCTGCTGCACGGCGTCGCTCACCGAGAACCAGTACTTGCGCAGCACGATCCCGTCCTCCACGAGCATCCGCTCGAAGATCGGGCACTGGCGCAGGAACAGCTGGTACTCCTCCTTGGAGCAGAAGCCCATCACCCGCTCGACACCGGCCCGGTTGTACCAGGAGCGGTCGAACAGCACGATCTCCCCGGCGGCCGGCAGATGCTCGACGTACCGCTGGAAGTACCACTGGGTGCGCTGCCGGTCGGTCGGCTTCGGCAGCGCGGCGATCCGGGCGACACGCGGGTTGAGATGCTCCGACACCCGCTTGATGGTGCCGCCCTTGCCCGCCGCGTCCCGGCCCTCGAACACGATCACCAGCCGGGTGCCCTCGGCCCGCACCCACTCCTGGAGCTTCACCAACTCCGTCTGCAGACGCAGCAGTTCGGTCTCGTACGTCCCGCGCGGCAGCTTTGCCGCCTTCTTGCCGGCCATGCCGCCTCAACCCCTCGATGACGTGCGCGGTTCCTCGTGTCCAAGGTCGAACACCTGGACAGCACCGTACTGACCGCCGGGATCCCGCGCACCCCGGACGCCCGCCGTACCGGGTTTGCGGCGGGCGCCGGCGGCGATCCGGACTCCGTGACAGCGATGACGACCCAGCGGGAACTCGTCCGCCTGCCGGGCGGGTGCGCGGGCGTGCGAGGAGTTCGTGGCCACGTTGAACTGATGGACAGCCGGGCCCTTTCGGGGCCGTACCCCTTGGACGGTCGGCCACTCCGGATCGGCGCGGCCCTCGCTACCAGGTCCAGAACCCGCCGAGGGGAGAGGACCGACCGTCCTCGCCGACCCCGACCATGTGGACCGACTAGGGACCCCGGCTCGCATCGGAGTCCAGCGGGACGACGAAGCGGTGCCGCCCGAGGTCCGGGGCGAGGATCCGATCCGGATCCAGCTCGAAGCCGTCGACGGTGTTGCCGATGGAGTGGCGCATGAGCTCCATCGACCCCGGCTGAGCTCCATCGACCCCGGCGCGGAATCGGAAGGGTCGACTTCCGGTCGACGTCACACGCGTCACCTGGCATCGCCCCCTCGCCATTCCCAATTTCTGGAACACGTTCTACGGTGTGCGCCGTCAGGACCGGCCTTGGGGAGCCTGGAGGCGCCGTGCATCTCGAATACACGCCCGAGCAGCAGCGGCTGCGTACCGAACTGCGCGCCTACTTCGCCGAGTTGGTGCCCGACCACGCCTACTCCCGCTACGCCGACCCGGCCGCCCAGAAACGCTTCTACCGCGAGACGATCCGCCGGCTCGGCACGGACGGCTGGCTCGGTGTCGGCTGGCCCGAGGAGTTCGGGGGGCGCGGGCTGACGCCGATGGAGCAGTTCATCTTCTTCGACGAGGCCGCGCAGGCGGGCGTACCGCTGCCGCTGATGGCCCTCAACACCGTCGGCCCGACGATCATGCAGTTCGGCACGGACGAACAGAAGGCGTACTTCCTCCCGAAGATCCTCGCAGGCGAGATCGACTTCGCGATCGGCTACAGCGAACCCGAGGCCGGCACGGATCTGGCCGCCTTGAAGACGCGGGCGGTGCGGGACGGTGACGAGTACGTCGTCGACGGGCAGAAGATCTGGACCACCAACGGCGACACCGCCGACTGGGTCTGGCTCGCCGTCCGCACCGACCCCGGGGCCCCGCCGCACAAGGGCATCACCATGCTCCTGGTGCCGACCACGGACCCCGGCTACTCCTGCACGGTGATCAACACCCTCGCCTCCCACGACACCACCGCGAGCTACTACGAGAACATCCGCGTCCCCGTCACCCGCCGCGTCGGCAAGGAGAACCAAGGCTGGCGCCTGATCACCAACCAGCTCAACCACGAACGCGTCACCCTCGCCGCCCACGGCACGATGGCGATCCGCGCCCTGCACGACGTCCAGCACTGGGCCATGGAGACCAAACTCGCCGACGGCCGCCGCGTCGTCGACCTCCCCTGGGTCCGCCGCCTCCTCGCCCGCACCCATGCGAGGCTCGACGCGATGAAACTCCTCAACTGGCAGATGGTGAACGCCGTCCAGGAAGGCACCCTCACCCCCCAGGACGCCTCCGCCGTCAAGGTCTACGGCTCCGAGGCCCGCCGTGACGCCTACGCCTGGCTCATGGAGATCACCGCCGCGGCCGGCGCCCTGAAGGAGGGCTCCGCGAGCGCCGTCCTGCACGGCGAACTGGAACGCGGCTACCGCTCCGCCGTCATCTTCACCTTCGGCGGCGGCAACAACGAGATCCAGCGGGAGATCATCTCGTGGATCGGGCTGGGGATGCCGAGGGTGCGGCGTTAGCCCGCGAAGGCGGGAGTCAGGGGGCGGGGGAGCGGCCTGAGAAGGCGGGAGTTCGGGTGCGGGGAGCGGCCTCCGGAGACGGGAGTTCGGGTGCGGGGAGCGGCCTCCGGAGACGGAAGCTCGGGTGCGGGGAGCGGCACGCGAAGTGGACGACCTCCTGCTCCGTCCGTCGACGCACGCCTACCTCACCCCGGCGCGCGAGGCGTTCCGGCGGCGCATGGCGCATCCGGCGTACGCCACCCTGCCGTCGTACGCCCGCGTGGCTGTACGGCGGACCGATGCCCGCGCCCCGCGACCGTCACCCGGCAACTGCACGCCACAAGCATCCTGTTGCGCCGCGTTCCCGCCCGGGCGCGTCCCGGGCCCCGTGTCACGGCTCGGCCCCGGCTCGTGCGCGGCCCCGTACAAAGTCGGACGATCGCTCGCCATACTGGACGAGCCAGGGGAGGGCGGGACGAACACTGACGGGGGCGATCGCGGGAGATGGGGGACAGCAGGCTGATCCAGGGCCGCTACCGGCTGCTCGAACTGATCGGGCGCGGTGGCATGGGCGAGGTGTGGCGCGCGCGGGACGAGTCGCTGGGGCGGCATGTCGCCGTGAAGTGCCTCAAGCCGCTGGGCCCGCACCACGACCAGTCGTTCACCCGCGTCCTGCGCGAGCGGTTCCGGCGCGAGGCCCGGGTGGCCGCCGCGCTCCAGCACCGCGGGGTGACCGTCGTCCACGACTTCGGCGAGTCCGAGGGCGTCCTCTACCTGGTGATGGAGCTGCTCGACGGCCGCAACCTCTGCCAGCTCCTGGAGGACAACCAACAGCGGCCCCTCCCCGTCGGTGACGTCGTCGACATCGCCGAGCAGGTCGCCTCCGCCCTCGCCTACACCCACCAACAGGGCATCGTGCACCGGGACTTGAAGCCCGCGAACATCATGCGGCTGACCGACGGCACGGTGAAGATCTGCGACTTCGGCATCGCCCGACTCGGCGCCGACATCGGCTTCACCTCCCGGCTGACCGGCACCGGCATCGCGATGGGCACCCCGCACTACATGTCACCGGAACAGATCAGCGGCACCGAGGTCGACCAGCGCAGCGACCTCTACTCCTTCGGCTGCGTGCTGTACGAACTCGCCACCGGGGCACCGCCGTTCGACCTGGGCGACGCCTGGGCCATACTCATCGGCCACCGCGACACCCCGCCCCGTCCGCCCCGGACCCGGCGTGCCGAACTGCCCGAGTACCTGGAGAAGGTCATTCTCGACCTGCTGGCCAAGCTCCCCGAACAACGCCCGCACGACGCCCGCGAGTTGGGCCGCCGCATCACCATGGGCCGTACGACACCCCTGTACGTGCCGACAGTTGTCACCCCGCAGCCCCAACTGCGCCCGCCGGAACCGGTGTCCCGCGAGCCTCGCCTGCCCTCCTGGACGCGCGGTATGACCACCGGACACAAGGCGACCGGCGCCGGACTGCGCACCACACCACCGGACGCCGGAGCCGGACTCACCGGTGAGTGGATCGCCCGCCCGGCCACCGGCCACCCCGAGGAACTGGCGCCGGAGAACCCGTCCGCCCCGCCCCCGGAGGTCCTCAACTCCCTTGCCGGGCGCCACAACGCGGGCCTGAGCCTGGGCCGGCTCGGCCGCTGGGCGGAGGCCGGCGAGGTGCACCGCGCGGTCGCCGCCGAACGAGGACACCTCCTGGGCCCGGACCACCCCGACACCCTCGCCAGCCGCTACGAACTCGGCTTCACCCTCAGCCGCACCGGCCGCGCCGCCGACGCCCTGCGCGAGTACACGCACGTCGCCCGCGTCAGAGAGCGGGCGTTGGGTGCCGACCATGCCGACACGCTCGCCGCCCGGCAGGAAATGGCGTACGTCCTGGGCCAGTTGGGTCGGCATTTCGACGCACACCAGGTGTACACCTCCGTACTCGCCGCCCGGGAACGCACCATGGGCCCCGACCACCCGGACACCCTGCGCTGCCGCCACAACCTCGCCTTCAACCTCAGCAGGCTCGGCCGCCTGGAGGACTCGTACCGCATGGCCTGCGAGGTCGCCGCCGCCCGCGCCCGCGTGCTGGGCCCCGGCCACCCCGACACTCTGGTCACCCGCTACGAAGTGGCGTACGCGCTCGGCCAGTTGGGCCGCTGGCCCGAGGCCCTGCAGACCTACGGCGAGGTCGCCGAGGCCCGCGCCAAGGCACTCGGCCCGGACCACGCGGACACCCTCGCCGCCCGCTACGAGATCGGCATCAGCCTCGGCAGGCTCGGCCGCAGCGCCGACGCCCTCAAGCTGTACCGCGACCTGATCGACGACCGCACCCGCGTCCACGGCCCCGCCCATCCCGAGACCCTCCGCGCCCGGCACGGCCTCGGCGTCAACCTCGGCCGCCTCGGCCGCTGGGAGGAGGCCCTCGCCGAGTCCCGCGACGTGTGCGCCATCCGCGAGCGCGTCCTCGGCGCCGACCACCCCGACACCCTGGTCAGCCGCCGCGAGGTCGCCGTGGGCCTGGGCTGGCTGGGCCGCTGGGCCGACGCCCTCACCGAGTACCGCCGGGTGGCCGCCGCCCGCGAGCGCGTCCTCGGCCCCGACCACCCCGACACCCTCGCCAGCCGCAACGACGAGGCCCACTGCCTGGAACAGCTCGGCCGGGGCGCCGAGGCGGTCGAGCTGTACCGCCGGGTGGCAGTGCTACGGCAGGGGCGGGCACCGGGGAGCCACTGACGGCCGGGGCCGCCTCCCCCCCAACGTCGACGCCGCGGAGGCACAGGGCACCGGCACCATCCCCATGGATCCGCGGGCGCCGACGACAGCGCGCCCGTGCCTGCCGTCGGCCGTAGCCGCTTCTGCGACCGCGGCCTTGGAGGCGGGCGCCTGGGAGCCGCTGGTGGCCGGGGCTGCCCTTGGCGCCCGTGGGTGCTGACGGCAGTGCGCCCGCGTCTTTCTGCGGATGGGGTCGGCCGCGCCTGCCATCGGCATCGGCAATCGCCCCCCGCCCCGGAGGACCCCGTGCCCACCCCTGGCCGACCTAGATCACCTCGTGTTACCAAGAACCATGCCTGCACACGAGGGACCCGGACACCGGACGTACGACGCCGTCATCGTCGGCGGTGGCCACAACGGCCTGGTCGCCGCCGCCTACCTGGCCCGGGCCGGGCGCTCGGTGCTCGTCCTGGAGCGCCTCGACGGCACCGGCGGCGCCGCCGTGTCGACCCGCCCGTTCGCCGGGGTCGACGCACGGCTGTCCCGGTACTCGTACCTGGTCAGCCTGCTGCCCAAGAAGATCGTGCGGGACCTCGGCCTCGACTTCCGCGTCCGCGGGCGCACCATCTCGTCGTACACCCCCGTCGAACGCGGCGGACGCCCCACCGGCCTCCTCGTCGGCGGCGGCGAGCGCCGCACCCGCGACGCCTTCGCCCGCCTGACCGGCGGCGACCGCGAGTACGCGGCCTGGCAGCGGCTCTACGGCACGACCGGTCGCCTCGCGCAGAGGGTCTTCCCCACGCTCACCGAGCCGCTGCCCACCCGCGACGAACTGCGCCGGCGCGTCGACGACGAGGACGCCTGGCGGATGCTCTTCGAGGAGCCGATCGGTGTCGCGATCGAGGAGAACTTCACCGACGACCTGGTCCGGGGCGTCGTCCTCACCGACGCCCTCATCGGCACCTTCGCCGACGCCCACGACCCCACGCTCGCGCAGAACCGCTGCTTCCTGTACCACGTCATCGGCGGCGGCACCGGCGCCTGGGACGTCCCGGTCGGCGGCATGGGCGCGCTGACAGACGCCCTGGCCACCGCCGCGCGCGGCGCCGGTGCCGTACTCGCCACCGGGCACGAGGCCCTCCGCATCGACACGGACGGCCGCGCCGCCGAGGTCACCTACCGCACCGCCGAC
Source organism: Streptomyces sp. NPDC088350 (assembly GCF_044753545.1). Lineage (NCBI taxonomy): Bacteria > Bacillati > Actinomycetota > Actinomycetes > Kitasatosporales > Streptomycetaceae > Streptomyces > Streptomyces sp. NPDC088350. Next base: position 192,302 of record NZ_JBIVNL010000017.1, on the reverse strand, counting down.
GGCGAGGGGGTCGTAGCCGCCCGGCACGTCCTCGTCGGCGCCTCCCCGCAGCAACTGGCCGCCCTCACCGGCGACGAGCCGCCCGTACCCGCCGAGAGCGCCCAGCTCAAGGTGAACATGCTGCTCAAGCGGCTGCCCCGGCTCCGCGACACCTCGGTCGACCCGCGCGAGGCGTTCGCCGGCACCTTCCACATCGCCGAGGGCTACGACCAACTGGCCGGTGCGTACGCCCAGGCCGCGGCCGGTGCACTGCCCGCCGCGCCGCCCTCCGAGATCTACTGCCACTCCCTCACCGACCCGAGCATCCTCGGCCGGGACCTGGTCGAGGACGGCTACCAGACCCTCACCCTCTTCGGCCTGCACACCCCGGCGCGCCTCTTCGAACGGGACAACGACGCCGTACGCGACGAACTGTTGAAGGCGACACTCGCCCAGCTCGACGCCCACCTCGCCGAACCGCTCGCGGACTGCCTGGCCACCGACGCGGACGGACGCCCGTGCATCGAGGCGAAGACCCCGCTGGACCTGGAGCGCGACCTCGGGCTGCCCGGCGGCAACATCTTCCACCGCGAGCTGAGCTGGCCCTACGCCCAGGACGGCACCGGCCGCTGGGGCGTCGAGACCCGGCACGCGAACGTGTTTCTGTGCGGGGCGGGCGCGGTGCGGGGCGGGGGCGTGAGCGGGGTGCCGGGGCACAACGCGGCGATGGCGGTACTGGAGGGCGACGTCGGCTGACCGCCCTGGTGCCCTGCCGGGAAAGTGGTGCTTTTCTGGGAGTGGACGAGAGGAGCGACCGCCATGGACAGCGTGCACACAGTGCCAGGGCACCCGGAATCCGTCTCGGTGGAGATCAGCGGGTGCAGCAAGGAGGACGCCCGGATCGTGTTCGACACGCTGTGCGCGTGCTACGGATCCGACCGGCGCGCGGACGACGTCCCCCGGGACCACCACGACACCCGGCCCACGGTCTGGCTCGGCACCTTCGACGTCGCCGACGCCCACGAGGGCGCCTCCGGCGGTCCGGCCCGGCTCGGGGCGTCCGTCGAGGCGGATGTGCAGGGCGGGTACTGGGCGGTCGAACAGTTCCGTACGACCCTGGACTCCCTGTTCATCGTGCACGACCTCGCGGTGACCTCCGGAGACCAGGAACGAGAGCTCCATGTTCGGCTGGAAAGCCGCTGACAGGAAGGTGATCGTGTCCTCGGCCCGGGACTTCTACGACGGCCTCGCCGCCGACTACCACCTGATCTTCCCGGACTGGGACGCGAGCATGGCCCGCCAGGCGACCGCGCTGGACGGAGTCGTCCGCGTACGGCTGGGCACCGGTCCGCACCGGGTCCTGGACTGTTCCTGCGGGATCGGCACCCAGGCGATCGGGCTGGCGGGGGTCGGCCACCGGGTGGTCGGGAGTGACCTGAGCCCGGCCGCTGTCACCCGCGCCGGCGCGGAGGCAGCGGCCCGGGGCGTCGGCCTTCCGGTGGCCGCGGCGGACATGCGGGCACTGCCGTTCCGCGCGTCCGTCTTCGACGTCGTGGTCTGCGCCGACAACTCGCTGCCCCATCTGCTCACGGCCGACGACGTGCGCACGGCCCTGATCGGGATGCGCAGGGTTCTCCGCGACGACGGTCTCCTGCTGCTGAGCGTCCGGGACTACGGCCGGGCGGGCGACAACGGGATCCGCGCCGCCCGTCCCGTTTGCGCGCCTCCGCAGGTGTCGCCGACCGCCCAAGGCCGCGTGGTGACCTTCCAGTTGTGGCACTGGCACGAGGACGGCGAGCGCTACGACCTGGAGCACTTCCAGCTCGTGCCGGACGGTGCCGGCTGGGAGGTACGGGTCCGGCGCACCGCGTACTGGGCCCTGACCCGGGGCCAGTTGACCGACGCCGTGGCCGACGCGGGCTTCGCGGACGTCAGTTGGCACGAGCCGGAGAGCAGCGGCTTCCACCAGCCCGTGCTCGCCGCCCGGCGGGGTCCCGTTCCGAGGAAAATCTGACGGAGCATCAGAAAAGGCCTTCCGTCGTCCGGAGGACTGCGGCATTCTGCGCCCATGCAGACGGAGTTGAGCAAGAAACTGGGAGTCGAGCACGCCATCTTCGGCTTCACGCCGTTCCCCGCCGTCGCCGCGGCCATCAGCCGGGCCGGCGGTTTCGGTGTGCTCGGCGCGGTCCGCTACACAGCCCCCGACGACCTCAAGCGCGACCTCGACTGGCTGGAGGCGCACGTCGAGGGGATGCCGTACGGCCTGGACGTCGTCATGCCGGCGAAGAAGGTCGAGGGCGTCACCGAGGCCGAGGTCGAGGCGATGATCCCGGAAGGGCACCGGCGGTTCGTCACCGAGACGCTGGCCAAGTACGGCGTGCCCGAACTCGCCGAGGGCGAGGTGTCCGGCTGGCGCATCACCGGGTGGATGGAACAGGTCGCCCGCACCCAGCTCGACGTCGCCTTCGACTATCCGATCAAGCTGCTCGCCAACGCGCTGGGCTCCCCACCGGCCGACGTCGTCGCCCGCGCCCACGACCAGGACGTACTGGTCGCCGCTCTCGCGGGCAGCGCCCGGCACGCCCGCAAACACGCGGAGGGCGGCATCGACATCGTCGTGGCCCAGGGCTACGAGGCGGGCGGACACACCGGCGAGATCGCCTCCATGGTCCTCACACCCGAGGTCGTCGACGCCGTCGACCCGCTGCCGGTACTCGCCGCGGGCGGCATCGGCAGCGGACAGCAGGTGGCCGCCGCGCTCAGCCTCGGCGCCCAAGGTGTGTGGCTGGGCTCCATGTGGCTGACCACCACTGAAGCGGACATGCACTCGCCCGGCCTGACCCGCAAACTGCTCGCCGCCGGGTCCGGCGACACCGTCCGCTCCCGCGCCCTGACCGGGAAACCGGCCCGCCAGCTGCGCACCGAGTGGACCGACGCCTGGGACGACGCGAGCGGACCGGGCACCCTCCCGATGCCGCTGCAGGGCCTGCTGGTCGCCGAGGCCGTCTCGCGCATCCAGAAGTACGAGGTCGAACCACTGCTCGGCACCCCCGTCGGCCAGATCGTCGGCCGCATGAACAGCGAACGCAGTGTCCAGGCCGTCTTCGACGACCTCACCCGCGGCTTCGAGCACGCCGTCGACCGCATCAACCGCATCGCCGGAAGGAGCGGCCAGTGAGCACGCAGGGGGAGAGCACGCGGGGGCAGACCGCGCCCGAGGCAGCCACACAGGGTTGGGCCACACAGGGCCAGGCCACACAAGGCGGGGCTACACAGGGCGGGGCCACAGGGGGCGGGAGCACTGGAGGTGGGGGCGCCACGCAGGGTGTGAGCACACCTCCGGCCGGCTTCTGGGCCCAGGCCGCTCAGGATCCCGACCGGGAGGTCCTCGTCGCTCCCGACGGCGAGGTGTGGACCGCGGGGCGCCTGCACGCCGCCGCCAACCAGCTCGTCCACGGTCTGCGCGCCGCCGGACTCGAACGCGGCGACGCCTTCGCGGTCGTCCTGCCCAACGGCGTCGAGTTCTTCACGGCCCATCTGGCCGCCACCCAGGCCGGGTTCTACCTCGTCCCCGTCAACCACCACTTCGTCGCCCCCGAGATCGCCTGGATCGTCTCCGACTCCGGCGCCAAGGTGCTCATCGCGCACGAGCGGTTCGCCGAGCCCGCCCGCCAGGCCGCCGACGAGGCGGGCCTCCCCACCACTCACCGGTACGCGGTCGGCACGGTGCAGGGCTTCCGGCCGTACGCCGAACTCCTCGACGGACAACCGGAGTCGGCGCCCCCGGACCGCACGCTCGGCTGGGTCATGAACTACACCTCCGGCACCACCGGACGCCCCCGGGGCATCCGCCGCCCCCTGCCGGGCAAGCCGCCCGAGTCCGCGTACCTCGGCGGCTTCCTAGGCATCTTCGGCATCAAGCCGTTCGACGACAACGTGCACCTGGTCTGCTCACCGCTCTACCACACGGCCGTCCTCCAGTTCGCGGGCGCGAGCCTGCACATCGGCCACCGCCTGGTCCTGATGGACAAGTGGAGCCCGGAGGAGATGCTCCGCCTCATCGACCGTGAGAAATGCACCCACACCCATATGGTCCCGACCCAGTTCCACCGCCTCCTCGCCCTCCCCGAGGACACACGGGCGCGCTACGACGTCTCGTCCATGCGGCACGCCATCCACGGCGCCGCCCCGTGCCCCGACCATGTGAAGCGGGCGATGATCGACTGGTGGGGCCACTGTGTGGAGGAGTACTACGCGGCCAGCGAGGGCGGTGGTGCCTTCGCGACCGCCGAGGACTGGCTGAAGAAGCCCGGTACGGTCGGCAAGGCCTGGCCCATCAGCGAACTCGCGGTCTTCGACGACGAAGGCAACCGGCTCCCGCCCGGTGAACTCGGCACGGTCTACATGAAGATGAGCACCGGCGGCTTCGCCTACCACAAGGACGAGGCCAAGACGAGGAAGAACCGCATCGGCGACTTCTTCACCGTCGGCGACCTCGGCTTCCTCGACGAGGACGGCTATCTCTTCCTCCGCGACCGCAAGATCGACATGATCATCTCGGGCGGCGTCAACATCTACCCGGCCGAGATCGAGTCCGCGCTCCTCGCCCACCCCGCCGTCGCCGACGCCGCCGCCTTCGGGATCCCGCACGACGACTGGGGCGAGGAGGTCAAGGCTGTCGTGGAACCGGCACCCGGCCAAGAGCCCGGCCCGGCCCTCGCCACCGCCCTCCTCGACCATTGCGCCGAGCAACTCGCCGGCTACAAGCGGCCCAAGAGCATCGACTTCATCACCGAGATGCCCCGCGACCCGAACGGCAAGCTGTACAAGCGGCGGCTGCGCGATCCGTACTGGGAGGGGCGCACGCGGCCCATGTGAGTACAGGCCCATGTGTGTACGGCCCACGTGATTTCCATCCGCACTTGGAGCGGGAAGAATGTGGCCCCACCCCATGTGGGCCGAGACAATCTCGCCCTCTCGGCTTGACCTGGCCGGGCGTCGGCCCGAGGATCATGCGTCATGAAGCCCGGACACGGCAGTACGGTTGACGGGGTACTGCGACGCAGTGCCCGGCGCACTCCCGCACGCGTCGCGGTGGACTACGGCGAGCGCTCCTGGACCTACGAGGAACTCGACGACGCCGTCTCCCGCGCGGCGACCGTCCTCCTCGACCAGGGCCTGGCACCGGGCGACCGGGTCGGTTCCTACGGCCACAACTCGGACACCTACCTGATCGGCTTCCTCGCCTGCGCCCGCGCGGGCCTCGTGCACGTGCCGGTCAACCACCACCTCACCGGCGACGACCTCGCGTACATCGTCGGCCAGTCCGGCAGCGCGCTCGTGCTCGCCGATCCCGACCTCACCGGTCAACTCGCGGACGGCACCAGGACGTTGCCGCTGCGGGACGCGGACGGCTCACTGCTGGAGCGGCTGGCGTCGGCGTCACCGTACGACGGTCCCGAGCCCCGTGCCGAGGACCTGGTGCAGCTGCTCTACACCTCGGGCACGACCGCGCTGCCCAAGGGCGCGATGATGACCCACCGGGCCCTGGTGCACGAGTACTTGAGCGCGATCACCGCCCTGGACCTGAGCGCGGGGGACCGGCCCGTGCACTCGCTGCCGCTGTACCACTCGGCGCAGATGCATGTGTTCCTGCTGCCGTACCTGGCGGTGGGCGCCACCAACACCATCCTCGACGCACCGGAGGGGGACCGGCTCTTCGACCTGATCGAGACCGGGCGCGTGGACAGCCTGTTCGCCCCGCCCACCGTGTGGATCGGCCTGGCGAACCGGCCCGACTTCGCGACCCGCGACCTGAGCGGGCTGCGCAAGGCGTACTACGGCGCGTCGATCATGCCGGTGCCCGTCCTGGAGCGGCTCCGTGAACGGCTGCCCGGACTGGCCTTCTACAACTGCTTCGGCCAGAGCGAGATCGGCCCGCTGGCCACGGTCCTGGGCCCCGACGAGCACAAGGGCCGACTGGACTCCTGCGGTCGTCCCGTCCTCTTCGTGGACGCACGCGTGGTCGACGAGGACGGCAAGGACGTACCCGACGGCACCTCGGGCGAAATCGTCTACCGTTCCCCGCAGTTGTGCGAGGGCTACTGGGACAAGCCCGAGGAGACGACCGCCGCCTTCCGCGACGGCTGGTTCCACTCCGGCGACCTGGCGGTGCGGGACGCGCACGGCTTCTTCACCATCGTCGACCGGGTGAAGGACGTCATCAACTCCGGTGGAGTACTGGTGGCTTCACGCCAGGTCGAGGACGCGCTCTACACCCACGAGGGCGTCGCCGAGGTCGCCGTGATCGGCCTCCCCGACGACCGCTGGATCGAGGCCGTCACCGCGGTGGTCGTCCCGCGCGGCGAGGTCACCGAGGCCCAACTCATCGACCACGCCCGCGAGAAGCTCGCCCACTTCAAGGCACCGAAGCGCGTCGTGTTCGTGGAGGAGCTGCCGCGGAACGCCAGCGGGAAGATCCTGAAGCGGGAGCTGCGGGACCGGTTCGCCGGCTGAGCGCTCCCGCCCGGGCACGGTTGTACGCCACGGCTGTACGGCGGCCTCGGCCGTGGTGCAGGGCAGCACCTGGCGGATGCCCCGTGGGCAGCCCGGCCGCGCGGAGCTGTTGGGCCGGGGGCGACGAGCAAGGAGTGCTCTTCGGCGCTCCTATTGCGCGGGCAATAGCGCCTCGCCCAGCCTGCGCCAGTACGGCAGCGCGGACTGGCCCGGCTCGATCCCGATCACCTGTACGGCGACGTGGTCGGCGCCGGCCTCGACATGGCTGTGAAGCTTTCCCACGATGGTGTCCAGGTCGCCCCAGAACACGAAGTCGTCGACGAGACGGTCGCTGCCGCCCCCGGTGATCTCCTCCTCGGAGTAGCCCAGGCGGCGGAACTTCGCGATGTTGTAAGGGGTGTTGAGATAGTCGTGCAGGTGGGCGCGTGCGATCGCGCGTGCCGTGCCGGGGTCCGACTCGAACAACACCGCGTGTTCCACGGCCAGGAAGGCGTCCGGGCCGAGGATCTTCCGTGCCTGAGCGGTGTGTTGGACATTGACGTGATAGGTCTGCGCGCTGCCGGTTCGGTCGCGGGCCAGTTCCAGCATTCTGGGCCCGTACGCGGCCAGGACGCGGTGCATGGGGGCCTTCGGCCGGGGGTTGGGCGTTTCCGTGGCCAGGGCGTCCATCGCGTCGAGGTACTCGGCCATCGCCGCGAGAGGTTTGGTGCCCGGCTCCGGTTTCCCACCGAGTCCCAGGCCGAGCACATGCCGGTCCGGGTAGGCGTCGGCGAGGAGGAGAGCGGCGCCGTACGCCCACCGGGCCTCGCGGGAGGAGATGCGGGCGATGCCGTTGACGATGCTCATCCGCTCCGTGCAGGAGAGCAGGTAACCGGCGTGCGTGAACGCGTCCCGACCGAGCAGCTCGGGAATCCACAGCGCCCGCCACCCCTGTTCCTCGAGTTCCTGGACCGACTCGCGCATCCGTGCGGCCGACTGGTACTCGAAGTCGAACGTGTAGATCCCGAACCTGCCCAGCTCCAGGCTCTCGATACCGCCCATGGAACAACCCCTCGTCTGACTCGCGAACGACGCCGATCGATTCACATCGAAATATCGCAGAATCTCGATATGAGATGCAAGTGTGCAGCCGGTGACGGGAGTCGGGTGAACGTCTAGAGGGCGCGTCCCAGTTCGGCGACCAACTGGGCGATGCGCTGCTCGTCGCGCCGGTAGTGGGTCCACTTGCCGACCCGCGTGGCCTGCACCAGACCGGCCCGCTGGAGTTCCGCCATATAGGCCGACACCGTCGACTGGGCCAGCCCGGCCCGGGCCTGGATGTGGGTCACGCACACACCCACTTCGACCGGGTCGACCAGCGCGCCCTCCAGGGAGAAGTGGCGCTCGGGCTCACGCAGCCATTGCAGCAACTGGAACCGCATCGGGTTCGACAGCGCCCGCAACGCGCCGACCAGGTCGGGATCCGGTGAGGTCGCAGTCTCCGCCATGGATTCGGAGTATAGGTCGGTACCCACGATTCGGAGAATGTCGACGGCGGCGGGGTGTGCCTCGGCCGAACTGCCTTGCGGCCAGGGACGGTCGGCGGTGAGGATCAGCCCCATGCCGACCTTCACCGCCGCCGACGGCACTCGACTCGCCTACCACCTACGGGGTGAGGGCGAGCCGCTTGTCGTGCTGCCCGGTGGGCCCATGCGGGCCTCCGCGTATCTCGGTGATCTGGGTGGGCTGGACGCGCGTCGTCGGCTGGTCCTGCTCGATCTGCGGGGGACCGGTGACTCCGCGGTGCCGGCGGACCCGGCGACGTATCGCTGCGACCGGTTGGTCGAGGACGTGGAGGTGTTGCGCGCCCACATGGGGTTGGAGCACATGGATGTGCTCGCGCACTCGGCGGGCGGCAGTCTCGCCATGCTGTACGCGGCCCGGTATCCCGAACGGGTGGCACGACTGGCGCTCATCACCGCCACCCCGTGGGCACTGGGCATGCCGGCCACGGCCGAGGACCGACTCGCGGCCGCACGGCTACGGCTACGGAAGGGCGAGCCGTGGTTCGAGGGCGCGTACCCGGCGTTCGAGGCATGGCTCGCGGGCACCGGGGAGTTCGACCCGGTCTTCGAGCCCTTCTTCTACGGCCGGTGGGATGCCGTCGCCGAGGAACACGCCGCACTCGCCGACGGGCAGTTCAACGACGAGGCCGCCGACCTGTACTTCTCCGAGGGCGCCTTCGATCCGCCCGCCACCCGGGCCGCCCTCGCCCGCCTGCCCGCACCTGTCCTGGTGCTCGCGGGCGAACTCGACGGCGGCCCCCGTCCCGGCCTCGCCCGCCGTGCCGCCGAGGTCTTCCTGAACGCGGAGCTTGCGGTCCAGCCGGATGCCGGTCACTACCCGTGGCTCGACGACCCGGAATGGTTCGTGCGCCGCGTCGCCGCGTTCCTCGACGGGAGCGGGGCGCCCTCGGTATCGGCGGAATGAGAAGCCGGCCGGTGTGTCGTCCTCCCGCTCCACTCCCTTGGCGTCGACGGAGGCGACGGCGTCGACCGCGCCGGCTGAACGCCGATCGCCGAACGACTGGCCATCGGACCCGCCGTTCACTTGGGCTTCCTCAGGACCGGGGCGCCGCGCTCGTCGAGCGGATCCTCGACGCGTTCCTCGTGGCGGAGCAGGTCACTTCGCGAACGCCGTCATGAAGCGGTCGCGGAACTTGTCCATGCTCACCACCGGTGCGCTGTCGGCGGGCTTGATCCCGTCCGTCCAGCCCCAGCTGGAGATCCGGTCCAGCACCTTCGGGTCGTGGGCGACGATCGTGATCGGCACGTCCTTGTCGCTGGTGCCCCCGGTGACCGTCGGGACGGGCTGGTGGTCGCCGAGGAAGACGAGGACGGTGTTCTTGTTGCCGTAGCGCTGCATCCACTGGGTCAGGCTGTCCACGGAGTACTGGATGGCCTTGCGGTACTCGGTGCGCACGCGCTTCGCGCTCTTCCAGACCTCCGTCGGGTTGGTGCCCTCCTTCTTGATCTGGTTGAAGATCGTGCCGTCCCCGAGCTGGTTCCAGGGGATCGTGTGGGCGATGGGCGACCAGGGGTTGTGGCTGGAGGCCAGGATGATCTCCGCCATGATCGGGTCGCGGTTCTTCTTGCCGTACTCCAGCTTCTGGAAGGACTCCAGGCTGAACTGGTCCGGCACCGGCGTCCAGCTGAAGTACGGGCCCTGGTAGCCGAGGTGCGTGGAGTCGTAGATGTTGTCGAGGCCGAAGTACTTGCCCTCGGGCCAGGCCTTGCGCACGCCGGGGACGATGCCGACCGTGCGCCAGGCGCCGGTCTTCTGGAAGTAGCTGGTGAGGGTCGCGCGGCTGCTGGTGGTCACGGTCCGGTACCGCTGCTGGTTCTTGATCCACAGGCCGGACAGGAACGTCGAGTGGGCGAGCCAGCTGCCGGCGCCCGTCACGGGCGACCTGAGCCAGGCGCTGCGTGAGGCGAAGCCGGCCGCCTTGAGCCTGGCGTCGCCCGCTGCGAGCGTCGCGTCCATCTCCGGCGCCATCGTCGGACTGTCGATGGCCACCCGGCCGTAGCTCTCGATGAACGTGAACAGCACGTCCTTGCCGCGCAGTCCGGTCAGGAGTTGGTTGGACGGGGTCTTGGCGAACGCGTCGACGGTGAGCTGCTTCCTGAAGACGTCCGCGTCCCCCAGGCCGTCGCGCACGTACTGCACACGGTTGGCGAGGAACGTGCTGTACCCCTTGGTGGCGAGGGTGACACCGCCGACCTGCACGCTCAGCGTGAAGCACGTGATCCACACGACTCCGAGCACGAGTGTGGTGCGTACGGCCATGGGGCGGTGCCTGGCCATCAGGTTCGACAGGCGCACCATCGCGAGCGCGCTCAGCACGAGCACGGCGATCAGCAGGACGAGCACGCCGATGATCGCGAGCACCTCGCCCGTGCGCCCGAACGAGTCCTTCATCCAGTCCGCCGCGTCGCTCAACAGGACCCAGTCGAAGACCAGGTCGAACGGCCGGGCCAGCGTCTGGTAGAAGCCCATGTCGAGGCACTTCAGGACGGTGGTCAGCCCGACGAACGCGCCCAGGACGACGGCCGCGATCCGCCGCGCCCTCGACGGCAGCGCGAGCAGCACGACCGCGAGGATGATCAGCTCCACGGGGAAGCGGAGAAACGACTGGACGGTCATCCGGTCCAGACGGTCCGGCACGAGGAGCGCGACGAACAGCAGCACGCCGGCCAGGACACTCGTGCCCACCCCCACGGCACGTGCCGCGCGGGGGTAACGACGGCGCCAGCCGAACCAGCCCGCGCGGAGGGGGAGTTCAGCCTCCTGCTCGGTCGATTCGGTCGATTCGGTCGATTCGGTCGATTCGGTCGACTCGGCGGTCTCCGCCGACTCTTGGGGTGCGGCCGAGTCAGGGGGTTCGAGTGAGGCGGGCTCGGTCGCCGCCGGGCCGGTCTCCTCGGCATCCTTCTGGTCCGGCAATGAGCGAGAGCGCGTGAAGAGCGGCACCCGAACTTCCTTCCGTGCGAAACCCGGTGATGGCATGGCCGACCTGGTCCGGTTCACCAGGCCCGCCATCACCAGTACGGCCGCACGCTACCGTCAGTTCATCATGGTGTCCGCACCGGCTCATCGATCCGCCGCGACCGCCACCTCCCGCGCCCACCGGTAGTCCGCCTTGCCGCTCGGCGACCGCTGGATGGACTCCGCGATCACCAGCTGGCGCGGGATCTTGTAGCCGGCGAGGTGGGTGCGGCAGTGCGTCTGGATGTCGTCCAGCGACGGTCGTACCGCACCCGCCCGCAGTTGTACGACGGCGGCCACATGGTTGCCCCATTTAGTGTCCGGCACTCCGGCCACCAGCGCGTCGTAGACATCCGGATGCGACTTGAGCGCCTGCTCGACCTCCTCCGGATACACCTTCTCGCCACCGGTGTTGATGCACTGCGAGCCACGGCCGAGGACCGTGACGACGCCCTCCTCGTCCACGGTCGCCATGTCGCCGAGCAGGACCCACCGTTCGTCGTCCTTCTGGAAGAAGGTCTCGGCGGTTTTCCGCGGGTCGTTGTAGTAGCCGAGTGGTACGTGCCCGCACTGGGCGACCCGGCCGATCTCACCGACGGCGACCGGCTCGTGCGTGGCCGGATCGACCACCTGGGTACGGGAGTTGACGCGGATGCGGAAGGACTGCCCGGCCCCGGAGTCGGCCGTCGCCGTGCCGTTGAAGCCGGACTCGGACGAGCCGTAGTTGTTCAGCAGCATCGTGTTGGGAAGCAGTTCCTGGAACTGGCGGCGCACCGTCTCCGACATGATCGCGCCCGACGACGACACGCTGAACACCGACGAGCAGTCCGTGCCCTTCATCGGCCCGTTGAGGGCGTCGATCAGCGGGCGCAGCATCGCGTCGCCCACCAGGGAGATGCTGGTGACCTTCTCCTTCTCGATGGTCCGCAGCACCTCGTCCGGCACGAACTTGCGGTGGATCACGACGCGTTGACCGAAGTTGAAGCCGATGAACGCGGTGAGTGTGGAGGTGCCGTGCATCAGCGGAGGAGTCGGGAAGAACGTGATCCCCGCTCCGCCGGCCGCGACCCGCTCGGCCAACTCCTGCGGTTTCTTGACGGGTTCACCAGTGGGCGCGCCACCGCCGAGCCCCGAGTAGAACAGGTCCTCCTGGCGCCACATCACGCCCTTGGGCATCCCGGTCGTACCGCCGGTGTAGATGATGAACTGGTCGTCGCCCGACCGGGCCGGGAACCCGCGCCCGGCGGAGCCGGTGGCCTCGGCGTCCGCGAAGGCCACGGCGGGCACGTCCGGCGCGCCGGCCTGCGGTGTCCCCACCCGTACCAGGTGGCGCAGTTGCTCCGCCCGGGGCAGTGCGGCAGCCACCCGCTCGGTGAACTCCGTGTCGAAGACCAGCGCCACGAGATCGGCGTCCCGGTAGAGGTACACCAACTCCTCTTCGACGTACCGGTAGTTGACGTTGACCGGCACGATCCGCGCCTTCAGGCAGCCCAGCACCGTCTGCAAGTACTCGACGCCGTTGTAGAGATGAAGACCGAGATGCTCGCCCGGGCGTATCCCTGAGTCGATCAGATGATGCGCGACACGGTTCGCGGCCGCGTCCAACTCCGCGTAGGTCAGGCGGCGTTCCGCGCCCGTCCCCGGGTGGTCGATGTACACGAGCGCCTCGCGGTCCGGGACCACGTCGACGACCGACTCGAACAGGTCGGCAATGTTGTACTCCACCACTCCTCCTGACGTCGGTTCGCCGGTCATCAGAGCAAAGGGCGCGGCAACTGGGAAGGGTCCGCGCAGAAGAAATCTGACTGAGTGTCAGAAACCCCTTGTACTGACAGGGTGCCTCCTGCAACCTGTTCTCGTTCCGGAGGCGGTACGGCGACGGGAGGACGGCAATGAGCGGTACGGAACACCTCACCGTACGGCGTGAGGGCGCCACACTGGTGCTCACGCTCAACAGGCCCGAGGCCAAGAACGCGCTCTCGCTGCCGATGCTGGTCGGTCTGTACGACGGCTGGGTCGAGGCCGACGCGGACGACACGGTCCGCTCGATCGTGCTGACCGGCGCGGGGGGTGCGTTCTGCGCGGGCATGGACCTCAAGGCCCTGGCCGGCAAAGGCATGGAGGGCCAGCAGTACCGCGAGCGGCTTACCGCCGACCCCGACCTGCACTGGAAGGCGATGCTGCGGCACCATCGGCCCCGGAAACCGGTGATCGCCGCCGTCGAGGGGTACTGCGTGGCCGGCGGTACGGAGATCCTCCAGGGCACCGACATCCGGGTCGCAGGGGAGTCGGCGACGTTCGGGTTGTTCGAGGTAAAACGCGGGCTCTTTCCGATCGGTGGGTCAACTGTGCGTCTGCAGCGGCAGATTCCGCGTACGCATGCGCTGGAGATGCTGTTGACCGGGCGGGCGTACAGCGCGCGGGAGGCGGCGGACGTCGGTTTGATCGGACATGTGGTTCCCGATGGCGCGGCCCTTGCCAAGGCGCTGGAGATCGCTGAACTCGTCAATAGCTGTGGGCCGTTGGCAGTCGAGGCGGTCAAGGCGTCGGTGTATGAGAGCGCCGAGATGACCGAGGCGGAGGGGCTCGCCGCTGAGCTCAAGAGGGGCTGGCCGATTTTCGACACTGCCGATGCGAAGGAAGGGGCTCGTGCCTTTGCGGAGAAGCGGCCAGCTGTCTACAAGCGGGCGTAGGTGCTACGAGGGGTCGGTCCGTTTGTGTCCGCGGGTTCGTTGTGGCTGGTCGCACCCACGTGGCGGAGCCGCATATATGACACAGCCCCGCGCCCCTGGGTGGGGACGCCCGGCCCCAACCGTTGAGTTAGGAGAATGCCGTGACCGAAGTACTCAAAGCCCCTCTCGTCCTCGAATTTCCCTTCACCCGCTCCCTCGGGCCCGTCCAGAGCGCCTTTCTCACCGGGCTGCGTGAACGCGTCGTCCTCGGGGTGAAGACCGGTGACAGGCGGACCCTCGTTCCTCCCGTCGAGTACGACCCCGTCACCGCCGAGGAGATCCGTGATCTCGTCGAGGTCGCACCCACCGGCACGGTGACCACCTGGGCCTGGAACCATGAACCCCGTCGCGGTCAGCCCCTCGGTACGCCCTTCGCCTGGGTACTGGTCCGGCTCGACGGTGCTGACACCGCCCTCCTGCACGCCCTCGACGCGCCCGGCCCCGACGCCGTACAGACCGGGATGCGGGTCCGTGTCCGCTGGGCCGAGGAACGCGTCGGCGCGATCACGGACATCGCCTGCTTCGAGCCGTACGAGGGCGACGAGAACCGCCAACCCGCCGACCACACCGGTGAGTTCGAGAACATGGTCACCGGCATCGTGGCCCCCGCGCGCCTCGACTACGTCTACTCGCCCGGCCGCGCCCAGACCGACTACATCCACGCGCTGTCCGAACAGCGCACGGTCGGCGAACGCTGCCCCTCCTGCCGCAAGGTGTACGTCCCGCCGAGGGGTGCGTGCCCCACATGTGGTGTCGCCACAGCAGAACATGTCGAAGTGGGTCCGCGCGGCACAGTCACCACGTTCTGCATCGTCAACATCAAGGCGAAGAACCTCGACATCGAAGTGCCGTACGTCTACGCGCACATCGCCCTCGACGGCGCCGACCTCGCGCTGCACGGACGCATCGGCGGCATCCCCTACGACCAGGTGCGCATGGGGCTGCGCGTCGAGGCCGTGTGGACCGAGGGCGGTCGCTATCCGGACCACTACCGGCCGACCGGCGAGCCCGACGCGGACTACGACGCCTACAAGGAGTTGCTGTGATGCATGGAGCCGCCGCGATGCGTGAGATCGCCGTCGTCGCCTTCGCGCAGACCGACCACCGGCGCACCACCGAGGAGCTCTCCGAGGTGGAGATGCTGATGCCGGTCCTGCACGGCGTACTCGAACAGACCGGTCTGAAGACCGCCGACATCGACTTCACCTGCTCCGGCTCCAGCGACTACCTCGCCGGCCGCGCCTTCTCCTTCACCCTCGCCCTCGACGGCGTCGGCGCCTGGCCGCCGATCTCCGAGTCGCACGTCGAGATGGACGGCGCCTGGGCGCTCTACGAGGCCTGGACCAAACTCCTCACCGGCGACGCCGACACCGCGCTCGTCTACTCGTACGGCAAGTCGTCCCCCGGCTCCGTACGCGACGTCCTGACCCGACAGCTCGACCCGTACTACGTCGCCCCCCTGTGGCCGGACTCCGTCGCCCTCGCCGCCCTCCAGGCGCAAGCCCTCATCGACGCCGGCGACACCGACGAACCCGCACTCGCGGCAGTGGCGGCCCGCAGCCGTACCGACGCGAGCGCCAACTCCCATGCGCAGGTGCGGGGTTCAGTTCCGCAAGGGGACTACGTCGTACGGCCGCTGCGCACGGGTGACTGCCCGCCCATCGGTGACGGCGCCGCCGCCGTCATCCTCGCGGCCGGAGACCGGGCGCGTGAACTGTGCGAACGGCCCGCCTGGATCCGAGGGATCGACCACCGCATCGAGGCACACGGCCTGGGCGTACGCGAGTTGACCGACTCGCCGTCCACCCGGCTCGCCGCCGAGAAGGCCGGTGCCTTCGAACGGCCCGTCGACACGGCCGAGTTGCACGCGCCGTTCACCGCGCAGGAGGTCGTCCTGCGCAAGGCACTGCGCCTCGGCGACGACGTACGCGTCAACCCGTCCGGAGGAGCCCTCGCCGCGAACCCGGTCATGGCCGCCGGGCTGATCCGCATCGGCGAGGCCGCCGCGCGCATCCACCGGGGCGAGTCCGACCGGGCCCTCGCCCACGCCACCTCCGGTCCCTGTCTGCAACAGAACCTGGTCGCCGTACTCGAAGGGGATCCGCGATGAGCAAGGAGCCCGTGGCCGTCGTAGGCATCGGCCAGACCAAGCATGTCGCCGCGCGCCGGGACGTGTCGATCGCCGGGCTCGTCCGCGAGGCGGCCCAACGTGCGCTGGACGACGCCGAGTTGACGTGGGCCGACATCGACGCCGTCGTCATCGGGAAAGCGCCCGACTTCTTCGAGGGCGTCATGATGCCCGAGCTGTACCTCGCCGACGCGCTGGGCGCCGTGGGGAAGCCCATGCTGCGGGTGCACACCGCCGGTTCGGTGGGCGGGTCCACGGCCCTGGTCGCCGCGAACCTCGTCGCCGCCCGCGTGCACGGCACTGTCCTCACGCTGGCCTTCGAGAAGCAGTCCGAGTCGAACGCCATGTGGGGGCTGTCCCTGCCGATCCCCTTCCAGCAGCCCCTCCTCGCGGGTGCGGGCGGGTTCTTCGCCCCCCATGTGCGGGCCTACATGCGGCGCACCGGCGCGCCCGACACGGTCGGTTCCCTCGTGGCGTACAAGGACCGGCGCAACGCGCTGAAGAACCCGTACGCGCATCTCCACGAGCACGACATCACGCTGGAGAAGGTCCAGGCCTCGCCGATGCTGTGGGACCCGATCCGCTACTCCGAGACCTGCCCGTCCTCGGACGGTGCCTGCGCGATGGTCCTCACCGACCGGGCGGGCGCGGCCAGGGCACCACGTCCGGCGGCCTGGATGCATGGGGGCGCCATGCGGAGCGAACCCACACTGTTCGCCGGAAAGGACTGTGTGTCGCCGCAGGCCGGCAAGGACTGCGCGGCCGATGTGTACCGGCAGGCGGGGATCGCCGATCCGCGCCGGGACATCGACGCCGTGGAGATGTATGTGCCGTTCTCGTGGTACGAGCCCATGTGGCTGGAGAACCTTGGGTTCGCCGAGGAGGGAGAGGGCTGGAAACTCACCGAATCGGGGGTGACCGAGCTGGACGGCGACCTTCCCGTGAACATGTCAGGGGGTGTGCTGTCGACCAATCCGATCGGCGCCTCGGGCATGATCCGCTTCGCGGAGGCCGCCCTCCAGGTGCGCGGCCAGGCCGGAGAACACCAGGTGGAAGGCGCTCGACGGGTTCTCGGGCACGCCTACGGCGGCGGATCCCAGTTCTTCTCGATGTGGCTCGTGGGCAGCGAACCACCCGCCTCCTGAAAGGTCCCCCTCACGTGGCCTGTTGGCATCAGAAGCCGATCGCTAGGCTGGCCGCGGACGACGAATCGGGAGGAGCACGGACGTGGCCGAGAGCACCATCCAGCAACACCCGCTTGCGGGCTGGGACAAGCCGGAGCTGGACCTCAGTGACGCCGATTGGCACTCGAGCAGCCGTGGCCTGGGGGATGTCCAGATCGCCTTTGTCGAGGGATTCATCGCGATGCGCAACAGCGGCCGCCCACAGAGCCCTTCCTTGATCTTCACGCCCGCGGAATGGGGCGCGTTCGTGTCGGGGGCGCGGGAGGGGGAGTTCGATCTGACGTGAGGGGTGTTCCCCCTCTTTTTCCGTCTCTTCGGGGTGTTCCGCCGGTTTTTCCGGACACGCGACCTTGAGAACCCTTCTGGAGCCGACGCCTGAGCCAGGCTGGCCCCAGAGGGGAAAGGTCTTGCTGTTCCGGAGGTGAGGAACCCATGAGCACCCTGCCGGTCATCGCGGCGGTCGACGGTTCGGACGACAGCCTGCGCGCCCTGGACTGGGCCCTCGACGCGGCCCGTGGACGCGGGGCGCCACTGCGGGTCGTCCATGTGTGGCAGTACGCCGCCGCGTGGACACCGCCCGGTGTCCAGGTCGCCGGGCCGCCGGACCAAGAGCAGGACGCGGTGCTCGACCAGGTCCGCACGTATCTCGAAGGACGTGCCGACCGGCCGGTCATGGAGTACCTCGGACTGCGGGGCGCGCCGGCCGCCGTGCTGCCCGAACTCGGTTCCACAGCACAGCTGTTGGTGCTCGGTTCCCGCGGCCGGGGCGGCTTCGCCAGCCTGCTGCTCGGCTCCAACGGCATGGCCGCCGCCCGCGACGCCCGCTGCCCCGTCGTCGTGGTGCCCCGGCCCGGACGAGAGGTGCACGGCGACGTTCCGGCCGGACCCGGCCCCCGGGTGGTCGTCGGCCTGCACGTGGACAGTCCCGACGAGACCACCCTGGCCTTCGCCTTCGCCGAGGCCGCCCTTCGCCAGGCCCGCCTCCAGGTCGTCGCCGCCTACCCGTGGCCAGCGCAGACCTGGGCGTCCCCCGGCGAACTGGCCCCACCGGTCGTCGACCAGGACGCCATCGAGAACGAGACCCGCATCCTCACCGACTCCCTCCTCGCCCCGCACAGCAAGAACCACCCCGACGTCCGCACCGAGCCGTACGTCGCGCCGGGCGACGCGGCCGGCCACCTCGTCGCCGCCTCCAAGGACGCCGACCTGGTCGTCGTGGGCCGCCATCGCCGCCGTCTGCTGTCCCCGGCGCGGTTGCTCGGCTCGGTGACTCAGGCGGTCCTGCTGCACGCGGCGAGCCCGATCGCGGTGGTGCCGCCGAGGGCGTGGGAGGAGTGAGAAAGTCGGCCTCACCCCGGCGGCTTCGACCACGTCCGGTGAGCAAACAGCCGTAGTGCCACCGTCGTTCGCCCTCAGGTGTACGACCGGTCACGCGAAGTACCGCCCACTGCCGACCAGTTGCCTCTCAGGAGGAACCCGTATCGCCCGCGATCACCGGCGGCAGCGGAAAACCGGCCAGTACGCCTTCGCCGACTCTCGGGTCGCGGGACCCTCGGGAAGCGTACGCTGAGGTCCCTGTAGCTCACGGTACGCGTTCGCTCCCCGCGCGGGCGCACCACCGTGGCAGGGGGTATGGGATGGGACAGCGGAGCGTACGCGGCAGAAGCACACTCTTCGAACGGGAGAGTGAACTCGCCGCAGTGGACGAGGCGTTGGGCGAGCTCACGGGCTTGCGCACGGACGGAGCCGAGCCGGGGGACCGCCCGCGCGGTGCCCTGCTCGCCTTCGCGGGACGGGCCGGCATCGGCAAGACCACCCTCCTCAGCGAGGTGCGCCGCCGCGCCGCCGCACAGGGCTGCACCGTGCTGTCCGCGCGGGGCGGCGACCAGGAACAGCGCGTCGCCTTCCATGTCGCGCGCCAACTGCTGCAACCCCAGTTCGCCGGATCGGCCGACGCGGATCTCCGTGCCGCACTGGGGAGTTGGTACGACATCGTCGGCCCCGCCCTCGGCCTGCGCGCCCCCACCGAAGGCTCCCCGCCCGACCAACAGGGCCTGCGCGACGGCCTCGACTGGGTGCTCACCCACCTCGCGGTGAAGCGTGCCCCGATGGTCCTCGTCCTCGACGACGCGCACTGGGCCGACCCCGAATCCCTGGGCTGGCTGGCCGCGTTCGCGCCCCGCGCCGAGCAACTCCCGCTGCTGGTCGTCGTCGCCTACCGGCCCGACGAACTCCCCGACCACGCCGAGTCGTTCAGGGGACTGCCCGGCCGGGCCGGCGGACGCCCCCTCGACCTCGAACCGCTCAGCGCCGTCGCCGTCGCCGACCTGGTGCGGGAGACGCTCGGCGCGCACGCCGACGACGCGTTCTGCCGCGAGTGCTGGGCCGTCACGGCCGGGAACCCGTTCGAGACCGTCGAACTCACCGCCAAGGTCCACGACCGCGGCCTGAACCCCACCGAAGCCGGGGCGTACCTGCTGCGCGACCTCGCCGCCGCCGTCAAGGGCAGCGGTCTCCTCACCCGCCTCGAACGCCTCGGCACCTCCACCGTCCGCTTCGCCTGGGCCTGCGCGGTCCTCGGCACCGAGACCCATCCGATGCTCGCCGCCGCCGTCGCCGGACTCGGCCACGAGGAGGCCGCCGACGCCGCCGACGCGCTGCGCGACGCCCGTATCCTCGCCGGCACGCCGACCGCCGCGGGCACGCTCGAATTCGTCCACCCGCTCATCGCCACCGCCGTCTACCGGGCCATCCCCGCAGGCGTCCGCGTGGCTCTGCACGGCCAGGCCGCCTGGTGCGTCATCAACGAGGGCCAGGGCCCCTCCGCCGCCGCCCGCCACCTCATGGAGACCCACCCCGACGGCGACAACTGGGTCGTCCAGCAACTCCGCGCGGCGGCCGGCGAAACCCTGCGCGCGGGCGCCCCCGACACGGCCCGCAGCTATCTCGCCCGCGCCCTGCGCGAACCCCCGCCCTTCGACGACCGGGCCGCCGTCCTGTACGAACTGGGCAGCGCCTCCCTGCTCACCGAACCGGCGACCACCGTCAACCATCTGCGCGCCGCCCTCGAAGAGCCGATCAGCGACGCCGCCCTGCGGCAGAACATCGTCTACCGCCTCTCCCAGGTCCTCGCCCACAGCGACCGCCTCGCCGAGGCCTCCGACACCCTCGCCCGAGAGATCCGCGTCACCGACGACGCCCGGGTCAAACTCCGCATGCTCTCCGAGCAGTTCATGTGGGACGCCTTCCGCGCCGACGAACCCGACCACCCCTCGCGCTCCCGCCGCCTCACCAAACTCGCCGACCGCCTCAAGGGCCGCGACCTCACCGAGCGCTACATCATCGGCCTGCGCACCTGGGACGCCGTACTCCGTGGTGAACCCGCACATGTGGCCCTGCACCATGCCGAACGCGCTCTGGACGGTGGCCTCGGCTGGGCGGAGGCCGACCGGGGCTTCGAGGTACCGGTACTCGTCGCCCTCGCCTTCATGTACTGCGACCGGCCGGGCCGCGCGGAGGAACTCTTCGCCACCGGCATCGCCGACTTCGAACAGCAGGGCTGGCGCGGCGCGCACCTGTCCTTCGGCTACACCCTCCTCGGCTACCTCCGCTACCGGCGCGGCCGGCTGGCCGAGGCCGAGGACTTCGCCCGCGCGGGCCTGCGCCTCGCCGAACGGGTCGGGCCCGGCACCCCCGTCTACTGGTACGGCACCGGCATCCTCATCGAGGTCCTGCTGGCTCGCGGCCGGGTGGCCGAGGCAGCGCAACTCGCCGAGGACCACGCCTTCGCGGAGCCCTTCCCCGCCGCCGTCGTCTTCCCGGACGCCCAGACCGTCTACGGCGAACTCCTGCTCGCGCGCGGCCTCACCAAGGACGCGACCGAGGAACTGGCCTCCGCCGGCCGCCGCCTGGACCCGCGCGGCATCCGCAACCCCGCCTGGTGCCCCTGGCAGCTCCACCTCGCCCGCGCCGAGAGCCACGACACCCCCGAGCGCGCCGTCGCCACCGCCCACGAAGCGGTCGCCCGCGCCCGCCAGTTCGGCACCCCGTCCGCCATCGGCCAGGCCCTGCGCGTCGCCGCCGAGGTCTCCTCCGGCTCGGCCCGCGCAAAACTCCTGGAGGAGTCGGTCGCCCACCTCGAACGCTCCCCGGCCGCCTACGAGTTGGCGTGTGCGCTGGTCGCCCTCGGCACCGAACTCCGCCGCACCGGCCGCCCCAAGGAAGCCGCCGAACACCTCTACCGCGGCCTCGACGCGGCCGTCCAGTGCGGCGCCGACGGCCTCGCCGACACGGCCCGCACCGAACTCGCCGCCGCAGGCCTACGCCCCCGCCGCCTCCACAGCACCGAAACAGACACGCTCACGACCCGGGAACGCACCGCGGCGACCCTGGCCGCGGATGGCCACACGGACGCCGAGATCGCCGTAGAACTCCACACGGACGAACCGGCGGTGGTGCGCTTGCTTTCGGCAGTGTGCAGGAAGGTGGGTACGGAACGCTCAGGATTGGAAACGGTACTGATTCAGCCGACGTAGGACGCACCCACCCAAGGGGCGCGGGGAACTGCGCGCCCAGCCCCCACGAACCCGCACCCGACCACGCACCCGAACCTGGCCACGGCCCCACCGCCGGACGGCACCCCGTACCATTGCTGCATGTCGTTCCTCCGCCGCCGCAGCGCCACCCCCGCCGGCCCCGAATTCGATGTGCTGGCCATGGATCCGGGTGACTGGCCCGGCAACCTCGGCGCCGGCCTGCTGCCCGCCCCCGACGGCAGCTGCCAGGGTGTCTTCCTGCGCTACGACCTCTTCGGCGGTCGCGGCCCCGCGATGGTCATCGGCAATCTGCCCGAGGGCTCCCCGGCCCGCGACGTCGCCGAGGACGAGGTCCCCTTCGAGGTCGCGCAGCTGCTGCTCGCGCTGGAGAACGACGAGGAGGTGACCGTCGTGGGCGTCGAGGACATGCCGGTGATGCAGGGCGACAACCTGCTGATCGTGCGCCGCCTCAAGCTCTCCGAGAGCCGGATCTCCTGCGTCCAGTTCGACCGCAGCGACAACGTCCTGGTCACCATCGCCGCCTGGGACCGCCCCATCACGGACGACCTCTACGCCCTGCTGAAACCGCTCCCGGCGGAACTGTTCCAGCAGGGCTGAGGCGGCTGCCTACCGGCCGGACCGTTTCAGCTGGACGTCCGCGGCCCGCACGAACTCCACCCGGTGCCCGTACTGGATCTCGTAGTAGAGATCCTTTCCTACGACGACCTTGTGCGAGTCGGTGGTGAAGGTGACCGCGTAGTAGTACTCGCCGGGCACCTTGTCACCGACCACGTACTTCTGGCCCTTGAGCAGCGTGTACGGCAGCGGGGACACCGCCTGGACGGGCACTCCCGTCGGATAGGCGGAGGCCTCCGGATAGGCGCGGCCGTACACCGGGACGCTGTCCAGACCCTCCTTCGGCGTGATCACCCACCCGGCCGCCCCGACCGCCGTCGGGTGCTTCTTCGGGTTCTTGAACCAGGCCTCCTGGCCCAGGTACCAGATCGCGGTCCAGTCGCCGGAGCGGTCGGCCACCGCGTACTGCTGGCCGGTGGAGACCCGTGAGGAGAGGTCGTTGACCCCGGTGGTCGGGGTCGTCCCGAGGCCGATGTCCTTGATCAGGGGGTAGGTCTCGCCGGGCCCGGAGTACAGCCGGACCTCGCTCGACCCGTGCACCGCGCAGGGCACGCCCTTGGTGACGCAGCCCGTGTACACCGGCTGGTTGGCGGCGTAGTCGGGGCGGATCGTCACCAGGCCGCCGCTCTTCTTGGCGGTCTGCTGGAAGGGGTGGCCCAGCAGGGTGAAGTAGTGCGCCCAGTCCCAGTACGGGCCCGGGTCGGTGTGCATCCCGGGGACCGTGGACGTGGTCGGGCCCGGCACGGTGTCGTGGCCGAGGATGTGCTGCCGGTCCAGCGGGATGCCGTACTTCTTCGTCAGGTACTTCACCAGGCGCGCCGACGAGCGGTACATCGCCTCCGTGTACCAGGCGTCCGGCGCGGCGAGGAAGCCCTCGTGCTCGATGCCGATCGACTTGGCGTTGATGTACCAGTTGCCCGCGTGCCAGGCCACGTCCTTGGCCTTCACATGCTGGGCGATGAGACCGTCGGTGGAGCGGATCGTGTAGTTCCAGGACACATAGGTGGGGTCCTGGACCAGGTTCAGGACACCCTCCCACTGGCCTTCCGTGTCATGGACGACGATGTACTTGATGCTCTGCGACGTGGGCCGGTCGCCGAGGTCGTGGTTGCCGTAGTCGTTGTTCCCGAACTCCGAGTACGGGGCCGGGATCCACTCGCAGGACACCTTCTTCGGGCACTCGGTGCCGTCGGCGGAGACCGTGCGCAGTCCGGTCCGCTCCAGCTGCGCGGTGTCGGGGGCGAGGTCCGGCTGGGCGGCCAGGGCGACCTGCTGCCCGGCGTCCGTGGTGCGCTCCTCGCCGGTGCGGATCACGTCGTAGACATCGTTGGCATACGCGGCGGCGGTGGCCGTGTCGTCGGCGCCGGAGAAGCGGGCGATCGCGCCGTACCAGTCGGCGGGGTCGGCGCTCAGTGGCTCGCCCAGGTCCTTCTGCGCGGCGGCGAGCAGCGCGGCGCCGCCGTCCACATTGGCGGCGCCGTCGGTACGGAGGTCGGCCGCCGGAAGGCCGGTCAGCTCGACCGCCTTCGTCAACGTCCTGAGCCGGGCCGGGAGTTGGGACTCCGCCGGGAGCTGCGCGCTGGGATGCAGGGCCGTGCGGGCGCTGTCGCCGCGGGGGTCCTCGGTGCCCTCGCTCAGGTGCTCCGTCGCGGCGAGGGCGGTACGGGCGTCCGTGAGGTGCATCGGGCCGTAGCCGCCGGTCACGCTCGGCGCTCCGCCGTGCTGGTCCCAGCGGGACTGGAGGTAGGAGACGGCCAGCAGCACGGTCTGCGGCACGTGGTACTCGGCGGACGCCGACGCGAACGCCCGCTGGAGGGTGGAGGCGGAGGAGTCGGTGGCGTTCCCCGAGGGGGCCGCGCCGAGGAGAGGCAGCAGCAGGGCGGCGGTGGCGAGCGCGCCCGCGGATCTTCGCGCGCGTCTGTGTCCGGGAGAGCGGTTGGGGTCGGTCGAGGATCCTCGCAATGCAGCCTCCTGGGACGGTGGGGCGTGATGAACCGTGCGGGGCCGGGCGTGCGTCAGTGGTACCGGCTGGCCGACGATCCGTCAATCATGCCCAGAGAAAGGCGATTTCCCATGTCAACAGGGGATACGAGGAGTTTCGTGGCGGCGGCTTTCGGGCCTGCGGGGCGTCAGTGGAGTACACCAATGGACGAGCCATATAGGGGGGCGCCATATATGGCCGAGACACATGAAGGTCCGCGGTGCGCCGCTGCAGGGCGCACCGCGGACCGTCATCCCCGTCAGCGAGTGCCGACCGCCGCACGCACGGCCCGGCGGGCCATCTGGCAGTCGTCGTGCAGCCGCCTCAGCAGCAGCCGTTGTTCCTCGCCGGACGGCGCAGCACCCGGGTGGGCAGCCCCCGGAGCCGCCGGGGTCGTGTCGTGCATCGAACGCTGCACGGCCATCTCGTAGGTACGGATCTCCCGGGTCAGCACCAGCATCAGGTTCACCAGGAACGCGTCACGCGACGCCGGTCCCGCCGACTGCGCGATCTGGCTGATCTGCCGCCGGGCCACCGGCGCGTCCCCGAGGACCGCCCACAGCGTCGCCAGGTCGTAGCCCGGCAGGTACCAGCCCGCGTGCTCCCAGTCCACCAGCACTGGACCGGCCGGTGAGAGGAGGATGTTGGACAGCAGGGCGTCGCCGTGGCAGAACTGGCCCATGCCCTGACGGCCCGCCGAGTGCGCGATGCCGTGCAGCAGCTTCTGCAGGTCTCCCATGTCCCGGTCGGTGAGCAGCCCCAGCTCGTGATAGCGGGAGATACGGGCCGCGTAGTCCAGCGGGGCGTCGAAGGTGCCCGCCGGTGGCCGCCACGCGTTCAGCCGGCAGATCGCGCCGAGTGCCGCCCTGATGTCCGCCCGCGGCGGCGCCTCCGCCGGGTGCCGGTGCAGCGCCGCCACCCGGCCCGGCATCCGCTCGATGACCAGCGTGCAGTTGTCCGGGTCCGCCGCGATCAGCCGCGGCACCCGCACCGGCGGGCGGTGCCGGACGAACGAGCGGTACGCCGCTATCTCGTGCCGGATCCGCTCGGCCCACGCGGGGGAGTGGTCCAGTAAACACTTCGCTACGGCCGTGCTGCGTCCGGTCGTTCCGACCAGGAGCACGGAGCGCCCGTTGCGGCGTAGCACCTGCACCGGAGCGAACTCCGGGCAGATCCGGTGCACCGACGCGATCGCCGTACGCAGCTGGGCGCCCTGAGGGCCGGACAAGTCGAGTCTCCCGCTGACGGGTTGGGTGCCGATCCCCGGAACGCGCCGCGGCCTGCCCGCACCGAGCACGGGGCCGGCCGCCGGGCGCGCCGGGTCGAGATAGGGGCCGCCGGCGCCCGGGCGGGGGTGCAGCGACCGGGGCGGGGCGGACACGGAGGACGATGCTGTGTACATGGGAGATACAGATCCCTTCGTGTGCCTGCAGTGCCTGTCCAAGCAAGCGCGCTACCCGGCCCGGTCCCACCGGTGCACCCTGGGGAGTGTCCCTGGGCGACCGGGTCGGGGTGGCGCGTTCCTACCCGACACCAGATGCGCAGTGGCACACCATCTGGCGCACCCTGGCGAACCATGGCGAATAGTCGCCCGGCACAGCGCACCGGGCTATGTTCAAGTCAGCCGAGAACCTGGGGGCTTGACGTGAACGGACAACCCAACTCCCGTCTCTCGGACCTGTTCGGCCTGGCCGGCTGGTCCAAGGGCGAACTCGCGCGGAGGGTCAACCGGCAGGCGGCGGCCATGGGCCACCCCCAGCTGTCGACCGACACCTCGCGGGTACGGCGTTGGATCGACACGGGAGAGATCCCGCGCGATCCGGTGCCACGGGTGCTGGCGGCTCTGTTCACCGAGCGTCTCGGCCGTGTCGTGACCATCGAGGACCTCGGTCTGGTCCGGCACGGGCGTACGGGGAAACGGCCCGACGACGGGAGTGTGGAACATCCCGACGGTGTGCCGTGGGCGCCCGAACGGACTGCTGCGGTCCTCACCGAATTCACGGGAATGGACCTCATGCTCAACCGACGCGGCTTGGTGGGCGCGGGCGCCGCGCTCGCCGCAGGCTCCGCACTCAGCAGCGCCATGTACGACTGGCTGCACTCCGATCCGACTCTTTCCGCCGACGCTCCCCGGTTCGACGATCCCCTGCACGCCGACCCCGCTGGGTTCGACCGCT
The DNA here is from genome assembly GCF_044753545.1 of Streptomyces sp. NPDC088350. NCBI lineage: Bacteria > Bacillati > Actinomycetota > Actinomycetes > Kitasatosporales > Streptomycetaceae > Streptomyces > Streptomyces sp. NPDC088350. The sequence continues at coordinate 165,910 of NZ_JBIVNL010000017.1, read as the reverse complement.
ACGAGGCCGCCCCCATCGGGTCGCAGGAGATCGAGGAACTGGAGGCGTCCGTCGAGGTGTTCCGAGCCTGGGACGCGGCCCGCGGCGGCGGGCTGCAACGCAAGGCCGTGGTGGGACAGCTCAACGAGGTGGGCGGCATGCTCGCCTACCGGCACCCCGACCATCTCCAGCGGCGCCTGTGGGGCGTCGCCGCCAACCTCGCCGTACTCGCGGGCTGGATGTCGCACGACGTCGGCCTGGAGCCCACGGCCCAGAAGTACTTCGTCATCGCCGCCCACGCGGCCCGTGAGGGCGGCGACCGGCCCCGCGCCGGGGAGGCGCTCTCCCGGGCGGCTCGCCAGATGGTGCACCTGGGCCGGCCCGACGACGCACTCGATCTCATGAAGCTCGCCAAGACCGGCTCCGGCGACGAGGTGCTGCCGCGCACCCGGGCGATGCTCTACACCATCGAGGCCTGGGCACAGGCGTCGATGGGCAAGGGCCAGGCGATGCGCCGCACCCTCGGCCAGGCGGAGGACCTCTTCGTCTCCGACCGCGGCGACGTACCGTCCCCGAGCTGGATGCAGACGTTCAAGGAGGAGGACCTCTACGGCATGCAGGCCCTGGCCTACCGCACGCTGGCCGAGCACGAGCCGGGAGCGGCCGTGCACGCCCAGCACTTCGCGGAGAAGGCCCTGGCACTGCGGGTCGACGGACGGCAGCGCTCGAAGATCTTCGACTTCCTGTCGATGGCCTCGGCCTGCTTCATCGCCGACGACCCCGAACAGGCGGACAGGTACGCGCGGTTGGCCCTGGTGTCGATGGGATCGAACTCCTCCCACCGCACCTGGGACCGGCTGCGCGAGATGTACCGGCTCACCGCCCAGTACTCCAGCTATCCGAGGATCCACGAACTGCGGGAGGAGATCAAACTCGCGCTGCCGAGGACACAGCCGAGGAGCCCGAGGGCCAGCGGCGGCAACACCGCACAGGCGTAAGGGGGTTGCGCCGCCGCTTCCTCGCCGGATGGTCCTGGCGACTCGTCAGGTGGTCCTGGCGATGAGCACGCACGCGTCGTCCGCGCGCTCGGTGTCGCCGAACTCCTCCACGACCATCCGTACGCAGTCCTGTGCGGTGCGTGCCTCGCCGAACCGCGGGGCCAGGTCCAGGAGTTGGTGCACGGCGGCCTCTCCGCTGCGCCCGGGGACCAGTCCGTCCGTGTGCAGCAGGAGTACGTCGCCCGCCTCGAGGGTCTCCTCGGCCTGTCCGTAGGCCGCTCCCGAGGTGGCGCCGAGTAGGACGCCGTCCGGTGCGCTCAGCACGCGCCCCGTCCCGTCGCGGAACAGCAGCGGGGCGGGGTGTCCTGCCTGCGCCCACGCCAGGGTGCGGGTCTCGGGCCGGTAGCGGCAGCACACCGCGCTGCCCAGGGCCGGTTGCACGGTGGCGTCGAGTAACTGGTTGAGCCAGGACATCAGTTGGCCGGGCTCGGTGCCCGCCATCGCCATGCCGCGCAGCGCGCCGAGCAGCATCGCCATGCCCGAGGTGACGGCGACCCCGTGTCCGGTGAGGTCGCCGACGCTCAACAGGGTGGCGCCGTCGGACAGTTGGAGCGCGTCGTACCAGTCGCCGCCGATCAGCGCGCTCGTCGACGAGGGCAGATAGCGGGCGGCCAGGTCCAGTGTCTCCGGCCCCTGGTGCGGGAGCCGCAGGGAGCCGCGCCACGGCGGCAGCACGGCCTCCTGCAGCTCGACCGCGAGCCGGCGCTCGGTCTGCGCGTGGTGCCGGTGACGCTGCAGCGAGTCACGGGTCTCGCTCACCGTCCGCTGGCTGCGGCGCAGTTCGCTGACGTCCCGCAGCACGGCCCACATCGAGGCGGTGCCACCGTCGGCGTCGAGCACGGGCTCGCCCATCATGTGCACGGTCCGTACGGCGCCGTCGGGCCGTACGACGCGGAACTCGCCGTCGATGGGCTTGGCGTCGACCAGGCAGTCCGTGACCATCGCCGTCAGCCCCGGCCGGTCCTCGTCGAGGACCAGGGACGGCAGTTCGTCGAGGGTGAGCGGGGGAGCGGCCGGATCACGGCCGAGGATCTGGTACAGCTCGCCGGACCAACTCGCCTCGTCCGTCAGCAGATTCCACTCGGCGCTGCCGACCCGGCTGAGCAGCGAGTCGGGTCGGGACGCGTCCGGTACGGCAGTCGGTGCGAGCGGCTCCTCGGCGGTCGCCGGCACGGGCGGCGGGCCGTCCCGCAGCTGGGCCAAGTGCTCGTCGAGATCGTTGAGTTGATGCAGCGCCAGATCGCACAGCGCCCGCTGCCACCGCTCCTGCGGGTCCGACCCGTCCTGCTGCGCGTCCCGTCGTACGGCGTCCACGTCGCCCATGAGCCGTCGTGCCTGCGATATCAGCGCGTCGACCGAGCCGCGCGCGGGCGGCTGGGCGGCTGGGCGGTCCGCAGAGAGATGGGACGGCATGACGCACTCCGATGCGGGGACGGTACGACCAAGGCGGATGGAGGGACCGGTTACGACTGTCGCACAGCCTGCGACGCCCTGTAAGGGATTTGGCAACACACGATCCGGTGGTGCTTCTGGCATATGCCAGCGTCTTCACGGGCGACTTGTGCCGTGCTCGTGGCGTAGCTGCCCTGGTGGAGCAAGTCGTATACGCCGTACGCGAGTTGAGGGATTAGTTACCCTCCCGAGTCGATATTCAACTATCTGTTCGACGGGCTGATGTTCCCGCGTGGCGCCGACGCCCGGCGCGAGGCCGAAAAGTGTCGCCCAAGTGGGTGATCCGCAGTACGCAGCGGTCATTTTGAGCCGATGCTTTGTTGCAGCCATGACAATTCTGTGAGGGTGATGCCACTCTGCTGTGCACCACGCTCACCGAGCGTTCACTCCTCCCTCACCCTTCCTCCTCACACCCGCGCGCCGCCGGACGGCCGTACCCCGGCCCGACCCGCTCTCCAGGACTCCACCGAGTCCGATCACCCCACATAAGGAGAACGCCTTGACCCGGCATGACCGTTATCCGCACCACCCCAGATACACCGCAGCCCTGGTGCTCACCGCCGTGGGCACCCTGCTGGCCGCCGGTATGCAGACCGGCGCCGCCTCCGCCGCCCCCGGCGGCCACACCTCGGCGAAGATCCTGGCCACCCCCCGGGCCTCGGCGGCCCCGGCCGCCCTGTCGCCGGCGAAGCATGCCGCCCTCCTCAGGAGCGCGGGCGCGGCGGTCAGGAGCACGGCGAAGACCCTCGGCCTCGGGGCCAAGGAGAAACTCGTCGTCAAGGACGTCACGCAGGACGCCGACGGCACCACCCACACCCGCTACGAGCGGACGTACTCCGGGCTGCCCGTCCTGGGCGGCGACCTGGTCGTCCACGCCAAGAGCGGTCGCCTCACGGTGACGAAGGCCGCGAAGGCCGCCCTGACCCTGCCGGACACGACGCCGAACCTGGCGTCGGCGACCGTGAGGACCAAGGCGCTCGCGGCGGCGGCGAAGGCGGGTGGCGAACAGGCGAAGCTCGACGGCGCCCCGCGGCTCGTCGTCTGGGCCGCAGGCGCCAGGCCCGTCCTCGCCTGGGAAGCGGTTGTCGGCGGCTTCCAGGACGACGGAACCCCCAGCGAACTCCACGTGATCACCGACGCCGACTCGGGCAAGGCCGTCTTCCAGTACCAGGGCATCGAAACCGGCACCGGCACCGGCCAGTTCAACGGAACGGTCCCGCTCAGCACCACGCTGGACCCGGCGACCTCGACGTACCAGCTCGTCGACGGCGACCGCGCCGGACACAAGACCTACGACCTGAACCAGGGCACCTCGGGCACGGGCACCCTGTTCACGGATGACAACGATGTCTGGGGCGACGGGACCGCGGCCAACCGGCAGACCGCGGGCGTGGACGTCGCGTTCGGCGCCGCGGCCACCTGGGACTACTACAAGGACGTGTTCGGCCGCAACGGCATACGCAACGACGGGGTGGCCGCCTACAGCCGGGCCCACTACGGCAACAACTACGTCAACGCCTTCTGGTCCGACACGTGCTTCTGCATGACCTACGGCGACGGCTCGGGCAACACGCACCCGCTGACGGCCCTTGACGTGGCCGCGCACGAGATGAGCCACGGTGTGACCGCCGCGACCGCCGGCCTCACCTACTCCGGTGAGTCGGGCGGCCTCAACGAGGCCACCTCGGACATCTTCGCCGCCGCGGTGGAGTTCCACGAGAACCTGCCCGCCGACGTCCCCGACTACCTGGTCGGCGAGAAGATCGACATCAACGGCAATGGCACACCGCTGCGTTACATGGACAAGCCCTCCAAGGACGGCGCGTCCCGCGACTACTGGAGCTCGACGCTCGGCAGCGTCGACGTCCACTACTCCTCGGGCCCGGCGAACCACCTCTTCTACCTGCTGTCCGAGGGCAGCGGCGCGAAGACCGTCAACGGCGTCGCCTACGACAGCCCGACCTACGACGGCGTGCCCGTCACCGGCATCGGCATCGACAACGCCCAGAAGATCTGGTACCGGGCACTCACCACGTACATGACCTCGTCCACCAACTACGCCGGTGCCCGCACCGCGACCCTTCAGGCCGCCGCGGACCTCTTCGGCGCCTACAGCCCGACCTACCTCGCGGTGGCCGACGCCTGGGCGGCGATCAACGTCGGCAGCCGGATCGCGCTCGGTGTCAACGTGGCCCCGATCGCCGGTCAGATCAGCGGAGTCGGACAGTCCGTGTCCCTGCAGACGGACGCGTACACCACCAACTCCGGTGCGGGCCTGACCTATTCGGCCACGGGACTCCCGGACGGACTGACCATCAGCAGCACCGGTCTGATCTCCGGCGTCCCGACCACCCTCGGGAGCAGTGACGTCACGGTGACCGTCACCGACGACACGGGCGCGAGCGCGACCACCGCCTTCACCTGGCGGGTGGCCAACATCTACGCCAGCACCACCCGCGTCGACATCCCCGACAACGCCGGCGCCGTGGAGTCCCCGATCACGGTCACCGGCCGCGACGGCAACGCGTCGGCCACCACCCAGGTGTACGTCAAGATCGTCCACACCTACCGGGGTGACCTGACCGTCGACCTCGTGGGCCCGAACGGAACGGTCTACTCCCTGCTGAACCGCTCCGGCGGCTCCGCCGACAACGTCGACCAGACCTTCACCGTCGACGCCTCCGCCCAACCCGTCACCGGTACCTGGAAGTTGCGGGTGCAGGACCACGCGGCGATCGACGTCGGCTACATCGAACAGTGGCAGCTCACTCCGTGAACCTGCCCGTCCGACACGGTAGTTAAAGGGTCAGCGCTTCAAGTGTGCGACTGACAGTCCGAGTTGGTTCCGGCCGCGCCGCCGTTCACGGGGTGCGGTCGGAACCAACCGGCGTGTTCGGCGAGTTGCACGGCGTGAGGCCGCGGTCACGGTGTGACCAGCCGGTCCTGCTCGACCGGCGGTGTGCCGCCGTACCAGTCCAGGGACTTGCCGAAGCGGACCAACTCGCCGTAATGGGTGGGGTCGACGTGGTCGGCGAAGATGAGGTCGAGCACGCTCCGCGCCGCCTGTGCGGGGGACTGGGCCTGACTGAAGTCGCTGAACCAGGGCCGGGACGTTGCGGTGTCGACCATGCCTGGGCAGACGGAGGCGACGAGGGTGCCGGTCGCGAGGTCGTGCTCGCGGCGTTCGGCGGCGACCGCGCGGACGGCGGCGACCTGAGCCACCTTCGAGGGCACGTTCAGCCAGAGCGGCCAGCCCGCCTCGGCCGTGGTCCCGCGGTGGACGGCGCTCCGCCAGGACTCGACCAGCGCGGCCAGCAGTGCGGTGAGCACATGTCGCCGGGGCCCACCCCGCACGACGTGGGCGAGTGGTACGGACACGACGGCCACCGTCACGCCGTAACCGGTGACCAGCAGTCCGAGCGCGGGCACGGACACCCGGAGGCTCTCGGCGATGAGTTCGAGGAGGCCGACCGGCAGGTTCTCCGCGGTGTCGAAGGTGAAGGCGGCCGGCATCAGGGCCGCGATCACCGCCGGCCTGTGCCACCCAGCTCGTCGCGGCGACTCCGTGACCCCGTCCATGGGCCCACCTCACCGGCCCCACTCGTCCCACCGCAAACGAATTCACCACCAGCACCACACCTCGACGGAAAAGTGACGCAGGTCACATCGATTCATTCGGGGTTCCGCGTAATGCGAACGGCACCTGCGAAGTCGTACAGGCATCACGGCAATCCGGCCGACCTCATGCCCGCAGTGGAGACCGATCATGGACATCACCCTCGAACAGCCCACCCGAGCCCGGCTGATCACGGCGGACGACACGGAGCTTCCCGTGTCGGCCACGCTGCGCTACCTCGCCTCGGACCCACTGGCCGTGCACCTCGACTTCCCACCCGAGGTGTCGCTCGACGGCGACGGCGTCACCTGGACCTTCGCCCGGTCGCTGCTGGAGGAGGGGCTGCGCAGGCCGGCCGGTGGCGGAGACGTGCACCTGTGGCCGTGCGGACGCGCCCGTACGGTGCTGGAGTTCCACTCGCCGTTCGGCCTCGCCCTGCTCCACTTCCCCACCCCCGAGCTGCGCCGCTTCCTGCTGCGGACGTACGACGTGGTGGCCACCGGGCAGGAGGACATGGACGCGGCCGTCGAGCGGGGACTGAGCGCCCTGTTCGGGAACGTCTGAACGGCTGGGCTGAGGACAACTCGGCCTTCGGAGGGCGACTTTGACCTCTGTTCACCTCCATCTCACCCTCCCGGTATGGACCTTGGCGATCACCCCGTGCACCCTTGCGCCCGGTGTGCCGCTCGGGCACGCCTGGGACGAGGACGGGGCGAATGACACCGATCAGCCGAAGAAGTTTCGTGGGGCTCGGTGCGACCGTTGCGGCGGGCATGGCGACGGGCGCCGGCGCACGGCCCGCGATCGCCGCCCAACAGGCGGCGACGGGCACGATCTCGGACGTGAAACACGTGGTGATCCTCATGCAGGAGAACCGCAGCTTCGACCACTACTTCGGGCGACTCAAGGGCGTCCGCGGCTTCGACGACCGCAGCGGCATCACGCTGAGCGGCGGCTACCCGGTCTTCAACCAGCCCAACGGCGGCGGCCGTCAGTACCCGTGGAAACTGAGCGCCACCCCGGCCGCGGGCGGCAAGGACGGCGAGACCCTGGCACAGTGCAACGGCGACCTGCCGCACTCCTGGTCGTCGCAGCACTCCGCGTGGAACAAGGGCCGCCTCGACAACTGGGTCTCGGGCGTGGGCAATGTCCGCTCACTCGGCTACCTCGACCGCGCCGACATCCCCTTCCACTACGCGCTCGCCGACAACTACACCATCTGCGACGCCTACTTCTGCTCCACCCTCAGCGCGACCGGCCCCAACCGCACCTACCTGTGGAGCGGCAAGGTCGACTCCTCCAGCTACGACGGCGGTGACGAGTCCGGCCTGACCTGGCAGACCTACGCCGAAGCCCTGCAGAGCGCCGGAGTGACCTGGAAGGTCTACCAGAACGCGCAGGACAACTACGGCGACAACGCCTGCGCCTACTTCAAGAACTTCACCAACTCCAAGGCGGGCAGCCCCCTTTACGACCGAGGCATGTCCTCCGTCCCCGCCGCCACCGGCTCGACCCCCGACGACATCGCCGCCGCCATCAAGGCCGACGTCCTCGCGGGCACCCTCCCGCAGGTCTCCTGGGTCGTCCCCAACCAGGCCTTCTCCGAGCACCCCTACGCCCCGCCGGGCGACGGCGCCCACTTCATCGGCCTCGTCTACCAGGCCCTCGCCGCCGACCCGGACGTCTTCGACTCGACCGTCCTGTTCCTCAACTACGACGAGAACGACGGCTACTTCGACCACGTCCCGCCGCCCGCCCCGCCCGCCGGCACCGACGGCGAGTTCCTCAACGGCGTCCCCTACGGCTTCGGCTTCCGTGTCCCGATGATCGTCATCTCGCCCTGGACACGCGGAGGTTGGGTCTCCTCCGAGGTCTTCGAACACACCTCGGTCCTGCGCTTCCTGGAGACCTGGACCACGTCCCTCGGCACACCCGCCGCCTGCCCCAACATCAGCGCCTGGCGCCGCAAGGTCAGCGGCGACCTGACCGGCGTCTTCGACTTCGCCAACCCCGTCCACGGCTCCGTCGCGCTCCCCGCGACCAGCGTCATCGGCCTCTCCACCTGCGGCCCGCTGCCCAACCCGGTGCCGACGAACAACGCCCTGCCCGCGCAGGAGACCGGCACCCGGCCCGCCCGCGCGCTGCCGTACCAGCCCAACGGATACCTGGACCACCTGGAGTTCGGGTCGAGCGGCAAGATCCTCGCCTGGTTCGCGATGTCCAACCAGGGCGGCGCCGCCAAGAGCGCCGCCCATCTCTCCATCCACCCCAACGCCTACCGCGACACCACGCCCTGGCAGTACACGGTCGACCCGGGCGGCACCGCCTCCGACTTCTTCAACATCGGTACGGGTTACGGCAGCGGCAAGTACGACCTCAGCATGGTCGGCCCCAACCGCTTCCTGCGCCGCTTCCAGGGCGATGCCACGAAGGCGGGCAAGTCCGTTGAGGTGAGCACGCGTTACGCGGTCGAGCCGAGCACCGGCAAGCTGGCGATCTACTTCACGATGGCCAACTCGTCTGCCGCGTCGCTGACGTTCACCATCACCTCCAACCACTATCGCAGCGACGGACCGTGGACCTACACGGTCGCCGCGGGTGCGTCGGCGGAGGACTTCTTCAACGCCGTGGCGTATCAGAGCGGTTGGTACGACTTCACGGTCACCGTCGACTCCGACGCGACCTGGTCGCGCCGGTTCACCGGGCACCTGGAGTCGGGCGCGGCGAGCGTCAGCGGCTGACGTCGGCGTACCACTCCGGTGTCAGTGGCTGACGTCGGTGTACAGGTCCGGGCGCGGGGCGAGGTCGACGGTCACCCGGCCGCCGCTCGCCTGCGCCCGGACCCCGGCCTCGGCGACCACGGAGGACGCGTAGCCGTCCCAGACGCTCGGGCCGGTGACCAGACCCTGCCGGGTGGCGTCGGCCCAGGACCGCACCTCGCGGTCGTAGGCGTCCGCGAAGCGTACGAGGTAGTCCAGCGGTACGTCCTCGTGTGCGCTGCCCCGTGTGGTGACGAGCATCGTGTGGTCCTCGCCGATCCGGGCGCTGCCCGCCTCGCACACGGCCTCGCAGCGCACCTGGTAGCCGAAGCCGCAGTTGACGAAGACCTCGACGTCCACGAGGGCGCCGCCGTCGGTCTCGAAGAGGACGAGCTGCGGGTCGAGCAGGCCCTCCGGGGCGTTCGCCGACGAGCGCGGGCTGAGCACGGTCACCGCGGTGAGTTCCTGTCCGAGCAGCCAGCGGGCCGCGTCGATCTCGTGCGAGACCGAGCTGTCGATGAGCATCGCCGAGGTGAAGTACGGCGGCGACGAGACATTGCGGTGGGTGCAGTGCAGCATCAGCGGGCGCCCCAACTGCCCGCTGTCCAGCAGGGACTTGAGGCGCTGGTACTCCGCGTCGTAGCGCCGCATGAACCCGATCTGCGCCAGGCGTCGCCCGAGCCGTGTCTCCGCCTCCACCACCCGGAGCGCTCCGGTGGAGTCGGGCACCATGGGCTTCTCGCACAGCACCGGCAGTCCGCGTGCGAAGGCCGCGAGCAGCGCCTCCTCGTGCGCGGGACCGGGTGAGGCGATGAGCACCGCTTCGACTCCGGGGGCGTCGAGCGCGGCCAGGGCGTCCTCGTGCACCGCGACCGCGTCCCGACCTGCCACCGCCTCCTTGGCACGATCGGTGTCGGGGTCGGCCACCGCGGCGACCCTTGCGCCGCTCACCACCTGGTCGAGGCGGCGTATGTGGTCGGCTCCCATGTGTCCCGCACCCAGCACTGCCACGCCCAGCAGGTCACCCACGTGTGCGCTCCCTCTCCGTCGACGATCACGCCGTAGCGTACGCCGGAGGGGAGGGGCGGCCTCGGGGGCGGAGGGGCGGGCTCAGTAGCGCAGCACGCCCGCGATGCCGTCCGCGTCGGTCAGGGTGCCGTCGGGGACGAAGCGGACGTCGGCTCCCGTCTCCAGGCACTGTTCGACGATCTCGTCCACGATGTCCTCGCGGGAGTCCAGGTCGCTACTGTCGGCCGGGACCAGATGGTCGCCGTGGTCGTCGCGGACCGTGACGCGGTAGTTCTCCTCGACGGCCAGCAGCCGCACCCGGCCCTCGCGGGCGTTCTGCCAGACCTCGTCGACGCCGGCCGCGAACTCCTTGCGCCCGCGCGCCGATTCGAGTTCCCGGGTCACGGTGACGGTGCTCTTGCGCGCCTCGGCGGCGACCAGCGGCTGTACGGCCTGCCACACGGCGTCGGGCGTGCCGTGTGCGAGGCCGCCGTGCGCGATGTGCGCCGCGCCCTTGGTGGCGCTGCCGACCTCGTCGAGGGCGGACAGGGCGGCCTGCTCGCCGGTGAGGTAGAGGGGACGCTTGTGCTCGCGCAGGATCCTGCTCATCGCGGTGTCGGCCTCGCGCAGGAAGTGGCGGGTGTCCTCGTCGCGGAAGGTGCTCGGCATGTCGCCGATCCGCTCCTGGCGCTCGGCGTCGAAGTTGTCCCGGTGGTCGCGGGTCAGCGGGAAGCCGCCGGTGTGGTCCTCGACGACCCGGTCGACACCGCCGTTCCACAGCGTGACGCGGTCCGCGGAGACCGACAGCACCCAGAACGGCCGCTCGGAGGCCTGCGCGGAGACGAGATTGCGGGTGAGGAACGTGTCGGAGAGCACCACACGTTCGGGCACGGACCTGGCGAGGGACCACACCTGGTGCTCACCCGGCGCGGCGAAGATCACCAGACCCTCCTCGGCGTGCGCCAGGTCGACCTCGGCGAGGGCCTGGTCGAGCTGACGGCAGACATCGATGCGCCGCTCCCGGGGGATCGCGGGATCGGCCTCCATCTGTTTCTTGGCCTCGGCCAGCACATTGCGCAGCCGGACCGGATCCTGGGCGTTGTCGGGCTCGCGACGATGCGTCGGGGTGAGCACGGAGACCGCGGGGTAGGGGCGCGGGCGCCGCAGTTCGGTCAGGGTGGCGGGACTCAGTGCGTGCTCCATAACAGCACGATAGGGCCGAATGACGGATGCGGCATATGGGGGAAGCCCGCCAGGCAATAGGGGCAATTGGTTGCTAACGTCCCTCGGGTGACGCAAGCCGCCACCACCGACACACGGACGACCACCGCCAAGCTGACCCTGCCGACGCTGACCACCATGGTCGTCGGCTCCATGGTCGGGGCCGGTGTCTTCTCCCTCCCGCGCCGGTTCGCGCAGGAGACGGGCGTGGCCGGTGCCCTGATCGCCTGGGCCGTCGCCGGCACCGGCATGCTGATGCTCGCCTTCGTCTTCCAGACCCTCGCCGTCCGCAGACCCGATCTCGACGCCGGTGTCTACGCCTACGCGAAGGCCGGGTTCGGCGAGTACCTCGGTTTCTTCTCCGCGTTCGGCTACTGGGCCAGTGCCTGCGTCGGCAACGTGACGTACTGGGTGCTGATCATGTCGACGATCGGCACCATCGCCCCCTCGCTCGGCGAGGGCGACACCGTCCTCGCCGTGGTCCTCTCCTCGGCCGGACTGTGGCTCTTCTTCCTGCTGATCAGCCGCGGGGTGAAGGAGGCGGCGGCCATCAACCGGATCGTCACCGTCGCCAAGGTCGTGCCGATCCTCGTCTTCGTCGTCCTCGCGCTCTTCTATCTCAAGCCGCACGTCTTCGCGGAGAACTTCGCCGGCGCGGACTACGCGGGCTCCCTGTTCCAACAGGTCAAAGGCACCATGCTGGCCACGGTCTTCGTGTTCCTCGGCGTCGAGGGCGCCAGCGTCTACTCCCGGCACGCCCAGCGCCGCGAAGACGTCGGCCGCGCGACCGTCCTCGGCTTCCTCAGCGTCTTCGCCGTCTTCGCGTCGGTCACGATCGTGTCCTACGGCCTGATGCCGATGGGTGAGATCGCCGAACTGCGGCAGCCCTCCATGGCGGGCGTGCTGGAACACGCCGTGGGCACCTGGGGGAAGGTCTTCGTCAGCGTCGGGCTGATCGTCTCCGTGCTCGGCGCCTATCTCGCCTGGACGTTGATGGCCGCCGAAGTGCTGTTCGTGGCGGCCAAGGACGACGACATGCCGCGCTTCCTGAAGAAGTCCACGGCGGCCGACGTACCCGTGCCCGCGCTGGTGATGACCACCCTGCTCAGCCAAGTCGTCCTGGTCGTCACCTACTTCTCCGACGACGCCTTCAACTTCGCGCTGGACCTGACCAGTTCACTGACACTGATCCCGTTCCTGCTCGCGGCGGGCTTCGCCGTACGGATCGCGCTCGCTGAAACCCAGTCCGGGCGGGGCGAGTTGGCGGTCGCCGTGCTCGCCACGGTCTACACCGCGTTCCTCATCTACGCGGCCGGACTCAAGTACCTCCTCGTCTCGCTCATCATCTACGCGCCCGCCACCTTCCTGTTCGTCAAGGCCCGCAGGGAGCAGGGACGTTCGCTCTTCTCGGCCCGGGAGGTGGTGATCCTCGCCGTCTCGATCGCCGGTGCCGTCATCGGGATCGTCGCCCTGACGCTGGGCTGGATCAGCCTCTGACCTCGTCTCCGATCTCGCCCCCGGCCTACGGAAAGGTGCACCGTGACCAGTCAAGACAGCGTGAACCGACATGAGTACGGCGTCCACTCCGAGGTCGGCCGGCTGCGCAAGGTGCTGGTCTGCGCGCCGGGTCTGGCCCACCGCAGGCTCACCCCGACCAACTCCGACGACCTGCTCTTCGACGACGTGATGTGGGTCGAGAACGCCCAGCGCGACCACGCCGACTTCGTGAACAGACTCCGCGAACGCGGCGTCGACGTGGTCGAGTTGCACGAACTGCTCGCCCAGACCATGACGATCCCCGCCGCCAAGGACTGGCTCCTGGACCGGAAGATCGTCGCGAACGAGGTCGGCCTCGGACTCATCGACACGACCCGCGCCTACCTGGAATCCCTCGAACCGGCCGAACTGGCCAAGTACTTGATCGGCGGCCTCGCCACCACCGACCTCCCCGACGACTACCGCACCCCCTACACGGCCCTCGTCCGCGAGTCGACGGGCGTGCGCGAATACCTGATGCCCCCGCTGCCCAACACCCTCTACACCCGCGACACGACCTGCTGGCTCTACGGCGGCCTCACCCTCAACCCGCTCTACTGGCCCGCCCGGCACGACGAGACCCTCCTGATGAAGGCGATCTACACCTTCCATCCCGACTTCGCGGGCTCCGTCGTCTGGTGGGGCGACCCCGAACTCGACTGGGGGCAGGCCACGTTCGAGGGCGGCGACATCATGCCCGTCGGCAACGGCGTGGTCCTCATGGGCATGAGCGAGCGCACCTCGCGCCAGGCCGTCACCCAAGTCGCCAAGGCCCTCTTCGACTTGGGCGCCGCCGAGCACGTCGTCGTCGCCGGGATGCCGAAGCTGCGCTCCGCGATGCACCTCGACACCGTCTTCACCTTCGCCGACCGCGACTTGGTGACCCTGTACCCGGCCATCATGGACGCCGTCCACACCTTCTCCCTGCGTCCTGGCGACAGGGGGCCCGGCATCGACGTCGTCGACGAGGGCTCGACCCCGTTCACCGACGTCGTCGCCAAGGCACTCGGCCTGCCCGGACTGCGGGTCGTGGAGACGGGCGGTGACGTCTACGCCTCCGAACGCCAGCAGTGGGACAGCGGCAACAACGCGGTCGCGCTGGAACCGGGCGTGGTCTTCACCTACGACCGCAACACCCAGACCAACACCCTGCTGCGCAAGGCCGGTGTCGAGGTCATCACCATCGTCGGCGCCGAACTGGGGCGCGGCCGGGGCGGCGGGCACTGCATGACCTGCCCGATCGTGCGGGACCCGATCGAGTTCTGAACTTCGGGGCGCACGGGGGATGTTGTCCAACTCTTTGCCCATGGCCGGTTCCTGACGAGAGCCGCCCGGTGGGGACCCGATCCCCGGACCTCGGGTGCGCAAAGCACGGCCGAAAACCCGGGGGTGGCGCGGCCGTTCAGGTTACGGACATGTTGACCGGCCCTACGGGTGTGACACACGCTCGTCATGTAGGTGCTCGATACAACTGGTTCGGCGGGTGTGGGTCGTGCAGACGGAATGCGCAGGTGGGTGGCCTCTTCCCGGCGTGCCGACGCAGGAGGTAACGCATGTGTGGCATCACCGGCTGGGTCTCCTTCGACCGTGAACTGCGCACCGAGGCCGCGACATTGGATGCGATGACCGAGACGATGGCCTGCCGGGGCCCGGACGACCGCGGCACCTGGGTCCAGGGCCCCGCGGCCCTCGGGCACCGCCGGCTCGCGATCATCGACCTGCCCGGCGGCCACCAGCCGATGACCGCCGACACGGCGGACGGCACCGTCGCGCTCGTCTACTCCGGGGAGACCTACAACTTCACCGAACTCCGCCGCCAACTCACCGACCGGGGACACCGGTTCACCACCGCCTCCGACACCGAGGTCGTGCTGCGCGGCTATCTCGAATGGGGCGACGCGGTCGCCGAACGCCTCAACGGCATGTACGCCTTCGCGATCTGGGACGGTCGCCGCGACCAACTCGTCATGATCCGCGACCGGATGGGCATCAAGCCCTTCTCCTACCACCCGACCCCCGACGGCGTCCTCTTCGGTTCCGAACCGAAGGCGATCCTCGCCAACCCGCTCGCCCGCGCCAGGGTCACGCTGGACGGCCTGCGTGAGCTGTTCACGATGATCAAGTCGCCCGGACACGCCGTCTGGGACGGCATGTTCGAGGTCGAGCCCGGAACCGTCGTCACCGTCGACCGCGCGGGCCTGCACCGGCGCGTCTACTGGCAGTTGGAGACCCGCCCGCACACCGACGACCGCGACACCACCGTCGCGACCGTCAGAACCCTCCTCGACGACATCGTGCGCCGCCAACTCGTCGCCGACGTACCCCGCTGCACGCTGCTCTCCGGCGGCCTCGACTCCTCCGCCATGACCGCCATCGCCGCCCGCCAACTCGCCGAGCACGGCGAGAAGGTGCGCAGTTTCGCCGTCGACTTCGCCGGTCAGAGCGAGAACTTCGTCGCCGACCAACTGCGCGGCACCCCCGACACGCCGTTCGTCCACGACGTGGCCCGCGCCTCGGACACCGACCACCAGGACATCGTGCTCGACGCGCAGGCGCTCGCCGACCCCGACGTACGGGCGAAGATGCTCCGGGCGCGCGATCTGCCCCTGGGCTTCGGCGACATGGACTCCTCGCTGTACCTGTTGTTCCGCGCCATCCGCGACCAGTCCACCGTCGCCCTGTCCGGCGAGTCCGCCGACGAGGTCTTCGGCGGCTACCAGCAGTTCTTCGACGAGGAGGCCCGGCGCGCGGCCACCTTCCCCTGGCTGGTGCGCTTCGGACGGGACTTCGGGGACGACTCCGACGTGCTGCGCGCCGACCTGACCAAGGCCCTGGACACGGAGTCGTACCTCGCGGACGGCTACCGCGACGCGGTCTCCGGTATCCAACGCCTCGACGGCGAGAGCGACTTCGAGTTCCGCATGCGGCGCATCTGCCACCTCCACCTCACCCGCTTCGTACGCATCCTGCTCGACCGCAAGGACCGCGCGAGCATGGCCGTCGGCCTGGAGGTCCGCGTCCCGTTCTGCGACCACCGGCTCGTCGAGTACGTCTACAACACGCCCTGGACCCTCAAGTCCTACGACGGCCGCGAGAAGACCCTGCTCAGGGAGGCCACCGCGGACGTCCTCCCGAAGTCCGTGTACGACCGGGTGAAGAGCCCGTACCCGTCCACACAGGACCCCAAGTACGCGGTCGCCCTCCAGGACCAGGCCAAGGACCTCCTCGCCCGGCCCTCCGACCCGGTCTTCGACCTCGTCGACCGCGAGAAGCTCCGGCGGGCCGCCCACCGCGACGCGCCCATCAGTACCCAGGCGGGCCGGCGCGGACTGGAACGCGCCCTCGACCTGGCGCTCTGGCTGGACCTCTACACCCCCGAGATCTCAGTCGCCTGAAGCGTCCGCACCGCACGAACTCCCACTGGGCGGCAGCGAGCCGTAGAGCAGGAAGTCGTTCACCTTGGTGTGCACACACTTGGAAGACGCGTAACCGGTGTGGCCCTCACCCTTGTTGTCGAGCACCACAGCCGACGAACCGAGCCGCTGGGCCGTCTCCACGGTCCAGCGGTACGGCGTCGCCGGGTCGCCCCGGGTCCCGACGAGCAGCATCTTCGACACGTGCACGTTCTTGACGTCGTCGCGGATGTAGGCGGTGCCCTTGGGACGGCCGTAGCACATCAGCACCTCGGTCAGCCGGTAATGGCCGAACACCGGTGACGCCTGCTCGTACTCGGCGCGCAGTCCGGCGAGGTTCTTGGTGATCTGCTCGGCGGTGGGGCGGTCGGGGTCGTCGGCGCAGTTGACGGCCGTCAGCGCGGCCGGGAGGTTGTCGAGCGGGACGTCCTGCGCGTCGACGATCCCACCGCCCCCGCCAAGGCGGGGCAGGCCGGAACCGCCGGACGAGAACGCCATGATGGCCCGCGTGTCACCGTCCTCCACCAGCGAGGCGATGGCCCGCTCCAGCGTTGGCCACAACTGTTGGCTGTACAGCGCCTGGCTGATGGACCCCACCAGGTCCTGGCCGGAGAACGTGTCGCCGTAGTCCGTCCGCACCGGGTCCTGGTCGAGCGAGCGCACGAGCTGTACGACCCGGTCCGGCGCCGACCGCGCGTCCGTCCCGAAGGGGCAGGCGATGTCCTGCACACACCAGTTGAGGAAGTCCTCCAGCGCCGTCTGCTGTCCCTCGGCGCCCGCGATGCCCTGCTCGGACAGCGGTTCGGTGAGGGTGTCGACGCCGTCGAGCACCAACCGGCCCACTTTCTTGGGGAATTGGGCCGCGTACACCGCACCGAGCCGCGTTCCGTAGGAGAAGCCGAGGTAGTTGAGCTTCTTGTCGCCGAGCGCCTGGCGCATCACGTCCAGGTCCCGGGAGGCGTTGACCGTGCCGATGTGGGGCAGGACGGGACCGGAGTACTTGGCGCAGATCTCGGCCGCCTTCCGCAACTGCTTGAGGACGACCTTCGGATCCGTACTGGCGGTGACGTCCTCGTCGACCGCGGCCGAGCCCTGGTCGGTACCCGCGCCGCAACTCACGGGCGAGGACTGGCCGATGCCGCGCGGATCGAAGGTGACGACGTCGTAGCCGTTCGTCAGATCCATGAACTCCTTGCCGTCCGAGGCGAGTTCACTGACTCCGGCGCCGCCGGGGCCGCCGAAGTTGAGCAGTACGGAACCCCTCGACTTCCCGGTCGCCCGATAACGGGCCAGCGCGAGATCGAGTGTCCCGCCGCCGGGCTTCGCATAGTCGAGCGGGACGGTGACCTTTCCGCACTGCAGGTCCTTGGGCGCGTCCATGTCCTTGCACGCGGCCCACTTCACCTTCTGCCGGTAGAACCGGGACAGCTCGGGCCGCGGCCGGTCGCCGGCCGTGGCCGGTGCGCCGAGCGCGGGCAGCCCCGCGCCGAACAGTGCCAGCGTGAGGACCCCGGTGAACGCGCAGCGCCGGAACGCGGGCCGCGATGACAGCCTGGCCAGCATCAATGCCTCCAAGAACGCGCCGTGACCAGCGCCCTCGATCACGATAGGCGGGCCTCTCGGACCCCGCCTCCCGGCGAGCGGAGCGGCGACCGGTGCCGTATTCTGCGCCCCTTCAATAGGCATAAGCGGTTGTCCGACTAATGTTTTTCCGACTTCACCGGGGTCGTTACGAGTAGTTCGATAAACGTGCCGCTCGATGGAGTGAAAGGCCGATAAGCCATAACTCGGATGGTGCGCCCGCGTTTTATCCGGTGCGGGCGGGCGCCCGCTACAACTCTGGAAGGCAGGGAACCTATGAAACGGGTTACCCGAAACGGTGTGATCGCCGTCGCCGCCGCATCCGGTGCGATGGCTCTGGCTGTGCCGGCGTTCGCCGATTCCGCTGCGGACGGCTCCGCGACCGGTTCGCCCGGAGTGGTCTCCGGCAACACCATCCAGCTCCCGGTGCACGTGCCGGTGAACGTGTGCGGGAACACCGTGAATGTGGCGGGGCTCCTCAACCCGGCTGCGGGCAACAGGTGCGCCAATGAAGACGGCGCGAAGGAGGGTGGCGCACACAGGGGTGGTGCACACGGGGGTGCCACACACAACGGTGGCGTGCAGGGGGGTGGCGGGCACGGGGGTGCCGTGAAGAACCCCGACGGGCCGCCCGCCGGTGCCGTCGCGCAGGGCGGCGGAAAGGATTCGCCGGGTGTGCTCTCAGGCAATGGAGTGCAACTCCCGATCCATCTCCCCGTGAATCTCAGCGGCAATTCCGTGAGCGTGGTCGGCGTCGGCAACCCGAGCGTGGGCAACGAGTCCGGGAACACCTCGGGCGACCACCTTCGCGGCCCCGTGAGCCCGACCCCCGAGCCGCCCACGCCGTCGACACCGCACCCGGGAACAGGACCGGGAGTGCAGGTGGAGGGGCACCACACACCGCCCGCCGCCGAGGCGTCGCTTGCCCACACAGGCGCCGACAACACCATCCCGGCCGCCGTCACGAGCGCGGCCCTCCTCCTGGGCGGCGCCGCCCTGTACCGGCGCTTCCGCCCCAGGGTGGGACGCTGACCCGAGCACCCGCGCCAGGACGGAAGGCCCCACCGGGTACACGACCGGTGGGGCCTCCGCCGTCCTCCGTCCGTCATGACCGGGTCAGGGCCGCGCCCCGCGCGGGATGCTGTACCGCACGCCGTCCCGCTACCGCTCGTCCAGCTACCGCGTGTCTCGCCACCGTCCGTCCCGCCAACGTCCGTTCCAGTACCGTCCGTTTCGGTACGCGACGCTCCGCAGGAACCCCTCCCGGGTGAACCCGGCCTTCTCCAGGGCCCGTTACTCGGTCTTGTTCTCCCGCCCGGTGTCCGCGTCGACGCGCATCACCAGAGTGGAGCGCGGTAATTCCTAGGAACCGTAAGGAAGTTCGTCGGGCTCAGCCGATGGTGCCTTGAGGAGTGCGTGGGCCGCCTTCCGGAACGCGGACAGCAGGCGGTTGTGCTCGCCGGCCCGGGTCGCCAGGGCGACATGACTCGGCTCGACGCCGTAGAGGGGGATCGCGGTGATGTCCGGGCGGATCGTCTGGCCGGGGCGGAGACCGGCCGTGATGGCCACGGCCTGTCCGTCGGCGACGAACTCGAACTTGTCCTCCAGGGCCCGGATGACCGGCCCACCGGGTGCCGGGCGGCCGTCGGGCCGGGGATCGATACGCCAGAAGGCGGTCCACGCCGGGTCCGCGCCGGGGACCTGGGGAAGGGGCTCGTCGGCGATGTCGTCCAGGGTGACGGACTCCTTGCCGGCCAGGCGGTGGTCCAACGGGACGAGCAGGACGCGCGGCTCGTCGTAGAGGACCGTGACCTCCAACTGGTCGGTGGAGAACGGCAGTCGGGCCACCGCCGCGTCCACCCGCCGTTCGAGCAGGGCCGCACGTGTCTCGTCGTAGGCCAGGTGTACGACGTGCACGTCGGCGTCCGGATGCCGGCGTCGCACCTCGCGGACCGCGGGGGTGACGAAGAGGTTCGCGACATAGCCGACGGTGAGGCGGCAGGGTTCGGCGGCGGCGCGGGTCTCGGCGGCGGCCTGGGCGGTGGAGCGCAACAACGCCTTCGCGCGCGGGAGAAAGACCTCCCCGGCCTCCGTGAGACGGGTGCCCTGCGGAGTACGGTCCAGCAGGCGGGCGCCCAACTGCTGCTCCAAGCGCCGGACTTGACGGCTGAGGGACGGCTGGGTGATGTGCAGGACCTCGGCGGCACGGCCGAAGTGACGCTGCTCGGCGACGGCGATGAAGTACCGCACGAGGCGCAGTTCGAGATCGGGCGCGGGAGGCGGTTGCGTCATGCCTGAAGTGTACGGCGAGATAGGGCGGCGGTTTGGCTCAATAGGTCGATGAGCTGCAGTGATGCCTGTGGCGTATTGCCTGATGCCAAACAGGCTTTGGACCTGGAACCGGTGCCCCGCCCACGATGGAACCACAGCGCGGCACAACACAGCACAGGTCCACACCCACTTCGTCGAAGGAACGCAGCATGCGTGTTTTCGTCACCGGCGCGTCCGGGTTCATCGGTTCCGCCGTGGTTCGTGAACTGCTCGACGCGGGGCACACGGTCACGGGTCTGGCCCGCTCGGACGCGTCCGCCGAGGCGCTGACGGCGGCGGGGGCCGCCGTGCACCGGGGTTCCCTCGACGACCTCGACAGCCTGCGCGGCGGTGCCGCGGAGGCGGACGGGGTCTGCCACCTGGCGTTCGTCCACGACTTCTCGGACTTCGCCGCCAACTGCGCCACCGATCTGCGGGCCGTCGAGACGATCGGTGAGGCGCTCGCGGGCACCGACAAGCCCTTCGTGGTCACCTCGGGCACACCGGGACTGCCTCAGGGACGGGTGGCGACGGAGGAGGACAGGGTCGACCCGGAGTCGTTCGCGGCCGTCCGTCAGCCGTCCGAGATCGCGGCGGTCGCCCTGGCGGAGCGCGGCGTACGGTCGTCGGTCATCCGGCTGCCCCGGTCCGTGCACGGCGCGGGCGACCGGGGATTCGTCCCGATGCTGATCACCGCCGCCCGCGAGAAGGGCGTCTCGGCGTACGTCGGCGACGGCGCCAACCGCTGGCCGGCCGTACATCGCCTCGACGCGGCCCGGCTGTACCGGTGGGCCCTGGAGTCGGCCCCGGCGGGCGCGCAGTACCACGCGGTCGGCGACGAGGGACTGCCGCTCCGTGAGATCGCGGAGGTCGTCGCCCGCCGCCTCGACGTCCCCACCGAAAGCGTGACCCCGGAGGCGGCACTCGACCACTTCGGCTTCCTCGGCCTCGTCGCCTCCCTGGACTGCCCGGCGTCGAGCACGCAGACGCAGAAGCAGACGGGGTGGGAGCCGGCGGAGGTGGGACTGATGGCGGACCTTGAGACGGGGCACTACTTCGAAGAGGTGTAGGAAGCCCGCTGCCCAGCGGGTAGGTTCGCGTTTCGTTTGCTGCTCTCTCCGAGTGCGGAGGCGTCGCAGCTGATCGCGACCGCCATTTCCGCTGCCCGTTCCTGCCGCGGATCGGACGGCGTGTCTATGAGGCGTCACGGGTGAAGCGCCAGGCCCCGCAGGCGAGCGCGAGTGCGAGGTAGAGGGCGAGGTCGAAGAGGGCGAAGGAGAGGGAGGGGACGCGTTCCGGGTGGAGGGGATGTGGGTGGAGCTGGCCGAGGGCGTCGGCGGCGTTGCTCAGCATGAGTCTGCTCGGCAGGTAGGACCAGCCTTCCACCGCCTTTGCCGCGCCGTAGCCGAGGTAGACCAGGGCGAAGAGCGCGGCGATGGCTCCGGCGGTGTGCCGGATGACGGCTCCGAGGCCGTAGCCCACGATGGTGACGACGAACAGGTACAACCCGGCACAGGACACGGCGCGCAGCACGCCCGGCGTGCCCAGGCCGACGTCGAGGTGCTGCCTGGCCAGGACGGCCTGTCCGAGGAAGAAGCTGATGAATGCGGTCAGTTCGCCGAGCAGCAGGGCGAATCCGCCGATGACGAGGGTCTTGGCGGTGTAGGCGAGTGCCCGCCGGGGTGTCGCGGTCAGCGTCGAGTGGATCAGTCCGGTGGTGTACTCACTACTGACGCCCAGCACGCCGAGGACGCCGAAGGCGAGGACGGCGAAGGCGAAGCCGGAGAGTGAGTCGCCCACCGGGTCGAACTGGGCCCGGTCGGCCGTCGTCATGTGCGGCCAGGCGCCGGCGGTGTGGGCGACGTCCAGGAGGCTCAGCGCCAGGCCGAATGCCACGGCGATGAGAGCGGTGATCCAGGTCGAGCGGAGGGAACGCAGCTTGATGACCTCGCCGGCCATGGCACCTGTCAGTGCGGTGGGCATCAGTGTCCCGTCCCTTCGGTCCGGTATTCCACGGCGGATTCGGTGAGGTCGAGGTAGGCGTCCTCCAGTGAGGCGCCGACCGGAACGAAGTCCGTGATCGGGACATCGGCGAGCAGACGTCCTCGTCCGATGACGAGAAGATGCTCGACGCTGAGGGCCATCTCGCTCATGAGGTGGCTGGAGACCAGGACGGTGCGCCCTTCGGCGGCCAGCGACCGCATCAGGGTGCGGATCCACCTGATGCCTTCCGGGTCCAGGCCGTTGGTGGGTTCGTCCAAGATGAGGACCGGGGGGTCTCCGAGCAGTGCGGCGGCGATGCCCATGCGTTGCTTCATGCCGAGCGAGTAGGTGCCGATCCTGCGGTGGGCGACGTCGGTGAGGCCGGTGAGCGCGAGTACCTCCTCGACCCGGCTGCGCCGGATGTGGTTGGTGGCCGCGAGCGCGGCGAGATGTGCCCGCGCCGCGCGGCCCGGGTGGACGGCTCCGGCGTCGAGGAGCGCGCCGACGCGGCGCAGCGGCTGTTCGGCCCGGCGGTAGGGCACGCCGTCCACCAGGGCGCGGCCGGCGTTCGGGGTGTCCAGGCCGAGGACGGCGCGGATGGTGGTCGACTTGCCCGCGCCGTTGGGGCCGAGGAAGCCGGTCACGCGGGCGGGCCGGACCTCGAAGGTGAGGTCGTCGACGGCGACCTTGCGGCCATGGCGTTTGGTGAGGTGCTCGCATCGAATCACGTCCATGACGATGCCGGGACGGGCAGGACGCTTCATCTGCCTGCGGGCAGGTTCTTCCGGACCCGGGTCTGCCGTACGGCATAGGGCCTGCGGACGATGTGGGCATGACCGGTAGGCGCATACGCTCAGGTCGTGGAACGGAAGACGTACGCGGTCCCGGAGGCGTTCCGACCCTATTGGCCGGAGGGTTTCGTCGTCCTGTCGCTGGCCGTGTGCGGCCTGGCGCCGTGGCATCCGCAGGCGATCTTCTGGGGCGGAGTGCCGCTCGCCCTCGCGCTCTTCTGCGTCACGTCCCTGCGCCCGGCCCGCACCGCGGGAACCGCCCTGGCCGCGGCGCTGGCGTTGGCGGTGTCCACCGGCCTGCCCAGGTTCGAACACGCCGGGGCCGTGGTGCCCTTCGCGCTGCTCTTCGGCGGCGCCTGGGCGGTGGGCTTCGCGGTCGGGCAGCGGCGCCGGTATCTGCACACGCTGCTGCGGCAGGAACGCGACCGCGCCGATCGCCAGGCGGCGGCGGAACGACTGCGCATCGCCCGCGAGCTGCACGACGGCATCGCGCACTCCATGAGCGTGATCTCCGTCCAGGCAGGCTTCGGCCGCCTGGTGATCGACGACCGCCCCCAGGACGCGCGGAGCGCGCTGGAGGCGATCGAGACCACCGGCCGGGAGACCCTCGTCGAACTGCGCCGCATGCTCGGCGTGCTGCACGACGACACGGACGATCCGGACGACGCGGGACTGGCCCCCGCCCCGAAACTCGTGGACCTGAACCGGCTCGCCGAAGGTACCCGGAGAGCCGGCCTGCGGATCGACCTCGCGGTCACCGGGCATGCCAGACCACTGCCCCCCGGGCTGGAGGCGGCAGCGTACCGGATCGTCCAGGAGGCGCTGACCAACGTGGTCAAGCACGCCGGCGCGAGCGCCGCGCACGTCACCGTCGCGTACGGACCCGGCGAGCTGACGCTCACGGTGACCGACGACGGCAGCGTCCGGCCGGTCCAGGGCCGCACCGGGCGCGGACTGACGGGGATGCGTGAGCGCCTCGCCCTCTACGGCGGCACCCTGCAGACGGGGCCGACCACGACCGGCGGCTTCCGGGTCCGGGCCGGCATCCCCGTGGACGGGCCACAGCCCACCGCCGACGAGCGGCAGCGGCCGTGACCATCCGGGTCCTGGTCGCCGACGACCAGCAGCTGATCCGCGTCGGCCTCGCCGGAATCGTGGACACCGCCCCGGACCTCAAGGCGATCGGCAGCGTCGCAACGGGCCGGGACGCCGTCGCAGCCGCCGCGGAACACCGGCCCGACGTCGTGCTGATGGACGTCCGGATGCCCGAGATGGACGGCATCGAAGCCACCCGCCGTATCACCGCCGCCGGCCACGCCCGTGTCCTCATGCTCACCACCTTCGACCTGGACGAGTACGTCTTCGGCGCACTGCGTGCCGGGGCCAGTGGCTTCCTCCTGAAGGACGCACCGCCCCTCGACCTGCAGTCCGCCCTCCGCACCGTCGCCCAGGGCGAGGCCCTCCTCGCGCCACGCGTCACGAAACGACTCATCAAGGCATACGTCAACAGGCCGGCACCGCCACCGCGGGGTCAGGAACGGCCGCGTCTGCCCGAGGCCGTCACCACCCGTGAACACGAAGTGCTGCTGCTCGTCGCCGAAGGGCTCACCAACGCCGAGATCGCCAAACGGCTGTACATCGGCGCGGGCACGGTGAAGACCCACGTCGCCCGACTGCTGACCAAACTCGACGCCCGCGACCGCGTCCAACTCGTCATCCACGCCTACCGCAGCGGCCTCGCCGGCTAGTCCGCCCCGCCTTCGACCGGCCGCGGAAGGCCAAGATCATGAGACACGATGCCCTGGCCCGCACATGCGACACACCGCGAACACCCAGGCCGCCAGCACGGAACAGGACATTCCCATTGAGGGCCTGCGCAGCGGGTGCAACTGGCCCGGTGCGGGCGGTTGTCGGCCCGGATCGGATGGTCCGTTGTTCTCGTCCATCCCGGCCAAGGCGCCGTCACCGTCAGTCCGTGTCCGACGCGGCAAGTACCGCGAGGCTCCGGCGGTCCGGGGCGACAGCTGTCACGCCGATGTCCCAGGCCACCTGCCAGAACCAGGGTGTGGGCGCCTCGAAGCCGTACCAGGTACAGGACTTCGCGCGCGTCTCGATCTCGGCCGCTGAGGCGTCCGGCCCGGCACCGGACAGTCCCGCGAGGGACTGCCGGGCGGCGAGGCGGCCGTAGGCGCCGTACCCCCCGCGGTTGTAGGCCCCGCCGGTGGAAGCCGCGGCGAACAGCACCCGCCAGGCCCGCGTCGCCGGAATGACGGAGACGGAGAGACGGCTCTTCTTCCCCACGCCGTCAAGGCACTTGAGACCCAGCGAGGAGAGGACGCTCGGTAGCGCAGCCTCGTCGAGAGCCTCCATGAAGCTGAACGTCCGTGCTTCGATACGGCCGTTGGACTCCTCGGCCCAGTTCGCGACCGCCGAGGCGATGAGCGTGACGGCCGGCTCGGTCGTCGTCTCGACGGTCGTAGGAACAGGCAACCGCAGGTCGGCCCTCATCCCGCGCTCCTCCGAAGGCCCGTAAGGCAGCTCGGCGCTACTGCCGTTGACGCCGTAACGCGGCAGCGGGGCATCCTCCTCCACGGAGGAGAGCGTGAGAGGCAGTAGGCTCAGCGGGTGGTGACTCCAGTGCGGTGAGGCGGTCCACCCTGCGACACCCGGCAGTTCGGGGACGGGGGCGCCCCTGAGCGCCAACTCCTGGACGAGGCAGGCGCGTAGCTCGTCCGAGACGGGCGCGCCGCCCGTGCCGAACACCACCGCGAGTTCCTCCGCCGGATGGCCCGAGGCGAGCAATGAGGCGATGTAGCGGTCCCGTTGACGCTGCGTCGGTGTCGCCGCGATCAGCCGCAGCGCGTGGTGGACGTTCTCGGGGCCGGGTGTGACGGCGAGCAGGCGGAGCAGATGGTCGTGGACACTCCCGTACTGCCAGACCTGTTCGGCGCCCGGTCTGTCGTAGCGCCGGGCCAAGGCGATGCCGAGATCCGCGGGGAAGGCCGTGTCGCCCTGCGCATGGCGGCGGTCGGCCACGTCCCACACGCCGGTGACGCTCTCCAGGTCGGGCAGCTTCTCCACGATCTCCGATATCCGCTCATCCACGGCACCGAGCCTATGCGCGGGGCGAGTTCACGCGCCTTCCGATATCCGCGGGCATCACCGGGAAGGCGTACCGGCCGCCCAGGACGACCACGGCGAGCGCACCGGCGACCAGTGGCAGCGCGGTCCAGGGCAGAGCGCCCGCACCCCACCCCGACAGAGCGACACCCCCGGTGAACGACCCTCCGGCGATGCCCGCGTTGTACACCGTGGTCTGCAACGACGTTGCCACATCGGCGTGTTCGGGCCCGGAGGCGTTGACGAGCGCGGTCTGGATCAGTGTCGGCGCCCCGCCGAACGCGGCACCCCACACGGCGACGGCGCCGAGGAGCACCGCGGGGGAGTCGCCGTACAGCGCGAGTACGCACATGACCGCGACGAACAGTGCCAGCGCACCGAGCAGAGCAGGCCGCGCCCATCG
This sequence comes from Streptomyces sp. NPDC088350, assembly GCF_044753545.1. NCBI lineage: Bacteria > Bacillati > Actinomycetota > Actinomycetes > Kitasatosporales > Streptomycetaceae > Streptomyces > Streptomyces sp. NPDC088350. The sequence goes on along the minus strand of NZ_JBIVNL010000017.1, from coordinate 139,680 downwards.
GTCGACGAGTACCCCGGTGACCCAGATCCCGACGACCGTGGCGACCCCGAACACCAGCAGGACGACGTCCGTACGTCCGTAGCCGGCGTGTGCCGCGAACGGGGCGACGTACGTGTACATCGCCTGATGGCCCAGCAGCAGGAACAGGGTGACCGACAGGACGGCCGGGATCCCCGGGAGCAGAACCACGCCCCTCAACGGGACGCGTGCGCCCGGCAGTTCACCGGGAAACTCGGGGACCCGCCACCGCACCCAACCCACCAGCAGCACCGCGAGACCGGCCAGTGTCCCGAACGCCGTGCGCCAGCCGAGCGCCCCGGCCAGCGCGGTACCGGCGGGCACGCCCAGGGAGAGGGCGAGGGTGATTCCGGCCAGTACGACGGCGATGGCCCGGCCGCGCCGCTCGACGGGGGCCATCCGGGCCGCGTACCCGGCGAGCATCGCCCACATCGTGCCGCCCATGACCCCGGCCAGCAGGCGGGCGCCGAAAGTGAGGGCGTACGAGGACGACAGGGCGACCACCGCGTTGGCGCAGGCGAAGCCCAGCAGCGTACCGACGAGGACGGGTCGGCGCGGCAGCCCGCGCAGGGCCGCCGTGACCGGGATCGCGGCCAGGAAGGAGGCGACCGCGTAACCGGTGACCAGGAAGCCGACCCGTGCCTCGGAGACGCCGAGTGCCGGTGCCATCCGGGGCAGCAGACCGGCGGGGAGGAGTTCCGTGAGGACGGCGGTGAAGGCGGCCGTGGTCAGGGCGAGGAGTCCTGACCAGGGCAGACGGGTGCCCATGGCCGGGGATGCGACGGTCATGGGACCATGGTCGAACCCTCACATCAGTGTGAAGGCAAGGGCGACCCGCAAGCGTGCTCCCGGAGGCGGCCATGAAGATCGGCGAACTCTCCCGCCGCACCGGCGTCCCCACCCGCCTCCTGCGCTACTACGAGGAACAGGACCTGCTCCACCCCGTCCGCACCGAGAACGGCTACCGCTTCTACGGCGAGCCCGCCGTCCGGGACGTCCAGCAGATCCGCGGCCTGCTGGACTCGGGCCTCACGACCGAGATGATCCGCGCGATCCTGCCGTATCTCTCCGGCCCTGACGAGATCCATGTCCCCGCCGACTGCCTGACCCCCGAGACGGCCGCCCTGCTCAGCGGCCATATCGACCGGATCCAGGCCCGCATCGACTGCCTGGCCCGCAACCGCGACCGGCTGAGCGCGTATCTGGCGGCCGTGCGGCCGGCCGTAGGCCCGGCTGTGCCGTCGGAGGGTGCTTAATCCCGTTGCCGGGGGCGCTCGCGAATGTTGAAGTGTTGCCCATGGACCTTGCCACCGTGCTCGCCCTTCACGACCGCGACCTGCGTGAAGGCGCCCGACCCGACGGACCCGGGGCCCGCGTCGAGCGGACCGGGGGAGTGGTGCGCCAGGTCGCCGACGAGCACGGCTGGAACGTCGTCCTGTGGTCGGACCTGGACGAGACCGACGCCGACGCGGCGATCGCCGAGCAGATCGCGTACTTCACCGGGCTCGGCCGCGACTTCGAGTGGAAGCTCTACGGCCACGACCTGCCGACGGACCTGGGACAGCGGCTGACGGCGGCCGGGTTCACGCCCGAACCGCAGGAGACGCTGATGGTCGGTGAGATCACCGAACTCACCCTCGACGCCCAACTGCCGGACGGCATCCGCCTGTTGCCGGTCACCGACCGTGCCGCCGTCGACCTCGTGGCCGACGTCCACGAGAAGGCCTTCGGCACCGACAGCACCCGGCTGCGCGCCCACCTCCTTGCCCAACTCGCCGCCCACCCCGACACGGTCGTCGCCGTCCTCGCCCTCGCCGGCGACGAACCGGTGAGCGCGGCCCGCATGGAACTCGTCCCCGGTACCCGGTTCGCCGGCCTGTGGGGCGGCGGCACGGTCGAGGAGTGGCGGGGCCGAGGCATCTACCGCGCCCTGGTCGCCCACCGCGCCCGCATCGCCGCGGACCGGGGCTACCGCTACCTCCAGGTCGACGCCTCCGACCAGAGCCGCCCCATCCTCGAACGCCTGGGCCTCGCCGCGCTGACCACGACCACGCCGTACGTGTACGAGCCGTAGAACAGCAGGTCAGCACGGTGATGTCACATCGGTGACCGCCCGAACCGTCGCATCGTCATGACGACGAACCAGAACAATCGGCACAGCCAGAGCATCCTCCTGGCCGGTGCGAGCGGCGTCCTCGGCGGGCACATCACCAAGGCCCTCACCGACGCCGGCCACAAGGTCACCGGCCTCGGCCGAGGACCCGGCAACGGCATCCGCGCCGACCTCATGGACCGTGACGCACTGCTCCGCGCGGTCGACGGACACCGCTTCGACACGGTCGTCCACGCCGCGACCGCCCTGCGCAAGCCACCCCTCCGCCACCGCGACATGCGTGCCACCAACGCCGTGCGCATCGAAGGCACCGCCCACCTCATCGAGGCCGCCCGCGCCACCGGGGCCCGCCGTTTCCTCTCCGAGTCGATGGTCTTCGGCTACGGCTACGGAGACTTCGGCCCCCAACTCCTCACCGAGGACGACCCCTTCGGCCCGCGCGGCACCACAGCGGAGCTGGAGAAGCACATCGAGGGCATGCGCACCAAGGAGCAACTCACCTTCGAGGCACCCGGATTGGAAGGCATCGCACTCCGCTTCGGCCTCTTCTACGGCCCCGGCGGCACCGACGCCGTCCTCCCCCTGCTGCGCAAGCGGCAACTGCCCGCCCCCGACGATCACGGCCGGGTCCTGCCCTGGATCGAACTCACCGACGCGGCCCGCGCGGTGGCCGCCGCCGTCGAACACGGCCGCCCGGGGCAGGCGTACAACATCACCGACCGCACACCGCTCGGCTTCCGCGCCCATGTGCTGTGCGTGGCTCGGGAGTTCGGGCTGCCGAAGCCAATGGCCGTACCGCTGTGGATGGTTCGGCCGATGGGGTACGCGCACACGATGATGACCAGCAACCAACGCGTGTCCAGCGCCAAGGCCGAACGGGAACTGGGCTGGACGCCCGCATACCCGTCCAGCCAGGACGGCCTCGCCGCGTTGCGCGCCGCGCGGTGAGTCGTGCGGCGGGGGTTTCCCCAAGTGCTCGCCGCGAGACGCACGTCGGCCGGGGCGAGCCGCGGGTACGGCAGCGCGGGCGCGGGAGGGAAGCCGCAGGGACGGTGGCGCCGGTACCGGGCGCAAGCCTCGGGTGCGTCGGCGCGGGCGTCGAAGGGAAGCTGCGGGCAGGTCGGCGTCTGCACGGGAGGAAGCCGTGGGCATGTGAGAGCAGGCGCGGGAGGGAAGCCGCAGGGACGGTGACGCCGGTACTGGGCGGAAGCCTCGGGTGCGTCGGCGCGGGCGTCGAAGGGAAGCTGCGGGCAGGTCGGCGTCTGCACGGGAGGGAAGTCGTAGGCATGTCAGCACGGGCATCAAAGGGAAGCCGTGGGCACTTCGGCGCCGGCACGGGACGGAAGCCGTAGGTAGGGCAGCGTGGGCACGGGACGGAAGCCGTAGGTAGGGCAGCGTGGGCACGGGACGGAAGCCGTAGGTAGGGCAGCGTGGGCACGGGACGGAAGCCGTAGGTAGGG
>NZ_JBIVNL010000017.1:118368-135990 GCF_044753545.1 Streptomyces sp. NPDC088350 | reverse complement strand
GCAGCGTGGGCACGGGACGGAAGCCTTGGGTCAGTCGGCACCGGCCCCGGACGGAAGCCGCAGGCACGTCAGTGCCGGCATCGCACGCAACACGCGGGCCCGGCCGCAACTCCCCGGCGAATGAACCCTGTTGGGCCCGCCCGCCGGACCAAGTCACCGACGCGGGGCCCGGCCCGCGCATGCCCGGTGTGGTTGTCGGTCGCCGACTTCGCGTCGACTTCCTCCTCCACCCCGCAGCCGCACGCGCCGGACCCCGCACACCGGTACTGATCAGTCGTCGCCGATGTCCCGCGAGCCGGTCCGCCGGGCAGGTCCTCGTCGCCGCCCGGTCTCACCCACCACGCGATGTCCGTCTCCCACTCAGCGGCGCGCCCTCGACCGGTCCAGCGCGGCGATGCCGACGGCGGCCAGTCCGATCTGGATGAGCCACTCGATCCAGTCGATGCCCTTGGTGTCGGCGACTCCCAGGCCGGAGGCGATCGCCGCGCCGAGCAGCGCGGCCACGATGCCGACCACGATCGTCAGCACGATGCCGATGTGCTGGCGGCCCGGTACGACGAGTCGCCCCAACACGCCAATGATGATGCCGATGATGATGGCACTGATGATGCCCGAGATCTCCATCTCCGCCCCTCTTTGTCGATTTCCCTGCTCCCTTCATGTGCCCGCTGGACGCCAAGCCAGTCCGCCCGTGTTTTGTTGCCTGTTATTGCCGGGACTTTCTGTTCACCACCCCTTCATGCCATGTACCTTTCAATCGTTCAACGCGTGTAGAACTCCCCCACTACCGTTCTACGCGCGCAGATTTGGCGCCCGCACCGCACCCTTCCTCACCCCCTCACGGAGGTTCGCCGGATGCTTGGATCAAGAAGATCCCGCCGCAGACTCACCACCGCCCTCGCCGGCCTGGGGCTTTTCGTCACCGGAGCAGCCCTCCAGGTCACCACGACGGCCACGCCCGCGCACGCGGCCACCACCCACCGCGTCCTGTTCGACGACGGCCACGCCGAGGAGGCGGGCAACGCGGACTGGATCATCTCCACCAGCAAGCCCGACCCGCTGGCCCAGAACTCCTCGCCCTCCGCCGAGACGGACTGGACCGGCGCGCTCTCCTCGTGGGGCGTCGCCCTCCAGAAGACCGGCAGTTACAGCCTGAAGACGGCCACGAGCGCGCTCACGTACGGCGGTTCGTCGACGACCGACCTGTCGAACTTCGACACACTGGTCCTGCCCGAGCCCAACACGCTGTTCACGACCGCCGAGAAGACCGCGATCATGACGTTCGTCCAGAACGGCGGCGGCCTGTTCATGATCTCCGACCACACCGGCGCCGACCGCAACAACGACGGCTACGACGCGGTCGAGATCCTCAACGACCTGATGACGAACAACAGCGTCGACTCGACCGACCCGTTCGGCTTCTCCATCGACTCGCTGAACATCAGCTCCGGCTACCCGGCCGCGATCAGCGACAGCACCGACCCGGTGCTCAACGGCTCCTTCGGTACCGTCACCAAGAGCCTGATCGCCAACGGCACGACGGCGACCCTGAAGCCCGCCGACAACTCGGCCGTCAAGGGCCTTGTGTACCGCAGCGGTTACTCCGGCAACACCGGCGCCTTCTTCGCGACCAGCACCTTCGGCAGCGGTCGCGTCGCCTTCTGGGGCGACAGCTCACCCATTGACGACGGCACCGGCCAGTCCGGCAACACGCTCTACGACGGCTGGAACGACACCGGCGCCACCAACGCCGCGCTCGCCCTCAACGCCACCGCGTGGCTGGCCGGCGACGGCAGCAGCAGCGGTGGCGGCGGAGGCGGCACCACCTGCACCTCCTCGCAGCTCCTCGGCAACAACGGCTTCGAGTCGGGCAACACCACCTGGACCGCCACCAGCGGCGTGATCACCAACTCCAGCAGCGAGTCCGCCCGTACGGGTTCGTACTACGCCTGGCTGGACGGCTACGGCAGCGCCACCACCGACACCCTGTCCCAGTCGGTGAGCATCCCCTCCGACTGCACTACCGCCGCCCTCAGCTTCTATCTCCACATCGACACGGCGGAGACCACCACCAGTACGGCCTACGACACGCTCAAGGTCCAGGTCCTCAACAGCTCCGGCACGGTCCTGGGCACCCTGGCGACCTACTCCAACCTCAACGCGGCCAGCGGTTACACCCAGCGCAGCTTCAGCCTCGCGAGCTACGCCGGCCAGACCGTCACCCTCAAGTTCACCGGCGTCGAGGGCTCCACGCTCCAGACGTCCTTCGTCATCGACGACACGGCGTTGAACGTCAGCTGACGACGACCTGTGGGGCCCGGCGGCGGCCGGGCCCCACACGTTCACGCCGCCGGGCCCGCCGGGACCGTCAACTCCGGCGTGTTCCAGCCGGAGACCCGCACCCGTGGCGCCGAACCGTGCAGATCGGCCGTCCGGTAGGTCGCCGTCAGCGTCGTCGACTCCCCGGGCCACAGGCTGACTTCATTGTCGGACCACCTCACCGGCAGCACCGGCCTGTCCGTCGAGTCCACGAGATGGACGTCGGTGAGCAGTGAAGGCGTCTTCCCCGCCCCCGAGTTGCGCACCGTGACCGTCGTGGTCGACGTACCGTTCGCGCCCGCCGAGGTCGACGCCGTCGCCGAAACCGGCACCTGCGCCATCGAGTCGAGCCCCTTGAGATCGGCGTAGCTCGTCGTCGGCGTGTAGTACCAGTCCGTGTGCGCCCAGTCGAGCGTGTCGGGCTTGTCGGAGAGCCAGTACACGTTCCGGCTCACCTCCTTGCCGGACGCGTCGGTCAGCGTCAGCCGCACCAGGTACGTCGTGGACAGCCCGCTCACCGACGAGGGCAGGGTGAGCACGGTGCTGTGCGCGCCGCCGCCCGAGACCTTCACCCCCTCGACCGACCTGTCGTACTTCTGCGTGCCGTCCGTGGTGAACAGCGTGGCCCGCGCGGTGAGTGGGGAGGCGGAATCGCGCCGGTTGTTCACCACGACGACTGAGCGGTTGTCGTAGGAGTACTGGATGTGCAGCGGTTCGTTCGCCTTCTTCGCGCCGAAGTAGGCGCCGCCCTGGTCGAGGTAACGGTCCATCAACTGCCAGTGCAGCGAGGTCCATCCGCTGTTGAACATCCAGTAGACGACCCCGGTCGCCGGCTTCGAGGCGTCGGTGGCGTTGCGTTCGTAGGCCTCGAACTGGGCGCGCACGTTCTCGTACTGGGCGAGCTGCGCCTTGCGGACGTAGGCGGTGAGGCTCGTCGGTGGGCCGTAGCGGCCGGTGAGGGCGTTGTCGTAGAGCTTGAGGGTGTTGAAGACCGGCGACGGGGAGCGGTGGTACTGCTTGGCGGCCGGGTCCTTCCAGAGGGTGGTGAGTTCGGCCGGGGTCATCATGCGGCGCAGGGTGTCGAGGGTGGGGATGTCGGGGCCCGCGCTGGTCTCGGAGTTGAAGCCGGTGGCGCCGCCCTCGCGTTTGGCGTACCAGTAGTTCGGCGGGACCCAGTCGTACGGGCCGGTCATCTTCATGCCCGAACTGCCGCTGATCGGGGCGGAGTTGTCGGACGCGGCGGCGACCACCGGGGTGTTCCAGTCGGCGGCCTTCAGGGCGTCCAGGTATGTCTTCTCGATCGTCGCGTCGGGGGCGAAGTCGCTGCCGATGAGGAAGGAGATCACGCTCGGGTGGTCGCGCAGCCGGGCGGCCTCGGCGGCCATCGACGCCTTGGCGACCGGGTAGTCGGCGGCGGTCCACTTGTCGCCGGTCTCGTCCCCGTTGACCTGGCCCTCCCACTTGTCGCAGCACTCCCAGCCGGGGAGGGTGAGGATGCCGTAGCGGTCGGCCAGGTCGAAGAACTCGTCCGGCTCGATGTGCCCTTCCAGGCGGATGGTGTTCAGGCCCAGGTCGAGGGCGTACTTCAGCCGGTCCTCGACATACGTCCGGTCCCAGCGCAGGAACTCGTCCGGCGACCAACCGCCGCCCTTGAGAAGCAACTTGCGGCCGTTGATCCGGTACTGGCGGTCGCCGGCGGAGTTCAGCGGGGCCTGGACGTCGCGGATGCCGAAGGTCTCGTGCGCGGTGTCGGAGGGGGCACCGTTCACGGAGGCGGTGAGGTCGAGGCCGTAGAGCGGCTGGCCGCCCATGCCCGCCGGCCACCAGACCTTGGGGGAGGTCAGATGGAGGGCGAACGCGACCGTCTGCGTCTCGTGGGCGGCGAGGGAGACGGTCTTCTCGAAGGCCGTGGTGCCGATGCCGCCCCGGACCTTCGCGGTGACGGGTGCGTTCGAGTCGTTGCGTGCCTGTGCCTCGACCGTCAGATCGGCGGTGGCGAGCGACGGCACGGCCAGTTTGGTCACCACATGGGTGTCGCGCAGTGCGACCGGGCCGCCGCGTCGGACGAGGACGTCGCGGACGATGCCCATGTTCTGGTCGGGCGGCGGCTGGAGCCAGTCGATCCAGCCCATGGTGAGGTTCTTGTTCGGGTCGTTCGGCCTGATGCGGAAGGCGACCGTGTTCGTGCCGGAGCGGACGAGCGAGGTGACGTCCAGCTCGTGCCGTGTGTAGGCGCCGGTCACGTCGGCGGCCTTGGCGATCTGCTCGCCGTTGAGGTAGACGTCGGCCGCCGAGATCACCCCGCTGAAGTCGAGGTAGGTGCGTTTCGTGCGGTCGGTGACCGTGAAGTCGCTGCGGTACCACCACGGCACCTGGAAGTCGGCCTTCGGGATCTTCCGCTGGTTCGTGGAGTAGAAGGGGTCCGGGTGGACGCCGTCGGCGATCAGGGCCGCGAGGACCGTGGAGCGCGCCCCGGCCGGGTACCAGCCGGTCGGCCGATAGCCGGGGGAGGAGACGGCCTCGGCGGAGTCGGTGACCTTGGCGGTCGACTGGATCGCGTAGCCGGACAGCGGGGTGGCGGTCCCGGCCGTCGGGCGTACGGCGGTCACCGGGACCCGCGCGGGAGGCGGGGACGACTCCCGCGTCCCCGCCCACGCACTCGTGGTGAGGGTACCCAGCAGGGCGAGGGCGACCGCGGCCGTGGCGAGACGGCTCCTGAGGAGTGGGGGGACGGCGGGGCGGTGGAACACGGTGGTCTCCAGCCTCGTCAAGTTAGGAAACTTTACTAACCGCACCAGAAGGTAGGGCGCGCGAAGGGGCCTGTCAATCACCGTTGCGTGTGGGCGAGTTGCTCAGGACGCCGAGCGGCGCTCGAACACCAGGTCCCGCGCGGTGCCGAGAGCGGTGGCCACCGCGCCCAGCAGTACCGCGTCCTCGCCCAGTGCGCTGGGCACGATCTTCGGCCGGAGCGGAGTGAGCGCGCGCAGGTTCTCCCGCACCGGACGCAGCAGCAGATCCACGCTGTGCCCGACCCCGCCGCCCAGGACGACCAGGTCGGGATCGAGCACCGCCGCGGCAGCCGCCACTGTGTGCGCGATCCGCTCGCCCTCCAGCTCGACCGCCTTGACGGCGGCGGCGTTTCCCTGCCGGGCCGCGTCGAACACGGCCTTCGCGGTGAGCTGCTGCCCGCTCATGCCGAACATGCGGGCCGCCTCGACGACGGCCACCCCGGACACGGCGTCCTCCAGCGTCTCCGGCTTCTGCCGCCCCGGCCACGGCAGGAACCCGATCTCCCCGGCCCCGCCGTGCGCCCCCGTGAACAGCCGCCCCTCGCTGACCACGCCCATGCCGAGACCGGTGCCGATCATGATGTACGCGAACAGCCGGCTGCCCGCGCCGACGCCGTACGTGTACTCGCCCAGCGCCGCGAGATTGGCGTCGTTGTGCACCTCCAGCGGGATGCCCAGCTCCTCCCGCATCCGGTCGAACAGCCCGGCCCGGCCCCACCCCGGCAGATGCATCGCGTAGCGCACCCGCCGCCGCTGCTCGTCGTACACGCCCGGCGTGCCCACCACGGCGTGCACCACCGCGGCCGGTGCGACCTCCGAGTTGGCGACGACCTGGTGCGCGGTGGCGACCACCAGCTCGGCCATCGCGCCCGAACTGCGGGCCCGGTTGCGGACGTCCGCCCGCGCCACCACCTCGCCGTCCAGATTGGCCACCGCGACCCGCAGCCAACTACGCCCGACGTCGATCCCGAGCGCGTACCCGGCGGACGGATCGGGCGCGTAGAGCACGGCGGTCCGGCCGCGCTCGGGTGCCTGCGTCCCGACCTCGTGGACCAGCCCCGCTTCCTCCAGAGCGGCGAGCGCGCTGGAGACCGTCGGCTTCGACAGCCCTGTCTCGCGGGCGAGTTGGGCGCGCGAGGCGGCACCGGCGGTGCGCAGCCGGTCGAGCAGCATCCGCTCGTTGACGCTCCGCAGCCGCTGCCGGTTCCAGGGCTGTTCCGGCTGCTCTACGGCGTCGACGGCGGGCATCGCACCATTCTCACGCATCGGGGACACCCTCTTGACGAGTCTAGTAAGGCTCCTTAACTTTATCGCCCAGTCAGCCACCGGATACCGGCCCGCACGCCGCACCCCGCATCCCCCGAGCCACGCACCCCCTCAGGAGCCCCCATGTCCGGTAGTCCGCCCCCAGACGGCGGCTTCGTCCGCCGCGTCGGCCTCTTCCAGGCCACCGCGATCAACATGAGCCAGATGTGCGGCATCGGCCCGTTCGTGACCATCCCCCTGATGGTCGCCGCGTTCGGCGGCCCCCAGGCGGTGATCGGCTTCGTCGCGGGTGCGATCCTCGCCCTCGCCGACGGGCTCGTGTGGGCCGAGCTGGGCGCCGCGATGCCCGGCTCCGGCGGCAGCTACGTCTATCTCCGCCAGGCCTTCCAGTACCGCACGGGCCGGCTGATGCCGTTCCTGTTCGTCTGGACGGCGATGCTCTTCATTCCGCTGATCATGTCGACGGGTGTGGTCGGCTTCGTGCAATATCTCGGCTATCTGGCACCGGACCTGGGCAAGACCTCCGGCGACCTCATCGGCCTCGGCGTCATCGCCCTGGTGATCCTCCTCCTCTGGCGCGGCATCGAGAACATCGCGCGCATCACCGCCGTGATGTGGACGGTGATGATCGCCTCGGTGTTCCTGGTGATCCTGGCCGCCGCGACCCACTTCAGCGGCCACCTCGCCTTCACCTACCCGGCGCACGCCTTCGACCTGGGCAGCGACCACTTCTGGCTCGGTTTCGCCGGCGGCCTCACCATCGGCATCTACGACTACCTCGGCTACAACACCACCGCCTACATGGGCGCCGAGATCAAGGACCCCGGCCGTACGCTGCCGCGCTCCATCCTCTTCTCCATCATCGGCATCATGGCGATCTACCTCATGCTCCAGATCGGCACCCTCGGCGTCATCGACTGGCACCGGATGACCCACGTGAACGACATCGCGTCCAGCTCGGTGGCCTCGGCGGTCCTGGAGAAGACCTGGGGCAAGGGCGCCGCCGACACCGTCACCGTCCTCATCCTGATCACGGCCTTCGCCTCGGTCTTCACCGGCCTCCTCGGCGGCTCCCGGGTCCCCTACGACGCGGCCCGCGAACGCGTCTTCTTCCGTCCCTACGCCAAGCTCCACCCCAAGCACCGCTTCCCGACGCTGGGCCTGGCCACGATGGGCGTGATCACGGCGATCGGCTTCCTCATCGGCCGCCACACGGACCTCGCGACCCTGATCCAGCTCCTGACCACGGTCATGGTCATCGTCCAGGCGCTGGCCCAGATCATCGCCCTGACGGTCCTGCGCAAACGCCAGTCGACCCTCCGCCGCCCCTACCGCATGTGGCTCTACCCCGTCCCGAGCATCGTCGCCTTCGTCGGCTGGTGCGTGATCTACGGCTACGCCGACAGGAACTCCCCGGGCCGCCACCCCATCGAGTGGTCCCTGGCCTGGCTCGCCCTGGGTGTCGTCGCGTTCGTCATCTGGGCCCGCCTGGAGAAGGTCTGGCCGTTCGGCCCCAAGGAGATCGCGGAGGAGTACCTCACGGAGACGGTGCCGGAACCCGCCGGTGCCTGAAGGTAGTTGACCCACCCCGTCGCGGCGAGCACCGCACCCGCGACGTCGACGACGGAGCGCCCGTCCGTCACCACCCGCACGGTGTCCACGGGCGCCCGCTCGTCCAACGAACATGCCTGGCAAGCACTCTTGGTCAACTCCTGCGCCAACTCGCCGCCCATCTCGGGCCCGTTGAGCAGTGCCTCCGCGTGATCCACACGAGCAGCGCGCCCAGCCATACTCGTGCGGTTGACGATTTGGGGGAGGTGGACCACGTGGAGGAGCCGATCCTCGGCGGAGGCGCGATCAACGAGGTCGTCCGGGTCGGGGAGACCGTACGCCGTACGCCCGCGGAACGGTCGCGGTACGTCACCGCGGTGCTCGCGCTGTTCGCGCGGCACGGGTGGGCGGGCGCCCCGCGTTTCCTGGGTACGGACGAGCGGGGGCGGGAGGTGTTCCAGTACCTCGACGGCCGGGCCGCCGTCAGCCCCGAGGAGCGGTCCGCCGCCCGCGCCGACGACAGCCTCGTGCGCGTCGCGCGGCTCGTCCGTGCCTTCCACGACCTGACGCACGGCACACCCGAGGCCGGTGACCAGGACGTCGTGTGCCACAACGACCTGGCCCCCAAGAACACCGTCTACGCCGTCCACGGCACCGCGTGGCACCCGTTGGCCTTCGTCGACTGGGACCTGGCCGCTCCCGGCGAGCGCGTCCACGACCTCGCCCATGTCTGCTGGCAGTACCTGGACCTCGGACCGGGCGTGACCGACGTACCCGAGGCCGCCCGCCGGATCGCGCTGATCTGCGAGGCGTACGGGCTGGACGACACCGGCAGGGTCCTCGACACGGTCCTGTGGTGGCAGGAGCGGTGTTGGCGAGGCATCGAGGCCGGGGCCGAGCGCGGTGAACGGGCCATGCTCGGCCTGCGCGCGGCCGGCGTCGTGGACCAGGTGCGGGACGCGTACGCCTGGGTGGCCGCACACCGCCGCGAACTGGGCGCTTTCCCGGGCTGAGACGGGCACGCCCCGAGTCGGTGAAGCGTCCGCCTTGACATGCAAGTAATTGCCTGCATAACTTTGGGTGTGCGATCAGAACACGACTCAGGGATGGACAAGGTCTTCAAGGCGCTGGCCGACGAGACCCGCAGACGGCTGCTGGACCGGCTGCACGAGCACAACGGGCAGACGCTCGGCGAGCTGTGCGGGCGCATCGACATGACCCGTCAGTCGGTGACCCAGCATCTGGCCGTCCTGGAGGCCGCCAACCTGGTCAGCACGGTGCGGCGCGGGCGGGAGAAGCTGCACTACCTCAATCCGGTCCCGCTGCACGAGATGCAGGAGCGCTGGATCGACAAGTTCGAGCGCCCGCGACTGCGCGCGCTCGGGGCCCTGAAGCGACGAGCCGAGGAAGCCATGACCGACAAGCCGACATTCGTCTACGTCACCTACATCGCGAGCACGCCCGAGAAGGTCTGGGACGCGCTCACCGACGCCGACCTGACCGCCGCCTACTGGGGCCACAGCAACGTGTCCGACTGGCGGCCGGGCTCCCGCTGGGAACACCGGCGCACGGACGGTTCCGGCATCGCCGACGTCGTCGGCACCGTGGTCGAGAGCGAGCGCCCGACCCGCCTGGTGACCACCTGGACCTCGCCGGAGAACGAGGGGGACGAGGACAAGCACTCCCGGGTCACCTACGACATCCGGCGGCACGAGGACATCGTGCGCCTCACCGTCACCCACGAGGACCTCGCCGACGAGGGCGAGCTGTCCGACGTGTCCGGCGGCTGGCCGGCGGTGCTGTCCAACCTGAAGTCCGTTCTGGAGACCGGCAGCACGCTCCCGCAGTCGCCGTGGTCGGTGCCGGGCCGCTGAGGGGCCGTACGGACGCGGTCGGGTCCGGTCCGTGGTGCGCGGACCGGACCCGACCTGCCTTCCTTCCGGGGAGCCGCTACGGCTTGGGGGTGCTCTTCGCCGCCGTACCGGCGCACACCAGGCCCAGGAGCACGGCCAGTCCGCCGATGATGACGTTGTTCAGGATGACGCCCTTGTCGGGGCTGCTGCCGACGATCCACGGCGAGACGATCATCCAGACACCCAGGGCGCTCATCGCCCAGCTGAGGCCGTACATGCGCTCCGGTGCCCTGGTGAACCCGAGGGCCAGCAGGCCGATCGCGATGCCGACGATCAGGTTGTGCGGCACGAGCGCGGGCTGGCTCGTCGTGTAGTGGAGTATCCACGGGGATACGGCGCAGTACAGACCGAGCAGGAACACCGGTCCGTCCACGAGCGCCACATCGCGTCCACCGAGCATGCGGGCGTAGCGCGCCCGCATTTCGGAGACATCAGGGTGGCTCGCTATGTCACCTCTGGTGTGCGAGACGTTGGCCATGACTCGTCTCCTTTGAGTTGCTGGCCTGACCGCGTCTGGTGCGGTGTGCGGTAAGAGCCGCTAACCCCCATTCTGCTCTTATTTCCCCTTTATGTGTAGTGATCAGACTGTTCGTCGTCCGCGAGACGGCGGCGCAACTGGTGGAGGCCGCGTCGCGCGTGGCTCTTGACCGTGCCGAGCGGCCAGCCGGTGCGCCGGGCGATCTGGGTCTGGGTGAGGTCCTCGTAGTACGTCAGCCGCAGCACCCGCTGCTGGGGCGCGGGCAGCCGGGCCAGCTCGTGCAGCACGAGCACGCGGTCGAGAACCGCCTCGGGACTGCGGGCACCGGGATCGGCGGGGGCCAGGGATGCCCCGGCGGCGGCCACGACATGGAGTCGACGGGTCCGGGCGGACAGCGCGTCCGCGATCCTGCGCCTGGTGATGCCCACGATCCAGCCGCCCATCGTGCCGCGCTCGGGACAGAAACCCCGCCGCCCGCGCCACACGCCGAGGAACACCTGCTGCGTCACGTCCTCCGCCTCCTTGACATCCCCCAGCGAACGCCGGGCCAGCGCGTGCACCAGGGCCGACCAGCGCTGATACGCGGCGGCCAGACAGCCCTCGTCGCCCGCCACCAGCCCCCTCGCCACCTCCTCGTCGGTGAGCGACTCCGCCGCCGGGCTCGGCCGGGCGGTGCCGTGCTGCGGGCTCATGACGACGGCTCCTCACGTCGGACGGATGGGGATGTCGGCCGGGGCGTGCCCCGATGCGGCCATCGTGCGAGCCGGGGATCAAGGCCATCAACTTGCGTCGATTCTGCGTCGTACCATCGCCGCATGAGCGAATTGCCCGGCGGCGAGGGCGCGGCGAACGCGTCCGCGGCCGAAGTGCCCCTGACGACCGGTGCGTTGGCCCGCCGACTGGGCGTGGCGCCGACCACGCTGCGGTCCTGGGAGCGGCGCTACGGCATCGGTCCCGCCACCCGCGCCGAGGGCCGGCACCGGCGCTGGACCCCGAGGGACGTGGCGCTGCTGGAGGCGATGTGCCGGCTGACCTCGTCGGGCGTGCCGGCCGCCGAGGCGGCGCGGGTGGCGAAGGGGACCGCCGGTCCGCTCACGGAGCCCCGGCCCGAACGGTCCCGGAAGTCCCGGGCCCCCGGCGCGCTGCCCCTCGGGGACGCGCGCCAGGAGTGCCGCGGCCTGGCGCGCGCCGCCGTACGGCTCGACGCGCCGGCCGTCGAGCGTCAACTGGCCGATGCCGTAAGCCGGTACGGAATCGTCGACGCCTGGCATGAGGTGATGGTGCCGACCCTGCACGCCGTGGGACGCAAATGGGCGTCGTCCGGGGACCGTTACGTCGAGGTCGAGCACCTGCTGTCCTGGCACGTCTCCACCGCCCTGCGCCGAGGCACCCCGCATCCCGCCCGAGCGCCGGACACCTCGCCCGCCGGTCCCGTCGTCCTGGCCTGCGTGCCCGGCGAACAACACACCCTGCCGATCGAGGCACTCAACGCCGCACTGGCCGAACTCGGCCTGCCCACAAGGATGTTCGGCGCCGCCGTGCCCGCGGAGGCACTCACCGCCGCGGTGCGGCGGCTGGGCCCGGCCGCCGTCGTCCTGTGGGCGCAGGCGCGCTCCACGGCGAGCCCGCCGCTGGCCCGGCATCTCGCCGACATCCGCTGGGGAGTGAAAGGCGCCCGGAGACAGCCCGCGATGATGCTGGCAGGACCCGGCTGGTCCGGTACGTCGTCGCGGGGAGTTGTGCGGCCGACGACCCTCAGGGACGCCGTGGACTTCGTGTCCGGGATGTACGGGGAACGGCACTGACAGCGGACCTCAGTCACCTGACCGGCCCAGCCGGAAACGCGCCAGCCCGTCGGCGAGTTCGACGATCGGATCCGGGTAGTCGCCGAGCGCGACCCGGTCAAGTCCCTTGAGTTTCCACGGCTCGTGCACCAACGGCCCTTCGACCCGGGCGAGTTCGGGCACCCAGCGGCGGACGTACGTGCCGTCCGGGTCGTGCCGCTTGGCCTGCGTGACCGGGTTGAGGACGCGATGGGGGCGCGAGTCCGTGCCGGTGCCCGCCATCCACTGCCAGTTGAGCTGGTTGTTCGCCACATCGCCGTCGACCAGCAGGTCCAGGAAGTGCCGGGCGCCGACCCGCCAGTCGACATACAGCGTCCTGGTGAGGAAGCTCGCCGTCAGCAGCCGGCCCCGGTTGTGCATCCAGCCCTCGTGGCGCAGTTGGCGCATCGCCGCGTCGATCAGCGGATAGCCGGTGCGGCCCTCCTTCCAGGCCGCGATGTCCTCGCGGGCGGTGCGTCCGGACCGCCAACGGTCGTGTTTCGTACGGTAGTCGGAGCCGGCGGCAGCGGGCCTGGCCGCCAGCACCTGACGGTGGAAGTCACGCCACGCGAGCTGCCGTACGAACGCCTCGGCGCCCGGTCCGTCCAAGTGCCGTGCCCGGTGGACCAGTTCCACGGGGGACAGGGTGCCGAAGTGGAGGTGGGGGGAGAGACGGGAGGTGGCGTCGGCGGCCAGGTCGTCGTGGACGTCCTCGTACGCGGCGATCCCACTCCGCAGCCACCGGCTCAGCCGCCTGCGGGCCTCCGACTCCCCGCCGGTCGCCAGGCCCGGCGACAGCCCCGCGACGCCGGTACGGGAGGGCAGCTCCTCGGAGCCGACACCGTCCGGGACCCGCACGGTCCGCGGCGCGGCCAGCGGGGCGCGCAGCCGTACCCCGGACCACTGCCGGAAGTACGGCGTGAAGACGGCGAAGTGGTCCGAGGAGGCCGGCGTCACCGCGCCGGGGGCGACGGCCGTGGTCACCGTGTCGTGGACGTGCAACCGGCGTCCCTCCGCCTCCAGCGCATGCCGCAGCCGTTGCTCGCGCCGCTGTGCGTAACCGCTGACGTCGGCCGCCAGGTGCACCTCGTCGGCGTCGGTCTCGGCGGCCACCTTGCACACCTCGCCGACGACGTCACCGGAGCGGACGACGAGCCGACCACCCCGTTCCCGCAGACCGGCGTCGAGGTCGCGCAGACAGTCGGCGAGGAACGCCAGCCGGTTCGGCGCGGCGAATCCGGCGTCCGCCACACCCCGGTCGCGGACGAACAGGGGGACCACCTCGCGGGCCTCGGCGGCGGCCCGCAGCGCGGGGTGGTCGTGCAGACGCAGGTCGGAGGTGAACAGGACGACCGAGACGTTCATGGTGCGCACTCCGGGAGACGGCAATGAGGGTCGTGAGGTGCTTCCGGCCCGGTGCGCGCCACGGATGCGGCCGTCACCCGACGGGCGTACGCGACCCCGGCGCCGCGTTGCCCGGCATGTCGGCGACGATCGCGGGCAGTCGAACAGGTACGACAGTCCCTGCGGGGAGTCGCAAGGCGGACGCTGGAGGTGTCTTCGGACATGGGCGCGAAGGTGTTGGAGCGGTTTCCGGCGGGAGCCCCGCGCGGATCATGGCCCGCCGAGGAGTTCGCGGCCAGGCGCCGCGCCGAGGGTCAGCCCGCCAGGGTCGTCATGGACCTGAAGTCCGACGCGTTCCTCGTGGTGGTTCCCGTCGGCGACGAGGACTGACAGTACGTACGGGTGCGGCCTCAGACGCGCTCCTCGCCCAGCTCCCGCGCCCGGCGTACGAACGCCTCGTGCAGATCCCCCGCCGCCTGCGGCACGGACTCCGCACGACGGCGGCGCAGCATCAGCAGCACCCGGGCCGTGTCGCCGGCGATCGGCCGGTAGGTGATCGCGCCGAGCCGCTCCAGCGGGTCCCCGACCACGCTGAAGTCGGGCAGGACCGTCGCCCCCAGCCCCTCCGCGACCATGAGCTTGCCCATCTCGGCACCGTCGGTCGAATACGCGAACGCCGGGCCGCGCCCACCCAGCAGTCGGTGCACATAGCGGTGCATCACATAGCCGGAACGCATACCGATCAGCGGCTCGGTGAGTAGCTCGTCCACACTGACCGTCGGCCGGGACGCCAATGGGCTGTCGGGGCGTACGCACACCACCGGCAGCCCGGACAGCAGCTCGGTCGACTCGAAGTCGGCCGGCATGTCGTCGCCGTCCAGGTGATTGACCAGCCCGAGATCGAACCCGCCCTCCGACAGCGCCCGGTGGATGTCCGTCTGCAACGCGCCGACCACCTCGACCTGGGTCAGCGGATGCGCGGCACGGAAGTCCCGCACGACCGGCAGCAGCAGCGGCACGGTCGCCGCGTTGACCGTCCCCACTCGCACCATGCGACTGATCCGGTGCTGCTCGCCCGCCGCCGCCCGCAACCGGTCCACCGCGTCCAGCACATCGACGATCCTCGGCAGCAGCTCCCGGCCCTCCGCGCTCATCGTCGCCCCGGACCGTTTGCGCTCCAGGAGGTCGACGCCGAGTTCCCGTTCGAGGTTCCGCACGGTCTCGCTCAACGCGGGCTGCGACAGGCGCAGTTCCTCGGCGGCCCGGCGCAGGGAGCCGAGCCGGGTCACGGCCGCTATGTATTCCAGCTGTTCGGTCCGCATGACCGCAGAATGCGGCCGATTTCCCGGGCCGTTCAAGGGTTTCCCTGTCACACCTTCGTGAAATTCAATGGTCCGCGATACGAGACCGGTCGGGTTTTCCTTGACGCTCCTCACCGGCGGCTGCCACGATCGACGGCATGAAGATGCGACTGGACCTCACGCGGCGACGCCACGTCGACCTCGCGCGCGTCTCCAGCGCCTCCTGTTGCACCGCGGCCTGATCCCCGTCACCTCTGCTCTGTGATCCGCCGCCCCCTTTTCGCTCCCGTCTGAAATTCGCCGGATATCGCTCCGGCCGGATTCGGCGTGCCCGGAAACGCATTCCGCAACAGGAGTTCCGCATGCCCGCAGCGCCCGTGAAATTCGCCTACTGGGTCCCCAACGTCAGCGGGGGACTCGTCACCAGCAAGATCGAGCAACGCACCGACTGGGGATACGAGTACAACCGCGAACTGGCCGTCCTCGCCGAGAACAACGGCTTCGAGTACGCGCTCAGCCAGGTCCGCTACATGGCCAGCTACGGCGCCGAGTTCCAGCACGAGTCGACCAGTTTCAGCCTCGCCCTCCTCCTCGCCACCCAGCGCCTCAAAGTCATCGCCGCCGTCCACCCAGGCCTCTGGCACCCGGGCGTCCTCGCCAAACTCGGCGCCACCGCCGACCACTTGTCGAACGGCCGCTTCGCGGTCAACGTCGTGTCCGGCTGGTTCAAGGGCGAGTTCACCGCGCTCGGCGAACCCTGGCTGGAGCACGACGAGCGCTACCGCCGCTCCGAGGAGTTCATCCAGGCCCTGCGCCGGATCTGGACCGAGGACCACGCCGAACTCGCCGGAGACTTCTACCGGTTGCGCGACTTCTCCCTCAAGCCCAAGCCCCTCAACACCCCCGAACGACCGCACCCGGAGATCTTCCAGGGCGGCAACTCCACCGCCGCCCGCGCGATGGCCGGCCGCGTCTCCGACTGGTACTTCTCCAACGGCAAGGACTTCGACGGCGTCACCGAGCAGATCGCCGACGTACACCACTCGGCGGCCCAAGTCGGCCGCACCGCACCGAAGTTCGGCCTCAACGGCTTCCTCATCGCCCGCGACACCGAGGCCGAGGCCCGCGACACGCTCCGCGAGATCGTCGCCAAGGCCGACCGCGAGGCCGTCGAAGGCTTCGGAGCGGCGGTGAAGCAGGCCGGGCAGTCCTCGGCCGACGGCAAGGGCATGTGGCAGGACTCCACATTCGAGGACCTCGTGCAGTACAACGACGGCTTCCGCACGGGGCTCATCGGCACCCCGGAGCAGATCGCCGAACGGATCGTCGCCTACCGGAAGTTGGGCGTCAATCTTCTCCTGCTCGGCTTCCTGCACTACCACGAGGAGGTGGAGTACTTCGGCAAGCGGGTGCTGCCGCTCGTGCGTGAACTGGAAGCCCAACTCCCGGACACCGAGCCCGAGTCCGTCTCCGTCCACGCCTGAGCGCCCCCACCGCGAAAGAGGTCGTCCGACATGAGCACCGTCACGCCCGCCGACTGGCAGACCCGCCCGGCCCCGCAGACCGCCCAGGACTGGATCGCCCGCGCCGCCGAGGTCGCCGCCGTCCTCGACACCGACGCCGCCGCCCGCGACCGCGCGGGCGCCACCCCCTACGCCGAGGTCCAACTCCTCAAGGACTCCGGCCTCGTCACCCTGCTCGGCCCCACGGAGCACGGCGGCGGAGGCCAGGACTGGCCCACCGCCTACCGGGTTGTCCGCGAGATCGCTAAGGCCGACGGCTCCATCGGCCAACTCCTCGGCTACCACTACCTGTGGAACTGGGCCGCCCGCCTCGTCGGCACCCGCGAACAGTGGGAGCACGTCGAGGCCGAGGCCGCCCGCAGCCGCTGGTTCTTCGGCGGCGCCGTCAACCCGCGCGACAAGGACGTCACCGTCACCGAGGACGGCGACGACCTCGTCTTCACCGGCCGCAAGTCCTTCTCCACCGGCAGCAAGGTCTCCGACGTCACCGTCCTCGAAGGCGTCCTGGAGGGCACCGACCAGCATGTGTTCGCGATCGTGCCCTCCGACAGCGAGGGCCTGACCTTCCTCGACGACTGGGACAACATCGGCCAGCGCCTCACCGAGAGCGGCGGCGTCATCCTCGACGGCGTGCGCACCCCGTGGTCCTCGGCGGCCGGCTACGTCGACAAGGAATTCCGGCCGCGCACGTACAACACGCTCAACGTCCCCACCATCCAACTCGTCTTCGTCAACTTCTACTTGGGCATCGCCGGCGGCGCCCTGGAGACGGCGGCCACCTACACCCGTACCAAGTCCCGCTCGTGGCTGCACGGCGGCCACGAGCGCGCGGTCGACGAGCCCTACGTCATCGACACCTACGGCGACCTCACCGCGAAGCTCTGGGCCGTCGAGGCACTGGCCGACACCGTCGCCGCCGAGGGGCAGCGCCTGCACGACGACCCCGACGCCGTCACGGAGAAGGCGCGCGGTGACTTCGAGGTACGGGTCGCCGCCGTCAAGGCACGCGCCACCGATGTCGCCCTGGAGATCGGCAACCGCGTCTTCGAGGTCACAGGCGCCCGCTCCACGTCCGCCACGGAGGGCCTGGACCGCTTCTGGCGCAACGTGCGCACCCACACCCTGCACGACCCCGTCGCCTACAAGCGGCGCGAGGTCGGCCGCTGGGTCCTCGAGGGCGAACTGCCCGAACCCACCTGGTACTCCTGACCCGCCAGCCCTGGGGTGGGCGCCCCAGTGGGGGGCCCCCCCCCCCCCCCAAGACGCCCACACCAACACACGGCATCCGCGCAAGGGAACGATCAGCGCACCCCCT
>NZ_JBIVNL010000017.1:0-118359 GCF_044753545.1 Streptomyces sp. NPDC088350 | reverse complement strand
GGTGGGGGTGGGGGGCGTGGTGTTCGATCGTCCGCACACCAGCTTTTAGTCGTTCCCCCCGGCCCGTGGGTTCTCGCAATTGGGGGGCCCACCCCACCTCCCCGAATGAGGACCCATGGCCACCGTCCTGTCCGTCTCCGGCAGCCCCTCCGTCTCCTCCCGCACCAACCGGCTCCTGCGCCACCTGGACAAGCGGCTGATCGCCCAGGGCCACGAGGTGATCCCGCTCGACGTGCGCACCATCCCCGCCGAGGCCCTGCTCGGCGCGGACTTCCGGCACCCGGCCATCGTCGAGGCCACCGAACTGTTCGCCCGCGCCGACGGCGTCGTCGTCGGCACCCCGGTCTACAAGGCCTCCTACTCCGGAGTCCTCAAGGCACTGCTCGACCTGCTCCCGCAGTACGCCCTCACCGGCAAGACCGTCCTGCCGCTCGCCACGGGTGGGTCCACCGCACATGTGCTCGCCATCGACTACGCCCTGCGCCCGGTGCTGAACTCCATGGGCGCGGCCCACATAGTCCAGGGCTGGTTCACCCTCGACAAGGACATCACCGCCCACGAGGACGGCTCCCTCACCGTGGCCCCGGCCACCACCGAGGCGCTCACCCAGGTGGTGGACCAGTTCTCGGCGGCCCTCGGCCGCACCCCGCTCCTGGCAGCGGCGGGCTGACCACCATGACCGCCCACGAGCCTGCGCACGCGACCACGTATGAACCTGTCCATACGACCGCCCATACGACCGCCCATACGACCGCCCATACGACCGCCCGTGCGATTGCCCACGTGATCTCCGACGACGCAGAGGCCCTCGCCCTCGCCGCCGCGCTGGCCGACGAATTCCGGGCCGGAGCCTCCGAGCGCGATGCCGAACGCAGGCTCCCGCGCGCCGAGTTGGACCGCCTGTCGGACTCCGGACTGCTCGCCGTCACCGTGCCCGCGGAGTACGGAGGCGCCGACGTGAGCGCCCAGACCCTCGCCGAGATCTTCCGCCTGCTCGGCTCGGCCGACGGCAGCCTCGCCCAGATCCCGCAGAGCCACTTCGCCTACGTCAATGTGATCCGCCGTCAGGGCACCGAGGACCAGCAGAAGTTCTTCTTCGCCGAACTGCTCGCGGGCCGCCGTTTCGGCAACGCCCAGTCGGAGGCCGGCACCAAACACATCCAGGACATCCGCACCCGGCTGACACCCCGGCCCGACGGCTCGTACCGACTCACCGGCGTCAAGCACTACTCCACAGGCGCCCTCTTCGCCGACTGGATCCCGGTCCTCGCCCGCACCGAGGACGACAACCTCCACGTCGCCTACGTCCCGAGCGGTGCCGAGGGCGTCACCGTCGTCGACGACTGGGACGGAATGGGCCAGCGTACGACGGCCGGCGGAACGGTCCGCCTGGAGGCGGTCGCCGTCCCCGCCGACCGGGTCCTGCCCCACCACCTCACTTTCGAAGGACCTCAACTCCACGGTGCGGTGGCCCAGTTGCTGCACGCGGCCATCGACGCCGGGATCGCCGGCGGAGCGCTGGCCGAGGCCGCCGAGTTCGTCCGGACGAAGAGCCGCCCCTGGTTCGAGAGCGGGCTGGAGACCGCCGCCGAGGACCCGCTGCTGATCCAGCGGTTCGGCGAACTCGCCCTCCAGGTACGGGCGTCCGAGGCCCTGCTGATCCAGGCCGCCAAGGCCGTGGACGCGGCGCGCGCCAACCTGAACGACGACTCGGCGGCGGAGGCATCCATCGCGGTGGCCGCGGCCAAGGTGTACGCGGCACAGGCGGCGGTGGAGGTGGCGGGCGCACTGTTCGAGGTGTCGGGAACGCGCTCGGCAGTCAACTCCCTCAACCTGCACCGGCATTGGCGCGACGCCCGCACCCACACCCTGCACGACCCGGCCCGCTGGAAGATCCAGCACATCGGCCGCTACGTGCTCAACGGCACCAGGCCACCCCGCCACGGCCTTCTCTAGCCCGCCTTCAGGACAGACCGGATCGGAGCCCCCACGTGTCCCTCACCTTCCACTGGTTCCTCCCCACCAACGGGGACAGCCGCCATGTCGTCGGCGGCGGTCACGGCACCCCCGCCACCGCCTCCGGCCGGGACCGGCCCCCCACGGTCGCCTACCTGAGCCAGATCGCCCGCGCGGCGGAGGATCTCGGCTTCGTGGGTGCGCTCACACCCACCGGTGCCTGGTGCGAGGACGCGTGGCTGACCACCGCCATGGTCAGCCAGCACACCGAACGCCTGAAGTTCCTGGTCGCCTTCCGGCCCGGTTTTGTCTCGCCGACGCTCGCCGCGCAGATGGCGTCCACGTTCCAACGGCAGACCGGCGGACGGCTGTTGCTCAACGTCGTCACCGGCGGTGAGAGCCACGAGCAGCGGGCCTACGGGGACTTCCTCGACAAGGACGACCGGTACCGCCGTACCGGCGAATTCCTGGAGATCGTCCGGCAGTTGTGGGACGGAAAGACCGTCGAGCTGGCGGGCGAGCATCTGCGCGTCGAGGACGCGAAGTTGGCGCGGTTGCCCGAGCCGGTGCCCGAGGTGTACTTCGGGGGATCGTCGCCGATCGCGGGGGAGATCGCCGCGAAGTATGTCGACGTGTACCTCACTTGGGGTGAGCCGCCTGCCCAGGTCGCGGAGAAGATCGCGTGGATCAGGGGGCTGGCGGCGAAGGAGGGGCGGACGCTTCGGTTCGGTATCCGGCTGCATGTCATTACGCGTGACACGTCCGCGGAGGCCTGGGCCGAGGCGAATCGGCTGTTGGAAGGGTTCGACTCCGAGACCGTGAAGTCCGTGCAGGCCGGGCTTGCCCGGAGTGAGTCGGAGGGGCAGCAGCGGATGCTCGCGCTGCACGGCGGTTCGCGGGACGGGCTGGAGATCCATCCCAATCTGTGGGCCGGGATCGGGCTCGTGCGGGGTGGGGCGGGGACGGCGTTGGTCGGTAGCCATGAGGAGGTTGCCGAGCGGATCAAGGAGTACGCGGCGCTGGGCATTGAGGAGTTCGTGTTGTCGGGGTATCCGCATCTGGAGGAGGCGTACTGGTTCGGGGAGGGGGTGTTGCCTCGGCTGGCCGCGGAGGGGGTTTGGCGGCATCCGGCTTCGAAGGGTGCCGTTTCCTCTGCACAGGTGCCATTTGCCGGTTGAGATCTGCGGGTGGGTTGTGGCTGGGCGCCCCCGCGCGGCGGAGCCGCCTATCGATACAGCCCCGCGCCCCTTAGGTGAGTGACCTCACCAGTGTCTTCAAGTGAACCCCCCTTGACTCTGCCGTCTGGCCCTGTACGAGGAGGAACAGGGCCTCCCTCGCCAGGCGTTGGGCCTTGCTCGTCACCGACAACGCCTTGCCGCCTCCCGCCACCACCGCTGCCGTGGTCGCCGTCATGAGGACCTCGTACGCCTGTGTCCTCAGCGCCAGACGTTCCTCCAAGTGCTCGTGCGGTACGGGGTGTTCGGCCAGGGCGTAGGCCTGCTCGCGTACCTTGTCGAGGCGGGTGCGCAGCGGACCGGACGTGTCCTCGTCCAGCAGGGCGAGGGCTGCCTCTGCAACTCCGAAGACCGCCGGTGACGCGTTCGTCGGTTTCGGGCGGTCGGCCTTCGCCCATTCCGCGTACGGGGTGCGCAGGGCCACCGCGTCGTCCGGCAGCCAGAAGCCGTCCAACTCCAGCGACACCGTCCGGGACGCCGTGAGTGCCGCCAAGCGCATCGGATCGGACGCCCGCATCCCCTTCTGCTCCCGCGCCTCCGTGAACGCGAACAACGCCTCGTCCGCGTCCGTCACCCCCGCGAGCAGCATCACGTCGTTCAGGCCCCACCCCGTGTACCAGGGCACCGTTCCCTCGAACCGCCAGCCGCCCCGCTCCCGCGTCACCCGCACCGGGATCCGGGGATACGCCCGAAGGTGTGCGTACGCCACCCCGGACATCAACTCGCCTCTCGCGAGCGGGCCCAACAGCCGTTCCCGTACCGGCAGTTCGCTCTTGGCCAGGGTCATGACCGGCGTGTGGTGCTGGGTCTGTACGAACCACGTCGAGCAGCATGCCCCGGCCAGGATCTCCGCCGTCTCCCGCGCCACCGCGCCGGGTGCCGCCGAGCCACCGTAGGCGACGGGGGCGCTCACGCCCAGGAGCCCGGACTGTTTGACCGCCTCGATGTGGGTGGCCGGGACGCCCTCCTGGTCGACCTGTTCGGCGTGCGGGACGAGGAGGTCGTCCGCGAGGCGGCGGGCCTGGGCGATGAGGGAGTGCGAGGTCATGGGGGTGATTCTGCCGATCCGCCGGGCCGGCCACGCGCGATGCTCCGGCCCGTGTCCTGCGACGCGGGCCGGAGCGGTGGGGACGGGGTGGAGAGGTGGGGACGGGGTGGTCAGTCCGCCGCGCGTACGGCGGGCATCGCGAGGTCGACCGGGCCCGTGGCGCCGGGGCCGCTCTTGCAGGAGTCGTGGCAGTCCTTCTCCAGGCTGCAGCACAGGGAGCAGATCGCGCCCGAGTGGAAGGGGCAGTTGGCCACGTCGGGGCGTTCGAAGTCCGTCTTGCAGACCGTGCAGGTCAGCTCCACGGCCGAGGGCAGGCCGTCGGGGCCGAGGAGCGGCTCCTCCAGGTCGTCGAGGCGGGCGATGTAGTACTTGCCCTTGGTGAGGTACGCGAACAGGGGCGAGAGGACCATCGCCAGGAACAGGGCGATGAACGGGGAGTACGCCTTGCCGTAGTCGCCGAACGCCTCGAAGTACGCGGCGATGGAGACGGCCGAGGCGATGAGCATCGAGCCGAAGCCGACCGGGTTGAAGTTGTAGAGGTGGGCGCGCTTGAACTCGATGTAGGACGGGCTGAGTTTGAGCGGCTTGTTGATGACCAGGTCGGCGACGACCGCGCCGATCCAGGCGATCGCCACGTTGGAGTAGAAGCCGAGGACCGTGTTGAGGAAGCCGAAGACGCCGCCTTCCATGAGGGCCAGGGCGATGCCGACGTTGAGGAAGATGTAGACCACGCGGCCCGGGTGACGGTGTGTCAGCCGGGAGAAGAAGTTCGACCAGGACAGCGAACCGGAGTACGCGTTCGTCGAGTTGATCTTCACCTGGGAGAGGATCACGAAGAACGTCGCCAGCCCGAGGGCCACCGGAGCGGCGAAGGTCTTGAAGCCGTGCACGTACTGCTGGATGGGCTCGTTGGCCTTGGCCAGGCCCACGCTGCCGGCGATGTAGAAGGCGAGGAAGGCGCCGCCCATCTGCTTCGCCGCGCCGAGGACCACCCAGCCCGGGCCGGCGGAGAGCACCGCGCCCCACCACTTCTTGGCGTTCTGGGGGGTCTTGTCGGGCATGAAGCGCAGGTAGTCGACCTGCTCGCCGATCTGCGCGATGAGGGAGAGGGCCACGCCGGCGCCCGCGCCGACGCCGAGCATGCTGATGCTGGAACCGGTGGGGGAGTTGCCCGCGAAGTGCGTGAACTGCGAGAACTTGCCGGGCTCCTGGATCGCGATGGACACGAACGGCGCGACCATCAGCACCAGCCACACCGGCTGGGTCCAGACCTGCATCTTGGAGAGCGCGGTCATGCCGTAGATCACCAGCGGCAGGATGATCAGCGAGCAGATCAAGTAGCCGACGGCCAGGGGGATATGGAGGCCCAGGTCCAGGGCCTGCGCCATGATCGAGCCCTCAAGGGCGAAGAAGATGAAGGTGAAGCTGGCGTAGATGACCGACGTCAGGGTCGAGCCGAGGTAGCCGAAGCCGGCACCCCGGGTCAACAGGTCCATGTCGATGGAGTACTTGGCCGAGTAGTACGAGATCGGGATGCCGGTGAGGAAGATCGTCACCGCCGCCGCCAGGATCGCCACCATGGCGCTGGAGAAGCCGTTCGAGATCGCGATCGAGCCGCCGATGGCGAAGTCGGCGAGGTACGCGATGCCGCCGAGCGCGGTGGTGGCCACCACGTACGGAGTCCAGCGGCGGAAGGACTTCGGCGCGTAGCGCAGCGAGTAGTCCTCCAACGTGTCGTTCTGCGCCCAGTCGTTGTAGGTCCGTCCGGCAGCCGTTGCCGGCGCCTCTTTGTCGACGATCTCCGTCACGACACTTCCCTCTTCCACGGGTGTGGGTCATCTCCCGGACGGCCCGGGGGAGTTGGACGGAAGAGTCACGCCGCATTGTTTCCCGGCCGTTTCGCGTTCTTTAAATGGGGGAGTTTTCAAAATTCTTTTGATGACGCGCGTAGATTTAATCAATGCTTCCTGTGGAAACTATTCCTGCGGGAAGGTAGTCTCGGTCGCGGCAGGTGGGAAGGTCAGAGTTGGGCGACGATGTCGAAGTCGAAGGCGTCCGCCCGCGCCAGGTACAGCCGTTGGCGGAGGTGATTGCCGTGCAGGCGCAGTACACCTCGCGGGCCCTCGTACGAGACCGTGCCGCCCACCGCGCACATGGCGCCCACATCGAGCGACCGCGCCCGCTCGGCCAGTGCCGCGAGCAGTCGTACGCCTTCGAAACACGACTCGCCGAGGCTGCCCACGACGGGTGCCTCCACACCGAACCGGGCCGCGTAACGCCCGCTGAAATCAAGGCTTTCGGCGGTCGCCAGGGTCTCGAAGTAGCCGGCCGCCGCCCACAGTCCCTCGGTCGCCTCCGCGCCGGTGGCCAGCAGGATGTTCTCGTCCATGTGCGTGCTCAGCCGCAGACACCGCTGGTGCAACCCGTGTGCGGCGAAGGCCCTGTTGAAGCGTGCGGCGTCGTCGCCGACCAGCAGCATCAGCACGGCGTCCGCCTCGCACCGCTCCACGCGCCGCAGCACCGGCCCGAACTCGTGGGTTCCGAGGGGTACGAAGACCTCGTCGCGCACCCGGCCGCCGCACTGCCGGGCGCAGCGGCGCGCGGCCCGGGCGGTCACCCTCGGCCACACGTAGTCGTTGCCCACCGTGCACCAGCGCCTCACGCCGGTCTCCTCCGCCAACAGCCGCATGGCGGGCAGGAGTTGGGCCGCGTCGGTCTCGCCGGTGAGGAACACGCCCGGCGTGCGCTCACCGCCCTCGTACTGCGCGGTGTAGACGTAGGGCACCCGGCCCGCGATGCGCGGCACCAGCGCCTTGCGGACCGCCGAGGTGTGCCAGCCGACCACCGCGTCGACGGCCCGCATCGACACCAACACCTCCACCTCGGCGGCGACTTGCTCGGCCGGCGCGCCGCCGTCCACCACGATCAGCCGGACCTCGCGGCCCAACACCCCGCCGGTGGCGTTGAGTTCCTCCACGGCGAGTTGCGCGGCCAGCTCGCAGGACGGGCCGAAGACGCCCGCCGGACCCCGCAGCGGTACGACCAGTGCCACGACCAGGGTCCTGACCGGGCCGCTGATCCGCCCGGGCGGCAGGGAATGCACCAGGCCACCTCCGTGAGGGCATGAGGGCACGGATACCGGTCCCGGCCCCGGCGCCCTCGCAGAGGCTCGTAATCTGAACCGCACAGTAGACCTACCGGAAGGACAGCGGCAATGTCGTCCGTACCGTCGCCGGGCCTCGCCCACCTGCTGAGTCACGCCGAGCGGCGGATGGGCCTGCGCATGGCCGTCGTACTGGCCGAGGAGAACTGCTCGGTGGAGGAGTGGCGCGTCCTCTCGGTCATCGCGGACGGCAAGGGCCACCCGATGACCGAGATCGCCGACCAGGTCCTCATGCCCGCCCCCAGTCTGACCAAGCTGGTCGACCGGATGGTCGCCGACAACCTCGTCTACCGCCGGCCCGACCGGGCCGACCGCCGCCGCGTCCTGCTCCACCTCACGGCCCGAGGCCGCACCCTCCACGAGCGCGCCGCCCACCGCCTCCTCACCGACCAGACCCGGCTGCTCGACGCGATGGACGACCACGGCGATCTCGTACGACTGCTCGCCCGGCTCACCGCGGCCCTCGACCGTGCCGAAGGGGCCGGGGACGAACCCGCGGAGAAAATCCTGCCGGTTTCCTGAGGCGCGGTGTCGATCCGGGAACATGGCGTTCGTGTAGGAGGTGAGAGAACCCCCTCGGGGGTGAAAGAACCCCTTACGCCATGGAGGACGTCATGCCGCACTACCTGCTCAGCGTGATCACACCGACCGACGGACAGATGCCCTCGCCCGAGGCGATGGCGGAGATCGTCCGCAATCTGGAGGTCTTCCACGACGAACTCCAGGCCGCCGGCGCCTGGGTCTTCGCCGGCGGACTGCACGGGCCGGAGACCGCCACCGTGCTGCGCCCCAAGGACGGCGACGTCCTGATCACCGACGGCCCGTACGCCGAGGGCAAGGAGTATCTGGGCGGACTCTGCCTGATCAAGGCGCCCGACCTGGACGCGGCCCTGGAGTGGGGGAAGCGGGCGACCTGGGCCACCACCCTGCCCGTGGAGGTGCGCCCCTTCATGAACACGGCCGAGGACTGATGCCGTTCGACACCGACATCGAGGCCGTCTTCCGTGCCGAGTACGGGCGCGCGGTCTCCGTCCTGGTCCGCTTCCTCGGCGACATCGACCTCGCCGAGGAAGCCGTCCAGGACGCCTTCACCACGGCCGTACAGAAGTGGCCGGAGACCGGTGTGCCGCCGAGCCCGGCGGGGTGGATCATCACGACCGCCCGCAACCGCGCCGTCGACCGGCTGCGCCGCGAGTCGTCGCGGGAGGCCCGCCACAGCGAGGCCGCCCTGCTGTACGCGTCCGACGCGCCCGCCGAGGAGGGACCCGTGCGCGACGACCGGCTCCGTCTGATCTTCACCTGCTGCCACCCCGCGCTCGCCACCCAGGCACAGGTCGCGCTCACCCTGCGCCTGCTCGGCGGGCTCACCACCGCCCGGATCGCCCGCGCCTTCCTGGTGCCGGAACCGACGATGGCCCAGCGCCTCGTCCGCGCCAAGGCGAAGATCCGCGACGCGAGAATCCCGTACCGCGTGCCCCGCGACGCCGACCTCCCCGACCGCCTCAAGGGCGTCCTGGCCGTCGTCTATCTGATCTTCAACGAGGGCTGCACGGACTCGCCCGAACTCCGCGCCGAAGCCCTGCGCCTCGGGTGCCTCCTCTCCGAGCTGATGCCGGACGAGCCCGAGGTGATGGGCCTGCTCGCGCTGATGCTGCTCGTCGAGTCACGCCGGGCCGCCCGGGAGGGCCCGAACGGCGAGCTGGTGCCGCTGCCCGAGCAGGACCGCGACCGCTGGGACGGCGAGCTGATCGCCGACGGGCAGTCACTCGTACGGCGGTGCCTGCGGCTGAACAACCCGGGGCCGTACCAGATCCAGGCCGCGATCAACGCCGTGCACAGCGACGCGTCCAGCGCGGACGCGACGGACTGGCGACAGATCCTCCAGCTGTACGACCAGCTCATGGCCCTCGCCCCGAGCCCGGTCGTCGCCCTGAACCGGGCCGTCGCCGTCGCCGAGGTCGACGGTCCGCGCGAGGCACTCGACCTCGTGGACGCGCTTGACCTGGACGACTACCACGTCCTCCACGCGGTCCGCGCCGATCTGCTGCGCCGTCTCGGCCGCCACACCGAGGCCGTACAGGCGTACGGGGCGGCCATCGCCGGGACGGAGAGCGCGGCGGAGCGCGGCTATCTGGAACGCCGACGCAGGGAGCTCGTCCGCAAGTGACAGGCGTGAGGTGGAGGGTGACCATGTGCGCACCGGAATATTTCCCGGTGCAAGAATGGTTGCTATATACATCTGACCGTCGGGACCACCCACGCACCACCAGCGAGGCACCGTGAACCAGTCCAGCCCCGAGCAGCCCGCCGCTATCGTCGCCCGGCTGCGCGCCACCTTCCGCACCGGCCGCACCAAGCCCGTCGAGTGGCGCACCGCGCAGCTCCACCGCCTGCGCGACCTGCTCACGGAGCACGGCGACGACCTCGCCGCCGCCCTCCACGCCGACCTCGGCAAGAGCGCCGCCGAGGCCCAGCGCACCGAGATCGGCTTCACGATCCGCGAGATCGACCACACCCTCGACCACCTCGACGAGTGGCTGCGCCCCGAGTCCGCCCCCGTACCGGCCCACCTCGGCACGGACGCGACCGCCTGGACGCAGTACGACCCGCTCGGCGTCGTCCTCGTGATCGCCCCCTGGAACTACCCGGTCCAGCTCCTGCTGACCCCGGTCGTCGGCGCGCTGGCCTCGGGCAACACAGTGGTCGTCAAGCCCAGCGAGATGGCACCGGCCACCTCCGCCGCCATCGCCCGGCTGCTGCCCGCCTACCTCGACACCGACGCGGTCGCCGTCGTCGAGGGCGGTATCCCGGAGACCACGGCCCTGCTCGCCGAGCACTTCGACCACATCTTCTACACCGGCAACGGCGCCGTCGGCCGCATCGTCCTGCGCGCCGCCGCCGAGCACTTGACCCCGGTCGCCCTCGAACTCGGCGGCAAATCACCGGCGTTCGTCGACCGCGACGCCGATCTCGCCGTCGTCGCCGACCGGTTGGCGCGCGGCAAGTTCCTCAACGCCGGCCAGACCTGCGTCGCCCCCGACTACGTCCTGACCGACCCGGAGACCGCCGCCGCGCTCGAACCCCTGCTGGTGAGCGCGGTCGAGAAGGTCTACGGCGCCGACCCGCAGACCTCCGGCGAGTACGGCCGCATCGTCAACGAACGCCACTTCGACCGGCTCGCCGGACTGCTCGACTCCGGCCGGGTCGTCGTCGGCGGGCGCAGCGACCGCGGCGACAAGTACATCGCGCCGACCGTCCTCGCCGACGTGGACCCGAAGGCACCCGTCATGGCGGAGGAGATCTTCGGCCCGATCCTGCCGATCGTCACCGTGCCCGGCCTCGACGCGGCGATCGACTTCATCAACGACCGCGACAAGCCCCTCGCCCTGTACGTCTTCACGGACTCCGACGACACCCGCGCCCGGATCGCCGCCGAGACCTCCTCCGGCGCCGTCGGCTACGGCCTCCCGCTGGCCCATCTCACCGTCTCCGACCTGCCGTTCGGCGGCGTGGGGGAGAGCGGCATGGGCAACTACCACGGCCGCTACTCCATCGAGACGTTCAGCCACCGCAAGGCGCTGCTGGAGAAGCCGCTGGCCTGACCCGCGGGCTCCGGCCATATCACCGGTCGCTTATATAAGTGGCCGGTGATACGTTGGTGCGCATGCACGCTTTCGATGTGCTCGGGGACCCCGTGCGCCGCCGCATCCTGGAGCTGCTCGCCGAGGGCGAGCAGTCCGCCGGCGCGGTCAGCGAGGTCGTCCGGCGGGAGTTCGGGATAACGCAGCCCGCGGTCTCCCAGCATCTGAAGGTGCTGCGGGAGAACGGTTTCGCGACGGTACGGCCGGACGGCCCCCGGCGACTGTACGCGGTCGACTCCGGGCCGCTGCGGGACATCGACGCCTGGCTCGACCGGTTCCGCCGCTTCTGGACCCCGCATCTGGACGCCCTGGCAACGGAGTTGGCCCGGGGCAAGCGCGAGCGCCGGCTCCGCGAGGCCGACGACGACAGCCCCGACAAGTCGAGGAGCACCCCGTGATCGACGTGACCCACCAGATCAACTCCGTGAGCCGCACGGTCGGCCGCCGCGACTTCCGGGCCGGCGAGGCCCGCGTGATCACCATCGGCCGGTCCTACGACTCACCGGTCGCCGACGTCTGGGACGCCTGCACCAACCCCGAGCGCATCCCGCGCTGGTTCCTGCCGGTCACCGGCGAGCTGCGGCTGGGCGGGAAGTATCAGCTGCAGGGCAACGCGGGCGGCACCGTCGAGCGCTGCGACCCGCCCCACAGTTTCTTCGCGACCTGGGAGTTCGGCGGCGAAGTCAGCTGGATCGAGCTGCGGTTGACACCGGAGGGCGACGGGACGCGCTTCGAGCTGGAGCACATCGCCCATGTCGACGACACGAAGTGGGCCGAGTTCGGGCCCGGCGCGGTGGGCGTCGGCTGGGACTCGATCCTCCTGGGGCTCGACGGCAACCTGTCGGGCAGCAGCCCCGTGCGGCCCGAGGACGCCATGGCCTGGCTGGCGTCCGAGGAGGGCCGCCGCTTCGTCACGTCGAGCAGCGAGGCGTGGTTCGCGGCGAACATGGCGAGCGGCGAGGGCGAGTCGGTGGCCCGTGCGGCGGCCGACCGCACGACGGCGGCCTATACCGGGACCGGGAGTTGAGAGCCGCCGCGACCGAATCGCCGACCTGGGACCGATCACCGTTGTAGCGTGCGCGCTGGATGCCACGGGTGATCGGAGCCAGGGATGAGCGTCGACGGCGAGACGGTGTTGGTGACCGGCGGGAGCGGATTCGTCGGGAGCCATCTGGTCCGGCGACTGCTGGAGCGCGGCTACCGGGTGCGCACCACCGTGCGGTCCCTCGGCAATGAGGCGAAGGTCGCGCCGCTGCGGGCGATGAAGGACCAATTCCCGGGCGCCCTCGAGCTGTTCGAGGCCGATCTGCTGACGGAGGGTTCCTTCGACGCGGCGATGGACGGCTGCCGGGTGGTGTTCCACGTGGCCTCGCCGTTCCTGATGCCGGAGAAGATCAAGGACGGTCGTAGGGACGTCGTCGACCCCGCCCTCACGGGCACCCGGAACGTCCTCGCCGGCATCGAACGCACGCCCACCGTCGAGAAGTTGGTGTTCACCTCGACGGTCGGCGCGATCTTCGGGGACTACGCCGACGTACGGGCGATGAAGGACGAAATCCTCTCCGAGGAGTACGTCAACACCACCAGCACGGTCGAGAACAACCCGTACCACTACGCCAAGACGGTCGCCGAACGCGCCGCCTGGGACGCGGAACAGGCGCAGGACCGCTGGCGCATGGTCTCCGTCAACCCCGGTCTGATCCTGGGCCCTTCACTGACCCCGGCCTCGGACTCCGGCAGCCTGTTCCTCCTCGACGAGCTGTTCAAGGGCTACTTCTTCTACGGGGCACCCGACTTCAGCTTCACCGTCGCCGACGTGCGGGACGTCGCGGACGCGCACATCGCGGCGGCCGAACACCCCGACGCGCACGGCCGTTACATCGTCGCGGCCACCCGGATGGCGTCCTTCCTCGACATGTCACGAGCCCTGCGGCAGCGCTTCCCGCGCAACCGCCGGCTGCCCCGACACGGCCTGCCGCACTGGCCGGTACGCATCCTGGGACCGGCGTTCGGGCTCACCCAGGACTACATCCGCAAGCACCTCGGGATCAGGTTCGTGGTGGACAACCGGCGCAGCGTGGAGGAACTCGGTGTCGTCTACCGGCCGTTGGAGGAGACGCTCCTCGATCACTACCTCGCCTGGCGGCAGTTGAAGCAATCGCGCTGACCGCGTGCCGTCCTTCGCCGTTCACCCCGCGGACCGGTCAAGCCTCTTGACTGGTTCAGACCAGAGGCGCTTGGGTGTGGGCCGATCACCTTTTCGGTGTCATGAGCCTGACCACACTCAACCGAAGGGCACCCATGCGAACCCCCCACGCCCTGCTCGCCGTCACCGCCGCCCTGGCCGCGACCTTCGTCACCCCCTCGGCCGGAGCCGCCGACGCGGTCCCCGCCCCCGGCACCTATTACGTCCAGAGCGCCACGACCGGGCTCAACGCGTCCGACAAGGGGGGAGCGGTGGAGCAGCACAACCCCAAGGGCAACGAGGACCACCAGCAGTGGAACCTCCGGACGAGCGGATCCTCGTACGTCCTGGAGAGCACCGACACGGCAGGCAGCTGTCTGGGCCGCTCGGGCACCCAGGCGAAAACAGTCGCCTGCACGAGCGCCGACGCGGCCTGGCAGATCACACCGACAGGCGCCGACCAGTACACACTCCAAGTCCCGGGCACCAGCAGCTACTTGACCGTGGGCGCCAAGCCCACCGGCGCCAACTACCCGGCCCAGCTGGCCATCGGCTCCTCCGGCAGCCTCGCCTCCTGGTACCTCACCCCGATCACCTCGCCCACGACGCCCATCCCCGCCCAGGACCAACGCACCCTGGACCAGGTCACGTTCCTCACCGCGCACAACGCCTACGCCAACGGAGTCGACGGCGGCTTCGCCCCGCCCTTCGTGAACTTCTTCCCGAACCAGTCCCGGGGCATCAACCAGCAACTCTCCGACGGTGTACGGGGGTTCATGCTGGACATCCACCAGACCCCCGACGGTGCGATCCTCTGCCACGACAGCTGCACCCTGGTCAGCAGCCCGGTCGCCCTGAACGTCGACCTCCAGCGCATGGTGGACTTCCTCAAGGCGCACCCCGACCAGTTCGTCACCGTCTTCCTGGAGGACTACGTCGACCCGGGCGTCCTGCGCGGCGAACTCGCCCGCGTGAACGGCCTGTACGACGTGCTCTACCGCCCCGACCAGACCGGGGTGCGGCAGAACGGCTGGCCGAAGATGGCCGACCTGATCGCCGCCAACCACCGGCTGCTGATCTTCACCGACCACAGCCGCGCCTCCGACGAGTCCGCAGGACTGACCCGGGACAGCTTCGGCGTGATGTACCAGCGCGAATGGACCGTCGAGAACTACTGGTCCATGGGCTCGGGCGCCGGCTCCTCCGACTGGTCCTGCTACAGCCGCTGGTACGGCAACGACCTCAACGTCCCGCTGACCCAGACGTACGCGGGATTCCGCCCGCTGTTCGTCATGAACCACTTCCGGGACGCCGCGATCGCCGGCACGGCGCAGACCGACAACACCAAGGTCCTCGACCGGGCCCGGCGGTTCTGCCAGCCGGCCGCCCGCAAGAAGCCCAACTTCCTGGCCGTGGACCGATACGACCTCGGTGACCCGGCCTCCGCCGTCACCTCCCTGAACACCTACACGTATCCGTAAAGCACGGGCGGCCCTGCGGCGGTCGTGTGCGAGGATCCGCTGATGACCTCTGAGAAGATCACCGCCGCCGCCGCGGGCACCTGGAAACTCGGCGACCTGACCGTCAACCGTGTCGGCTTCGGCGCGATGCGGCTGACGGGCAGCGCAGCCTTCAACCTCGGGGCACCGAGTGACCGCGACCAGTCGATCGCCGTGCTGCGCAAGGCGATCGAGCTCGGTGTGAACCACATCGACACGGCCGCCTTCTACTTCTCGTCGCTGCGTTCCGCCAACGAACTCATCAACACCGCGCTCGCCCCCTACGCGGACGACCTCGTGATCGCCACCAAGGTCGGTCCCTTCCGGAACTACTCGGGGGAGTGGGGCACTTCGGCCCGCCCCGACGACCTGCGCGGCCATGTCGAGGAGAACCTGCGGCAGTTGGGGCGCGAGCACCTCGACGTGGTCTATCTGCGCCGGATGCGGCAGGACTCGATCGCGGAACACTTCGGTGCCCTCGCCGAACTCCAGGAGGAGGGCCTGGTCCGGCACCTCGCGATCTCCGACGTCGAGCCCCGGCATCTCGCCGAGGCGCAGGAGATCGCGCCGGTGGTGAGTGTGCAGAACCGGTTCGGGCTCGACTCGTCCAGTCCCGAGACCGACGACATGCTGCGGATCTGCGGGGAACAGGGCATCGCCTTCGTGCCGTTCTTCGCCATCGCGGGGGCGGCCGGGCCACAGGGCGCCACCACCGCCCACGACGCCGAGGTACTGGCCGTCGCGGAAGCCCACGACGTCACCCCGGCCCAGATCCGCCTCGCCTGGTCCCTCGCCCAGGGCCCGCACGTCCTCGCCATCCCCGGGACCGGCAACCCCGACCACCTCACCGAGAACGTGGCCACCGGCGCGATCCGGCTCACCGAGGACGAACTGGCCCGGCTCAACGAGCTGCACCGCAAGGCCGGTTGAGCGAGAGCGCGGCTCACACCACCCAGGTTCCGTCCCGCATCAGATGGCGCTGGGGCAGCTCGCGCACCTCGTGCCACGCCTGGACGGCGACCGGCCGCACCCGGAAGAACGAGTAGGGCGCGCGGTCCTCGCGGGGATCCCAGCCGTACTTCACGGTGAAGGCCTCGGCCGCGGCGGCCGGGACGTCCTGGGCGGTGAAAGCCGTGGCCTCGCCGTCGATGAGCACGACGTCCCGGGTGTCCGCGAGGGCGAGCCGGGTCCGCCGACCGGCACTGAGGTTGCGGCCCGTGGGGTTCGTGGCGCGGGTGGACAGCCAGACGGCCTGCCCGTCCCAGACGAACCACAGCGGCACCAGACAGGGCAGCCCGTCGGCGTCCGCGGAGGCCACCCAGATGTCCGACTCCCGCTCCAGCCGGGCCAGTACGTCACGTCTGCGCTCTTCGGGGCCGCGGGGCGGCACGGTGATCTCCATGCCCGCGACGCTACCGGCGGCGCCCGCGCGGCACCTCGGGCCGGGGTCGTAGGACCCCGGACCGAGGTCGGCCGGGCGTCAGCTCAACCGCGCGTGCAGGAACGGGACCGTGCTCGCCCAGGCGCGGGCGGCGGAGTCGGCGTCGTAGACCGGGCGGCCGTCGTTGAAGAAGGCGTGGTCCGCCGGGTAGAGGCGCAGGTCCGGGGTGATGCCGGACTGCTGCTCGACGGTCTCGCGCAGGGCGTCGAGGCTCTTCGTGGGGATGGTCTCGTCCCACTCGCCGTAGTGGCCGAGGATCTGGGCCTTCAGCCCGGAGAAGTCCGGGAGTTCGCCCTGGATCACGCCGTAGAACGGCACCGCGGCGCTCACCCGGGGGTCGGCCGAGGCGAGGTACAGGACGAAGCCGCCGCCCATGCAGAAGCCGACCGCGCCGACCGTGTCCGAGGTGACCTCGGGCAGGGAGAGGAGGTGGCCGACCGCGCCGGAGAGCAGTTCGACACCGCGGGCGACCGGGAGGGCCAGCATCATGCGCAGGGCCTCCTCGCTCTCGTGCGCCACGTTCCCGCCGTAGAGGTCGGGGGCGAACGCGACGAAGCCCTCCTGGGCGAGGCGGTCGGCGACGTCGGCGATGTGGTCGGTCAGGCCCCACCACTCCTGGATGACGATCACGCCGGGCCCGCGCCCGGACGGCGGCAGCGCCAGATAGCCGTGGGCGGTGCCCCCGGCGCTGGGAAAGGTGACGTTCTGACGGGCCGGGGCTCCGGTCGGCTTCGGCAGCTCGGAGGACATCGCGCTCAACTCCTGTACGGCAGTGCTCGGTGGGGGGTGGGGGGCCGGGGCGGACCCCGGCATGATCTCCAGCCTGTCACGGCCGGGTTCGCAGGTTGCCCCGGCCCCTCCCTTCGTCCAGCGGAGGCGGCTCGGCGCCGGGCTCGTCTCCCTGCTCCGTACGCACCACCCGGCCGGCGGCCACCTTCTGCAGCAGCCCGTACGCCAGCACGGGCAGCAGGATGTGCGGGCGGTCGGGCAGTGTCGTCGTGATGAGCACCGCGCTCGCGCTGCTGTTGTTCATCCCGCAGGCCAGCGTCACCGAGGCGCCGGCCCGGGCGTCGAGACGCAGTGCCCGCGCGGCCACCCGGCCCAGCGTGAAGGACAGCCCGCACACCGTCGCGGCCACGGCGAGCGCGGCCACCAGGAGGACCGGGCGCGGATGGCGCAGGAAGGGACCGAGCACCCCGCTGGCGTTGACATACGTCAGCAGCAGCGAACCCGGCAGCGCCGCCGGGACGGCCGCGCCGAGGAGCATGCCCAGCGCGCGCGGGGGCAGCACGAGCCGGCACAGGATGCCCGCCGCGCACGGCAGGACGACCGAGGTGAGGGCGAAGGCGTTCCCGGCCGAGTGGGCGGCCACGGCGAGTCTGCCCGCGTAGTCCCCCTGGAGGAGCGGGCACAGGACGGCCAGGGTGAGCGGGACGGTCAGCGGGCTGACCAGGGTGGAGGCGAGCACCAGGCCGACGGCCGTGGGCTGGTCGCCGTCCCCCTTCGCGGTCCACACCGTCGCCCCGGCCGCCACCGGCATGGCGACGACGAGGATCATCGCGGCGATCATGCCGCTGCCTCCGTCGTGGTCCGGCGACAGCCGCAGCGCGAGGGCGACCCCGGGGACGATCAGCAGCGGCACCAGGATGTGCAGGGCGAGGCCCGCGAGCAGGGCGGCCGGACGCCGTACCAGTAACCGAAGCTCACGCAGCGGCACCTGGAGGCCGGCGCCGAACAGGACCAGGGCGAGGAGCAACTGCGGTGTTTTGAGCGGGAGTCCGGCGACACCCGTCGCATGCGGGTGCCGGAGCCACAGGCCCGGGCCGGGCAGCACCGCCGCTGCGACATACGTCACGGCGACGGCCCTCCCCAGGTGACGGCGGAGCAGGGTGAACAGGTGGGGTGCGGAGGGAATCCTGGCGGGCTGGGGACACATCGCGGCGCTCTTCCGTCGTAGGACCTGGGCGGAGACGGAACGCCGGTATCGCCTGGAGGCTCGTCGGGATGCGCGGGGGAATGAGTGTGCGAAGCCCTGCGGTCATCGTCGACGGTCCCTTCCATAATGGGCACGCGGGAATGGGTACTCGGGTGCCGTGACGAGACGGCAGCCGAGTGACTACAATTCTGTAGACGGTCTACTGAACTGTAGACGAGGACGGAGTGAGGATCGTTCCCATGGCCGACGAGAAGGACGAACGCCGACCGGCGGGTGAGCTGGAGGCCACCGTCATGGCCGCCCTCTGGGCCGCCGGTGACCCGCAGACCCCCGGCGAGGTGCAGCTGAGCCTCGGCACGGGTCTGGCCCGCACCACGGTGACGACGATCCTGACCCGGCTGCACGACAAGGGTGTCGTCGATCGCCGCCGCCAGGGCCGGGGCTACGCCTACTTCCCGGTGCAGGACGCACAGGGGCTCACCGCCCGCCGTATGCACACCGAACTCGACCGGGACGTCGACCGGGAGACGGTCCTCGCCCGTTTCGTCGCCCAGCTCAGCCCCGACGACGAGCGCGTCCTGCGCGACCTCCTCGAATCCGGAGAGGTGTGAGGTCCGGGGAGACTTGACCTCCGGTGAGGAGTGAGGTCGGGTGAGAGGTGAGATCTGGTGTGCGGTGGGGGCCGGTGTCCGGTGAGGTCCGGCGAGCGGTGAAGTCCGGTGTCCGGTGTGATCCGGCGTCCGGTGAAGTCGGGTGAGTGGTGAAGCCCGGTGAGGGGTGAAGTTCGGTGAGCCGTGGTATCCGGTGGAGTGACGAGAATCGGTGAGCCGTGGAATCCGGTCAGCCGTGGAAGCCGGCGAGCGACGAAATTCGGTGTGCGATGAAACCCGGTGAGCGATGATCGCCCTCCTGCTGCTCCCGCTCGTGCTGCCGTTCGCCCTGCGGCGCACGGCCCGACGCGTCCTGGAGCGGCTCACGCCGGTCGCCGCGCTGTGGCTGCTCACCGGCTCCGCGGTGATCGCGGCCGGTTGCTCCGTCGCCGCGCTCGCCGCGTTCGTCCTGACCGGGCTGCTCCGGGTGCCGTTGTTCGCGGCGCTCGGTGAACTCGTCCACCCGCTGCGCATCTCGGCCGACGGTCTCGTCGTACCGGCGGCCGTGCTGTCGGCCGGCGCCCTCGCCGGGTGCGCCTGGTCGCTGACCCGCTGGGCGCTGAGTCAGTCCGGTGCCTTCCGTGCCGCCCGCGCGCAGGCCGGGTGCGGGCCCGCCGCGGGTGACCTGTGCGTGGTCGACTCCCCGCACCCGGACGCGTACGCCCTGCCCGGACGGCCGCACCGCATCGTCGTCACCACCGGGATGCTGCGCAGCCTCGACGCCGCCGAGCGCGAGGCGCTGTTCGCGCACGAGCGGGCGCACAACGCGGGCGGCCACCACTACTTCCTCGCCGCGGCCGAACTCGCCGCCCGCTGCCACCCCGCGCTCGGCCCGGTCCGCGACGCGATCCGGCTCGCGGCCGAACGGGCCGCCGACGAGGCCGCCGCGACGGTCGTCGGCGACCGGCGCCTGATCGCCCGCGCCATCGCCCGAGCAGCCCTCGCCGGACAGTCGGCCCGCGCCGCGCGCCCGGACTTCGTCCCCGGCGCCACGACAGGCCCGGTCCCGCAACGCGTCAAGGCCCTCCTGACGACCCCGCACGTCACCCACCGTGCCGCCGCCTGCGGACTCGCCGCGCTGCTCATCGCCTGCGCCACGGTCTCCTTCGCGGCCTCGGCGACCGAGATGA
Organism: Streptomyces sp. NPDC088350; assembly: GCF_044753545.1. Classification (NCBI taxonomy): domain Bacteria; kingdom Bacillati; phylum Actinomycetota; class Actinomycetes; order Kitasatosporales; family Streptomycetaceae; genus Streptomyces; species Streptomyces sp. NPDC088350. The sequence continues at coordinate 98,475 of NZ_JBIVNL010000017.1, read as the reverse complement.
TCGACGTCCACCACCAGGTGGAGGTGGCTCAGGGGGAGGACGCGGGATGAGGGGCATCCGTACCCCGCTGACCTGCGCGTACACCCGGCCGCCCGCCACTCCCTGACGTTCCCGCAACCCCGCCGCCCCGCCTCTCTCCCACCGCGACTGGCGCCCGTGACGTTTTACGTATAACCTCACCCGTCAATCCCGCCGAACGGAACCCGCACGGAGACCCACCGATGAGCCGTATCGCCCTGGTCACCCTCGTCGTCGACGACTACGACGAGGCGATCCGCTTCTACACCGAAGCCCTCGGCTTCCGGCTCGTCGAGGACGCGGCCCGCCCCGACGGCTCCCGCTGGGTCGTCGTGACGCCGCCCGGCGCGGACGGCGACGGCAGCGGGCTGCTGCTCGCCCGCGCCAAGGGCGAGGACCAGCGCGGCCGGGTCGGTGACCAGACCGGTGGGCGCGTCGGGTTCTTCCTGCACACCGACGACTTCGCCCGCGACCACGCCCGCATGCTCGCGGCGGGCGTGACGTTCCTGGAGGAGCCGCGCCACGAGCCGTACGGCTCGGTCGCCGTCTTCCAGGACCTGTACGGAAACCGCTGGGACCTGCTCCAGCCCGCCGCCTGACCCGAACCCGCTCACCCGAGAACCGCCGAGGAACGACCGCACATGACTTCTACGCGCATAGATGCCGACACCCTCCGCCGGCTCCCCAAGGCCGTGCTGCACGACCACCTCGACGGCGGACTGCGCCCCGCCACCGTGGTGGAGCTCGCGGAAGCGGTCGGGCACACCCTGCCGACCACCGACCCGGACGAGCTGGCCGCCTGGTACTTCGACGCCGCCAACTCCGGTGACCTGGTGCGCTACATCGCCACCTTCGAGCACACCCTCGCCGTGATGCAGAACCGCGAGGGCCTGCTGCGCACCGCCGAGGAGTACGTCCTCGACCTGGCCGCCGACGGCGTCGTCTACGGCGAGGTGCGCTACGCCCCCGAGCTGAACACCAACGGCGAACTCACGCTCAGCGAGGTCGTCGAGACCGTCCAGGAGGGTCTCGCGGCCGGTATGGCGAAGGCCGCGGCAGCCGGAACGCCGGTCCAGGTGCGGACGTTGCTCTGCGGGATGCGGATGTTCGACCGGGTCGGTGAGGCCGCCGACCTCGCGGTGGCCTTCCGGGACGCCGGTGTCGTCGGCTTCGACATCGCCGGCGCCGAGGACGGCTTCCCGCCCGCCGACCACCTCGCCGCGTTCGAGCACCTGCGCCGCGAGAGCGTCCCGTTCACCATCCATGCCGGCGAGGCGCACGGCCTGCCCAGCATCCACCAGGCCCTCCAGGTGTGCGGCGCCCAGCGCATCGGCCACGGCGTGCGCATCACCGAGGACATCGTCGACGGCAAGCTCGGCCGCCTCGCGGGCTGGGTCCGCGACCGCCGTATCGCCCTGGAGATGTGCCCGACCTCCAACCTCCAGACGGGCGCGGCCACGTCGATCGCCGAGCACCCCATCACCGCCCTGAAGGACCTGGGCTTCCGCGTCACCCTGAACACCGACAACCGACTGGTGTCCGGTACGACGATGACGCGCGAGATGTCCCTCCTGGTCGACGAGGCGGGCTGGACGGTCGAGGACCTGCGCACGGTCACGGTGAACGCCCTCAAGAGCGCGTTCATCCCGTACGACGAGCGCAAGGCCCTCATCGAGGATGTCGTCCTGCCGGGCTACGCCTCCGCGCTCTGAAGCAGCCCCCGCACATACGCGGCCTGTCCGATGTGCTCCAGATCGTCGGACAGGACGCTGACCAGCCGTACGCCCAGAGTGACCGGCGGGTCCCAGCGCTCGTCCACGATCCGCTCGTAGTCCTCGGGGGTCAGCCCGCGCAGATACGCGAGCGTCTGCTCGTGGACGGCGTCGTAGTACCCGGTCAGCTGCCCCGCCGACTCGACGCGCACCTTGCCGACCTTCGCGGACGTGTGGCCGTATCCGGTGTCCCGGGGCGGCAGATCGAGTCCGAAGCGCTTCTCCCAGCCCTGGGTGAGCCACACCTGGTCGAGGCCGGCGGCGTCGGCGACATGGTCGTCCTGGACCCGGGTGAGATGCCAGATCAGCCAGGCGATGGAGTTGGCGTCGGCGGCCACGCGCGCGTGCAGTTGGTCCGGTGTCAGGCCGTCGACGGCGGCGTGGACTTCTTCCTGGATACGGCCGTACGCGTCAATGAGGATGTCGTTGGCATGCATACGACCACGATCGCGCATCGCCGCCCGTCACGCGGCAGGAGTCCCGGTTTCTAGGAGGGTCATGAGCGCCCTCGCCGCCGGACTGGTGGCCTGGGGAGGCGGCAGCAGGGCCACCGTCTCGTACACCTCCTCGCCGGTTCCCTTGAGGGGGAGCGCGGTGAGGGGCTCGCGCTTGTGACGGAAGTGCTGGGGGACCACCGCGATGCCCAGGTTCTCGTCGATCAGGTCGAGGAGGCTGTGCACGTCGTTGACCTCCAGCGCGACGGTCCGCCGTACGCCCGCCGCGGCGAAGACGGCGTCGGTGGTGCGGCGCGAGGCCCAGTCCGGGTGGAAGTCGACGAAGACCTCGCCGCCGAGGTCGTCCGGAGTCACCGCCGCGCCGATCCGTGCGAGCCGGTGGCTGGGATGGCACAGGACGGTCATCGGCTCGCTGGTCAGGGATACGGAGCGCAGCTGGTCGGTGTCCGCCTGGGTGCGGTAGGCGAACGCCAGGTCCAGGCGCCCGGCCGCGACCTCCTCCGCCAGCGCCCCGGAACCCGCCTGCCGCAGCCGGATCTCCACATCGGGATGCCGGCGCCGGAACGCGGCGAGCAGCCCCGCCACATGCACCCCCGCGATGCACTGCTCGGTGCCCAGGGAGAGGGTGCCGCGCAGCACGCCCTGCACCGCGGCCACCGCCTCGTGCGCCGACCGGACCTGCGCCAGGATGCGTTCCGCCTCGCCGAGCAGCGCCCTGCCTGCCTCCGTGAGCGTGACGCGGCGCGTGGTGCGCACGAACAGCGGGGTCTGCAACTCCCGCTCCAGGGCACGGATCGATGCCGAAAGACCGGACTGGGACACCATCAGCCGCTCCGCCGCCCGGGTGAAGTGGTGGTCCTCGGCTACGGCGATGAAATGCTGGAGATGACGCAGTTCCATGATTGAGAAGCGTAGCCGCTGAATTCCATCGGATTCTTCTGTTGGACCACTGCCCGCAGGTCGGACAGAGTGGACTGCGGTTCTCTGGAACCGGTATCCCGTGTGCCAACCCCTCTGGAGTCGCGTTGTACACCGCACACCCCGACCGCTACACGGACCTGCCCTACCGGCGCACCGGACGCAGTGGTCTGAAGCTGCCCGCGATCTCGCTCGGCCTGTGGCACAACTTCGGGCCCGACCGCCCGGTCGACACCCAGCGCGCCATCCTGCGCCGCGCCTTCGACCTCGGCGTCACCCACTTCGACCTGGCCAACAACTACGGCCCGCCCCCCGGCGCCGCCGAGTCCGCCCTCGGCGAGGCGCTGAAGGCGGACTTCGGGTCGTACCGCGACGAACTGGTGATCTCCACCAAGGCCGGCTATCTGATGTGGCCCGGCCCCTACGGCGAGTGGGGTTCGCGCAAGTACCTGCTCTCCTCGCTGGACCAGAGCCTGAGCCGCATGGGCCTGGACCACGTCGACATCTTCTACTCGCACCGCCCCGACCCGGAGACTCCCCTGGAGGAGACGATGGGCGCCCTGCACTCGGCGGTCCAGCAGGGCAAGGCGCTCTACGTCGGCATCTCCAACTACTCGGCGGAGCAGACCCGGGAGGCCGCCCGCATCCTGGGCGAGCTGGGCACCCCGCTCCTCATCCACCAGCCGCGCTACTCGATGCTCGACCGCCGCCCCGAGGACGAGGGCCTGCTCGACGCCCTCGACGAACTCCAGGTCGGCTCCATCGTCTTCTCCCCGCTGGAGCAGGGGCTGCTCAGCTCCCGTTACCTGGATGGCATCCCGGAGGGTTCGCGGGCGGCGAGCGACAGCCCGTTCCTGAACTCCGACGCCGTCACCGAGGACCTCGTGGGCCAATTGCGCGCCCTCGACGACATCGCCAAGGGGCGCGGCCAGACCCTCGCCCAGCTGGCCCTCGCCTGGGTGCTGCGCGGCGGCCGGGTGACCTCGGCGCTGGTCGGTGCGAGCAGCCCGCAGCAGATCGAGGACAGCGTCGCGGCCACCCGCAACCTGGACTTCGACGCCGACGAGCTGGCCCGCGTCGACGCCATCCTCAAGCCGTAGGGATCGGCATGGCCCTCAGGCCGTGAGCCGCTCACTGATCTCCCAGAGGCGGGCCGCCGCCTCTGGGTCGACGGCGCGAGGCAGCACGCCAGGGGTGTTCTCCCCGGCGTACCAGGCGGCCTCGGTCTCCGGGGTCACCAGCGGGCAGATGTCGACGTTCTCGCAGTAGACCCCGCCGAGACCGTCGAGCCGCGGGCTGGTCGCGCACCAGACGCCGGTGGCCGCGCCCTGCTGCACGGTCTTCAACTGGCGCTCGGGGTCGCGGACCGGCCTGCCCTCGCTGTCGAGTGCCCCCGCGGCCCGAAGTACCGAGCGGTCGAGGTGCTTGACCAGTCCGGTGTCGATGATGAGGCCCGGGTGCACGGCGAACGCCCGGATTCCCTGTGCCCGGCCGCGCCGGTCCAGCTCCACGGCGAACAGGGCGTTGGCCGTCTTCGACTGGCCGTAGGCCAGGAACGGCTCGTAGGTTCGGTGCTCGAAGTTCAGGTCGTCGAAGTCGACGCCGGCGAAGCGGATGCCCCGCGACGAGAGGACGACGACCCGTGCGCCTTCCGCCGCGACCAGCGCGGGCCACAGCCGGGTGGCCAGTTGGAAGTGCCCGAGGTGGTTGGTGGCGAACTGCGCCTCGTAGCCGCGCGCGTCCCGCGCGAGCGGGGTCGCCATGATCCCGGCGCTGTTGACCAGGAGGTGCAGCGGGCGCCCTGAGGCCAGGAACTTCTCCGCGAAGGTGTCGATGGACGCCGGGTCCAGCAGGTCCAGGTGCTCGACCTCGGCGCCGGGGACGTCCTGGACGGCCGCACGGGCGCGCTCCACGTCCCGCGCCGGTACGACGATCTCGGCGCCGGCGGCGCGCAGGACGCGGGCCGTCTCCAGACCGATGCCGGAGTAGCCGCCGGTGACGATCGCGACCTTGCCGGTCAGGTCGATGCCCTTGATCACCTCCTCGGCGGTGGACGCGGCGCCGAAGCCGGAATTCAGGGGCTGCTGTGCGGTGGTCATGTCTGCGCTCTCCTCATCGGCTGGGCTGTCCGGATCACCGTAGGGCGACGGTTCCGTACGATGAATGCTTGAGAATCCGTATTACTTGCGCGATAGTTCGAGCATGTCCGCAGATCCCCTGTCCGACGCCCTCGCCGTCGCCGACGCCCGCAGCGTGTTCTCCGGTGGTTTCACGGCGGGCGGGGACTGGGCGATCGAGCTGCGCGGGCGCGACCGGCTGAAGGTGAACGCCGTGGTGCGTGGCGGATGTCTGTTGGTCCGTGCGTCGGGTGGCGAACCGCTGCGGCTTGCCGAGGGAGACGTCGTGGTCTCCGACGGCGGGCAGCCGTACACGCTGTGCAGCCGGCCCGGTGTCGAGCCGACGGACTCCGGCCTCGTCGTCATGGACCCGGTGACCCGGATGGGCCGGCTCGGCCAGGGTGAGGACGTGGACGTGGAGTGCGTGTCCGGGCACATCGACCTGAGCCGAGACCGCGGAGACCTGCTGCGCCGGGCACTGCCGGAGCTGGTCCACGTCCGGGCCGACTCGCCCGAGGCCGGTGTACTGCGGTGGCTCATCGAGCAGTTGGCCGCCGAGATGCGGACGCGCCGGGCCGGGGCGGAGTTCGTCTCGGCGCAGCTCGCGCAGATGATGTTCGTGCAGGTGCTGCGGGTCTGCCTCGCCGAGTCGGACGGGCTGCCGCCCGGCTGGCTGCGCGCCCTCGCCGACGAACGGCTCGCCCCCGCGCTGCGCCTGATGCACGGCGACCCGGCCCACCCCTGGCAGCTGGAGGAACTGGCCAGGGCGGCGGCGATGTCCCGCACCACGTTCGCCGTACGGTTCAAGGAGGCGGCCGGGGTACCGCCCCTGACGTACCTGCTCAACTGGCGGATGAGCCTGGCCGCGCGGGCCCTCCGCCAGGACACCGCTCCGGTCGGCGCGCTCGCCCGTTCCGTCGGCTACACCTCAGAGAGCGCCTTCAGCAACGCGTTCAAGCGGGCGGTCGGCGTGGCGCCGCGACGGTACCGCGATGAAGCTCTCGCTAGGAGTTGAGCCGCTCTTCGAGCCGTACGGTGACCCGGTCGCCCTCGCTCTTCTCGATGGCCTTGCGGAGAGCGGATTTCACGGGCAGTTTGTGGGTGCCGTCGCCGAGAGCCATGAACGAACTGCGGAATGGGTGTCCGTCGATCGTGCCGCGGACCTTCACGAGACCGCGGGTGCCGAAGAACGCGACGGACTCCGGCCAGACCAGATAGATCCAGCCGCCTTCGCTCGGGCTCTTGATCAATACGGCGGTGAATTCCTCGTCCAACGGGATGCTGGTGCTCATGACGTCCTCCGCTCGGGGTGGTCTCTGCTACAAGGGACCACCCCGAGCGGGAAAACTCATCGCGGACGCCGGTCCCTCAGGCCCCGGCGGGCACCCGGTCGAGGAAACCGAGCACGGAGCGGATACGCCCGTCCGCGTCCAGCGTGATCACATCGAATCCGGCGACGGGCGCCGAACCCTCGGCCTCGCTCACCAGCTCCCAAGCGAAGCGAGCGGTGTCGTGGTGCCCGTCGACGGCACCCAGCGGACGGAAGGCGAACCCCGGGAACTGCTCGTGCGCCCCGGCGATCAGCCCCGCGATCTCCGCGTGGCCGGTGACGGCCGCCAGCGGGTCGGTGTATGTGCCCTCGACGGACCAGGCGGAGGCGACCGCCTTCGCGAGCGCCTCCGGCTCGCCCGCGTTCCAGGCCTCGAAGTAGCGGGCGACGGCATTCTCGTATCGGTCGGTGTTCGCGGACATGGTGAATCAGCCTCCATCGAGGTCGTTCGTACTGGTCAGGGACCGGAAGTCGGTGCGTGCCGACCCGGTGCCTCCACCATGCCGGGGTCCGCGGGAAGCGTCGATTACCCCTCGGGTAATGACGGCGGAAGATCGCCGGAAAGGGCACCCGATGCATTTCGGCCAAGAAGGGCTGTGAATATGCCAAGAGACTGGCTAAAAAGTCGTGGTGACAGTGTTTCAGGAGTGAACATACTCGTCTGCTAGGGCATGACTTCACGTAACTTCACGATGCGAATCCGCCATCGTGCGCACCACCTGAGCCACCCGAGCCGCCATCAGAGCCGCATGGAAAGCGAGGCCCGACCGGCAATCGAGACACGCGACGGGGGAGTGATCGTGCACGACGAATTCCTGTGCCATGTCACCGCGTACGGTAGCTGCGGCGGCAAGCGCGTCGGGGTGCCCTTGGGGACCTACCGCGCTCCCACGCTGGCGCTCGCCCTGTGGTGGTTAAGGGACCGCGCGGTCTGGATGGCCGACCGGCTCGACCCGCAACCGGAGAACCCGCGCTTCCCCAGGCGGGCCCTGGTGCCGGTCGCCGACTCGGTGGTCGACGTGCCCAGGGCGTTACGCACCTGGAGCGGCGACGTGTCCCAACAGGAGGTCGTGGCCTACGAGTTGGCGGCCGGGCGATTGGTGCGGATCGCCATCAGCGACGACACCACCGAGTACGAGCTGCTCGCCGAATCGGTGGACGCCCTCCGTATGCAGCGGACCACTCCGCCACTCGTCGTCCCCGTCGCCTGACATATGACCTCCGCGGTACACCCCTGACCGCTGACCGGGCGCACAGGTGGACGAATCGGTAGAATTCGGGTCATGTCAGAGCGGCCGATGGTGCCGACCGCGCCCGAACTCCTTCTGGAGACCGAGTCGGGCTCCACGGTCATGACCCCCAGCCGTGACTACCACGTCGGGCGCGACCCCCTGAGCGACATCGTCATCGACGACGCCCGGGTCTCCTGGCACCACGCGGTACTGCGGCCCGAGGCCGACCACTGGACGCTGGAGGACGAGCACAGCACGAACGGCACCTACGCCGACGGCCGCCGCGTCCACGAGTGGGGCGTCGGCCCGGGCAGCGTCATCCGCTTCGGCAATCCCGCCGACGGCCCCCGCGTCGTCCTGGCCGACCGTCCCGCCCCGGCCCCCGAACGCCCCTCGGCCGTGTCCATGCCCGCCTTCACCGGCACTTTCCGGCAGCCGACCACCGTACGGCCGCTGCCCTCCCGCACGGTCCGCATCGGCCGGGCCGCCGACAACGACCTCGTCGTCGACGACCTGACCGTCTCCCGCCGCCACGCCGAACTGCGCGCCCTCGCCGACGGCACCTACGAGATCGTCGACCTCGGCAGCCACAACGGCACCTACCTCAACGGCCAGCCCGTCGCGCGCGCCCCGATCGGCCCCGGTGACATCGTCGGCATCGGACACTCCGCGTTCTGTCTCGTCGGCGACCAGCTGCAGGAGTACGTCGACACCGGCGAGGTCTCCCTCGACGTGCAGGACCTCACCGTCGCCGTCGACCACGGCCGCAAGGTCCTCCTCGACCAGGTGTCGTTCCCGGTCGGCGAGAAGTGCCTGCTCGCCGTCGTCGGACCCAGCGGCGCCGGCAAGTCCACCCTCCTCAACGCGCTCACCGGCCAGCGCCCCGCCGACCGCGGCACCGTCCTCTACGACGGCCGCGACCTCTACCGGGACTACGCCGAACTGCGCCAGCGCATCGGCCTGGTCCCGCAGGACGACATCCTGCACGCCCAGCTGACCGTGCACAGCGCCCTGTCCTACGCGGCCGAACTCCGCTTCCCCCAGGACACGGCCAAGGCCGAGCGACGGGCCAGGGTCGACGAGGTCGTACGGGAACTGGGCCTCGAACAGCGCGCCGCGCAGCCCGTGCACAGCCTCTCCGGCGGCCAGCGCAAGCGCGTCAGCGTGGCCCTGGAGCTGCTGACCAAGCCCTCGCTGCTCTTCCTCGACGAACCGACCTCCGGACTCGACCCCGGCATGGACCGCTCGGTGATGCACATGCTGCGCGGCCTCGCCGACGACGGCCGTACCGTCATCGTCGTCACCCACAGCGTCCTCAGCCTCGACGTGTGCGACCGGCTCCTGGTGCTCGCGCCCGGCGGAAAGGTCGCCTACTACGGGCCGCCCGAGGACGCCCTCGCCTTCTTCGGCTTCGAGCACTGGCCGGAGGCGTTCGAGGCCTTCGAGCGGGACCAGGAGCGGGACTGGGCGGGGGAGTTCAGAGAATCGCCCTTCCAGCGCCAGTACATCCGCAACTCGACCGCGCAGCCCCACCTGCTCGGCTCCGGCCCCGTCGCCGTGGCCCCGCCGCCCCGGCCCCGCAGCCGCGGCGCACAGCTCGGCACCCTGGTCCGGCGCTACACCGCGGCCCTCGGTGCCGACCGGACCTTCCTCGTCATCATGATCGCGCTGCCGTTCGTGATGGGCGCGATGGCCCGCGCGCTGGCCGGGAGCAGACTGACCCAGGAGACGGCGATGAACGCGCTGCTCATCCTGTGCGTCGGCGGAGTGCTGACCGGCGCGGCCAACGCCGTGCGCGAACTCGTCAAGGAACGGGCGATCTACCGGCGTGAGAGAGCCGTCGGCCTGTCCAGATCGGCGTATCTGCTGTCCAAGGTCGTCGTGCTGGGCGCGATCACCGTGGCGCAGGCCGTGGTGCTCACCCTCGTGGGCCTGTTCGGCGTCGACCTCAACGCGCCGGGTGGCAATGGGGCGTTGATGCCACCGCTGATCGAGATCACCGTGGCCGTGGCCCTGTTGGCCTTCACCGCGATGATGCTCGGTCTGCTGGTGTCGGCGATGGTGCGCAAGGAGGAGGTGACGATGCCGCTGCTCGTGCTGCTCGCCATCGTCCAAGTGGTGTTCTGCGGCGCCCTGTTGAAACTGCACGGCGTGCCCGGCCTCGAACAGCTCTCCTGGCTGGTGCCCTCGCGCTGGGCGCTCGGCGGGATGGCCGGCACCGTCGGGCTGGCCCGGATCGTGCCGGGGAAGCTGACCGGTGATCCGCTGTTCCGGCACTCGGCCGGGGTGTGGCTGCTCAACATGGGCATGCTGGTCGTGCTGTCGCTCCTCTTCGGCCTCCTGGTGTCCCGGCTGCTGCGGCGGCACGAACCCGCCGTGATGCGGAAATAGGGCGCCACGATGACGACCACCCCCGGCTTCCGGCCCACGCATGTCGTCCCCGAGCACGGGATGCCCGCCTGGGAGGCCCCGGACCCCGCCCGCCCCACCGTGCCCCTGGACGCGCTGCTCCCGGTCCAGCTGCTGGAGCGGCGCGGCGACTGGGCCCACGCCCTGTGCTCGAACGGCTGGTCGGCCTGGGTCGACGGCCGCCATCTGATCTCCGTCTCCCAGGACCCGCCGGCGGCAGGCGGCCCACTGACCCGCACCGCAGACCCGCGCCCGCTGCTCGCCCGCGCCGAACAGGCACTGGCCCGCTACCGCAGCGCGGTGGAGGATCTCGCGGGCGGCGGCCTCGACGGCGCGTCCTTCGAGGCCCGCACCAAGGGCCTGCGGATCGGGGTGGTCGTCGACGGCGCATCCGTCTGGCTCTACGACGCCGGCCACGAGCGCTGGGTGTACGGCGACGGCACCCGGCTCAGCACCTACGCCTCCGACGACGGTCCCCGCGCCGAACCGGCCGACCCCGGCCACGCTCCCACCCAGGTCGTGAGCCCCGATGGCCCGTGACGCGAGCCACTTCTCCGGCCGCCCCTCCGAACTGATCGGGAAGCAGATCGCCGGTTACCGCATCGAGGACGAGATCGGCCGCGGCGGCATGGCGGTCGTCTACCGCGCCCACGACCTGCGCCTCGACCGCACGGTCGCCCTCAAGCTGCTCGCCCCCGAACTCGCCCGCAACGACACCTTCCGTAAACGCTTCACCCACGAGTCCCGGGTCGCCGCCGCGATCGACCACCCGCACATCGTGCCCGTCTTCGAGGCGGGCGAGACGGACGGCGTCCTGTACATCGCCATGCGCTACGTGTCCGGCAGCGACCTGCGTCATCTCCTGGACCGGGCGGGGCCGTTGGAGCTTTCGACGGCCACGCGCATCGCCACACAGGTCGCGTCCGCGCTGGACGCCGCCCACGAACACGGGCTGGTCCACCGGGACGTGAAGCCCGGCAACATCCTGGTCGCCCGTGGCACCGACGACGACCATCCCGAGCACGTGTACCTCACCGACTTCGGTCTGACGAAGAAGTCCCTTTCCCTGACCGGGTTCACGACGGTCGGGCAGTTCGTCGGCACGCTCGACTACGTGGCTCCCGAGCAGATCTCCGGGCGGCCGGTCGACGGGCGCTGTGACGTGTACGGGCTTGCCTGCGTGGCCTACGAGAGCCTCGCGGGGCGTCCGCCGTTCCGGCGGGACGACGACATGGCGCTGCTGTGGGCGCACCAGTACGACATGCCTCCGGCGCTCACCGAGTCCCGTCCGGATCTGCCGGCTCATGTCGACGCCGTCTTCGCGAAGGCGTTGGCGAAGAGTCCGGATGACCGGTACGAGTCGTGCCTTGCCTTTGTCACGGAGTTGCGGGGTGGGGTTTTCGGGCATGCGGTGACTGAGGTGGATCTGCGGATGGGTGGCGTAGCGGTCGGGCTGCCACCGGCGCCGCCTCGGTGGGCGGAGCCCGTGTTCAGGCGGCGGGACTAGTTGTCTGGCGTCCGCGGGTTCGTGGGGGCTGGTCGCGCAGTTCCCCGCGCCCCTACGGGGCGCTACCCAGCCCGTTCAGTGGCACGCGCCGTGCCTCCACCCTCCGATGCGAGATCCGCCAGTCCGCCCCGACCCGCACCACCGTGTCCACATACGTCACCGATCCGCACGAGCCGTCGGCCCTGATGCCGAGCCCCTTTGACCGGACCCGAGCCCCTCCCTCAGGCAGCTCCTCGATCACCACGTTCGTGACGTGATGCGCGACGGGGTTCCCCGCGTCCGATGCGCCCTCGTCGACCAGGTGGTGCGATCAACTCCGTTATGGCCAGGCGGTCTTCGAGCGTCAGTGCCATGTCTGCCCTTCCTCCGGCTGGGCGGACCCTTTCACGCCGGGCGCTGCGGCTGCGCGGGAATTTCCACCTCGCCCCGCCGGTGCACGGGCTTCGCCAGCAGCGCGCCCAGGAACCCCGCGACCAACCCCCACACCGCGGCCAACCCCACCGCCGACCACAACTCGGGCTTCAGGAACAGGTCTCCGGAGAGTCCGCCGCCCACGTCGCCGATGCCGAGGAGGGAGAGGCCGTAGTGGGCGGAGATCCGGCCGACGAGGCAGATCATGAGGACCGCGAGGGCGAACGCGACCGCGAGGTGGACGGCGTGCTGCCAGGCACGGACGTGGGCCGGGGAGCGGACGGCCATCAGGAACGCGGCGGACAGGAGCAGGACCGCGTTCACGACCAGGAGCCACCACACCCTGCCGTCGTAGGCGGCGATGGAACGCAGGTTCAGGGTGGAGATGTCGGGGGTGCGCAGAACCTCGTCCAGCAGGTGGGGCACGGGCAGGCCGAAGGGGCCGTGGACGCGGCCGTTCCAGGTGGCGCCCAGGCCGATCGTGAGGGTCAGCCAGACCAGGTTCGGCATGCCGAGCAGGATCAGGGCGAAGGTCTGGGCGGCGTACCCACGGGTCGCCGCGACGACGAGGGAGACGGTGACGCCCAGCGCGACGTAGGCGAGCAGGAGGGCCACCACCGCGTACGCCGCCGGGCGTACGGACGCGTGGAAGCGCAGGAGGCGGGCGGGGAGGGGCGCACCCGGCGAGACCAGGAGGGCCAGCACCAGGACGCCTGCCAGCCACAGCAACCCGAACAGCACGGTCTGCGGTACGTCCGCCTCGAAGCCGACCTCGGGCGAGGCGCCGAGCAGGTCGCCGATGTCGCCGAGTGTTCCGCTGCCGAGGGAGATCGAGAACTTCTGTCGCGCGCCCAGGGCCAGTCCGATCAGGGCGAGCAGCCACAGTACGGCGATACGGGCCGCCCAGCCGGCCAGTTCCGCGGTCGACGCGACCGCGCGGTGCCGCAGGGGCCGTAGGAACCCGGCCGCGGTCGCCAGGGCGCCGGCCAGGGTCACCGAGAGGGGGATGACGGTCAGGCCGGCTTTCGTGTCGGCCAGGGCGCCCGCGTTCCCGGAGAGTTTCACCGTGCCGCCCACGGCGGTCGCCACCGTCGCCGTGACGACCCGGGGGAACGCGCCGTCCGGGAGGTCCGTCGCGCCCGCCGCCCACAGGCCCAGCGCGGCGACCACGCCCATGGTGAGCAGCCCGGCCAGCACCGTGCTCAGGGCCTGGACCCAGCCGTGGCGGGCGACTGCCTGGTCAGAGGGGGTTCGGGGGGTCACGCCTGCCACGCTAAGCAGCACCCCGGGAGTGCGCCCGCCGGGAGGGCCGTCCGCGTCGGCTTGCGGGCGGACCGGGACCGGAGCACACAATGGGTTCGTTGTGGATGAAGCGGCATGGATCTATACAGATCGCCCGAAATGCCGCTCGAACCGCGTCGGGAAGAAGAGCTCGTGAGCGTCGAACCTCCGTCTTCAGGCCGCCCCACCGGACCGCCCTCAGGCCCGCTGTCGGGACCCTCCCAGCCGCCTTCGGGCCCGCCCTCGCAGCCCTCGGGCAGCGGCGGCACCGGGGCGCCGGAGCCGCACCGCCCCTGGTGGAAGTCGGCGCCGCGCGTCGCGGTCCTCACCACCGCCGTGGTGGCCGCCGTGGTCCTGGCCGTCGTCCTCACCAGCTCCGGCGGCGGCTCGGTCAAGACGGCGGGCAAGGGCGAGGTCTTCCTCCAGGCCGCGGACAAGACCGGCCCCGACGCGTTCACGGAGTCGACGGCGAAGGAGAACTCCGCCCCGCCCGTCTCCGCCTCACCCACCGCCTCGGAACCGGTGAACGCGGTACGAGGCGTCGACGGCGGCGCCCCCGGCCTCTACGGCGGCACCCGGAACGTCTCCAGCTGTGACGTGGAGAAGCAGATCAAGGCCCTCCAGGCGGCCCCGGCGAAGGAAAAGGCCTTCGCGTCCGTCGTCGGCGTCCAGCCCGCCGGAGTCCCCGCCTACCTGCGCTCACTCACCCCCGTACAACTGCGTATGGACACCCGCGTCACCAACCACGGCTACCGCGACGGCGTCGCCACCAGCTACCAGGCCGTCCTCCAGGCCGGTACCGCCGTCCTCGTCGACGGCCACGGCGTGCCCCGCGTCCGCTGCGCCTGCGGCAACCCGCTCTCGCCGCCCGTCGCCCAGCAGACCACCCCGCGGCGGACCGGCGACACCTGGTCCTCGTACCGGCCGCAGAACGTCGTCGTGGTCACCCCCGCACCGCAGATCATCAACATCTTCGTGATCTACGACCCCCACCACGGCGACTGGTTCGGCCGCCACCACGGCGACACGGGCCGGCACGACCACAAGACCCCGCCGCCGGTGAACCCGGCCAGCCCCTCGGTGACCGTGTCCCCGCCGACCTCCCCGCCTACGTCACCGTCCTCCGGCTCCCCGTCGCCGTGCGTCTCCTCGGCCGCCCCCGGTACGCCGGGAACGCCCGGCACGTCCACCAGCCCGTGCCCGCCGTCGTCGAGCGCGCCGTCGTCCCCGTCGACCCCGTCCTCCAAGTCCCCGAGCTCGGAGGCGCCGTCCGCCGAACCCCTCGTTCCCGTGACGCCCTCGACGGCGTCCTCGGCTGCCTCCTCCCCACCCGAATCGGTCGCCTCCGACACGACGACGACGTCCGCGTCCACGTCGGCCTCCACCTTCAGCGCGCCGGTTTCCCCGGTGACGAGTTCACCGTCACTCTGATCGGGGGGACTGTCGGGCGTGGGGCTGGGTACGAGCACTGGTACGACAGCGATCGGCCCAGCCGCCTTCCGAGAGAGACACGCATGATCGACCACCGGGACGGGGCAGTGATACCGACTCGTTTCGACGTGCCCGTGGAACCGCTGAGGCGGGCGGCGCACTACACCGGAGAACCGGGCTGCATCTCCGCGGCGCGGCACCTCACCCACCAGTTCCTGGAGCAGCTCAGAACCGAGTGGTGCGCCACCATCTCCGACCAGGCCGACGGCGAACTGCTGCTGGTGGTCTCCGAGTTGGTCACCAACGCGGACCGGCACAGCAACGGCCCGTACATCCTCGAACTGGAGGGCACGGACGCCGCCGTGACGGTGTCCGTCTGCGACAGCAGCGTCGCCCTGCCCCGCCTCTTCGCCCGCGACCCCGAGCGCATCGGCCGGCACGGCCTGGAGATAGTCCACGCCCTGGCCGAACAGGTGACCGTCGAGCGGGTACCGGTCGGCAAGCGGGTGCGTGCCGTGGTGCCCCTGGGCGGCGAGGACGGCTAGGACGTCAGTCCCCGGTCCGGGTGGCCGTGATCAGCTCGTGGAGGTACCGCTTGGTGACCCGGCCGCCGTGCCGGGTCTCCAGCAGCTCCCGGAGACACGCCAGCAGGCCCTCGCGCGAGGGCTCGTCCAGGGCGAGATGATTGGAGTACGTGAGCACGACGTCGAGGTACTCGTCGGTCGTGTACGTGATCTCCTGGACGCCGCGCCACACCGTGACGTCCTCGAAGTGCGCGGAGCGCTCGAACTCCCCGGTGTCCGTTGCCGATTCGTCCTCGGTCGGACTCCTGAAGCCGGGCACTGCGGTCGGATCCCACCGCTCGTAGCAGCGTTGCGTCCGGTCGAAGAAGTCCTGGGTGCCGCCCGCCACATGGTGGGTGGTGACGACCGCGAGGTGCCCGCCGGGACGCAGCGCGGACGCCGCCTTCGCCACGAACTCCCGCGGGGCGAACCAGTGGTACGCCGTCGCGACCACCACCAGGTCGAACGGCTCGGCCGGCAGCTCCCACAGCGCGAAGTCCGCCACCTCCACGTCCGCCCTCGGGAACGCGCTCAGATTGCGCCGGGCCACCGCTGCCAGGGACGGTCCCAGCTCGACGGCGGTCAGCCGGCAGCCGAACTCGGCCAGCGGGACGGTGAGTTGACCGGTCCCGGGAGCGATCTCCAGGACCCGGCTGTCCGGGCCGAGGGCCGCCGTGCGGGCCAGTTCCTCGACCAGGGGGCGCGGATACCGGGGCCGGGCCCGGTCGTACCGGTCGGCCACTCCGTCGAACGTGTCGCGCAGCACCGTTCCCGCACCCTCCGTATCGGCGATTCCACCCAGGGCAGAATGCCGATCCCTTGCCCTCGCGGCCAACGCTTTTAGTCTGAGGGGGTGAGCAACCAAGCGCCGAACCAAGCCCGCGTGATCCCCCTGCGCCCGCACGAGCCGGCCCCCCACCTGCCGGAGCCCGCGGTTCCCGCCCCCAAGGAACCCCTGTGGCGCGACCTGGTCGGTGACGTCCTACGACGTGAACGCCTCGCCCAGGAACGCACGTTGAAGGATGTGGCCGACGCCGCCCGGATCTCCATGCCGTACCTCTCGGAGGTGGAGCGGGGCCGCAAGGAGGCCTCCTCGGAGGTCCTAGCGGCAGCCGCCCGCGCCCTCGGTCTCGACCTCGGCGACCTGCTGTCGCTGGCCCACAGCGAACTCACCGAGCACCGCGACAGGCGTCAGGCCAGGATGAGTTCGCCGTACAACGGGCTGTGCCTGGTCGCCGCCTGACGGTGTCGCTCAGACCCCGGCGAGGCGTCGGCTGACCACCTCGTCCGCGAGGCCGTACGCCACGGCCTCGCGGGCGGTGAACACCTTGTCGCGGTCCATGTCGGCGCGCAGCGTGGCGATGTCGTGGTGGGTGTGGCGGGACAGCACCTCCTCGACCTGGGCGCGGATGCCCACCATCTCCTCGGTCTGGAGGGCGAGATCGGAGACCACGCCGCGCTGCCCGCCGACGGCTGGTGCATCATGACCCGGGCGTGGGGAGCGCGAACCGCTTGCCGGGGGCGCCGGCGGTCAGCAGGAACTGGCCCATGCTCGCGGCGAATCCCATCACCGGCGTCGAGACGTCGTTCGGGATCAGCTGCATGGTGTCGTAGATGGCGAGGCCCGCCGTCACCGAGCCGCCGGGGCTGTTGACGTACAGGCCGATGTCCGTGCGGGGATCCTCCGCGGACAGGAGGAGCAGCTGGGCGCAGACCCGGTTCGCGGAGACCTCGTCGACCTGTGTGCCGAGGAAGACGATCCGCTGTGCGAGGAGCCGCGCGGCCAGGTGGTCGTCGAAGCGGGAGGGCGGGGTGTCACCCTCCTCGGCGCGGGGCATGAGGGCCGGGGCGAAGCCGGCCGTGAGTGAAGACATGGGCACTCCCTGGCGGGGCTCTGTGGTGTCTCCACTGTCGGCCGGTGAGCGCCCGAACTGCGGGTTTCCAGGCCCGTAGCAGATTCGCCGTGGGCAGGGCAGTCGGCCGGCCGCCCCTCCCGCTCACTCGGCGCCCTTCTCGCGCAGCTGCCGGAAGAAGGCCCGCACGTCCTGTGCCAGCAGGTCCGGTTCCTCCATCGCGGCGAAGTGGCCGCCCCGGTCGAGCCTGGTCCAGCGGACGATGTTCTCGGTCCGCTCGGCCTTGTGGCGGAGCGGGATCTGGATCTCGGCCGGGAACAGGGCGAGCGCGGTGGGGGTGGTGGACGGGAGGGCGGGGGCGGCGGCACGCGCGCCGGTGGCGTGGGCCCGCTCGTAGTAGATCCGGGCGGCCGAACCGGCGGTCCCGGTCAGCCAGTACAGCATCACGTCGGTGAGCAGCCGGTCCCGGTCGACGGCCTCCTCGGGCAGCTCCTCCGAGTCGGTCCACTCCCTGAACTTCTCGACGATCCAGGCGAGTTGACCCACCGGCGAGTCCGTGAGGGCGTACGCCAGGGTCTGCGGGCGGGTGGCGTGCAGGACGGCGTATCCGGTGCCCTCGCCCTGCCAGGCGGTCCAGCGGCGCCAGGACTCCAGGGTGTCCGCGCGCTCCTCGGGACCGAGTGCGGCCAGTTCCTCGGGGGTGGGCTCGGAGTGTGCCTGCGCGCCCGGCAGCAGGTTGAGGTGCACGCCGATGACCCGGTCGGGGTGGGCGCGGCCCAGCTCGCGGGAGATCGCCGCGCCCCAGTCGCCGCCCTGCGCGCCGAACCGCTCGTAGCCGAGCCGCCGCATCAGCTCCGCCCAGGCGTCGGCGATACGGCCCGCCTCCCAGCCGGTGTCGGCGGGCGGCCCGGACAGCCCGAAGCCCGGGATGCTCGGCACGACCACGTGGAAGGCGTCGGCCGGGTCGCCGCCGTGGGCCGCCGGATCGGTCAACAGGCCCACGATGTCGACGAATTCGACGATCGAGCCCGGCCAGCCGTGCCTGATGACCAGCGGGGTGGCGTCCGGCTGCGGGGAGCGGATGTGCGCGAAGTGGACGTTCGAGCCGTCGATGGTGGTGGTGAACTGCGGCCACGCGTTCAGCTCGGCCTCGGCCGCACGCCAGTCGTACTCGTGCCGCCAGTACCGCACCAGCTCCCGCAGATAGCCGGCCGGCACGCCGTACGCCCAGCCGGTACCGGGCAGCTCGTCGGGCCAGCGGGTGCGGTCGAGGTGGTCGTGCAGGTCGTCGAGGTCGGCCTGGGGGATGTCGATGCGGAACGGCTCGATACGGGACGGGTGGACGCTGTCTGCCTGCGAGGACGTCATGGAGTCCGAGACTAGGCGCTCCGCTGGAGGCAGGTGGAGGCAGGTGGAGGCAGGTGGAGGCAGGTGGATGAGGCGGATGAGGTGGATGAACCTGCGGGCCGGTGGGGGCCGGTCGCGCACCGCAGCGGAGGTGCGTATCGATACAGCCCCGCGCCCTTTCGGGGCGCGACACCGCGCGGGACATCGTCCGGCGGGCGACCGATGAGTTTCGCGGCGGGCGCCGGTCGATACAGATGACCGTGTTCGATCCCCCGGAGCCCATGGAGGAGCTCATGACCACCGACGCACTCGCCGACGGATTCACCACGTGTCTCTGGTTCGACGGCCAGGCCGAGGAAGCCGCCCACCACTACGTGTCGATCTTCAAGAACTCCAGCATCGGCCGCGTCAGCCACTACGGCGAGGGCGCCCCGCTTCCGGCAGGCTCGGTGCTCACCGTCGAGTTCACGGCCTTCGGCCAGAAGTTCGTCGCGTTGAACGGCGGCCCGCAGTTCACGTTCAGCGAGGCGATCTCCTTCCAGATCCCCTGCGCGAACCAGGAGGACATCGACTACTACTGGGCCAAGCTCATCGACGGCGGCGGCGAGCCCGGCCCCTGCGGCTGGCTCAAGGACAAGTACGGCCTGTCCTGGCAGGTCGTCCCCGACCGGCTCATCGAGATGATCACCGACCCGGACCCCGCGAAGGTCGCCCGTGCCACCGATGCCTTCATGGCGATGAGCAAGTTCGACCTCGCCGCGCTGGAGAAGGCCTTCGCGGGGGAGTGACGGCCGGACCGGACAGGGTGGCCGGGGTCAGCTCTCGCCGGCAAGCATCAGCGCGTGCAACTCGGCTGCCCGTCGGGCCAGTTGCTCCGCCTGGCCGGTCCCGGCGCGGGTGCGCGGGCGGGTCAGGGTCATGTCGAGGACCGTACGGATCCGGCCGGGCCGGGGCGTGAGGACGACCACCCGATCGGCGAGCGGCACCGCCTCGTCCACGAAGTGGGTGACGAGGACGACGGTGGACGGATGGGCGCGGTGCGTCCGCTGCGACTCGGCGCACAGGGGCGGCGACCGGGGCCTCGGCCACGTCGTCGTGGCCTCCGGCGGCAACGCCGACACACCGCTCGCGTTCGCCGCGACGGCCCTGCTCGGCGCCGTGAGCATGCTCCTCTTCCACGCCGTCGTCCTCGCGGAGCGGGCGCTGCTGCCCTGGGCCCGCGAAATCACCGGCTGAGCCGGGCCTTCCGCGGAGCCATCAGCGGCCTCTCTCGGAGCCGCCGGCGACCGTCCTCCGATCCGCCGCGGTCCGTTCCCGCGACCCCTGCGCGCCTCCTCCGCGTAACCAGTGCGTTTCGGACGTTAATTTCCGGGCCCAAAGGGTTGGCGGGAATCCATCCCCTCGTTATCGTTCACGCACTTCACTCAATCGTTCCGCTGAACGAATAGCTGAACGAATAGCGACAAGGACGGTCGGTACATGTCCGACATCCACCACCCGGGCCGCCGGTCGGTGCTCGCCGCGGGTGTCGCCTCGGCCGCCGCGCTCGGCGGGTCCTGGCTGCTGACCGGCTGTACCGGGGCCTCGGCCGCCCCCGTCCTGCCGGCCGCGGCCCAGAAGGGCGCCCCCGACCGCGGCGGCACCCTGCGCATCGCCCGGCCGCCCGCCTCCGACGCCGAGACCCTCGACCCGGCCGGCTCACTGTCCGCGTACGAGTACCTGGGCGCCCTCTACAACCGGCTCGTCCGCGTCGCCGCGAACGGCGAGCTGGCTCCCGACCTCGCCGAGTCCTGGGAGACCGACGCCAAGGCCCGCACCTGGACCTTCCGCCTCCGCAAGGGCGTCGCCTTCCACAACGGCCGCGCCTTCACCTCCGCCGACGCCGCCTACACCCTGCGCCACATCCTCGACAAGGCGACCGCGTCCCCGCAGGCCGCGGTCCTCGCCCCGCTGATCGACCCGGAGAAGCTGGGCACCCCGGACGCCCACACCCTCGTCGTCCCGCTGAAGAGCCCGAACGCCGAGTTCCCGAGCCTGCTGACGCACTACAACTGCTATGTCATCCCGGACGGCAGCGCGAAGTCGATCGGCCGCACCGGCATCGGCACCGGCCCCTTCAAGCTGGAGTCGTTCGCACCGGCGGGCCCCGGCCGCGTCACCGCGTACACGGACCACTGGGCGGGCCGTCCCGTCCTCGACGCGATCGCCTTCTACTCGGTCGCCGACATGTCCGCCCGCTCGAACGCCTTGCTGGCAGGGCAGGTCGACCTGCTCTCCCAGACCAACCTCGACTTCGCGACGGCCCGCGTGGTCGCCGCCTCGGACCGTGCGACCGTCGCCCGCGTGAAGAACGCCCAGTGGTACGTGCTCCCGATGCTCACCACCGAGAAGCCCTTCACCGACGTCCGCGTCCGCCAGGCGATGAAGCTCGCCTACGACCCCGAGCACGTCGTGCAGGTCGCCCTCCAGGGCGCGGGTACCGCCGGCTGGGACAACCCCGTGCCGCCGAGCGACCCCGCGCACATCACCGCGCACCCGAAGCACGACCCGGAGAAGGCGAAGTACCTGCTCAAGCAGGCGGGCCACGAAGGCCTGGCCATGGACCTCTACACCTCTTCCTACGACCCGCTGTTCACGCCGATGGCGCTCGCCTACCAGGACTCGGCGAAGCGCGCCGGCATCCGGATCAAGGTCAAGACGGCCTCCGCGGACTCCTACTACACCCAGATCTGGATGAAGAAGCCGCTGATGGCGACCTACTGGTTCACGGGCCGGCCCGTCGACCAGCTCTTCACCCAGATCTTCCGCAGCGGCTCCTCCTACAACGAGACCGCCTGGTCCGACAAGGACTTCGACGCCGTGCTCGACCGGGCCCGCGCCGAGATCGACGACACCAAACGGCGCGAACTCTACGGCGAGGCACAGACGTTGGTGATCGAGAGAGGCGGGGCGATGACCCCGATGTTCGCCGACCGGCTCGTCGGCATCTCCCGCAAGGTGCGCGGATACGCCGAGCACGGCTTCGAGTTCGACTACCTCACCATCGGCCTGAAGGGAGCCTGACCATGCTCTCCTTCATAACCCGCCGTATCGCAGCCGCAGTTGGCACCCTCTTCCTCTCCTCCATCCTCGTCTTCCTCGCCGTCCAGGCCCTGCCCGGTGACGTCGCCACCCAGATCCTCGGCAAGGACGCGACCCCGGACGCCGTGGCGGCCCTGCGCACCAAGCTCACACTCGACCATCCCGCCTGGGAGCGGTACGTCGACTGGGTCCGCGGCGCCCTGCACGGCGACTTCGGCACCTCCCTCGTCTCCGGCAAGGCGGTGGGCGGCGAAGTGTCCATGTACCTCGCCAACTCCGCCCTGATCGCGGTTGTCACGGTCCTCTTCGCGGTCACCGGCTCGCTCGTCCTCGGCATCCTCGCGGGCCTGTACCGCGACCGCTGGCCCGACCACGTCATCTCCACCGTCAGCCTGATCGGCATGAGCGTCCCCGAGTTCGTCGTCGCGACCGTCCTCGTCCTGTGCTTCTCGGTCGCCCTCCCGTGGTTCCCGGCGGTCGTCCTCTACGGCCCCGACGCCACCGTCGGCCAACTCCTGCCCGCCGTATGGCTTCCCGCCCTCGCGCTCGCCGTGGTGATGGCCGCGTACATCGTCCGTATGGCCCGCACCTCGGTCATCGACGTGATGGCCACGGAGTACGTCACCACCGCCCGCCTCAAGGGCCTCTCCACCTGGCGGGTCGTCACCCGGCACGCCCTGCCGAGCGCCCTGCTGCCCACCCTGCACGTCATCGCGCTCAACGTAGCCTGGCTGGTCGGCGGGGTCGCGGTGGTCGAGAACGTCTTCAACTACCCCGGCATCGGCAAGCTGATGCTCTCCTCGGTACAGAACCGCGACCTCCCCACCATCCAGGCCATCGCCCTCATCAGCGCGGTCGTCTACGTCGTCTGCAACCTCGCGGCCGACCTGGCGACCATGGCCCTCAACCCCAGGCTCCGCACCCGAGGGAGGACCCGATGACCACGCTCGACACCGTCCCGACCACGGCTGTGCGCGGTACCCGCGCCTGGCGCACCCTGAGCACCTCCCGCACCGCGCTCATCGGCCTCTCGATCGTCGCCGTGCACGTCGTGATCGCCCTGCTCGCACCCCTCCTCACCTCCTACGACCCCATCGCCAACGACGCCAACCACGCGCTCCTCGGCCCGAGTTGGTCGCACTGGGCCGGAACCGACCAGTACGGCCGCGACGTCCTCGCCCGCGTCCTCCACGGCGGCCGGTACGCCCTCGGCGTCTCCGTCGCCGCCACCCTGCTGACCGTCGCCCTCGGCACGGTCATCGGCTGCGCCGCCGCACTGCGCGGCGGCTGGTTCGACGACGTACTGGGCCGGGTCCTGGACGCGATCCTGTCCATCCCCTCGGTCCTCGCACTCCTCGTCGTCGTGACCGCCCTCGGCACCGGCCCCGCGGTCATCGTCCTCGCCGTCGCGATCACCTACGTCCCGCAGGTCGTCCGCGTCGTGCGCGGCGCCGCCCTCGCGGTCGTCCCCGCCGACTACGTGACCGCGGCCCGCGCACGCGGTGAGAGCACCTGGTCGATCCTGCGCAGGGAGATCCTGCCGAACATCACGGACGTGGTGTGCGTGGAGTTCGCGATGCGGGCCTCCTGGGTCGTCCTGCTGATCTCCTCGCTGTCCTTCCTCGGCTTCGGCGCCGACCCGCCGACTCCGGACTGGGGTCTGATGGTCGCCGAGAACCGCACCGCCATCACCGTCGTCCCGATGGCGAGCCTCGCTCCCATCATCGCCCTCGCCACCCTCGTGGTCGGGCTCAACCTCGCGGCCGACGGCCTGTCCAAGGCGTGGGGCGTCGACCGGATCAGGGAGGGCTCCTGATGACCTCGATCGTTTCCGTCAACTCCCTGTCCGTGGCCTACCGTTCGGGCGGCCGGGACGTGCCCGTCGTGCACGAGGTGTCGCTGGACGTCGCCGAGGGACAGACCCACGCGCTCGTCGGCGAGTCCGGCAGCGGCAAGTCGACCGTCGCCGCGACCCTCCTCGGCCATCTGCGCCACGGCTCCCGGATCACCGGGGGATCGGTCGAGGTGGCCGGTGCCGACGTCTTCGCCCTGCCCGCACGGGAGTTGCGACGACTGCGCGGCGGCACGGTCGCGATGGTCGGCCAGAACGCCGGCCACGCCCTCACCCCCTCCATGCGCATCGGCCGGCAGATCGCCGAGGCGGGCGGTGACGTACCCGTCGTGGATCTGCTGGAACAGGTCCGGCTGCCCCACCCCGCCGAGCTGGCCCGCCGCTATCCGCACGAGCTGTCCGGCGGCCAGCAGCAGCGCGTCGCCATCGCCATGGCCATCGCGGCCCGCCCCAAGGTCCTCGTCCTCGACGAACCGACGACCGGTCTGGACGTCGTCACCCAGCGCAGCGTCCTCGACCTGATCGCCGCCCTGCGCGACGAACTCGGCCTCGCCGCCGTGCTGGTGAGCCACGACCTCGGAGTCGTCGCGCACATGGCCGACGAGGTGACCGTCCTGCGGTCGGGCCGGGTGGTCGAATCGGCGCCCACCAGGCAGCTGTTCGCCCAGCCCCAAGACCCGTACACCAAGCGCCTGTTGGCGAGCGTGCCGCGGCTCGACGACGCCGGGCTCGCGGTCGTCGGCGAGGCGGGGGAGCGGGAGGTCAGGTCCAGGGCCGAGGTACCGGACGACGCCCCGGTCGCCGTGTCCGCGCAGGACGTCACCATCGACTACGGCAGCACCCGCGCCGTGCACGGCGTCTCCTTCGAGGTCCGGCGCGGTGAAGTCCTCGCCCTCGTCGGCGAGTCGGGCAGCGGCAAGTCCACGCTCGCGTGGAGCCTCGCCGGACTGCGCACCCCGTCCGGCGGCACGATGCGTCACCCGGACGGCGACCTGGCCCGCCCCGCGCAGCAACGCCCCCTGTCCCTGCGGCGCCGGGTGCAGCTCGTCTTCCAGAACGCGGACACCTCGCTCAACCCCCGCCGCTCCGTGGGCGACGCGGTCCGCCATCCCCTGCGCTTCTTCGGCACGGCGGCCGACCGCACGGAGGCGACCGAGCGGGCCCGCCAACTCATCGCCGACGTACGTCTCGACCCGGCCCTCGCCGACCGCCTGCCCGCGCAGCTCTCCGGCGGACAGCGCCAACGCATCGGTATCGCAAGGGCGTTGGCGGGCGAGCCGGACGTCCTGATCGCCGACGAGATCACCACCGCCCTGGACGTCTCCGTCCAGGCCGATGTGCTCCGGCTCCTCGACGACCTGCGCCGCGAGCGCGACCTGGCCTGCCTGTTCATCAGCCACGACCTGGCCGTCGTGCGGGGCATCGCCGACCGGGTCGTCGTCCTGCGCCACGGAGTCGTCGTGGAGGAGGGCCCGACGGAGACCGTCTTCGCCGACCCCCAACACCCCTACACGCGCCAGCTCATGGCCGCCGCCCTCGAACCCGACCCCGACGCGCTGCCCTATGCCGACGACACCGCCGACTGGGTCGACGCGGCGGACGGGGACGACATCTGGACCGGCCACGGCGACGACGGCCACCGTGTCCGACGCTGGCGCCCCCTCAACGCCCCCGTGGCGGAAGGAATTCTGTGAAGTACCGCGAACAGTTCGACCGCCAGGTCGTCCGTGAGGACGTCTGGATCCCCACCCGGGACGGAAGGACCCGGTTGCACGCCCGCATCTGGCGGCCGGTCGACGCCGAGTCGGACCCCGTACCCGCGCTGCTCGAATACCTCCCGTACCGCAAGAGCGACTGGACGGCACCCCGCGACGCCCAGCGCCACCCCTGGTACGCCGGACACGGCTACGCCTCCGTCCGCGTCGACATCCGCGGCCACGGCGACAGCGAGGGCCTGCCCGGCGACGAGTACGACGCGCAGGAACTCGCGGACGGCGTCGATGTCGTCAACTGGCTTGCCGCACAAGCCTGGTGCACCGGCAAGGTGGGCATGTTCGGCATCTCCTGGGGCGGCTTCAACGCCCTCCAGATCGCCGCCCTCGCCCCCGAGCCGCTCAAGGCGATCGTCACCGTCTGCTCGACCGACGACCGCTACGACAACGACGTCCACTACACCGGCGGCGCGGTCCTCGGCATCGACATGCTCGCCTGGGCGGGCACCATGCTCGCCTTCGCCTCCCGCCCGCCGGACCCGGCGAGCGTGGGCGCGGACCGCTGGGTGCCGATGTGGCGCGAACGCCTCGATGCCCTCGAACCCTTCCTGCACACCTGGCTCGACCACCAACAGCGCGACGACTACTGGAAGCACGGCAGCGTCTGCGAGGACTACACCGCGATCGACGCGGCCGTCCTCGCGGTCGGCGGTTGGAACGACCCGTACCGGGACGCCGTGCTGCGCCTGGTCGAGCACCTCCCCGGGGACCGCGTCCGGGGGATCGTCGGCCCCTGGTCGCACCAGTACCCCGACCGCGGACTGCCGCCCGGCCCCGCGATCGGTTTCCTCCAGGAGACCCTGCGCTGGTGGGACCAGCACCTCAAGGGCATCGACACGGGAGCGATGGAGGAGCCCCTGCTGCGGGCCTGGATCACCGACCCGGTCCCGCCGGCGACGTCGTACGACGTGCTGCCCGGCCGTTGGGTGGGCGACGCCAAGTGGCCGAGCCCGAGGGTCGGTTGGGACTCGCGTCCCCTCGGCGCGGGCAGTGACCCGGTCCTCGTGCGCACCCCGCAGCACACCGGTCTCGACGCCGGACGGTTCTTCCCCTTCGGCAACGCGAGCGACCTGCCGCCGGACCAGCGCGAGGAGGACGGCCGTTCGGTCTGCTTCGACTCCGAACCGCTCACCGCGCGCATCGAGATCCTCGGCCGCCCGCGCGTCCGGCTCCGCCTCGACAGCGCCACCCCGCGCGCCCACGTCATCGCCCGGCTGTGCGACGTAGCGCCGGACGGTTCATCGACGCTCGTCACCCGGGGCGTGCTCAACCTGCTGAGCCGGCACGGCCGTGACCGGGCCGTCGAGTGGACACCGGGGACGTACGAGGACGTCGGGTTCGAACTGAACGGCATCGGCTACGCCGTCCCGCCCGGCCACCGCATCCGGCTCGCCGTCTCCGACACCTACTGGCCGTGGGTGTGGCCGCACGGTGAGCGCGGCGAGTTGCGGGTGGTACCGGCCGAGAGCGCCGTACAACTGCCCGTGCGGGAAGCCGGAGAGGAGCCGCCGATCCGCTTCGAGGAGCCCGAACAGGCGATCCCGCTCGACGTGACCTACGACCGTCCCGCCGAGCCGAACCCCGAGCGGCTGGTCACCCACGATGTCGCCAAGGGGGAGTGGACGCTGGAGGTCGACCCCAACTACGGGGGATCGCGGACGTATCCGGACGGGCTGCGCTACGAGGAGAGAGCGCGGGAGACGTACCGCATCCGCGGCGACGACCCGCTGTCCGCGCACGCCGCCTCGGAGTGGCGCATCCGGCTGCGGCGCTGGGACGACTACGACGCTGAGATCATGGCGCGGACGGAGCTGCGCGCCACGGCCGCGGACTTCGTCATGGACAGTCGCGTCGAAGCACGGGCGAACGGAGAGACAGTGGCCAAGCGCGCATGGCACCGCACCACCCCGAGGACGTCGGGATGACGGCCGCCAAGCAGCCTCAGCCGGCCGCCAGGTCCCCGCGCCGTGCGGTCGCCGCCGCCGACCGGACCCGGCAGCCCACCGAGGTGCGCCGCCGGCTCATCGTCGAGGCGGCCGTCCCGCTGATAGCGGAACGCGGCTACGCCTCGGTCGGCGTACGGGACGTGGCAGCCGCCGCCGGGGTCTCCGTCGGTACCGTCACCTACCACTTCGGCAGTGTGCAGGAGATCCTCTCCGAGGCGATGGTCCTGCACATCGAGCGCTACTACGCCGAGTTGAGCGAGGCCGCCGAGCAGGCGACGAGCGGGGCGGAGGCGCTGCGGCTGCTCGTCGACGCGCTGTTCACCGAGGACACCGACCGGCACTGGCGGATGTGGTTCGACTACTGGAACGCCGGTGAGCAGGGCACGGACGCGGCCTTCACCGGCGGACAGGCCCGACGGTACGAGACCTGGCACCAGCAGATCCGCGCGCTGGCCCAACGGGGTGTCACCGACGGGGAGTTCGGCACGGACGACCTCGACGGCTTCACGGTCCGTTTCGCCGCCCTCGCCGACGGCCTCGCCCTTCAACGGCTGCGCCAGGCACCCCCGTTGAGCACCGAGGACGCCCGCCGGCACCTCAACCGGCTCATCGAGACGGAGCTGGGGCCTGGGCGCCGATCACCCGAGTGATCTCCCGGGCGATCCGCAGGATGCCGGGGGAGCGCACCGGGCACGGCCTGGGCGTCGAGGTCGTCGGCACCAGGCAGAAGTGCAGGTAGTCCGTGTCGAGGTGCAGGGCCGTGCGGCCGTTGCCCGGCTGGGTGCAGTAGTCGGGGTGGGCGCGTTCGTAGGCGGTGCAGGGCAGGTACTGGGCCCAGGTGTAGCGGGCCCCGGCGGGGCTCACGGTCCTGCCGGCGTCGGCGACGATGTCTCCCGTGGCCCTGGCCTGTGCCTCGTAGAGGGCGTTGACGGCCCGGACGCGCTCGGGGGTGATCGGGTCGGGGCCCTGCGACACCCAGACGATCGTGGGGCGTCGCGCGCCCCCGGCGGTCGCGATCTGCGCGGTGAGCTTCCTGACGTCGGCCCTGTACCGCGCGAAGTACCTCTCCCGGTCGGCGGCGTAGGTGATCCCGTCCATGCAGGGCGTGTAGGCCCACGCGTTGCCCCAGAACTGCAGCACCACGAAGTCCGGGTGCAGTGAACGCACCAGCGTGGCCGCCTTGTCGGCGTCCGGGACCAGCGAACCCGCCTTGGCACCCTCCAGGTAGTCGCACGGCGTGGTCCCCGAGTACGGGGCGCTCGTGTACGTCGCGGCCAGCGTGTCGCGGAGTTCCCGCCCGAGCACCTTCTGGCTCTCCATCGCGAGCGAGTCCCCGAGATACAGCACGCCGGGCGCCGACTTCACCGGGGCACCGCTCGGCGACACCGGTGCCTGTTGGCGTGTGGTCGCCGGCACGGACGGGGTGGGCGGCGCGGCCTCGGGCCCGGACGACGGGTCCGTGCACGCCCCGAGCAGCACTCCGGCCAGCACCACACCCACGACCCACGGCTTCCGCATACGGCAACTCCCGCCCCGGGCACCGGAAAATGGCTCCCCAGGCAAGCACAGCCGGGCGGAAGGGGGAAGACACCCGGCTACTCCAGGCGCTCCAGCAGGTCCAGCAGATCGGTCAGCGGGAGCGGCTTGGCGAGATGGGCGTCGAAGCCGGCCGTCCGGGACAGCGAGCGGTCGGTGCCCTGGCTGAAGCCGGTGACCGCGATCAGGCGGGGCCGGTCGCCGTGCGGGCGGGCGCGTACCGTACGGGCCACCGTGTAGCCGTCGGTGTCGGGCAGGCCCAGGTCGCACAGCACCACGTCGAAGACGTCGGACTCGGTCGCGGTGAGCGCGTCCGCGCCGGTGTGGACGGCGGTGACGTGGTGGCCCTGCCGCTCCAGCAGGGTGCGGTAGGTCGCGGCCAGGTCGGTGTTGTCCTCCACGATCAGGATGGCCAGGTGGCGCCGGGATCGCGGGGGCGCGGACGGCCGTACCGGCTCCGGAGCCGTCTCGTCTGCCTGCGGCAGCAGGACCGTGAACGTCGCGCCTTTGCCGGGGCCTTCGCTGTGCGCGCCGATCCGGCCGCCGTGCAGGGCGACCACTGTGCGCGCGACCGCGAGCCCCAGGCCGAGGCCCTCGGGAGTGTTGGGGCCCGCCGGTGCCGCCCGCATGAACACCCCGAACAGGTCCTCGGCCTGGGCGGGTTCGAAGCCGATGCCGTCGTCCCGCACGGTCAGTCGGACCTGTTCGTCCTCCACCGTGAGCCGGACCTCCGTACGCCCGCCGGGCGGGGTGTACTTGAGCGCGTTGGACAGCAGGTTCGTCAGCACCTGCGCCAGCCGCAGCCGGTCCCCTTCGACCACAACGGGCGTGTCCGGCAGGGTGACGTGGAGGATCCGCTCCTCGTGTCCGAACAGGCTGCGGATGTCGGCGCACGCGCCCTCGACCACGGACCGCACGTCGACCCGCTCGGGCACCAGTTCAAGGCGGCCGGTCAACGCCCGTGTCCCGTCGAGGAGATCGTTGCTCATCCGCACCAGCGTGCCCAACTGCCGTTCCAGGACGCCCAGGGCGGGATGGCCGGCGTCCGGCAGGTCCAGGGCGAGGAGTTCCACGGCCGCGGTGGCGGCGGCGAGGGGGTTGCGCAGTTCGTGCGAGAGCGTGGCGATGAACCGGTCCTTGGCCCGCTGCTCCTCCCTCAACCGGCGTCCGGCCGCGTCCAGTTCGGCGTTGGCTCGGCTCAGCTGCTCGTTGACCTCGCGGATCTCCCTGGCCCGGACGAACAGGTCGATCTCCATGCCCTCGGCCCGCATCTGCGCCTCGGCGGCGGCCCGTTCCTGCTCCCGGCCGACCCGGCGCAGATGCACGAAGTCCGTGACGTCCTCGACCCGGTGGATGAGGTGTGTGACGTGTCCGTCGCCGTCCAGGACGGGGGAGTTGACGGGACTCCAGTACCGCTCGGCGAAGCCGCCCGCCTCACCCGTCGGGATGTCGTAGCGCTGCAACGCCATCGTGTCCTTGCGGCCCGTCGCCACCACCGACTCCAGCGAGCGGCGCAGATTGGCGACGCCGTCCGCCGACGGGTCGTCCGGGTTGTCGGGGAACACGTCGAAGATCCGCCGGCCGACGATCGTGCGCTCCGTACGGGTGGCCGCGAGATACGCGCGGTTGACCTCGACGATGGTGAAGTCGGGGCTGAGGATCAGCAGCGGGGACAGCGAGGAGTCGAAGAGCAGCCGGAAGTCCGGGGCGGCGAGGGGTGGCATGGTGGCTCTCTGGGGTCTCGGGTCTCAGGGGTCGAGGCGGTAGCCGTAGCCGCGGACCGTGGTGATCCGGGGCGCGGGCACGGGCAGTGCCGCGAGCTTGCCGCGCAGGCGGTACACGTGCTCGATGACGGTCGCGGGCTGCTGCCAGGAGGCGCCCCAGATCCGTTCGAGGACCTGCTCGGTGGAGAACACCCGGCCGGGCGCCTGACCGAGCATCTCCAACAGGGCGTACTCCTTGGGCCGTAGCGTCAGCAGGACGCCGTCGGCGGACGCCTGGCGGGCGGCCGTGTCGATGCGCAGCGAGCCGACCTGGAACACCGCCGGGATCTCCGGCGGCTGCGAGCGACGGAGGACGGCCCGGATGCGGGCCACCAACTCCCGCTGGGAGAACGGCTTGACCAGGTAGTCGTCGGCGCCGATCTCCAGGCCCGCGACCCGGTCGGCCTCCGCGCCCCGTCCGGTGACCACGATGACCGGCAGGCGGCTGGTGGAGCGGAGTGCCCGCAGCAGTTCGAGGCCGCTGCCGTCCGGGAGGCCCAGGTCGAGGACGGCGAGATCGATGCGGCTCTCGTGGAGGACGGACTTGCCGGCGCGGGCGTCCATGGCCCAGGTGACGGTGAATCCCTCGTGCTCCAGATAGGAACGGCACATCAGTGCGAAGTCGGGTTCGTCCTCGATCAGTGCCAGGTGCGGACGCATCGCACATCACCCGGCCCGACCTCGGCCCGCTCGTTGTGTCGCTGATGAGCGGGCGTTGATGCCCCGACCATGTGGCGAAGGTGGAACAGGAGGCACCCACGGTTCAAGGGGGAGCCGCTCGGGGGGAGTTCCGGCGCGGGCTCGTGCGGTGCGGGGATGCCGACACCGCCGCACGGACCCGCGCCGGATCGCGCGCCCGCGCGCGAGAGGCACGGAACGGGGACGGAACACCTTGCACGAGAACAGCCTGGAGCCGGTGCCCACACCGGCCTGGCCCGCACCCGGCGAACACGCCCTGCTGGGGGCGCGGGACGGCCTGCTGGTCGTCGACCTGCACGGCGACATCGATCTCGCGACCGCCACCCGGCTGCGCGAGTGGCTGGACTCGGTCGTCGCGCTGCGCGCGCCCGCCTATGTCGTCGATCTGCGCCGCACCACCTTCATCGACTCCACCGGGCTCAACCTGGTGCTGCGGTTCCGCCGCCGGGTGCGGGAGGGCGGGGCGGGCTTCGCCGTGGTGTGCGCCCCGCGCACCGTGCGCCTGTTGCGGGCGCACGGCACGCTGGACGTACTGGACCCGGTGCCGGGCCTCCCGGAGGCGGCCTCGCGGATCGCCGGCCGTTGCTGAGTCAGACGCGGTCGGCCGCGATCAGCAGATACTGGAAGCTGCCGTTGCGGTAGGCGGCCAGGAACGTGTCCTCGATGCCCGTGACCAGGTGGTCGGCCTGCCTGCGCAGGGCCCAGTAGGGGATGGTGTCCTCGGTGAGGTCCTGGACGTGGACGGGGACCAGCCGGTTGCGGGCCATCGCCCGGAAGTACTCCGACCTGGGGTGGATGTCGCAGATGTAGTGGGCGTTGATGAGGGACACCTCGCGCGAGGCCCGGCCGTACGTGTCGTTGTAGCAGCCGGTGATCACCACATATCGTCCGCCGCGGCGCAGCAGCCGGGCGTGCTCGGCGAACAGCAGGTCCAACTCGACATACATCGTGGACTCGTTGTTCCACGACGCGGCGAACGCGCCCGTCGGGAAACCGGTGTCGAGCATGTTCCGGTGGTGGTAGCGCACCTTGCCGTCGATGCCCCGGTCACGGGCCTGCGCATTGGCGAACTCGGCCTGCTTGGCGGAGATCGTGACCCCGTCGGCCCGGCAGCCGTAGCGCAGATGTGCCACCACGCTGCCGCCGCCGCGCCCGCACCCGGCGTCGAACACCCGGTCGATCGGGGTGAGTTTGCCGAGGTGGGCGGCGAGGAGTTCGGCCTGCGCGTGCTCCAGCCGGTGCAGTTCGGCGGTGAGCCGCTCCCGGCGCCGGACGGGGTCGGGCTCCTCCAGTACGGCCTCGTCGGCCCCGCCGATCCCGTAGTGGTGGTGGTACAGGTCGTCGATCTGTCCGAGGTCGAGGTTGACCGGGTTCTCTTCGGCGTTCCAGTAGTCCGCGACACGGTTCTGGTACGTGGACTGGGTCGGCACCGGTGCTGCTGTGGTGCCGGCGTCGGCGGTGGTCAACGGTGACTCCTAGCGTGGTACGTCCGACAGGGCGTCAGGAACCGGTCTGTTACCAGTAGTTGGGCAGGTGGTAGCGGTGGGTGTTGGTCGCGTGCCACTCGTGGTTGCCGGACACCCACGCGGCGAGGCCCTGGGCGTAGCGCTCGACGAGGGGCGAGGCGGCGGACAGGGCCGCGGACTCCTCCTCGAAGGCGTCCATGATCCGGTTGTGGATCTCGACGGACTTCAGATAGGCCGCCTTCAGCCCGCACCGCTCGTTGGCGGCGACGACCTGCGGCAGGTTGAGGTGGCCGGGGTCGGACAGCTCCTTGGTGAAGGAGTAGAGGTCGTTGACGATCGTCGTGGCGTTTCCGGCGAGGGCGGTGATCCGCTGGATCCCGGGCCGGGCGTAGACCTGTTCGGGCAGTTCGTAGCCGTCCACGGCGTCGACGATCGACAGACAGGGCCGGAAGTTGTTGAACTGCCGCATCACCAGGTACTCCCAGACGCGCGGCCTGTACCGGATCTCGGCCCACGCGGCCTCCGCGAGATAGCCGAGGTGCAGCCGGGCGATGTCGTGCACGAACCGGTCGGTCTGGCTCGGGGTGGCGAGCAGGGCGTAGTCCTTCAGCGCGAAGTGGTACGAGCGCAGCGGCCCGTCGGCCTGTACGCCGTTCCGCCACTCGACCTCCAGTTCGGGGGCGCTGTGCAGGGGGTCGAGTGCGGACTGGGCCATGATCAGCCGGCCGCCGAGCCCCCGGTGGGAGCCGCCCTTGTCCTCGTCCTCCTCGCAGTAGCAGTTGTCGACGATGTTCTCGGCGAGCAGCAGCTTGCCGGCGGCGGTCAGCCGTTCCAGGTCGAGCGCCCCCGGGTGCTGGAGCACCACGGCCCGGCCGAACTGGAACCCGGCGAAGTCCCCGTCCCACGCGGCCGGGAACAGGTCGAGTCCGCGCGCCCAGGTCTCCAGTCTGCGGTCGATCTCCGCGGCCTTCTCGGGGTCGGCGGGAGCCGCCGGTCGGTAGGTGAGCCCGGGGATCGCTCCGGTGCGGCGGGCCCGCACGGTGCTCGCCAGGTTCGGCGGTCCGGGCAGCGGAAGACAGGTGGTCGTCGCGGGTGTGGTCATGAGGTGCTCCAGGCCGTCATTCGGCGGTCCGGCCGATCTGGACGTTCTCCAGGATTCCCGCCGCGTCGGGGACCAGGATGGCCAGCGAGTAGTACGCGGTGACGAGGTAGCGGATGATCGCGGCGGCGTCGATGCCCATGAAGCGGACGTTCAGGCCGGGTTGGTACTCCTCGGGGATTCCGGTCTGGACGAGACCGATGACGCCCTGGTCGGCCTCTCCGGTGCGCAGCGCGATGATGCTGCTGGTGTGCTGCGGGGTGATCGGAATCTTGCCGCAGGGGAAGAACGGGACACCGCGCCACGCGGGGATCTCGTGCCCCTCGACGTTCACCGTGCCGGGCACCAGACCGCGCTTGTTGCACTGCCGGAAGAACGCCGCGATCGCCTTCGGGTGGGCGAGGAAGAGCCGTGTCCTGCGCCGCATGGCGAGCAGTTCGTCGAGGTCGTCCGGGGTCGGCGGGCCGGTGAAGGTGCTGATGCGCTGGGTGTAGTCGACGCTGTGCAGCAGCCCGAACTCCCGGTTGTTGACCAGCTCCCACTCCTGCCGCTCGCGGATCTCCTCGATGGTGAGCCGGAGTTGCTGCCGGGTCTGGTCCATCGGGTCGTTGTAGAGGTCGGCGACCCGGGTGTGCACCCGCAGCACGGTCTGGGTGAGCGACAACTCGTACTCGCGCGGGGCGAGTTCGTAGTCCACGAAGCCGCCGGGCAGCGTCGGCTCGCCCACATGCCCGGCCCGCACCGGGACATCGGCCTCGCCCCTGCGGTTCATCGGCAGCCGCTGCCGCTCGGCGTACGCCTCCAGATGGGCGGCGAGGGACGGCACCCGCTCGGTGAACTCCGCGACGACGTCCCAGGGGAGGACCAGCAGCACGCCCGCGGTCTCGGCGCGCACGGAACTCAGCCACAGCGGGTCCGACTGCCCTATCGCCTCGTCGCCCATCTGGTCGCCGTCGGTGACGACGCCGAG
Organism: Streptomyces sp. NPDC088350; assembly: GCF_044753545.1. Classification (NCBI taxonomy): domain Bacteria; kingdom Bacillati; phylum Actinomycetota; class Actinomycetes; order Kitasatosporales; family Streptomycetaceae; genus Streptomyces; species Streptomyces sp. NPDC088350. Next base: position 63,647 of record NZ_JBIVNL010000017.1, on the reverse strand, counting down.
GACCTCCTCCTCGCCGTACTTCCCTGCGGTGTACCGGGTGAAGCGGCCGTGGGCGACCAAGTGGGCCTCGGTGACGGGCTGTCCGGCCTCGAAGAGGACCTGGCCGGCCCGCACCTCCCGGACCCGGAACCGGCCCGCGACCTCCTTGAGGACCTCCGTGTCGGAGTACCCGCGCAGCACGGGCAGTTCGGTGAGTGTCTCGGGGATGACCTTGATGTCGTCGGCGCCGTTCTGCTCGAACCGCACCCGGCCGCGGCCGACGCTGAGTTGGAGCCGCCGGTTGACGCGGTAGGCACCGCCCCTGACGTCCACCCAGGGCAGCATCTTCAGCAGCCATCGTGAGGTGATGGCCTGCATCTGCGGTTCGGACTTGGTGGTCGTGGCGAGTTGGCGTGCCGCCACGGTGCTGAGGCTGGTGAGCTGTCCGATGCCGGGGGTCGCGGGGTCGGGCTCGTCGGTGGCGGGTCCGTGGGCGCTTTCCGGAGTGGACACATTCCCTCCCGGGAGGTGAACAGGGGTGAGCGCGTCGTCGGTGTACAAGCCAAACAGTGCTGCCCAGGACCGGTAACCGCGCGAAGGGGGCGGCTTCACGCCCTGGAGGGGGTAAACCCGGTGATCGAGGCGGGGCGGGGAAGCGATCGTTCCCGCACCCCGGCGCGCGGGGCGCGAACACGCCTCACCGGTGTGAAACCCCGTGCGCCGCCCACTCGTTGAGGTCGTTCACCAGCACCGCGGCTCCGTCGAAGCGGCCCGCCTTCAGATCCGTCAGCGCGTCCGGGGCCCGCGACAGCGGATACGTGTGGGTGGTCGCGCGCACGCCGTGCCGGGCGGCCAGATCGAGGAACTCCCTCGCGTCCGCACGGGTGTTGGAGGTGACGCTGCGCAGCTCCTTCTCGTAGAACAGCTCGCTCTCGTAGCGCAGTGGCGGTGTGTCGCTCAGGTGGATGCCCGCGACCGTGAGGACCCCGCCCTGGTCGAGCGCCCGCAGCGCGACCGGCACGAGATCGCCGACCGGCGCGAACAGGATGGCGCTGTCCAACGGCTCCGGCGCGGGGCGCGGACGCGGCCCCCCCCCGCGCCCCCCCCCCGGCCCCCCCGCCCCCCCCCGCCCCCCCCCCCCCCCCCCCCCCGCCCCCGCCCCGCGCGGGCCGCCCCCCCCGCGGGCGGCGGCGCCCCCCCCCCCCCCCCCCCCCCCCCCCCCCGCCCCCAGGTCCAGCGCGAGCCGCCGCGCCGCCGCGCCCCGGGTCAGCACGTGCACGGTGGCGCCCTCGGCGAGCGCCACCTGCGCGCACAGATGGGCGCTGCCCCCGAACCCGTAGAGACCGAGTCGTCCGCCGGGCGGCAGCGAGGCCCGGCGCAGGGCGCGGTAGCCGATGATCCCGGCGCACAGGAGCGGTGCCAGGGACACGTCGTCGAGGCCGGCGGGCAGCCGGTGGGCGAACGCGGCCGGCACGGTCGTGTACTCCGCGTAACCGCCGTCCGCGTCCCAGCCGGTGTACTCGGAGCGCGGGCACAGGTTCTCGGCCCCGCGCCGGCAGTACACGCACGTGCCGTCGGTACGGCGCAACCACGCGACGCCCACCCGATCGCCGACCGCGAAGCCGGTCACCGCCGCCCCGAACCCCGCCACCACCCCGACGACCTCGTGCCCAGGAGTCACCCCCGGCCGGCGCACCGGCAGATCCCCCTCGGTGACATGCAGATCGGTCCGGCACACCCCGCACGCGCGCACGTGGACGAGCAGTTCGTCGTCCCCCGGCACCGGGACCGGCTTCTCCACGAACCGGAGAGCACCCTTCTCGACCGGCCCCGGCTCGCCCACCGCCCATGCGCGCATCGTCGTCGCATCCGCCATGCGTCCAGTGTGGAACCGACCGCCGCGTTCGGCGCGCGCCCCGCTCTCCGGGTGACTAGCGTGAGATTTCGGACAACCCGACCTACCGGAGAGGGCCGCTGCCATGGCCGTACAACCTGAGGGAACCCCCTGTTGGGCCGACGCGATGTTCAGTGACGTCGAGGGAGCGAAGAGTTTCTACGGCGACGTCCTCGGCTGGACCTTCGGCGAGGCGTCGTCGGAGTACGGCAACTACACGCAGGCCTTCGTCGACGGAAAGGCCGTGGCGGCCGTCGTACCGCCGATGCCCGGCCAGGAGGGCCAGTCGCAGTGGTGCCTGTACCTCGCGTCACCGGACGCGACGGCCACCGCGGCGAAGATCCGGGAGAACGGCGGCACGGTGCTGATGGAGCCGATGCAGGTCGGCGAGTTCGGCACGATGTGCCTGGCCAGTGAGCCCAGCGGCGCCGTCTTCGGCGTCTGGCAGGGCGGCACCCACGAGGGCTTCGAGGCCTCGGGCGTGCCCGGCGCCTACGCCTGGGCCGAGGTCTTCACCCGCGAGCCCGAGAAGGCGGACGGGTTCCTCCCGGCGGTCTTCCCGTACTCGGCACAGCAGGTGGACGACGGCAACGTCGACTTCCGCGTCTACAACCTCGGCGGGAACCCGGTCCTGGGCCGGATGAAGATGGGCGAAGAGTTCCCGCCCGAGGTCCCGTCGTACGTCAACGTCTACTTCTCCGTCGACAACTGCGACGACGCCGTCGCCAAGGCCACCAAGCTCGGCGGCGTCCTCCGCTTCGGCCCCATGGACAGCCCCTTCGGGCGGTTCGCGGCGCTGAGCGACCCGCAGGGCGCTTCGTTCTCGGTGATCGACATGACCACGACCCAGGGAGAGATGCCGTCGATGACGGCCGTGTAGCCCAGCAGGCCGCGGTTCGCGGGCCGAGTGGCCGCCCTGGGCGCGGCGCTCGGCCCAGCGGCGGTGGCCACGCGGTTGGCCACGGCGACGGCGCAGCCGGGCCCACCGCTCGTGTCGCGAGGTCATCCGCGCAGCGTAGGGGGCGGGCGGAGGAGGTCTTCGGATACGGCCCACAGCCGGGCCGCGGTCACCCGGTCCAGGGCGTACGGCGGGGCCCCGTCCGTCCGGGGCGGCGCGGAGCCCGTCGCGCGGTCATGGCATGATCGGGCGCATGCGTGAACGTGTGGTGGCCGCGTGCGACGGGGCTTCGAAGGGAAACCCGGGGCCCGCGGCCTGGGCCTGGGTCGTGTCGGACGACAAGGAGAGCCCGGCCCGCTGGGAGGCGGGACCGCTCGGCAGGGCCACCAACAACGTCGCCGAACTCACCGCGCTGGAGCGCCTGTTGACGGCGACCGCACCGGACGTACCGCTGGAGATCCGCATGGACTCGCAGTACGCGATGAAGGCGGTCACCACCTGGCTGCCGGGCTGGAAGCGCAACGGCTGGAAGACGTCCGGCGGCAAGCCGGTCGCCAACCAGGAACTCGTCGTCCGCATCGACGAGCTGCTCGACGGCCGCTCGGTCGAGTTCCGTTACGTCCCCGCCCACCAGGTCGACGGCGACCGGCTGAACGACTTCGCCGACCGCGCCGCCAGCCAGGCCGCCATCGTCCAGGAACCCGCGGGCAGCGACCTCGGCTCCCCGGAACCGCCGCCCTCGCCCGACACCCCGAAGAAGTCCGCCCGCCCGGGTGCCGCCAAGTCGCCCCGGAAGAGCGCGAGTTCCTCGTCCCGCACCATCAAGGCGAAGTTCCCCGGCCGCTGCCTGTGCGGTCGCGCCTACGCGGCCGGCGAGCCCATCAGCAAGAACCCCCAGGGCTGGGGCCACCCGGAGTGCCGTACCGCCGAGGCCTGAGGTGCCTGTGGCCGGAGGCGGGCTCAGTCCGAGGTGAGATCCGAACGCATCGCCGCCCGGAGGGACTTGAGGCTCTCACTGACGGCGCTCATCGTCGGCGACCACTCGGGGTCCGTGCCGACGTCGGGTCCGTCGAAGCGGTCCCGCAGATCCCGGACGCACCGGAACGCCTGGTCCGCCGTGGTGCCGAGAGGCTCGGGGGCGATGATCAGCATCTGGTAGCGGAGATTGTAGGCGGCGGTGGACCCCAGCACCTCGCCCGCCCGCCTGATGCGCTCTTCCCTGCTCAGGCCCGCGTCGCGCTTGAGGTCCCTGAGCTGGTGCGTGGTGAGCGAGAGCGCCCCGAGGTACTCGGCGTACAGCTGCTGCTTGACGGCGCGTTCACGGGCCGTGTGCTCCCGCCGCCACCGCGCCCGCTCGGCGACCAGCGTCGTACCGACACCCAGGACCGCGCCGAGAGCGGTGCCCGCAAGAGTTCCCCAGTCCACCGCCCGATGATAGAGAAGCGCGTCACCGCTCTTCCAGCCTGCTACTCTGCGGTCCTACTTGACCACTTTGAGTAATCTCCAGGGGTGTGCGCGTGAAGGTCGCCTGTGTCGGAGGCGGGCCCGCCGGTCTGTATCTCTCGATCCTGCTGAAGCGGCAGGACCCGTCCCACGACATCACCGTCTACGAGCGCAACCCCGAGGGTTCGACCTACGGCTGGGGCGTGACGTACTGGCGCGGACTGCTCGACCAACTCCGGGAGTACGACGCCGAGTCGGCGCGGGCCGTCGACGAGCACTCGGTGCGCTGGAGCGACGGCGTCGCCCGCATCCGGGACCTGACGACCACTCAACCCGGTGACGAGGGCCACGGCATCGGCCGCCACCGGCTCCTCAAGATCCTCGCCGAACGGGCCCGATCCCTCGGCGTACGGCTGGAGTTCGACCACGACGTCACCGCCGACGACCTGCCCGACGCGGATCTGATCGTGGCCGCCGACGGCGTCAACAGCGCGCTGCGCTCGCGCCACGCCGACCACTTCGGCAGCGAACTCAAGCCCGGCCGCAACCAGTACATCTGGCTCGGCACCAGCAAGGTCTTCGGCTCCTTCACCTTCGCCTTCGTGGAGACCGACCACGGCTGGATCTGGTGCTACGGCTACGCGTTCGGCCCCGAGGGCAGCACCTGCGTCATCGAGTGCGCCCCCGAGACCTGGACCGGCCTCGGCCTCGACACGGCGGCCGAGGCCGACGGACTCGCCCTGCTGGAGAAGCTCTTCGCCGACCTCCTCGACGGTCACTCCCTCATCGGCCGCGCCTCGGCCGACGGCAGCGCCCAATGGCTGAACTTCCGCACCCTCACCAACAGCACCTGGCACCGCGGCAACCTCGTCCTGCTCGGCGACGCCGCCCACACCACCCACTACTCCATCGGCGCCGGCACCACCCTCGCCCTGGAGGACGCCATGGCGCTCGCCGACGCCCTGCGCGACCACACCGAACTCCCGCAGGCCCTCGCCGTCTACGAACAGCGCCGTAAATCCGCCCTGTTGTCGATCCAGAGCGCGGCCCGCTACAGCGCCCAGTGGTACGAGAACCTTCAGCGCTACATCCACCTCCCCCCGCACCGCATGTTCGCCCTGCTCGGCCAGCGCCACTCGCCGCTGCTGCCGTATGTCCCGCCCCAGGTGTACTACGGCATCGACAAGGCGGCGGGACGGCTGGAGGCGCTGCGCCGGTTCAAGCGCTGGCTGGGCCCCAAGGTGGCCCGTACCGTGCACGCGCGGGCGCTCGCCTCCCGCAGGTAGGGCGCCCTCCGCGAGCGGTCGGCCTTCCGGGCGCGGGTTCGGGAAGACTGGGTGAATGGCTATTCACCGGATAAGGTGAATAGCCATTCACCTTCTTTTTTCGTGTCCGCTGGAGTGCCCATGGGCCAGCCCGTCCCGATACCCGACCCGCCCGGTACCACCGCCGGGCGGCCCCCCTTGCGGGACCGGCTCACCGTGCCGGTGCTGGCGTTCGGCGGGATCCTCATGGCGGTCATGCAGACCGTGGTCGTCCCGCTGCTGCCCTCCCTGCCCCGGCTGACCCACTCCTCCGCGGGCGCCGTCTCCTGGATGGTCACCGCGACCCTGCTCTCCGGCGCCGTCCTCACCCCCGTGCTCGGCCGGGCCGGCGACATGTACGGCAAGCGACGGATCCTGACCGGCGCCCTGAGCCTGATGACCGTCGGCTCGGTCATGTGCGCCCTGTCCTCCGACATCCGCGTGCTCATCACCGCCCGCGCGCTCCAAGGCGCAGCCGCCGCCGTCGTCCCCCTGTCGATCAGCATCCTGCGGGACGAACTGCCCCCGGAGCGCCGGGGCGGCGCGGTGGCGCTGATGAGTTCCACGGTCGGTATCGGCGCCGCGCTCGGACTGCCGCTCGCGGCGCTGATCGTCCAGTACGCCAACTGGCACGTCATGTTCTGGGCGACCAGTGCCCTCGGCGCGCTGGGCGTGGCGGCGGTCTGGTGGGCGGTGCGCGAGTCGCCGGTCCGTGAACCGGGCCGCTTCGACGTGCTCGGCGCGCTCGGGCTGGCCGTAGGACTGGTGTGTCTGCTGCTCGGGGTGTCGCAGGGCGGCCAATGGGGGTGGGGGAGTCCGCGCATCCTGTCGCTGTTCCTCGCCACCTTCGTCGTGCTCGGCCTGTGGTGGTGGCAGCAACTGCGCAGCGAACTCCCGCTGGTGGACCTGCGGTTGGTGTCCCGGCCCCGGGTGGGTCTCTCCCATGTGGCGGCCCTGCTGACCGGCTTCGCGTTCTACGCCAACTCCCTGGTCACGGCCCAACTGGTGCAAGCGCCCAAGGCCACCGGATACGGCCTCGGACTGTCCATCGTCCAGACCGGCCTGTGCCTGCTGCCCGGCGGTGTCATCATGCTGTTGCTGTCGCCCGTCTCGGCCCGGATCTCGGCGGCCCGCGGCCCGCGCGTCACGCTCGCCATCGGAGCCGCGATCATCGCGCTCGGCTATGTGGTGCGCATCGCCGACAGCCGTGACCTGTGGTCGATCATCCTGGGCGCCTCGGTCGTGGCCACCGGTACCACCTTCGCCTACTCGGCGCTGCCCACGCTCATCCTGCGCGCCGTCCCGGCCGGCCAGACCGCGTCCGCCAACGGTGTCAACGTCCTGATGCGCACCATCGGCCAGGCCGCCTCCAGCGCCGTGGTGGCCGCCGTACTGGTGCACCACACCAGCCTGGTCGGCGGCCTCCGACTGCCCACGCTGCACGGCTATCTGATGGCGTTCGCCATCGCGGCCGTGGTCGCCCTCATGGCCTCCGCGGCGGCGCTTACCATCCCGGGCGACCCCGCCCCCGACGACCCCCGGCGCGCCGGTGACCGTGTCCAGGACGCGCGGGACGAGGCGCTGGAGGGAGCATGAGTGCCGTGAGCACCACGCCACCCACTGCGTCCCCGCCCGCACGCCGGGACGCCGAGGCGACCAAGGCGGCCATCCTCAGGGCGGCCCGCTACCTCCTCGCGCGGAACGCGCACGCCGACATCACCCTCAAGGCCGTCGCCGAACGCGCCGGTGTCAGCGCGCCGTTGATCCTCAAGTACTTCGGCAACAAGGACGCCCTGTTCGCCCGCGTCATGTCCTTCGAGACCGACGCGGACGATCTCCTGGACGCCCCGCTCGACGAACTCGGCCACCACATGGTCCTGCACGTCCTGGTCAGCCAGCGCGAACGGGGCGCCGACCCGCTGCTGCGGATCGCGTTCGCGCCCCTCCAGGGCGACCACGGCGACATCCTCCGCGTCAACTTCCGCGCCCAGGTGGTCGACCGCCTCACCGAACGCCTCCCCGGCCCCGACGCCGCCCTGCGCGCCGAACTCGCCGTCGCGACCCTCCTCGGCCTCGGCGTCATGTACGGCATCGCCCGCGGCTCCCGACTGCGCTCGACCCCGATCGACACCATCGTCGACCACTACGGACCCACCGTGCAGGCCCACTTGACGCCCTAGGGGTATCGGCGTGCCCGTCGGTACTGCCGGGCCAGGACCCGCAGCGCGGCCAACGCCCCCGGCCCCGTGTCGTGAAGGAGGACCCTGCCGCCTTCGCGTCGCACCGCGCCGAGTCGTAGTTCCTGGACGGCGATCAGAGCGTCGAGGAACGGCCGGTGTTCGGCCGCGACGAGAGCGGGCAGCGTACGGCACCTTGTGAGCGTGGCCTCGGCGAGGTCGGCCCGTGCCCGGACCACTCGGTCCAACGCCGGTACGCATGCCGGCGACTTGCTGCGCAGATCCTCGAACTTCAGTCCCGCCAGGGCGAGTTCGTCCCGAGGGATGCCGATACGGTCGTTCTCGGTGTCCTCGCACAGGTCGGCGAGGAAGTCGCTGCGCTGCCAGCCCTCGATCAGATCCCGGCATCCCCTGACGTACGAACCGTCGTCGTCGCCCGGCGCGGGCAGCGACGCGGTCAGCATCAAGGCGGGCAGTGAGTAACTGTCCACGTACGCCTGGAAGTCGGCCTCCGTCTCGAAACCGGTCCAACTCACCTCGACGGGAGCGCCGTCGAGGAAGTCGCGAACCCGCGTGGCCAGACCCGGGTGACGGCGTGCGGCGTCCCGGAGCGCCAACAGAGTGTCCTGGACGGGCGGTTCGGCGTTCTCCAGAGCCGCCGTGGTCTCGGCGTCCCAGTCGGCGAGGGCCGCCGTACGCGCGTCCACGTCACCGGTGTCGATCAGTTCGTCGGTCGCGTGCATGTAGGCCACCGGGGCGACGACCGGCGGATGCGGCTCCGCCGGCAACAACAGCCTCACCGCCACGTACGCATCACCGATCCGCGAGTGCGGCGCGCCTATGACACTCAGCGCGGGATCGTGCCCTCCGGAGACAGCCTAGCCAGCCCTAGCCGAACAACCGGTCCAGGAAGGCGTTCCCGAACACCCCGTGCGGATCGAGCCGGTCGAACATCCCCGCCGCCTGCCCCCACACCGACTCCCCGAACGAGCCCGGGATCGCCGTGCCCAGCACCTCCTCGTCGCTCCACGCGGCCTGCTCGGTGTAGGCCCAGCCCTTCGACCACTCGACCCGGGTCAGGGCATCGGTGCCGTCGTAGGAGCGGTACAGGAACTGCTCCAACTCCCGCAGGAACTCCTCCGCGTACGGCGTTCCGGGCAGCGTCAGGACGTCCAGCCAGACGGCCGTGTCCCACTCGGGGTGCTCGGTGCTCGGCCGCAGCGCGGACAGCAACGGGGCGCGGGCGCCGTCCAGTTCGGTGTCGGCGGCGTGGTCGAGGCCGGTCACCCGGATCTCGACGGTGCCGTTGACGGGGAACCGGCCGAGCGCGGCGTACGCGGCGAGCCGCTCCCGGTAGAACTCCGTGAACTCGTGCACCACGCGCTGCACTTGGGCCCGCGAGGTGAGCACCGCGTAGCCGTTCGCGGTCTCCCGCAGTGTCGTCGGCCTGATGTAGAGCAGCGTGTTCTTCGACGGCCCCCAGATGTCCGCCGACAGGGTCGTCACCAACCCCAGCGCGGCCACATCGAGTTGGGCGTTGCCGAGCACCGGCGCCAGATACCAGGCGCCGTCGGCCAGGATCCGCCCGACGAGATCCGCCACCGGCGTCGGCACGTTGTCGGAGAACGGATAGTTGTACGGCGACGAGACGCGCCGCGAGGTCAACGGCTTGGTCGGTGCGACGCTCCACACCTTCAGCCAGGGGAACTCGGTGAACGCGAACCAGATCGCCTCCGCCCGCCCCGACTCGTCCAGGAATCCCGCGAAGGTCCGCCCGCCGGTCCCGGGCGCCGCGAACAACTCCGTGGCCGGGATGTCCGTACGGCTGACGCAACGCAGGTTCGCGTTCGCCCCGACGCGCAGCACGACCTCGGTGATCAGTGAACGCCCGAGATGCGTGAGCAGCGCCGCGCAGTCCGCCTCGTCGCGGGTGTAGGTCCGCAGGGCGTACGCGCCGGAGTCCGCGTCCCACACCACCGCCGTCAGCGACAGCACCAGATTGCTGAGCGACCCGAAGGTGTGCCCGGCCGTCCGCTCCTCGCCGTGCGCGGGTACGGCGGTGCCGTGCGCGTCGATGGCCAGGGCGCCGCCGAGTGTGAGGTCGCCGGGCGCGGGCGAGGCGGTGAGACCGAGGCCGTGACCCTCCAGGAACGTGAGCAGCGCCTCCAGGGTGACCCCGGTGCCGGCCCGCACGGCCGAGGCCGAGTCCAGGGTCAGGCCGGTGAGGTGCGGGGCGGTGTCGACCAGCAGCACCGGCGCGTCGGACGCCGTACCCGACTCGATCGTCAGGGGCGACCAGCCGTGCGAGGAGCCCCGGGCGCGGACCCGCCGGCCGTGCTGCCAGGCCCAGTTGACGACGGACACCACCTGGCCGGCGTCGGTCGGCGCGCACGCCCACAGCCCGTCGGCGGTGATCTCGCCGACCCAGTTCCGGTACGCCGAGCGGTACAGGTCGACATCGGCCGGGAAGTCGGGCAGCTCGGCCGCGGCGACGGCCGGATCGGCCGTCAGGAGTACGGGTACGGCGGCCAGGGCCGCCGCCGAGAGGAGGAAGCCGCGACGGGTCCAGGGAGCGGAACTGCCGTGGTCCGGCCGGAGGTTGTTCGCCACATGATCGGTCACGCGCACACGCTAGGTGCGAGGTGACACGAGTAGGCATTCTGTCGAATCTGTTCACTCGTGTGAGTGAAAGATTCACAGGTCGCGGACCGGAGGAGGCCGTTCCGCGCATGTCAGTGGCGGATGACAGACTGAGGGCATGGACGAACGTGTAATCGGCAGGTCGAATCAGCAGCTGTCCGTCGTCGGTCTCGGCACCTGGCAGCTGGGCGCCGACTGGGGAGACGTCGACGACAAGGAAGCCCTCGCGGTGCTGGAGGCGGCGGCGGAGTCGGGGGTGACCTTCTTCGACACGGCCGACGTGTACGGCGACGGGCGCAGCGAGCAGACCATCGCCACCTTCCTGAGCGGTCGGCCCGATCTGCACGTCCTGGTCGCGACCAAGATGGGCCGACGCGTCGACCAGATCCCCGAGAACTACGTCCTCGACAACTTCCGCGCGTGGAACGACCGTTCCCGCCGCAACCTCGGCGTCGACCGCATCGACCTGGTGCAGCTGCACTGCCCGCCGACGCCGGTCTACTCCTCGGACGAGGTCTTCGACGCCCTCGACACCCTGGTCGCCGAGGAGCGCATCGCCCGGTACGGCGTCAGCGTCGAGACCTGCGAGGAAGCCCTCACCGCGATCGCCCGGCCGAACGTGACCAGCGTGCAGATCATCCTCAACGCGTTCCGCATGAAACCCCTGCTCCAGGTGCTCCCGGCCGCCCAGGAGGCGGGCGTCGGCATCATCGCGCGCGTGCCCCTCGCCTCCGGTCTGCTGTCCGGCAAGTACACCGAGGACACGGTCTTCCCGGAGAACGACCACCGCACCTACAACCGGCACGGCGAGGCCTTCGACCAGGGCGAGACCTTCTCCGGCGTCGACTACGCCACGGGCGTCGAGGCCGCCGCCGAGTTCTCCGCGCTGGCCCCCGAGGGGTACACCCCGGCCCAGCTGGCCCTGCGCTGGATCATCGACCAGCCCGGTGTCACCACGGTGATCCCCGGCGCCCGCTCACCCGAGCAGGCTCGCGCCAACGCGGCAGCCGCCCAGCTGCCCGCCCTGTCCGAGGGCACCCTCACCGCGATCCGTGACCTCTACGACCACCGGATCAAGGACCAGGTCGAAGGCCGCTGGTAGCGCGGACCACGGCTCCAGGAGCGGCCGGCCCGCCGCTTCTGGAACCCCGGCCCTCCGCACGCTCGGCCGGGCGCTCGATGACGCCCAGCCGCGCCATCTGCCGGTCGTGCACACGGCTGAGCACCAGCACCGACACCGTGGCTCCGATCAGCGCGCAGAACATGTCCCACTGCGTGTCCCACACGTCCCCCTGGGTGGCCAGAAAAGCGTCCGCGCTGTGCCCGCCGATAACGGCCGCCGCCCACTCGAAGAGCTCGAACAGGGCGCTGAAGGCGAGACACGCGCACACGGTGAGCGGCGCCAGCCAGCGGCTGCCGCGCAGCGGTGAGGTGCGGGTGAGCAACTCGCGTACCAGGACCGCCGGTACGAAGCCCTGCATCAGGTGCCCGAGACGGTCGTAGGGATTGCGGCTGAGTCCGAACGTGTCGCGGACCCAGTCGCCGACCGGCACCTGCGCGTACGTGTAGTGGCCGCCCACGGCGAGGACCAGCGCGTGCGCGGCGAGCAGGCAGCACAGCAGGCCGGTGAGGGGGAAGCGGCGCCAGGCCAGGACGATCACCGGCAGTCCCACGAGGACCCACACGGTCTCCAGGAACCAGGTCGTGCGATCGTGCGGATGCCAGGCCGAGACGGCCATGCCGACGACCACCAGCGCGACCATGGCGGCGGGCAGACGGCGCCGCGGTGCGGAAGCGAGAACGGACACGATGCAGCTCCCTTGTCGTGGGGAGCCCCATCGTGTCCGAAGGCCGAAGTCGCTACATGAGTACGGCTACTCAGCGGGCGTGGTGGTCTTGCGCAGCGCGGTGAGGCAGCTGTCGATGGCCTGCTGGAGTTCCTCCAGACGCTGGACCATGTCGTCCTCGTAGAAGTCCTGGGCGTCGTCGAAGGTCAGCTCCTCGAACGCCTTCGTGGCCTTCTGGAGACTGCTGTAGAACTTCGTCCGCCGTTCCTGGACGCGCAGTTCGGGGTCGGCCTCCACCGTCTCGACGACCAGGTTCTTCATGGTGTCGTAGGCCTCGGTGGCCCACTCGCCGGTGTCCTCGCCCTCCTCCAGCTCGTCGAGCAGCGACAGATGCCGCTCGGCCTCCTGGCGTACGTCGAGGGGTGCGTCGACGGTCTGTCCGGCGGGGGTCTTGATCTGGCCGGACTCGGCGATCTGCCGGACGTAGCCGATCCGGTCCGCCGAGCGGCTCTCCGTCGCGACGGCCTTCTTCAGGTCGTCGGTGCGGACGACGTCGCGGGCCAACTCGGCCTGGAGTTCGGGGTCTTCGCGCACCCGGTCGAGCAGCGCCTGCCGGGCCGCCCGCGCGGTGGACGGGTCGGCGAGGATCGCGGCGCGCAGCGCGGTCGGGTTCTCCGCCACCTCCAGCGCCTTGGTGGGGCGGATGCCCTCGGCCTCGGCGGCCTCGGAGATGGCGGTGCCGCGCTCCGAGGTGGCGCTGGAGCGGGAGACGTAGTAGTTCAACCACACGTCGGCGTCCGGGAGTTCGACCTCCTGGCCGGGGGCCAGTTCCTCGAACTGCGGGACGAGTCCGTCGTCCGCGGCCCGGTCCCAGGCCTTGTAGTAGCGCATCACGCGCTCGGGGGAGCAGTCGGCGAGTTCGGCGAACTCCTTCGCGGACACCTTGGGCGTCTCGTCCGCGCTCTGCCCGCCGGGCCGTACGCTGCGCGCCACCTTCAGGCCGAACGCCCAGCCGCCGGTGCGGGCGTAGGCTCCGAACTCGTGTGCGTCCCGGGCGACGAGGCCGGCGTCGTCGAGGGCGGTGAAGGACGTCTCGGCCTGGTCGATCACTACGGTCAAGGCGGACTCTCCTGGGCTTGTCATGGAGCACGGTGCAGACGTGCAGCCTATATCCACCCATTGGCGCCGCTTTGGGCGCCCACCCCTCGCGTCGTCAGTTCGCCCCCCGCCGGAAGGTCTTCAGGAAGGTCGTCAGTGCCTGGCGGTTGGCCGCGTCGTCCCACTCGTCGGCGGGCGTCGTCCACCGTAGCGAGAAACTGCGCCCGCCGCCGATCAGGAAACCGCGCCCGAAGGTGCGCAGCCGGTCGCCGCCGGTGCCGGAGAACCACTCCAGGTCGGCGGCCTTGTCGCCCTGGTACGTCGTGGCCTTGATGTCCCCGATCTGCTGGAAGCCCTCGGTCTTCTTCAGCCCCGGCAGCACGTCGTCGCGCCACACGGCGACCGGATCCGGGCCCGCCTGAGTGCTGAACGTCACGGCCAGCGTGCGCGGGTCGCCGGAGGCGCCGAAGGTCACGCGGTAGGCGACATCGGAATCCCGCTGGGTCTCCAGCGCCCTCCAGCCCTTGGGAAGCGCGACGGAGAAGCCCTGCGGCGCCTTGAACACGCGGAAGCCGGCCGGCAGCACCGAAGCGGTGGAGGAGGGCGACGCGGTGACGGAGGGCGAAGAGGAGGCGGCGGCGGAGGCCGTGGGCGACGGCGTGGCGGAGGGGCTGTAGGCGTGTCCGTCGACGTTCTCGCCGGGAGTGGTGGCCGGGGCGGAGGCCGACGGGAGGGGCGAGGGGGCGGTCGCCGCCGAGGTGTCGGTGCCGGGCAGTTGATGGGTGGCGGCGAGGACGGCGACCGTGACGGTGCCCACGGCGAGCGCGGTCCCGGCGGCCATGCCACGGCCGCTCCAGGTGGTCCCCGCCCCGCGGAAGGCGTCGTAGGCCCGCCGCAGCCGGGGCACCGGTTCCACCAGCTGGTCGGCGTACGGGTCGTCGTTGAGGATGCGGGTGAGGGACTCGCGGACCACCGGGCGGGTCAGCCGCTCCCGTGAGTCCTTGCGCAGCAGCCCCAGCACGACCTGCGCGAGCGGCCCGGCGCGCGACGGGGCGCGCATCGGGAGCCGGTCCACCCCCTTCAGGGTCGCCTCGGGACGGCCCCGGTCGCGGAACGGCGGGTGTCCCTCGACCAGCGTGTAGAGGATCGCGCCCAGCGCCCACAGGTCGGCGGCCGGCCCGATCCGCTCGTCACGGGCCTGTTCGGGGGAGGCGTACGACGGCGCGGTGATCCGCGGGGCGAGGGTGGCGCCCGCGAGTCCGAAGCCGGTGAGGACGACGGTGCCCCGGTCCCGCACGAAGACCTGGCCGGGACTGAGTTCGCCGTGGGTGATGCCCTCGTTGTGCGCCGCCTCCAGGATGTCGAGCAGTTCGAGTCCGATGCGGGCCGCCCGTACATAGTGGAACGTGCCCTGCTGGGCGAGGAGTTCACCGAGCGGCGTGCCGTCGATCCAGTCGGTGACCGTCCACAGCGTGCCGCCCTCCTCGACCGCGTCGACGACCGGGGCGACCCGGGTGGGACTGAGCAGCACCATGATCTCGGAGGTGCGCCGGATCCCGGCGGTGGTCCGGCGGGCGTTCTCCTCGTCCAGGGCGGCGGGAAGCGTCACCTGCGTGAGGAGGCAGGGACGTTCGGCGGCCATGTCCTCGCCGTACCAGGCGACACGGTTCGTCTCCCGGTGCGCGACCTCCATGAGCCGGTATCTGCCGGCGACCAACTCGTGTACGGAGACGTGCGTCTCGACCATGGCCATCCCTCGCTGAACCCCTGGCTCTCACCTTTCCCAGAAGTACGGCGAGTGTGATGGGCTGGTTCAAAGGAATCCCCATTCCCCGCTGGTTCTTGCCTTTTATTCAATCGCGGCGAGCGGGTGTGCGAGGAAATACGGTCGGGAGGGAGGTCCCAGGTCGTCGCGCGTGTCGAGGGGCGCGGTGAATTCGCGCCGGAGGTTCGGCGGCTTCGGCGGCGGAATATCGTTGTCCCTACCTGGCAGTAACCGGCGGTAACGTGCAATTTGTTTGCCGTTGGTGCGCCGGCCAGGTTCTCGACAGGAGTGCGCGCGTCCGTTCGGGCTCGGGCCGGAGCGCTCACGGCGGACAGTCCAGGGGCTGTCCGCCGTGCACGGCTTCCCGGACGTGGGGTCGCAACTGCCGCGCCCGAGGGCGCGGTTGACCACCGGGGGTGGGGCGGCGCGCCGGCCTGACCGTCAGCGGTGACGCCTCCCCCGAGTGAGCGCCCGGGCCGGCCGAGGTCTCCCTCCGGGCAGGGAACAGGGTGGACGTTCCCCTGTCCCCGTCCGTGGGGTGTCGTCAAGGCCGGCGCGGCGCGGCGGTCAGTACTGCTCGGTCTCCACGAAACCCGCGTCCACGTCGTCGGCGCCGAAGGCGTCGGTGGCGGTCAGGTTCAGTCCGGGCGGGCTGTCCTTGAGACCGAGGCCCATACCGGCCAGCTTCTCCTTGACCTCGTCGATGGACTTCGCACCGAAGTTGCGGATGTCCATCAGGTCGGCCTCGGAACGCGCCAGGAGTTCACCCACCGAGTGGACGCCCTCGCGCTTGAGGCAGTTGTAGGAGCGGACCGTGAGTTCCAGCTCCTCGATCGGCAGGGCGAGATCGGCGGCAAGGGCGGCGTCCACCGGGGACGGGCCCATGTCGATGCCCTCGGCGTCGAAGTTCAGCTCGCGGGCGAGACCGAACAGCTCCACCAGGGTCTTGCCGGCCGACGCCATGGCGTCACGGGGACGCATGGCCTGCTTGGTCTCGACGTCGACGATCAGCTTGTCGAAGTCGGTCCGCTGCTCGACACGGGTGGCCTCGACCTTGTACGTGACCTTGAGCACGGGGCTGTAGATGGAGTCGACCGGGATACGGCCGATCTCCTGGCCCACCTGCTTGTTCTGCACGGCGGAGACGTAGCCGCGACCGCGTTCGACGGTCAGCTCCATCTCCAGCTTGCCCTTGCCGTTGAGCGTGGCGAGGACGAGGTCGGGGTTGTGGACCTCGACACCGGCCGGGGGCGCGATGTCAGCGGCGGTGACCAGACCCGGGCCCTGCTTGCGCAGGTACATCACGACAGGCTCGTCCTGCTCGCTGCTGACGACGAGTTGCTTGATGTTGAGGATGAGGTCGGTGACGTCCTCCTTGACGCCCGGCACGGTGGTGAACTCGTGCAGGACACCGTCGATCCGGATGCTGGTGACAGCCGCACCGGGGATCGAGGAGAGGAGCGTACGACGAAGAGAGTTGCCGAGGGTGTAGCCGAAGCCCGGCTCCAGCGGCTCGATCACGAACCGGGAGCGGAACTCGTCGACGACTTCTTCGGTCAGGGACGGACGCTGAGCGATCAGCACGTGGTGTTGCCTCCAGTGGTTTGGCGCCCGCTATGTGACGCCGTGGACACCACGAAGGGTACGGGGCGGCACGGGATCGCCGGGGTAGCGGCTGTGCGCGGTCATGTTCGGATGTGGCCAGGGGCGATCTCCCTGTCCAGCGGGCGCACAGCCGCGGGACAGGGCACGTCTTGGGATGACACAGGAGAAGCCGGAGCGGGGCAAGCCTTTTCTGCCGCGGCGAAGGTTCACCAGGTCACCGACCCCGCCGCTCTCCGATCGAGGCGACGGGGAACCGTAGCACCTCGCCGCGCGACAGGAGTAAACGGTCGGTCAGTAGGCGTCGGTGACCTGCTCCAGCGCTCGTACGAACCCGGCGGCGGGGTCGCTCAACGCGCGGTTGCCGGGCCAGGCCACGCCGACGATGCGGGGGTTGACCCGGGCGAGCGCGAGTGTGTGGAGGCCGGGGTGCGGGGACGGTACGGCGAGCCGGGGGAGGACCGCGGCGGCGTGACCGAGGCGGGCCAGGCTCAGCAGGGTCGCGGTCTGGTTGCTGCGGAATACCACTCTTCTCCCGTAGGCGGGCCGTCCGAGGCGGGCCTCGATCGAATGCACCTCGCGCATCTTGCCGTAGGCCATGAGGGGGAGCTCCGGGTAGTCGTTCAGGTCCACGGCGCCGGAGAGGGCGGCCGACGACCCGGTCTACGACGGCAGCCGGCTCGCCCGGGACGGCGAGCTGGTCGTGGTCACGCTCAACTACCGAGTCGGCGTCGAGGGGTTCGCCCGGATCGAGGGCGCCCCCGCCAACCGCGGTCTGCTCGACCAGGCCGCCGCACTGGAGTGGGTGCGCGAGAACGTCACCGCCTTCGGCGGCGACCCCGACCAGGTCACGGTCTTCGGTGAATCCGCCGGCGCCGGGTCCGTCGCCGCGCTGATGGCCATGCCGCGAGCACGGGGTCTGTTCCGGAGGGCCATCACGCAGAGCGTGCCGGGCACCTTCTTCTCCGGCGCGCTGGCCGGGGACATCGCCGAGACGCTGGCCGGCGAGCTGGGGCTGCGCCCGACGGTCGCCGACCTGTCCGGTGTGGCCCCGCGCAAGCAGCCCGCGGCCGGAGCCGCGCTGACCGCCAGGATGCGTGAGTACGTCCACCGATGGGGTCCGGTGGCTCTCACCCCGACCCCCTTCTCGCCCGTCGTCGACGGCGACGTCCTGCCCACCGCGCCGTGGCAGGCCCTCGCGGACGGCGCCGCACGGGACGTGGAGCTGATCACCGGGCACCACCGGGACGAATACCGCCTCTTTCTCCTGCTCGGCGGGCTGCTCGGCCAGGTGGACGAGAGTCTGGCCTCGACGACGCTGGGCCTGTTCGGGCCGACGCCGGACGCCGAACAGGCGTACCGCACCGCGTTCCCGGACGCCTCCGCGGAGTACCTGTTCGAACTGGTGCAGTCGGACTGGCTGTTCCGCATGCCCTCGCTGCACCTGGCGGAGGCGCAGGTGGCAGGCGGCGGCCGGGCGCACGTGTATGTACGAGCTGACCTGGTCCGCACCCGCCGACGGCGGCGCCCTGGGTGCCTGCCACGGCCTCGACGTACCGCTGACCTTCGGCATGTACGGCGGCCTCGGCGCCCTGCTCATCGGGCCCGACCCCACGCCGGAGACCGAGGCGCTCTCCGCCCGCTTCCGCTCCGCCTGGACCGCCTTCGCGGCCGACGGCGACCCCGGCTGGCCCGCGTACGACACCGAGCGCCGACTCGTGCGGCTCCTCGACACCGACCCCACGGTCACCGTGTACCCGGAGGAGGCCGCCCGGCGGCTCTGGGAGCGGCACGCCTTCACCGCGCTGCCCCTGCTGACCGCGTAGCCCGGCAGCTTCCGCCCCGCTTCGCTCGACGGCCGGCCGGGTGGTGACCGGTCGGCCGTACACGCTCCGGCTCACCGCTTCCGTCTCCCGTCACGGACCCGGATGCTCAGGGCCCCGGCCGCGGGTCCGGGAACTCAGTCCCGCGCGGCGAGTTGGCCCCGGTCGGTGAAGAGCGCCCGGTGCAGCATGGCGCGGACGCGGTCGTGCAGTTGCTCGCGGTGGACGACGTCGTTGTCCGCCATCGCCCCGGCGGCCATGGGGAAGGCCAGCATCAGGTCCTGGACGCCGACGTCCCGGTGGACGAGTCCGGCCTCGCGGCCACGTTCGAGATGCGGCTCGAACGCGGCGACGGTCCTGGCGGACAGGTTCGTCAGCCAGGTGACGTCCGCGCCGGACAGGACGTGCGCGAGGCTCCGGTTGTCGCACTGCAGGTCGAGCACGAAGTCGAGGAGGCGTACGACGGCGTCGGGGCGTTCGCCCAGTCCGGCGGCGTGCTGCTCGATACGCGTGACGTTGTCCTCGTAGGCCGTCTCCGCGAGTTCCTCGCGGGTGGCGAAGTTGCGGTAGATCGTGGTCCGGCTGACGCCTGCCGCGCGGGCGATCTCCTCGAAGGCGACGTCGGGGCCGTGCTCGGCGAACGCCTTGCGGGCGGCCGTCAGCAGCCGCTCCCGGTTGCGGGCGGCGTCGCGTCGTTTCGTGCGCTGAGCCTCTTCTGGCATGCGTCGCAGACTACTGGTCATCATCCGTACGCCGCCGTACGTTTCTTGCCATTATCCGTACACCGCTGTACGTTTCGTGGATCGTCGTGCTGAAGCTGAAGGAGATTGCACATGGAAGGCCTCAAGGACAAGGTCGTCGTCCTCGCCGGTGCGGGCGGGCTCGCCACCGCGACGGCGAAGTTCCTGGGCGCGGGGGGCGCCACGATCGTGGTGAGCGACGTCGTGGAGGCCTCGGCCGAGGCCACATTGCGGGCCGCCCGGGACGCCGGGGGAGACGGCCTCGCCATGGTCGTCGACATCTCGGACGAGGACCAGGTCAGGAACCAGATCGACTGGGCCGTGAAGGAGTTCGGGCGGATCGACGGGCTCTTCAACGTGGCGGCCAACATCCACCCCGACGAGGTCGCCAAGGACACGAACGTCGTCGACATCGACCTCGCGGCCTGGCAGCGCACGATCGACGTGAACCTGACGGGCTATCTGCTGACCCTCAAGCACGCCCTGCCCCACATGATCGCGGGCGGCGGCGGGTCCGTGGTGAACACCCTGTCCGGCGCCGTCTACGCCGGTATGCCGGACAAGGTGGCGTACTCGGTGACGAAGGCCGGCATCGGCGCCCTGACCCGCCATGTCGCGCGCAAGTACGGCAAGGAGGGCATCCGCGCCAACGGTGTCGCCCCGGGCCTGGTGATGACGGAGGCGACGAAGCTGAACCTCCCGGAGGAGTTCCGCGACATGATCCTCACCGGGACGCCCGCGCCACGCCACGGCGAGCCCCGGGACATCGGCGCCACCGTCGCGTTCCTGCTGTCCGACCTCTCGGAGTGGATCACCGGCCAGATCCTGTGCGTCGACGGGGGAACCACCATGCGCGTCTAGGGCAGTTCACAGCACGGGCAGGGTCACCTCGATCAGCGTCCCGCCGTCCACAGGGCTCTCGACGCGCACGGTGCCGCCGTGCAGGTCGGCGACGGCCGCGACGATCGAGAGCCCGAGGCCGCTGCCGCCCCGGGCCCGGCTCCTGCTCTTGTCGGCACGGTAGAAGCGGTCGAAGACATGGGGGACGGCGTCGGCCGGGATACCCGGACCGTCGTCGCGGACGCGCAGTACGGCACGGCCCTCGGCCACCGACAGGCCGACCGCGCAGGCCGCCTCCGACGGTGTGTGCATGCGGACGTTGACCAGCAGGTTGGCGACGACTCCGCGCAGTTGGGCCTCGTCCCCGCGCACCGTCACGTCCGGGGTCACGGTGACCGTCCAGGGGCGGTCCGGCTCGACCGCCGCCGCGTCCCGGCAGGACTCGGTGACCACGCGGCTGAGATCGACGGGTTCGAGGTCGTCCGGGTCGTCCTCGTCGAAGCGGGCCAGCATGAGCAGCGACTCCACGAGACGCGTCATCCGGTGCACCTCGGCCAGCATGCGGTCCATCGCCTCGTCGACGGACTCGGTGTCGGGCAGGGCTCCGCGCTGGTACAGCTCGCCGTAGCCGCGGATGGACTGGAGCGGGGTGCGCAGCTCGTGCGAGGCGTCGGCGACGAACTGGCGCAGCCGTTCCTCCGAGGCGTCCCGCGCGGCGAGGGCGGCGTGGATCTGGTCCAGCATCCGGTTGAGGGCGCCGGAGAGCCGGCCCACCTCGGTCGTCGGGGCGACCCGGGCCTCGACCAGCCGCGGCGCGAAGTCGCCGGTGGCGATGCGGTCGGCGGTCCGCGCCGCGTGTTCCAGCGGGCGCAGTGAGCGCCGTACGACGAGGACGCCCAGGACGGCCAGGACGACGTCGGCGAGCAGCTGCACGCCGACGACCACCAGGACGGCCCGGCGGACCGCGGCCTCGGTCGCGGCGGTGCCGACGGCGGCCACGGCGGTGCGGCCGTCGGCGAGCCGGGCCGTGGCGAGCCGATACTGCGCGGAGCCCGCCGAGCCGTCCGCCGGCACGGTCACCGGGGTGTCGGGAGCGGGTGCCGGGTCCGGAAAGCGCGGGCCCGGGCCCTGAGGGCGCCTGTCGCCGTCGAGGAAGGCGATGTACAGATCCCCGCCGAACCTGATCCACCGGTGGTCGGTTGAGTCCTTGCCCGCGATCTCGATGCCGACGGCACTCGCGGTCGCCATGCCGGCGGTCGTCGTGGTGAGCCGGTGGTCGAGTTCCTTGTACAGCGAGGACCTCAGGACCGAGAACGTGACGATGCTCGTGACCGTCAGCACTCCGTTGAACAGCACGATGAGCAGAATGCTGATGCGGGTGCGCAGCGGCCGGTTCCGCCACCAGCGCCGGGTCAGCACCCGGTGGCCCGGAGGCTGTAGCCGACACCGCGATGCGTGTGGATCAGCCGCTCGCCGTCGCTGTCGACCTTGCGGCGCAGATAGCTGATGTAGGTGGCCACCACGGTGTCGTCGCCGTTGAAGTCGTACGACCACACATGCTCCAGCAGCCGGGCCCGGGTGATCACCCGGCCCTGGTGCAGCATCAGGTACCGCAGCAGCCGGAACTCGGTGGGGGACAGATCGATGAGGGTGCCGGCCCGGCGCACCTCGTGGGTCAGGGTGTTCAGGGTCAGGTCGGCGACCCCGATCGTGGGGTCGCTCGGGCGGTGCGCGCGGGTCCGGCGCAGGACGGCGCCCACGCGGGCGGCGACCTCGTCCAGACCGAACGGCTTGGTGATGTAGTCGTCGCCGCCCGCCGTCAGTCCCCGTACGAGATCCTTGCGGGTGTCGCGGGCGGTGAGGAAGACGACGGCGACCGGGAGGGCGTCGGCGCGCAGCCGGTTCAGGACCTCGAAACCGTCGCTGTCCGGCAGCATGATGTCGAGCAGGACCAGGTCCGGCAGGAACTCCCGCGCCAGGGACAGCGCTTCGCGGCCGGTGGCGGCGGTGCGGACCTCGTACCCGACGAACCGCAGGAACCGGGTGACGGTGTCCACGATCGCCGGTTCGTCGTCGACCACCAGCAGCCGCCCCCGCACCCGCGGCTCCTTGTCGTCGTCCATCGGTGAAGCCTCTCCGCGCATGCCGTGATCCTGTGATCAAGGGTGCCCGACGGTCCGGGCGCCTTCCATGGGAGTTCCGTGTGAGAAGAGTCCCCGGCGGGGCGGAACCGGGCTCACGGGCCCGGCCGGCTCATAGCGTCGCGGTCGTCGGGCCCCGCGGTCTCTCGCCGTGTGCCGGGCCCTCCCGTCCGCGCGTCCACCTCCAGGGAGTTCTACTTGTCCACGTTCCTGTACCGCCTGGGGAGGTTCTCCTACCGGCGCAAATGGACGGTGATCATCGGCTGGCTCGTCGTGCTGTGCGCCCTCGGCGCGGCGGCGGCCACCCTGATGAAGCCGTTCACCTCCTCCACGAGCATCCCGGGAACCGAGGCGCAGAAGGCCTCCGACGTCCTCGCCAAGGAGTTCCCGTCGGGCAGCGACGGCATCACCGGGCAGATCGTCTTCCGGGCGCCGCGGGGCGAGACGGTGACGGCCGGTCCGGCGGCCGACGCGATCCGTACGGCCACCGCCCGGATCGCGAAGACACCGGGCGTGGAGTCCGTCACGGCGCCCTCGACCGCGGCGGGGAACGTCTCCCGTGACGGCCGTACCGGCATGGGCAAGGTCACCTTCACGGTGGAGCAGGCCGACAAGATCGGCTCGGCTTCGGTCAAGGAGATCGAGGCCGCGGCCGGGCAGGCGCGGGCCGCCGGACTGACCGTGGCCCTGGGCGGCCAGGCGTTCGACCCCGTGCCGGCGGCCGGCGGCGGTGCCGGAGAAGGGGTCGGCGTGCTGATCACGCTGATCGTCCTGGTCCTGGTGTTCCGCTCGCTGCGCGCCGCCGTCGTCCCACTGGCCATGGCCCTGGTGGGCGTGGCGCTGGGTGTCCTGGCGCTGCTGACGCTCACCAGCGTCGTCGCCATGGACAGCACCGCGCTCGTCCTCGCCCTCATGCTGGGCCTGGCCGTCGGCGTGGACTACGCGCTGTTCATCGTCTCCCGGCACCAGACGCAGGTCAGGGACGGCATGGACCCGGAGGAGTCCGCGGGCCTCGCCGTGGGCACCGCCGGCTCGGCCGTGCTGTTCGCCGGAGCGACGGTGGTGATCGCGCTCGCCGCGCTGACCGTCGTACGGATCCCGTTTCTCGCCGTCATGGGACTCGGCGCGGCCCTCACCGTCGTCATCTCGGTGGTCCTGGCACTCACCCTGCTGCCCGCCGTCCTCGGCCTGCTCGGCCCGCGCATCGCCTCCAGTCGCATTCCGGCGCTACGGCGCTCCGCGCGCCGCTCGCTGGACAAGCAGCGGTCCGGTGCGGTCGGCGCCGGGGTGCGCTGGGCCCGGCTGATGGACCGGCGGCGCTGGGCCGTCCTGGTGCTGGGGGTGATCGGGCTCGGCGTGCTGGCGGTGCCGGCCGCCGATCTGCGGCTCGGGCTGTCGCTGCCCAGCACCAACGCGGAGGCTGCCCGCGCCCAGAAGCTGACCGACGACGCGTTCGGCCCCGGCTACAGCGGCACCCTGGTCGTCCTGGTCGAGGGCAAGGGAGCCGAGGCCGCCGCCGGGCGGATCGCCGGTGCGGCGGCCAGGCTGCCCGACGTCGCCTCCGTCGCTCCCGCCCGGCTCAGCGGCAGCGGCGACGCGGCCCTGGTCGGCGTCGTACCGAAGAGCGGTCCGCAGTCCGAGCGCACCGAGCGGCTGCTGCACGACATCCGTGCCGCCCGCGACGGCATCGAGAAGTCCACGGGCACCGACATCAACGTCACCGGCTCCACCGCCGTCAGCATCGACGTCGCCGCGAAACTCACCCAGGCGCTGCCCGTCTACTGCCTGGTGGTCATGGGCCTCGCGGTCCTGCTGCTGACCCTGGTGTTCCGCTCGATCGCCGTGCCGTTGAAGGCCGCGCTGGGCTTCCTGCTGTCGCTCGGAGGCTCGCTGGGTGTGCTGGTCGCCGTCCTCCAATGGGGCTGGTTCTCCTCGGTACTCGGCACCCAGGCGAGCCCGACCGTGATCAGCTTCCTGCCGATCCTGCTGATCGGGATCCTGTTCGGACTCGCCATGGACTACGAGGTGTTCCTCGTCTCCCGGATGCGCGAGGAGTACGCGCGCGGCAAGAGCCCGGTGACCGCGATGGTGGACGGCTTCGGGCACGGCTCGAAGGTCGTCACCGCCGCCGCGGTCATCATGGTGAGCGTCTTCGGGTCCTTCGTCTTCGCCGACATGCAGATCACGAAGGGCATGGGCCTGGCCCTCGCGGTGGGCGTCCTGCTCGACGCCTTCGTGGTCCGGATGTGTCTGGTGCCGGCGGCGATGTCCGTCCTGCAGCACGCGGCCTGGTGGCTGCCGCGCTTCCTGCACCGGGTGCTGCCCCATGTCGACGTGGAGGGCGAGCAGTTGGCCCGTGAGCAGACGACTCCGGCGGAGTCCGACCGGGACCTTCTCGCCACCCGGTCCTAGAGCGCGGTCGAGGCCGGCGGTCCCCCGCCGGCCTCTGCGCGCCTCACCGCCGCCGCTACGGAATCTCCAACTCCCGCGCCTCGCGCCGCAGATCGTCGGCGTCCTCCGGAAGGAGCCAGCCTTCGTCGATGAGTTGGTCCAGGCGCCGCTCGAAGCGCTGGAGGTAGTCGGCGGAGTCCCGGTACAGCTCCCGCAGCTTCGCCGCGTCGAACGGCTCGTCGCTGCCGATCGTCAGATAGCTGGAAGTGCCGTCCCGATTGGTCGGGTTGGGCCGGTAGGTGGAGTGCGGCACGTCCAACTGGGCGGTGCGCACCCCGCCTTCGGTGTTGCCGTGCTCGTCCTTGGCGAAGTAGCCGTCCGGGCCCACCGCCAGGCGGTCGGCGCGGGGCGGCACGGTGCCGTTCGCCACCCACTCGACCAGGTGGTGCAGGCCCATGTTGAACAGCTCGAAGTGCGGCAGGCTGTTCATCTTCGGGCCGAACGTGACGTCGTCGTCGGGGAAGTTGGCCTGCCACAGCGACACGTCGTTGTACGGCGCCTGCCGGGTGCCCATGTGGGGAACGCCGGCGAGTTCGTAGAGGCGGAACCGGTCACTGGGCTTGTCGCTGTCCTCGCGGCGGTACCCGCGCCCCTCGTAGCCGGGGACGAACGAGTAGTCGGGCACGGAGACGTCCCCGTCGCTCATCACCTGCACGACCGGTACGTCCACGTCGTGGAAGGGGTCGAGCGGGAAGCCGGAGGGGAAGAAACCGTCGTAGACGGGCGAGCCGTCGGCCAGGCGCAGTACGGCGTGGGTGTCGCCGATGTAGGCGGTGGTGACCCAGCCGGTCTGCGAGTGCCCGACCAGGAGGACCCGCTGCACCTCCGTGCCCGCGAACGGTCCCTCGGGCGCGCGGAGCGCGGCGCCGACCTGGGCGAGGATCGCGTTCGTCGCCCGGTTGCGGCGCACCAGTTCGGCGAAGAACGTCTTCGACAGCTCACGGTTCCCGAGGTTCACGTTCAGGTCGAAGTCCGCGCTGTCGGGCCCCTCCATGTGCAGGGACGCGTACCGCTGCGGATCGGACGCCTTCACATGCAGGTCCAGCGTGGTCTTCTGCGCGGTGATCTCCACCCAGGCGTGGCCCGACCGCAGGAGGTAGGGACCGCTGTAGATCCAGATCGGCGCGATCCCGTGGACGTGCAGCGGCTCGGCGATCACGGTGCCGCTGAAACGCGCCCAGTCTCGGGGGCGTCGTACGAGCACCGTCGTCGCGTAGGCGTGGCCGTCCTCCTCGCCGGTGGCGATCCACTCCTCCTCGACGTAGTCGTACGGGTCGAGGGAGGGCACGTGGGTGCCGTAGGGAGAGAACGGTGTCGAACCGTCGTCCGGCGATCGGCGCAGTACGGCGGGAACTACGGCTTCCATGGCGCTCCTTGACGGTTCGTCAGCGGGGGATGACCGGGAGGACCAGGCGGGAGGGGCGCAGCTCGTCGTGGAAGACGCGCTGGATCGCCGGGACCGTCTTGTCCGAGGTGGCGTGGGTGATGCGCTCGCCCGTGTTCGGGTTGAGGTCGAAGGTCGGGAACTCGCTGGAGGAGATGTCGAGCCGGATGCGGTGCCCGGCCTTGAAGACGGTGCTCGTCGACCACAGGCTGATCTCGTAGCGGTACGGCGTGCCCGGTGTCCGGGGTTCTGATACTCCGTGGCCCGTGCGGACGACGCCCTGGCAGACGGGTACGGCGGTGCCGTCGGGGAAGACGTCGATCAGCTTCGCGGTGAAGTCGGTGTTCTCCACGGAGGAGGACGCCCACAGCTCCAGATTCACCGGGCCCGTGACCTCGAGCTCCGTCTCCAGAGGGGGAGTCGAGTAGACGAGCACGTCGGGGCGCCCGGCCGTCGCTGCGAGGTCGACGGGGTCGTTGTACGTCGCGCCGGTCCGGAGCGAGCCGGGCACGGGGTCGCTGGGGTCGTAGATGTACTGGTCCGGTTGTTCGTCGGCCGGTGCCCGCGTCGACAGGCCGCGCTCGTCGTCCGCGTGGAGGTAGTACGGGGTCCACTCGGTCCTGGCCAGGGGCCATTCCTGTTCCTCGCGCCAGACGTTGTCGCCCATCACATACAGCCGGACCGGCGGCTCCTCCCGCTGGTAGTCCGGGAGTTCGCCCTTGAGGTGGTGGGCGAAGAACCGCATGACCGGGGCCTCGGGGCCGAAGTCGACGAACATTCCGGCGTTCTGGTCGGCGTCGGGGCGGATCTGCGCGCAGTTGTGGTTCCAGGGCCCGACCACCAGACGCTGCCCCGCACGGGTTCGGGCCAGGGTGGTGTAGGCGTCCAGGTTGCCCTTGGCGAAGAAGTCGTACCAGCCGGCCAGATGGAAGACCGGCAGGTCGATGTCGTCGGCGTGGGCGGCGGCGCTGATCCGCCGCCAGTACGGGTCGTCGCCGTCGTCGTGGTCGCAGTGGTCGCGGAACCACGGTGCCAGTTCCCGCAGTTGCTCGACGTCCCGCAGCGGGCGGTGGCCGAGCATGCTCCGGGTGTCCTCCAGCTCCAGCCGGATCAGCTCGGCGAGCATCGCCGGGTCGCCGAAGCTTCCCTCGTCCATGAGCCGGCCGCCGGCGGCGAAGCCGGGCAGTGGCGACGGTACGCCCCGGCGGTCGGCCTCCTCCGTGGTCATGAGGCCGCTCCAGCTCAGCGCGAGGCCCAGGTGGAGCACGCCGGGCGCGTAGTACCAGGTGCTGTCGCTCCAGTCCCAACTACAGGTGAACGGGGCGAGCGCGGTCAGGTGGGGAGGCCGGGCGATGGCGGCGGCCCACTGCGAGAAGCCGCTGTAGGACATGCCCCACATGCCCACCCTGCCGCTCGACCACGGCTGTGCCGCCGCCCACTCGACGGCGTCGTAGCCGTCCTCCACATCCGGTACGAAGGGATAGAACTCGCCCTCGGAGCCGAACCGCCCACGGCAGCTCTGCACGATCACGGCATAGCCCTGCCGGGCGATGAGCTGCGCGAACATCGCCGAGATGCCGTCGCGGGGCGTGTACGGGTAGCGCTGGAGCAGAACCGGGTACGGGCCCGGTCCGGCCGGGCGGAAGATGTCCGTGCGCAGGCGGACGCCGTCGCGCATCGGGACCATCACGTCGTTCTCGACCACGAGTTCAGCGGTGTCGGTCACGTCAGCCATGGTGTGGTGTCCTTTCACGTCGGTCCGTGGTGTGCCGTCAGCGCAGGGCGCTGCCGATGCTGATGCCGCCGTCCACGTCGAGGACCACGCCCGTCACGTACGAGGCCGCCTCCGAGCACAGATAGGCCGCGGCCTCGGCGATGTCCGTGGGGTCGCCGATGTGCCCCATGGGCACGCGGGCGGCGAGCTTGGCGCGGGCGGCGTCGTTCATCGACGCCAGCATCGGGGTGCTGATGAGGCCGGGCGCGATCGCGTTCGACGTGATGCCGTGCGGGGCGCCTTCGAGGGCGATCGTGCGGGCCATGCCGACCACACCGGCTTTCGCCGCCGCGTAGTTGACCTGGCCGAAGTTGCCGCGCCAGGACATCGAGGAGAAGGACAGGATCCGGCCGTAGCCCTGCCGTTTCATCTGCGGGAACACCGCACGGCAGCAGTGGAACATGCCCCGGAGACTGACGTCGACGACGGCGTCCCACTCGTCGTCGGTCATCCGCTCCAGGCGGTTGTCGCGGATCACTCCGGCGTTGTTGACGAGGACGTCGGCGCGGCCGAGGGCGTCGGCCGTGCCGGCCACCCACTGGTCGACCTGTCCGGCGTCGGCCACGTCCACGACCGATGTGCGCATGTCGGTGCCGCCGCACTGTTCGGCGGTCTCCTTCACCGAGGCGTCGTTGACGTCGCACAGCGCCAGCCTGGCGCCCTCGGCGGCGAATCGGAGGGCCATGGCACGGCCCAGGCCCTGCCCGGCCCCGGTGATCAGGACGACTCGGTCCGTATAACGTCGCACGGTTCTACCTCACGGCTCGCTGGTCGAAGAAACGGGTGAGCTTGTCGGCGATGTCCTGCTCGCGCCAGTGCCCGGCGAAGACCTCCAGCTCCCGCAACAGGGCCTCGGGTGTGCCCGGATCGGCGAGCATGTGCTTCAACGAGGCCTGCCCGGGCGGCAGTCCGGTGAAGGACCGCGCCACGGACGCGACGGTCGCCTCGAACTCCTCGGCCCCGGCGACGACTTGGACGAAGCCGCTGGGCACGAACTGTTCGGCGGGCAGCAGTTCACCGGTGAGCATCAGACGCCGGGCCAGCGGCTCGCCCACCTTGCGGGGCAGCCTTACGCTCGAACCGGCGCCGGGCAGCAGGCCGTTGCGGATGTGTCCGTCGCCGATGACCGTGCCCGCGCGGGCCACGACCGCGTCGCACGCGAGCGCCAACTCCAGCCCCCCGGCGACCACATGGCCGTGCACGGCGGCGATGACGGGCTTCGGTGCCGCCTCCAGCCGGGTGAAGCACTCGGAGACCGTGCCGAGGAACGCCAGCGGATCGATGTCGGCGTCGGCGAGCCTCAACAGGTGGCGCAGGTCGGCTCCGGCGCAGAAGCTCGGCCCGTTCCCGGAGATCACCACGGCTTCGGTGTCCGGGTCCCGCATCGCGTCCGCGACGGCGTCGTCCAGGGACTCGATCAGGTCCGGGTTGATCGAGTTCCGGCTCTCGGGCCGGTTGAGCCGGATCCGGCGGACGGCGCCGGTCTGCTCGGTGAGTACCGCTGTGGTCACGCGTGGGCCCCTGGGTCGGTCTGGCGCTGCTGGCGCAGCACGAATCGCTGGATCTTCCCGCTGGGTGTCTTCGGCAGGTGGTCGGTGAAGTGCACCGTGCGGGGGTAGGCATGGGCGGCGAAGCGCTTCTTCACCAACTGCTGGAGTTCGGCGGCGAGTTGGTCGGAGGCCGGAACTCCGTCCTGGAGGACGACGAAGGCCTCCAGGACCTCGCCGCGGACCTCGTCGGGTGCGGCGATCACCGCGCACTCGACCACCGCCGGGTGAGTGATCAGCACGGACTCGACCTCGAACGGGCCGATGCGGTAACCGGCCATGATGATCACGTCGTCGTCCCGGGACGAGAAGTGGAAGTAGCCCTCGTCGTCGACCCGCCCGACGTCACCGGTGTAGTACCAGCGGCCGTCCTCGCTGAACTTCTCGGCGCTCTTCGCCGGGTCGCCCTCGTACCCCCGGAACCACGCCAGCGGACTCGCCGCGAGGTCGGCGGCGATCCGGCCGACCGTGCCGACCGGCGCGAGTTCGTCCCGGTCCTCGTGGAGCACGTGCAGGCTCCAGCCGGGCATCGGATGTCCCATGGATCCGGGCACCACCGGGCGCCGTAGCGACGGGAGTTGGTGGTTGTTGATCAGCATGCCCGCCTCGGTCTGCCCGTAGTGGTCGTGCACCTGGACGCCGAACGCGTCCTCGGCCCAGGCGTTGACCTCGGGCGTCAGCGGCTCGCCCGCGCTGGACGCGCAGCGCAGCGCGAGGCCGTCCGGCACCGGGACGCCGGAGGCGCGCAGCGAGCGGTAGACGGTGGGCGCGGCGGTGAAGTTGGTGACCCTGAGGTCGTCCATCACCCGCCAGGTCAGCTCGGCGGAGAACCCCGAGTGCAGCAGCACACTGGGCACCCCCAGGCTCAGCGACGCGATCACGCCGAAGTAGAGCCCGTACGCCCAGCCGGGGTCGGCGGCGTTCCAGAAGACGTCGTCCCCGCTCACCCCGCAGCCGAACTCGGCGTAGAGGCGGAAGCCCGCGATGGCCGAGGTGGGGACGACGACGCCCTTGGGGCGGCCCGTCGTACCGGAGGTGAAGATGTGCACGAGCGGCGCGTCCCCGCCCAGGGCGGCGGCGGGCAGACCGGGCGTGTGCGCGTCGAGCAGCTCGGCGAAGCGGAGGTCACCGGGCCGGCCGGTGCCGCCGCTGACGACGATCCGCCACTTCGCGTCGGCCGGGATGTCCTCGCCCGGTGCGAGCTTCGCCCGCTGGGTCTCGTCGCAGACGACGACCTTGGCGTCACTGGCCAGCAGGCGCAGGGCGATCGCCGGGGGCGCGAAGGCGGTGAACAGCGGCACGGTGACCGCGCCGAGCCGCCAGGTGGCGAGCAGCGCGACGAGGTAGTCGACGCTCTTGCCCATCAGCGTCGCCACCCGGTCGCCCGGCCCGACTCCGAGATCGGCCAGGGCGGCGGCGAACCGCTCGGACTCGGTCTTCAGCCGGCCGTACGTGAGGACGGTGGTCGACAGGTCCGGCTCCACGACCGTGTAGGCGACGGCGTCGGACGGATACCCGTCGCAGAGCAGGTGGGCGACGCTCGCGTGCGGGTCGCTGTAGAGGGTGACCAGCTCTTGGACCCGGTCGAGCGGGTCGGCGGCAGAGCGGGGATCGCAGAGGGCCATCGTTTGCCTCATAACGGAACGACGAAGGCGACCTTCGATGTGCGGGTACGATTTCGCGTACGTTAGTACTCTGTGAAGTATTCATCAAGGGTGTGAACAGTGACCACACGAGATGGGTGTGTGTACGGCCTGCCGGAGGCGCCGCCCGCCGGTCAGCGAGCGGTCTTGGAGACCGCCCCGAGGACCAGGTCGCTCAGCTCGACGAAGGCGTCGCCCGAGGACAGCCCGGTCGAGACGAGCAGCTCACGGCTGTGGATGCCGTCGATCAGCAGTCCCACGGCCCGGCTGACGAACTCGGCGTGCACCGCGCGGAAGTCGCCCGACTCCACACCGGCGTGGATCATCCCGCGCACCCTGGTCGTCGCGGCCAGCGAGTTGACGGTGTAGATCTCCCGGGTCAGGTCGTCGTCGAGCATGTCCTCGTAGCAGGCGGCCGACATACGGCGCATCTGGTGGCCCACGGCCGCGAGATAGGTGGCGATCTGCTGCGCCGGGTCCGCGACCTCGGCGACCTCCTTCTCGACCCGCTCCGCGGCGTCGTGGAAGAAGCTCTTGAGCGCGGTCGCCACGAGGTGGTGGCGGTTGGAGGAGATCGCGTACAGCGTGGACTTCGAGCACTGCAGCCGGGCGGCGAGCGTGTCCACGGTCAGCCCGGCGAAGCCCTCCGCCAGGACGATCGCCTGGAGCCGCCCCAGCAACTCGTCCCGCCGGTCGTCGTCGAGGCGCTTGCGACCGGTACCGGCCACGCGCCGGCCGGTCCGCGAGCCGGGCCGCGCGGCGGCGCCGCTTCCCACCGGGGACGAACTGTTCGGGTACGACGTCATGCCTCATCGTACTGTGGGTGCCCGAGGGCATGATCGACACGGGTGGAGCGCTCCTTCCGCGGGGTCAGTAGGTGAGTCCGTGGCCGAACGCGAACACGGGGTCCGTGCCGTCGCCCGGCACGTCGGGCCGCTGCTGTTCGACGTCGGCCATCGAGCGGGGCAGCTGGAACGGCAGCCTGCCCTCGGG
Organism: Streptomyces sp. NPDC088350; assembly: GCF_044753545.1. Lineage (NCBI taxonomy): Bacteria > Bacillati > Actinomycetota > Actinomycetes > Kitasatosporales > Streptomycetaceae > Streptomyces > Streptomyces sp. NPDC088350. Next base: position 31,724 of record NZ_JBIVNL010000017.1, on the reverse strand, counting down.
GGCCTGCCGGCCGAAGAGCACGTCGAGCAGGGGTGCGTCCCCTGTGCCGTAGTTCCCGACCAGCGCGGCCGCCGCGTCGGCGATCTCCGGGATCACGGCGGGGCGTTCGAGGTAGATGTCGACGACGCTGGGCACCCTGGCGCAGACGTCGAGGACGGGGGCGAGCTCGTCCGCGTCGAAGGCGAGCCGGCCGGCGTGGAAGAACCGCTCCAAGGGGCCGGTGCGCTGCTCGTAGGGGGTGTCCAGCCGCAGGACGGCCACATCGGCCTCCTCGGGGGTGGCCACGACGATGCCGTACGCGGCGGCGGTGCCGGGGTCGACACCCTCGACGTAGACACGGGTGCCCGGGGCCAGCGGGAGCAGAGAGTCGGTGTTCTTGAGCAGGGTGACCGACCGGCTCTGCGCGGTCCGCCCGGCGTCGACCGCCTCCGCCGTACCGACAGTTGACGCGGCGGCGTCGACATCCACGAACGGGTTCTCGAACAGGCCGAGCACGAACTTCTCGCGCAGCAGGCGCCGTACGGACGTGTCGATCCGTTCCTCGGAGAGCCTGCCGGTGCGTACCAGCTCCACGAGCAGGTCGGGGGTGGACTCGCCGCCGAACTGGTCGCAGCCTGCCTCGACGACCTTCAACGCCCGCTCGGACGGGGTGAGTTGCTCGACGCCCCAGGCCCGGGCCGGGCCGAAGGCCATGTCGTTGACCAGGCCCCAGTCGGTGCACACGATGCCGTCGAAGCCGAGCTTCTCGCGCAACAGGCCGGTGATCACACCCTTGTTGAAGCCGAAGCCGACGGCTTCCATGTCGGTGTCCACCGGCATGCCGTAGTAGGGCATCATCTGCGAGGTGCCGGCCTCCAGGGCCTTGCGGAACGGTGCGAGGTGAAGGTCGAACATGCCGCCGGGGTAGACCTGTTCGCGGCCGTGGGGGAAGTGCGGGTCCTCGCCGTCCTTCTGCGGGCCGCCGCCGGGGAAGTGCTTGGTCATCGCCGCGACCGAGTGCGGGCCGAGGGCCTCGCCCTGGAGGCCCTCGATGCAGGCGGCGGCCAGGCGGCCGGTGAGGTCCGCGTCCTCGCCGAAGGTGCCGCTGGTCCGGGACCAGCGCGGCTCGGTGGCCAGGTCGATCTGCGGGTGCAGGGCGACCCGGATGCCGACGGCGAGGTACTCGCGCCGGACCAGATCAGCGAATTGACGCACCGTCACCTCGTCGCCGATCGCGGCGAATCCGGTGGTCTCCGGGAACTGCGCGAAGCCGCGTGCCCTCGCCGATGTGGCCCAGTTCTCGGTGAAGTGGTGGCGCGGGTCGCTGGACAGGGTCACCGGGATGCCGAGGCGGGTGGACAGCGCCACCTCCTGGACCCGGTTGTGCCAGGCCGCGATCTCCTGGGGCTCGGCGTCGCCGACCAGGTTGAAGTGGTTCATGGCCAAGTTCTCGACCATGTCCCGCACCAGCCGTCCCCACAGGGGCGGTTCGGGGCCGTCGACGAACTGTCCGTCGGGCCCCATGGCGGCCCGGTCGTGGAACATCAGTCCGGCCTTCTCCTCCAGGGTCATCCGGCCGAGGAGGTCCTCGACGCGCTCCGCGACGGGGAGGCACGGGTCCTCGTACGGGGCGGCGGCGCCCCCGCGGAAGCGGTTGCGGGGCGATACGGCCGATTCGTTGCGGGTCATTCCCACGTCTCCTTGGTACGCGTCCGGTCCCGGGTGGGGGCGGGCCGCCCGGCCGGGGCGCTACTCGCCGGTGGCCGACGGCTTGCCCCCGCCGAGGGACCGCCACCGGCGCCGCAGCGCGTGGGCGGCGGCCTTGGGGTGCCGTTCGCGGGTGAAGACGCCCTTCTTGTTGCCGCCGACCCGGTGGATGCCGTTCGACGTCTGGAAGTCGGCGAAGTTCCACACGTGTTCGCCGACGAAGGCCTCGATACGGTCGAAGGCGCGGTGGTTCGCCTCCAGGTAGGCGAGCTGGTACTCCTCCGTCCAAGGCGCGTCCCACACGGAGTGCAGCCCCGGCAGGGTGTCCGCCCCGTACTCGCTCACCATGATCGGCTTGCCGAACTTGTCGGCCCAGCCGCGCAGATCGGCCTCCAAGTAGGCCTCGGCGGTGGCCAGATCGCCGGTGGCGACGTACCAGCCGTAGTAGCGGTTGACGCACAGGACGTCGAAGAGGTCGGCGATGCGGTCGTTCTCGTGCGTCGCGAACATCACCGCCGCGTAGGTCACCGGACGGGTGGGGTCGAGCTTGCGGGTCAGCTCGACGAGGGGCTCGAAGTACTCGCGCGCGCCTTCCTCGTTGGAGGACGGCTCGTTGGCGATGCACCACATCACGACACTGGGGTGGTTCTTGTCGCGGGAGATCAGCTCCTTGATGTGCTGGGCGTGTGCCGCGCGCGTGTCGTCGTTGAACGTGTCGTCGGAGAACGTGGCCCTGGGCGGGGTGCCCATGAGCCCGCTCTCCACGGCCAGGTTGAGACCGACGGCCGCGGTCTCGTCGATGACGACGATGCCGTGCCGGTCGGCGAACTCCATGACCTCCTCGGCGTACGGATAGTGCGAGGTGCGGAAGGAGTTGGCACCGATCCACTCCATGAGCTGGAAGTCGTGCACGAGGTAGGCGTCGTCGTGGCCCTTGCCGCGCACCGGTGTGTCCTCGTGCCTGCCGAAGCCGGTGAAGTAGAACGGCTCGCCGTTGATGAGGAATTGAGCCCCCCGCACCTCGACCGTGCGCACGCCGAACGGCTCGGTGAAGGTGTCCACGACCTCGCCGTCCTCGTCCAGGACGTCGACGGCGAGGTCGTAGAGGTAGGCCGCACCCGGCCGCCACAGCGTCACGTCGTCGATCCGCAGGGTGCCGTTCGGCCCTTCCCCCACGGCGACCTGGGCGCCGCCGGCGTCGAGCGCGCGCACCCGTACCGCGGCCGGCGCGTTCGTCTCCACCGAGTAGTCGACCGTCCCGGTGGACCCGTCGAGGCCGGCGACGACGGTGATGTCCTCGACATGGACCGCGGGCCTGCTGTGCAGCCACACCGAGCGGGCGAGCCCCGCGTAGTTGTAGAAGTCGTGCAGATACGTCTGCTTGCGCCGGCCGTCCTGGGAGACGGTGATCGTGCCGGGCGGCATGGTGACGTTGGTCAGCTCGTTGTTGACGCCGATGGTGAGCCTGAACTCCCCGCCGGGCCGCACGTGTTCGGTGATGTCCGCCTCGAACGGCGTGTAGCCGCCGACGTGTCGGGCGACCGGCACGTCGTCGACGTACACCGCTCCTTCGTGCGTCGCGGCGTCCACCCGCAGCACGACCCGCTCGCCCGTCCAGCCGCGCGGCACCCGCACCGAACGCTGGTACCACACCCAGCCGACGTGGTCGCGGATCGCGCTGTCGGTGAACAGGTCGTTGTAGCTGGCCGGTACGGGTGCCTCCAGCCGGGTGTCGAGCGGGCCGGTCCATGGCTCGGCACCGGCTGCCGGGGCGACGGCGAACCGCCAGAGCCCGTCGAGGTTCACCAGCTCGCGGGTGGCGGTGGAGCGGGGCTTGAGCATCGAAGGTTCTCCTACGCGCTGTTGTGGGGGCCCGGTCAGGGCGGACGGGTGGTGTGCCGGGCGCCGTCAGCCGGACTGCTCCAGCGTCAGGCGCCACTCCCACGCGTACTCGCTGCCGGTGAGCCGGTGACGCGGGTGGGTGTCGGGGCCGAGGACCGCCGTACCGAGGCCGCGGTGGGCGATGTCGAGGTGGACCACGGTCTTGTCGCTGGGCGGGAGTTCCCACCAGTGCTGGGCGGCCTCGATCTCGCTCACCCGGTATCGGCCCACGTTCATGTGCAGCGGGGTCGGGTGGGCGGTGCGGACCGTGCCGGCGGGGCCGGTCAGGGTCAGTGCGGTGACCTCGCCGCGGGTGCCGTTCTCCTGCGGGAGGAGGTAGGGCACGGCCAGGTCGTCGATACCGCTCTCCCAGCCACCGAGCAGGGCCGAGGCCCGCCGGTCGGGGTAGTTCTCCCACGGTCCGAGACCGACCCAGTCCGCGGACTCGAACCCGTCGACGAGTTCGAACTCCATGCCCACGCGCAGCCCGTCCTGCGTGTCCTGCGGGAGTGTCACCTGTTCGGCGAGGACCCAGTCGCCGTCGGCGAGCGCCGTGACGGTCCGGCGGTGGGTGACCTCGTCGCCGAACGCGGCTTCGTAGCGGGTGGTGATCACGGCCCCGTCGCCGGTCTCCTTGACCTCGACGTCGACGGGCGTGAGCTTGAAGAATCCCGAGCGGACGAACCGGTTGTCGAGCGAGAACGACTTGTCGTGGCAGGTCAGCGCCCGCCACAGGCTGAGCCGGGGGGAGCGGTGCAGCAGGGGGTGGACCAGGTCGCCCTCGGCGTCGACGGACAGCGCGGCCCTGCGCGCCGGGGCGGCGGGAAGCTGTACGGGAGCCTGGGGGAACGTGACCTGCTCCGCCGCGACCTCGGTGCCCGCCGGTGCCCACAGGGTGTCCTCGCGGGTCCGTACGGTCAGGGTCAGCGCGAGTGCCGGTCCCGAGCTGATCAACTCCCGCAGGGAAGCCGGGAGTTGGATCGTGCCCTCGTCGCCCGCGGACACCTCCGGGGTCGGGACGGGGACGGCGCCGGCCGGACCGGTCGGGGTCTCGACGCGCAGTTCCAGGGTGTACGCGCCGAGGTCCGCGAACGACTGGCGGTTGCGGATCCGGAGCGTGCCGGCCCGTGCCTCCTCGGCGTCCGAGACGACGCGGACCGGGCTGAAGAGGCCGCGTGCCTCGAACAGCGCGGGCTTCGGGGTGAGGTCGGGGAAGACCACTCCGTTGACGAGCATCGGGCCGTTGTGGGTCTCGTCGCCGAAGTCGCCGCCGTAGCGCAGCTTTCCGTCGCCGTCCCGGTCCAGGGAGTGGTCCAGGAACTGCCAGATGAAGCCGCCCTGGAGGCCCGGCAGCGACTCGAACAGCTCCCAGTAGTCGGAGAGTCCGCCCGTGCCGTTGCCCATGGAGAACGCGTACTCGCAGGTGATCAGCGGGCGGTCGGCGCGCGGGTCGGCGGAGTAGCCGGTGAGGCTGGCGAGGGCCGGGTACATCGGGCAGAGGATGTCGCTCACCGCGTGTCCGGCGTGCCAGTCGGTGGAGATGGCGCCCTCGTAGTGCAGGGGCCGGGTCGGGTCGGCGCGCCGTATCCAGGCCGCCGCCGCGTCGTGGGCCGAGCCGTGGCCGGTCTCGTTGCCCAGCGACCAGGAGATCACTGAGGGGTGGTTGCGGTCGCGCAGCACCATCCGGGAGACGCGCTCGACGATCTGGGACAGATAGGTGGGATCGTCGGCGATCGTGGAGGCGAAGGCGTGGCCCTCGACGTCCGCCTCGTCGATGACGTAGAGCCCCAACTCGTCGCAGAGGTCGAGGACTTGGGGGTCGTTGGGGTAGTGGGAGGTGCGGATCGCGTTCACGTTGAACCGCTTGAGGAGGGACAGCTCCGCCAGGTGCCGTTCGCGGGACATGACCCGCCCGGTCCTCGGGTCGACGTCGTGGCGGGCGACGCCCTGGATCAGGATCCGTTCGCCGTTGACGAGGAGGTCGCGGCCCTCGATCCGTACGCGGCGGAAGCCGATCCGGACCCGGGCCTCGTCGGCGACCCTCCCGTCCGGTGACACCAGCTGGACCACGAGGTCCTCGAGGTGGGGGATCTCCGCCGACCAGGGCGTGACCGTCAGGCCGGAGAGGGAGAAGGCCGCGCGGCCGGCGGGCGCCGCCGGTTCGGGGAGCCTGGTCATGGTCGCCGGGATCGCGCGGAACTCCGGCGGGACGGGCGCGCCCGCCGCGTTGATGCTGAGCAGGTCCATGAAGTCGGGCGGCAGCAGCGGCTCCGGGCGCACCGACCTGTCCAGGGACGGCAGCGGAAGGGTGCGGGTGCCGAGGCGGGCGGAGACCGGAAGCCGGACCGACCGGTCGAGCACCTCGATCCGCACCGACCAGCCGCCGACGTCGTAGAGGTGGTCAAGTCCCGTTGTGGACACGTCCACTTGGAGGTCGCCGCGCCCGGTCTCCGGGTCGTAGTCGGCCACGGCGGACACGTCGGCCAGGGCGATGTCCGGCACCGTGTAGAGGAACACCGGGCGGGTCAGTCCCGACTGCCACCAGTGGTCCTGGTCCTCCAGATAGCTGGCCGAGGACCACTTGGCGACCCGCAGGTCGATCCGGTTCGTGCCGGGTACGACGGCGTCGGTGATGTCGAACTCGGCGGCCAGGTGCGAGTCCGAACTGCTGCCCACCGGGCGGTCGTTGACGACCACACGCAACAGACCCGAGGCGGCTCCGACGTGCAGGACCGTCCGGCGCCCCGGAACGGGGGACAGTTGGAGCACCCGCCGGTAGACACCCGTCGGATTGTGCGCGGGCACCTGCGGGGGCACCTCGTCGAACGGCATCGGCACGTTCGTGTAGTGCGGCACGTCCCCGTCCGCGAGGTCCTCCCGCATCGTCCACAGGCCCGGGACCTGGGCCTTCTTCCAGTCCAGGCCCAGGGGCGACGTGGGCGTCGGCAGCAGCTGGAAGTCCCAGGTGCCGTCCAGTTCGACGTCGGGGACGCGGCGCAGCGCACGCATCGGCAACCGCCCGACGGAGTGCAGCCCGGATGCGTCCCAGGGACCCGTGGTGTTCTCGGCCGTCGTCATACCGACTGCTCCTTCAGCGCCTTGCCGCCGCTGCGGGCGACGTCTCCCAGCCAGGCGAGGCTCGGCTTCGGGTGTCGTTCGAAGGTTTCGCGGTTCACGGCGACGAGTCCGAACGTCGGTTCCCAGTGGCCCCATTCGTAGTTGTCGAGGGCGCTCCAGTGGAGGTAGCCGCGTACGTCGATGCCGTCGTCGACGGCGGCGAACAGGTGCCGCAGTGCTTCGGAGGTGTAGGCGATCCGCTGCGTGTCGTCGGCGGTCGCGATGCCGTTCTCGGTGACGAGGACCGGGACGTGGCCCGTCGTCTCCCAGGCGTGCCGGACCGCGATCCCGATCGCGTCGGGACGGTACGCGTTCCCCGTCAACGTGCTGTCCGGGCCCAGGGGATGAGGGACGATGCCGTTCTCGTCGACGGCCTGGCTGGAGTACGACTGCACGCCGATGAAGTCGTCGCCGCGGGCCGCCTCGAGGTACAGGTCCTCGCGGACGTACCGCACTTCGCGCAGCTTCTCCTCGTTGCCCGGTGTCGGGGTCAGCGCCTGACAGGCCACCGTCCAGCCGGACTTGGCGTCCGTGCGCGCCTTGAGGATCTCGCGGGCGGCCTGGTGGGCCTCGGCCAGCCGACGGCCGATCTTCGGGTCGGGGGAGGGCAGCACCGGGCGCGCGGCGCCCTCGACCGTGGGGCTCATCCACTTGTCGGCCTCGTCCTCGGACGGTGCCTGCCGCGCCTGGCCCATCATCGCCATCAGGGCGAGCATGTTGGGTTCGTTGATGGTGCAGACCCACTCGACGCCGTCGAGGATCCGGGTGGCCGTCTCGACGTAGGACCGGAAACGGTCGATCGCCCGGTCCTCCAGCCAGCCGCCGTCCTCGGTGAACCAGCGCGGGTTGGTGAAGTGGTGGAGGGTGACGACCGGCGTGAGGCCGAGGTCCACGGCGGTGTCGATCATCCGCCGGTAGTGGGCGAGTTCGGCCAGGGAGACATGTCCCTCGGCGGGCTCGATGCGGGCCCACTCGATGCCGAAGCGGTAGGAGTTCAGGCCCGCGTCCGCGAGGAGTCGCATGTCCTCGGCGTAGCGGTGGTAGCTGTCGATGGCGTCACCGCTGCGTGCCATGCCGGGCATGTGCGGCTCGTACGCCCACCAGTCGCTGTTGACGTTGTTGCCCTCGATCTGGTGCGGGGCGGTCGATGCTCCCCAGAGGAAGCCGGGAATGAGTTCGGTCACCGTCGAGATCCTTGCTGGAGACGGGGGGAGAAACCGCGGCTCGCGAGAGGGGAGCGGCGGCGAGAGTTCCACGCTAACATCGAAATTCGAATCGCGATACTATTTTCGCGACCGGTCTCCGGCCGGCCTCTTCGCGGTGGCCGACAATGGGGCCGCGGGCTCGGTCCGTGATCCGTCGACGGGAGAGAGTGCATGAGTGCCACCACCGGCCGTGGGCCGTACGCGAAGTCGGCGGAGGTGCGCCGGCGCATCCTCGAAGCCTGCGTGGACGCCTTCGGCGAGACGGGTTTCTACGGCGCCACGATGAAGGACATCGCGAAGCGCGCCGACATCAGCCACACCGGGCTGCTCCACCACTTCGCGCGCAAGGAGGACCTGCTCATCGCCGTGCTGGAACTGCGCGACGAGCGTGGTGCGCACTTCCTCAAGTCGGCCGACGCGATCGATCCGGCCACGCATCCGGTCGAGGCGCTCAGGGGCATGCTGTCCGTCATCGTGGACAACGAACTGCAGCCCGGAATCATGGAGTTGCATTGCGTCCTCTCCGGCGAGGCGACCTCTCCCGGCCACCCCGCGCACACGTACTTCGCGGATCGCTACCGCAGCGTCCGGCGCTTCTACACCGAGGCCTACACAGCGCTCGCGGAACGCGGCGAACTGCGCTCGGAGGTGGACCCGGCGACCCTCGCCGCGATGACGCTCGCCCTCATCAACGGCCTGCAGAGCCAGTGGCTCTTCGACCGTGATTCGGTGACGATGGAGTCCGCCATCCGCGCCTTCCTTGTTGCCGCCGTCCCGGGACTGGCCCGATGAACCTCTCCGTCGGCGTACTCGGCGCCGCCCGCATCGTGCCGTCGGCGCTCCTGGAGCCCGCCGCGGACCTCGACGGCATCGAGGTCACCGCCGTCGCCGCCCGCGATCCGGAACGGGCCGTCGCGTTCGCGCGCGAACACGGCATCCCCCGCGCGCTCCGCTCCTACGACGAGATCGTCGACGACCCCGCCGTCGACGCCGTCTACGTCCCCACGCCCGCCGCCCTGCACGGCCACTGGACCCGGCGCGCCATCGAGGCCGGCAAGCACGTCCTGTGCGAGAAGCCGTTCACGGCGAACGCCGAGGAGGCCGCGGAGATCGCGGAACTCGCCGGGTCGAGCGGCCTCGTCGTCATGGAGGCCTTCCACTCGCGGTACCACCCGATGTGGACCCGGATGACCGAACTCGTCGACTCCGGAGTGCTCGGTCAACTCCACACGGCCCGCGCGGAGTTCACCGTCCCGCACGCCGACACGAGCGACATCCGGTGGCAGCCGGACCTCGGCGGCGGCGCCCTGATGGACCTCGGCTGCTATCCGGTACGGCTGCTGCGCCACCTGTTCGGCGAGCCGGAGGTGACCGGGGCGCAGATCCGTGCCGTCGACGGCGTGGACGCCGCGACCACGGCCCAACTCGCCTTCGCCGGAGGGCTGTCGGGCGAGGTCGTCGCGATCATGGAGGGGGTCGACGGCCACGCCGCCGAACTCCACGTCAGCGGTTCGGCAGGCACCCTGCACGTGCGCATGCCCTACCACCCCTACCTGTACGGGGAGTTGACGCTCACGACGGAATCGGGCGTCGTCGTGGAACAGGGCGACCCGCGCACCACCTACTCCTTCCAGCTGGAGGCGTTCCGCGACGCCGTGACAGAGGGGGCCGCGAACCTGACGGACGCGGGGGAGGCGACGGCGACGATGCGGGTCATCGACGCCATCTACCGGGCCGGTGGCCTGCGACCGCGTACACCGGTCGCCCCTTAGCTCCGCCACGCGGTCAGGCCGCACCGGCTCGCACCTCCTGCTCGCCGCCCGCCCCGGCGTCCGCCTCGGCCAGGCGCCGCCGTTCGGCCCGCCGCCGTTGCTGCTCCACCGGGTCCGCGACGGGCGCGGCCAGCAACAGGCGCTGTGTATAGGGGTGTTCGGGGGTGGAGGTGACGAGGCCGGCCGGACCGGTCTCGACGATGTCGCCCCGGTGGACCACGCTCACCCGATGGCTCACATGCCGTACGACGCCGAGGTCGTGCGAGACGAAGAGGTACGCGACCCCGGTGCGCCGCTGGATGTCGATGAACAGGTCGAGCACCCGCGCCTGGGTGGAGAGGTCGAGCGCGGAGACGGGTTCGTCGCAGACGATCAGTTTCGGCTCGGGGGCGAGCGCGCGGGCGATCGCGACACGCTGGCGCTGGCCTCCGCTGAACTCGCCCGGCAGCCGCTCCGAGGCGTCCTCCGGGAGCCCCACCTGATCGAGCAGGTCACGCACCCGGGCCCGCGCGTCACGCGGCGTCGCTCCCTGGACCACCAGCGGCTCGCTGAGGATGTCCCCGATGGTCAGGGACGGGTTGAGCGAGGTGTAGGGGTCCTGGAAGACGACCTGGATGTCGCGTGCCAGAGCACGCCGTGCCCGGCCCGCCGTGTGCGTGATGTCCTCGCCCGCGAACAGGACCTGTCCGCCGCTGGGCTTCACCAGGCCCAGCACGGCGCGGCCGATGGTCGTCTTGCCGGAGCCGGACTCGCCCACGATCCCCAGGGTCTCGCCCTGACAGGCGGTCAGGGACACGCCGTGCAGGATCTCCACGGGGCGGGCCCGGAAGCCGCGCCCCGGGTAGGACACGCGCAGGTCGTTCACGTCGAGCAGGGGAGTGGTCATGACGCCTTCTCCTCAAGGACCTCGGTCGGGCTTTGCGTGACCTCGACGGGCGCACCCGGAGGATCGGTCCGCAGACCGTTCTCGTCGAGGATGGAGCCCAGGAGCATCCGGGTGTACGGATGCCGCGGCCCCCCGAAGAGCTCCCCGGCCTTCCCGATCTCGACGACCTCACCCCGCTGCATGACCGCCACGCGGCTGCAACTGTCCGCCACCACACCGAAGTTGTGGGTCACCAGGAGCACGGCCATGTTCAACTGCTGCTGGAGGTCCCGCAGCAGGTCCAGGATCTCCGCCTGGACGGTCACGTCGAGCGCGGTCGTCGGCTCGTCGGCGATGAGCACCTTCGGGCTGCTCGCCACCGCGCCGGCGATGAGCACCCGCTGTGCCATGCCGCCCGAGATCTGGTGCGGGTAGGAGCTGAAGGTGCGCTGGGGGTCGGCGATGCCCACCCGCTCCAGCAGGGCGAGCACATGGGCGCGCGCGGCCTTGCGGGACATCTGCTGCGAGGCACGCAGTCCCTCCATGAGCTGCGAGCCCACGGTGAAGGAGGGGTCGAGGTTCGACATGGGTTCCTGAGGTACGTAGGCCACGGACGTGCCGCGCAGTTCGCACAGGCGGTCCTCGCTCAGGCCGAGGAGTTCGCGTCCGTCCAACCTGATCGAGCCGCGGGTGACGACGGCCTCCGCCGGGAGTACGCCCAGGAGCGCGAACGCGGTCTGGGTCTTGCCGGATCCCGACTCGCCCACGAGGCCCAGGGTTTCCCCCGCGTCCAGGGTCAGCGACACTCCGCTGACGACCTCCCGCAGTTCACCCGAGGGTGTGCGGTAGGCGATCGCGAGATCCTCCACCGTCAGCAGATGCGCGGCGGGTGAGTCGACGGTCGGTTCGGCGACGTCGACGGTACGGGGCCGGGCGGGCGTGGTGATCTTGGCCGGCTTCGGCCGGCCCCGGTCCAGGGCGTCGCGCAACGAGTTGCCGAGCAGGACGAACGACGCGTTGATGACGCCGAGCATGAGGCTGGGCCAGATGAACTGCATCGGCTTCTCATAGATGTTGACGAAGCCTTCGCCGATCATCAGACCGAAGCTGGGGACGGTGTTCGACCCGAGCCCGAGGAACGCGAGGCCCGACTGCAGGCTGATGGACGATCCCATCAGGAACGCGGTCGCGATGACGATCGGCCCGCGGATCACGAACAGCACGTGCCGGCCGAGGATGCGCAGGTTCGTCAGGCCCGAGACGCGCGCCGCGTCCACGAACAGCTCGTTCTTCACGCCGACGACGAGGTTGCGGACGAGACGGAAGATGCCGGTGGACGACAGCACGCCGAAGATCAGCATGGTGGCCCGGTAGTCGCCGCCGGTCACGGGCAGCAGGACGATCAGCAGGAGCAGACCCGGGAAGGTCATGACGAGGTTGAACACCCAGTCGGTGACGGTGCGCACCCGGCTGCCGAAATATCCGCCGACGAGCCCCGCCGTGACGCCGATGACGAGGGAGACGCTCGTACCGATCAGACCGGCGATCATGCTGGTGTTGATGGAGTGCAGCAGCCTGGAGAAGATGTCACGGCCGCTCTGGTCGCCCCCGAGCAGATAACCCGCCTTGCCGGGATCGGCGTTGATCGCGTCCAGCGAGGCGTGGTTCGGGCCGTGCGAGGTGAGCAGCGGACTCAGCAGGCCCAGCAGCACGATGACGACCAGGACTCCGGCCGTGATGAGGGCCTGCGGGTCCCGGCGGAGTGTGCGCAGCGGCGACTTGCGGCGCGGGGTGCTCGAACTCGCCGTGGTCGTGGGGTCGTTGGCGCTCATCGCTGCCTCGCCTTCGGGTTGAGCCAGCCGTTGACGATGTCGACGACGAGGTTGATGCCCACGACGAACAGGACACCGAAGAGGGAGAGGCCCATGATGATCGGGACGTCTCCCTGGAGGGCCGCGTTGAACGAGTAACTGCCGATTCCCGGCAGTGCGAAGACGTTCTCGATGATGAGGGCGCCGCCGAGCATCGCGATGAACTCCAGTGACAGGACGGTGAGGGCCGGTCCTGCGGCGTTGCGCAGGGCGTGCCGCAGCACGATCGACCGGGGGGAGATGCCCCGGGTGCGCAGGGTGCGGACGTAGTCCTTGCGCAGTTCGCCGATCATGGCGCCGCGGATCTGGGCGGAGAGGTTCGCGGTGCCGCCCACGGTCAGGGCGATCACCGGGATGGTGATCGAGGCCAGCCAGCGGCCCGGACTCTCGGCGAAGGGCGTGTAGCCGGTGGCCGGCAGCCAGTCCAGCCTGACCGCGAAGATGACGACGAGGGCGATCGCGAGCAGCAGGTTCGGCACGATGTAGCCGACGAGCGAGGCGACCTGCGCCAGCCGGTCGACGGCGCCGCCGCGCGACGCCGCCAGGACGCCGAGGACGACGCTGATGGCGGCGGTGATGACCAGGGCGACGACCACGACGGACAGGGTGACGGTGAGGTGGTCCGCGACGGCTGTTCCGACGGGTTGACTGGTGAAGTACGAGACGCCGAAGTCGCCCTTGAGCGCGTGGAAGAGCCAGTCGAAGTACTGGACGATCACCGGACGGTCCATGCCCATCTCGGCTTTCTTCGCCTGGACCGTCGCGGGGGTGGCGGCCGTTCCGAGAATGCTCCTGACGATGCCGTCGAAGGATGTGCTCAGGAGGAAGAACGTGATCATTGATACGAGGACGGTGAGCACCAGGCTCGTGGCGAGCCGGCGCAACACGTAGGAGATCATGGGTGGTGCTCCTTCGGACCAGGACCTACGGGAGGGGGTTCCGGGCCGGCGGCGGCCCGTCGGCCCGGAACCCGCGCGGGCTAGCCGGAGACGCCGAACGCCCGGACGCTGCTGAAGGTGTTGGAGCCGTCGCCGAGGTAGGTGACTCCCTTGGTCGCCCAGCTGTTGCCGAGGTAGGCGATCGGCGCGTCCCACGCGTTCTTGACCGCGTAGTCGTTGACCTCCTTGTAGGCGTCCGCCGACTTCGCCGGGTCGAGTTCGCCCTCCGCCTTGCCCATCAGCTTCGTGAGCGCGGGGTCCGTGGAGGTGAACGGGTTCAGATAGCCGCTCGGGGCGAAGTTGTTGGTCGCCTCACGCGCGGAGGTGGTCAACCCGTCGAGGAAGAGGATCAGTGGGTACTTCTTCGAGCTGATCGCCGAGTAGTTGTTCTGCGCGGGCACCGGCGTCCACTTCACCTTGATCCCGATGTCGTCGAGCGCCTGTGTGACGGTCGGCTCGAACGCCTTGGTGTAGACGAAGCCCGGCATCGTGACGGAGAACCCGTTCGGGTATCCCGCCTGGGACAGCAGTTTCTTCGCCGCCGCGGGGTCGAACGGATACGTCTTCTCCAACGCGGCGTCATAGGCCCCGCTCGCCGGGTTGAAGACCTGGAGCGTCGGCTGCGCGGCGCCCTTGAGCAGTTCCTTGGCGATCTTCACCCGGTCGAACGCCATGTTGATCGCCTGCCGCACCCGCACGTCCCCGAGCGGCTTGAGCACGCTGCCCGCCCGGTCGGCGATGACCAGGTTCGCCACCGCCGTGGCCTTGAGGGGCGAGATGCCGTACCCCGACGCCTTGAGCTGGGCGGAGTTCTGGGGGTCGGCCGAGCCGGCGTTGAGCTGCCCGGCCCGCAACGCGTTGGCCGAGGCGGTGGGATCCTGGATCACCTTCACCGTCACGGTCCGGAACGGATAGGCCTTCACGTTCCAGTAGTCGTCCCGCCGCGTCAGCACGTACGTCGAACCGGTCACCGACGACTTGTCGAGCGTGTAGGGCCCTGAACCGACCGGGTTCAGGGCGGCGCTCTTCGCGGCCATCGTCGCGGGATCACCGATCGCTCCCGCCGACATCGAGAGGCTGCTCAGCAGTGAGCCGTCCCGCTGCTTGAGGTGGATCACGACGGTCGCGGCGTCGGGAGCCTCCACCGACTTGATCGAGGCCAGCAGGCCCGCCGGTGAACCGGGTGTGGACATGCTGCGCGTCAGGGTCGCCTTCACCGCGGTCGCGTCCACCGCCGCGCCCGAACTGAACTTCATTCCCGGGCGCATTTTCAGGGTGAGGGTCAGCCCGTCGGCGGAGTACTTCCAGCTCTGGGCCGCGTTCGGCTTCAGCTCGCCCTTGTTGTCGGTGTACAGAAGTGTGTCGTAGAGGGCGCTCCAGACGTAGGCCGCCTGCCCATCGGTGAGCTGGGCCGTGTCGAAGGAGTTCGGTGTGGACTGAATGGCGAGGGCGAGCGTCTTGGCGCTGGGCGACGACGAGCTCTCCGTCCCTCCGCCGCAGGCTGTCAACGCCAGCAGCGTCGCCACGGTGATCGCGGTCGCGGGCAGTGTTCGAGACCGCGGTCGCTGGTCGATGGATCGAATGCGCGTCATGTGGATTCCTTTGTCCCGTGCGGTCCGGGGCCGGTGCGTGACATGCGGCTGACACCGTCCCGGGGCTCCTGCCGACCGGTTCGCGGTCGGTTCCTCGACGCCGGACGCGGGCGCGGTACGTGAACACCTGAACCGGCGCTCCGCGTCTCGAGAGTGTTGACTCGGCAACGCTTACCAGGCGGTTGGATTTCGCTCGTGGAACGTAGGCGCCGGTGAGAGCGGTCGGGAAGAGGGCGTGCGCCGTTCGTGACCAGAGCGTTATATTTCGACCGGGGTGCCGGGCCGGTTCGGCCGATTTGAATATTGACCAGCTGGATGTTTTGGTGGAGGGGCGCTACCGTGCCAGGGTCGGCTCCGAGGGGAACCCGACTCCGGCCGTCGTCGACGGACGCGGCCACCAGCGAGGGGACGTGACGTGGACCGGGCAAAGGTGCGGGGGCCGTACGCGAAGACGGCGGCCCGGCGGGCGGACATCATCCGCGCGGCACGGGACAGCTTCGCCGAACACGGTCACGCGGGGGCCTCGCTTCGGGACATCGCGAAGCGGGCCGGTATCAGCCACGCCGCGGTGCTCCACCACTTCGAGAACAAGGACGAACTGCTGACCGCGGTGCTCGCGCAGCGCGACGACGAGGAATGGGAACTCGCCTTCGCCGGAGGCGGCGGCGGTGGTGGCAGCGACGGTCCGGACTCGCCCGTGCGGTACCTCGCGGAGATCCTGCGCGGGCACCAGAAGTCGCCGGAGCTGATGCGTCTGTGGGCGGAACTGGCCGCCGCCGCCTCGCGTCCCGACCATCCCGCCCACGCGTACTTCGTCGACCGCCACGAACGAGTGCGCGTGTACACGGCCCAGGCCATGCGGAGGCGCGCGGCAGAGGGAGGGCTGCGGGAAGGGCTGGACCCGGACAGCGCGGCGGCTCTCCTCCAAGCCGTACTGCACGGTCTGCAGATGGAGTGGCTGCTCAACCAGGACCTCGACATCATCGAGCCCCTCAACCGGTTCTTCGACCTCATCATCCCGCCGGACGACGGACGGCCCGCCGGCTGACGGAGCGGTACGGCGTCAGCCGGTCCGGGGGTCGACGTGGATCTTCGGCCCTGGTCCGGCGCCGACCGGACGCTCGCCGGCGAGGACGGGACCGACCTCGTCCAGGCCGACGACCGCGGCGACCAGCGGTCCCGGGTCGACGGAACCGTCGGCGTACGCGCGGATGGTGTCGTCGAGGCCGGGGGAGGCGGAGAGGATGCCCACCGCCGTCACATCCTTGAGCGCGAGCGTGCGGGTGTCGATCCTGCTGGGCCCACCGGCCAGCCCCACGTACACGACCCGTCCGCCCGGCTCGACCGTCTCCAGCGCCAGAGCGGGTAGTCGGACGGCGTTGGAGGCGTCGACGACCGCGTCGAACGGCAGGTCCGGGACGGAGTCCTCCGTCCACACGTGCGCGAAGCCCAACTCGCGGGCGAAGGCGGGGGAGTTGTCGGCGCGGCCCATCAGGTGCACCTCCGTACCGGCGGCCCGGAGGAACATCGCGACCAGCAGCCCGATGGTCCCGGGACCCAGGACCAGCGCCCGGTCACCGGGCCGGGCCGCCGCCGCCCGTGCCGCCCGCAGGGCGTTGCCGCCCGGCTCCACCAGCGCGCCCAGCACGGCGTCCACGGAGTCGGGCAGGACGTGCAACGACGAGACAGGCACGGCGAGTTGCTCCGCGAGGGCGCCGGGCCGCTCCCCGCGTATGCCCAGTTCCTGCCGCTTCTCGCACACGTGCTGGTGACCCCGCCGGCAGCGACGGCAGACTCCGCAGCCGAGCATGGTGTCGCCCATGACCCGCCGCCCCACCCACACCGGGTCGACCCCGTCGCCGACCGACACGACCCGGCCGCACCACTCGTGGCCGAGCCGCATCGGGTAGGAGGAGTGCCCCTGGTGGAGGTAGGCCATCGCACCGGTGAAGAACTCCATGTCGGTGCCGCACACACCGACCCGCTCGACGTCGACGACGGCCTCGCCGGGTGCGGCGACCGGTGCCGGGACCTCCTGGACCGCGTACTTCCCGGGGGCCGTCAGGACGAACGCCCGCATGAGGTGGTTGTTCATCGCCGCGGCTCACCCAGGGGCCCGAGCACGGCACGGATCTCGTCGAGTGCGTCGAGCAGGGTGGACAGAGGTGTGCGGTAGGTCAGCGCGCTGATGCTCACGGCGCCGGAGGGTGTCGTGGGCGAGGTCGCGTACAGGGGCAGGGCAAGGCAGTTGACCCCGGCCTCGTTCTCCTGGTCGTCGCAGGCGTGGCCCCGGGCGCGAATGGCGCGCAGCTCGCGGTGCAGGTCCTGGGCCGTACACAGGGTTCGGGGTGTACGGCGTTCCAGTGGAAAGTCGCCGATCCACTCCTCGACCTCTTCGAGGGTGTCCAACTGGTGCGCGAGCAGCAGCTTTCCGACGCCCGTGGCGTGCGCGGGATTGCGGCCACCCACCGTCGAGGTCAGCCGGACGGCGCCGGCAGGCGGGTCGACCTTGGAACGGTAGACGACCTCACGGCCGTCCAGGACCGCGTAGTGCGCGGTCTCGCCGAACCGCGCGGCCAGCGTGTGGAGCAGGGGCCGGAGGCGGAGGTGCTCGGGACGGGCCTCGTGGTGGGCGAAGGCCAGGCGGAGGAACTCGTCGCCGAGGACGTAGTGTCCGCGGTCGTCCTGGTCGGCGAAACCGGCGCGGCGCAGCGCGCCCAGCGCCCGGTGCACGGTCGGTTTGGGGCTGCCGACCGCCCGGGTCAGCTCCTCCAGGCCCACCCCGTCGGGATACCGGGCGAGTTCCCCGAGGACGGCCAGAACCCGGTCCGATCCCACAAGTCGGCTGCTTTCGGCGCCTGTTGGGCCGTCCCCGCCGAGGTCTGTCGGTCCGTCGTGCGTCTGCGTATGCTCCATGGCGTTCCAAAAGTTAGACCATCGTGTCGATTATTGGAAGGAGCTCGACGATGAGACTCCGCAGCGCCCAGTGGTACGAGGGCCAGGACCGCAACGCCTACATCCACCGGGCCTGGATGCGGCGCGGTACGCCGGAGGACGCCTTCACCGGCCGTCCGCAGATCGCCGTCGCCAACACCGCCTCGGACCTGACCCCGTGCAACGCGCACCTGAACGAGGTGGCGGCCTCGGTGCGCAACGGTGTGTACGAGGCGGGCGGCATCCCGCTGGACCTGCCCGTGGTGTCGCTGGGGGAGACCCAGGTGCGGCCCACGGCGATGCTCTGGCGGAACATGGCGGCGATGGCCACGGAGGAGATGCTGCGGGCCAACCCCCTTGACGGCGTTGTCCTGTTGGGAGGCTGCGACAAGACCATCCCGTCACTGCTCATGGCCGCCGCGTCGGTGGATCTGCCGGCCGTCGTGGTGCCGGGCGGCCCGATGCTGACCGGAACGTTCCGCGGTACCCCGCTGGGCTGTGGCACCGACGTGTGGCGGCTGTCCGAGGAGGTGCGGGCCGGCACGCTCTCGCAGGAGCAGTTCACCCGGTCCGAGTCGTCGATGATCCGCAGCCGGGGCCACTGCAACACCATGGGCACCGCCTCCACGATGGCCCTGGTCGCCGAGGCGCTGGGCACCGTCGTCCCCGGGGTCGCCGGAACTCCCGCCCCCGACAGCCGCCTGCTGGCCGCCGCCCACGACACCGGCCGCCTCGCGGTCGAGATGGTCGCCGCCGACCGGCGCCCCGCCACCTTCCTCACCAAGGCGTCCTTCCACAACGCGATCGTCGCGCTGGCCGCCGTCGGCGGGTCGACCAACGCGGTCGTCCACCTGCTCGCGATCGCCGGCCGGCTCGGCGTCGACCTGTCGCTCGACGACTTCGACCGCATCGGCTCCCGGGTGCCGGTCCTCGTGGACCTCCAGCCGGCCGGCCGCTTCCTCATGGACGACCTCCACCGCGCCGGAGGCCTGCGCGCCGTGCTGCGCGAGGTCCGCGACCTGCTCGACCCCGATGCGCTGACCGTCACCGGAGAGCCACTGGTCAACTACCTTGACGACGCCCCGATCTGGGACCCCGAGGTGATCCGCACCCGCGCCGAACCACTCGTCGCCGAGGGCGGCATCGCCGTACTGCGCGGCAACCTCGCACCCGCCGGAGCGCTGATCAAACCCGCTGCGGCCTCCGCGCACCTGCTGCACCACCGCGGCCGGGCCGTCGTGTTCGACAGCGTCGAGGACTTCCACGCCCGCGTCGACGACCCGGACCTCGATGTCGACGCCGACTCGGTCCTCGTCCTGCGCGGCTGCGGCCCCAAGGGCTATCCCGGCATGCCGGAGGTGGCGAACATGCCGCTGCCGAAGAAGCTCCTCGAACAGGGCGTCCGCGACATGGTCCGCGTCTGCGACGGCCGGATGAGCGGCACGGCGTACGGCACGGTCGTCCTGCACGTGGCACCGGAGGCCGCGGCCGGCGGCCCGCTCGCGCTGGTGCGCACCGGGGACCTCATCACCCTCGACGTCGAAGCCCGCCGCATCGACGTCGACGTACCGGACGCCGAACTGGCCCGCAGAACGCCCGACTCGGCCACCGTCGCGGGTTTCGCCACCCCGAAGCGCGGCTGGGAACGGCTCTACGTGGACCACGTGTCGCAGGCCGACACCGGCGCCGACCTGGACTTCCTCGTCGGGTCCAGCGGCTCGGAGGTGAGCCGTGAATCGCACTGACAAGACGGTCGCCAGGACGGCCCTGGTCACCGGAGGCGCCAGTGGCCTCGGGGCCGCCACCGCCGAACGCCTGCGGGCCGACGGCCTCACCGTGACGACACTCGACCTCCGGGGCGCCGACGTCCGCGCGGACGTGACGGACGAAGAGGCGTTGCGCCGGGTCGCCGACGAGATCGGGCCCGTGGACGTCCTGGTCAACTCGGCGGGCATCGTGGGCCCGAACAAGCCGCTCACCGAGACCACCGCCGAGGAATGGCGCCGCGTCCTCGACGTGAATGTGCTGGGCACCGTGAACACCCTGAGGACCTTCGTCCCCGGCATGCGCGAACGCGGCTGGGGGCGCGTGGTCAACTTCGCCAGCATGGCCGGCAAGGACGGCAACGCCAACCTGTCCGTCTACTCCGCGTCCAAGGCCGCCGTGATCGCCCTCACCAAGTCCGCGGGCAAGGAACTGGCCACCAGCGGAGTCCTGGTCAACGTCATCACGCCCGCGGTCATCGCCACGCCCATGAACGACAGCACGGCACCCGAGGTACTGGCCCACATCACCGGCCTGATCCCCATGCGCCGGATCGGCCGGCCGGAGGAAGTGGCCGAGCTGGTCGCGTTCCTGGCGTCCGACCGGGTCAGCTTCTCCACCGGCGCCGTCTACGACATCAGCGGCGGCCGGGCGACGTACTGACGGCCGACACCTCACGGTCCGCAAGGACGTGCACGACCGTTGACCAGTCCATTCCCCAGTACTAACGTACGCGATTACGTACTCACACGGCTTGATCACAAGGGAGTGGCGCTGTGGCACGTCTTCCCCGCTCACGGAGAACCGGAGTGCTGGCCGCGGTCGTGGCCACCGCGCTGACCCTGGCCGGATTCGCCTCGGCCCCGGCGAGCTCCACCGCCGGTTCCACGGCGGACTCGTATCCGACCCCGGGGCTGCTCGACTCGCCCGCCCCGAAGACGATCCACGACTGGCTCGGCTACGACCGGCCCGCCCAGTACGACAGCGTCGACAGCGAGGTGCGCGTCCCCATGCGGGACGGTGCCCGGCTCGACTGCTTCCTCTTCGAGCCGGGCCACGACGGCAAGGCCGACGGCGCCAGGCACCCGAGCCTCCTGGTCGACTTCACGCCGTACCAGATGTACCGCCAGAACCCGGCCTACAGCTATCTCGCCGAGCGCGGCTACAACGTGCTGACCTGCAACGTCCGAGGCTCCGGCAGCTCGACGGGCACCTTCCCCTCGTGGTTCCAGCCCAAGGAGGCCACCGACGACTACGACCTGATCGAGTGGCTGGCCCGACGGCCCGACTCGACCGGTGACGTAGGGCAGATGGGGCAGAGCTACGGCTCCATCACGGCCTACCGCGCCGCCGCGCTCCGGCCGCCGCACCTGCGCGCCATCATCCCCGTCGTCTCCCCGACGAACATCTACTCGGAGTGGGTGTACCCCGGCGGAGTGCCGTCGACCAACGGCACCTGGTGGGCCAACGGCGGCCCGATCCTCAGCCCCGCCGACCACACCAGCACCCTGCGCAGCTTCCAGCAGAACCCGCTCTACGACGCCTATTGGAAGCAGGCGGTCACCACCGACAAGCTGCACGACGTCAAGGTCCCGGCACTGCACATCGGCGGCTACTTCGACATCTTCAAGAACGGCGGCTTCGACGCCCTCGAGCAACGGCCCGAGCAGACCTGGCTGTTGAACGGGCCGTGGATCCACGGCGGCTTCCTGCAGATCCCGGGACTGGACCCGGCCCTGCAAGGCGTCGACCCCACGAACTCGATCTCGCTGTCCGTCGTGCTCCAGTGGTTCGACCACTGGCTGGCCAAGCTCCCCGGGGCGCACCTGCCCCCGGACCGCGTAATCAGCTACGCGTCCACCTCAGCCAAGGCGTCGGGCAGCTGGCACGGCTACAACCAGTGGCCTTCCACGGCGACTTCGGGCACCCGCCTGTACCCGACGGCGGACGGCGCGCTCGCCACGGACGCACCCGCGTCCACGCGATACCGCTACCAGGTCAACCCGATCGACGGGCCGTCGGCCGCCGTCACCGGAACCCTGCCCTACGACCCGGGCCAGAACCAGGCCGCGGCCGAACAGAACAACGTGCTGCCCAACGGCCGTTACGTGACCGACCGGGCCACTTTCACCCTCCCGGCGTTCACCGCCGACACCACCCTCGCCGGCCCGGTCACGCTGCACCTGAACGCGTCGATCCCGACGAAGGACACCTACTTTGTCAGCAAGTTGGAGACCGTCCTGCCCGACGGCCGCGTCCTGCCGATCGAAACGGGTTACCTACGGGCGCAGTTGCGGGACGGCCTGGAGAAGGCCGAGCCGGTCACCCCGGGCGCCCCGACGCAGTACACGGTCCAACTCGGCCAGACCCACTGGCAGTTCAAGCCGGGGGAGAGGCTGCGCATCACGATCGGCGGCGGGGACTATCCGCGGATCGTCCCCGACAACCCCCTCGGCGACGTCACCGTGCACCTCGGCGGCAGGACCTATGTGGACCTGCCGGTGGTCAAGTAGAAGAGGTGGAACGCGGGTTGGGGTGATCAAGAGGCAACGACGCCCAGGACCAGGCGACTTGGCTGCTCGGGCCCGGTCAGTACGGCGTTGCGGGCGGCGACGGCCTTGTCGATGCTCTCCTGGCTGATGATCCCGCCGGTGTTGGTGTTGCGGTCGAAGCGGGGGAAGTTGCTGCTGGAGACGTCGAGCCGGATCCGGTGCCCTCGCCGGAAGACGTTGGCCGTCGCCGCCATGTCGATCTCGACCTCGTACACCCGTCCGGGGTCCATGAGTTGGGGGTGGCGCAGGGACGCCCGGTAGCGCATGCGGAGGATTCCGTCGCAGAGCGGCGCGGCCCTTCCGTCCGGGTGGACGTCGATCAGTTTGGCGGTGAAGTCCGTGTCGAGGGCGTCCGAGCGGACGAACAGGGTCGCCCTGACATAGCCGACGACCTCGGTGTCCTTCGGGAGCGGTGCGGTGCGGAAGGACACGATGTCCGTACGGTCGTCGAGCGCGCGCTGGTCGGCGGGGCCGGTGAATCCCCACGCGGGCGGGATCTGCGCACCCCCGGTGGTCGGGACCGGGTCGGACGGGACGTAGGTGTACTCCCATGCGTGGACGGAGGTCGGTGGGCTCGTGCTCAGGGTGCCGTTCCGCAGCCCGCCCTCACCGTCCGCGTCGTTGTCGTCGGACGCGAGGAAGAACTCGACGGGCCGGGCGTGCGGCGGCGGCCACTCCTCGAAGTCGCGCCACTCGTCGGCGCCCATGACGAACAACTTGACCCGGCTCGGCGGGACTTGGGGCGCGGCGTCGGCCGGTGTCAGCCACCGCCGGAAGTGGCGGATGTGCTCGCCGGTCAGGTCGGCCGCGAACGCGCTCGCGCGCACCCCGAAGTCGTGGTCGCGGAAGCGGCCCGTGAGCGTGGGCTCGTGGTCCCACGGACCGACGATCAGCCGGGAGCCCTCGCGCGCCTCGGCCGAGCCGGCCGAGGCCCGGTACCGCTCGAAGTCGCGCAACTGCTGCCCGATGAAGAGGTCGTACCAACCCGCCGTCAGGAGCGCCGGCGGGGTCATCTCCGGTATGTGCCGAGAGAAGTCGCGCGCCTCCCAGAACCCGCCGTGGTCGGGACGCGCGACGAACTCGTCGAACGACCCGTGTCCGGCGAGCAGCGGATGCTCGGCGACCGGGGTGTGGTCGTTCAGCGCGGACACATCGGCGAGCGCGCTGCTCAGCGCCATGACCCGCGCCAGGTCACCGCCCCCGCGACCGAGGGCGCGCAGCTCGTCGTTGAGCGACATCAGCGCGTGCCATGTGGTGACGGCACTCAGCGACAGCGCGCCGCCCGGGTGGTACCAGAGTCCCTCGTACCAGCGCATGGTTGCCTGTAGCGGTGCGATCGCGGCCAGGGCCGGATGACCGCCGGCGGCAGCCGCCCACTGTGCCATCCCGAGGTAGGACGCGCCGTACATGCCGACCATGCCGTTCGACCACGGCCGGCCGACGATCCAGTCGATCGCGTCGTATCCGTCGCGGGTGTCGTCCACCTGAGGGGTGAACTCGCCCTCCGAGCCGAACGTGCCGCGCGCCTCGACCCAGACGACCGCGAAGCCCGCGTCCACGAGAGCGGTCGCGTGCGGGACGGCCGCGCCGGTGCCCGCCATGCCGGTCTGGGGCGACGCCGCGCCGTAGGGGGTCCGGACGAGGAGGGCCGGGGCCGTGCCCGTCGCGGGGCGGAACACGATCGCGTCGAGCCGTGTCCCGTCCCGCATCGGGACGCTGACCGGGCGCTCGTACACGAACGCGCGGGGAGTGCTTGCCGAGGTGTCCATGCGGCGCCCTTCAGCCGGGAGCAGGTGTGCCGGGCGTGACTCTAGTCGTGAAATTTTATCGCTGCTAGATTTTGAACTCGCCGGATTCGGCAACCGGGGAGAGGCGACCCCGGACCGGCCGGCCCCCAGGGAGAGACCGACTTCGTACCCGCACGTATCCGCCAGGAGCGCCATGGACGTTGTAACCCCGGCCGTACTTCGACGATCGCCGCGGGACACCACCGCACCGTTCGTCCCGCACGGCACCGACACCCCGCCACTCGCCGCGTACGACTACGTGCAGGAGGAGTGGATCGCGACCGGCGAGGAGGAGGGCCACTCCTACTCCACTGCGGTGCTCGTGCGCCGGCCCCGGGACCCCGCGCGCTTCAGCGGGACCGTGATCGTCGAGACCCTGCACCTCTTCGGGATCGCGCCGATCTGGATCTACAGCGGCGCCTACCTCATGCGGTCCGGGCACGCCTGGGTGGAGGTCACCGCGCAGCGGACGACGCTCGACATGCACCTCAAGGCGTCCGACCCGCAGCGCTACGCGCCCCTGCACATCGAGGGACCCGACACCGGGGACTTCGACGCGAGACTGGACCTCAACGACCGTGCACGCTCAAGGGCGTTGTGGTCCGAGCTGGAACGCCGGAACCGGGCGGCCGGCCCGATCCTCGCCCAGGTCGGCGCCGCCATCAAGGCGTCCCAGGGCCCCTTCGCGGACTTGGGTGTCGCCCACGTCCTCCTCGCCGGACACTCGCAGACCGGCAGCGTCGTCACCTACTACCTTCGCGACGCCCATCCTGTACAGCGCCTTGCCGACGGGTCGTCCGTCTACGACGGCTACTTCCCCTCGGGCTTCCCCTTCGAGCCCTTTCGCGAGGTCGGTGTCCCGGTCGTGCAGGTCATGAGCGACGGCGACATCGCCCAGCCGGACTTCGCCTTCCGCCCCGGCTACGAAGGCCGCCGCTACCGCCGCGAGGACAGCGACGAGCCCGGCGACCGGTACCGCCTGTACGAACTCGCGGGTGTCCCGCACATGGGCACCCGCCAAGCGCCGTACGACGACCCGGAGTTGTGGAGGCGGACGCACCCGGACGAGGACGTCGTCATCGGCCCCCGGATGAACAGCCTGCCCCACTTCGAGCTGTTCAGCATGGGCCTCCACCACCTTGTCGAGTGGGTCGCCCGCGGCACCGTACCGCCCCGTGCCGAACGCATCGAGGTGGGCCCGGACGGCTACTTCGCCAAGGACGAGCACGGCAACACCCGAGGCGGAGTGCGCTGCGTGCAACTCGACGTGCCCCACTCCACCTACCGGCCAACCCCGTTGAACCCTGACGGAACCCCCACCTACCTCTCGGTCGGCAGCGACGAACCCTTCGACGCCCAGCAGCTGACCAAGCTCTACGAGGACATGACCGGCTACGTCGAACGCTACGACCGACGACTCGCCGAACTCGTCGGCGAGGGCTGGCTGCTTGCGGACGACGCCGAGGAGATGCGGCGCGAGGCACGGAGCATCGAGATCCCGTAGGGCGAGAGCGTGAAGGCGCCCACCACGGTTCGTGGTGGGCGCCTTCACGTAGATCCACGGGCTCATCGGGTCGCGCGCGCCCACCGCCTGTCGATGAACTGCCGTATCTCACGGGCCTTTTCGTCGTCCTCCGGTGTGTTCCCCAGGAACATGCCGTGTCCGGCGGCCTCGAACACATGCAGCTCGGCTGCTACGCCCGCCGCGCGCAACGCCCGGTGCATCCGGACGGTGTCCGACAGCAGCATGTCACGGGTGCCGCTGGCCAGGAGTGTCGGCGGGTAGCCCTTGGTGAAGTCGCCGAAGAGCGGGGAGAGGCAGGGGTCGCGCAGGTCGTGGCCGTCGGCGTACAGCTGGACGGCCGGCCGGAGGCTGCCCGTCAGTACGGTGTCCAGGCCGAGGTTCGTCTGCCAGGTGTCGCCCGCCTCGGTCAGGTCGGTGGCCGGAGTGCTCAGCACCAGCCCGGCGGGAAGCGGGAGTTGCTCGTCCCGGGCGCGCAGTACGAGGGCGGCGGCGAGGTTGCCGCCCGCCGAACTGCCCCCGACGACGATCTCCTCGGGGCGCCGCTCCTTCAGCAACGCCCGGTACGCGGTCAGACAGTCGTCCAGTGCCGTCGGATAGCGATGGTCGGGCGGCATCCGGTAGTCGACCGCCCACACCCGCGCCCCGACCGACACCGCGGTCAGGGCGCCCCGAGCACGGCACACCTCTCCCTTCCCCGAGATCCAGGCGCCCCCGTGGATGTCGAGGTAGACCCCGCGGTCGCCGTCGGCGAGTCCCGTCGGCGTGATCACATGCACCGGGAAGCCGTCGAGGTCGATCCGCTC
Source organism: Streptomyces sp. NPDC088350 (assembly GCF_044753545.1). NCBI lineage: Bacteria > Bacillati > Actinomycetota > Actinomycetes > Kitasatosporales > Streptomycetaceae > Streptomyces > Streptomyces sp. NPDC088350. Next base: position 5,432 of record NZ_JBIVNL010000017.1, on the reverse strand, counting down.
GACCTCGCCTCCGAAAGCGGGGAGCGTGCCGGCGACCATCCTTCGTACGGCCTCGTCCGTCGCGGCGGCCAACTCCCGCCAGCCGTCGAGGTCTTCGGGCCCCGGATAGCGGGTGGCCCGCGCCGCCGTCCCGCGCACGATCGCGGCCTGGGCTTCCGGGCTCACCGACGTGGGCACCGGGATGTCACGGGCCGGCAGCCGAAGTGCCGGGCGTGTGGGGTCAGTTGACATCGGTGTCCTCTTCGCTCGCTGTCATGCGGACCGTTCCCCAAGCCCCTTGCCGCCGCTGCGGGCGACGTCTCCCAGCCAGGCGAGGCTCGGCTTCGGGTGTCGTTCGAAGGTTTCGCGGTTCACGGCGACGAGTCCGAACGTCGGTTCCCAGTGGCCCCATTCGTAGTTGTCGAGGGCGCTCCAGTGGAGGTAGCCGCGTACGTCGATGCCGTCGTCGACGGCGGCGAACAGGTGCCGCAGTGCTTCGGAGGTGTAGGCGATCCGCTGCGTGTCGTCGGCGGTGGCGATGCCGTTCTCGGTGACGAGGATCGGGATGCCGCCGGTGACCTCCCAGGTGTGCCGGACGGCGATGCCGAGGGCGTCGGGCCGGTACGGGTTGCCGGTCAGGGTGGTGTCCGGGCCGACGGCGTGGGGGACGAGGCCGTTCTCGTCGACGGTCTGGGTGGTGTAGGACTGCACGCCGATGAAGTCGTCGCCGCGGGCCGCTTCGAGGTACAGGTCCTCGCGGGCGTACCGGACTTCGCGCAGCTTCTCCTCGTTGCCCGGGGTGGCGGTGAGTGCCTGGTTGGCCACGGTCCAGCCGGACTTGGCGTCGGTGCGTGCCTTGAGGATCTCACGGGCGGCCCGGTGCGCCTCGGCCAGCCGGTGTCCCGCCTTCGGGTCGGGGGAGGGCAGCACCGGACGCGCGGCACCCTCGACCGTGGGGCTCATCCACTTCTTCACCTCCTTCTCGGAGGCCGGTGGGGCCTGGCTCATGGTGGCCATCAGGGCGAGCATGTTGGGTTCGTTGATGGTGCAGACCCACTCGACGCCGTCGAGGATCCGGGTGGCCGTCTCGACGTAGGACCGGAAACGGTCGATGGCACGGTCGCTCGTCCAGCCGCCGTCCTCGGTGAACCAGCGCGGGTGCGTGAAGTGGTGGAGGGTGACGACCGGGGTGAGGCCGAGGTCCACGGCGGTGTCGATCATCCGCCGGTAGTGGGCGAGTTCGGCCAGGGAGACATGTCCCTCGGCGGGCTCGATGCGGGCCCACTCGATGCCGAAGCGGTAGGAGTTCAGGCCCGCGTCGGCCAGCAATCGCATGTCCTCGGCGTAGCGGTGGTAGCTGTCGACCGCGTCGCCGCTGCGCTCCATGCCGGGCATGCGCTGTTCGCGGAGCCACCAGTCGCTGTTGATGTTGTTGCCCTCGACCTGGGTGGGGGCGGTCGACGCGCCCCACAGGAAGTCGGGGCGCAGGCGGGTGCTGTCAGTCATCGGTTCGTCTTCTCCAGGATCTGGGCCAGGTCGTCGGCGGAGACGGAAATGCCGGGGAAGTGGAGGAACTGGCGTGCGGGGATGGACGCGACCATGTGGATGAGGTCGCCGTCGGCCTCCGACTGCTGCCGCTCCTTCTCGGTCGCCCCCGCGTCAAGTGCCCGCTGCAGCAGGGGACCTGCGACCGGATGGGCGAGCCAGTCGCCGAGGGAGGAGTCGAGGGACAGCGCGGCGGCCACGGTGTCGCCGGCCAGCGTGACGGTCCGCTCGGCGACGACGCGGGAGGCGTTCTCGCCGACCTGGATCGTGTACGAGCCCGGGGCGACCGCCCAACCGCCCTGCTCGACGTCGTAGTAGGCGAACGCGCGCCGCTCCAGCGGGAGTTCGACGGTACGGCGCTCCCCGGGGCGGAGCGTGACCTTGGTGAAGGCGCGCAGTTCACGGGCGGGGCGACGGACCGGTCCGGCAGCGGTGGCGACGTAGACCTGGACGACGTGCTTGCCGGTCCGGTCGCCCGTGTTGGTCACGGTGACCCGGACGGTGGCGCTGTCGTCGCCCGTGAGGTCGACGGACAGGTCGTCGGTGCGGAACGTGGTGTAGCTCAGCCCGTGTCCGAAGGGGTAGCGGATCGCGCGTCCGACCGTCTCGTAGTGGCGGTAGCCGACCATCACGCCCTCGCCGTACCGGACATGACCGGCTTCGCCGGGGAAGGTCAGGTAGCTGGGGGTGTCCTCCAGGCGGAGCGGAATGGTCTCGGCCAGGTGGCCGGAGGGATTGACGACACCGTAGAGCACGTCCGCGAGGGCGCCGCCGCCCGCCTGGCCGAGCAGCCAGCCCGCCACGATCGCGTCGACGTCGTCGTGCCAGCCCTCCAGTGACACCACCCCGCCGGCGGACAGGACCACCACGGTACGCGGAGCCACGGCGGCGACCGCCTGGATGAGTGCCAACTGGTCTGCGGGCAGGTCGAGTTGCTCGCGGTCGATACCCTCGGTCTCGCCGCGCAGCCCGACGAAGAGCACGGCGGTCCCGGCTTCCCCGGCCACCCGTACGGCCTCGGCGCGCAACGCCTCGGGGTCCCGTGTTCCGTCGCTGGTGAAGCCCGCCGCGTAGGTGACGGTGTCGCCGAACCCCTCGATCGCCGCCAACGGGGTGTCGACGCGGGTGGCGTTGATCCGCGAGCTGCCGTCGCCCTGGAACGCCGGAACGGTGGCGAACTCACCGATGACGGCGATGCGGGCGGGGCGCGCGAGAGGGAGTGTCTCGTCGTCGTTCTTCAGCAGGACGACACAGTCGGCGGCCAACTCCCTTGCCAGCGCGTGATGGTGGGCGGAGAGGGGCGACTCTCCGGACTCATGGGCCAGTTCGGCCAGCGGGGCCAGCCCCAGTACACGCCGGACACTCGCGTCGACCACGGCCTCGTCCAGCACACCCTCGCGCACGGCCCGCACGATCGCCGCGTCGTTGGCGGGGTCGGGGCCGGGCATCTGGAGGTCGAGCCCGGCGGCGAGCGCGGCCACCCGGTCGCCGACCGCGCCCCAGTCGGAGACGACCACGCCCTCGAACCCCCATTCCGTGCGCAGGACTTGGGTGAGCAGCCAGTGGTTCTCACAGGCCGGGATGCCGTTGACGCGGTTGTAGGCGGCCATGACGGCGGCCGGGTGCGCCTCGGTGACGACGCGTTCGAAGGCCGGCAGGTAGATCTCGCGCAGGGTGCGTTCGTCGACGTCCGCGCTGACGCGCATCCGGCCCGTCTCCTGGTTGTTGGCCGCGAAGTGCTTGACGGTCGCGCCCACGCCCCGGGACTGCAGGGCCCGTACGAAGGCCGCTCCCAGGACACCGGACAGGAGCGGGTCCTCGGAGTAGTACTCGAAGTTGCGCCCGCACAGCGGGGACCGCTTGATGTTCACGCCCGGGCCCAGGACGACACCGACACCCAGCGCGACGGCCTCCCGGCCCACCAACTCGCCCACCCGCGCGGCGAGTTCGGCGTCCCAGCTGGAGCCGACGGCGACGGCCGGAGGGAAACAGGTGGCCGGTTCGCTCGCGTGGAAGCCCGGGTGGTCGGCGTCGGCCCGCTGGCGGCGGATCCCGTGCGGGCCGTCGGTCAGGACGACCGCGGGGACCGAGGCCCCGTCGAGCGGCCGGGTCGACCAGAAGTCCCCTCCCGCGAGCAGGGACACCTTCTCCTCCAGCGGGAGAGTGGCGAGGTCGGGCAGTTGCATGGGCGGGATCCCTTCGGCGGCACAGGCCCGTCTGAGGGGCCGGAATGTTTCCGTGTCAAAAATCTATCACTCCAAAAAATTAGGGGCTAGCCTGCGCGCCAGGAGCACAAGGGCTCCATTCGTATACGGAAGCCGGGGTGCCGGATGTCACTCAACGTCGAGTCACAGCACAAGGAAGAAGCCGGGAAGGCCGGCTTCGGCGCGCGGTACGTAGTGATCCTGATCGTGCTGCTCTGGGCCACTCAGCTGACCAGCCTGGTCGGCCTGATCTCCGGGAACGCCCAGTCCGCGATCGCGATCCACTTCCACACCACCAAGATCGCCTGGTTCAACCAGGTCGGGTTGCTGGGCGGACTGTTCGCCACGCCCTTCGTGGTCAAGGCCGCCGCGATGTACGGCAAGAAGCGCGTCATGGTCGTCATCACCACGCTCGGCCTGGTCGGTGACCTGATCGCCGCCCTGGCGACGAACTACGGGACCCTGCTCGTCGGACGGGGTGTCGCCGGCTTCTACAGCGCCTCCGTCCCGCTGGCCTACGCCCTGACGCGGGACGTGTTCCCGCGACGGCTGGTGGGTCCGGCCAGCGGATTCCTCGGCGGCGGTGTCGGACTGGTCGCGCTGGGCGGCCCGTTCCTGTCCGGCTGGCTCCTCGACGACCACGGTTTCCGGGCGGCGCTGTGGTTCCTGGTGGTGGGGACGGCGCTGGCCCTCGTCCTGCTGCTGGCCTTCGTCCCCGAGAGTTCGGTGCGTGAGCGGCGCGCTCCCATGGACTGGGCCGGGGGCCTGCTTCTGGGCGGCGGTCTCACCGCCGTCGTCTACGGCATCGGCGAGGGTTCGGGCTGGGGCTGGACCAGCGGTCGCACGTTTCTCTGCATCGGCGGCGGGATCGTCGCGCTGATCGCCTTCGTGGGGGTGGAGCGGAAGGTCGCCCACCCGATGTTCCCGATATCCATGCTGGGCCGTCGCAGGGTGTGGGCGACCTTCCTGGCCACGGGCCTGGTCGCGGGCGCGATCTATGCCGGCGGCATCGTGACGAACCTGCTCATCCTCATGCCGAGGATTCCGGGGATCTCCGACGGGCTGGGCTGGACCGCCACGAAGGGCGCCCTGGTCGCCGCTCCCGGCAGCATCCTGATCATCGGAGCCGCCGTGGTGAGCGGCATGCTCGCCCGCCGCCATGACTCACGCCTGATCCTCGGCATCGGCGGCGCACTGGTGGCCGCCGGGATCGCGCTCAGCTCCCAGTTCCACTACCACGTCAGCCAGTTCATCGCGATCGGCGTCTTCAGCGCGGTGGGGATGGGCATGGTCGTGTCGATGATTCCGGTCATGGTCATCGAGGCCGTGGAGCCGGAGGAACAGGCACTGGCCAACGGCGCCCAGGGCATGACACAGGGCGTCGTCCAAGGGCTGCTCACCCAGGTCGCCTTCGTGGTCCTGGCCAAGGACGGCACGGTGGTGACGGGCACCGAGTTCTACGGTGACCGCGGGTTCACGAACGGGTTCGTGCTGTTCGCCTGTGTGGTCGCGTTCGCCGCACTGCTGGTGCTGCTCATCCCCAAGGGCAAGCGCCTCGACGAGGCGGAGGCCGGTCAGGCCGCCTGACCGGCTCCCTCACCGACGGCACGTCATTCGGCCGGTTCGTGCGTGGAGTCGGCCGGGGTGGCGAGCATGTGGGTGAAGGTCTCGGCGATGGCGGCGATGTCCACGGAGGGGTCGTGC
>NZ_JBIVNL010000016.1:106417-226007 GCF_044753545.1 Streptomyces sp. NPDC088350 | reverse complement strand
TCAGGCCGGCTACCCGTCGTCGCCTTGGTGAGCCATTACCTCACCAACAAGCTGATAGGCCGCGGGCTCATCCTGCACCGCCGGAGCTTTTAACCCCCACACATGAGTGCAGGAGTGTTATCCGGTATTAGACCCCGTTTCCAGGGCTTGTCCCAGAGTGCAGGGCAGATTGCCCACGTGTTACTCACCCGTTCGCCACTAATCCCCACCGAAGTGGTTCATCGTTCGACTTGCATGTGTTAAGCACGCCGCCAGCGTTCGTCCTGAGCCAGGATCAAACTCTCCGTGAATGTTTACCCGTAATCGGGTGCACACATCACGAGAGCGGAACGACCACCGGAATAGGATGGTCGTTCACAGCGTCCTCGCTGTGTTTTCTTCAAAGGAACCCTGCCACCGGAAGAATCCGATGGACGGGGTATCAACATATCTGGCGTTGATTTTTGGCACGCTGTTGAGTTCTCAAGGAACGGACGCTTCCTTTGTACTCACCCTCTCGGGCTTTCCTCCGGGCTTTTCCCTTCGCTGTTCCAAACTCTATCAGTGTTTTTCCGGCCCCCTGACCACCGTCCTGCAGGCATGCAGAAGGTGACCCCGAGATAGGATCTGACAAGTTGGATGCTGCCAGGCCAAGCGAAGACGCTTGGTTGCGTCGCTCGGCCTCAAGCAGGAGTACGACTCTACATGTGGCCGTGGAGCAGGTGCAAATCGATTAGAGGTGTGGTCTAGACCACTAATCCAGACCTCTCGGGCGGAACCGGTACTACATATGACATACCCTGCTCCTCAGTGTGCCGTCCGGAACAGGCAGTGACGGCCCCATCACATTTCCATCCCTGGGAGGCTTCCCATGACCAGCGTGACGTCCCCTCTCGCAGGACGCGCCATCGGACTGACCGAGGTGCCGGATCCGGTCTTCTCCGGGGCCATGGTCGGCCCCGGCACCGCCATCGACCCCGTACGTGAACCTTCCGAAGCCGTCTCTCCCGTGGACGGAGTCATCGTCTCCCTCCACCCCCACGCCTTTGTCGTCGTGGACGGCGAGGGACATGGCGTGCTCACTCACCTCGGTATCGACACGGTGCAGCTCAATGGGGAGGGCTTCGAGCTGCTCGTCAACAAGGGCGACACCGTGACCCGTGGCCAGAGTGTCGTGCGCTGGAACCCGGCCGCCGTCGAGGCCGCCGGCAAGTCCCCGGTGTGCCCGATCGTGGCCCTTGAGGCCACGGCCGAGTCTCTCTCCGGTCTCCGCGAGGACGGCGATGTGAAGGCCGGCGACAGTCTCTTCTCCTGGGAGTGACATCAGCACCGTCGTACGACGGTGAGCAGGACAACCACCGCGGCGGCGGGACCCGCCGCACTATCGGAGACGGGTGAGATGGAGACAACGCTGCAAGGCGTCGGCGTGAGCCACGGTGTGGCGATCGGCGAGGTTCGGCACATGAGGACGGCGGTTCTGGAACCGCCTGCCAAGCAGATTCCGGTGGAGGACGCGGAGCGTGAACAGGGGCGCGCTCGCCAAGCCGTGGACGCTGTGGCCGCCGACCTGATGGCGCGCGGCAATCTGGCGGGGGGCGAAGCCCAGGCGGTGCTGGAGGCCCAGGCCATGATGGCCCAGGACCCGGATCTGATGGCGGACGTGGAACGCCGTATCGCGGTCGGCAGCACGGCCGAGCGAGCGGTGTACGACGCCTTCGCCGCCTACCGTGCTCTGCTGGCCGGTGCCGGTGAGTATCTGGCCGGTCGGGTGGCCGACCTCGACGACGTGCGGAACCGTATCGTCGCCCGGTTGCTCGGGGTGCCGATGCCCGGTGTTCCGGACAGCGACGAGCCGTATGTCCTGATCGCTCGTGACCTTGCGCCTGCCGATACGGCGCTGTTGGACCCGACCCTGGTGCTCGGTTTCGTCACCGAGGAGGGCGGGCCGACGAGTCACAGCGCGATCCTGGCGCGGGCGCTCGGTGTGCCGGCCGTGGTGGCGCTGCCGGGGGCCGGGGAGCTGGCCGAGGGCACGGTGGTCGCCGTGGACGGCAGCACCGGTGAGATCTTCGTGAACCCGAGTGATGAGAAGAAGGCCGAGCTGGAGGCCGCGGCTGCCGCGCGCAAGGCCGCTCTCTCCTCTTCCACGGGTCCTGGTGCCACCTCCGACGGGCACAAGGTGCCGTTGCTCGCCAATGTCGGCGGTCCCGCTGACGTGCCGGCCGCGCTGGAGGCGGGGGCCGAGGGTGTCGGGCTCTTCCGTACCGAGTTCCTTTTCCTGGACGACAGCAAGAACGCGCCGTCCGAGGAGAAGCAGGTCGAGGCCTACCGGCAGGTGCTCGAGGCGTTCCCCGAGGGGCGTGTCGTGGTGCGGGTACTGGACGCGGGCGCGGACAAGCCGCTGGACTTCCTGACGCCCGCCGACGAGCCGAACCCGGCCCTGGGTGTGCGCGGGCTGCGTTCGCTGCTCGACCACCCCGACGTGCTGCGGACCCAGTTGACGGCGCTCGCGAAGGCCGCCGAGGGGTTGCCGGTCCACCTTGAGGTCATGGCTCCGATGGTCGCGGACCGTGCGGACGCGAAGGCGTTCGCGGACGCGTGCCGGGAGGCGGGGCTGCGGGCCAAGTTCGGCGCGATGGTGGAGATTCCGTCAGCCGCGCTGCGGGCGCGCTCGATTCTGCAGGAGGTCGAGTTCCTGTCGCTGGGGACCAACGACCTCGCGCAGTACACATTCGCCGCCGACCGTCAGGTGGGTGCGGTGTCCCGTCTACAGGATCCGTGGCAGCCCGCGCTGCTCGACCTGGTGGCGATGTCCGCCGAGGGGGCGAAGGCCGAGGGCAAGAGCTGTGGTGTCTGCGGTGAGGCCGCGTCCGACCCACTGCTGGCGTGTGTGCTGACCGGTCTGGGGGTCACCTCCCTTTCCATGGGTGCGGCTTCGATTCCTTATGTGCGGTCGGCGCTCGCGAAGTACACGCTGGCGCAGTGCGAGCGGGCCGCGCTGGCCGCGCGCGCTGCGGACAGTGCCGAGGAGGCACGCGAAGCGGCTCAGGCGGTGCTGTCCGGCGAGTAGTCGGGCGGGAAGTCGTCCGTCGGCTGTGGTTCAGGGGCGCCTCACCAATGGGTGGGGCGCCCCTTGCGTGTTCAGTGGTGGTGTCCTCCCGGGGGCTGCTCGAGGTCTCCGAGGTCGGGCGGCACGCAGTAGTCGACGTCTGATTCCGGTGAGATGAGGTCGCCGGATTCGACGTCGGTGCAGTAGGCGTCGAAAACCTCTCCGGCGGTCAGGGGTTCCAGACCGTCGCCGCGCAGGCGCCAGCCGTAGATGCAGTCGGTGGTGCCTGGGCTGGTGGTGCGCATGACGAGGCCGCCGGGGCTCCGGGTGGCGATGCCCAGGGCTAGGACGGTGGTGAATTCGAGGGCTTCGGCATCGTCCAGATGGGTCGCTCCCTCGTCGTCCTCGTCGGCGTGCAGGACGGAGACAAGGGTTTCAGGTGCTCCCGAGACGCTGCAGACGAGGTGTCGGTTGCCTGGCCGGGCCGTGTCGAGGATGCGGACGAGGAGGCCGGAGGCTCGGGTGAAGGCCGCGCGGCCGATGTCCTCGCCGCAGGAGGCGCAGGCGCCGAGGCGGGCCAGGAGTGTGGTCGCGTACTCCCAGGTGGCCTGGCGGACGGCCTCGTCGACCAGGGCCGGGAGGAGGTCGGCCAGCGGCTGGCCCTCGTAGAGCATGGTGGGGCCGGTGGCCGCGAGTTCGGCCGTGAAGCGGGTGCGGCTCGACGGTGTGTCGGGGTCGAGGCCGCTGTCGGCGCAGAACTCGGCGTACTCCTCGGGGTCGAAGAGGGTCACGCTGGTGTGGTGGCCCTGGGAGGCGCGGATCTTGAGGAGGATCTCCACCTGCTGGAGGTAGGCGGTGTGGTCGTCGAAGGTGAAGCTGCGATAGCGCCGCATGGCGCGGAAGTCCTGCTCGTCGGTCAACAGGCCGATGGTTCCGGCGATTTCGCGGCGCAGAACGCGTCGCATGGTCTGGTGATCGGTGTGCGCCATGTTTCCCCCTGAGTGCGGTCGATCAATGCTCACTCACAGTAACCGGCGGCACTGACAACGGCGTCCGAGCGAGCGGCTCACGGACCAGACGGTGCTGAATCATGCAGGTCAGGGCGATGGCGGCGCCGAATACGGTCCGGCCGAGGGGGCCGGTGGCGATGGCCGTGGTCACCGCCAGTGGCCCGATGCTGCGCTGGGTGGACTGGGCGAGTCGGTGCACGGCGAGGTAGGTGCCCTGCACGGCGCCGGGTGCGAGGGCGACGGAGAGTTCCCACGAGATGACGGCGTGCAGCATTTCCGCCATGGTGAACGCGGCTGCCGAGGCGGAGTGGAGCGGCGTGGCGGTGAGGGCTCCGCCGGTGGCCGAGAGCGCCAGGGTGACACCGCCGAGGGCGAAAGCGGCGGAGAGCGGTATCAGCGGCTTGCGGGCGTCGGCCGTCGTGGTGGCGAAGCGGGCCAGGAAGACGATGAGCCCGACCACCATCACGTTGTTGAGGAGCCGCCGACATCCGAGAAGGTGATCAGCAGGACGTAGTTGTCCGTGGTGAGCAGGGCGAAGGAGGCCAGGGCCCGCAGAGTTGGAGGGCCATGAGGACGCGGGTGAGCGGGAACCGGTCGGCGAGGCGACCGCCCAGGGGTGCGCAGGCGATTCCGAGGCCACCTATGGAGGGTGATCGGCCACTGCGGGAGGGCGATCAGGCTCGTTTGCGGGCGAGGTCCTCGTAGAAGCTCAGCAGGTCGAGGTTGTCGATGGAGCCCGGGTTTACCGCCTTCTCCACTGGGGTGCCCTGGAGGAGGCGTTTGACCGGTACCTCGATGCGCTTCCCGGTGAGGGTGTGCGGGACGCCGGGGACCTCGATGACCTCGTCGGGGACGTGGCGTGGGGAGAGCTGTTCGCGGATGGTCTGCTTGATGCGGCCCAGGAGGGCGTCGTCCAGGACGGCTCCGGGGGCGAGGTGCACGAAGAGGGGCATCCAGTAGCCGCCGTCGGGCTGTTCGATGCCGATGACGAGTGACTCCTTGATCTCCGGGAGCCGTTCGACCGCTTCGTAGATGTCGGCCGAACCCATGCGCACACCTTGCCTGTTGAGCGTGGAGTCGGAGCGGCCGTGGATGACGACGGAGCCTCGGGAGGTGACGGTGATCCAGTCGCCGTGGCGCCACACTCCGGGATAGGTGTCGAAGTAGCTGTCGTGGTAGCGGGTGCCGTCGGGGTCGTTCCAGAAGTAGATCGGCATGGACGGCATGGGGTTGATGACCACCAGCTCGCCGACCTCGTCGACCAGGGGGGCGCCGTTCGGATCCCAGGACTGGAGGTCGGTGCCCAGGCCGGGGGCCTGGAGTTCGCCGATGTACACGGGGAGGGTCGGTACGGCTCCCGCGAAGCAGGAGCACACGTCCGTGCCGCCGCTGACCGAGGCGATCCAGAGCTCGGCCCCGCTGTCTGCGAACTCGTCGTGCAGCCAGCGGAACCCGTCAGGAGGCAGGGGTGATCCGGTGGTGGCGACGCACCTCACCTTGGAGAGGCCGAAGTCGCGGGACGGGTGCACGCCGGCCTTGCGGCAGGCCATGACGTACGCGGCCGAGGTGCCGTAGAGGGTGGCTCCGGTGCGTTCCGCGATGCGCCACTGGGCGGCCGTGTCGGGGTACCCGGGGCTGCCGTCGTAGAGGACGATCGTCGTGCCTGTCAGGAGGCCGGAGACGAGGAAGTTCCACATCATCCAGCCGGTGGACGTGTACCAGAAGAAGCGGTCCTCGGGGCCCAGGTCGCAGTGCAGGCCCAGTTGTTTGAGGTGTTCTACGAGGATGCCGCCCTGGGACTGGACGATGGCCTTGGGGAGGCCGGTCGTGCCGGAGGAGTAGAGCACCCACAACGGGTGCTCGAAGGGGACCTGTTCGAAGACGGGGTCCACGTCTGCCGAGGTCAGGGACGACCACTCCAGGGCGCCTTCGGGTGCCTCGGTGCCCAGGAGGGGGATGTGGACGACGGCGCGCAGGGTGGGCAGTTCGCGGCGGAGTTCGGCGACCGTGTCGCGGCGGTCGTGCTCCTTGCCGCCGTAGCGGTAGCCGTCGACGGTGAACAGGACGACCGGTTCGACCTGTTGGAAGCGGTCGAGGACGCTGCGGGCGCCGAAGTCGGGGGCGCAGGACGTCCAGACGGCGCCCACGGCCGCTGTGGCGAGCAGGGCGACCACGGCCTGCGGGATGTTCGGGAGGTAGCCGCTGACGCGGTCTCCGGGGCGTACACCGAGGGTGCGCAGTTCGGCGGCCAGGGAGCCGACCTGGCGACGCAGGTCCGACCAGGTGACCGCGCGCGGCTCGTGGGTCTCGTCGACGTACAGGAGGGCCGGTTCGTGGGCGCGGGTCGCTGTCGCGCGCAGGGCGTGCTCGGCGTAGTTGAGGGTCGCTCCGGGGAACCAGTGCGCGCCGGGCATCGAGCGGTCGCCGAGCACGCGCGCGTAGGGGGTCGAGAAGCGGACGTCGAACCACTCGGTGACGGCCTGCCAGAACGTGTCCAGTTCGGCGACGGACCAGCGGTGCAGTGCCGCGTAGCCGCCGTCGGCGGGGGCTCCGTGGTGTTCGGCCGCCCAGGACTGGAACTTGGTGACCTGTGCCTGGGCGATGCGTTCCGGATCTGGCTGCCAGAGCGGCAGGGGGTTCGCGGTCGACATGGGGCGGCTCCCGGACTGTGCGCGTCGTGTGCGTCGGTCGCGCACGTGCGGGGGTGTGCGCGTGACGCGGCTGACACGGACGATGCCATGTGATCGACTTCTGCACCAGGGCGCGCTCCACATAGTCCGTGTCGTGAAGATGTGGTCCCACCACGGGTGAACGGCAGTTGAACGACACGGTTATCCGGGGTTTGTAATGGCAGGGTGAGCAGCATGGACGGTCGTGACCTGGTGCGTTCGGTGAAGGTGGTCGGTTCGACGGGGGCGGCGCAGGGGTTGCGTACCGTACGGGCGGCATGGCGCAGGAGGCGCGCCGACGCCACCGGGCTGCCCGCGCGCGGGGCGGAACGGGCCCGGGTGCCCGGGCCCGTGCGGGAGGCGGAGCCGGGGCCCGGCGGCGGGATCATCCGGTTCGCCCGTTCCGAGCTGCGCATCACCGTCGCCGCGAACGGGGCTGTCTTCTGGGGCTGGGACGGGGCCGGTCCTGAGCCCTCGTACGCGCTCGGCGGGCGGTGTCCCGAGCCGGATCCGCGGGCGGTCCTGGAGCCGGACAAGGACGGTGGCTGGCGGGTCGTGGCGGAGCGGGTGACGGTCGCCGTGTCGCGGCACGGCGCGGTCGAGGTGCTTACGCCCGGTGGTGTGACGCTGCGCCGGGATCTGCCGCCTCGCTGGTGGGAGCCGGTGGGCGGGGGCCCGGCCCGCTGGATGCAGCGGTCGGAGGTGGCGGCGGACGCCCGGTTCTTCGGTCTCGGCGGGCGCGCGTCCGGCCCCCGGCTGCGCGACGGGACGTACCGGCTGTGGAACACCGATCCGGGGCACGCCTTCGCGCCGGGTGACGATCCGCTGTACATCACCATGCCGGTGCAGCTGGTCGTCGCCGACGCGGCCACGCATCTGGTGTTCCACGACACCTCCTGGGACGGCACGGTGACGCTGCGGGAGGGCGAGGAGGGTGCCGGTTCCGGGCACGACCGGGCCGGGGCGTCCGAGCTGCGGATGGACGGCGGTCCGCTGCGGTGCTGGGTGGTGGTGGGCACCCCCGCGCGCGTGCTGCACGCCTGGGTGTCGCTCACCGGTGCTCCCGCGCTGCCGCCGGCGTGGGCGCTGGGGCACCATCACGCGCGGTGGGGCTTCGGAAGTGAGCAGGAGGTGCGGCGGATCGTCGCCGGCTACCAGGAGCGCGGTCTGCCGCTGGACGCTGTCCACCTGGACATCGACCACTACGACGAGCACCAGGTGTTCACCGTCGACCAGGAGCGCTTCCCCAAGCTGCCGGCGCTCGCCGAGGAGCTGCTGCGGGACGGCGTCCGGCTGGTGTCGATCGTCGACCCCGCGGTGAAGGCCGAGCCGGGGAACGCCGTCTACGACAGCGGGACCGCCGAGGACGCCTTCGTGCGGGACGCCTCGGGGCGGCTGGTGCGGGGTGTCGTATGGCCGGGGGAGGCTGTGTTCCCGGACTTCACTCACGCGCGCGTGCGGGAGTGGTGGGGCGGGCTCTACCAGGAGCGGCTCACGCAGGGGTTCGCGGGTTTCTGGCACGACATGAACGAGCCGACGTCCTTCGCCGCCTTCGGGGAGTCGACGCTGCCGCGTTCGGCCCGGCACGACCTGGAGGGGCGTGGCGGTGACCATCGTGAGGCGCACAACGTGTACGCGCTGTGCATGGCCAGAGCGGCCTACGAGGCGCTGCGCGAACTGGCCCCCCAGGAGCGGCCGTTCCTCTTCTCGCGTTCCGGGTGGGCCGGGATGCAGTCCTACGGGGGCACATGGTCCGGCGATGTGGCCACCGGCTGGCCGGGGTTGCGGGCCTCGCTGTCGCTGGTGATGGGGCTTGGGCTGTGCGGGGTCCCGTACTCGGGCCCGGACGTGGGCGGATTCGACGGGAGTCCGTCGCCCGAGCTGTATCTGCGCTGGTTCCAACTGGGCGCGTATCTGCCGCTGTTCCGTACGCACGCGAGTCTGCGCGCGGGGCGTAGGGAGCCCTGGGAGTTCGGTGCCGAGGTGCTGGAGCACGCGCGCGTGGCGCTCGTCGAACGGCGGCGGCTGCTGCCGTACTTCATGACGCTGGCGCATCTGGCGCGGCGGACCGGGGCGCCCTACGTGCGGCCCCTGTGGTGGGGTGCGCCGGAGGATCGCGCGCTACGGGACTGCGAGGACGCCTTCCTGCTCGGCGACTGCCTCCTGGTGGCGCCGGTGCTCGATCCGGGGTCGGACCGGCGTGCGGTGCAGTTGCCGAGGGGGCGCTGGTACGACACGGAGACGGAGCAGGCGTACGAGGGGCCGGCCCAGATTCTCGTGGACGCCCCGCTGTCGCGGATTCCGGTGCTCGCGCGCGCGGGTGCCGTTCTGCCGGTGCGGGGCGCTGACGGGGAGCTGGAGCTGGAGGTGTGGGCGCCCGCTCGGGGGCGGACCGGGGGCGGGCTGATGGTGCCGGACGCGGGCGACGGTGGGGACGAGCCGGAGATCGAGCGGTACGTCGCCCGCTGGGAGGGTCGGCGGGTGGTCGTGGAGCGGGAGTTGGAGGACGGCGTGAGCGCGCCGTCCTACCCGGTACGGGTGCGGGGGCTCGGTGCAGCCTGAGCTCAGATGTACCGGCCTTCGAACCAGGCCCTGACGGCCACGGAGTGCAGCGGGAAGGCGAGCTCCTCCGGCCGACGCAGGAGCTGCCAGCCTTCCGTCTCGTCGGTGGCGACGGACTTGGGCAGGCCCTCGACCGGGCGCTCGGGGAGGACGCCGAAGAGCAGGAGATGCCCGTCGGGCGAGCTGATGGCGTCGACGAGCCGTACGTCGCGGCTCGCGGCGTCGATGCCCGTCTCCTCCCGGAGTTCGCGCACGAGGGCCTGCCGCCAGTCCTCGCGGTCGTCGACGTAGCCGCCCGGCAGGGCGACGCCTCCGCGCGCGGGGGCGACGGTTCGGGTGATGACGACCAGGGCGGTGCCCTTGGTATCGTACACGGGCTGGAGTGCGACGGCGACGGGCTTCGGGTTGCGGTAGGCGACGGTGCCGCAGGCCGGGCAGGTACGGGGCCAGCCGGAGACGCCCTCTCCGTAGGGCGATCCGCAGCTCGAACAGTGGGAGTCCGGCGCGGAGTTGGGGACGGAGGCTTGAGTTTCGGACACCCGGCGGACTGTATCCGATCAAGCGGAGGGCGTCTTTCCGGGGGCCGCGCGCGTGAACGGGAAACGGCCGGAACCACCCCCGTGGGCCCCGGCCGTCTCTCCCGATACGACGACGCCGTAAGTGGCTCGATGGTTCACGAAACGCCCTGCTCATTTTCCGTTGCCCGTGGGACACTTCTGACGTTCCGTCAGATCCAGTGCTGTGGAGGGACGTTGTCGCGGACACGCACACCTGTGGTCACCGATTGGTTCACCGGGGACGGGGACGGCTTCCGGCTGCTCGGCACGCGCTGCTCCGCGTGCACCTCGGTGTTCTTCCCTCGTGAGGACGGCCACTGCCGCAATCCGGGCTGCCCGGGTGGTGACCTGGAGGAGGTCCCGCTGTCGCGGCGCGGCCGTGTCTGGTCGTACACGGACAGCCGGTACCGGCCACCGTCACCGTATGTGAGCGATCCGGAACTTCCGTGGGAACCGTACGCGTTGATCGCTGTGGAGCTGGAGTCCGAGCGGATCGTGGTGCTGGGACAGGCGGTTCCCGGGATCACCGTCGCCGATCTGACGGTGGGCATGGAGGTGGAGGTCGTCCCCGGCGTGCTCAGCGAGGACACGGAGACGACCTGGACGACCTGGCACTGGCGGCCTACGGGGGTGACGGCATGACGGGGGACGTGGCGGTGCTCGGCGCGGGCATGCACCCCTGGGGCAAGTGGGGGCGGAGCTTCGTCGAGTACGGGACGGCGGCGGCCCGGGCGGCGCTCGCCGACGCCGGCCTGGAGTGGCGGGACGTCGGCTCGATCGTCGGCGCGGACACGGTGCGTGGCGGATACCCCGGGTATGTGGCGGGCGCGACGTTCGCGAAGGCGCTGGGCTGGCAGGGGGCCCGGGTTGCGAGTGTGTACGCGGCGTGCGCGTCCGGGGCGCAGGCCGTCAACGCGGCGCGGGCACAGATCCTTTCGGGGCTCGCGGACGTGGTCCTGGTCGTCGGTGCCGATGCCGCGCCCAAGGGGTTCTTCCGGCCTGCGGGCGGGGAGCGGCGCGACGATCCGGACTGGCTGCGCTTCCGCGTCCTCGGGGCGACCAATCCGACGTACTTCGGGATGTACGCGCGCCGACGGATGGCCCTCTACGGGGACACGCCGGAGGACTTCGCCCAGGTGAAGGTGAAGAACGCGTCCCTGGGCGCGCTGAATCCGTACGCGCGCTACCGCAAGCGGGTCTCCGCCGAGGAGGTCGCCGCCTCGGCGGTGGTCGCCGATCCGTTGCGGCTCCTCGACATCTGCGCCACCTCGGACGGCGGGGCCGCCCTGGTGCTGTCCAGCATGGAGTTCGCGCGCCGGCGCGGGGCGACGGAGCCGGTGCGGATCCGGGCGGTGTCCACGGTGACGCCGCGCTATCCCAACACGGTGCTGGACCTCCCGGACATCGCCACGGACTCCGCGGCGGCGGTGGCGGCGCCCGACGAGACGTTCCGGGCGTCGATCGCGCGCGCGGCCTACGAGGAGGCGGGAATCGGCCCCGAAGACGTCTCCCTGGCCGAGGTGTACGACCTGTCCACCGCCCTGGAGTTGCAGTGGTACGAGGATCTGGGGCTGTGCGGCGAGGGCGAGGGAGCCAAGCTGCTGCGGGAGGGCGCGACGGCCCTGGGCGGCCGCATACCCGTGAACGCGAGCGGTGGACTGGCCTCCTTCGGGGAGGCGGTTCCGGCGCAGGCGATCGCCCAGGTGTGCGAGCTGACCTGGCAGTTGAGAGGTGCCGCGGGCGGCCGGCAGGTCGCGGGGGCGCGGGTGGGGATCACCGCGAACCAGGGGCTGTTCGGGCACGGGTCGGCGGTGCTCGCCGTACGGTGACCGACGGCGGGTCGCACACACGGTGTGAGCGGCCCGCAAGGCTGCGTGAACGTCTTATGAACTGGGCCTGGGCGTACGCCGGTGGCGTCATCATGCTGCCGTGCACTCCGTGACGGACACCCTCCGCTTCGCCTTCCAGCCGGTGGTCAATCTGACCACCGGAGGGATCGCAGGCATGGAGATCCTCGTCCGCCCGGAGACCGGGGACATCCTGGCCGAGGCCCGCCGCGACCCCGAACTCGACGGCAGACTGGCCGTGTTGGCGGTCCGCGCCGCCGCGCGCAAGGAGACGCTGCTGCCGCTGCACATCAACGTCTTCGCCGGTACCCTCGCCGACCTCGGCGGGCTGACCCCGCTGCACCGAGCGGTGCGCGAGGCGGGACGGCTGCCATGGGAGGTGACGGTCGACATCGGCCCGCCGTTCACGCACGTGCCGCGACGGGCGCTCCTGGAGGCGGTGTCCGAGCTGCGGGGCCAGGGGTTCCGGATCTGTGCGGACGGCGTCGGCGACGGTGACGTACCCCTGCGGCTGCTCACGGACCTCGCGCCCGACCTGGTGAAGCTCGACGCGTCGCTGCTGGAGCGGCCGGCCGCGGTGCGGGCGATGCGGACCCTGTGCGAGCAGTTGGGCGCCCTGCTGTCCGTGGAGGGGGTGGAGACCGAGGCGCAGTGCGCGTCCGCGAGGGCGGCCGGGGCGCAGCTGGCGCAGGGCGAGTTGTTCGCGCCGGCGACGCGGGTTCCCGCGGCCGACGTATACGTTCCGGCCCGCGCCCCCGGGCTCGCGGCGACACCGCCGTCGGGGCCGTGGGTGCGGGAGTTCGTACGGCCGGCCGCGCTGCTGCCCGACACGGCGTCGGCAGGCCAGGTGCGGGCCCTGCTGACCGGCTCGCCCGACGTGTCCGGGGTGGTGCTCGTGGACCGGGAAGGGGTGCCGGTCCGGTCGGTGCACCGGTCCCGCTTCCTGCTGTCGATGTCGGGGCGCTACGGCCACGCCCTGTACGCCGACCGGCCCGCGGCCAGGCTGGGCGACGTACCGCGGACGATCGGCGCCGACGCGACCGCCTGGGAGGTCCTGGACGTGGTCGCGGTCGGCGACCGGGACCGTACGTCGGACGACGTGGCGGTCGTCGACCGGTACGGGCGGTGTGTGGGCGTCGTACGACTGGCGGATCTGGTGCGGGCGTTGGCCGAGACGAGGGTGGAGGAGGCCGCGGGTCTCAATCCGCTGACCAGGCTGCCCGGTTCGGACGCGATCACCGGTGAGGTGGACCGGCGGATCGCGGACGGGCGGGCGTTCGCGCTGAGTTGGCTGGATGTCGACCACTTCAAACAGGTCAACGACGGGGCCGGGTTCGCGGCGGGCGACGAGTTGATCCGCTCGGTCGGGCGGGCGCTGCAGTCGGCGGCGCTCGGGCACGCGCGCGTGGGGCACATCGGCGGGGACGACTTCCTGGTGCTCACCGATCCGGAGGGACTGGAGCCGCTGGCGACAACCGTGCTGGACGTGCCCTGGGCGGCGGGCGGGAGGGCCGTGACGCTGTCCCTGGCCACCGTCCTGTGCGTGCCGGGGAGCGTGACCGACCACCGACAGGCCGCCGCGTTCCTGGCGCCGCTGAAGAAGGCCGCGAAGTCGCTGGACGGCACGAGCTGGGTACTGAGCCAGGCCGGGCTGGGCGAGTACGAGATCCTGCGCGGCTCGCCTGCCGCGCCCGTACGGGCCGACCACACGACGGCGGAGTCGCACGGACGCTGAGAAGGTCCGGCGGCTTCCTGGAGGGCTCCAGGGGCCGTCAGGGCGGGTGTCACCGATGCCGTCCGCGACCTTGACGCTCCCAGGGTGCCGGTGAACACTTCCCGGTGTCGGTCGACATCGCCGTACATTCTCGGCGTACCAGGCACTGCGCCGCGCGGGCTCACCCTGCGCTCAGGCCCACTCCCCACGGGCGATCTCGGCTGCGACGGCACGCTCGTCACGGACGCCGGGCGGGGCGCGGGACCCTCCCTGCCTTCGGCTGAAGTCGCCAAGGGAACCGCACCCTGTAACGGAGGACCGGGGCCGACCGTCCCGGGCCAGGGCCTAGGAGCCGCCATGAGCAACGGAGACATATTCCTCGGTGAGGTCATCGGCACAGCGATCCTGATCCTCTTCGGCGCCGGAGTGGTCGCCGCCGTCGTACTGAACTACTCCAAGGCACAGAACTCCGGTTGGATCGTCATCGCCTTCGGATGGGGCTTCGGTGTGATGGCCGGGGCCTACACCGCCGCGCCGCTGTCCGGCGGGCAGTTGAACCCGGCGGTCACGATCGGCATCGCCATCGACACCGGGAAGTGGGACAAGGTACCGCTCTACATCGCGGGGCAGATGGTCGGCGCCATGCTCGGCGCGGTGCTGTGCTGGCTGGTCTACTACGCGCAGTTCCAGGCCAACGCCGAGGAGGAGATGGCGCAGCCGACGCTCGGGATCTTCTCCACGACGCCCACGATCCGCAATGTCGTGGCGAACCTGATGACGGAGATCATCGCGACCATCGCGCTGGTGCTGCCGATCCTGGCCTTCGGCCTCACCAAGGGGCTCGGCACGTCCGGCACGGCGGTCCTGGTCGTCTCCTTCCTGGTGGTCGGCATTGGTCTGTCGCTCGGCGGGCCCACCGGGTACGCCATCAACCCGGCCCGCGACCTGGGCCCCCGCATCGTCCACGCGCTGCTCCCGATCCCCAACAAGGGGACCTCGGACTGGGGTTACGCGTGGATCCCGGTGGTGGGACCGCTGATCGGCGGGGCGCTCGCCGGAGTCATCTTCAACGCAGCCTTCTGAGCACGGTCTTCCATCAGCCTTCCATCGGTCTTCCGAGAACAACCTTCTGAGAGCAGCCCTCCGAAGGACACGACAAAGGGGTCGTCATGACGGACAAGTTCGTCGCCGCAATCGACCAGGGCACCACCTCCAGCCGCTGCATCGTCTTCAATCAGGACGGCGCGATCGTCGCCGTCGACCAGCGCGAGCACCGCCAGATCTTCCCCAAGCCGGGCTGGGTGGAGCACGACGCCACCGAGATCTGGTCCAAGGTGCAGGCGGTGGTCGCCGGGGCGATCGCCAAGGCCGGACTCCGCGCCGACCAGCTCAGCGCGCTCGGCATCACCAACCAGCGCGAGACGACGGTCCTTTGGGACCGCGCCACCGGCAAACCCGTGCACAACGCCATCGTGTGGCAGGACACGCGCACCGCGGCCCTGTGCAACCAACTGGGCGGTACGGACGGGCAGGACCGTTTCCGCGAACAGACCGGGCTGCCGCTCGCCAGCTACTTCTCCGGCCCCAAGGCGGCCTGGCTGCTCGACAACGTGCCCGGCCTCAGGGACCGCGCCGAGCGCGGCGAGATCGCCTTCGGCACGATCGACTCCTGGCTGATCTGGAACCTCACCGGCGGCACCGACGGCGGCCGGCACGTCACCGACGTGACGAACGCCGGGCGCACCATGCTGATGAACCTGGAGACCCTCCAGTGGGACCCGTCCATCCTCTCCGCGATGAACGTGCCCGAGGCGATCCTCCCCGAGATCAGGTCCTCCGCCGAGGTCTACGGCACCGCGATGGGCCAACTCGCGGGCGTGCCCGTGGCGTCGGCGCTGGGCGACCAGCAGGCGGCCGTGTTCGGGCAGGCCTGCTACGACGTGGGCACGGCGAAGAACACCTACGGCACGGGCAGCTTCCTGCTGCTCAACACCGGGAACCGGCCGGTGCCCTCGAAGAACGGGCTCCTCACGACGATGGGCTACAAGATCGGCAGTGAGGCGCCGGTCTACTGCCTGGAGGGGTCGATCGCCATCACGGGCGCGCTCGTCCAGTGGTTCCGCGACCAACTCGGCATCATCCGCAACGCCGACGAGATCGAGACCCTCGCCGCGAGCGTGGACGACAACGGCGGCGCGTACATCGTGCCCGCGTTCTCCGGCCTGTTCGCTCCCTACTGGCGCTCCGACGCGCGCGGAGTCGTCACCGGGCTGACCCGCTACGTCACGAAGGGGCACCTCGCGCGCGCGGTGCTGGAGGCGACGAGCTGGCAGACACGGGAGGTCGTGGACGCCATGTTCCAGGACTCCGGGGTGCAGATCACCACCCTGAAGGTGGACGGCGGCATGACCAAGAACAACCTCCTGATGCAGCACCAGGCGGACGTCCTCGGGGTGCCGGTGATCCGGCCCAAGGTCTCCGAGACGACCTGTCTGGGCGCCGCGTACGCGGCGGGGCTCGCCACCGGGGTGTGGAACGACCTGGACGAGCTGAAGACGCACTGGCAGAAGGACGTCGAGTGGACGCCGTCCATGGAGGCGTCGGTGCGCGACCGCGAGTACCACAACTGGCGCAAGGCCGTGGAGAAGAGCTTCGGCTGGCTGGAGGAGGGCGACAACTAGGCACACGCGCGTGGGTGGTTGACCAGGCACGCGCGCGTGCGTCGTTCGTGTGGTTCCACGAGCTGCGGCCCGTACCCCGGTCGGCGGAGGTACGGGCCGCTCCCGCGCCTCAGCCGGTGACGCTCTGGCGGCGCTTCGCGCCGTAGGCCATCGCGTGCTGGACGACCTCGATGAGGACCTCCTTGACCGAGGACCGGTCGCGTGCGTCGCACAGCATGAGCAGGACGTCCTCGTCGAGGTCGAGGGCCTGGCGTACGGCGTCCGCCGGGTAACGGTCGGCGCCCTCGAAGCAGTTGACGCCGACGACGAAGGGTATGGAGCGCCGCTCGAAGTAGTCGAGGGCGGCGAAGCAGTCCTCCAGGCGGCGGGTGTCGGCGAGGACGACGGCGCCCAGGGAGCCCTCGGAGAGCTCGTCCCACATGAACCAGAACCGCTCCTGGCCCGGCGTGCCGAACAGGTACAGGACGAGGTCATCGCGCAGGGTGATGCGGCCGAAGTCCATGGCGACGGTGGTGGTGTGCTTGCCCTCCACCCCGCTGGTGTCGTCGACCGGACGTCCTGCCTCGGTGAGCAGTTCCTCCGTGCGCAGCGGCCTGATCTCGCTGACCGCGCCGACGAGGGTGGTCTTGCCCACGCCGAAACCGCCGGCCACCAGGATCTTGAGCGTGACGGGCTCGACCGGGGGCTTGCCACGCTCAGAACGCCCGAAGATCATCGATCTGTTCTCCTGCTTGAAGGGGGTCTGGTCAGGGGGCCGACCTCGCCGGACGGCGGGATCTCCACCCGGAACTGACGGTCAGTCACGTCTCTTCTCCGGTTCCGCGGCGCTCACAGCGCGCGGAGGCCGCTGATGACGTCGCGCAGAATACTCTCGTCCACCAGTTCGGCAGGAGGTACGGGACGCGACACATGGACGAGTTCCCCGTCCACGAGGTCCCCGATGAGGACGCGTATCACTCCGATGGGCAGGTCGAGTTCGGCGGCGAGTTCGGCGACCGACTGCGGGGCGTCACGGCAGAGACCGACGATGTCCACGTGCTCCGGGGACAGCGTCTGGTCCGCCTCCGAGTCGTCCGCCCGGGACTCCGCGACGACCACCGCGATCAGGTCGAGGCGGTGCTGTGCCGCGCTGGTGGTGCGGCCGCGCGTCATCGCGTACGGCCGGACGACCGGTCCGGCCTCGTCGTCGAACCAGTGACCTCTTCCCTGACCGTCTCTGCTCATGTCACTTCACTACCCGCCGGTGGACAGATCGGTGCGCGGAGTGGCCCCCAGATGCACACCGACCCGCTTCACGAGCAGTGTCATCTCGTAGGCGACCTGTCCGACGTCCGAGTCCGCGTCCGCGAGGACGGCGAGGCAGCTGCCGTCGCCGGCGGCCGTCACGAACAGGAAGGCCTCGTCGAGCTCGACGACCGTCTGCCGCACGCTGCCCGCCTCGAAGTGGCGGCCGACGCCCTTGGCGAGGCTGTGGAAGCCGGAGGCCACGGCGGCCAGGTGTTCGCTGTCCTCCCGGGTCAGATCCTGGGACACGCCGGTGGCGAGGCCGTCGCCGGAGAGCACGATGGCCTTGCGGATGCTGGCGACGCGCTCGACGAGGTCGTCGAGGAGCCAGTTCAGCCCGCGCTCGTCGGTGCCGTGGCCGGTCGCCTTTGGTGCGGTCATCGACCGTCCCCCTTAGTTCCTTGTGCCGTGCCGCCCCGGGCGTCGTCGCCCTCGGCGTTCTCCTCGCGGCCGCGCTGCCAGCCGCGCTGGAGCGAGGCCATACGGCTGCGTACCTCGTCGGCGTCGCGCTCGGCGACCTCCGCCGGGCTCGCGGCGCGCCGCTCGGGTTCCTTTTTCAGCTGTGGGGCCAGATTGGCCTGGCGTACGCGTCGGGGCAGCGCCCCCAGGTCGGGCCCCGACGGACTGTCGGAGTCCGGGCCGCTGGACGCGATCTCGGCACGCCGGGTGCGCCTGGGGAGGACGGGAGACTCGGGCGGCTCGCCGAAGCCGCGCCCCGCGGAAGCCTGGGGCGCCCCTGACTCGGCGCGCCCACCGGGCACGTCGGTACGGCGCCGTAGCGGCGTGTCACCGCGCCTCCTGGCCGGCAGCGGTGCCGGGCCGTCCGTGTCGGATCCGCCCGCGCCCGGAGCGGCCGAGGGGCCGTCGAACCCGCCCTCTCGCGAGTCCCCAGGGTCCCGTCGGGAGCGTTGCTCCGCGACCGGGCGCCCATGAGAGCTCACGAGCTTGGGCGTCCGGCGCCGGGGCAAAGGAAGCGGTTCGCTGCGGTGCCCGTCCTGATCCGCCGCCCCGCGCGGTCCGTCGTAGGTACCGGAGACCTGTTGATGCTGCTCTACGGGGCGGACGGGGGCGAGGTCGTCGCGGTGGGCGGCGGAGCGGCGGGGGCGGAAGATCCCGCCGCGCTCGCCGTCCTCGTCGTCGAGCGCGTTCGGGAAGCCTTCGAGGTTGTCCAGGTCGACAGGGGCCTCGAGTTCGACCGGGCCGTCCAGGAGCGCGGGCGGAAGTCCGGGAAGCTTCACGGGTACTTGGGAGAGCGCGGAGCGGCGGCTCTCCTCCAGCTCTGCCTCCTTCGTCGGCCGCGGCCGGTCGAGGCGGAAGCCGATGCCATTGGTGTCCGGGATCTCGTCGCTCAGCAGGGCGTCGGGGATGAAGACGACGGCGGTGGTGCCGCCGTACGGGGAGGGCTGGAGCGAGACGCGGACGTTCTGCCGCTGCGCGAGCCTGCTGACCACGAACAGGCCGAGCCGGTCGGTGTCGGAGAGTTCGAACTCCGGTGTCTCGGCGAGCCGGAGATTGGCGTCCAGGAGTGCGTCGGCCGCCATGCCGAGCCCGCGGTCGTGGATCTCCAGGGTGAAGCCGTTGGCGACCCGCTCCCCCAGGACCTGGACGGCGGTGTGCGGCGGGGAGAACACCGTGGCGTTCTCCAGGAGTTCGGCCACGAGGTGGGTGAGGTCGGCGACGGCGGGACCGGTGACGGCGATCCGCGGCAGTCGGCGGACCTCGATGCGCTCGTAGTCCTCGACCTCGGCGACGGCCGCGCGGACGATGTCCATGAGCTGGACCGGCTTGCGCCACTGCCGGGACGGGGCGGCTCCGGAGAGGATCACCAGGCCTTCGGCGTGGCGGCGCATACGGGTGGTCAGGTGGTCGAGGCGGAACAGGTCGGCGAGTTCGTCGGTGTCCTCGGTCCTGCGCTCCATGGTGTCGAGCAGAGTGAGCTGCTTGTGCAGCAGGACCTGGCTGCGCCGGGCGAGGTTGACGAAGACCTCGGAGACGCCGGAGCGCAACTCGGCCTGTTTCACGGCGGCTTCGACGGCGGCCCGCTGAAGGGTGTTGAGGGCCTGGCCGACGTCGCCGATCTCGTTCCGGTCGTATTCCAGGCGCGGGACCTCGGTCTCCACGTCGACGACCTCGCCCACGGACAGGCGGCGCATCACGCTGGGCAGCCGTACGCCGGACGCCTCGTGGGCGTCCAGGCGCAGTTGGCGCAGGTCGCGGATGAGGCCGCGGCCGATACGGACGGACAGGAAGAGCGAGACCAGGAGGGCGATCAGGCCGAGGACGCCGGCGACGGCCGCCTTGAGGATGACGCTCATCGCGACGGGGCGCACGCGGTCCTGGTAGCGGTCGTTGGCCCGGTCGTCGAGAGCGCCGAGCTTGTCCAGCACGCCACCGGCCGCGGTGTTCCAGGTCTGTGCGGTGACGTGGCGGGGCGTGCCGGACGTGGTCGAGGCGGCTGCCTGTTCGGCCACGCGCAGCGGGGCGCTGGCCGCGTTCGTCCAGAAGCGTTCGAAGTGGCCGCGCTCCGAGGAGGGCAACAGCGGCAGGTTGATGTCGTACAACAGGGTGCGCTGCGCGACGAGGTCGGAGATGTCGCGGGTCTCGTCCCGGGTGAGCTCGCCGACGATCAGGGAGGAGCCGAGCAACGCGTCCTCGCGGGAGAGCAGTTCACGTGCGCGGGCGAGGTTGACGAGAGCGCGGTACTGCTTGTCCATCTCGACGTTGTCGACGACGTGGAGGTTGGACAGCAGCACGTAGCACGGGTCTACGAGGTGGTTGTAGAGGCCGAGGGCCTGAGCGCGGTTGACGGTGCCGTCGTCGACGCCGCGCCGCAGGGACGCGAGGCCGTCGAAGGCGTCGAGGACCGCGCCGACACGGCCGTCCGTCGCCTCGCCCATCGCGTTGCGCACGTCCGGGTTCTCGGCGTTCTTGCGGATCTTGGCGACGGCTTCGTCGGTCGCGGCACGGCTGCGTCTGAGGTCGGTGAGCCCGTCGGCGGCGCGGGGGTCGGCCAGGTAGACGAGCGACTGTCGGCGTTCCTGCTGGATGACGCGGACGGTGTCCTCGGTGGGATAGCCGATCTTCTCAACGACCGACGACACGTTGAACAGGTCTCCGGCCGCCCGGCCGGTGAGGACCGTGGCGAACGCCCAGATCGCGGTCAGGGACACGAGCGGCACGAGAAGGAGCGCCACGATCTTCCGGCGGATGGACTTCCCGCGAAAGCGCATGGCCTCCCCCAGCTGGACCCCCGCCGGCCGGGGGTACACATGTGCGTCAACAAACGGCGCGAGCCTACTACTGACACAGAGGTAACTCGAAGAGCTGTCCGGAGCGTGAACTTCCGCAACAGCGACGAGACATGGGGAGTTGTCGGGGCATTACGGGAGATTGCCGCCCCGTTTTCCCCGGGATCACCTCACCCCACCTGATCGGTCTCCTTGGCCAGTTGGCCGGAATTTTTCGTCCGTTGGGAATCTTCGTGGCATGTTGTTCGTCTTTCTCTACGGGAAATGGGGGCGGAACCGGCCACACGAGCCGCATCCGCAACCGTGCGGCGTAAAACAGGGCAGGCCGGGCACCCACTGGGGAGCCGGATTCTTCGGACTCCGGGGCGAGTGGTGTACCGGCGGTGGGGAGGACACGTTGATGGGCACGGCGGAGCGGCAAGAGACGCTTGAGGACGGCGTGGCGGCGCGGTCGACGGCGCGGCGGCGCCGTGAGGCGCCGGATCACGACATCGCGGCGGACGGTGGCACGACGACACAGGGCGGCGGGGCTTCGGAGTACCGGAGCGAGCCGGCGGCGGCAGGATTCGACGAGCCGCGTTCGGCCCGCGGCAGAGCGGAAGAGCGGGAGTACTACCGGCCGTTGTGGATCGAGGAGCCGGCCCGTCGGCGCCGACTGCCGGACCCGGTGCGTACGGCGGCCGTGCGGGCGGTGATCATCATCGCCGTGACGCTGATCCAGGCGACGGTCGCCTTCCTGTGCACGATGGCCGGGTCCTGGCTGGCGTTCCCGATGGTGATCAGCAGCGTGGCCAGCACGGTCGTGGCCACCTGGGGCGCCCTCGACGTCTGGGTGACCCGCCAGACGTGGAACCAGCGCAACGGCGTGATCTCCGAGCCCAGCAGCACCGCGAGGGCCCTCCGCCGCGAGCGGCGCCGGGCCCAGCGTCAGGCACGGGCCACCGAGCGGGCGCAGGAGCGGATAGCCCGCAAGGGCGGCGCCGGGCAGTTGTCCCACTCCTGAGGTCGGCCTACGGAGGCTCTCCTACGGGGCGGTCGGCGCCGGGCGCTTGAACATGCGGGTCGCCGTGATCTCGCTGTGCACCGACTCCCCTTCTCCGGCGGGGGCCTGCTGCGGCAGGCCCGGCCGGAGGTGTTCCTCCACGCTGATGTACTTGAGGCCCGCCCTCAGGTCGGCGTCGTTGCGCAGCCGGATGACCAGCGGGAACTCGGCCAGTGCCGTCGTGTCGAACAGGCCGGTGGTGTACAGCAGTTGGACACCGAGCGCGTCGGACACGGCGCGCTGCAGCTCCAGCAGATACGTCGCGTTGGCCCGCCCGATGGGGTTGTCGAGGAAGAGCGTGCCGGCGTGCCGGTGCTTGTCGCGGCCCCGGTCGTTCGAGCGCAGCGCGGCCATCGTGCAGTACAGGGCGATGGCCGCGGTGAGCAGCTGACCGCCGGAGAACACGTCGCCCATCTGCCCGACGGGCACGCGCTCGGCCCGTAGTACGGCGTCCGGCTTGAGGATCTCGACGGCGACACCCTTGGGTTCCAGAGCCGCCCCGACTCCCCTCAGCAGCAAGGACATTCCGTCCCGCCGCATGTCGGAGTTCTTCTTCACGGCGGCCCGGGTCGCCTCGTCGACGACCACCCCGAGCCGCTCGGTGAGCGTGGCCTGGTCGGGCTCCTCGAAGCGGATGCGCAGGAACTCCTGCCCGGACCACTCGCCGAGACCCTCGGGCAGCCGGGACAGCCGCTGCGCGGACCGCAGAGTTGCCAGCGCCGACTCGACGAGCCCGCGCAGCCGGTCCACGATCGAGTCGCGGTTGCGCTCCAATTGCGCCAACTCGTCGGTGAGGACGCGGAGTCGGGGCGCGAAGGCGTCGGCCCACTTCTGCGCGTGCTCGGGCAACGCGGACGCGGGCAGCTCACGGATCTGCTGCCGCGCGGGGGTCCGTACCTGCTCGTAGCGCGTGGAGTTGGCGTGCCGCACGAGCACATCGCTCGCCTCGCGTACGGCGCTCTCTGCGGCGGACAGGTCGGCGGCGCAGCCGCGCAGCGAGCGACGGGCCTCGGCGGCGGAGTGCCGGGCCTCCTCCACGCTGCCCGGGTACGGCTCGGGCTCCTCCTGCTCCTCGTCCGAGGAGTGCTCGCGCAACAGGTCACGGAGCATCGCGGCGGTCTCGTCGAAGCCGCCGGCCCCGTCCTCGGCGGCGCGGTGCGCGTCGAGGAGTTCGGCGTGCGCCTCGCGGGCCTGGCCCAACGCGTCGGTGCGGGAGCCGAGTTCGGCCGTCGCCGTACGCAGCAGTGCCTGGGCGTGCTCGGCGTCGCGCGGAACGAGTTCTTCGGCGAGTTCGGTATGCGCCTCGCCGTCCTCGGGCGCGTGCCGCTCGGCCTCGCCGCGCAGCCGCCCGAGCTGCTCGCTCGCGGTCGACACCCGGGTCTCCAGCAGCTGCACCAGCTCCTCGGCACGCGCCGCCGCGGCCTGCCGGGAGGGCCCGTCGGAGCCGTCCGGTGACTGGAGCAACTGCGCCGCGCGCGTACGCACCTTGTTGCTGAGGCGGTCCAGTTCCGCGATCGCCGCGCTCTCGTCGCTCTCCGCCCGCGCCTGCTCGGCCCGCAGATCGGCGCCGACGCCGACCTTCTCGTAGAGCTGCGAGGCGGCCCGGTAGGCCTCACGGAGGGCGGGCAGTGAGGGTTTGGGGGCGTCCGGGTCGTCTTCCGGTACGTCGTCGGGGGCGCCCGCGATCTCGGAGCGCTCGGCGCGCAGCGCACGGGCCGTACGACGGGCGTCGTCGGCGGCCCGCTGAGCGGCGCGGCGGTCCTCGTCGGCGGCTCGGGCGCGCTCCAGGCAGGACTGGGCGCGGGCCTCCGACTCGGCTGCCTCGTCGGCGAGTTCACGCAGTTTGACCTGCCAGCCGGCGCGTTCACGCAGCCGGAAGGCGAGTCCGGCGAGGGCGTCGGTGGCGCGCCGGGCCTTCTGCGCGGTCTCCTGCCGCTCGTCGCGCACCTGGGCGGCCTCGGCGGCGGCTTCGTCTGCCTCGGCCCGCACGGTCCGCGCCTCGGCCAGCTCGGCCTCGGCCTCCTCGGCGAACGCGCGCGTGTCCCGCGCGGCCTGCGCCAGCTCGACCAGTCGCCCGCTCGGACAGCCGGTACGCCAGGACGCGAGCCGCGCCGCCAGCTCCCGGTCCTTGCCGAGCCGCGCGGCGAGCGTGCGGATCTCCTCGTCCCGCTGCCCCGCCCGCGCGCGCAGCGCCTGCCGCTCCTCGTCGGCGGCGTGCTCGTCGTGCATGGCCGGGTTCGGCGGTACGAGGAAGACGTCGGTGGTCTGCGCGTCGGGCGCCGGAGTCGGGGCGAGCAGGGCGGCGGCCGTGCCGACCGCCACGGCGGACCGGGGCAGCAGGGCTGCTTCGTTGAGCGCCTCGCGGGCACGCGCGTGCGTGTCCGGGTCGGTGATGATCACGCCGTCGACCAGCTCGGGCCGGGCGGCCAGCACGCGCGCGTGGTCGGTGGGGTCGACGGCCTGGGCAAGGTAACGCCAGCCGGGCAGCGCCGGGATGCCGTGCTCACCGAGGTATTCCACGGTTGCCAACACATCCGGGCCGGGCGGCAGCAGTCCGCCGTCACCGAGCGCCCCGAGGATCCGGGAGTCGTCGGCGGCGGCGGTACGCAGGTCGAAGAGCTGCCGCTCCGCGGAGGCGACCCCGTCGTCGAGCAGCTCGCGCAACTCGTCGGCGAAGCGGTCGAGGTCCTCGGGGGTGAGGGGGCCTTCGGCGAGGGGGCGGGTGGGTTTGGTGGTACCGGGGTAGGTGACCGTACCGGTGTTGGTGGAGGAATGGCCGCTGCCTGCGGGGCTGGTAGCGGGGGCGGTGTTGGTTGCCGAACGTCCGTTTACGACAAGGCCGTTGGCCGAAGCACCGGTCCGCACATCCGACTCGGCACCGTCACCGACCGCTCCCGAGCCCGCGCCCGCGCCGCCCTCAGCGCCCTGGCCCGCAGTGCCTGGGGCCCCGGCATCGCCCTGTCCCGTCACCGCCCCGTCGGCCGCGCGCCCGGCGCCCGCACCGCGCGGTACCGGCACACCACCGCTACCACCTGCGGCACCGCCGGCACCACCGGCACCACCGGCACCACCGGCACCACCGGCACCAGGCAAGCTGAGCAGTTCAGCCAGCCGTTCCTCCCCCGCCAACCCCTCGGCGAGGCGCCGCTCGGCGTCATAGGTCCGCTCGGCAGCCGTCGCCGCGTCGGACGCGCGGGCCGCCGTCAACTCCGCGCGTGACTCGGCGGAAGCCGCTTCGCGGGCGTGCTCGGACGCCCGCCGTGATGCCTCGCGCGCGGTGTCCCAGGCGGCCACGGCCGTCTTCTCGGCGTCGCTCGCGGCGAGGGCCGCGCGGGCGGGGTCGGCGTCGGGGGCGCTGTTGTCGAGCCAGCCGGCGCGCACCGCCTCGGCGGTCTCCTGCTCGACCTCGGACAGGCGCTGGCGCAGATGCCCGACCTCGCTGCGGGCGCGCTGCGCCTCGGTGGCGGCGGAGGTCGCGTCGCGGTGGGAGGTCTCGCCGACCTCCTGGAGGGCGGCGGACCGCTCCTCGCCCTCGTTGGCAAGGTTCTCGGCGCTCTCGGCGGCGGTGTGCAGGGCCCGTACGAGATCGGCGGCGGCCTTAGCGCGAGCGGCGAGCGCCGGGGCGGCGTCCCTCTCGGCCTCGCGGATCGCGACGGCCACGCGCGCGGAGCGGTCGGCGGCGGCGCGGTGCCGCAGGACGGCCTCGGCGGCCTGCCAGGCGGAGTGCAGCGTGCGTGCGTCGGCCAGCTCGCGCTTCTGCGCGGCGGCGGACTTCTCCGTTGTGGCCAGTGCCAACGAGGCGTGCCGGTACGCCAGTTCGGCCGCGATGAGCGCGCTGCGCTCGCGTGCCCCCTCGGCGTGCGTGACGGCGTACGCGGCGGCGGTGACCCGCTGGGCGAGGTCTGCGGCCCGCACCCGCTCCTGTGCGCCCCGCGCGGACAGCCGCCGCGCGAGGGTGCGGGTACGACGCTCGGCGCCGGTGTGGATGTCACGCGCGCGTGCCCGCGCCTCGGCGGCCTCGACGATCCGGCCGAGCAGGTCCACGGAACCGGCCGTGAACTCCCGCTCGGCGATCAACTCGGCCCGCCGCCCCAGCTTGTGGCCGAATCCGCCGACCAGGTCGGCGAGCCCGTCGGTGTCCCGGGTGTCGGTGACCGCGCGCAACAGCAGGTCGGTGAAGTCGGAGTCCTTCTTGACCGCGAAGAGGCCGGCGGCCTCGCCCTCGTCGGCGTTCATCTCCCGCTGGTAGCGGAAGAGTTCGGGGTCGAGGCCGAGGTCGCCGAGGTGCTCGATCCAGCGGTCGTGGATCTCCTCCCAGTGCACTTCGAGGTGCGGATACGCCTTGCCCGCCTCGGTGATGGCGTCCCGGAAACCCTTCATGGTGCGCCGACGGCCCTGCGCGCCGGACGCGCCCTCGACGGGCGGCCGTACGGAAGTGGCCTCGGCGACGGGGAGGTTGTCCAGGCTCAGCCCCGGCCCGGGCCGGAACGAGTACCAGGCCTCGGCGAACTTCCGCGGGTCGTTGGATACTTGGCGCCCCCGCCACTCGCTGACCTTGCCGACCACCACGCACTCGCCGGTCAGCGTGTGCTGCCACTCCAGGGCGACATGGCCGCAGTCGTCCGCGAGGAGGAACTTGCGGAGCACACCGGAGCTGGCGCCGCCCAGGGTGTTGCGGTGGCCGGGCAGCATCACGGAGAAGATCAGCTTGAGCAGGACGGACTTGCCGCCGCCGTTCTCCAGGAAGAGCACGCCGGCGGGCGCGGGGCGGCGCGGCGGCCCGACGGGCTCGTCCTCGAAGAACTCCGCCTGGGTGGGCGCGGGGTCGGGCACGGGCTTGCCCACGCCTCGCAGGTCAAGCACGGTGTCGGCGTAGCGCGCACCGGCGGGCCCGATGGAGTAGAGGCGGACCCGGGACAGCTCGTACATGGCGGACTCTCGTCGTAAGTCTTCGGCAGGTGTGGGGGGTTCGTGGGTCTTCGGGAGGAGCTGGGGATCAGGAGTGGAACGGCAGCCCGGCGTCGGCCACCAGCTCCAGGTCCTCGGTGTCCTCGGCGGGCAGCAGGCTCGCGGTGCCGTCGGTGACCGGGACGACGCCCAGCTCCAGCAGCTCGGCCATGGCGGCACTGCCGGCCATGTCACGCACCTGGAGCTGATAGCGGGCGGTCGTGCGATAGGTCCCGCCGTTGTCGTCGCCCGTGCGCTGGAGGAAGCCGGAGTCGGTGAGGAAGGCGGCGGCCTTGCCGACGATGCCGGTGGTCGAACCGGCCAGTCTGCGGGCGTCCTTGGTGGCTCCGGTCGCGCTGCGTCTGACCCAGATCCGCCACGCGGCCTCCAGTCCGGGCGCGTCGGTGGCCGGGTCGGTGTTCATGCCCTGCTCGTCGGCCCGCTCCTCCAAGCGACGGCAGGCCTGTCGTACGAACGCGTCGACCCCGTTGACCGTGACGCGGCCGATGTAGCCGTCGTCGGCGAGGTCCTCGGGGCGCGGGAACGCCATCGCGGCTACGGCGAGATGGGCGAGCCCGTGCAGAAAACGGTCCCCTGAGTCGGCGGCCGTACGACGCGCGTAGTCCCCCATGCGCACGGCGAACACCGAGTCCTCGGCAGCGGTCACAGCCATCCCCGCGCGCGGGGACACCTCCAGCACCACCAGCCCGAGCCCGGCGGCCACGGCATCGGCGAGCCGGGCGAACGGCGGGTCCTCCCGATACCGCCTCAACAACTCCGCGTACTCCTGGTCCCGCGCGGGCTGCAGTTTCGGCTGCAACCCGAACGCGACGAGCCGAGCCGCGTCGGCGGCGTCTGCGGGCGTGATGACAGCGGTCACCGGTACGGCGGCTACGTCCGGCTCGTGCTCGGTCACGACTGCAACTCCTTGTTCTTGAAAACGAGGTCGAGGGCAAGCGCCCCGCTAGGGGCGCGGGGCTGTGACATTCGCGGCTCCGCCGCGTGGGCGCGACCAGCCACAACGGACGTGCACTCGAACAACGACAGAATCATCACGCCGCCTCCGTCCGCCCCGCAGCCATCCCCACCGCATCCAACAAGGCCATCCCCACGATCAGATCGGCCCCACCGAACTCGGGATCATCCAGCTCGACCCCGTCGTCCACGGCAAACAACAGCTTCGCCTCCCCCTGCCGATAAGCCGTTCCGACCGGCGGACTGGCCGCATGTACGGCCAACAGAGCCACCAGATAAGGGAGTTCCGCATCCTGACACCGCGCATCCGCCAGCAACCCCGACAACCGCCGAGGCGCATCCGCCGGCAGATCGAGCAACTCCATAGCCGCCGCCAACTGCTCCTCGCTGAACCGACTGTCGTCCGGCGTCGCGATGAGATCCGGCTCCGGCATCTCCGCCCCGAGATGCTCCCGCTCCTGAGGCGGCGTCAGCAGTATCTCGACAAGATCCCCCACCCGAACGGACACCGGCGTACGCAACCCGGTCCCGCGCGCGAAGAACGCGTCCGTGACCTTGATCGCCTGCTCCAGCGGAAGCGGCAGAACGGGCGAGACGAGATGCCCGTAGAGGTCTATCCCCGACGTCGTCATCGGCGTCGCGAAGGCCTGCCGGTCCTGCTCGGCACGGAACAGCGGCCCGGCCTCCAGAAGACGCGACTGAAGCTGGGTGTGCCGCCGGATGCAGTCCTTCACGATGTCGACCAACTCGGCCGCGCGCCGCTTCTGTTCGGCGTCCTCGGACTCGTCACGGGCCTTGCGGATATTGGTCAGGATCGCGTTTTCGTGCCGGTACCGGTCGGCAACGTGGTCGAGGGCCTCGGCGATCATGTCCGGCACGGCGTTGAGCCAGTCCACCGCGCGGACGTTGCGCCGCGTGGCGTCCAGGGCGCGCCTGAGCGTCTCGGAGTACTGCACGGTCCGGTACCGGGCCTGTTCCGCAGCGAGTTGCGCGTCGGCGAGCCGGCCGCGGCTGATCAGCACCTCCAGCTTGACCTCGGCGGCGATCTGCGCGCTGGTGACGTCGGTGTCGAGGGCGCCCACCAGGACGTTGACGGCCTCGTCGGTCGTACGGAGGTAGACGCTGCCGCCGTAGCCGGGGACCTCCTCGATCAGCTTGAAGTCGTAGTCGCGGCGCACATAGGTGCCGTCCTGGGCGAACGTGCCGTAGACCGTGCGGAAGCCGCGGTCGACGCTGCCGACGTTGATCAGGTTCTCCAGGACCCAGCGGGCCACGCGCTCGTGCTCGGTGACGGGGCGCTGCGGGGCCTGGGCGGCGATGCGCGGGATGAGCCTGGCCACTATCTGGTCGTGGTCCGCGCCGGTGTCGAAGTCCATGTTCAGGGTGACCAGGTCGATGGCGGCGAGGGCCACCTCCGCCATGCCGTAGACCGAGTACTCGCCCGCGAGGTTGGCCTTGCGCGCGTCGAGGTCGTGCAGCGGCGCGGTGCAGGCGAGCGCGCGCAGTCGCCGCGCCAGTCCCTCGTCGGCGGCCGGGCCCGGGGCGGGGCGCGGCCCCGCGCTGAACTGGGGCGGAACGCTGTCCGTCGAAGCAGGCGAAGTCATGCTGCACAGACTAGGTCCTCGGTCTGACAACGACCCAAACGACGCAGAAGCGACTCCCGTCACAGCCGCGTGCACGGTTCAGCCGAGCACCGTACCGTCCTCGCCGACCCGTCGCCGGTACGCCTCCACGACCCGTTTCAGCGAGTCGTCGAGGTAGACCGCCAGCAGTTTCTCGGCCTCGGCGCGGTCGCCCGCCTGAAGGGCCTGGAGGATCAGGCGGTTGCGCTGGAGGTACGGCTCGTGGAGGGCCTTCGGGTCGTCCACGAGGTGGAAGGCGAGCCGGAGTTCGGCGAAGACGCTGCGCATCAGCTCGTCGGTGCGGGCGGTGCCGGCGAGGGCGACCAGTTCCCGGTGGAAGTGGATATTGGCCGTACCCACTCCTTTCCAGTCATCCTCGACGGACGCCAACTGCCCCTCCGTCACGGCCGCGGCGAGTTGTTCGAGGGCGTACGGCGGTTCGCCCAGTCCTCGTACGACGGCGCACTCGACGAGGCGGCGGGTGCGGTAGATGTCCTCGACGTCCTCGATGGTGAGAACCCGGACGAAGACGCCCCGGTTCAACTCGTGGACGAGCAGCCGCTCGTGCGTGAGCAGCCGGAACGACTCGCGGAGTGTGTTGCGCGACACACCGAGCGCGCCGCCGATGCTGTCCTCCGAGAGCCGGGTGCCCGGCGGGAAATAGCCGTCGGCGATACGGCTTCTGAGGATGTCCGAGACGCGTTCCGCGGTGCTCGTACGGCCCAGGAGGGCGCGGTCGTCGGCCAGTCCCGCCATCTGCTCTGCCATGCCCGGAATTCAACCGCAGATACAAGAACGAAACAACATGCACCTTGAAGGATCGTTCAACAATCCTCTACCTTGCTCGGTATGGCGCCACCCGCTCACCCCGGCGCCGACGGCTTCCGCACGGCACGGCTCAGTCCCAGCACCCTCCGTCCTCCCACTGCGAGGTGCCCATGAGCACGACCCCTCCACCTCAGGCCCTGAACACCGGCACACACCCGGACACGGATGAACTCACCGCCGACGACGGTGCGTTGGCCTGGTTCCGTGCACTCGGTCCGAACGGCCGCCGCGCCTTCGCCGGCGCGTTCGGCGGCTATGCCCTGGACTCCTACGACTACTTCACGCTGCCGCTGAGCATGGTCGCGCTGGCCGCGTACTTCGGCCTGGACAGCGGCCAGACCGGCCTGTTCACGACGGTCACGCTGGTCGTCTCCGCGGTCGGGGGCGCCGCCGCGGGCGTCTTCGCCGACCGGGTCGGCCGCGTCAAGGCCCTGATGATCACGGTGATCACCTACGCCGTCTTCACCGTGGCCTGCGGCTTCGCGCCCAACTACGAGACCCTGCTCGTCTTCCGCGCCCTCCAGGGCCTCGGTTTCGGCGGTGAGTGGGCGGTCGGCGCGATCCTGGTCGCCGAGTACGCGAGCCCCAGGCACCGCGGCCGTACGCTCGGCGCGATCCAGAGCTCCTGGGCGGTCGGCTGGGCGCTGGCCGCGGTCGTCTACACGCTGGTCTTCTCGTTCCTCGGCGACGACCTGGCCTGGCGGGTGATGTTCTGGACCGGCGCGCTGCCCGCGCTGCTGGTGATCTGGGTACGGCGCCGGGTGCACGACGCCCCCGAGGCGACGGCCGTACGCGAACAGAACTCCCAGAAGGGTTCGTTCGCGGCGATCTTCAAGCCGGGCGCGGCGCAGGCACCGGGCCTGCTGCGCACGACGGTCTTCGCGGGTCTGCTCTCCACCGGCGTCCAGGGCGGCTACTACACCCTCGCCACCTGGGTGCCGACGTACCTCAAGACGGAGCGCGGCCTGTCGGTCGTCGGCACCGGCGCCTATCTCACGTTCCTGATCTCCGGCGCCTTCCTCGGCTACCTGACCGGTGGCTACCTCACGGACGTGCTGGGCCGCAGGCGCAACATCTGGCTCTTCGCGCTGCTCTCGGCGATCTGCATCCTGGTGTACACGCACATTCCCAGCGGCGCCAACACCCTTCTCCTGGTGCTCGGTTTCCCGCTCGGGTTCTGCATGTCGGCGATCTTCAGCGGCTTCGGCTCGTACCTGAGCGAGCTGTACCCGACGGCACTGCGCGGCACGGGACAGGGCTTCACCTACAACACGGGCCGCGCGGTGGGCGCCGTCTTCCCGACCCTGGTGGGCTTCCTGGCCGACAGTTGGGGTGTGGGCGGGGCACTCGTCTTCGGGGCGATCGGCTACGGCATCGCGGCGCTGGCGCTCCTGGGGCTGCCGGAGACCCGCGGAAAGGAACTCGAGTGAACCGCACGGAGGACCGTCCCCTGACCCTCGTCGACGAGCACGCGCACGCGTGGAGCCCCAAAACCGCCCGGGAACACTTCCGGGGCGGTCTGACGGGCCCCACGGCCGGGGTCGCGGCGGGCCACACCCAGGTCAACCTGATCTCGGTGCCCGCCGACTGGGCCTACGACATGCTGCTGTTCTGCCAGCGCAACCCGAAGCCCTGTCCGGTGCTCGACGTCACGGACGCCGGCTCCTGGAAGACGGTTCTCGCCGACGGCGCGGACCTGCGCACCGATCTGCCGCGCTACCGGGTGTGGCGGGACGGCGAGTTGGTGGACGAGCCGACGGACGTGCGCGCGCACTGGCGCGACGACCTGGTGTCGTTCCTGATCGGCTGCAGCTTCACGTTCGAGTGGTCGCTCAGCGAGGCGGGAGTCCCGATCCGGCACATCGAGCAGGGCCGCAACGTCCCGATGTACGTGACGAGCCGCCCGTGCCGTCCGGCGGGGCGGCTGCACGGCCCGATGGTGGTGTCGATGCGCCCGGTGCCGCCGGAGCACCTGGCGACGGCGATCCGGGTGACCGCGCTGCTCCCGGCGGTGCACGGCAGCCCCGTACACTGCGGCGATCCCTCAGGACTCGGCATCGAGGACCTCGGCCGGCCGGACTTCGGTGATCCGGTGGACGCCGCGCCGGACGACATCCCGGTGTTCTGGGCCTGCGGAGTGACCCCGCAGGCCGCGGTGATGGCGTCCCGCCCGCCGTTCGCCATCACCCACGCGCCGGGCCAGATGTTCGTCACCGACGCCCGCGACGAGCAGTACCGCGTCGCCTGACCAGGAGAGATGATGATCGATCTGAACGCCGACCTCGGCGAGGGCTTCGGCCGCTGGCACCTCACCGACGACGAACAGCTGCTGTCCGTCGTCACCAGCGCCAACGTGGCCTGCGGCTTCCACGCCGGGGACCCGGTCACCATGCGGCGGGTGTGCGAGCTGGCGGCCGAGCGCGGGGTACGGGTCGGCGCGCAGGTGTCCTACCGGGATCTGGCGGGTTTCGGGCGGCGCGCGATGGACGTGCCGCCCGCCGAGCTGGCGGCCGAAGTGGCGTACCAGATCGGCGCCTTGGAGGTGTTCGCCCGGGCGGCGGGCACGCGCGTGTCGTACGTCAAGCCGCACGGCGCGCTCTACAACCGGATCGTGCACGACCGGGAGCAGGCCGCCGCGGTGATCGAGGGCGTGCTCCTGGCGGACGCCTCGCTGCCCGTGCTGGGGCTGCCGGGTTCGGTCGTGCTCGAACTGGCCGCGAAGGCCGGGCTGCCTGCCGTCGCGGAGGCGTTCGCGGACCGCGCGTACACCGACGAGGGCACGCTCGTGCCGCGCGGCCGGGACGGGGCGGTGATCACCGACCCCGACGCGGTCGTGGAGCGCTCGCTGAGCCTGGCCCGCTCCGGGGTGGTCACCGCGCTCTCCGGGGCGCGTATCGAGGTACGGGCCCGCTCCCTGTGCCTGCACGGGGACACGCCCGGCGCGGTCGAACTGGCCCGCAGGGTCCGCGAACGGCTCCTGGAGTCGGGTGTTTCGGTGGAGGCCTTCGCGTGAGGGCCCTGCGCGTCGGGGACGACGCACTGCTCGTCGAGGTCGCCTCCGGGGAGGAGGCCGAGGCCGTCCACGCGGAGCTGCTGCGGCGCCGCGCGGAGGGCCTGCTCACCGTCCGCGAGATCGTCCCGGCCGCCCGCACGGTCCTCCTCGACGGCCTCGCCGACCCGGCCCGTCTGGCCTCCGAACTGACCTCCTCCGACGTACCTCCCGCTCCCCCGCGCGCGGGGGAGGTGATCGACCTCCCGGTGCGCTACGACGGCCCGGACCTCGCCGACGTCGCCGCCCTGTGGGGCGTCCCCGAGCGGGAGGTCGCCCGCATCCACGCGGCCACCGAGTTCCGCGTCGCCTTCTGCGGATTCGCCCCCGGCTTCGGCTACCTCACCGGCCTCCCGGCCCGCTACGACGTCCCGCGCCGGGCCACCCCGCGCACGGCCGTCCACGCCGGTGCCGTGGGCCTGGCGGGCCCGTACACCGGCGTGTATCCCCGTGCCTCGCCCGGCGGTTGGCAGCTCATCGGCACGACGGACGCGGTCCTGTGGGACCCCGCGCGCGTGCCGGCCGCGCTGCTGTCGCCGGGCACGCGCGTGCGCTTCGTCCCGGTGGCGGACGTATGACGGACCGCGCCTTCGCCGTCGTACGGGCCGGGGCCCTGACCACCGTGCAGGACCTGGGGCGGCCCGGACACGCACACCTGGGGGTGCCGCGTTCGGGGGCGCTCGACGGGCCCGCGGCGGCGCTCGTCAACCGGCTGGTCGGCAATCCGCCCGAAGCGGCCGTCCTGGAGACGACCCTCAACGGCTGTGCCGTACGGCCTCGTTCAACAATCCTCGTGGCGGTCGGCGGCGCGCCCTGCCCGGTGACAGTGGACGGCAGACCCGCCGCCTGGGGAGCACCCGTGCATGTGGCCGCCGGGGCGCTCCTCGACATCGGAGCGGCCGTCTCCGGAGTACGCAGTTATGTCGCCTTCGCGGGTGGCGTCGCCGTGGAGCCGGTGCTCGGCAGCCGTTCCACGGACCTGCTGTCCGGGCTCGGTCCGGCACCGCTCACGAACGGCGCCATACTGCCCGTGGGATCCCTGAAAAGCCTCCACGCGCGCGTGGACGTCGCCCCGCAGCCGCGCCCCCCGGTGGAACTCGTGCTGCGGGTGACCCTGGGACCACGCGACGACTGGTTCACTCCGGAGGCCGTGCGGGCGTTCACGTCACGCGCCTACCGGGTGTCCTCGGCGAGCAACCGCATCGGACTGCGTACCGAGGGGCCCGCCCTGGAACGGGCCCTGACCGGTGAACTCCCCAGCGAGGGCATGGTCCTCGGTGCCGTCCAGGTTCCCCCGGACGGCCGCCCGGTGGTCTTCCTCGCCGACCATCCGACCACCGGCGGCTACCCGGTGATCGCCGTCGTCCGCGCCACGGACCTCCCGGCCGCCGCGCAGGCGGTGCCCGGCACCCCGGTGCGTTTCGTGGCCGTACGCCGCCGCTGAGGCGCCTGACGCCCTACGCGGGGTCGGGTTGCTCCTGCTGCACCGACAGGGAGGCCAGTGCCATCGACACCGCGTGGGACGCGCTCAGGTCGAGCCGGGCGCTCGTGCCCCGCGCGCGGTGGCGCATTTCGTCGGCGGCCAGCCTGAGGAGCTGCGGCAGCAGGTCGGTGCAGCGGCGGGCCACCCACCCGGTGCCCGCGGTCGCCAGCCACAGCAGGCTGGCCGACTTGGTGGGCACCGGGAACTCGGGCTCCGGCGACGGTGCGGCCCCCGAGGCCACACCCTCCTGCGCGAGCAACGCATGGAAACGCAGGGCCAGTTGGCGGTGTCCGCGCTCCCCGGGGTGCAGCCGGTCCGCGCTCCAGATCGCCCGGTCCATGATCCACGCGCCCTCCGCCGCGTGCAGATGCACGGCCCCGTACCGCTCGGAGAGGGCGTGCACCACGGTGTTCACGGCGCGCTGCCGGCGGGCCAGCGGGCGGGCCAGGGCGCCGGGGAGGCCGAGCATCGCGCCCGGGTCGGGCAGACAGGCCGTGAGCAGGACCGCGCCCTGCTCGGTGAAGGCCGCGTAGACCTCGTCGAGGCGGGCGGCCACGGCCTGGATGTCGAAGGTGCAGCGCAGGGTGTCGTTGACCCCTATGACGACGGACACGACGTCCGGGTTCAGGGCGAGCCCGGCCGGGGTCTGCCGTTCCAGCACGTCCCGCGTCTGCGCCCCGCTGACCGCCAGGTTCGTGAACTCCACGGACCCCTCGGGCTGCCCGGCCAACCCGTCGGCGAGCAGCGCGGCCCAACCGCGCCAGGCCTCGCCGACGGGATCGCCCACGCCCTCGGTGAGGGAATCACCGAGGGCGACGAAACGAACCGTGCTCATGCCACGCCTCCGGGCACGAACCGCCGTACCGGGACATCCGCGTCGTGCGCGGCGAGGAACGCGTCGACCGCGGTGTGCCAGCCGAAGCACTCCGCACGCGCGCGTGCGGTCTCCCGCCGCTCCGCCTCGGGGCGCTCCAGGAGCATGTCCACGGCGTCCGCGAAGGCCCTCCCGTTGTCCGCGGCCGTGGCGCCTGCGGAGCCGATGACCTCGGGCAGCGCGGACGAGGCGCTGGCCACCACGGGCGTGCCGCAGGCCATGGCCTCCAACGCGGCGAGCCCGAAGGTCTCGGCGGGCCCGGGTGCCAGGCACACGTCGGCGGAGGCCTGGAGCGCGCCGAGCAGCCCGCGGTCGGAGACGTGCCCGAGGAAGACGACCGGCAACCCGCGCTCCCGTACCCGCTGTTCGAGGCGGGCCCGCAGTGGCCCGTCCCCGGCGACCACGAGGACCGCCCGCCGTCCGCGCCGTACGAGTGCCTCCAGGGCGTCGATGGCCGTACCGGGCTTCTTCTCCACGGAGAGCCTGGTGCAGGTCACCAGCAGAACGTCGTCCACGCGTGCGTGCCGCGCGCGGAGCTCCGGGTCCCGGAGCGCCGGACGGCGTTCCACCAGGTCGACGCCCAGAGGGGCCCGTACGACGTTGCGGGCGCCGATGCGGACGAACTCCCGCTCGGCGAACTCGGTGGTGCACACCACGCGCGCGTAGGTGTGCGCCGTACGGACGTTGAGGGCGTCGGCGGCGCGCCGGGACATGTTCTCCGAGAGGCCCCAGGTGCGCAGGACGCCGTCGGCGGTCTCGTGGGACACCATCACGGCGGGGATGCGGGCCCGTCTGGCCCACTTGCCGGTCCAGCGCAGGGTCGTGCGGTCGGAGACCTCCAGGCGGTCGGGGGCGAGTTGTTCCAGGAGGTTGGCCACGCGCCGCTTGTCGGCGAGGACGCGGTAGCCGCCGGTGCCGGGCAGCAGCGGCCCAGGCAGGGTGATGACCCGGCCCTGCTCGGTCTCACGGTCGGTGTGGCGCTCGCCGGGCACGATGAGGACAGGGTCGTGACCGGCCTCCTTGAAGCCCTTGCCCAGCTCGCGCAGGGCGGTGCGCAGGCCCCCGGAGGAGGGGGCCACGAAGTTGGCGAGCCGCACGATCCTGAGGGAAGCGGTGTTCATGCCGCCACCACCAGCCGGCGCGCGGCGAGCACATCGCCGTAGTGCGCGATCAGTTGGTCGCCGACGGCCGCCCAGGTGCGGCCCTCGACCATGGCCCGCGCGGCGGAGCCGTACTCGGCCCGCAGCACGGGATCGGCGGCCAGGGTCCGTACGGCGTCCGTCACGGCGACCTCGTCGCGCGGCGGGAAGAGGAACCCGGTGCGCCCGTGGGCGACCAGGTCCAGCGGGCCGCCGGCGGCGGGCGCGACGACGGGTACGCCGCTGGCCATGGCTTCCTGGACGGTCTGGCAGAAGGTCTCAAAAGGTCCGGTGTGCACGAATATGTCCAACGAGGCGAAGATACGGGCGAGCTCGTCTCCGGTACGGCGTCCGAGGAAGACCGCGCCCGGCAGCGCCTCGGTGAGGTGCGGCTGGCTGGGCCCGTCGCCGACGACCACGACGCGGACGCCCTCCAGGCCGCAGGCTCCGGCGAGGAGTTCGACCTGCTTCTCGGGGGCGAGCCGGCCGACGTAGCCGATGATCAGCTCGCCGTTGGGGGCGAGTTCGCGGCGCAGCGCCTCGTCGTGGTACTCGGGGCGGAAGCGCTCGGTGTCCACGCCGCGCGGCCAGAGCCTGACCCGGGGCACGCCGTGTGCCTCCAGGTCGCCCAGGGCCGCGCTGGAGGGCGCGAGGGTGCGGTCGGCGGCGGCGTGGACGGAGCGTATGCGCCGCCAGGCGGTGGCCTCGCCCGCACCGACGTACGTACGGGCGTAGCCGGCGAGGTCGGTCTGGTAGACGGCGACGGCGGGGATGCCGAGCCGGGCGGCGGCGGCCATGCCGCGGACGCCGAGGATGAAGGGGCTGGCCAGGTGCACGATGTCGGCGCGGTGCGCGGTGATGGCCGCGGCGACGCGTCGGCTGGGGAGGGCGACGCGGACCTGGGGGTAGCCCGGGAGCGGTAGGGAGGGGATACGGATGACGGGGCACGGCGACTGGGCGTCGGGCCCGCTACCGGCCGCGGTGGCCGGCGCGACGACGAGCGGATGATGACCGCGATCCACGAGGTGCCGGGCGGTCTGGAGCGCGCAGTGGGCCACGCCGTTCACATCGGGGGGAAAGGATTCGGTCACGATGACGACACGCATACCCGTGTTGTCGCCGTGCTGGACGTGCCCGCGTCAACGTGGATCTATGCGAACGGTGAACGTCCCATGAGCGTTGCACTGCACACCCGAGCAGGTCAGACGGCGTCCATGCCTGTCTGACCCGCGGGTCATCCCGTGTTCACACTGCGGGTGCGTCGGGCCCGATCCGGCTCCGTACGGCTGTCTGGACTTCCGCTTCCTCGGCCGGGTCGGCGGCGAGCCTGCGGAGCTGTTCCACGACGCGGGCGTCGCCGGTCTCGGCGTGCCGGGCGGCGATCTCGCGGGTGGTCTCCTCGCAGTCCCAGAGGCACTCGACGGCGAAGCCCGTGGGGTAGGAGGGGTCGGTGGCGGCCAGGGCGCGGGCGGCCCGGGTGCGCAGATGGGACGAGGCGGTCTCCCGGTACACATGGCGCAGGACGGGTGCGGCGCAGACGATGCCGAGGCGTCCGGCGCCGTCGACGAGGGTCCACAGGGTGGGCGCGTCGGGCCCTTCGCCCATGACGGCCTCCCTGAGGGCGCCGAGGACGAGGTCGCTGTCCTGGGCTCCGCCCCGGCAGGCGAGCATCCGCCCTGCGGCGGCGCCGAGCGGGTCGGGGCGGCGGGCCCAGCCGCGGGCCCGGTCGACGGCGGCGACGGAGCGCATCCGCTCGAAGGCGTCGACGGCGGCCTCGACCACGGGCGCGGAGCCGGTGGCGACCGCGCGTTCGATCAGTTCGAGGGCCTCGGGATCGTTGCTGTCGGC
Organism: Streptomyces sp. NPDC088350; assembly: GCF_044753545.1. Classification (NCBI taxonomy): domain Bacteria; kingdom Bacillati; phylum Actinomycetota; class Actinomycetes; order Kitasatosporales; family Streptomycetaceae; genus Streptomyces; species Streptomyces sp. NPDC088350. The sequence continues at coordinate 187,600 of NZ_JBIVNL010000016.1, read as the reverse complement.
GAGATACCGCAGGGCGGTGCAGCGGGCTCCCTCGCCGCCGTCCTTGGCCGCCTCGACGATCTCGGGCCGGTCCTCGGGGCCCGCGACCGCGCTGAGGCAGCGGGCGGCGGGGACGTGCAGCGCGGCGCCGCGTTCGAGGCCTTGTTGGGCCCATTCGAACACCGCTTGCACGCTCCACCCCGGGCGGGGCCCGGTAGGTCGCATCTGGCGTTGCCAGCGGTCGAAGCAGCCGGCCTCCTGGGCGGCACGCACGCGCGTGGCGATCGATTCGCGTGGATCCTCGGCCCACAGCCGCCAGGGCCGGGGTTCGAAGGCGTCCCGTACGACGGTGGCCAGCTCGGCCTCGCCCTCCGGGTCGGCCGGGAACCGCGCCAGGACGGGAGCGGCGAGGGCGCGCAGGCCCGCGTCGTCGTCCCGGAGCGCCAGCTCGTCCAGGGCCCAGGCCCAGTTGCTGCCCGAGGCCGCGTACCTGCGCAGCAGCGCGAGCGCGTCCCGCCTGCCGTAGGAGGCGAGATGCCCCAGGACGGCGAGCGCGAGGCCCGTGCGGGACTCCTCGGTGTCCAGGACGTCCTCGGCGTCGAAGAGGTGGGCCTCGACGGCGTCCAGGTCGCCGTTCAGGTCGAGGTACAGACGGGCGTAGTACAGGGAGCGGTTCTCCACCTGCCAGTCGTGGCGGGGGTCGCGCAGCACACAGTGGTTCAGTGCCGCGAGTGCTTCGGCACGCGGGGCGGTGAGCGCGTGCAGTGTGCCGTCGCCGCGGCCCCGCTGAAGCAGGCCGAGCAGCGTACCGCTGGGCGCTATGACCGGATCGAACATGGGAAACAGCCTCACATCAAGCGTCGACGCAACCGGGGGACGTGCACTACCTGGCCACGTGACAACACGTCGGGGCGCCCGCCGTTTCCTGCTTGCTGTAGACCATTTTCCTCTGCCTCTCGTAGGTGGCCCATGCGGGCCGCATCTACGGCCCGCGCGGTGCGGCAACACCTGCCCAGCCATCGCGTCCGTAAATCACGACGTCATGATGACCCGGCAGTTCTCGATGCCGCGACCGAAATTTCGGGCGGGCCCGTGCTGCCTTCCCCCGTTTTCCCCCGTTTTCCTTGTCGTACCTGATCAGAAGGCCCGGCGCAGCTGTCGACGGGCCGTGCGTCAGTGCGCGCCGAACAGCTCCAGCAGCTCGGCCTTGGCGAACATCCGCGCCGTGTCGACCGCCGACGGGGTGCCCGCGGCCGGATCGGCGCCGGCCTCCAGCAGGACTTCGATCACCTCTTGCTCGCCCTTGAAGACGGCTCCGGCGAGCGGCGTCTGCCCCCGGTCGTTGATCCGGTCGGCCTCGGCGCCCCGCGCCAGCAGGGCCCGTACGGCCTCGGCGTGCCCGTGATACGCGGCGAGCATCACCAGGGAGTCACCGCGGTCATTCGTGAGGTTGGCCGGAACGCCCGCGTCCACGTACGCGACCAGCGCCTCGGTCCCGCCCTGCCGGGCCAGGTCGAAGATCTTGGTCGCGAGCTCCACGACCTCGGGGTCGGGGGCTTCACTCATCGGCCTGACCGCCTCTCACTAGTACGGGTGAATCGCCAGCGTACTGGCTCCGCGGACACATGACCGGCGCCGTCCCAGGCAAAGATCACCACTGGGCCCGACACAGGAAAACCCCTGCTCGGAAGGCCCGAATGCGCTCCACCATCCGAGGGAAATCCGCCGAAATTCACCCAGTTGCACCTTTTATCGTATGGATACATCCTGTGATCCTGGAAGAACTCATGGTGACTGTCCCCACGAACCAGGAGAGCTCAAATGATCCTGTCCATGTCCGGCGTCGTCCTTCTCGGCATCATCGTCTTCCTCTTCTTCAAGAAGGACGGACTCAAGGCCTCCCACGCCCTGGTGGCCGCACTCTTCGGCTTCTACATGGCCAGCACGGCCATCGCCCCCAGCATCAAGGCCGGCGGCGAGAGCCTGGCGAGCCTCCTCGGCGGCATCAAGTTCTGACGCAACCACTCGTACGCACCTTCAGGAGACAGCAGTGGCCCGGCGCCCCCTCCCCCGCATCCTGAGCAACGGCACCGCACAGATCGCCCGGAGCCGGGAGCTGGCCCGGACGGCGGCCGACAGCGCCACCGATGTCCTCCATCCGCTGATCACGATCGCCCGGGGTCTGCGCCGGCTGGCATCCGCCGGACGGCGCAGATGGGCCGAGACCCCCAAGGACAAGCGCGGGCCGCTGCTTTTCCTCGTCGCCTCGGTGATCCTGGTCGTGGCCCTGGTGCCCTACGGCCCGCTGCTCGCCGCCATCACCCTGATGGCGGCGGCAGCATGGCACGGCCGCGATCGCACCCCGCCGGCGCCCGAAGGGCCCGACGAGTCCCAGACCCAGCGCCTCCAGTCCCTCTACGAGGCACTGGTGCCCTACTTCGCGACCGCCGAGGACCCGGCCCCCCTGTTCGCCCACGGCGGCGACTGGGAGAAGGCCTTCCCCGCCTACGAGTTCGACGGCTCGGGCCGCGTCGCCCACCTGGTCGTCCGCTATCCGGCGTACTTCACCGACGGCGAGCCCGACTCCCGCGCGCGGATCGAGCAGTTGCTCACCGCGAAGTCCGGCCGCGGCCGGGAGTACCACTTCGCGTGGGACGAGGAGGGCAACCAGCTCACGGTCGGCGTCCTCGCCCCGCTCCCCACCGACATCGCCGCCCAGCGCTTCGTCACCGCCCCCGGCGAGACCGTCCTCGGCTTCACCGACCCGACCCAGGTCCACCGCACGCTCCCCCTCACCCACGGTGCGGAACAGCGTGACGTCCCCCCGGTCGTCTGGCGCACCGGCGTCCGCTCCACCGAGCCGAACCTGCTGGTCATGGGCCAGCCCGGCAGTGGCACCTCCACCCTGCTGCGCTCCATCGCCCTCCAGGCCCTCCAGTACGGCGACATCCTGGTCGTCGAGGGAGGCGGCGCCGGCGAGTACGCGTGCCTCACCGGCCGGGACGGAGTCCTCGCGGTCGAGTGCGGGCTCGCGGGCGCGCTGGCCAGCCTGGAGTGGGCCGCCCAGGAGACGGAACGCCGGCTGATCGCGGCCAACCGCGCCCGCCAGTCGGGCCACCCGGCACCGGACGACACCAGGCGCCCCCTGTGGATCATCCTGGACCGCCCCAGCGCCTTCGCCCACGTGGCGGCGGCCGACGGCTACAAGGACCCGCAGTCCCTGCTCCAGGTCCCCCTCCGGCACGGCCGCGCGGCCCATGTCACGGTGGTGGTGGCCGACCAGTTCGACAGCGCGGACACGCTCAGCGACGCCGTACGACAGCACACACGCGCGCGTGTCGTCCTCGGACCCGCCACCGCCGCGCAGTTGGAGGCGGTCCTGGGCGCTCCCCCGCACACCACGCCGATCGCCGACATCCCTCCTGGCCGCGGCTACGCCCGCCTGGGCAACGGCCCGGTCCACCGGCTCCAGGTCCCGGCGACCCCGGACCCGTACGACGACGCGACGAACGACGCGGACCGCCAGGCGGTGCTGGCGCTGCTCCCGCCGCGCACGACCCCGGCGGACGCGGCGGAGACGGTGGCGACCGAAGCGGTGGTGGAGGCCGCGGTGGCGGAGAGTTCGTAGCAGCCCGGGTGCGGTGCGGGCGGCCGGGAGTCGCCCGCACCGCACCCGGATACCTCCCGCCCCCGGCTACGCCACGAACGTCCTCGGCGACTCGGCGCCGCCCCCGCTGACCCCGTTCTCCACCAGCCGGGCCGCCGCGGCCAGCCGTGCCGCCGCCTCCTCGGCCACCGCGCCGCCCACGGTGAACGGCAGCCGCACATACCCCTCGAAGGCCCCGTCGACGCCGAAGCGCGGCCCGGACGGCACCCGCACCCCCACGCGCTCCCCCATCTCGGCGAGCCGAGACCCTGAAAGACCGCCCGTGCGGACCCACAGCGTGAGCCCGCCCCTGGGCACCTCGAACTCCCAGCCGGGCAGCTCCCGCCGTACCGCCGCGACCAGCGCGTCCCGGTTCTCTCGGGCCTGGCCACGCCGGATGTCCACGGCCTGTTCCCAACCCCCGGTGCTGAACAGCCAGTTGACGGCGAGCTGCTCCAGTACCGGTGTGCCGAGGTCGGCGTAGGCGCGCGCGGCGACCAGGCTGCGGATCACGTCGGGGGCGGCGCGCACCCAGCCGATGCGCATGCCCGCCCAGAAGGCCTTGCTGGCGGAACCGACGGTGATGACCGTAGAGCCGGCCGGGTCGAAGCCGCAGACGGGACGCGGCATGTCGACGTCCTCGTCCAGCCACAGCTCGGACATCGTCTCGTCGGCGACGAGCACGGTGCCGGCCGAGCGGGCCGCGTCCACGAGTTGACGCCGCTGGTCGTCGTCGGCGAGGGCGCCGGTCGGGTTGTGGAAGTCGGCGACGACGTACGCGAGCCGGGGCGCGGCGTCCCGCAGGACCTGCCGCCAGCGGTCCATGTCCCAGCCGGAGAGTCCCTCGGCCATCGCCACGGGCACCAGCCGGGCGCCCGCCTCCCGCATCAGCTGAAGGATGTTGGCGTACGAGGGCGACTCGACGGCGACCCGCTCGCCGCGCCCCGCGAAGAGATGGCAGATGGCGTCGATGGCGCCCATCGCACCGGTCGTCACCATGATCTGCTCGGGCATGGTCGGAATCCCGCGCAGGGTGTACCGCTCGGCGATCATCGCGCGCAGCGCGGGCAGCCCGGCCGGGTAGTCGCCGTGCGTGTGGGCGTACGGCGGCAGTTCCTCCAGGGCGCCGTGCACGGCCCGGGTGAGCCACGGCTCGGGCGCCGGCAGGGCGGCGCAGCCCAGGTCGATCACCGAACCGAGGGCCTCCGGGGGCAACGGCTCCAACCCGCGCGCGGGAAGCGGGTTACCGGCCGGTACGGCGGTCCAGCTCCCGGCTCCGCGCCGGGACTCCAGGAACCCCTCGGCGCGCAGCGCCTCGTAGGCGGCGGCGACGGTGGTCCGGCTGACGGACAGCGCCAGGGCCAGCTCCCGCTCGGCGGGCAGCCGGGCGGCCACCGGGACGCGCCCCTCCAGCACGAGCAGGCGAATGCCGTCCGCGAGCGCCCGATAGGCGGGCGGCCGACGGGTACCCGGCCCCGCCGGGCGGTCCTGCTGGGAGTTGAGCAGCCGGGCGAGCTGTGCGGCGCCCATCGCCGAGGTCCACTGCGCCATGGAAACCAGTCCACCTTCCCGGAATTGGCCATGGTTGTCGTTCGTTCTCAAGCCACAGAGTGTCATGTGTCAGGCCACTACCACCACCAGGGGGCACCCTTTGTCCACGCGGAACCGTCTCGGGCGACGGTTGGTCCAGCTCTACGTCGGACTCGCGCTCTACGGCGCCAGTTCGGCGCTCCTGGTGGTGTCGGGCCTGGGCCTGGAGCCCTGGAACGTGCTGCACCAGGGCCTCGCCGAACTCACCGGGCTGACGATCGGGGTCGTCTCGATCATCGTGGGCGCGGCGGTGCTGCTCCTGTGGATCCCGCTGCGCCAGCGCCCGGGCCTGGGCACCGTCTCCAACGTGTTCGTGATCGGCCTGGCCATGGACGGCACCCTCGCGCTGGTGCCGGACGCGCACGGCCTGGCCGTACGGATTCCGCTGCTGCTGGCGGGCATCCTGCTCAACGGGGTCGCCACCGGGCTGTACATCTCCGCGAGCTTCGGACCGGGCCCGCGCGACGGGCTGATGACGGGGCTGCACCGGCTCACGGGCCGCTCGATCCGGCTGACGCGGACGGTGCTCGAGGTCGCGGTCGTGGCCACCGGCTTCGCGCTCGGCGGCACCGTCGGCATCGGCACCCTCCTGTACGCCCTGGCGATCGGCCCGCTCGCCCAGCTCTTCCTGCGCGTGTTCGCCGTCCCGTCGGCATCCGACGGCAGCACGGTCGTAGCCGGCGGGTCACCGGAACGGGTCATACTGCCCCGGTGACCACGCCCATACGTCATCCCTACCTCGACCACCCCGGCCCGATCCCCTTCGCCCACCGGGGCGGCGCGGCGGACGGCCTGGAGAACACCGTGTTCCAGTTCCGCCGCGCGGTCGAGCTGGGCTACCGGTACATCGAGACCGACGTCCACGCCACGGCGGACGGGAAGCTCGTCGCCTTCCACGACGAGACCCTGGACCGGGTGACCGACGGCGCCGGCCGGATCGCGGACCTGTTCTGGTCGGACGTGAGCCACGCGCGCGTGGCGGGCAAGGAACCGGTGCCCCTCTTCGAGGAGCTGCTGGAGACGTTCCCCGAGGTGCGCTGGAACGTCGACATCAAGGCGGAGCCCGCGCTCCACCCCCTACTGGACCTCCTGGAGCGCACCGACTCCTGGCACCGCGTCTGTGTCGGCTCCTTCTCCGAGAAACGCGTGGTCCGCGCCCAGCACCTGGCCGGGCCGCGCCTGGCCACGTCGTTCGGCACGCGCGGGGTGCTGAACCTGCGGCTGCGGTCCTGGGGCGCGCCTCTTCCGGTGCGCCGCTCGGCGGTCGCCGCACAGGTGCCCGAGGAGCAGTCGGGCATCCCCGTCGTTGACCGCCGCTTCGTAAGTGCCGCCCACGCGCGCGGGGTGCAGGTCCACGTGTGGACCATCAACGAGGCCGATCGCATGCACCGGCTCCTGGACCTGGGAGTCGATGGCATCATGACCGATCACATCGACACATTGCGCGAGGTCATGGTGGAGCGGGGCGTCTGGGCCTGAGCCCCCGGGGCGACGCGTTCACGGGGAAGCGAGGGCACGGGTGGGTACGGACACCCTGCGGTCACCGGCGGCCGACGAGGCCGCCGAACGCCGGCGCGAACAGCACGGCTGGTACTTCTACGACTGGGCCTGCTCCGTCTACTCGACGAGCGTGCTCACCGTGTTCCTGGGCCCCTACCTGACCTCGGTCGCGAAGTCGGCGGCCGACCCGGACGGGTTCGTGCATCCCCTGGGGATACCGGTCCGGGCGGGCTCCTTCTTCGCCTACACCGTCTCCGCGTCCGTGATCGTGTCGATCCTGGTCATGCCCCTCGCGGGCGCGGCGGCCGACCGCACGGGCCGCAAGAAGCCGCTGCTGGCGCTCGCCGCCTATGTGGGCGCGACCGCCACCACGGGCCTGTTCTTCCTGGACGGCGACCGCTATCTGCTCGGCGGCTTCCTGCTGATCGTCGCCAACTCCTCCGTGGCCGTCTCGATGGTCCTGTACAACTCCTACCTTCCGCAGATCGCCCCGCCCGAGGAACGCGACGCGGTCTCCTCCCGAGGCTGGGCCTTCGGCTACGCGGCGGGCTCCCTGGTCCTGGTCGCGAACCTGATCCTGTTCACCGCCCACGACTCCTTCGGCCTGTCCGAGTCGATGGCCGTCCGCATCTGTCTCGCGTCGGCGGGGATCTGGTGGGGCGCCTTCACCCTCGTACCGCTGAAACGACTGCGCGACCGCGGCCGTACGACGTCCGAGGCGCCCACAACGCGGGGCTGGCGGCAGCTCGCGGCGACGGTCCGGGACATGCGCGGCAAGCCGCTCACCCTGTCCTTCCTGTTCGCCTACCTGATCTACAACGACGGCATCCAGACGGTGATCTCGCAGGCATCCGTGTACGGCTCCGAGGAGCTGGGCCTGAGCCAGTCCACGCTCATCACGGCCGTGCTGATGGTCCAGGTGCTGGCGGTGGCGGGGGCGCTCGGCATGGGGCGACTCGCCCGGACGTACGGAGCCAAGCGGACGATTCTCGGCTCGCTCGTCGCGTGGACGGTGACACTGGCCGCCGGGTACTTCCTGCCCGCCGGCGCGCCCGTCTGGTTCTTCGTGCTGGCCGCCGGGATCGGCCTGGTGCTGGGCGGCAGCCAGGCGCTGTCCCGGTCCCTGTTCTCCCATCTCGTGCCGCCCGGCAAGGAGGCCGAGTACTTCTCGGCGTACGAGATGAGCGATCGGGGCATGAGCTGGTTGGGCCCACTTCTGTTCGGGGTGACGTACCAGCTGACCGGAAGTTATCGGGACGCGATCATCTCCCTGGTGGCCTTCTTCGTCGTCGGGTTCGTGCTGCTCGCACGGGTTCCGGTGGCGCGGGCGATCGGCGACGCGGGAAATCCTCTTCCCGAGAGGATTTAGCGCTCAAGGCGAAAGGGCGGTAGTGTACGCGTTTGGCCTGCCTGGCGTACCGTTACTGCGCGTCAAAGATGACGAATCGCTAGGTGACATCTGCTAGTAGATGTGACAAACCGGGCGCTGGTGGGTACAACAAGGGGCGGCTACGACGGCGACGCATGACCCCGTACGGGAATCTTTACCGCCGACCGGACGTTGACCGGATGACGACGACAGCGACACCTGTCCTGTGGGCGACAAGCCCGGGAGGCACGATTCATGAGTGAGCGAGCTCTTCGCGGCACGCGCCTCGTGGTGACCAGCTACGAGACGGACCGCGGTATCGACCTGGCACCACGCCAGGCCGTGGAGTACGCATGCGAGAAGGGACATCGCTTTGAGATGCCCTTCTCGGTCGAGGCGGAGATCCCGCCGGAGTGGGAGTGCAAGGTCTGCGGGGCCCAGGCACTCCTGGTCGACGGCGACGGCCCTGAGGAAAAGAAGGCCAAGCCCGCGCGTACCCACTGGGACATGCTGATGGAGCGGCGCACCCGCGAGGAACTCGAAGAGGTCCTCGAGGAGCGTCTTGCCGTTCTCCGTTCCGGCGCGATGAATATCGCGGTTCACCCGAGGGACAGCCGCAAGTCGGCCTAGTCCTGAAGGTGCGGAGCGGTTCTACCGCACACGCAAGTGACACAAGCAAGTAAGCGCGGGCGCCGTACGAACATGTACGGCGCCCGCGCTTTTGCCTGTCCGCGTCCGGGTCAGCGACTCAGCGGCGGACGGGGGCCCTGCGAAGCGTCGCTGCCGGGCTCGTCCCGGATGACCTCGCCCTGGACGACCTTGCCGTCCGGGCGGTGGATACGGGCCTGCTGGAAGGCGTCCCCGAGGGTGCCGGGAGCGGCCCTGCGCAGCTTCCGCTCGACCACGCGCTCCGCGTAGCGCCCCAGGGCCCGCTGGACCGGCGGGACGAGCAGGAGCAGGCCCGCCGCGTCCGAGATCGGACCGGGGATCATCAGCAGCAGGCCGCCCAGCATCATCAGGCCGCTGCCACCGCCGCTGGCCGGGGCGGTGCCCTGCTGCACGGCCTGGCTCAGGTTCTGGAAGGCCCGCCGCCCCGCCCGCTTGATCACCACCGCGCCGAGCACGAACCCGGCGAGCAGCAGCAGGAAGACCGTGAGCCCGCTCGACGCGCCCGCCACCACGGTCAGCAGCCAGATCTCCAGCACCAGCCACAGCGCGATGCCCAGCGGCAGGAACGTACGCAGCCGGGAACGCGGTGGCCGGGCGGCGGCGGAAGGGGTGGGTGAGCCAGTCGTCATACGTCCAGTGTGCCTGGACCCGGCTCAGTGCGGGATAAGCGAACGATCAACCGCGCCTGTGAGGTCGTAGTGCTACGGCTGTGAGGGCTTCCCCCCGGGTTTTCCCCGGCCGCGGAGCTTGCCGACCCGCTCCGCCACGCCCCACGTGGTGACCCGCCACAGAGCCTCGACGAGGATGTCGCGGCTCATCTTGGAGTCGCCGAGTTCGCGCTCCACGAAGGTGATGGGGACCTCGACGACGTGGTAGCCGGCCTTGACGGCGCGGCGGGCCAGGTCGACCTGGAAGCAGTAGCCCTGGGAGGCCACGTCGTCCAGGCCGAGGCCTTCGAGGGTCTCGCGGCGGAAGGCGCGGTAGCCGCCCGTGATGTCGCGCAGCGGCAGGTCGAGGGCCACGCGCGAGTAGAGGCTGCCGCCGCGGGAGATGAACTCGCGGGACTTCGGCCAGTTCACCACCCGGCCGCCGGGCACCCAGCGGGAGCCGAGCACCAGGTCCGCGCCCTTGAGGGCGGTGAGCAGCCGGGGCAGCTCCTCGGGCTGGTGGGAGCCGTCGGCGTCCATCTCGACGAGCACGCCGTAGCCGTTGTCCATGCCCCAGTGGAAGCCCGCCAAGTAGGCGGCACCGAGGCCTTCCTTGCCCTTGCGGTGCAGCACCTGGACCTGTTCGTCCTCGGCCGCCAGCTCGTCGGCCAGCTTGCCCGTGCCGTCGGGGCTGTTGTCGTCGGCCACGAGGACGTGAGCCTCGGGGACCGACTTCCGCACCCGCCCGACGATGGACTTGATGTTCTCCGCCTCGTTGTAGGTCGGGATGATCACCAAGGCCGTGCCGAGCGGGCCGAACTTCCGCCCCTGGGCCTGTGCCGCGAGGGCTCCGTCGCCGTCGTTCACTGCTGCCCCTTCATGTCCGTACGCAGGCGTCCACCATAGTGGCCGCCGCCTGGGATGACGTGCCAGGTCGTTCGTACGCTGGTGTCGATTCGACAAGAACGGGGTAAGAACGCGCCTTTCGGCACCTATGTGCTGCGGATGGGGGCCCGGCGCCCTTCGGGCCGACCTGGGACCCGCCGGCTGCGGGTCGACCAAAGCCGTTGTCTACTGGACGTCCGGGCCCCACCCGGGTCACACCAGCCGACCGGCCGGAACGTTCCCTCGCCGTGGCGCGGGCGCTGAGCCTGGCTCCCAGTGACGGTGCCCGGCGCGGCACACCGTCCCTGACCCAGCGGCGCTTCGGCGATTGTTCGGAGGTTCCCCGGTCGGGCGTCCGGTGGTGGACTCGGACGAACCTACCGGCCCCCTGCGCCCGCCTGTCAACAGCCATCTGACCTGGCCTTTCTCCCTCAATCGCCTGGTCAGGGCAGAGGATGCGCAGGTCGCGCGACGGGGCGGCGGCCGTGGATCGGGGGCGCGCCACCCCGGGAGATCACTCGCCCGGCCGTACGAACACCGTCCGTCCGCCCACGACGGTGCGCAGACAGACGGGGAGGTCGCCGCCGGGCGTCAGGTCGGGCAGTCCGGGCGTGCCGGAGCGCGGGTCGGTCGACCAGCGCGCGACCCGGTCGTCGGGCGCCTGCACCACCAGGGCGTCGGTCCGCCAGACGGCGTAGTCGGCGGGCGCGCCGGGGACCAGAACACCCGCGTCGTCCCGTCCTACGGCCCGCCAGCCGCCCCGCGTATGCGCGGTGAACGCGGCGCGCACGGAGACCCGATGTTCAGCCGTTCGGTGGAACGCGGCGGCGCGGACGGTACCCCACGGGTCGATCGGGGTGACCGGGCTGTCGGAGCCGAAGGCGAGCGGGACACCGGCGCGGAGCAGCGCCGCGAAGGGGTTCAGGGCGCGGGCCCGCTCCGCGCCCAGGCGCTGGGCGTACATGCCGTCCTCGCCGCCCCACAGCGCGTCGAAGGCGGGCTGCACGGAGGCGGTCAGGCCCAGCTCGGCGAAGGCCGCGATGGTCTCCGGGGTGAGCATCTCGGCGTGTTCGACGCGGTGGCGGGCGGCGCGGACGCGGGGCAGGCCGGCCTTCTCGGCGGCTGCGCGGACGCCCTCGACCACGGCGGTCACGGCGGCGTCCCCGATGGCGTGGAAGCCCGCCTGGAGGCCCGCCTCGGTGCAGGCGACGACATGGGCGGCGACGGCGTCCGCGTCGAGGTACGCGAGGCCGGTGTGCCCGGCGTCGGTGTACGGCTGGTGCAGGCAGGCGGTGTGCGAGCCGAGGGCGCCGTCGACGAAGAGGTCACCGGCGGCTCCGGCGGCGCCCAGTTCCCGCGCCTTCTCCACGTCCTGTTCCGCCCAGTAGCCGACGACACGCGGTCCCGGCTCCTCGGCGGCGAGCCGCAGCAGGCCCGTGAAGTCGTCCTCGGAGGAGATCTCGGGCCCGGCGCACTCATGGACCGAGCCGACGCCCAGGGAGGCCGCGTGGGCGAGGGCGGTGCGCTGGGCCTCGGTCCGCTGCTCCGGCGTGATGGCGGCGAGCGCGGTGGCGCGTACGGCGTGGTGGGCGTCGGCGGTGAGCGGGCCGTCGGGCGCGTCGAAGCCGGAGACCAGGTCGAGCAGGGCCGTGCTGACGACCGCCGAGTGGACGTCGATGCGGGAGAGGTAGAGCGGGCGTCCACCCGTCGCCGTGTCGAGTTCGGCGCGGGTCGGCGGGCGGCCCCCCGGCCAGCGGGCGGCGTCCCAGCCGTGGCCGAGCAGGACACGGTCGGCCGGGCGGGCTGCGGCGAAGTCCCGGACGAGGGACAGGGCCGCCTCCAAGGAGGGCGCGTCCGACAGGTCGAGACCGGTGAGCGCGAGGCCGGTGGCGGTGGTGTGCACGTGTGCGTCGGTGAACGCCGGGGTGACCAGCCCGCCGTCCAGGTCGACCACCTCGTCGACGCCGTCCGCGAACGCGTCGGCGGCGCCCTCGGAGCCGACCCAGGCGACCTGGCCGCGCTCCACGACCATCGCGGTCGCGAACGGGTCGGCGGGGCTGTGGACTTCGCCGCGACGGAGCAGGACGGTCGTCGGTTCGGGGGTGCGCTCACTCATGGGGAACAGTCTCGCGCCTCACCACCACCGCCCCGCACGCAGGTGGGTCAGATGCGCGGCGGACGGGCCTCGTACGGCGTCGACAGGACCACCGTGGTCCGGGTGGAGACCCCGGCGAGGCCGCGCAGCCGGGCGAGCAGCTCCTCCAGTTCGTGCGGGGTGGAGACCCGCACCTTGAGGATGTAGTTCTCGTCGCCCGCGACGCTGTGGCAGGCCTCGATCTCGGGGACGCCGGAGAGGCGGTCCGCGATGTCGTCGGGGGCGCTGGGGTCGAACGGTTTCACCGAGATGAAGGCGGTCATGGGCAGACCCACCGCCTCCGGGTCGACGACCGCGGCGTACCCGCGGATGACGCCACGCTGCTCCAGCCGGCGCACCCGTTGGTGCACGGCCGACGTGGACAGGCCCGTGGCCTTGCCCAGGTCTGTGTAGCTCATCCGCCCGTCCTTGACGAGCAGCTGCACGATTTGTCGGTCCAGCTCCTCCATGACGCAAGAACTTACATGGCGTCTGATCTCCTCCGATAGCTGAGCGGCGCAGGTCATACCCGGTTCGTGATGTTGCCGGGAGCGGCTGGTGAGTCAGCTGGGGACAAATCCGCCGCCCCGGGCATCTGCGGGCGGCATGTGACGAACGCCACAGGCCCCGAGCGGTCTCCGTGATGGTCTCGTGATTACCGCGGAGACCGGACGGGAAGTGCTTGCTGTGGTCGAGGCCGCAGCGCCTTCACGGCCCAGCCCAGTAGGGGGAGAAACCCATGCAGAGTGTGAAGCGCCCTGGACGCACCGCGCCCAAGCGGCCGCAGCTCGTCGTCGAGCCCGAGCCGGAGGGCGTCGAATCCGACGGCCCGGACGGCTTCGAGGCCGACGAACCCGACGCGTACGACACCTTGGAGATGTACCGGGTGATCTGCCCGGACTGCGTGCAGCCCATCGCGCTCCTCGCGGACGAGGAGGTCCTGCCGGAGCACGCGCTGTGCGCCTCGCCGTGGAACCCGTTCGGGCTGACGGTCTGCGCCGGTACGGGCCGTGAGGCGGCCGACGCCCGGTCCGCCGACGAGTCCATGGAGCCCCAGGAGCAGGACACCGCGCTGCTGTTGACGCTCCCTCAGGGGCTGGACTGGCGGACGCAGCCCTTCTCGCACGTCGGCGGCCCCAGCTCGCGCCCGATGCGGGTGCCGGACATGCGCCGCGCCGCCTGAGCGCACTCCCTCAACCCCAGTAACTGCCCTGCACCATGGCCCGCAGGCTGCCGTGGTGCAGGATCAGTGTGTCCGGGTCCGCCGGGACGGCCACCTCACCGAAGTACGCCTGCCGGTAGGCGATCCGCAGCATCACGATCGCGTGCCGCAGAGCCGCGTACAGGGTGTAGAAGTCCATGTCGCGCGGCGTGTGACCGGTGAGTTCGGCGTACCGGGCCTCCACCCGGTCCCGGCGGAAGAACTCCGGCAGGCCCGCCTGGCCGAAGGCGACCGTGAGGTCCTGGAAGAAGCGGTGCAGATAGACGGTCCAGCCGAGGTCGACCTCGCGCGGGGCCGGGGCCGCCATCTCCCAGTCGAGGACGGCGACGGGGTCGAACCCGTCGTAGACGACGTTCCCGATGCGCGCGTCGCCCCAGTTGAGGACCGGTTCGCCCGGGTCGGTGGGCCAGAGGTCCGTCAGCCGGTCGAAGGCGCTCTCGATGAGGGGTGAGCGGGCGAGTCCGTCAACCACCCAGTCGTAGTAGGCGCGTTGGGAGGCGACGTGCCGGGTGAGGGCGTCGCCGTCGCCCGGAAGGGTGAGGAACTCGGCCTCCTGCAACGGCACTTGGTCGTGGAGGCGGGCGACGAGCGCGACCGAGGCGGCCTCCAGGTGCGCTCGCTCCGCGTCGGTCGCCGCGTGCAGCCAATTGCCCTCGTACGTATACGGCATGACGTCCGGCGGTACGCGTCCCCCGGCGCGCTCCATGACGAAGAACGGTGCGCCCAGCGGGCCGGGGTCCTCCTCCAGCCAGCGGACTCTCGGCACCGGCAGGTCCGTGCGGTCGGCGACCAGGCGCATCGTGCGGAACTGGCGCGGCATGTCGTAGACCGGGAAGACGGTGTACGCCGCCGGGTCGGCCGCGAGTCTCAACGCGCAGGCGCGGAGCAGGGGTTCAGGGTGTTCGATGTCGAAGAGCAGGGTCTCGCTGGACATGCCGTTCGACGCGGGGACGGTGACATTGACGGCCTTGGCGCCGGGCAGGCGGGTGTCGAGCCAGGCCGTGAGGCGGTGGGCGAGCTCCTCTGGGTCACGGGTGGTGGTGCGGGGGCGGGGTGCCGTCGCCATGTCGTCTCAACTCCCTTGCGGTGCCACCGGGATGTCACCTCAACTGCCTTACGGTGCCACCGAGTCGAAGCCGGTGAAGCCGCTCGGGTCGTGGCGGCCGAACGAGCCGTGCTCGAAGATGCCGTGGCCGATCCGGCCGTCGAGGCGGAAGCGGGCCGCGTGGTCGGTCACGCCGTAGGCCGCGAGCGGGGCGGGTTGGGTGAGGTCGTAGGTCCGTCGGTCGAGCCACTCGTGACCGCGCCAGGTGCCGTGCTGCCAGTCGTCGGCGGGCGGGTAGCCGGCGCCGATCGCCAGGGGTGAGGAGGTCAGGATCTCCACGTCGAGTTCCTGGGGTTTCCGTGCGTCCCCCAGGTGGATGAGGGCGCGCTCGGGGTGGCGGGTGCCGGAGCGGTAGGTGATCTCGGCCTGGGGCCAGCCGAGTTGGCGGTCGCGGTGGCCGGGGCGGACGACGGTCGCCTCGTTCAGGGTGCGGTGACCGTCGGCGTCCTCCTGGACGATGACCATGAGGAAGCTGTCCTCGAAGCGGACCGGGCACCAGATCCAGTGGAAGCCCTCGGTCGGGTGCTCCTCGGCGAGCCGGCCGCCCTCCTCGCCGGGGATGGGCCGCACGCCCCAACTGCGGTCACGGGTACCGGTCCAGCCGTCGGCGGTGACCCGGAACTCCTCGTCACCGGTGCGGATCACGCCCTCCACACCGCCGGCTTGGACGAAGCGGCGCCCTTCGAGGGTGAGCCGGTCGCCGCGGTACTGGACGTGGTGGGGTTCCCAGAGGGCGGGGAATTCGGCGGTCCAAGTGAGGTCGTACGAGAGGGAGTTGTCCTCGCAGCGCAGGCGCAGTCGGCGCAGCGGCTCCTCCACCTCGATGCGCAGCGGGCCCACGGCGAGGTGCATGCGGTCGTCGCCGAGGGCGTCCGAGGCGCGGACGGCGTGCAGGGTGTCGCCGGTGCGGAGGGTGGCGTAGGCGTCGATCACACCGACGTTGGGGTAGACGCCGAGGCCGAGGATGAGCAGGGCACGGCCCTCGTGGTCGAGGACGTGGAAGATGCAGCGGTCGTAGGCGTTCCGGTCGCCGGTCGCGACGTGCTTCATCGACAGGGGGACCTGGTGCACGGGGTACTCGTCGAGGGGCACGGGACGGTCGTCTGCCACGGCTAACCTCCCCTGGGGGCAGTGGAGGTGACGGTACGTCAGGAAGTGTGCGGTAGCCAGAGCCGAGACCGGTACGCCGGTGAACTCACGCTCGATTACGGGCACCGGTGACCTGCCGATGTGCCCTTACGTTGCCCTGGTATGACCGCCACATATGCGCCGACCGGGCGTCAGCGCCGGATCTTCGTCCCCGCGCCCGCAGAATCGGTTCCGCCGGCGCCGCCGCAGCCCCAGGATCCGCCCATCTACCGTGACCTCATGCGGACTTGGGCGGACCGGGGCCGCACCCTGCCGGGGCGTCACGACCCGGAGTGGGTGCGGCTGGCGGCGCCGCCGCAGGGCCTGTCCGGCGGATCGGGCCGGCGGGAGACGACGGCGCCCGATCGGCACTGGTGAGCGGGGCGCGGCGCTGCGGCCACACGGCGGAGGAGACATCGACATCGGCGGGGTCTCCTCCCGGCCCGTGAGGCTGAGGGCGTGCCAGGCCCCCCGCCTGCGGCATGACCCGCCGGACGGAGCCCGGGCCTCAGCCGGTTCGGTAGGCTTCGGGACCCGCCAGGTGGCGGGCGATGACCATGCGCTGGATCTGGTTGGTGCCCTCGACGATCTGGAGCACCTTCGCCTCACGCATGTAGCGCTCGACCGGGAAGTCCGCGGTGTAGCCGTATCCGCCGAGCACCTGGACGGCGTCGATGGTGGCCTTCATCGCGGTGTCGGTGCAGTGCAGCTTGGCCATGGCCGCCTGTTTGGCGAACGGGCGACCCGCGTCGCGCAGCCGGGCCGCCGCGAGGTAGAGCGCCCGGCCGGCCTCGATCTGGGTGGCCATGTCGGCGAGCATGAAGCGCAGGCCCTGGAAGTCGGAGATCGGGCGCCCGAACTGCTGCCGCCCGGTCGCGTAGGCCACCGCCTCGTCGAGCGCGGCCTGGGCCACGCCGATCGCGCAGGCGGCGATGCCGAGCCGCCCGGAGTCCAGCGCGGACAGGGCGATCGCGAAGCCCTGGCCCTCCTCGCCGAGGCGCCGTTCGTCGGGGACGCGGACGCCGTCGAAGTGGACCTGCGCGGTGGGCGAGCCCTTCATGCCCATCTTCTTCTCGGGTGCCGCGCCGGTCAGGCCGGCCGCGTCGCCGGGCACCAGGAAGGCACTTATCCCGCGCGGGCCGTCCTCACCGGTGCGGGCCATGACCGTGTAGAAGTCGGCGATGCCGCCGTGCGTGATCCAGGCCTTGGTGCCGTCGATCACCCAGTCGTCGCCGTCCCTGACCGCTTTGGTGCGCAGGGAGGCCGCGTCGGAGCCGGAGGACGGTTCCGAGAGGCAGTAGGCGCCGAGGAGTCCGCCGCCGAGCATCGCGGGGAGGTGCTCGACCTGCTGCTGCTTGGTGCCGTAGTTGGCCAGCGCGTGGCAGGACAGCGAGTGGACGCTGACGCCGAGGCCGACGGTGAGGCGGGCCGCCGCGAGCTCTTCGAGGACCTGGAGGTAGACCTCGTACGGCTGGTCGCCGCCGCCGTATTCGGAGTCGTACGGGAGGCCGAGCAGTCCGGACTCGGAGAGCAGGGTGAAGACCTCGCGCGGGAAGTGTCCGGCGTCCTCTTCCTCGGCCGCTCTCGGGGCGATCTCTCGCTGCGCGATGTCGCGGACCAGCGAGATCAGATCCCGGGCCTCGTCCGTGGGCAGTTGCCGGTCCACCGGCTGCGGGGCGCGGTCGGGCATGGCGACGCTCTCCTCCCTTGTCGGGCACATCGGCGGGCGCACGCCTTGGGTCGAGGCGAGTCCGCCGGGTATCGCACGAGTACGGCCGCTGCTCCCGCTCCCGGGTCTCGGAAGCGGCTGACCAGCGGCTCTGCGCTGTGAGTATGCCCGATCGGAGGTCTCTCGTCACCAGTTAACGACCGCTTACTTCAAGAATAACCCGGTCGTTCGGAACTGGTCCGGCGCGCCTGCTCAGCCGTCCCGGCGGGCCGGCTTGGGCGCCGGATACGTCGGGTCCAGTTCCTCGATGGCGCGCATCGTGCCGCCGAGGGTCTTCACGAGGAGTTCGCGCATCGTCTCGCGGGACAGGTCGGGGCCGCTGATCCACTCCAGGGTGGCGCCCTCGACGCTGCACACCCAGCCGAACAGGCCCATGCGCGCGAGCCGGGAGATGTCGGTACGGCCGTACGCCCCCTCGGCGATGGTCGCGACGATCGCCGCGCGCACCCCGTCGCGGATGGCGTGCACCTCGGTGTCGAAGCCGACGCCGCCGCTCACGATCGTGCGGTACGCGGCCTGGTTGTGCTCGGCCCAGCGCAGATAGCTGTCCATCGTCCGCTGTACGCGGTCCAGTTGGGGCAGTTCGAGACCGCTCGCCGCGAAGGTCACCAGGTCGGCGACCGAGTCGTTGATGATCGCCAGGTAGTAGCCGCGCTTGGACTGGAAGTAGTAGTAGATCAGCCCCTTGGCGACATGCGCCTGCCGCGCGATGTCGTCCATGGACAGCGCGTCGTAGGACGTGTCGGCGAACAACTTCCGGCCGATGGTGATGAGTTCGGCGCGGCGCGCCAAGGAACGCTCGGTACCGCGCGCCCGGGGACGTACGACGTCACGCTGCTGACTGATTTCCAATTTCGACTCTGGCTCTCCAACTGGGCTGGGTCAACCGCAGTATGGCAGGTCACGTATGCGTCAGGTCACAGCAGGCCGATTTGGGTCACGAGCATCGCGATCACCACGACGAGGGTCCAGCCCATGACGTGTTCGGCGATCTTCGGACCGTCGCCCTTGGGGCCGCCGGTGCGGGTACGGGTGCGGGCGGCGGTGGCTGAGTGTGCGGTCATGGTGGCTCGCAGAGGTCGGATGTGCGGTGGACTCCCCCGTTCTGTCCACCTTGCCATCCATTTCGCCGCCTGAGCCGGAGACCTTGGTCACAAGCCCCGCGTCAGCGGACGCCCACCGCCGCGAGTGCCTTGCGCTGGCGGGCGGTCGGGTGCGCCGGGAAGTAGAGGTAACAGACGCCGCCGGTACCGGAGGAGAGCTTTCCGGAGGCGTTGTACCGCTTGGTGCGCAGCCAGATGTTCTCGAACTCGCGCCTGTTGTAGACGCGGCGGACGGCCGGATCGCTGGGCGAGTTGGGGTCGTTGGCGATCACGTCGCCGTCGGCGGTGAAACCGATCACGGTCATCAGATGGCCGGACGTGCCGTACCCCGCGCCCGTCAGCTCGCTGCTGAGGAACGACTGGGACGTTATGGCCGGGATGCCCGCCGCGATCAGCGTCTCCAGGTCGGTGAGCGAGCCGAGCCGGGTGACCACGCCCTGGAGGTTCTTGTACGTGGCCGCGTAGGCGGCGTTGAACGGCCAGTTGCCGCAGCCCTGGTACTGGTAGTCGTAGGTGAAGCGCGCCGCGTTGTCGACCTGCGGGTCGGCGTAGGCCGGGTCGACCCAGGCGAGTTGGTCCGGGGTGAGCCGGCCGCCCCAGTACTCGATGATCATCTGCGAGGAGGTGGGGCTGCACCAGGCCTCGCCGCCGTTGTCGTACTCGGGGTACTGCCCGATGTGGATCTCCTGCGAGTAGCGCGGGACGATCAGCTCCTGGGCGAGCCCGGGCGTGGAGGCCGGGACGGTGAAGCGGTCGGGGACGGCGGAGCCCATCGCGCCGAGCCGCCACACGGTGGGGGTGAGCTTGGTGCCGGGCTTGCGGTAGAGGGTCAGGCGCAGCCGGTACGACGCCAGGCGCAGGCCCGTCGTCGTGTCGTCGATCGCGAAGGTGTCCGTCCAGATGGTGGACTTGCCGTCCGTCTGGCCGTCGACGGAGGTCCGCTTGATGTCCTGGTCGCCGGCCGCCCAGCGGCCCATCACGTACCAGGGGGTGTCCGTGCCGTCGGTGTACGTACCGTGCAGTTCGATCTGGAGCCACGTGCCGGCGGGGGTGTGCGCGTTCCAGGAGGCGATGGTCTCCGTCGCGGGGACGGAGAGCTTGTGGACGGGGGACGTCCAGGTCGCGTACTCCCAGGGGGCGGTCCTGCCGGTGTGCGGGTCCGTGTAGTCGACGCTGCCGAGGGCTGCGCCGATGGCGAGGCCCGGACGGAGGCCCGCGACGGCCCGGGTGCCGCGGGCGGCGCCGCCGCGCCAGTCGGCGTAGCTGGTCCAGGCGTGGTTGTCGACAAAACCCCTCGGGGCCCGGTCGGAGTCGGCCGCGCCGGTGGCGGTGTCGGCTACCGCCGGGCCCGCGCCGCTCACCACGGCGGCGGCGACCGCGGCGGCCAGGACGGTTCTGCGGGACGGCTGTTCGGCTCTGCTCATGGGCGGAGGACCCCCAGGTTGTCCGATGCGGGACAGATCCAATGAACGACTGTGCGCCCACTATGGACACAGGCGGCACGCCCCTGCCAGCACTTCGGGACATGCCACGCCCACCAATATTGGTGTCGACCACTGGCATGACCTGGGGCGAGGGCCGCCGATCACTAGAATGTCCCGGCACCCAGCGGCATCACCCCACGACCTCCCGGGAACAGCCATGCACGACCTCGCCCACCGCCTGAGCCGGCTGCCCCCGTCCTGCGGCCCGGTCCGGCTCGTCGGCGTCGACGGGCACGCGGGGTCCGGCAAGTCCACGTTCACCGGGTGGCTGGCCGCGGCCCTGGGCGGCGCGCCTGTCCTGCACCTGGACGACCTCGCCACCCACGACGAACTGTTCGGCTGGACCGAGCGGCTCCTGAGCCAGGTGATCACACCGCTCGGCCGCGGCGAGACCGCGCACTACGCGCCCTACGACTGGCACGCCCGACGCTTCGGCACGCCCCGCGCGCTGCCGGCCGCGCCCGTGGTCCTCGTCGAGGGCGTCGGCGCCGGACGCCGGGCGGTGCGCCCGTTCCTCGCGCGGCTGCTGTGGATGGAGATGCCCCAGGAGGAGGCCTGGGCACGGGGGCGGCTGCGGGACGGGGCGGACCAGCGGGACTTCTGGGACGGGTGGGTCCAGGCGGAACGCGAACACTTCACCAAAGACCCTTCGCGACCGCACGCGGCCTTCCTGGTAAGGGAGTTGAGGAAGGGATACGAGGTGCTCCCGGGGCCCTGCGGGACGGTTGGACCGGACCACGCTGTCACCCACGGTGACGGACCGCCCGCAGTGTGCTGAACTTGTGAAGACCCTCACGCGTGAACTTCCCTGAGTGCCTCAACTCGGCTTGACCCAGGGGCCGTACAGGTCTTACGTTCTGAATGTGCGGCAGTTCGAAGCCGCCCAGAGTCGCGAAGCCCCCGGTTGTTCCCCCGTGATCGGGGGCTTCGTTCTGCTCCCACCCCCTTTTCCGGCCGTCACGAGCCGTGATTCGCTCACCCTGGGTCACCGTCCTGAGTGCGCCCCATCTGCTCCCACCTCGTCAAACGGCCCGTGCGGCACCCTTCGGTGGGCGCCTGCCCCGCAGGTACGATGCCCAGGGTGCGACCAACGGACGGCTGCTTCGCGCGCCACGGCAACTCCCGTCCGCGGCACAGCGGTTCGACCCAGACTGCCGACGGGCGCCGGCCCGGCGGCGAATCAACGGGGGCACGGTTTGTGGGGGGACGTGATGGACTTCGGCACGCAGGGCCCCGAGGCCCCGGCCGACCTCGCGTGGCTGCGAGGCGTGGACGCCTACACGATGGGCGCTTATCCGCAGGCGGAGGAGGAGTTCCGCACCGCGGTACGCATGGATCCGGGAATGGCCGACGGCTGGCTCGGACTGCACGCGCTGCGCGTCGACACGACGACCGCGCTGCTGCGGATGTACCGGCACCGGGAACGCTTCGGGGAGCAGCGCACCAGGCACCGCCGCACGCTCAACTCCTGGTACTGGCTGGGCTGGTGGGTGCAGCCCGTGCTGGAGAGTCCGCGTGATCTGCTGCTCGCGCACGCCTCGCACTGGCTGGACGGCCGCCATGTACCGGAGCTGGACCGGGCGTTGGCCGGGCTGCCGCCCGTCGACACCGACCACCAGGTCCGCTTCCTGCACGCCTGCCGGGCCTATCTGGTCAAGGACTGGGAGCAGCTGGTCCGGCACACGGACCCGCTGATCAACGACCAACTGCTGGGCATCGAGGCCGGGTTGTTCGGCGGGATGGCCCGGGTGCGGCTGGAGATGTACGGCCAGGCCGAGCCGCTCCTGTCCTCCGCGCTGATGCGCTGCCGCAGCGAACAGCCCCAGCGCAAGGAGTTGCGGTACTGGCTGGCGCGGGCCCATGAGGGCACCGGGCGCAGTGCTGCCGCGCTCCCCCTGTACCGGGCGGTGCACCGGGTCGACCCCGCGTTCATGGACACCTCGGCCCGGCTCGCCGCGATCACGGACTCCGACGGGTACGACGGGTCCGAGGACGTGAGCGACCTCGCGGCGATCAGGCTCTCCGGCGGGCAGGACGCGCTGGAGGGGCCCGACGGGCTCGATCCGCTGTTCGGCGCGGAGGGGCGCGATCTGAAGCTGTCGGAGCCCGGCCTGCCGCCGACCGGGCCGCTGCCCTCCGCGGCCGACTCGGTGCGCGAGAAGACCTCGGTGCCGATCCCGCCGCTGCCCACCGGTCCCACCGACCCCGTCTTACTGGAGGAGGCGCTCAACGAACTGGAGCGCATGGTGGGGTTGGAGCCGGTCAAGCGCCAAGTCAAGGCGCTGTCCGCCCAGTTGAACATGGCGCGGCTGCGCGCCGGGCAGGGACTGCCGGTCCAGCCGCCGAAACGGCACTTCGTCTTCTCCGGGCCCTCGGGTACCGGCAAGACCACCGTGGCCCGCATTCTGGGGCGGGTCTTCTATGCTCTCGGGCTGCTCGGCGGGGATCATCTCGTCGAGGCGCAGCGGGCCGATCTGGTCGGTGAGTATCTGGGCCAAACGGCTGTGAAGGCCAACGAGTTGATCGACTCGGCCATTGGTGGCGTTCTCTTCGTCGACGAGGCCTATTCGCTCTCCAACTCCGGTTACGGGAAGGGCGACGCGTACGGCGACGAGGCATTGCAGGTGTTGTTGAAGCGGGCCGAGGACAATCGCGATCACCTTGTGGTGATCCTCGCCGGCTATCCGGAGGGGATGGACCGGCTGCTCGCCGCGAACCCCGGGCTGTCGTCCCGCTTTACGACTCGCGTCGACTTTCCTTCGTACCGGCCGCTCGAACTCACTTCTATCGGTGAGGTGTTGGCGGCGGAGAACGGGGACGTGTGGGACGAGGAGGCGTTGGACGAGCTGCGGTCCATCGCCGGGCATGTGGTCGATCAGGGGTGGATCGACGAGCTGGGCAATGGGCGGTTCTTGCGGACCCTGTACGAGAAGAGCTGTGCGTATCGGGATCTGCGGCTGTCGGTGTATCCCGGGATGTTGTCGCGGGACGATCTGTCGACCTTGCGGTTGCCGGATCTGATGCAGGCGTATGGAGAGGTGTTGTCGGGGCGGGGGCCGGCCGGCGGCTGAGCGGTACGCACTGGGTTGGGGGGATCTGTTGTATCGCGGCTGCGGGTGCGCTGTGGCTGGGCGCGCAGTTCCCCGCGCCCCTAGGTGGGCACAGGGAACGCGCGTCAGCCAGGTACCGTCAGCTTCCAGTCGTCAGCTCGGTACCGTTTCTTTCAGTTCCGCCGTCCTCGGCTGGGCCGGTACTTCCCTGTGGGCCGGGTCCGTCACCTCGCCGACCAGTAGTTCCAGTACGTCCTCCATCGCCACCAGGCCCAGGACCTTGCCGGAGGCGTCCGCCACCTGGGCGAGGTGGGTGGCCGCGCGGCGCATGACCGTCAGGGCGTCGTCCAGGGGGAGTTCGGAGCGCAGGGTCGTCATGGGGCGCCAGATCTGCTGCGGTACCGCCCGCTCGGACCCCTCCAGGTCGAGTACGTCCTTCACGTGCAGGTAGCCCATGAAGGCGCCGGTCTCCGCGGCGACGGGGAAGCGGGAGTAGCCGGTGCGGGCGGTGAGGGCGACGATCTCGCCCGGGGTGACCGAGGGGCTGACCGTGACCAGGTTCTCGCGGCGCAGCAGGACGTCCGTGACCGGGCGGGAGCCCAACTCCAGGGCGTCCTCCAGGCGTTCCTGTTCCTCGGGGTCGAGGAGGCCGGCCTGGCCGGAGTCCTCCACCAGGCGGTTGAGCTGTTCGCTGGTGAAGACGGCCTCGACCTCGTCCTTGGGTTCGACGTGGAAGAGCCGCAGGATGCCCTGGGCGACGGCGCCGAGGGCGATGGTGATCGGCTTGCAGATCCGGGCGAAGGCGACCAGGCCGGGGCTGAGCCACATCGCGGCCTTCTCCGGCGCGGCCATCGCGAGGTTCTTCGGGACCATCTCGCCGATGACGAGGTGGAAGAAGACGACCGCGGCGAGCGCGAGGACGTAGCCGAGGGGGTGGATCATGCCGTCGGGCAGGTGCATCCACTCGAAGACCGGCTCCAGAACGTGTGCGACTGTCGGCTCGGCGACCGCGCCCAACGTCAACGAGCAGACGGTGATGCCGAATTGGGCCGCGGCCATCATCTGCGGCAGCCGCTCGAGGCCGTAGAGGACCTGGCGGGCGCGGGCCGTGCCGAGGGGTTCGATCTGGCTGCGGCGGACGGAGACGAGGGCGAACTCGGCGCCGACGAAGAAGCCGTTGGCGAGCACCAGCAGTATGGCGAAGAGGAGTTGGAGGACGGTCATCGGGCCGCCTCCACGACGTTCACGGCGGGAGCCGTGCGGACGAGGCGGACGCGTTCGGCGCGGTAGTGGCCGACCTGGCGGACCGACAGCCTCCAGCCTGGGAGTTCGGCCTTGTCGCCGGGGGCCGGGATGCGGCCGAGGAGGTCGGCGACCAGGCCGGCCACCGTCTCGTACGGGCCCTCGGGGACGTCCAGGCCTATGCGTTGGAGGATGTCGACGCGGCAGCTGCCGTCGGCGTCCCAGGCCGGCTTGCCGTCCTCCGGTGGCGCTGCGGCGAGTTCGGGTACGTCCTGGCCGTCGTGTTCGTCGCGGACCTCGCCGACGAGTTCCTCGACGATGTCCTCCAGGGTGACCACGCCCGCCGTACCGCCATATTCGTCGACGACGACGGCGATGGGCTGTTCGCTGCGCAGCCTGGCGAGGAGGGGCTGGACCGGCAGGGTCTCGGGGACCAGCACCGGGGACTTGGCGATGCTGGTGACGGAGGTGCGGAGCCGGGCGTGCGAGGGCACGGCCAGGGCGTCCTTGAGGTGGACCATGCCGACGATCTCGTCGATCTTCTCCCGGTAGACGGGGAAGCGGGACAGGCCGGTGGCGCGGGTCAGGTTGACCACGTCCTCGGCGGTCGCCGACGACTGGAGCGCGCTGACCTTCACGCGCGGGGTCATGACGTGCTGCGCGGTCAGCTCGCCCAGTGACAGCGTCCGTACGAAGAGGTCCGCGGTGTCCTGTTCCAGGGCGCCGGCCTGCGCCGAGTGCCGGGCGAGGGAGACGAGTTCGCCGGGGGTGCGGGCCGAGGCCAGCTCCTCGGTGGGCTCCACGCCCAGGGCGCGGACGAGCCGGTTGGCGACGGTGTTCAGCGCGGAGATCACCGGACGGAAGAGCTTCGCGAAGGCGTGCTGCGGCGCGGCTACGAAGCGCGCGACCTGCAAGGGCCGCGACACCGCCCAGTTCTTGGGCACGAGTTCGCCGATCACCATCTGTACGGCGGAGGCGAGCAGCATGCCGACGACCACGGCGACACCGGAGACGGCGCCCTCGGGGATGCCGATCGCGCTGAACGGGCCGTGCAGCAGTTCCGCCAGGGCCGGTTCGGCGAGCATGCCGACGACCAGGGAGGTGATGGTGATGCCGAGCTGGGTGCCGGAGAGCTGGAAGGACAGCTCCTTGAGCGACTCGACGACCGTGGCGGCCCGTCGGTCGCCCTCGGCGGCGGCCTTCTCGGCCTCGGGGCGCTCCACGGTGACGAGCCCGAACTCTGCGGCGACGAAGAAGCCGTTGGCCAGAATCAGCAGGATCGCCGCTCCGAGGAGCAACAAGGGGATGGTCATGCCGCCGCCTCGATATGTCGGGAGGGGGCGGCGCAGGTACTACAGGACGATCCGTCCATCGCTGGAGGGAGTCACTCCTCGGGTAGCAGGGGGCCTCAGAAGACAGGGGGGAACACCGGTGGCGGAGGCGTGAGGAAAAACGCCACCGACAACAGATTAATCAAGACATGGCCATCTACGGCAGATCCCTTGTCGACCGGTCCTCGGTGAGCGCCCGCAGAGTGCGCGCGTCGGCGATGGCCCGCTCCTTGGCGATGCCGGGCTGGATGCCGAGCACGGGGAGGCTGGTGCCGTCGCTGAGGTTGAGGAACACCCAGGGGTCGCCGGGGCGGAGATTCACCTGGAGGATCTCCGCCCACTCCAGACGGCGCCTGCTGACGATGTTCACGACGGTGACACCGGACTCGTCGGCGACGACCTTCACCCGTGCGAGCAGGGCCAGCACAGCGAAGAGGACGGCACCGGTGAAGACGAAGCTGAGCTTCTCCCCCGGGGTGAGCTGCTGCAGGAGCATCGCGACGGTCGTGATGACGACGAAGATCGCGACGCCCGCGGTGAGCAGCACGGCCCGGGTGCGGCCTGGCCGGAACGTGACCGGCAGGGCGGGAAGTTCGGACATGGTCGGCGTGATCCTCGGCGTGTTCCTCAACGTGTTTCTCAGAGCCGGCAGGCGTGGATGGCCGTCGTCAGGATGGCCCGGGCGCCGATGTCGTACAGGTCGTCCATGATCCGCTGCGCTTCCTTGGCGGGGACCATCGCGCGGACGGCGACCCAGCCCTCGTTGTGCAGCGGGGAGACGGTCGGGGACTCCAGGCCGGGGGTGAGCGCGACGGCCTTCTCCAGCTGCTCGACCCGGCAGTCGTAGTCCATCATCACGTACGTGCGGGCGACCAGGACGCCCTGGAGGCGGCGCAGGAACTGCTGGACCTTCGGTTCCTCGACGTCGGCGCCCTTGCGGCGGATGACGACGGCCTCGGACTTCATGATCGGGTCGCCGAAGACCTCCAGGCCCGCGTTGCGCAGGCTGGTGCCGGTCTCGACGACGTCCGCGATGACCTCGGCGACGCCCAGCTCGATGGCGGTCTCCACGGCGCCGTCCAGGTGGACCACGGAGGCGTCGATGCCGTTGTCCGCGAGGTGCCCGGCGACGATCCCCTCGTAGGAGGTGGCGACCGTCTTGCCCTTGAGGTCGGCCATGCTGCTCGCCGCGCCGGGCTTGGAGGCGAAGCGGAACGTGGAGCGGGCGAAGCCGAGCGGGAGGATCTCCTCGGCGCTCGCGGCGGAGTCGATCAGCAGGTCGCGGCCGGTGATGCCGATGTCGAGGCGGCCGGAGGAGACGTAGATCGCGATGTCGCGGGGGCGGAGGTAGAAGAACTCGACCTCGTTGACCGGGTCGACGATCCGCAGTTCCTTGGACTCCCGGCGCTGCTGGTAGCCGGCCTCATGCAGCATGTCCGCCGCAGGTCCTGACAGGGAACCCTTGTTGGGGACGGCGATGCGCAGCATGAGGTCGGCTTCCTTCGAGTGAAATGGGGTGAAGTGTCGGAACTCGGTTTTACAGGTGGGCGTAGACGTCGTCCAGCGAGATTCCGCGGGCGACCATCATCACCTGGACGTGGTAGAGCAGCTGCGAGATCTCCTCGGCAGCCGCTTCCTTGCCCTCGTACTCGGCGGCCATCCAGACCTCGGCGGCCTCTTCGACGACCTTCTTGCCGATGGCATGGACGCCCTTGCCGACCAGTTCTGCGGTGCGGGAAGTGGCGGGGTCGCCGGTGGCGGCCTTCTGCTGGAGCTCGGTGAAGAGCTCCTCGAACGTCTTATTGGACATGATGTCCCAACACTACAGAGTTGCGGGCACACCTCATCGCCAGGGTTCAGATACTGAGCGGAGGGTGGCCGCCGTCGCCACGGCCGCCGTCACCGCCTCGTGCCCCTTGTCCTCGTTCGAGCCCTCCAGGCCGGCCCGGTCGAGGGCCTGCTCCTCGGTGTCGCAGGTCAGGACGCCCATGCCGACGGGGACGCCGGTCTCGACCGAGACCTGGGTGAGGCCCTGGACCACGCCCTGGCACACGTACTCGAAGTGCGGGGTGCCGCCCCGGATGACGACGCCGAGGGCGACGATCGCGTCATAGCCCCGGCCCGCCAACACCTTTGCCACGACCGGGAGTTCCCAGCTGCCGGGGACCCGGAGCAGGGTCGGCTCGTCGATCCCGAGGTCGTGCAGGGCGCGCAGGGCGCCGTCCACCAGACCGTCCATCACCTTTTCGTGCCACTGTGCCGCGATGACGGCGACCCGCAGGTCTCCGACGTTGCGTACGGACAGTTCCGGTGCACCCTTGCCGCTCACGTACGTCTCTCCTCGTCGCTCTCTTGCTGGTTACTGGTTGCCGCAGGTGGACACGGGGGCCGGGTCCAGCCAGGGCAGGTCGTGTCCCATCCGGTCCCGCTTGGTGCGCAGGTAGCGGAGGTTGTGCTCGCCCGCCTGTACGGGCATCGGCTCGCGGCCGGTGACCTTGAGCCCGTGGCGGACGAGCGCGTCGGTCTTGTCGGGGTTGTTGGTCATCAGGCGCAGGCTGTGGACGCCGAGGTCCTCCAGGATCTGCGCGCCGGCGCCGTAGTCCCGGGCGTCGGCGGGCAGGCCGAGCTCCAGGTTGGCGTCGAGGGTGTCCCGGCCGCGCTCCTGGAGTTCGTACGCCCGGAGCTTGGAGAGCAGGCCGATACCGCGTCCCTCGTGGCCGCGCAGATAGACGACGACTCCCCTGCCCTCCTCCTGGATGCGCTCCAGGGAGGCCTCCAGCTGGGGGCCGCAGTCGCAGCGCAGGGAGTGGAAGACGTCGCCGGTGAGGCACTCGGAGTGGACGCGGACGAGGACGTCCTCGCCGGCGCCGATCTCGCCGTGGACGAGGGCGACGTGCTCGACGCCGTCGACGGTGGAGCGGTAGCCGTAGGCCGTGAACTGGCCGTGGCGGGTGGGGAGTTGGACCTCGGCCTCGCGGCGGACGGTGGGTTCGGCGGTCTGCCGGTAGGCGATCAGGTCCTCGATGGAGATGATCGTCAGGCCGTGCTTGCGGGCGAACGGGATCAGTTCGGGGAGGCGGAGCATACGGCCGTCCTCGCCCGCGATCTCGACGATCGCGCCGGCCGGGCGCAGGCCCGCGAGGCGGGCGAGGTCGACGGCGGCCTCGGTGTGGCCGTTGCGCGTCAGTACGCCGCCGGACCGGGCGCGCAGCGGGAAGACGTGACCGGGGCGGACGAAGTCGTCGGCCTCGGTGGTGCCGCTCGCGAGGAGCCGGAGCGTGGTCGCGCGGTCGGCGGCCGAGATACCGGTGGTCACACCGTGAACGGCGGATGCGTCCACGGACACGGTGAACGCGGTTTTCATCGACTCGGTGTTGTCCTCGACCATCTGCGGGAGCCGGAGCCGGTCCAGCTCGTCGCCCTCCATCGGGGCGCAGATGAGGCCGCGGCACTCGCTCATCATGAAGGCGACGATCTCGGGGGTCGCCTTCTCGGCGGCGATGACGAGGTCGCCCTCGTTCTCGCGGTCCTCGTCGTCGACGACCACGACCGGCCGGCCGGCCGCGATGTCGGCGATGGCCTGCTCGACCGGGTCGAGCGCGAAGTCCTCGAAACCGTCGGTGCTGTACAGGACCGGCGGGATAGAGGGGGTGGCGCGAAGCGCCTCGTTCAGGGCGGTGGTGGGTGACGGGCGGGCTGTCATGCCGGCGCTCCTTCCAGGACGGGCTGCGGTGCCTTGCGGGAGCGCAGCCACCAGTCGCGCATGCCCCACAGGACGAGTGCGCCGTAGATGACGTAGACGAAGCCGGAGAACGCGAAGCCGTTGGCGAAGTTGAGGGGGACGCCGACCAGGTCGACGAGGAGCCAGGCGAACCAGAACTCGACCATGCCGCGGGCCTGGGCGTACATGGCGACGATCGTGCCGACGAAGATGTAGGCGTCGGGCCACGGGTCCCAGGAGAGGGACGGGTAGGCCTTGAAGAGGGCGGCGACCGCGACCGTTCCCACGGCGGCGGAGCCGACCAGAACGGCGCGCTCGCGCCAGGTGGCGAAGCGGGGGGTGATGTGGCCGTCGGCGGAGCCGCCCTTGCGGCGGTTCCACTGCCACCAGCCGTAGACGGCGACGACCATGACGACGACCTGCTTGCCCGCGCTGCCGGAGAGGTGGGCGGTGGCGAAGGCGGCGAAGAGGATCACGCCGGACAGGAACTGGACGGGCCAGCTCCACAGGGAGCGCCGCCAGCCGAGCGCGAGGGCGATCAGGCCGATCACGTTGCCGATCATGTCCGACCACTTGATGTGCTGGCCGAACAGGACGAACGCCTCGGAGTTGAGCCAGTTCACTGGGCCGCCCCCTGTGCGCCCATGAGCCGCTCGACGTACTTGGCGATGACGTCGACCTCCAGGTTGACCGGATCGCCGGGCTGCTTGAGGCCGAGGGTGGTCAGGTCGAGGGTGGTCGGGATGAGGCTGACCGTGAAGTAGTCCGGGCCCGCGTCGACGACGGTGAGGCTGATGCCGTCGACGGTGATGGAGCCCTTCTCGACGACATAGCGCGTGAGGTCGGCCGGGAGCGAGATCTTCACGATCTCCCAGTTCTCGGACGGCTTGCGCTCCAACACCGCGCCGGTGCCGTCGACATGGCCCTGCACGATGTGTCCGCCGAGGCGGGCGCCGAGGGCCATGGGGCGTTCGAGGTTGACGCGGGAGCCGACGGCGAGGACGCCGAGGCTGGAGCGGTTCAGGGTCTCGGCCATGACGTCGGCGGTGAACTCGTCACCCTCGTGCTCGACGACGGTGAGACAGACGCCGTTCACGGCGATGGAGTCGCCGTGCTTCGCACCCTCGGTGACGACGGGGCCGCGCAGACGAAAGCGGGAGGCGTCGTCGAGATTCTCGACGGCGGTGACCTCACCCAGCTCTTCGACGATTCCGGTGAACACTTCCCGGGTCCTCCTGCCACATCGGGGCACGGACTCCGGGGCCTGTCGAAGACGACAGAATGAAACGAACGGAAGCACCGAGGACGACGCCGGACAGAACCCGCCCACGCAGGACGAGCCGATACGGCGGCGCGCACGAATGCCCGCCCGCCGCGCACTGCCTCCCATCCGGACTTTAACCGTCGGTCCAGGAATTTCACCTGGTCAACCGGCCGCTGAACAACACGGACGGGTCGCGGACTATAACCGCCGGTTCGGACTTTCACCGACCCCGGAGTGCGCTGCTTCTGGTACACGGCCAGTGTGCCACGCCCGGCAAGGGTCCATCCAGGTGAGTTGTGTGGGGTGGCTCACAGACCGTGCCGCTGGACTTCTCAATCAGCCCCCGCCTGCTGGATCATATGGTCTAGTCCTTTTTGGATCTCCATGAACCGGCCCGGCGGTGGTGACGACGGCCCTTGCCCACCGCCGGGCCTCTCACTCTCAGCCGAACAGCTCGCCCTGCGCGCCGTCCTGCGCGGTGAGCAGCGCCCCGCGCAGGACCGCGGCGCCACCGAGGGCGCTGGGCCGTACCTCCGCGGGCAGGGGGGACATCCGGGCGATCCGCTCGGCCACCCGTACGGCGAGTTCGTCGCCGCCGGCCTGGCCGACCTCGCCGCCGAGGACCACGCATCCGGGGTCCAGCAGGGCGACGACGGAGGCGACGCCGAGGGCGAGGCGGTCGGCGAGGGTGTCCAGGAAGCGGGCGGCGGGGGCGTTGCCGAGGGTGGCCGCTCGCGCGGGGTCCGGCCGCCCTGCGTCGACACCGGCACCGGCACCGGCCACCGCCGCGACCGCCCACCGCACCAGCTCCGCGGCGCCGGCCCCCTCCCCCGCACCCGCGATGCCCAACACCCCGCATTCCCGGGCCAGTTCGAGCACCGCGCCGGCTCCCGCCAGTGAATGGAAACCCCCCTCGCAGTCCGTCGCCGAAGGCAACCCCCGCGTTCCCGGCACCGGCAGGAACCCGATCTCGCCCGCACCCCCGGACGCCCCCCTGCGCAACGCCCCGTCCAGGACGATCGCCGCGCCGATGCCCATGCCGAGCCAGAGGAGGACGAAGGTGTCGCGGTCATGGGCCGCGCCGTCGCGCTGTTCCGCCACGGCCGCGAGGTTGGTCTCGTTCTCGACGACGACGCGGGCGTCGGGGAGTCGTTCCTGGAGGGCGGCGACCAGGCGGCGGTGCCAAGCGGGCAGGCCTGTGGTGTCGCGGAGTTCGCCGGTGGCCGGGTCGATCAGGCCGGGGGCACCGATGCCCACCGTGTGCAGGCTCTCCGCTCCCGCCTCCTTCGCCGCCCTTTCCACCAGGGCCACGGCCTGTTCGACCGCCGGGCCCGTGCCCGAGTCGCCGTCGATCGGCACGGACGCCTCCGCGAGCACCCGGCCGACGAGATCGGAGACGAGTACGGAGACGCCCTCCATGCGGACATCCAGCGCGGCCAGGTACGCGCGGTCGGCGACGATGCCGTACAACCGGGCGTTCGGGCCGCGCCGTTGGGCGCCGGACTCGCCGGCTGTCGCGATCAGCCCGGAGGCCGTGAGGCGTTCGACGAGGTCGGCGACGGTGGGCCGGGACAGTCCGGTGAGCTGCTTCAACTGCCCTGCCGTCAGGGGGCCTTCGCGGAGCAGCAGCCGCAGGGCGAGCCGGTCGTTGATGGCCCGGGCGGTGCTCGGGGATGCGGGCATGCCGGGAATCCTCCCAGATCGAGGGGGTGCGGCGGGCGGCCGGTAAGTCTCTATCTATCAGGCAGGGTTCCTGATAGTTTACGCGGCGCGAGTGGGGACGGGGATCCGAACAGCGGGATCCGAACAGCAGGAGGGGCCGGACGATGAGCGAAGTGGTCTACGACCGACACGAGGTGAAGCGCGCCCGGTACGCCGTGGCGGCCGTCTTCACCGTGCACGGCGCGGTCACGGGCTCGTTCGCGACCCGGGTGCCGTGGATCCAGGACCACGCGCACGTGGGTACCGGCCTGCTCGGTTTCGCCCTCGCCTTCGGAGCGTTCGGCGCCTCCTGCTCGATGCCGCTGGCCGGCTGGATCACCCACCGCTTCGGCAGCCGCGCGGCCCTGCGCGGGCTGATCGCCCTGTGGACGACGTCCCTGGTCCTGCCGTCCCTCGCGCCGAACCTCGTCACCCTGTGCCTGGCGATGTTCACCTACGGCGCGAGCGCCGGCATGGCCGACGTCGCCATGAACGCGCTCGGCGTCGAGATCGAGCGGCTGCTCGACAAGTCGATCATGTCCGGGCTGCACGGCATGTGGAGCGCGGGCGCCCTGATCGGTTCGGCGGGCGGCACCCTCGCCGCACATCTCGGCTCGGACGCGCGCGTGCACCATCTCCTCGCGGCCGCGATCCTCACCCTGCTCGGCGTGACCGCCTGCCGTTGGGTGCTCGACATCCAGCCGGGCGTGGAGGAGGAGGCGCCACCCCGGTTCACGTTGCCGCCCAGGTCGGCGCTGCTCATCGGCGCGGTGGGCTTCTGCGCGGTGTTCGCGGAGGGGGCGAGCCTGGACTGGTCGGCGGTGTTCCTGCGGGACCAGTTGGACACGTCGGCCGGGCTGGCGGCGGCCTCGACGACCGGCTTCATGCTGACGATGGCGGTGGCCAGGCTGGTCGGCGACGCGGTGGTGAACCGCTTCGGGTCGGTGCGTACGGTCCGCGCGGGCGGTGCCCTTGCCGTGCTCGGGGGGCTGCTGATCGTCCTCGCGGACAGCCCGGCGCTGGTGATGAGCGGCTTCGGGCTGCTCGGTCTGGGCATCGCCGTGGTCGTACCGCTGTGCTTCGCCGCCGCCGGCCGCAGCGGACCCAACCCGAGCCAGGCCATCGCGGGCGTGGCGACGATCACCTACACCTCGGGTCTTGTCGCGCCGAGCCTGATCGGCGGGGTGGCGCAGGCGACGAGCCTGGTCGTGTCGTTCTGCCTCGTCACCGTGCTGGCTGGCGGGCTCGTGGTCTTCGCGGGCGTACTGCGCGCCGGGGACCGGAACCGCCCGAAGGTCAGCCCGCCGAGCGCAGCAGTGTCCGGCCCACGGCCCTGAACCCCTCGCTCCAGGGCGCGGGACGCAGCGTCCGGGAGTCCAGCCGGACCAGCACCCGGGTG
This sequence comes from Streptomyces sp. NPDC088350, assembly GCF_044753545.1. Taxonomy (NCBI): domain Bacteria; kingdom Bacillati; phylum Actinomycetota; class Actinomycetes; order Kitasatosporales; family Streptomycetaceae; genus Streptomyces; species Streptomyces sp. NPDC088350. The sequence continues at coordinate 153,702 of NZ_JBIVNL010000016.1, read as the reverse complement.
CCGGTCGCGTACGTCACCTCGCCGTCCGTCGAGCAGAGCCGGAAGCCGTAGGTCAGGCCGGTGGTGCCCAGCCGGTCGAGCCACAGGTGGACGGCGTAGGCGCCGGGCCTGGTGACCGGTGCCTCGTAGCTGATCAGCAGTTCCTTCACCACGTTGCAGGCGTCGCCGGCGCTCGCCCAGTCGCCGTCGAAGCGGACGCCGTGCCCCTGCCACAGCTCGGTCCAGGCCCGCTCGACGAGGAGCGGGTAGCGGGCGTTGTGGAGCATGCCGAGTGCGTCGAGGTCGTCGAAGTGGACGGTGACGGGTATGAGCCGGCCGTGGGACAGGGCGGTGGCGGGCGGGCTTTCGACGGTCACGGCGGGGCTCCCGAGCGGTGCTGATGGGGCGGTGGAGGCTGTGGGGACGCCCCATTCTAAGCAACCGCTCAGGAACCCCTGTCCGGGAAGGCCCTGCTCAGGCGGGCCCGCAGGCACCGGTCCCGGCGGATCCGCCGGGACCGGTCAGGCGGGCCCACAGGGCCTGGTCACCCGGCGATCGAGTCCAACTGCTCCGCCGCCGGACGCAGCGCCCACAGATCACCACCCGGCGGCGCCTCCAGCTTCGGTACGGCGGCCGTCGCCCGCGCGTCGCCCGCGTCGGCCGCCGCGTGGACGACGTCGCTCGCCGCGTACCGGTGGAACTCCAGCTCCGGGTGCGACCACGCGGCGGCCCCGGTCGCGGCGGGCAGCAGATAGTCCACGGCCTTCAACAGGCCCTGCCCGTCCGGGCCTTGAAAGGTCCACAGGTCCACGCCGACGTGCCGGCCGATCGCGGCGAGCCGGGTGTACGCGACGAGGTCGAAGGTCGAGTAGTGCCAACTCCGCGTCCGCGCGAGCTCCTGCGGCTGGCTGCCGTCGGCCGCGATCTGCGGGTCGACGCGTTTGGCGCGCGCGTCCAGCACGGTCCGCTTCGCCAGCGCCTTGTCGCCGGTCGCGTAGGCGAGGGCGGCGAGTTGCAGGTCGTAGAAGGTGCCGTGGTTGTTGACTGCGGCGCCCTCCGCCTTGCCGAAGTCGCTGTTCTTCAGCCAGCCCAGGAAGTCGGAGTTCCACCGGTCCATCGCCGTGCGGTCGGTCCTGGTCCAGCCGGGGGCGCCGGTGCCGAGGATCGCGAGGGCGTCGAGGACGCTGGTGTACGACTGGGAGAAGTCGATGATGCCGATGGCGCGGCCGTCGTACGTGCACGGGATGAACTGGGCGTGGTTCAGGTTGGGGTTCATCCGTGTGGCCGGGTCGAGGAACCAGGTGCGCAGGACCTGGTCGGCCTTCTCGGCGTAGCGCCGGTCGCCGGTGTAGTACCAGGCGAGCGAGAGGTCGTACGTCGAGTCGAAGACCTTCTCGACGTCCTGGCGGTCGGTTCCGGTGTCGACCTCGGGGTTGCGCTGTCCGTCGCGCTGGACATACGGGCAGCCCCAGGGGTTGTCGGCGGTCGGGGTGGTCGTGGGCCACCAGTAGGGGGCCTGGCTCAGGTAGTCGTGAACATCGCCGCCGGGGGCGGGTCTTGGTTTGTCGACGACCGTCCAGGGGCCCTGGTGCAGCCAGTTGTCGGCGCGGGTCGTCAACTGCTGGAGGGCGCGGCGCAGTTGGGGGTCGCCGTGATCCAGACGGAGCTTGGTCTGCTGGAGGCGGGTGCCGTCGAGGACGGCGGTATGAGGGGCGGCGGGCGCCGAGTGCGCGGAGGCGGTGGGGACGAGCACGGCTGTCAGCGTGGCCACGGCGGCGAGAAGGACGCCGAGGCGAGGTCTGGCACTCATGCACCAACTCCAATCATGGATATGAACGCAGTTCATGAATGGAACCGTGCGAGCGTAAGACCATGCGAGAGTGGTGACAATGGTCCGGACCGGATTCACATAGGGAGATGACGGTCAGCGGGCCAAGTCGTAGGCGTACGACGCCGAGAACGTGCCGGCGGCGCCCTTGCAGCCGTCCGACTCCCCCGGGAGTTTCACCCACAGGTAGCCGTCGATCCGGGCCTCGCCGGTGTCCAGGGTCGGCGCGCGGCCGATCTTCCGGCCGGCCGGGTCGCACCACTGGCCGTCGGCCGGGGCGCCGTTGCCGTTGCGGCTGGTGTCGATGACGGCGCCGAGGCCCGCGGGGCCGCCGAGGGCGTCGAGGACCTGACGGTCGTAGGCGATCTCGGCCGAAGTGGCGTGGAAATTGGAGACGTTGCTGAAGATCCCGTCGGAGGAGTCGGCGGAGGCCGCGCCCGCCCGCTTCAGCAGGGCCGCCTGTTGTGCGGCCGGGTTCCAGTCGGAGTGGCCCGCGTCGTAGTACACACGGGCCTTCGGGTCGGCGGCCTTCAGAACGCGGCCCGCGCGGGCCAACGCCGCGAAACGGTCGGCACGTTGGGCGTCGGAGAGGCAGTCGGCCTGCGCTATGGAGTCCGGTTCCAGGATGACGACGACCTCGCCGGAACCCAGCCCCGCCGCGAAGTCGTCGATCCACCCGTCGTACGCGTCGAAGTCGGACGCCCCGCCCTCGGAGGCCCCGCCGCAGTCCCGGTCCGGGATCGCGTACGGCACGACGACCGGCACCCGGCCCTGCGCGGCGGCGCCCGAAGTGACCGCGCGGACCCGGGAGGTGATCGTCGACGGCGTGAAGTCGGCGAACCACACCGCCGCCGGCTGGTCGGCGATCCGCGACTCTATGACCTCGGTGCGCGGGTCGTCGGGGTGGGCGCGGACCCAGTCGAGGACCTGGGAGTCGGGGTGGCGGTAGAGGCGCGGGGAGACGGCGGCGGCCTCCTGTGTCTTCTTCCCCGCCTTCGCCGCCTTCCCCGCCTTCGCCGCCTTCCCCGGCGAGGGCACCGTGCTCTTCTTCGGCTTCGCGGAGGCGGAGGCACCGGCCTTCGCGGACGCGGATCCTGACGGTACGTCAGGCAGGGGCACCAGCAGCGTCGCGCCGCTCGCGTCGGGCCTCGCCGCGTCCGAACCACGCCCGCCGTCCAGCGCGTTGACCATCCCGGTCACCGTGCCGACCGCGACCACGACCGAGGCCGCCGCGACCATCACCCCGCGCCGTGCGGCACGCCTGCGCTCGGCCTTGCGTACGGCCAGCCGTTGGGCGCGTAGGCCTGCCACCGCGCGGTTCCCCCTCCCGTGCTCCCCTGCGACGGACGCGTTCCCCCGTTCTGGGGAAGCATCGGTCCCGCCGGCACCTCGGCCAGCCTAGGACTGGGACCCTGCCCCCATGCCGCAATTGGAGCACTTCACCACATCTGTAGACGCACCCGTGGACACTTCCGTGGACTCCGTCGTCTCCCGTCTGCGCGCCCTCGACGAGTGCCTGCCCGCGCGGGACGGGATCGCGGTGTTCAACCGCGTCTACCTCGCCGTCACGGAGGCGGTCGACCGGAGTGTCGACGCCGGGCGGTTCGCCGACGCGCGGGCCGCGATCACGCTGGACGTGCGGTTCGCGGAGCGGTACCTCGCCGCCGTGGACACGGTGGCGAACGGGCGCCGTCCGCCCGCCTGTTGGCGCCCGCTGTTCCAGCTGCGCCGGCATCCGGGCGTACGACCTCTGCAGTTCGCCCTGTCCGGCATCAACGCGCACATCGGCCACGATCTCGCGCTCGCCGTCGTGGACGCCTGTCGTACGCTCGACTGCGAACCCGCCGAGCTGGAGGACGAGTTCGACCGCGTGGGCGATCTCCTCGCGTCGCTGGAGGAGCGTATCCGCGAGGATCTGATGCCGGGGCCCGACCTGTTCCAGATCGCCGACCCGCTCACGCATCTGCTCGGCTCGTGGAGTCTGGAGCGGGCCCGGGAGGCGACCTGGACGGCGGCGCGGGCCCTGTGGGCGCTGCGCGGACTGCCCGATGTCGCCGAGGAGTTCACCGAACGGCTGGACGCGGCGGTGGGTCTTGCGGGCCGGATGCTGCTCACCCCGCTGCCCGACTGAGGTGGCCTGATCCGACCGCCTCGCGAGCCGCCTCGGAATCCCCTTGTGATCGCCTTACGTTGACGGGACCCACCCGAATACGAAGGAGTACCGGAATGACGACTCGGCTCGGCCTCGGCCTTCCCCAGATGCGGCAGTACACGATCGGCACGGACGTTCCGGACGTGGCCCGCACCGCCGAGCAGATCGGCTACGACAGCCTGTGGGTCTTCGAGCGGGCCCTCTTCCCGGAGCCCGCCACCCAGGGGCTGTACGGCATTCCGGGCCTCCCCTGGCCGGACTCGTACCGGAACGTGGCCGAACCCCTGGTCACCCTCGCCCTCGCCGCCGCGGCCACCGAGCGGGCGGAGCTGGGCAGCAGCGTGCTGGTGGCGCCGCTGCACACCCCTTTCCAGCTGGCCAAGTCCCTGGCCACGCTGGACGCGGCGAGCGGCGGCCGGGTGATCGCGGGCCTGGGCACCGGCTGGTCGCTCGACGAGTACGCCGCCGCCGGTATCCGGCCATTCGAGGAGCGCGGCAAGGTGCTCGACGAGCTGATCGAGGTGTGCCGGGCGGTCTGGGGCCCCGACCCGGTGACGTACGACGGGCAGTTGACGAAGATCGCCTCCGCCGTGGTCGGTCCCAAGCCCGCCCGGCCGATCCCGATCATGCTGGCCGCGGGAAACAAGAAGGCCCAGCGACGACTGGTCGACCACGCCGACGGCTGGCTGCCGGTGGGCATGGGACCGGATCAACTCGCCGCCCAGTGGCGGGAGTTGCAGGACCTGGCGGCCGAGCGCGGCCGTACCGAACCGATCCGGACAGTGGTACGGGTCAACACCGTGTACACGGCAAAGCCGTATGACGGACCGGACCGCCAGCCGTTCCAGGGCAGCACCGACCAGATCGTCGAGGATCTGGTGGCCCACGCGGCGGTCGGCCTGGAGGAGATCCTGATCGACCTCCAGACCACCCCGCGGGACGCCCAGGAACTCAAGGAGGTCGCCGCCGAGGTGTACGAGAAGGCACGGGCGGCCGGGGTCTGAACTCCGGCCGGCTCACCTCCGGCCGACTGAACTCCCGTCAGTCCTCGGGGAGTTCGACCGGGGCGAGGTCGTCGTAGACGTCCCCCGGCCCGGGGTTGGTCGGGTCGGTCGTGCCGCCGAGCTGGTGCATGACGCCCCAGACCGCGTTCAGCGCGGTCTGGACGGCGCCCTCGGCCCAGCCGGCCGTCCAGGAGATGTCGTCACCGGCGAGGAAGACGCCCCGCTTGTCCGCGGGCAGCCGGTCCTGCATGAAGTGGGTGAACAGGCGCCGCTGGTAGCGGTAGTGGCCGGGCAGGTTGGCCTTGAACGCGCCCATGAAGTAGGGCTCGTTCTCCCAGGAGACGGTCACCGGGTTGCCGATGACGTGCTTCCTGATGTCGACCTTCGGGTAGATCTCGCCGAGCGACTTCAGCATGACCTCCATCCGCTCGTTCGCGGACAGCGGCAGCCACTTGAGGCTGTCGTCGCACCAGGTGTACGAGAGGCAGATGACGGCCGGCTTGTCGGGGCCGTCGTCGAGGAGGTAAGTCCCGCGCGTCATACGGTCGGTGAGGGTCATCGACATGACGTCCCGGCCGGTCGGATTTCCCCTGTCGTCGGCGGCCTTGTCGAGCCAGAACGGCCGGTCGACGGGCACGAACAGCTTCGAGGACTCCATGTAGTGGGTGCGCTCGATCGCGGTCCAGTGGTCGATCGGGAAGAGCGAGTCGTCGCAGGCGATCTTCGAGAGCAGCATCCAGGACTGGGCGGTGAAGATCGCCGCCTGGTAGGTGCGGATGTCGCCGTTGGCGTCGGTGACGGTGATCCGGTTGCCGGCCGTGCGGTCCAGCCGGGTCACGGCCGGGCGGGGTTCGCCGCCCACGTGCAGGGACGCCAGCGAGGTGCCGTAGGGCCAGTGGACGATCTTCTCCGGCTCGCGGTCCCAGAGGCGGAGCGGGAGTTGCTGGGAGCCGCCGACGATGCCGCGGTGGTGGTCGTCGGCCTCGGTGTAGACGACGCGCAGGATTTCGAGGATCGAGTTGGGGAAGTCGGTGTCCCAGCCGCCCGTGCCGAAGCCGACCTGGCCGAAGATCTCGCGGTGCCGGAAGGACTTGAAGGACTCCGAGTCGCAGAGGAAGCCGTAGAAGGTCTGGTTGTCGAGTTTCTCGACGAGCTTCGACCAGATCTCGCGGATGCGCGGGACGTCGCGTTCGCGCATGGCGCGGTTCATGTCGGAGAAGTCCGCGCCCTCTTCGAGGCAGGTGTTCCAGGCGTGCATCACGTCGCGGTAGACCTGCGGGAGGTCGTCGACGGTGGTCGCGTAGTGCGACTCGCCCTTGAGGTCGACGACGGTCGAAGGGGTCGCCTCCGCAAGGGGGTTGGGGAATGGCCTGGTCTCAAGTCCCACCAGGTCGATGTAGTGCTGGAGGGCGGTGGAGGAGGGCGGGAAGCGCATCGCGCCCATCTCGGCGGTCAGTTCCTCGGTGCCGGCGCCCTCGAAGCCGACGGTGCGCAGCCGGCCGCCGATCCGGTCGGCCTCGTAGACGACGGGCTTGAGGCCCATCTTCATCAGCTCGTAGGCGGCCACGATGCCGGACAACCCGCCGCCGATCACCGCGACTTCGGTGCCGTGCCCGGTCGCCGGTATCTGGCCGAGGCCCGCCGGGTGGGCGAGGAAGTCGTCGTACGCGTAGGGGAAGTCCGGCCCGAACATGGTGATCGGCGGCTGCCGCTCGTCGGCGTGCTGGACGGCGTTGGGCACCGTGGACGTCATGGGGTACGGACTCCTTGCGACAAAGCTTTCAGGGGAAGACAGGGGATTCAGGCGAGGGACCCGTAGAGGCCGGGGCGCCGGTCCGTCAGATACGGGTTCGCCGCACGGGAGTCGGCGAGCAGCTCCGGGTCCACGTCCGTGAGGAGGAGTTCCTCGCCGCGGCCCGCGCGGATGCGGGCGACTCCGTCGGGGCCGGCGAGTGTGGAGAGGCCGTAGAAGTCGAACTCCCCTTCCTGGCCGATGCGGTTGACGTACGCCACGTACATCTGGTTCTCCCAGGCGCGCACCGGGACGAGTGACTCCGCGACGAACTGGAACGGGTGCATGTTCGCCGTCGGGACGAGGAGCAGGTCGGTGCCGGCGAGGGCGTGGGCGCGGACGGGCTCCGGGAACTCGACGTCGTAGCAGATCATCAGGCCGATGGTCAGGCCGTCCAACTCGGCCTGGACGACCGGCTGTTCGCCGGGGGTGAAGTGGGCGCGCTCGAAGTCGCCGAAGAGGTGGGTCTTGCGGTAGTTCGCGAGGCGGGTGCCGTCGGCGGAGATCAGCTGGGCCGCGTTGTACACGCTGTCGCCGTCGCGCTCCGGGTAGCCGTAGGCGATCGCGAGTCCGTGGCGGCCGGCGATCTCGGCGACCGTGTCGGCGGAGTCGCCGTCGGCGGGTTCGGCGAGGCGGCCGATGTCGTCGCCGATCGCGTACCCGGTGAGGAACATCTCCGGCGCGGCGAGCAGCCCGGCGCCGCCGGCCGCGGCCCGGCCCGCGGCCTCGTCGAGGACCTTGAGGTTCTCGACGAGGGAGCCGGGACGGCCGGAGCTCTGGAGCAGGGCGGTGCGCATGTGTGGTCCTCACCGGTACGAAAAGGTTGAAGAGCCACCTATCGGGGCCCACCTAGACGGTACGACCGAGGGACGGGACCGGACAAGAAGGAGCCGTTGCGCGCCGGTGAGCGGTTCGTTGCGTGCGGGTGGGGTGCGGCGGCGATTCGTTGCGTGTCCCTACGGCCGGGGCAGGGCGAAGACCGTGAGGACGGCCGCGTGGTCGGAGGGCCAGCAGTTCGCGGACACGTCGGGCCAGGGGCTCGGGGTGCCGGTGACGAACGTGCGGGAGTCGAGCACGGTCAGCCCTCTGTGCAGGACGTAGTCGATGCGGTCCTGCGGCTCGGGGCGTCCGCTGCCGTCCTCGTGCAGGGGGTGGATCGGCGACCAGGTGTGACCGGGGGCGGCGGCCGGGTCCGGGTGGACTTCGCGGTAGCTGTCGCGCAGGCCGGCGTCCTGCGCCGCCTTCGTCACCGGCCATTCCACGTCCGGCCGGTCCAGGTGCGAGGGGCTGTTGAAATCGCCGACGAGGACTACGGGTACGGCGTCCTCGGCCACCTCCGCGATCCGGCCGAGGGTGTCCCGCATCTGGGCGAGCCGTACCTTCTCGTGGGCGATCAGGTCGGCGGCCGGGAGCCCGTCGAAGGCGGATTCGTAGGGGCCGTAGGGCGTGTAGTCGAGGTGGCAGGTCCACAGGTCGATCTCGTGGCCCTCGGCGACGGCGATCCGTACCCCGGCGGCTCCGTAGAAGCCGACGTCCGGGTCGCCGAAACGGGCGGTGATCGGGTGGCGGCTGATGACGCCGAGGTTCTCGCCCGCGCGGTGGTGGTGCCAGCCGAGCGCCTCGGCGAGTTCCCCGGCGGCGGTGCCGCCCGTCTCCTGGAGGCCGACCACGTCGGCGCCGGTCTCCGCGATGGCCTTGAGCTGCTTGGTCCGGTGGTCGTCGACCTTGCTGCCGCCGAGCCAGAGGTTCCAGGTCAACACGCGTAGCTCGTACGGCGATTCGTGTGCCACCATCGCGCGCAGGTCCGCCGGGGTCACCCCGACCAGGCTCGCCCGGACCGTCCGGCCGGGGGCCGTGTCGATCGGGGCCAGCGACGGTACGGCGAGGACCGCGCAGCCGGCCGCCTCGGCGGAGCTGACGCCGGTCTGGGTGTCCTCGACGGCCACGCAGGCCGCCGGGTCGACGCCGAGGGCGCGGCAGGCGGCGAGGTAGGGGTCCGGGGCGGGCTTGGTGGGCCCGGTGTCGTCGGCGGTGACGGAGACGGCGAAGCGGCTCGCGCCGAGGGCGTCGAGGACGGTGTCGGCGACCGCGCGGGGGGACGCGGTGACCAGGGCGGTGGGGACGCCGTCGCGGGCGAGGGCGTCGAGGAGGTCGAGCGCGCCGGGGCGGGGCACGATGCCGGTGCGGACGCGGACGGCGAACTCCCGGTGCAGTTCGGCCGCGAGGTCCGTCGCCGACGCGCCCGTGGTCGTGGCGAGCCAGTCGGCGGTGTGCTCGACCGGGCGGCCGAGCACCTCCGGCTGGTCCGCCTCGGTCAGGGTTCTGCCCGCGACCTGCTCCACCGCCTCCCACCACAGCCGCTCGGTGTCGACGAGCGTGCCGTCCATGTCGAACAGGACGGCCTGGAGCGGGAGTTGGGTGTGGGGGGTCACGTCTCTCTCTTTCACTGCGGGTTCACAACGGGCCCGTGGGCCCTACGGGTTGACGCGCTCTGCCACGAGTACCGGCCGCTCCGGCAGCGACACGCGTACGGCGACTCCGGCGCCCAGGGTGGTGGCCTCGTGCGTGGGGAGGTCGGCCTTGACCTCGGTGCCGTCGCCGAGCCGTACGGTGACACGGACGACCGCGCCCAGGAAAGCCGTGCCGACGACACGCGCGTCTCCGGCGTCGTCGGCGTTCACGTGGATCGCCTCGGGCCGTACGAGCACGTCGACTTCGGGTCCGGCCGGCGCCTCACCGTCGACCGGCAGCCGCTGGCCGAGTACTTCGACGACCCCGTCCTTGAGGTGCCCCGGGAGCCGGCTCATCGTGCCGACGAACTCGGCGACGAACGCGGTCGCGGGGCGGCCGTACAACTCGGCCGGTGCGGCGCACTGTTCGAGTTTTCCGGCACGCATCACGGCGACCCGGTCGGCGATGGACAGTGCCTCTTCCTGATCGTGCGTCACGAACAGTGTGGTGATGCCGAGTTCCTGCTGGAGGCGGCGGATCTCCTCGCGCAGGTTGAGGCGCACCTTGGCGTCGAGCGCCGACAGCGGTTCGTCCAGGAGCAGCACGCGCGGGCGCAGGGCGAGCGCGCGGGCCAGCGCGACGCGCTGCTGCTGGCCGCCGGAGAGCTGGTGCGGGAAGCGCTCGCCCTTGTCCCCGAGCCCGACGAGGTCGAGCAACTCGGCCGCGCGGGACCGTCGTTCGGCCGTGCCCACCTTGCGCATGCGCAGGCCGAAGGCGACGTTGTCGAGGGCGTTGAGATGCGGGAAGAGGCTGTACGACTGGAAGACCATCCCGGCGTCGCGGCGGTGGGCGGGGACGCCGGTGACGTCCTTGCCGTCCACCAACACCTCGCCGGAGGTGGGGTGTTCGAAGCCGGCGAGCATGCGCAGCGCGGTGGTCTTGCCGCAGCCGGAGGGGCCGAGCAGGGCCAGGAACTCGCCGGGCCGGACGGTCAGGTCGAGTCCGTCGAGGGCGACCGTGGGGCCGAACTCCCGGCGCAGGCCCCGGAATTCGACGGTGGCGGCGTTCTCCGTGGCGGTCTTCTCAAGCGTGGTGGCGGTCATGGTTCATCCCCGGGACGAAGCGGTTTTGTCGCGCCCGCCGACACCGGCGAGCGTGAGGAGGAGTGCCCAGGTGACGACCAGGCTGAGCACGGAGACGGCGACGGAGAGCTGGGCGTTGGACCCGCCGACGCTGTAGATCCACACGGCGAAGGGCTGGAAGCCGAGCAGTTGGGCCACGGTGAACTCGCCGAGCACCAGCGCCAGCGTGAGGAAGGACGCGTTGAGCAACGCCCCGCGCAGGTTGGGCAGTACGGCCCGCACCAGCGCCTGCGGCCAGCCGGCGCCGCAGCTGCGGGCGGCCTCGACGAGCGTCTTCACGTCGATGGCCCGGAGCCCGGAGTCCAGCGCCCGGTACACGAACGGCAGCGCCATCACGACGTAGGCGAGGACGAGCACGAAGGGGAAGCTCGGGTTCTGGATGGCGACGAAGGTCTCGAACAGCGGGGTGCGGGACAGGTAGTCGGGGCCCCACTTGAGGACCGTGGCGATACCCGCGACGAACGCGATCGGCGGCACCACCAGTGGCAGCGAGCAGATCACCTCGACGACCGGGCGCAGCCGGGGCGCGCCGAGCCGTAGCGCGACCATGGCGGGGACCATCAGGAGCAGGACGACGGCGATGGTGGCGGCGGCGAGTTCCAGCGAGAGCACCAGGCTGGAGGTGAAGCCGTCGGCGGAGACGATCTGGGTGTAGGCGTCGAAGGTGACGCCCTGGCCGGGCACGTCGACCGTGAAGATCACGGACGCGGCGAGCGGCACCAGGAAGTACAGGGCGGCGAGGCCGAGGACGACCCACCGCCAGGGGTTCAGGCGTCCAGCCATCGCGCGCTCCGTCGTTGCAGGGGCAGGTAGACGGCCATGACCAGGCCCGCGATCAGGACCATGTCGAGGCTGAGGGCGAGGGCCACGTTCTCCTGGCCGACCAGCACATTGCCGGAGATGGCGTCGGCGATCTGGAGGGTGACCAGCGGGATGGAACTGCCCACCATGGCCGCTGCGGTGGCGTACGCGGCGAAGGCGCTGCCGAAGAGCAGGACGAATCCGCCGAGCAGGGAGGGCGCGAGGACGGGCAGGGCGACGTGCCGCCAGTACTGGACGCCGGTGGCGCCGTTGTTCTGGGCGGCCTCGCGCCACTGGGTGCGCAGGCCCTCAAGCGCCGGGGTGATGGTGAGGACCATCAGCGGGATGAGGAAGTACAGGTAGACGATGACCAGGCCCCAGAAGCTGTAGAGGTCCCAGCCCTTGTCCTTCAGGCCCAGGTGGGTGGTCAGCACACCGGCGTTGCCGAGCGTGGCGACGAACGCGAAGGCGAGGGGGACCCCGCCGAAGTTGGCGAGGACGCCGGACGCGGTGAGCACGGCCTCGCGCAGCGCGCGGAACCGGGAGGTGACGACGACCTGCGCGAGCGGCAGCCCGAGCAGCGTGCCGAGGGCACCCGAGATCGCGGACAGCTTGACGCTGCCGACCAGCGCGGTGAGATAGGCGCCCTGGAGCGAGTCGGTCAGGTTGGCGGTGCTGTACGAAGTGGCGCCCGTTGTCTGGTTCTTGACGGTGAAGGCGCCGTTCAGCATCGCGAGGGCGGGCACCCCGAAGGCGACCGCGACGAACACCAGCAGCGGGACCACGGCGATCCAGCCGGGGACGCGCCGCCGCCGCTTCGAGGAAGCGGCGGCGACCACGTCGGCCCGCGTGAGCGTGGCCGTCATCCGGAGACGGCCTTCGCCCAGCCCTGCGCGATGACGGTCTTGGCCTTGCTCTGCTGGGCCTCGGTCGGGAAGGACGGCGTACCGGAGACCTTGGGGAGCTTGGCGGCGGCGGTCTTGTCGAGCGTGCCGGCCGCCTCCATGGACGTCATGAGCGCCGGACGCGCGTACCCCTTGAGCCACAGGTTCTGGCCCTCGGCGCTGTACAGGTACTCCTGCCACAGGCGGGCCGCCGCCGGGTGCGGGGCGTCCTTGTTGATGGCCTGCGAGTAGTACTGCGCGTACTGGCCGTCGCTCGGGATGGAGACCTTCCAGTCGAGGCCCTTGGACTTGAACTCGTCGGCGTAACCGGCGTTGAGGTAGTCCCAGTCGATGGAGATGGGCGTCTCGCCCTTCTCGACGGTGGCCGGGGTCGACTCGACGGGCGTGTAGTTGCCGTTCTTCTTCAGCTTGGCGAAGAAGTCCAGGCCGGGCTGGATGTCGTCGAAGGAGCCCTTGTTGGCGAGCGCCGCCGCGTACACGCCGCCGAAGGCCGAACCCGACTTGGTGGGGTTGCCGTTGAGGGCGACCTGGCCCTTGTACTGCGGCTTGAGCAGGTCCGCGAAGGTCGTCGGACAGGTCTTGACGCGCTTGGCGTCGCAGCCGATGGAGATGTAGCCGCCGTAGTCGTTGAACCACTGCCCCTTCGGGTCCTTCTGGCCCTCGGGGATCTGGTCGAAGGAGGCGACCTTGTACGGCGCGAGCAGGCCCTGCTGGGCGGCGCTGAGCGCGAAGGAGGAGCCGAGGTCGAGGACGTCGGGCGCGCGGTCCTGGCCCTTCCTCGACGTCACGGCGTTGATCTCGTCCTGGCTGGAGCCGTCCGGGTTCTCGTCCGTGATCTTGATGCCGTACTTCTTGGTGAAGCCGTCGATGAGGGCGCCGTAGTTGGCCCAGTCACGGGGCACCGCGATGATGTGCAGCGCGCCCTCCTTCTTGGCGGCCTTCACCAGGGCGTCCATGCCGCCGAAGTCGGCGGCGGAGGCGGCGGTCGCGGCGTTCTTGCCGTCGGCGGTGGTCGACGAGTTGGTGGGAGCGGCGCCGCAGGCGCTGAGGGCGAGCGCGGCGACGACGGCGAGGGAACCACCCAGGACGGCGTTTCTCGGCGGGGACACGGTCACGGTCTCTCCAGGGGTGCGCACGAGGGTTAGAGCAGAGCGGAGAACTTGTCTGAACAAGTTGGCCTCAGTACGCCCGCCAATGGTGTCTTGTTCGTAAACATTGGCGAAACCGTGACCCCCTATTCCCTGCACACTCCCGGCTGACACGGATCACCGGGGGAACTCGACTACGCTGCTCACGCTGTGCACAGTGACCGACTCAGAGGGGAAGCATGACGGCGCGACACGAGGAGATCGCCGACGAGCTGCGAAAAGCCATCGACCGCGAGGAGTACACAGTCGGCAGCCGGCTGCCCGCGGAGACGGACCTCGCGGCCCAGTACGGCGTCTCGCGTGGCACGGTCCGCCAGGCCGTCGCCGCCCTCACCGCCGAGGGGCTGATCGGCTCCCGTCAGGGCGCCCGCCGGGTGGTGCTGGCCAGCCGCCGCAGCCAGAGCTTCGCCGAGCTGCGCAGCTTCGCCGAGTGGGCGCGCGCGATGGAGCGCGAGGCGACCGGACACGTGGTCGAGCAGGCGTACCGCCCGGCCACGGCCGAGGACGCCGTACGCCTCCAACTCCCCGAGAACACCCCGGTGTTGCACGTCCTGCGGGTCCGCGGACTGGACGGCGAGCCGGTCCTCCTGGAGCGGACGGTGTACGCCGACTGGATCTCCCCCGCCGTCGAGGCGATCGAGCCCGACTGCCCCTCGGTCACCCAACGCCTGTACGACGACACGGGGTTGGTCTTCGCCTACGGCGAGCACGTCATCGACGCGGTCGCCGCGGGCGCGCAGGACGCGGAGTTGCTGGGCATCCGCCGGACCAGCCCGCTGCTGCGGGTCCGCCGGGTCACGACCACCCGCGAAGGACGCCCTGTCGAGTGGTCGGACGACCGCTACCGCTCGGACGCGGTGAGTTTCAGCGTGCACAACTCGATAGGGAACAACGCGCTGGCACGCAAGACGGCGGAGTGAGCGCAGGGTCTTTGGGTGGGGCTCAACCGGCCGCCACGCAGAACTCGTTGCCCTCGGGATCGGCCATCACCACATGGTGTCCGTCGAACTCCGTGAGCACCCGGCCGCCCGCCTCCACCAGCCGCTCGGCCTCGGCTCTGATCGCGGCCCATCTCCCGTCCGGTCCGCCCCGCACGGGCACCCGGATGTCCAGGTGCAGCCGGTTCTTGGCGGTCTTGGGCTCGGGGACCTTCAGGAGGGACAGGCGCGGCCCGACGCCGTCGGGGTCGCAGAGCCACGCGCCGTCGCCCTCGGCGCCGTCGTCCTCCGGGTCGTAGTGGGCGATCCACTCGGCACGCGTGGCGAAGGGCGCGGGCGGTGGCTCGTCGACGTAGCCGAGGGCCGTCTTCCAGAACGCGGCGAGGAGCGGGGCGTCGTCGCAGTCGAGGGTGAGATCGATTCGTGCTGCCATGCCCCCGACCGTACGGCGCGGCACTGACAATCGGCCCTGCGCGCCTGAGTCGCACCTGCGTCGCGCCTGCGTCGCGCTTATGTGGGCGAGCCGGACGAGAAGCGGCGCAGCAGCGGGGACAGCACCAGAACGGACTTGGTCCGTTCCACGAACGGCTCCCCCGCGATCCGCTCCAGCACCCGCTCGAAGTGGCGCATGTCGGCGGCGAAGACCTGGACGACCGCGTCCGCGTCGCCGGTGACGGTGGACGCGGCCACGACCTCCTGGTAGCGCTCCAGGCCCCGCCGGATGGTGTCCGGGGAGGTGTTGTGCCGGCAGTAGATCTCGACGAACCCCTCGGTCTCCCAGCCGAGCGCCGACGGGTCGACCCGAACGGTGAAGCCGGTGATGGCGCCGGTGGCCCGCAGCCGGTCCACGCGCCGTTTCACGGCGGGCGCGGACAGGCCGACCAGCTGCCCGATGTCCGCGAAGGAGCGGCGGGCGTCCTCGGCGAGGGCGTGCACGATGCGTTCGTCGAGTTGGTTCAGCACGATGGGTCGATCACTTCTCGGGCGGTGTGGGTGGTGCCGGTCGGGAGCGGCGGTGGCCGTGTACGAAGTAGAACATGGTTCAGCCCTCGTCCGGCTCCCCCGCGAGGGCCCGTGCCTCGGCCACGTCGCCCTCGTCGAAGCCCATCCGCCCGGGCTGCCCGAAGGCCTCCGCCTGTGCGTCGATCCAGCGGGTGTGCGCCTCCCACGCGGCCTGCTTGCTCATGCCGAGCGCGGCCCCGATCTGCGTCCAGGAGGCACCGGCCTCACGGGCCGCGCGGACGGTGAGCTGACGGCCGTAGGCCGCCTTGCGGGCGACTACCTCGCTCAGGGCGAGCAGCTCCAGCATCTCGGTGCGGTCGAGGGCCTCGGCGTCGCTGCCGAAGCCGGCGAGGGACTCGCGGGTGCGGAGGTGGTCGAGGCGGGCGACGGCGGTGAGGAGGGTGTGCTCGGGTTCGATGCTCTGGGGTGTCGTCATGGGTTCAGCGTTGCGTCAGGCCCCCTTGACGTCAAGGGGGCCTGACGGCAGTTCCTTGGCGAGGAAGGTGCAGGGGTCCACGCACTCGCGGATCACCCCGTCGCGGCCCGCGTACGACCAGCGGTCCACGCAGTCCGTCAGGCGCCGGTAGCCGAGCCTCGCGTAGAGGGCCGCGGCCCTCGGGTTGTCGGCCGCGACGCCCAGGCCGACGACGGTACGGCCGTGGTCCCGGGCCAGTTCCTCGGCACGCCGGATCAGCGCGCCGCCGATGCTGCGCGAGCGCAGTCGCGGGGGCCAGACGGCGAGACCGTTGCTCTCCGGGCAGCCGCGCACGGCGGCCCGGACCACCGGGGCCGCGCAGAGTGGCCCGGACCACCGGGGCCGCGCACCCGCCCCGGATCACCTCCGCGTGCCCGACCAGCCGGAAAGGAAGTTGCTCAGCTCCAGCTGGCGTGCAGCGGCTTGCCCTCCGCGTAGCCGGCCGCGCTCTGGATGCCGACGATGGCCTGCTCGGCGAACTCCTCCAGGGAGGCGGCGCCGGCGTAGGTGCAGGAGGAGCGGACGCCCGCGATGATCGAGTCGATCAGGTCCTCGACGCCCGGGCGGGCCGGGTCGAGGAACATGCGGGAGGTGGAGATGCCCTCCTCGAACAGCGCCTTGCGGGCGCGGTCGTAGGCCGACTCGTCCGACGTGCGGTTGCGGACCGCGCGCGCGGACGCCATGCCGAACGACTCCTTGTAGAGGCGCCCGTTGGCGTCCTGCTGGAGGTCGCCCGGCGACTCGTACGTCCCCGCGAACCACGAGCCGATCATGACGTTGGACGCGCCGGCCGCCAGGGCCATCGCCACATCGCGCGGGTGCCGGACACCGCCGTCGGCCCACACGTGCTTGCCGTACTTCTTCGCCTCGGCGGCGCACTCCATGACCGCCGAGAACTGCGGGCGGCCGACGCCGGTCATCATGCGGGTGGTGCACATCGCGCCGGGGCCGACGCCGACCTTGATGATGTCGGCGCCCGCGTCGATGAGGTCCTTGACACCCTCGGCGGCGACGATGTTGCCGGCCACGATCGGTACCCGCGGATCGAGGGCCCGCACCTGCCTGATCGCGCTGATCATCGACTCCTGGTGGCCGTGGGCCGTGTCGATGACGAGCGTGTCCACGCCCGCGTCCAGCAACTGCTTGGCCTTCTGGACGAAGTCGCCGTTGATGCCGACGGCGGCGGCGATCCGCAGCTTGCCGTCCGCGTCGACAGCGGGCGAGTACAGCGTGGCGCGCAGGGCGCCCTTGCGGGTGAGGATGCCGGCCAGCTTGCCGTCCTTGTCGACGGCGGGGGCATAGCGGCGGTTGGCGCCGTCCAGCTTGTTGAACGCCTCGCGCGGGTCGATGTCAGCGTCGAGCAGCAGCAGGTCCCGGGACATGACCTCGGCGAGCTGCGTGAAGCGGTCCACCCCGGTGAGGTCGGCGTCGGTGACGACACCGACGGGCCGCTGGTCCTCGTCCACGACGACACCCGCGTTGTGCGCGCGCTTGGGCAGCAGGGCCAGCGCGTCGGCGACGGTCTGGTGCGGGGCCAGCCGGATCGGGGTGTCCAGGACGAGGTGGCGGCTCTTCACCCAGGCGACGACCTCGGTGACGACCTCGATCGGGATGTCCTGCGGGATGACCACGAGCCCGCCGCGCCGGGCCAGCGTCTCGGCCATGCGCCGCCCGGCGATGGCGGTCATGTTGGCGACGACCAGCGGGATCGTGGTGCCCGTGCCGTCCGGGGAGCTGAGGTCCACGCCCTGACGCGAGCCGACCGCGCTGCGGCGCGGCACCATGAAGACGTCGTCGTACGTCAGGTCGTACGGGGGCTGGATGTCGTTGAGGAAACGCACGTGCCGCACATCCCAGTCGATCGAGGTGACCCCCGGACAGGTCAGCCAGGGGGAAGAGCACGTACTTCATTGTCCCATGTCGGGCGGAATGCCAAGCCTCGGATCATTGTCCAAGCAGGCCGACGGCCTCCCTGGAGGAACGCCCGAACGAACCGGTGATTCATTTGTGGGCAACCTTCGGGACACCTCTGCTGTCGAACCGTGCATGACATCCCACCGCACGGTGTTCGGCGCGGCGCTCGCTGCCGCGGCGCTCGCCCTGGCACCCGGATCGGCCGCCGTGGCCGCCGGTCCGTCCCCGCTTCCGACCCAGGCCTACGCGACGATCAGCGCCGAGCCACAGCTCAACGTGGGGGCGGCGGCACAGTCGGCCACCGTGAGCTGGAGCTTCGGGGACGGCGGTGCGCAGGTCCCGCTGCCCACGAACATCTCTCTCGTCATCGACGCACGTGACCTGGCGGGCGTCGCGAGCCTCACGGTCGCCGATCCGCGCTGCACGGCCGACGGGCGGGTCTTCACCTGCGTCAACAAGGACGTCTACCAGCAGGAGTCGGTCGACTTCACCCTCCGCGCGGCCACCGGCGCCGTCCTCGGCGACAGCGGCGCCCTCAAGTACGCCGTCACCGCCGACCACGGCACCGGCGCCACCGCGCGGACCAAGGTGGTCGTCGGCGTCCCGAACCTGGTCGTCGGCAAGGTCCCGGACGTCACGCACGCCAAGGTCGGGTCCCGGATCGGCCTTCCGCTCCGGCTCCGCAACACCGGCGACCTGGCCACCGACCGGCGCATCATGCTTCGTTGGGAGTCGGTGGGCGGTCTGGTCTTCGACCGGAAGTTCTCGAACTGCATGTACGGCATCGGCGACGACCTCGTCGAACCCGGCAACCAGTCGTCCGTCACCTGCGTCTTCACGGCCCCGGTGGCCGCCGGCGCCACCGTGGAGCTGAGCAGCCCGCTGACCGCCACGGTCGGCGCCCACGTCCTGACCGCCGTGACCGACTACTCGGCCGAACTGCTGAAGCCCGGCGAGCAACCCGGCGGCGGCTCCGACCGGGGCACCGGGCCGGCACTCGCCCTGGTGCCCGCGTCCGGAGCGGGGGACGGCTTCGAGAGCGGTGCCACGGGCCGGGTCACCGTCTCGGCCGACAGCTCCGCCGACCTCGCCGCCACGGCGGCCGTGAAACCCGGCCGCGAGACGGGCGCATGGACCCTGGAGCTCAACGCCGTGGACCACGGTCCGGCCTCCGTGTTCAGCGCGGACAACAAGGCCGTCGCCCTCGTCGACGTCGTCCTGCCCCAGGGCACGGTCGCGACCGGCAACGCCTTCGAGGAGGGGGAGGACGGCCCCTACGGCGAATGCCTCCTCTGGGTCAGCAGCACGCAGACGGCTCCCTTCAAGGCGGGCCACCGGCACTACGTGTGCCCCGTGCCGCACGGTCTCGCCGCCGGCAAGAGCCAGCTCTTCGTGCTGTGGGGCAAGGCCACCAAGGACTACGACGGCGCCAAGGGCACGGCGACCGTGCTCCCCGGCCCGGCCGGCATCCCGCTCCACGACCCGAACGCGGCCAACGACAGCGTCACGTTCGCCCTGGACACATCGACCGCGTCACCGACGTCGGGCACGTCCGGAACGTCACCCACGCCGGGCACATCGCCCGCATCGGGAGCATCGGGCGGCGCCGCGTCGGCCACACCGACCGCGGAGGCATCCTCGGGCGGCACACTGCCCCACACCGGCACGGGCCCCCTGGCACTCGTCGCCACCGCGGCGGCCGGAGCCGCGCTGCTGGGCTCGGCAGCCCTGGTCGTCGCCCGCCGCGGGCGCCGCTCCCGCTGAGCGGCGGCCGGATCAGTACAGGAAGCGGTGCAGCGGAGCCGACTCCGTCAGCAGCATCGTGAGCCGGTGGGCGAGGCGCTGCCACGCCTCGTCCTGCCCGTAGCCGAGTCTCACGTCCTCGCCGTCGGCCGCCTCGATCGCCGCGAAGAGGGTGGCCGTGTCGGCGTCGGGCGTGAGGTCCACCAGGGACAGCACCCGCGCCAGCGCGCCGACCAGACCGACGGCGGTCTTCTCCGGGGTCAGGACGGTGCCGCGGACGGCGGCCACGACGCCCGAGGGGTCGGGCAGGTCCGGCGGTGCCACGAGGAGCCCGGACAGCTCGCGCAGCAGGGCGTACAGCAAGTCCGTGTCCTCCGTGGGGAGTTCGACGATGCGCAGGCCCTCGTGTTCCCAACGGCCGTTCGGCGTCCACACCTTGGGGCCCCGCGCCACCGCGTCGGCGAGTGTCTCCCGCACCCGCCGGAAGGCCGCGAGCCCGTCCGCGAAGAGCGCATGCCCACTCGCCCCGCCGGCGGTCTCGGCCAGGGGCGCCAGCAAGTGTTCCTCCACCCGGTCGCACTGCGCGTCGAGGTCCGGGTCCACGACCACGAGACGGACGGACGTGCGCTGCTCCTGTTGCTCCATACCGAACACTCTGCCAGCCGCCTCGGACAATCGGGCTAGCGGCCGAGTCCGCCGAGCGCGAGCACCACCGAGAGGTTCGGCGTGCCGTCGACCGCGTCACCGAAGACGTCGACGGCGGTCTCCCACTCGTCCGGCCGGGCCTTGGCGTACGACTGCCAGTTCCGTACGACGACCAGCAGCCCCCGCTCCACGGCGCCGTCGGGCCACACCGTGTGGTCGCCGAGGCTGTCGGCGAGGGCGTCCCAGTTGCGGCCGAACCAGTCGGGCAGGGACAGCGCGCGGGCACAGCGGTCCATCAGGCCGGCCTTGTCCGTGACCCCGTCGAGGTCCAGCGTGACCGCGAGCTGTGTCATCTCAGTACCGTCCTGAACGACTTGTAGTGATCATCGGTGTAGTAGATCTCGCCGCCCTGCCCGGTGACAATGCGCCGGGCCCCGCGATCGCGCGAGCCCGGCGTCCTGACGGTGTATTCGTGGTAGTAGCCGCGCTTTTGCTGGGGCAGCAGCTTCTCGTAGTTCCCGAAGACGACCCCGTCCTTGGCGTACGGGAAGGGGCCGCCCCGATCGATGAGGGCGAGCGTCCGCCGTGCCTCGGCGGGGAGTTGGGACGCCTTGACGGTGCCCGTACCGCCGCTCGTACCGCCGCTCGTGTCCGCGGACGAACAGCCGACCGGCAGCAGCAGGGCGAGACAGACGAGGAGCACTCGGGAGACGGACCGCAGCAGCATGCGCCCGATGCTGCCACGGCCGCCCCTTCATGACCTGCTGTCAGGGCCCCTCGGATCCCTTCAGATCCCGTCGGGGTCCGTCCGGCTGAGCGCCGACTTCGGCGACGCCCCGGCCGTCATCAGATAGTCCGCCGCCGCGGTGTCCGTCACCAGGCTGGTGACCAGACCGGACCGCAGCACCGCGTCGATCGCCGCCGCCTTCCGCTGCCCGCCCGCGATCGCGACGACCTCGGGGATACGGCGCAGCTGGTCCGCCTTGACGGTGATGCACCGCTCGCCCAGGTCCCGGCCGACCCGGCGGCCCTCGGCGTCGAAGAGGTGCGCGGACGTCTCGGCGGCGACACCGAGGGACGAGTAGTGCGCCCGCTCCTCGTCGCTGAGCATGTCGTAGACCGTCGAGATGCCCGGCTCCCAGGAGCCGATGGAGACACAGGCGACCGTGACCTTGTCGAAGTACTCGAAGGCCCGGGCGATCCCCGTCTGGTGGCGCAGCGCCTCCGCGGTGGCGGCGTCCGGCAGCAGCATCGGCGCGTAGATGGGGTGGGCGTCGCCGCCCGACACCTGCGCGGCCCGCCGTACGGCCTCGACCGAGCCGCGCTCGGCGGTCCCGGCGTCGTACACACCCGTCAGCTGGACCACCGTGCAGGGCGGCAGCCGGTCGAGGGCCGCCGCCATGTGGATGGTGGACCGGCCCCACGCGAGGCCGAGCACATCGCCCTCGTTGACCAGCTCGCCGAGCAGGTCGGCCGCGACCTCCCCGAGGTTCTCGGGGTCGGGCGACTCCTCGCTGACCTCGGCCGGGGACTCGACCACGACGGCGTGCCTCAGGCCGTACCGGGCGCGCAGCGCGTCCGAGCGCTCCGCGTCCAGCTCGGCCGGTACTCGGATCTCGATGCGTACGAGATCCCGTTCGAGGGCGGTCTCCAGGACCCGGGCCACCTTGAAGCGGCTGACGCCGAACTCCTCCGCGATCTGGATCTTGGACTTGCCCTCGAGGTAGAAGCGGCGGGCCATGGCCGCCGCCTGCACCAGCTCTGCGGGTCCCATCCGCATGGCTGACCGGCCCGCCGACATACCCGACACGGCGTTCTCCTCACTGCTGTTCACACTCTGGGTTCGCCGTTCATCCTCGCAGATCCGGCGTACTTGATCAGCCTTGATGGCCGCCGTTCACATACCTGCCGCTCAGTGGTCGCACGCCCAGGATGCCTTGCCGGTGGCCGTCTCCGCCTGCGTGCGCAGTGCACGTACCGCCTGGGCCGGGTCGGATGCCCCGTACACCGCCGAACCGGCGACGAACACGTCCGCGCCGGCCTCCGCGCAGCGCTCGATCGTGGAGGCCGAAACTCCGCCGTCGACCTGCAGCCACAGCTCCAGCCCGTGCTTCCTGATCAACTCACGGGTACGGCGGATCTTCGGCAGCATGATGTCGAGGAACGGCTGACCGCCGAAGCCCGGCTCCACGGTCATGATCAGCAGCATGTCGAGCTCGGGCAGCAGATCCTCGTACGGCTCGATGGGCGTCGCGGGCTTCAGCGCCATGGAGGCGCGGGCGCCCTTGGCCCGGATCTCCCGGGCGAGCCGCACCGGCGCGCCGGCCGCCTCCACGTGGAAGGTGACGGAGGAGGCACCCGCCTCGACGTACTGGGGCGCCCAGCGATCGGCGTCCTCGATCATCAGATGGCAGTCCAGCGGAATGTCCGTCGCCCGCGCCAGTGACTCTACGACCGGCACACCGAGCGTGAGGTTCGGGACGAAGTGGTTGTCCATGACGTCGACGTGGAGCCAGTCGGCGACCTCCACCGCCTTCGCCTCCTCGGCGAGACGGGCAAAGTCGGCGGACAGGATGCTGGGGTTGATCTGCACGGCCATGCCCCAAGCCTGCCATGCCCTCCAGGGGTTGGCCGCATCGGTCCGTCGAGGATGCGGTGCTTTGCCTGGTGCGGGTCCGCTGTGGCTGGTGCGGGTCCGCTGTGGCTGGGCGCGCAGTTCCCCGCGCCCCTTCGGGGCGCTGAGTGGGGCGGTGTGGAAGAGGCGGGCCCGATGTGAAAATCCCGTACTTCAGTGAGGTTCGGCAGCGCTCACCCGCGTCGAGCGGCGACGATCTCCCTCAGGCCGCGTGCGCGAGCGAAGAGGGAGATGAGATGCCATGGGACAACCCTTCGGCGCCTATCAGAACGAGATCTACCTGAACGGGCTCGGCGGCATCGTCCCGCCCTTCCCGATGGCCTTCGCGGAGCTGGAGGACCGGTCGCGCTCGGCGCTGCCGCCCTCCGTGTGGTCGTACGTCGCGGGCGGCGCCGGTGACGAACGTACCCAGCGGGCCAACGTGACCGCCTTCGACCACTGGGGTCTGGTCCCCCGTATGTTCGTCGGCGCGGCCGAACGCGACCTGTCCGTCGACCTGTTCGGGATGCGGCTGCCGTCCCCCGTGTTCATGGCACCGGTCGGTGTCATCGGTCTCTGCGCCCAGGACGGGCACGGCGACCTGGCGACCGCACGGGCCGCCGCGCGCACCGGCGTGCCGATGGTGGCCTCCACGCTGACGGTCGACCCGCTGGAGGAGGTCGCCGCCGAGTTCGGGGACACCCCGGGCCTCTTCCAGCTGTACACCCCCACCGACCGCGACCTCGCCGCGAGCCTCGTCCACCGGGCCGAGCAGGCCGGCTACAAGGGCATCGTGGTCACCCTGGACACCTGGGTCACCGGCTGGCGCCCCCGCGACCTGTCCACCGCCAACTTCCCCCAGCTGCGCGGCCATTGCCTCGCCAACTACACCGGCGACCCGGTCTTCCGCGCCCGCCTCGCCCGCACCCCGGAGGAGGACCCCCAGTCCGCGATCCTGCTCTGGACCCAGCTCTTCGGCAACCCTCTCACCTGGGACGACCTGCCCTGGCTGCGCTCCCTCACCACGCTCCCCCTCATCATCAAGGGCATCTGCCACCCCGAGGACGTACGCCGGGCCAAGGACGGCGGCGTGGACGGCGTCTACTGCTCGAACCACGGCGGCCGCCAGGCCAACGGCGGCCTCCCCGCCCTCGACGCGCTCCCGGCCGTGGTCGAGGCGGCGGACGGCCTCCCGGTCCTGTTCGACTCGGGCGTCCGCAGCGGCGCCGACATCGTCAAGGCGATCGCTCTGGGCGCCACCGCCGTGGGCATCGGCCGCCCGTACGCCTACGGCCTCGCCCTCGGCGGCACGGACGGCATCGTGCACGTCCTGCGCTCACTCCTCGCGGAGACGGACCTGATCATGGCCGTGGACGGATATCCGAGGCTCGCCGATCTCACGGCGGAGGCACTCCGGCGCGTGGTGTGACGGCCGGGTCGGAGTGGGCGGGGGGGGTGCAGGCACCTCAGGCAAGAGGAGGGGCGGCTTGCCCGACTGGGGCCGTCCACGAGGTCCGTAGGACCGGGGGCGAGACCGAGCGGGCGGCGGGGCGCGGGCGCCGGGCAGGCAGACGGGCAGGCGGGCGCCGGGCAGGCAGACGGGCGGGCGCCGGGCGGGCGGGCGGGCGCCGGGCAGGCAGGCGGGCAGGCGGGCGCCGGGCGGGCGGGCGGGCGGGCGCCGGGCAGGCAGGCGGGCAGGCGGGCGCCGGGCAGGCAGACGGGCGGGCGCCGGGCGGGCGGGCGGGCGGGCGCCGGGCAGGCAGGCGGGCAGGCGGGCAGGCGCGGGCGGGCGCAGGCGCCGGGCAGGCAGCCAGTCGGTCGGCCCGGCAGGCAGGCAGACAGGCAGTCGGTCGGTCGGCCCGGCGGGCAGTCGCTCAGGCGGTCAGCAGGCCGCAGGCCGCAGGCCGCAGGCCGCAGGCCGCAGGCCGCAGCGTGCTGCACCACCGCAGCGGTCGGCAGGCCGCTGCGCGCTGCGCGCTGCGCCACCCCGGCGATCAGCAGCCCCCGGAACCTCCGCACCACCCCGGCGGTCGGCAGTCCGTCATCGGAGCGGAGCGCAGCGCCGACGGCCCGACGGCAGTCCCTCCTCGGACCACCGCGCCGGACCACCGCGCCTCTCGGCCGGCGGCTCGCGCAGGACCTCGTCAGGTACGACCCGACCGGCCCGTTGCCGAGACTCCGACCACCGCGGACCGCAGGTCACCCGGTCCGGCGGATCAGCGCCAGATACATCGCGTCGGTCCCGTGCAGATGCGGCCACAGCTGTACGTCGGGACCCTCACCGAGTGCCGGGACGTCCGGCAACAGCGGCCGGGCGTCGATCAGTTCGGTGTGCGGGTACTGCTTGAGCACGTCGTCGACGACGGCGCGGGTCTCGGCGAGGTGCGGTGAGCAGGTCGCGTAGCCCACCACACCGCCGACGCGCACGGATTCGAGGGCGGTGCGCAGCAGGTCGCGCTGGAGGGGTGCGAATCCTTCGAGGTCCTCCGGGCGGCGCCGCCAGCGGGCCTCGGGGCGACGGCGCAGCGCGCCGAGTCCGGTGCAGGGCACGTCCATCAGGACGCGGTCGAAGCTGCCGGGCCGCCACGGCGGCCGGGTCCCGTCGGCGGTGACGACCTGGTACGGCCCGGGGTTCCCGGCGAGCGCCTTCGCCACGAGTCCGGCCCGGTGCGGCTGCTTCTCGGAGGCGAGGAGCATCGCCCCGCGCTCGGCGGCCAAGGCGGCGAGAAGCGCGGCCTTGCCCCCGGGGCCCGCACACCCGTCGAGCCACTTCTCGTCCGGCCCGTCGAGGGGCGCGTTCGCGAGGGCGAGCGCGACCAGCTGGCTGCCCTCGTCCTGGACGCCCGCCCGGCCCTCCTTCACGGCCGCCACGGCCCCGGGCTCGCCGCCCTCGCTGAGCCGCACGGCGTACGGCGACCAGCGCCCCGGCACCGCGGCCTCCTCGCGGAGCAGCTCCTCGGTGGTGGACCGGCCGGGCCGGGCGACCAGGGTCACCTCGGGCCGTTCGTTGTCGGCCTCCAACAGGTCCTCGATACCGGCACGTGGGCCGCCGAGCGAGTCCCACAGCGCGGAGACGACCCAGCGCGGGTGCGAGTGCACGATGGCGAGGTTGTCCTCGGGGTCGTCGTCGTAGGGCGGCGCGACCCGTTCGATCCAGGTGTCGAGGTCGTCCCGCGCGACCTTCCGCAGCACGGCGTTGACGAACTTGGCCCGTCCGTCGCCGAGGACGACCCGGGCGAGTTCCACGGAGGCGGACACGGCCGCGTGGCTCGGGATCCGGGTACCGAGCAGCTGGTGCACGCCGAGGCTGAGCACGTCCAGCACCGGCGGGTCGACCTCACGGAGCGGCCGGTCGACGCACGAGGCGATGATCGCGTCGTACGTCCCCTGCCGGCGCAGCGTCCCGTAGACCAGCTCGGTGGCGAGGGCCGCGTCCCGGGCGTCGAAGTCGCCCTTCTCGCGCGCCTTCCGCAGCAAGGGGGGCAGGACGAGGTTGGCGTACGCGTCCCGCTCGTCCACGGCCCTCAGCGCCTCGAAGGCGAGGATGCGGACGGGGTCCTTCTGCGGCCGACGGTAGGGCTTGCCGGGCTTACGGGGTCGCGGGGACTGCTCGCTCACGAAAAAGGTGCTCCGGATTTCTGGCCGATATGTGCACACAGCCTACGTCGCACCGGCGCACCCGCGCGCGGGACGTCACGCCCCGGGAGTCCCGAGGGCCCCTACGGTCTCCCCGGCACCGATCCGTGCCCCGCGCGCCCAGTCCGCCGCCCGCATCGGCTTCTTGCCCTGCGCCTGCACCCACAGCAGCTCGACGGCGTACGAACCGGTGCCCACGTACACGTTGTTCTTGCCGACGGACAGCTCCCCGGGCGCGAGGTCGGTCCGCTCCGGCACGGGCACGACGTGAATGAGCTTGAGCCGCTCGCCCCGGAAGACGGTCCAGGCCCCGGGCGCGGGCGTGCACCCACGCACCACCCGGTCCACGCGCAGAGCGGGAGCCGCCCACGTCACCTCCGCGTCCTCGACGTTGATCTTCGGGGCGAGGGTGATGCCGTCGTTCGGCTGCGGTACGGCCTTCAGGGTGCCGTCCTCGATGCCGTCCATGGTCGCGGCGAGCAGGCCCGAGCCGGCGAACGCGAGCCGGGTGAGCAGGTCGCCGCTGGTGTCGGTGGGGCGGATCTCCTCGGTGACGGTGCCGTAGACGGGCCCGGAGTCGAGTCCTTCCTCGATGAGGAAGGTGGAGGCGCCGGTGATCTCGTCACCGGACATGACGGAGTGCTGCACGGGGGCTGCGCCGCGCCAGGCGGGGAGCAGCGAGAAGTGCAGGTTGACCCAGCCGTGGGCGGGGATGTCGAGAGCGACGCGCGGCAGCAGGGCGCCGTAGGCGACGACGGGACAGCAGTCGGGTGCGATCTCCCGCAGCCGCTCCAGGAACTCCGGGTCGCGCGGTTTGACGGGCTTCAGCACCTCGATGCCCGCCTCCTCGGCCCGCTCGGCGACGGGACTCGCCACCAGCCTGCGCCCACGCCCGGCCGGCGCGTCGGGCCGCGTGACGACGGCGGCCACCTCGTGCCGCCCGGAGGCGATCAGGGCGTCCAGGGCGGGAACGGCGACCTCGGGGGTACCGGCGAAGACGAGCTTCATGGGAGGGTTCGGGCCTCTCGGGCGGAGGTGGACGGGCAGCGCACCAGTCTATGGCGCGTCCCGGCACCAGGTCGTGTCCGTCAACTCGCCGACGCCGTCAGCGCACACCGGTTCACCGGGGGCGTACGCATATGCCCTTACGCCCCCTTCGCGTGACCAGCGGAGCGCGCACGCGTTGGTCAAGAAAGAGTTGACCACTATGGGCCGCATTCGCGCGGCCCGATCCTTTTCAACGCCGGTTCGAGAGGCTTGTTCATGGCCGACCACGCAACCCACGACGCCCAGGCTCGGGCCAGCCTGCACTTGCTGGTGCGGGACATCGAGCGGGTCCGCCGGCAGGTGGACGCACTGCGCACGCTCACCGCCCAGCTGGGCAACGTCTACCGCCCGCGCCGCTCCGGCCCGTCCACGGGCTTCGTCGTCTACGGACGCGCTCCCGCCCCGACGGTCCGCCTCGCGCAGGAACTGCGGGACAGTGTCGAGACCCTGGTCACGGCCGCCGTGGACTTCGACCGCTCACTCGGTTTCTCGTGGGACGCGGTGGGCTCGGCCCTCGGGGTCACCAAGCAGGCCGTCCACCGCCGCTACGGCGCGCGCCGCGCCGCGACCCAGGCCGCGGCCGACGCCGAGCGCACGACCGAGGCGGCGACCTCCCGCCCGGTCACCGTGAACACGGGCCTCCCCACGATGCCCGCCCTGCCGACGGTCCCGGCGGCCCGCTCCATGCCGACCCAGCCCACAGCAGGCAGCCCCACCCTCCGCGACGAGGCCAGGCCCACGGCTTTCCCTGGCCCGCGCAACGGCTGACCCCACAACCGAACCGAACCTTGTCTGCCTCCCGGACGACGACCGGGAGGCAGCTGTATGTCCGAACCACTCACCGCCGGCCGCCGCCAACGGCGGGAATCCCGACGGCAAAGGTCCACTTCTCAACGGACGTTGACGCGCGGTGCGCGGGTGGGAGACGAGCCGAGGCCGAAGGCCGAGGCCTCACCCGATGTCCGGCGGATCGACACGCACCCGCACCACATCCCCCCCACCCCGAGCCATCCGAGCAGCCTGCGCAGCCTTCAACGCGGCAGCCAACGCACTCCCACTCCCCGGCCGCACCCGAATCAACGCCCGCTCCCACCGCTCCCCCACCGGCGGCCCCCCCACCCGCCGAGGCCCCCCCACCAAAGCAGCAGGCACCGGCACAGGCCCCAACACCTCGGCGTCAGAAGGCAGTTCAACGGCGGCGAGAAACTCCGCGACCGCCTCCGCCGCCCCGGCAACCGCAGCCATCCGGGACACCGGCGGAAACCCCAACTCCGCCCGCTCCGCCAGCTCCCGCACCGCATGCCCCACGGGATCCCACCGCACCAACGCCTGCACAGGCCGCAAGGTGGGTTCCGCGACCACGACCACGGTCCCCCCACCCCCCTGCGGCCGCACCAACGAACTCGCCGCGATCCACCGCCGCAACGCGTCCTCCCCGGCCCGCAGATCGGGCCGCCCGAGCATCGCCCACCCGTCCAGCAGCAACGCCGCCGCATACCCACCGTCGGCAACAGGCTCGGCCCCCGGCGTACTCACGACCAACGCAGGGGTCCCCGGCACCGTGTCGAGCACCTGCTCCCGCCCGGACGTCCGCACCGGCACCGCAGGAAACGCCCGCCCGAGTTCCTCAGCCGTCCGCCGCGCCCCCACCACCTGAGCCCGCAACCGAAACCCACCGCACTCGGGACAGTGCCAAGCGGCCTCCTCGACCCCGCACCACCCACACCGCAACACCCCCGCGTCCTGCCCCTCCAAGGGCCCCGCACAGTGCCGACACCGCGCGGCGGCCCGGCACTGGGCACAGGCCATCCGCGGCACATACCCCCGCCGAGGCACCTGCACGAGCACAGGCCCGTGCTTCAGCCCCTCCCGCACGGCCTGCCAGGCCAGCGTCGGCAACCGCGCGGCCCGAGCGGCCTCGTCCCGCGCCAAGTCCCCGTCCCCCACGGTCCGTACGAGCGGAGCGGCCCCCCGCACCTGCTCGCGCGAAGCGACCAACGGCCGCGCCCAACCGCTCTCCACAAGCTGCGCGGCCTCCACCGTGCAGCTCCAACTCCCCAGCAGGAAACCGCACTTGTCCAGCGCGGCCCGCAGCAGCAGCACCTCCCGCGCATGCGGCTGCGGCGCGTGCTGCTCGCTGTGGCTGTCGTCCCCGTCGTCCCAGATCACGACGAGCCCGAGGTCCTGAACGGGCGCGAACATCGCGGCCCGCGTCCCGACCACCGCGCGCACGGACCCCCGCCGCACGGCCAGCCACTGCCGGTACCGCTTCTCGGGCCCGGCGTCGGCGGTGAGCAGCGCATGCCGCCCCTCACCCAGCAGCGCCGTCAACGCGGCGTCGACCCGCCCGGCGGCCCGCCCGTCCGGTACGACGACGAGCGCCCCGCGCCCGGAGGCGAGCGTCGCGGCGACGGCCCGCGCGATCTCCTCGCTCCACTCGGGTCCCGGCAGCGCGTTCCACACCGCGCGCGGCGCGCCCCCCGAAGCCAGCGCCTCCAGGAACCCGGCCCCGCGTTCATAGCGCGCCCAGGACCCCACATCCGGCACCCCTGGCGGCGGCAGCGGCGCGGGCGACGGCTTCTGCTCGGCGCGCGCGCTGCGCGGCGGCACGGCCAGTTGCAGCACATCGGCGAGGCTTCCGGCATACCGGTCGGCGACGGCCCGGGCCAGCCCGAGCAGTTCCGCGCTCAGCACCGGTTCCGGCGACACGACCTGGGCCAGCGCGGCGAGCGGCCCGGAGTAGTCCGACTCGGCCAGCCGCTCGATCAGGAACCCGTCGATCAGCCCCCCGCCCTCGCGCCGCCCGTCCCGCACCCGGTGCCGCCCGGCCCCGAACCGCACCCGCACCCGCACCCCGGGCTGCGCGTCGGCGTCGAGTTCCTCGGGCACGGCGTAGTCGAAGTACCGGTCGAGATGCAGCACGCCTTTGTCGACCAGCACCCGCGCGACGGGCAACTCCCCGGCCAGCGCGGCCCCCCGCCACGTGCGCGGCTTGGCCTTCGGCACCTTCGCCTGCCGCACGCTCTCCCGGATCAGCGCAAGCTGCTCGGGCGGCGCACCCTCCGCGCCGCCGCCCCGTTCCCCGTTCTCGCTGCTCACGCCTGCATTCTTACCAAACGCGACTGACAACGGCCGCCGACCGCCGTACGCACGGTCGTCCAGCCCTCGGCGCGGAGCCGGACGACGAGCTGTTCCGCGACGGCCATGTCCTCGTCCGGGTCGCTGTCGCGGAACCGTCCCCCGGCCTCGGAGGCCGCGAACCCGAGCATGAAGGTGGACAGCAGCCGCTGGGCCCGCGGGATCCTTCCCCCTCGGCGCCGGCACCTGGCGCGTACCCGTGCCGGCCCTCCTGTGGGCGGCCTGCCTCACCTCCTGCGGCCTCGCCCTCGGCGTACACGCCCGCAGTCAGGGCCAGTTGGCCGCCGCCTCCGACATCGGCGCCCTCACGATCACCTGCCTCAGCGGCTTCCTGGTCCCCCTCGCCGTCCTCCCCCACTGGCTCTCCGCGGTCGCCCCCGCCACCCCGGGCCACTGGGCCCTGCACGGCTTCCAGGCGACCGTCACCAGCGACACCCGCGCCTACGCGCACTCGACGGCGGTGATCGCGGCCATCACAGCGGCGGCGCGCCTCGTGTCGCGCCGCCGCGTCCGCCGCTGACTCGCCCGAACAGGGCCCGGCAGCCGCCGACTTGCGACCGCCCCTGGCCGAAACCGCTTACTCGACAAGGCAGTTCACCTCGGCTTCGCTCCGGATGAGGAAACGGGAAACGCCCGTTTCGCCTTGTTCGGCCCAGCCGGCTGCCCCACGCTGAATCGCGGCGCTCATCGGCTGACGGCCGAGGAGCGACGGAGGTCGAAGTGCCGGAGCAGTCGCACGACTTCGGGCCGGAACTGCGCAGGAGGCGCCTCGCCGCCCGGCTCTCCCTGCACCAACTGGGACAGCGCGTGCACTACAGCAAGAGCCAACTGAGCAAGGTGGAACGGGGAATCAAGCGCCCGACGCCCGAACTGGCCCGGCTGTGCGACACCGAGCTGGGTGCCGACGGCGCGCTCAGCCGGCTCGTGCCCGTCCGGCCCTCCGAACCACCTCTGCCCGCCCCCGGAAACGACGACGAGGTGTGGCTGATGCACTTGCGCAAGGACGGTTCGAGTTCGTTCCAGCCCGTGACCCGCCGCGGGCTGATCACCGTCGGCGCCGCCTCGGTGCTGAGCATGCACACGGACGATCCGTGCTCGTTCTCCCTTGAGGGGACCGAGACCTTCGCGGACGCCTCACGGATGCTGTTCGACAAGGACACGGGCAGCGCCGTGGTGTGGTGGCTCTCCCGCAACGAGAAGGAGGTGGAGGGCGCGGTCGACCGGATCGGTCTGCTCGCGCAGCTCTCCGCCGCGGCCAAGAACGAGCCGGTCGCGCCACCGTTCGAGCACCTGGTGTCCCCGCCGAGGACCGTCTTCGCGGACGGCGTCCCGGACTGCCGCGCATCGGCCGACCGGCGGCAGCCGTACGACAGCGGGGACGCGACGGCGTCCGGCAACGGCTCGGGCGAGGGTCTGTCCGTCGACTCGCTGCTGGAGTGGTTCGGTTTCTCCGTCGCCGATCCGGATGCCGACCTGTTCGCGGAACGTCTGATCAACCTCGCGTCGGTGCACGGCAAGACCGATGCCGTCGACGAGATCAGGCGCCGCTTCGGCCACGCCCCACAGGAGCCGCCTGACGACTCGGCCCCGTCCCCGGGTGACGAACCCGCGCCCTGACGAAACGGCGAGGCCCGGCTCCCCCGAAGGGAAACCGGGCCTCGCGACGACAAACGCGGGTTACAGCCCCGCGGCCTTCCGCAGCGCGTCCACGCGGTCTGTGCGCTCCCACGTGAAGTCGGGGATCTCACGGCCGAAGTGACCGTACGCGGCGGTCTGGGCGTAGATCGGGCGGAGCAGGTCGAGGTCGCGGATGATGGCGGCCGGGCGGAGGTCGAAGACCTCGTCGATCGCCTTCTCGATCTTGTCCGTGTCGACCTTGGCCGTGCCGAAGGTCTCGACGAACAGGCCCACCGGCTCGGCCTTGCCGATCGCGTACGCGACCTGGACCTCGCAGCGCGAGGCGAGACCCGCGGCCACCACGTTCTTCGCGACCCAGCGCATCGCGTAGGCGGCGGAGCGGTCCACCTTGGACGGGTCCTTGCCGGAGAAGGCGCCGCCGCCGTGGCGGGCCATGCCGCCGTACGTGTCGATGATGATCTTGCGGCCGGTCAGACCGGCGTCGCCCATCGGGCCGCCGATCTCGAAGCGGCCGGTCGGGTTGACCAGGAGGCGGTAGCCGTCGGTGTCGAGCTTGATGCCGTCCTCGACCAGCGCCTTCAGCTCGGCCTCGACCACGAACTCGCGGATGTCGGGGGCGAGCAGCGACTCCAGGTCGATGTCCGACGCGTGCTGCGAGGAGACGACGACCGTGTCGAGGCGGACGGCCTTGTCGCCGTCGTACTCGATGGTGACCTGGGTCTTGCCATCGGGGCGCAGGTACGGGATGGTCCCGTTCTTGCGGACCTCGGAGAGGCGCTTGGCGAGGCGGTGCGCCAGGAAGATCGGGAGCGGCATCAGCGTCGGCGTCTCGTCCGTCGCGTAGCCGAACATCAGGCCCTGGTCGCCCGCGCCCTGCTTGTCGAGCTCGTCCCCTTCTTCACCTGCGGCGGCACCCTCGACCCGCTTCTCGTACGCCGTGTCGACGCCCTGCGCGATGTCCGGGGACTGCGCGCCGATGGACACCGAGACGCCGCAGGAGGCGCCGTCGAAGCCCTTCTTCGAGGAGTCGTAGCCGATCTCCAGGATCTTGTCGCGGACGAGCTGCGCGATGGGCGCGTAGGTCTTGGTGGTGACCTCGCCGGCCACGTGCACCAGGCCGGTCGTGATCAGCGTCTCGACGGCGACCCGGGATGTCGGGTCCTCCCGCAGAAGCGCATCGAGAATGGTGTCGCTGATCTGGTCAGCGATCTTGTCGGGGTGACCTTCGGTCACGGACTCCGAGGTGAAAAGGCGACGGGACACAACGCTCCCTGAGGTTGCAGCGGCTGCTGGCTGATCATTGGCGGACGGGACGGGAGCTGCGCCCGACGTCGTCCGAGAACAGTTTATCGGTCGCGGTCGCCAGACGGTCCCCCTGTCTCGTCTCTCGGGAACCGCTGTGACCTGCGGCACGCGCATTTTGCCGAATGCCGAGTGCCGTTGGCCAGAGCCGCCACGCACCAATGTGAGGTTTCGGCGAACTGACAAATGGCTGAAACAAATCAGGCCAGACGGTGTGCCACCAGGTCCCACACCGTCTCGGCCAGGGCTTCCTTCGGACCGTGGGGCACGGCGGTCTCACTGCCGTCGGCACCCAGCACGACCGCCTCGTTCTCCTCGGAACCGAATGTCTTGCGCTCCCCCACCTCGTTCACCACCAGCAGATCGCACCCCTTGCGTGCCAGCTTCTCGCGGCCGTTGGCGAGGACGTCGTCCGTCTCGGCGGCGAACCCGACGACGACCTGTCCGGGACGGGCCCGGTCGGCGGAGATCTCCGCGAGGATGTCCGGATTTCGCACCAGGACGATGGGGTCGGGTTCCTTGTCGCCCTTCTTCTTGATCTTCCCGGCCACGTACTGGGCCGGGCGGAAGTCCGCGACCGCCGCGGCCATGACGACCGCGTCCGCGTCCGCGGCGGCCTTCAGCACCGCCTCCCGCAGCTGTACGGCGGTCCCGACCGGGACGACGTCCACACCGGCCGGGTCCGGCAGTCCCGTGTTCGCCGCGATCAGTGTGACGCGGGCGCCCCGGGCGGCGGCGGTGCGCGCCAGGGCGTAGCCCTGCTTGCCGGAGGAGCGGTTGCCGAGGAAGCGGACCGGGTCGAGGGGCTCGCGGGTGCCGCCGGCGCTGACGACGACGTGCCGGCCCTTGAGGTCGGGTTCGGTGACGCCCCGCGCGAGCACCCGGCGGCAGACCTCGAAGATCTCGGCGGGGTCGGGCAGGCGGCCCTTGCCGGTGTCGACGCCGGTCAGCCGGCCGACGGCCGGTTCGATCACCACGGCACCCCGGCGGCGCAGCGTCGCCACGTTCTCCTGGGTGGCCGGGTGTTCCCACATCTCGGTGTGCATGGCGGGCGCGAAGACGACCGGACAGCGGGCGGTGAGGAGGGTGTTGGTGAGGAGGTCGTCGGCGAGGCCGTGGGCCGCCTTCGCGAGCGTGTCCGCCGTCGCGGGGGCCACGACCACCAGGTCGGCGCCCTGACCGATGCGCACGTGCGGGACCTCGTGGACGTCGTCCCACACCTCGGTCGAGACGGGGTGCCCGGAGAGCGCGGACCAGGTGGCCGCGCCGACGAAGTGCAGGGCGGACGCGGTGGGGACGACACGGACGTCGTGGCCCGACTCCGTCAGTCTGCGCAGCAGTTCACACGCCTTGTACGCGGCGATGCCACCACTGACTCCCAGAACGACCTTGGGCTTGTCCACCGTCTCTCCCCGAGTTCGGAAACGTGAATGCGACTCGTGCGACCCGTACGACTCCATGACACACCACAGGCCCGACAGTCGCTGCCGGGCCTGTGGACAAAGCTGAGCCTGTGGATGAAGCTGCCGCGTCTCAGGTCGCGGGGCCCTCGACGGCCTCGGAGGTCAGCAGACCCGCGTTGATCTCGCGCAGGGCGATGGAGAGCGGCTTCTCGTGGACGTGCGTGTCGACGAGCGGACCGACGTACTCGAGCAGGCCCTCGCCGAGCTGCGAGTAGTACGCGTTGATCTGACGGGCACGCTTGGCGGCGTAGATCACGAGGCTGTACTTCGAGTCGGTGGCCTCGAGGAGCTCGTCGATCGGAGGGTTGATGATGCCCTCGGGAGCGGTGATGGAAGAGGACACGCTCTGCCTTCCGAAAGATGGGATGAGATCGGAAAAACGATCACACAACTTCCATCAAGGCTAGCAGCTCGCGCGCTACGTCCTCGACGGAGGTGTTGACCAGGGTCGCGTCGAACTCGGGCTCCGCCGCCAGCTCGACCTTGGCCGCGTCCAGGCGGCGCTCGATCACCTCGGGCGGCTCGGTGCCCCGTCCGGTGAGCCGGCGCACCAGCTCCTCCCAGGAGGGAGGAGCCAGGAACACCGAGTGGGCCTCGGACATCGACTCGCGGACCTGACGGGCACCCTGGAGGTCGATCTCCAGCAGGACCGGCACACCGGACTCCAGGTGCTCGAGCACGGCGTCACGCGGCGTGCCGTAGCGGTTGCCGGCGAATTCGGCCCACTCCAGCAGCTCGCCGTTGGCGATCAGCTTGTCCATCTCCTCGTCGGAGACGAAGAAGTAGTGGACCCCGTGCTTCTCGCCGGGGCGGGGCCTGCGGGTCGTCGCCGACACCGAGAGCCACACCTCGGGGTGTTCCTTGCGCATATGGGCGACGACCGTGCTCTTGCCGACCCCAGAGGGGCCGGAGAGCACGGTCAGCCGCGGACGTACGTCCGGGGGCTCGGGGGTCGTCCCCCGGAATGTTGCAGCCATGCAGTGATTATTCCAGCAATCCCGGTGTGCCCGGGACTCCCGGTCCGGAGTACCCGGACTCAGGAACCAGTGCTGCCGAACTCACGCTCCAGGGAAGCGATCTGGTTGGAGCCGAGGCCACGCACTCGGCGGCTCTCGGAGATGCCGAGTCGCTCCATGATCTGCTTGGCGCGGACCTTGCCCACGCCCGGCAGGGACTCAAGCAGCGCGGAGACCTTCATCTTGCCGATGACGTCGTTCTCCTGGCCCTGCTTGATCACGTCATGCAGGGAGGCGCCGGAGTGCTTGAGTCGATTCTTGACCTCGGCCCGCTCCCGGCGAGCCGCGGCGGCCTTTTCGAGCGCGGCTGCGCGCTGTTCAGGGGTAAGGGGCGGAAGAGCCACGCCTACGTCACCTCGGATGTCGAACTGTCGGATACGGACCGGTGAGGAACCTAGTCGCCCCACACCTGGGGAGCTACGAGCAACACGCTTGCCCGTTGACTCTGCTCGGAGACTAGCGGCCAAGGAGGCCAGAGTCAGCGAGAACAGAGGAAAAGTCCTGGTCAGCCTGCGCCAGGCCGGACATTTCCGACATAACGCCCCGGATTTGAGGATGTATTCAGACTCAAGTCGCTCCGGAGCCGCCCGTCGAGCCACTCATCGGAGGACTCGATCGACCCGTTCGAACACCTCAGACGGTCGCAAAGGCGACGCGGATCTCCTCCGCGAAGCGATCCGAGGCCGCCTGGAGCGCTCCCACGTCGGGACCGTGACGTAGAACACCCCGGCTGACGTTCGGAACGACATTGCGCAGCACCGACCCGAAGACCCCGGGAAGATCGGCCGGAGTGGCCCCCTGAGCCCCGATGCCCGGCGCGAGGATCGGACCGTTGACGGCGAGGTCGTACGACGACAGGTCGCCCAGGGTGGCGCCGACGACGGCACCGAAGGACCCCAGGGGCTCCTCCCCCGCGTTCTCGGCAGCGAGGTGGGCCAGCATGGTCGCTCCGACGTTCCGGCCGTCCGCGCGGACCGCGTGCTGCACCTCGCCGCCCTCCGGGTTCGAGGTCAGCGCGAGCACGAAGAGCCCGGCGCCGCTCTCACGGGCCAGTGCGATCGCCGGGGCGAGCGAGCCGTAGCCGAGATAGGGCGAGACGGTCAGCGCGTCGGAGAACAGCGGGGAGTCCTTCCGGAGGAAGGACTCGGCGTACGCGGCCATGGTCGAGCCGATGTCGCCGCGCTTGGCGTCCATCACGACCAGCGCGCCGGCCGCCCGCGCCTCCTCGACGGACTTCTCCAGGACGGCGATCCCGCGCGAGCCGAAGCGCTCGAAGAAGGCACTCTGCGGCTTGAGGACGGCGACCCGGTCGGCCAGCGCCTCGACGACCGTGCGGCTGAACCGCTCCAGCCCGGCGACGTCGTCGTTCAGTCCCCACTCGGTGAGCAGCGAGGCATGGGGGTCGATGCCGACGCAGAGCGGACCGCGCTCGTCCATCGCGTGGCGAAGACGTGCGCCGAAGGGTTCGAGAGGGCTCATACCGGCTTCCTTGCGTCGGCGCCGACCGCGTCGGCGAGGGTGGCGTAGGGGCTCGTGCGCAGACGTGCGGCGAGGCCCTTGTGGAGGGCGCGGCCCCAGAAGGGACCTTCGTAGACGAAGGCGCTGTAGCCCTGCACGAGGGTGGCGCCGGCGAGGATGCGCTGCCAGGCGTCCTCGGCGTTCTCGATGCCGCCGACGCCCACGAGGGTGATGCGGTCGCCCACGCGCGCGTAGAGGCGGCGCAGTACCTCCAGGGAGCGAGCCTTCAGAGGCGCCCCGGACAGTCCGCCGGTCTCCTTGACGAGGGACGGTTCGGAGGTCAGACCGAGTCCATCGCGCGCGATGGTCGTGTTCGTGGCGATGATGCCGTCCAGGCCGAGTTCCACGGCGAGGTCGGCGACGGCGTCCACGTCCTCGTCGGCGAGGTCCGGGGCGATCTTCACGAGCAGCGGGACGCGGCGGTCGGTCACCGCGCGGTCGGCGGCCTCGCGCACGGCGGTCAGCAGCGGGCGCAGTGCCTCGGTCGCCTGGAGGTTGCGCAGCCCGGGCGTGTTGGGCGACGACACATTGACGACCAAGTAGTCGGCGTGCCGGGCGAGTCGCTCGGTCGACTTCACGTAGTCGCCGACGGCCTCCTCCTCGGGTACGACCTTGGTCTTGCCGATGTTGACGCCCACGACGGTCCGGAAGACCGCCTCACGGGCCGCCAGCCGGGCCGCCACGGCCGCGGAGCCCTCGTTGTTGAAGCCCATGCGGTTGATCAGCGCCCGGTCCGGCACCAGGCGGAACAGCCGCTTCTTGGGGTTGCCGGGCTGCGGCTCCCCCGTGACCGTGCCGATCTCGACGTGGTCGAAGCCGAGCATCGACATGCCGTCGATCGCGACCGCGTTCTTGTCGAAGCCGGCGGCGAGCCCGAACGGGCCGTGCATCCGTAGCCCGAAGGCCTCCGTGCGCAACTCCTCGAACCGGGGGGCGAGGGCGGCGGCGACGAACGTGCGCAGTACGGGGATGCGGACGGCGAGCCGGATCCAGCGGAAGGCGAGGTGGTGGGCCTTCTCGGGGTCCATGTGCTTGAAGACGAGAGTGAAGAAGATCTTGTACATGGTGTCCTCATGAAGAGGGGGACACCGTTTCCGGTGTCCCCCTCTTGGCTGCTAGTCGCGGGCCGCGGTCAGGTGCTGGGCGTGTTCCTGGAGTGAACGCACGCCCACGTCACCGTGGTTGAGGGCGTCGATGCCCTGGACGGCGGCGGCGAGCGCCTGGACCGTGGTCAGGCACGGGACGGACCGCGCCACAGCCGCCGTACGGATCTCGTAGCCGTCGAGGCGGCCTCCGGTGCCGTACGGGGTGTTGACGATGAGGTCGACCTCGCCGTCGTGGATGAGCTGGACGATGGTCTTCTCGCCGTTCGGGCCGGTGCCCTCGGACTGCTTGCGGACGACCGTCGCGTTGAGGCCGTTGCGCCTGAGGACCTCGGCGGTGCCGGAGGTGGCGAGCAACTCGAAGCCGTGGGCGACCAGTTCGCGTGCGGGGAAGATCATCGAGCGCTTGTCGCGGTTGGCGACCGAGATGAAAGCGCGGCCCTTGGTGGGCAGCGGGCCGTAGGCGCCCGCCTGGGACTTGGCGTACGCCGTGCCGAAGACGGAGTCGATGCCCATGACCTCGCCGGTGGAGCGCATCTCCGGACCGAGGACGGTATCGACGCCACGCCCGTGGATGTCGCGGAAGCGCGACCACGGCATGACGGCCTCCTTGACGGAGATCGGCGCGTCCAGCGGGAGTTCGCCGCCGTCGCCGTGGGCCGGGAGCAGCCCCTCGGCGCGCAGTTCGGCGACGGTCGCGCCCAGCGAGATGCGGGCGGCGGCCTTCGCGAGCGGCACGGCGGTCGCCTTCGAGGTGAAGGGGACCGTGCGGGACGCGCGCGGGTTGGCCTCCAGGACGTAGAGGATGTCGCCGGCCATCGCGAACTGGATGTTGATCAGTCCGCGGACGCCGACTCCCTTGGCGATGGCCTCCGTCGAGGCCCGCAGGCGCTTGATGTCGAAGCCGCCCAGGGTGATCGGCGGCAGGGCACAGGCCGAGTCGCCGGAGTGGATGCCGGCCTCCTCGATGTGCTCCATGACACCGCCGAGGTAGAGCTCCTGGCCGTCGTAGAGGGCGTCGACGTCGATCTCGATGGCGTCGTCCAGGAAGCGGTCGACCAGGACCGGCCGGGACGGGCTGATCTCGGTCGACTCGGCGATGTAGGACGCCAGCCGGGTCTCGTCGTAGACGATCTCCATGCCGCGTCCGCCGAGGACGTAGGACGGGCGGACGAGGACCGGGTAGCCGATCTCGTCGGCGATGGCCTTGGCGCCCACGAAAGTGGTCGCGGTGCCGTGCTTGGGGGCCGGGAGGCCCGCCTCCGCGAGGACCTGGCCGAAGGCGCCGCGGTCCTCGGCGGCGTGGATCGCCTCGGGGGGCGTGCCCACGATCGGCACGCCGTTGTCCTTCAGTGCCTGCGCCAGGCCCAGCGGGGTCTGGCCGCCGAGCTGCACGATCACGCCCGCGATCGGACCGGCCAGGGACTCCGCGTGGACGATCTCCAGCACGTCCTCGAGCGTGAGCGGCTCGAAGTACAGGCGGTCGGAGGTGTCGTAGTCCGTGGAGACGGTCTCGGGGTTGCAGTTGACCATCACGGTCTCGTAGCCCGCGTCGCTGAGCGCGAAGGAGGCGTGCACGCAGGAGTAGTCGAACTCGATGCCCTGGCCGATGCGGTTGGGGCCCGACCCCAGGATGATGACCGCGGGCTTCTCGCGCGGGGCGACCTCGTTCTCCTCGTCGTAGGACGAGTAGAAGTACGGGGTCTTCGCGGCGAACTCGGCGGCGCAGGTGTCGACCGTCTTGTAGACCGGGCGGATGCCGAGCGCGTGCCGGACCTCGCGGACGACGTCCTCGCGCAGACCGCGGATCTCGCCGATCTGCTGGTCCGAGAAGCCGTGCCGCTTGGCCTCGGCGAGCAGCTCCGGGTCCAGCTTGTCGGCGGCGGCCAGCTCGTCCGCGATCTCCTTGATGAGGAAGAGCTGGTCGACGAACCAGGGGTCGATCTTCGTGTACTCGAAGACCTCCTCCTGGGTGGCGCCCGCGCGGATGGCCTGCATGACGGTGTTGATCCGGCCGTCGGTGGGCCGTACGGCCTCCTCCAGCAGCTGGGCCTTGTCGCCGGGCTCGCCGACGAACGTGAACTGGCTGCCCTTCTTCTCCAGGGAGCGCAGCGCCTTCTGGAAGGCCTCGGTGAAGTTGCGGCCGATGGCCATGGCCTCGCCGACCGACTTCATGGTGGTGGTGAGGGTCGAGTCGGCGCTCGGGAACTTCTCGAAGGCGAAACGCGGGGCCTTCACGACCACGTAGTCGAGGGTCGGCTCGAAGGAGGCCGGGGTCTCGCGCGTGATGTCGTTCGGGATCTCGTCGAGGGTGTAGCCGACGGCCAGCTTGGCGGCGATCTTGGCGATCGGGAAGCCGGTCGCCTTGGAGGCGAGCGCCGAGGAGCGGGACACGCGCGGGTTCATCTCGATGACGATCACCCGGCCGTCGACCGGGTCGATCGCGAACTGGATGTTGCAGCCGCCGGTGTCGACGCCGACCTCGCGGATGATCGCGATGCCGATGTCACGGAGGGTCTGGTACTCGCGGTCGGTCAGCGTCATCGCCGGGGCGACGGTGATCGAGTCGCCGGTGTGCACGCCCATGGGGTCGAAGTTCTCGATGGAGCAGACGACCACGACGTTGTCGTTCCTGTCGCGCATCAGCTCCAGCTCGTACTCCTTCCAGCCGAGGATGGACTCCTCCAGGAGCACCTCGGTGGTCGGCGAGAGGGTCAGGCCCTGGCCGGCGATGCGGCGCAGCTCCTCCTCGTCGTGCGCGAAGCCGGAGCCCGCGCCGCCCATGGTGAAGGAGGGGCGGACGACGACCGGGTAGCCGCCGAGCGTCTCGACGCCCCCGATCACGTCGTCCATGGAGTGGCAGATCACCGAGCGGGCGGACTCGCCGTGCCCGATCTTCTGGCGCACGGCCTCGACGACGCCCTTGAAGAGGTCGCGGTCCTCGCCCTTGTTGATGGCCTCGACGTTGGCGCCGATCAGCTCGACGCCGTACTTCTCCAGGGTGCCCGCCTCGTGCAGCGAGATCGCGGTGTTGAGCGCCGTCTGACCACCAAGGGTGGGCAGCAGGGCATCCGGGCGCTCCTTGGCGATGA
Source organism: Streptomyces sp. NPDC088350 (assembly GCF_044753545.1). NCBI lineage: Bacteria > Bacillati > Actinomycetota > Actinomycetes > Kitasatosporales > Streptomycetaceae > Streptomyces > Streptomyces sp. NPDC088350. The sequence goes on along the minus strand of NZ_JBIVNL010000016.1, from coordinate 112,216 downwards.
TCTTCTCGACGAAGTCCGGGGTGATCGGCTCGACGTAGGTGGCGTCGGCGATCTCCGGGTCGGTCATGATCGTCGCCGGGTTGGAGTTGACCAGGATGACGCGGAGGCCCTCGGCGCGCAGGATGCGGCACGCCTGGGTGCCGGAGTAGTCGAACTCGGCGGCCTGGCCGATGACGATCGGGCCGGAGCCGATGACCAGGACGGACTGGATATCGGAGCGCTTAGGCACGCTGGCCCTCCATCAGAGCTGTGTCCATCAGAGCTGTGTCCATCAAAGACGTGAAGCGGTCGAACAGGTAGGCGGCGTCGTGCGGGCCCGCCGCCGCTTCGGGGTGGTACTGGACGCTGAACGCCGGCCGGTCGAGCAGCCGCAGCCCCTCGACGACCTGGTCGTTCAGGCAGACGTGCGAGACCTCGGCGCGGCCGTAGGGCGTGTCGGAGACCTTGTCGAGGGGCGCGTCGACGGCGAAGCCGTGGTTGTGCGCGGTGACCTCGACCTTGCCCGTCGTACGGTCCTGCACGGGCTGGTTGATGCCCCGGTGGCCGTACTTCAGCTTGTACGTGCCGAAGCCGAGTGCGCGGCCCAGGATCTGGTTGCCGAAGCAGATCCCGAAGAGCGGGGTGCCGCGCTCCAGGACTGCCCGCATGACGGCGACCGGGTGGTCGGCGGTGGCGGGGTCGCCGGGGCCGTTGGAGAAGAACACACCGTCGGGCTGGACGGCGTAGACGTCCTCAACGGTGGCCGTGGCCGGCAGCACGTGCACCTCGATGCCGCGCTCGGCCATGCGGTGCGGGGTCATGCCCTTGATGCCGAGGTCGACGGCGGCGACGGTGTACTTCTTCTCACCGATCGCGGGGACGATGTACGTCTCCTTGGTGGCGACCTCCGCGGACAGGTCGGCGCCCGCCATCTCGGGGGCCTGGCGCACCTCGGCGAGCATGGTGCCGTCGTCGGGCAGCGCGTTGCCGGAGAAGATGCCGACGCGCATCGCGCCGCGCTCGCGCAGATGACGGGTCAACGCGCGCGTGTCGATGCCGGAGATCCCGACGACACCCTGGTTGCGCAGTTCCTCGTCGAGGGAGCGGCGGGAGCGCCAGTTGGACGGCACGCGCGCGGGGTCGCGCACCACGTAACCGGCCACCCAGATGCGGGCCGACTCGGGGTCCTCGTCGTTGACGCCGGTGTTGCCCACGTGCGGGGCGGTCATGACGACGACTTGGCGGTGGTACGACGGGTCGGTCAGGGTCTCCTGGTAGCCGGTCATGCCGGTGGAGAACACGGCCTCGCCGAAGGTCACCCCCACGGCCCCGTAGGCACGGCCGCGGAAGATCCGGCCGTCCTCCAGGACGAGTACGGCGGGAACTGCCTTTTGCCTCTTCGAGGCTGCTCCCTGGATGGAGGTGGTCATCGTGCGCCTTCCGTGTCGATCGTTTCGAGACTCTTGTTGATCATGCTGTTCAGGGTGTCGACCCACTCCGTGTGCTCCGCCGCGTAGTCCGAGCGGAACCCGGAGTCGATCAGCCGGTCGCCGTGCGCCCACGTCACTATCAGCAGGCCGCCCTCGCTGAGGACCTTCCCGGCGATGCCCTTGCCGAGCAGCGCCTCGCGCAGCGCCCCGGCCGGGATGAAGAAGTCGGTGGCTCCCGGTCGTACGACATCCAGGCCGGCCTCCGTCAGGGTCAGCTCGACCCGGCTGCGGGTGCCCAGGCCGTGCGCCACGATGCGGTCGAGCCACTGCCCGGCGGTGGTGGAGCCGTGGTAGCGGCCACTCATCGTCAGTCTCGCCGGACCGGGGTCGGTCGGCGCGGTGGGAAGGTCCGGCAGGTCGCCCTGGAGCGTGCCGCGCCACTTCCAGCCCTCGCGCATCAGCCAGTAGAGGAGCGCGATGAACAGGGCCAGGCCGACGACCCAGCCGATACGGGCCGCCCAGTCGGTCACCGGGGCGGACTTCTCCCCGGCCGCGAGGTGGGTCAGTTGCAGTGGTGTCACGTGAGCTTCCCGTCGACGAGCGTGGCCTTGCCCCGGAGCCAGGTGTGCGTCACACGGCCCGGCAGCTCACGCCCCTCGTACGGGGTGTTGCGACTGCGCGAAGCGAAGCCCGCGGGGTCCACCGACCCACGGTATTCCGTGTCGACGAGCGTGAGGTTGGCGGGCTCACCAGCCGAGACGGGACGGCCGTGCCCGACCGCCCGCCCGATCTCGGCGGGCTTGGCGGACATGCGCTCGGCGACCCCGGCCCAGGTGAGGAGCCCGGTGTCCACCATGGTCTCCTGCACCACTGACAACGCGGTCTCCAGGCCGACCATCCCCATGGCGGCGGCGGCCCACTCGCAGTCCTTGTCCTCGTGCGGGTGCGGGGCGTGGTCGGTGGCGACGATGTCGATCGTGCCGTCGGCGAGCGCCTCCCGGAGGGCCAGCACATCGCGCTCGGTGCGCAGCGGCGGGTTGACCTTGTAGACCGGGTTGTAGGAGCGCACCAGCTCATCCGTGAGGAGGAGGTGGTGCGGGGTGACCTCGGCGGTGACGTCGATGCCCCGGGACTTGGCCCAGCGGACGATCTCGACGGACCCTGCGGTCGAGAGGTGGCAGATGTGGACGCGGGAGCCGACGTGCTCGGCGAGCAGGACATCCCGGGCGATGATCGATTCTTCGGCCACCGCCGGCCAGCCCCCGAGCCCGAGTTCGGCCGAGACGACGCCCTCGTTCATCTGGGCGCCCTCGGTGAGGCGCGGCTCCTGCGCGTGCTGGGCGACGACTCCCCCGAATGCCTTTACGTACTCCAGGGCGCGGCGCATGATCACCGCGTCGTCGACGCACTTGCCGTCGTCCGAGAAGACGGTGACGCCCGCGGCCGACTCGTGCATGGCGCCCAGCTCGGCGAGCTTCTTGCCCTCCAGGCCGACGGTGACGGCGCCGATGGGCTGCACATCGCAGTAGCCGTGCTCCTGGCCGAGCCGGTAGACCTGCTCGACGACACCGGCGGTGTCCGCGACGGGGAAGGTGTTGGCCATGGCGAACACGGCCGTGTAACCGCCGCTCGCGGCGGCACGGGTACCGGTCAGGACGGTCTCGGAGTCCTCGCGGCCGGGCTCGCGGAGGTGGGTGTGCAGGTCGACGAGACCGGGCAGCAGCACCTTGCCGTCGGCCTCGACGATGTCGGCACCTTCGGCACTCAGACCGACGCCCACGGCCGCGATCTGCGAACCGTCGATCAGCACGTCCTGCGGCTCGCCGCCGAGGATCTTCGCACCACGGATCAGGATCTTGCTCATGTGACTTACTTCTCCTCGATGCGGGCGTGGCTGACGGCGGGTTCGTTGCCGCCCAGAAGCAGATAGAGCACGGCCATCCGGATGGACACTCCGTTTGCGACCTGCTCGACGACGGTGCAGCGGTCCGAGTCGGCGACCTCGGCGGTGATCTCCATGCCCCGGACCATCGGCCCGGGGTGCATCACGATGGCGTGCTCGGGCATCTTCGCCATGCGGTCCCCGTCGAGGCCGTAGCGCCGCGAGTACTCGCGCTCGGTCGGGAAGAACGCCGCGTTCATGCGCTCGCGCTGCACGCGCAGCAGCATCACCGCGTCGGACTTGGAGAGCGTGCTGTCGAGGTCGTAGGAGACCTCGCAGGGCCACGCCTCGACGCCGACCGGCACCAGGGTGGGCGGGGCGACGAGGGTGACCTCGGCGCCGAGGGTGTGCAGCAGGTCGACGTTCGAACGGGCGACGCGGCTGTGCAGGATGTCGCCGACGAGGGTGATCCGCTTGCCGGCCAGGTCCTGCCCGAGCCCGGCGTCCCGGCCGACCAGGCGGCGGCGCATGGTGAACGCGTCCAACAGGGCCTGCGTCGGGTGCTGGTGGGTGCCGTCACCGGCGTTGATGACGGCCGCGTCGATCCACCCGGAGGTGGCGAGCCGGTACGGCGCCCCGGAGGCGCCGTGCCGGATGACGACCGCGTCGACGCCCATGGCCTCCAGGGTCTGCGCGGTGTCCTTCAGGGACTCACCCTTGGAGACGCTCGACCCCTTGGCGGTGAAGTTGATCACGTCGGCGGAGAGGCGCTTCTCGGCGGCCTCGAAGGAGATACGCGTGCGCGTGGAGTCCTCGAAAAAGAGGTTGACGACGGTACGGCCGCGCAGGGTCGGCAGTTTCTTGATCGGCCGGTCGGCGACCCTGGCCATCTCCTCGGCGGTGTCGAGGATCAGGACGGCGTCGTCGCGGGTGAGGTCGGCGGCCGAGATGAGATGACGCTGCATCTGTCAGGCTCCGTAGGGCAGTTCGCGAAAGAGGGAGATTCCGGGCAGACGGGGGCACGCCGAGCCGGCGTACGCCCCTCGGCCCGCTACGGGGTCTGCTTGGCGCCGAGCAGCACGGTGTCGCGACCGTCCTCCTCGGCGAGCTGGACCTTGACCGTCTCCCGCAGCGACGTGGGGAGGTTCTTGCCGACGTAGTCGGCGCGGATGGGCAGTTCGCGGTGGCCTCTGTCGACCAGGACCGCGAGCTGCACGGCGCGGGGGCGCCCGATGTCGTTCAGGGCGTCCAGGGCGGCGCGGATGGTGCGGCCGGAGAAGAGCACGTCGTCGACGAGGACGACGAGGCGGCCGTCGATCCCGTCACCGGGGATGTCAGTGCGGGCCAGCGCGCGCGGCGGGTGCATGCGCAGATCGTCGCGGTACATGGTGATGTCGAGGGAGCCGACCGGGATCTTGCGGTCGGTGATCTCCTCCAGCTTGACGGCGAGCCGCTGGGCGAGGAAGACACCCCGGGTCGGGATGCCGAGGAGCACCACGTCGTCGGCGCCCTTGGCGCGCTCGACGATCTCGTGGGCGATGCGGGTCAGGACCCGCGCGATGTCGGGGGCTTCGAGAACCGGCCGGGCATCGGACTCGTACTGCTGGGTGTCCATAAGAAACGGACCTCCTTCTCCGCCTCACGGGACGGACCTTAAAGGACGTCGGATTTGCGCCATCCACGGTAGCAGGCCGGGACGACGTCCCTGATCACCCCTATGGAGTAATCGGCCACCGCTGCCGCGGAAGTGCCGGTGCGGACCATTCGGCTTGACGCGGAAGTGTAACGCTGCGTAACCTCACAGTGAGTTACCAGCCGCGCGGCGCGGAAACACTGTTGCCGCGTCGACACAGTGTCCGGGGAGCTATATGTCCAGCGAATACGCCAAACAGCTCGGGGCCAAGCTCCGGGCCATCCGCACCCAGCAGGGCCTATCCCTCCACGGTGTCGAGGAGAAGTCCCAGGGACGCTGGAAGGCGGTCGTGGTCGGGTCGTACGAGCGCGGCGACCGCGCCGTCACCGTGCAGCGCCTCGCCGAGCTGGCGGACTTCTACGGGGTTCCGGTGCAGGAGCTGCTGCCGGGCACCACGCCGGGCGGGGCCGCCGAGCCGCCGCCGAAGCTGGTCCTGGACCTGGAGCGGCTGGCCCACGTGCCCGCCGAGAAGGCCGGCCCGCTGCAGCGGTACGCGGCCACGATCCAGTCCCAGCGCGGCGACTACAACGGCAAGGTGCTCTCGATCCGCCAGGACGACCTGCGCACACTCGCCGTCATCTACGACCAGTCGCCCTCGGTCCTCACCGAGCAGCTGATCAGCTGGGGAGTGCTGGACGCGGACGCGCGTCGCGCGGTCTCCCACGAGGAGAACTGAGCCGCTCCCCGTCTCAGCAGAAACGTGGCGCCCGGGGGGGGGGGGGGGGGCCGGGGGGGGCCCCCCCCCCGGGGGGGGGGGGGCCCCGGGGGGGGCCCGGGGGACCCCCCGCCGCGGGGGGCCCCCCCGGCCGCGCGGG
>NZ_JBIVNL010000016.1:0-106407 GCF_044753545.1 Streptomyces sp. NPDC088350 | reverse complement strand
TTGGGGCGCCGGGGGGGCGGGCGGCCCCCCAGTTCTTCACGGGCCCCGCCCCCTTACTACCATCACGGGCGCGGGGGGGGGGCCTCGGCCCCCCGGCCCCCCCCCCCCCCGGCGGCTTTCTGCGGGCCTCAGGGGCCTCACGGGTACACGGACGCCGGAGGGCCCGCAGCGATCGCGCTGCGGGCCCTCCGGCGTTCTGCTCGCGTGCTGTTTACGCCTCGTCCCGGCGCAGCGACGGCTTCAGGTCCTTGAAACGGCCCAGCAGGCCGTTGACGAACGAGGGCGACTCGTCCGTGGAGAACTCCTTGGCCAGCTGCACCATCTCGTCGAGGACGACGGCGTCCGGGGTCTCGTCGACCCAGATCAGCTCGTAGGCGCCGAGGCGCAGGATGTTGCGGTCCACCACGGGCATGCGGTCCAGCGTCCAGCCGACCGAGTACTGCGCGATCAGCTCGTCGATACGGCGCGCGTGCTGCGCGTACCCCTCGACCAGCTCCATCGTGTACTCGCTGACCGGCGGCTGCCGGGTGTCGTCCCGGGAGAGCCGGATCCAGTCCGCGAGGACCGTGGTGACGCCGACTCCGCGCTGGTCGCCCTCGAAGAGGATCTGGAAGGCGCGCTTGCGGGCCGTATTGCGGGCAGCCACGGTTAGCTGTTCACCCGGCCGAGGTAGTCGCTGGAGCGGGTGTCGACCTTGATCTTCTCACCGGTGGTGATGAAGAGCGGGACCTGGATCTGGTAGCCGGTCTCCAGGGTGGCGGGCTTGGTGCCACCGGTGGAGCGGTCACCCTGGACGCCGGGCTCGGTCTCCTGGATGGTCAGCTCGACGGCGGCCGGCAGCTCGACGAAGAGCACCTCGCCCTCGTGCTGCGCGACCGTGGCGGTGAAGCCCTCGATCAGGAAGTTGGCGGCGTCGCCGACGGCCTTGCGGTCGACCATGAGCTGGTCGTAGGTCTCCATGTCCATGAAGACGAAGTACTCGCCGTCCATGTACGAGAACTGCATGTCGCGCTTGTCGACAGTGGCCGTCTCGACCTTGACGCCGGCGTTGAACGTCTTGTCGACGACCTTGCCGGAGAGCACGTTCTTGAGCTTGGTGCGCACGAAGGCAGGGCCCTTGCCGGGCTTGACGTGCTGGAACTCGACGACGGACCAGAGCTGGCCCCCGTCGAGCTTGAGCACCAGGCCGTTCTTGAGGTCGTTCGTGGAAGCCACGGTTGCGGAATCTCCTGGACTGACGTGGACGACCACGGGACACGCGCACAGCTCGACAGAGCTAGAGCGCGAGCAGCTCCTTGGTCGTGATGGTGAGTAGCTCGGGTCCGCCGTCCGCCTCAGGGCGCACGACGAGCGTGTCATCGATCCGGACACCGCCCCGGCCCGGGAGGTGAACCCCCGGTTCGACGGTGACCGGCACGCAAGCGTCCAGTTTACCCATGGCCGCGGGGGCCAGCTGCGGCTCCTCGTCGATTTCGAGCCCGACGCCGTGGCCGGTGAGGGCCGCGAGGCCCTCTGAGTACCCCGCGGAGTCCAGCACCTGGCGGGCCGCGCGGTCCACATCGCGGTAGGCCGCACCGGGCGCCAGCGACTCCCGTGCGGCCCTCTGGGCGGCGAAGACGAGGTCGTACAGCTCGATCTGCCAGTCCGCAGGCGAGGTGCCGATGACGAACGTACGGCCGATCTCGCAGCGGTATCCGCGGTAGGTGGCGCCGAGGCAGACAGAAAGGAAATCTCCCTCCTCCACCCGGCGGTCGGTCGGCCGGTGGCCGCGTCTGCCGGAGTGCGGGCCGGTGGCGACGGAGGTCGCGAAGGCGGGGCCGTCGGCGCCGTGGTCGACGAGGCGCCGTTCCAGTTCGAGGGCGAGATGGCGTTCGGTGCGGCCGACGAGGATCGACTCCAGCAGCTCTCCGAGGGCCTGGTCGGCGATCTCGGCGCCGATTCTCAGACAGGAGATCTCCTCCTCGTCCTTGACGACCCGCAGCTGCTCGACCGCGCCGCCGATGTCGGTGAGGCGGAGGGTCGGGGCGACCGAGCGGAGGGCTCGGTGGCGGGCCACGGTGAGGTGGTGTTCTTCTACGGCCATGGATTCGGCGCCGGTCGCTGACGCGAGGTCTGCGGCGGCTACGGCGGGGTCGCCGTCCGGGGTGGAGAGTGCGTGGACGCGGAGGGTCTCGTCGGGGCGGCCCTCGCCTCCGGCGGGGCGCTCGTCGAGGGGGCCGGTGCAGACCAGCATGTCTTCGCGCTTGCCCAGGAGCAGCACGGTGCCGTGCGGGGCGGGGCCGGCCAAGTAGCGCACGTTGGCCGGGCTGGTGACCAGGGCGGATTGGCTGCCGCCGGCTTGGGCGCGTTCCCTCAGCCTCGCTCGGCGGGCTGCGTAGACCTCTGACATGAGACGAGCGTAGGAGGGGTGGCTGGAATGTGCTGGTTGGGAGAGTGCCGTTCGGGGGACGGGGTGGGTTCCACGGTTGTGTGCCGGGTGCGCGCCGGTGGGGGCTGGTCGCGCAGTTCCCCGCGCCCCTAAAAAGCACTCACCAGCTGGGCGGACTGGCTATCGAGCGGGCCAGGACGTCGTTGAGTACCTGGGCCGTCTGCTGAATGTCCATCTGGGAGTTGTCGATGATCGGGAGGCCCGAGCCGTACCAGCCGGCCATGCGGCCGTGGATGCGGGCGACCTCGTCGTCGGTGAGGCGGCGGTTGCCGGAGCGTTCGGCGTTGCGTTCCAGGACTATTTCCAGGCCGGGGAGGAGGACGACGGGCAGGAGCCCGGGCCCTACGTGCCGTTTCCAGCCACCCAGACCGACGACCGGGCGGTCGGGGAAGACCGCGTCGTCGAGGACGCAGGAGATGCCGTTGGCGAGGAAGTTGCGGGCGGCGAAGCCGCAGGTGCGGCGGGCGAGGCGGTACTGGGCCTCCGAGTGGTCGTTCCAGCCCGACTGGGGGTCGGCGAAGCCCGAGCGGACCCACTCGCGTACGTCGTCGAGACTGATGTGGGCGGTGGGGACCCGGCGGTGGTCCGCCCAGTACTTGGCGACGCTCGTCTTGCCCGCGCCTGCGGGGCCGATGAGCAGCACCGCGAGGGTGGTGGAGGTCGGGTCGGGGGCCGCCGTCGCCGGTGGGGCGCTGGGCATGGGTACAGGGCCGCCCGGCGGCAGTTGGACGTGGCCCGTGGTGTCCGGGACGCGGCGCGGGACCGTGTGCGGCACCGGTGGGGTGGGCGCGAAGCCCGGGGCCGGTGGTGGCACGGGGGGCGGACCCGGATGGTGCGGGCCCGGGTGTTGTCCGGTCGGCGTCCAACCGGTGGCCGGTCCCTGCCCCGGCTGGTGGGGCGGCGGCAGCGGAGACCCCACTGCGTGCTGCATCCGGTGCCACTCCATCTCGTACAGGCGATTGGCGCTGGCAGCGGGCCCGAACCCCGCTCCGTACCGAACGGTACCTTCCCCGGCCGCCATTTGGTGAACGGCTGGGGAGGGGCCGAAGTGCCCGTCCCCGCAAGGCATATCGGAGGGAACGGGCTTCGCTGGACCTACTCGCCCACTTCGCCGTACGCGGCGAGGAGCACGGCCGGGTCGGGGCCCTCCAGGACCGTCGGCTTGGCGAGGCCGTCGAGGACGATGAAGCGGAGCAGGTCGCCGCGGGACTTCTTGTCGACCTTCATGGTCTCCAGCAGCTTGGGCCACTGGTCGTAGCGGTAGCTGAGCGGCAGGCCGACCGATGCGAGGACCGTGCGGTGGCGGTCGGCCGTCGCGTCGTCCAACCGGCCCGCGAGACGGCCCAGTTCGGCCGCGAAGTGCATGCCTACGGCCACTGCGGCGCCGTGCCGCCACTTGTAGCGCTCGTTCTTCTCGATGGCGTGCGCGAGGGTGTGGCCGTAGTTGAGGATCTCACGCAGGCCCGACTCCTTGAGGTCGGCGGAGACCACCTCGGCCTTGACCTTGATGGAGCGTTCGATGAGCTCGGCGGTGTGCGGGCCTGCCGGGGTACGCGCGGACTCCGGGTCGGACTCGATGAGATCGAGGATCACCGGGTCGGCGATGAAGCCGGCCTTGATGATCTCGGCGAGCCCGGAGACGTAGTCGTTGACCGGGAGGGAGTCCAGCGCGGCCAGGTCGCAGAGCACGCCGGCCGGGGGGTGGAAGGAGCCGACGAGGTTCTTGCCCTCGGCGGTGTTGATGCCGGTCTTGCCGCCGACCGCCGCGTCGACCATGGCGAGCACGGTCGTCGGTACGGCGATCCAGCGGACCCCGCGCAGCCAGGTCGCGGCGACGAATCCGGCCAGGTCGGTGGTGGAGCCGCCGCCGACACCGACGATGGCGTCGGAGCGGGTGAACCCGGACTGGCCCAGGGCCTTCCAGCAGTAGGCGGCGACCTCGGCGGTCTTGGCCTCTTCCGCGTTGGGCACCTGGATGGCGACGGCCTCAAAGCCCTGCCCGGCCAGGTCGGCGCGCAGCGCCTCGCCCGTCTCGTCGAGCGCCTCGGGGTGGATGACGGCGACCCGCTTGGCCTTGTCGCCGATCAACCCGCCCAGCTCGCCCAGGAGTTGACGGCCCACCAGGACCTCGTACGGGTCGCTGCCCGCCGTGCCGCCGACCTGGATCCGCGTCACTGACTCGCTCATGCTTCCTTCAACTCCAGTGCGTCCAGGACGGCTTGGGTGACGTCCTCGGGGGTGCGGCCGTCGGTCGGTACGACGGCCTGCGCGACCTCGGCGTACAAGTGGCGCCTGGCCTCCATCAGTTCGCGCCACTGCTTGCGCGGGTTGATCGCGAGCAGCGGGCGGGCCGCGTTGAGGCCGGTGCGCTTGACCGCCTCGTCCACGTCCATGGAGAGGTAGACGACGCGGTGTCCGGCGAGCAGCGCGCGCGTGTCGGCGTCGAGGACCGAGCCGCCGCCGAGCGCGAGGACGCCGTCGTGCCCGGCGAGTGCCCGGTGCACGGCGCGCTTCTCGATCGCGCGGAAGACGGGCTCGCCCTCGTCGACGAAGATCTCGGCGATGGTGCGGCCCTCGGCGGCCACGATGTCGTCGTCGGTGTCCCGGTAGGCGACGCCGAGCCGCCCGGCCAGCTGCTGTCCGACCGTCGACTTGCCCACCCCCATCGGGCCGACCAGGACGACCAGCGGGGCCGGGGTCACCGGATGGCCAGGTTCTCGAGGTACGAGCGGACGTTGCGGCGGGTCTCGGGCACCGAGTCGCCGCCGAACTTCTCCGCCACGGCGTCCGCGAGAACGAGCGCGACCATGGCCTCGGCGACGATACCGGCGGCCGGGACCGCGGAGACGTCGGAGCGCTGGTGGTGGGCCTGCGTGGCCTCACCCGTGACCACGTCCACGGTCTGGAGGGCACGCGGCACGGTCGCGATGGGCTTCATCGCGGCGCGCACGCGCAGCAGTTCACCCGTGGACAGCCCGCCCTCGGTACCACCGGAACGGCCCGACACCCGGCGGATACCCTCATCCGTGTTGACGATCTCGTCGTGCGCCTGCGAACCGGGCACCCGCGCCAGCTCGAATCCGTCGCCGATCTCGACGCCCTTGATCGCCTGGATACCCATGAGGGCACCGGCGAGACGGGCGTCCAGCTTGCGGTCCCAGTGCACGTGCGAGCCCAGTCCGACGGGGACGCCGTAGGCCAGGATCTCGACGACGCCACCGAGGGTGTCGCCGTCCTTGTGGGCCTGGTCGATCTCCGCGACCATCGCCTTCGAGGCATCCGCGTCCAGGCAGCGCACCGGGTCCGCGTCGAGCCTCTCGACATCGGCAGGGGTGGGCAGGACACCCCGCGGGGCCTTCGCGGAGGCCAGTTCGACGACGTGCGAGACGATCTCGATACCGGCCGTCTCCTTCAGGTACGACCGGGCCACCGCGCCGAGCGCGACACGGGCCGCCGTCTCGCGGGCGGAGGCGCGCTCCAGGATCGGGCGGGCCTCGTCGAAGCCGTACTTCTGCATACCGGCGAGGTCCGCGTGACCAGGACGGGGGCGAGTCAGCGGCGCATTACGGGCCAGCCCCGCCAGGATCTCCGGGTCGACCGGGTCGGCCGCCATCACCTGCTCCCACTTGGGCCACTCGGTGTTGCCCACCATGATCGCGACCGGGGAGCCGAGGGTGAGGCCGTGGCGGACACCGCCGAGGAAGGTGACCTCGTCGCGCTCGAACTTCATGCGCGCGCCACGTCCATAGCCGAGCCGGCGCCGGGCCAGGTGGTCCGCCACCATCTCCGTGGTGATCGGCACGCCGGCGGGAAGGCCCTCCAGCGTCGCCACGAGTGCGGGACCGTGGGACTCCCCCGCGGTCAGCCAGCGCAACCTGCTCAACGGTGCTCCTCATGCTCGCGCCCTGGTACTGCCCTGCGCACGCGCGTCCTCGCGTACGGCGACGGCGAAACCGGGTGCGCGGCCCTGGCCCGCCGCCCCCGATCCTCCCACGTCCGGGGCGTGGACCTGGCCTACGGTCCAGGGAGCGGACGCGGCGCTGGGGTGTATGGGCGGCGGGCGGGTCCCCGGTCCGCCCTGCTGGGGTGGGGACAGCGGTCCCGTCGACATCTCCTGGGCCGGCCCGCCAAGGCAGGGTCAGCGGTCAACCCGTGCGTGCGTCGCAGCGCCCCGCCGGAGCAGGGCAGGAGCCGTCCGGCGCCCTTTCACCCACCCCACCGCTTCCGCGTCAGCGCTCCGACAGCGCCTTCTCCCCCGCCCGACGCATCGCGTCCAGCGGTGCCGGACGCCGGCCGGTCATCTGCTCCACCTGCAGCACAGCCTGGTGCACCAGCAGGTCGAGTCCGCTGACGACGGCTCCGCCGTAGCCGGACCAGCGGGCCGCGAGGTTCGTGGGCCAGGGGTCGTAGAGGACGTCGAAGAGGGTGGCGGGGCGTTCCGGTACGGCGGAGGAGAGGGCGTCCGTGGTGCCGGCGGGGGTGGTCGCGAAGACCAGGGGGGCGCACAGGCCGTCGGCCGCGTCCGCCCAGTCCGCCGTGCGCACCTCCACGTCGAGCCGCTCGCCCCACTGCCGCATCTCGGCGGCGCGCGCTTCGCTGCGGACGTACGCGACGACCTCGCCCGTGCAGATCCGGGACAGCGCGGCGAGGGCCGAGGAGGCCGTGGCGCCGGAGCCGAGGATCGCGGCGGAGTCGACCTGTTCGATCCCGTGTTCGCGGAGGGCGGCGACCATGCCGGGGATATCGGTGTTGTCGCCGACTCGTCGGCCGTCCTCCGTGAAGACGACGGTGTTGACCGCGTCCACCGATGCCGCGGTCTCGCTGATCTCGTCGAGCAGCGGTATCACGGCCCGTTTCAGCGGCATCGTCAGTGACAGCCCGGCCCACTCCGGTCCCAGGTTGTCGAAGAACCCCGGGAGACCGGCCTCGTCGACGTCGAAGCGGTCGTACGACCAGGCGTCGAGCCCCAGCTCCCCGTATGCCGCGCGATGCAGCACCGGGGAGAGGGAGTGGGCGATGGGTGAACCGAGCACGGCGGCCCGGCGGGCGTCAGTTGCCCGAGGTGGCATTGAACTTGTCCTTGAGTGCCTGGAATTCGGCGTACGTCTTGGCGAATTCCGTCTTGTTCTCGCCGTCGGTCGCCACGAAGTAGATCCAGCCGTTGTGCGTCGGATTCAGCGCTGCTGCGAGCGCCTCGTCACCGGGGTTGTCGATGGGACCGGGCGGCAGGCCCTTTTGCGTGTAGGTGTTGTACGGGTCCTTGTTGCTGTTGATCTCGGACTCGCTGATGTGGATCTTACTCTGGCCCTTCAGGTAATTGAAGGTCGAGTCGAATTGCAGGTACCGGTTGGTCTGGTCGTTCGTGGTCTTGAGACGGTTGTAGACGACTTCCGCCATCTTGCGGAAGTCCTCATGCGTCTTGCCCTCGGCCTGGACGAGGCTCGCGACCGTGATGACCTGCAACGGGTTTTCCAGGTTGAGCGCCTTGGCCTTCGCCGCGAGGTCGATCGCGTCGTATTTGTCATTGGCCTGGGCGACCATCTGTTTGAGGACCGTTTCGGGCTTCATGCCCTTGGCGGCACCGTAGGTACCCGGGAAGAGGAAGCCCTCCAGGGGGTCCTTGATTTCCTTGTTGTCGTTCGCCCAGCCGGGCAGTCCGAGGCTCTTGTATTCCTTCTTGGCGACGGCCTTGGTGGTGCCGTCGGTAATCTGGAGTTTCTTGTCGATCGCCGCGTACACCTGGGCGTTTCGCCAGCCCGGGGCGACGATGAGATTGTCCTGGCTCGTAGGGTCGAGCATCAGCTTGACCGCGCTCGCGGCGGACATGTTCTTCCTCAGCAGAAAGACGCCGGCCTGGATCTTCTTCCCGTCCGGATTCTGGGACTGGGCGACCACGAAGGCGTCCACGCTCTTGACGACGCCCGCCTCTTTCAACTTCTGCCCGATATCCGATCCGAAGGCACCCTTGGGAATGGTCACGGTCACCGAACCGGTACCGTCGCCCGCGTAGTCCGGCGCCGAGCCGAAACGGTTCTGGTAGAAGTGCCAGCCGAGATAGCCGACGCCCGCCAAACCGCCGCCGAACACCATGACGACCACAAGACAGGCGCAGCCGTTGCGGCGTTTCTTCTCCTTGCCGCCTTTGCCCTTGCCTTTGCCGCCCTTGCCCCGGCGGTCACCACGTGCGCGCCCGTCCTCCGCCTCGTCGTCGGCGTCGTCCTCGTCGTCGCCACCGCCCGCGAAGAACGCGTGTTCGCCCTGGTCGGGGCCCGGATCCCAGTCGGTCTGCTCCGGTTCGGGCTCGGTGCGGCGCTTGCTCGGCGGCTCCGGCGGCGGGAACGCGTCGGGCGTGCCGTAGAAATCGGGCTGCTGTTCGCCATAGGCGGCGGCCTGCTGTCCGTACGGGTCGCCGGGGTCCGCGGCGTACGGAACATGCGCGGGCGTGTGGCCGCCGTCCCAGCCGCCCTGCTGGTACTGCTGCTGCTGATCGGCGTACTGCTGATGGCTCTGATCGGCGTACTGCTGCTGGTCCGCCCACTGCTGCTGGTCGGGGTACTGCTGGGGGTGGCCCTGCTCGTCGTAGACCTGGTACTGCTGCTGCGCCTGACCGTAATCGGCCTGTTGGCCATGGCCCCAGTCGCCGTACTGCGGCTGCTGGGGCTGTTCCGGATAGTGCTGCGGCTGGCCGCCGTAGGAGGACTGCTGGCCCACCTGGGCCTGCTGTCCTTCCCATCCGAGGTCCCCGAACAACGGGTCCTCCGGATGCCACGGTTCGGAGCCTGGGCCCCGGCCATACTCAGTCATCGATCCCCTAGAGCCGCGAGGCGGCGGTCGCGGCGCTTGCGGCTCCGGCTTCCGTACCGCCTCTTGCTGTGCCATGGCTGTTCGAACACCATCGCATCGCGCGGAACGTTACCGTATCGCGATCAGATGACCACTTCGACGCCCTCGCCGGGTGGTTTACCTGACACCCGTTCGGATTCCAACGCCTGCTGGAGGATGATGACCGCTGCCGCCTGGTCGATGACCGAGCGGCCCTTCTTGGACTTCACCCCGGAGGCGCGCAGTCCCTGACTGGCCGTCACCGTGGTCATCCGTTCGTCCAGCAGTCTGACCGGTACCGGGGCGATGCCCTTGGCCAGCTCCTGGGCGAAGGCCCGGACCTTCACGGCGGCCGGTCCCTCGCCCCCCTTGAGGGAACGGGGGAGGCCGACGACCACTTCGATCGGTTCGTACTCCTCGACGAGCTGCCTCAACCGGCGGTGCGCCGCCGGGATGTCGCGGCCGGGGACCGTCTCGACGGGAGTGGCCAGGATCCCGTCGGGGTCGCACGAGGCGACCCCGATCCGGGCGTCCCCGACGTCGATGGCGAGTCGGCGGCCTCTTCGCATGTTCTCGACCGCTTCTTACTTGGCCGTGTCGGCGACGAGTCGCTCGACGGCGTCGACGGCCTCGCCGACGGCGGCCGGGTTCTGGCCGCCGCCCTGGGCCACGTCCGGCTTGCCGCCACCGCCGCCGCCGAGGGTCTTGGCGGCGGCGCGCACCAGGTCACCGGCCTTGAGGCCGCGCTCGCGGGCGGCTTCGTTGGTGGCGATGACGGTGAGCGGCTTGCCGTTGTTGACCGTGAACAGGGCTACGACCGCGGCCCGTCCGCCCTGGATCCGGCCGCGCACGTCGAGCACCAGCTTGCGCAGGTCGTCCGGGCTGGTGCCGTCCGGTACCTGGCCGGTGACGACGGCGATGCCGTGCACGTCCTTGGCGGACTCGACGAGACCGGCGGCGGCCTGGAGCACCTTCTCGGCGCGGAACTTCTCGATCTCCTTCTCGGCGTCCTTCAGCTTGCCGAGCATGGCGGAGACCTTCTCCGGAAGCTCCTCCGGGCGGCCCTTGACCAGCTCCTGGAGCTGGGCGACGACCGTGTGCTCACGGGCGAGGAAGTTGTAGGCGTCGACACCGACGAGCGCTTCGATACGGCGCACTCCGGAGCCGATCGACGACTCGCCGAGCAGCTTGACCAGGCCGAGCTGGGAGGTGTTGTGGACGTGGGTGCCGCCGCACAGCTCCTTGGAGAAGTCGCCGATGGTCACGACGCGGACCCGCTCGCCGTACTTCTCGCCGAACTCGGCGATGGCGCCCTGCTTCTTGGCCTCGTCGAGGCTGAGGATCTCGGCGTGCACGTCCAGGTCGCGGGCGAGCACCTCGTTGATCTTCTGCTCGACGTCGGTCATCACGGCCGTGGGAACGGCAGACGGCGAACCGAAGTCGAAGCGGAAGCGGCCGGGCTGGTTCTCGGAACCGGCCTGCGCGGCCGTCGGACCGAGGGCGTCGCGCAGCGCCTGGTGGGTGAGGTGCGTGGCCGAGTGGGCGCGGGCGATGGCGGTACGCCGGCGGATGTCGATCGCGGCCTCGGCCTTGGCGCCGACGGTGACCTCGCCGAACTGGACGACGCCCTTGTGGACGTAGACACCCGGGACCGGCTTCTGACAGTCGCGGATCTCGATCACGGCACCGGACTCGACCTTGATCCGGCCGGTGTCCCCGATCTGGCCGCCGCCCTCGGCGTAGAAGGGGGTGCGGTCGAGGACGATCTCGACCTCGTCGCCCTCGGTGGCGGCCGGGGAGGAAACGCCGTCGACGAGGATGCCGACGATCGTGGACTCGCCCTGGGTGTCGGAGTAGCCGATGAAGTCGGTCTCACCGGCCTTGTCGGCGATCTCGCGGTAGGCGCCGACGCCGGCGTGGCCGGTCTTCTTGGCCTGGGCGTCGGCCTTGGCCTGGTCGCGCTGCTGCTTCATCAGGCGGCGGAAGCCGTCCTCGTCCACGGACAGGCCCTGTTCGGCGGCCATTTCGAGGGTGAGGTCGATCGGGAAGCCCCAGGTGTCGTGGAGCAGGAACGCCTTGTCGCCGGCGAGGATCTTGCCGCCCGACTGCTTGGTGTCGGCGATGGCGGTGTCGAGAATGTTGGTGCCGGCCTTCAGCGTCTTGACGAAGGCGGCCTCCTCGGCGAGGGCGACGGTCTCGATGCGCTGCCGGTCGGTGACCAGCTCGGGGTACTGCTGGCCCATCATCGCGATGACCGTGTCGATGAGTTCCTTGACGACCAGGCCGGAGGCGCCGAGCAGCCGCATGTTGCGGATGGCGCGGCGCATGATCCGGCGCAGGACGTAACCGCGGCCCTCGTTGCCGGGGGTCACACCGTCGCCGATGAGCATCACGGACGTACGCATGTGGTCGGTCACGACGCGCAGGGAGACGTCGGACTCGTGCGAGTCGCCGTACTCGACACCGGTCAGCTCGGTGGCCTTCTTGATGACGGCCATGGAGGTGTCGATCTCGTACATGTTCTGCACGCCCTGCAGGATCATCGCGAGGCGCTCCAGGCCGAGGCCCGTGTCGATGTTCTTGCTGGGCAGCTCGCCGAGGATCTCGAAGTCCTCCTTGCCGATGCCCTCGCCGCGCTCGTACTGCATGAAGACCAGGTTCCAGATCTCCACGTACCGCTCGTCGTTGACGGCGGGGCCGCCCTCGACGCCGAACTCGGGGCCGCGGTCGTAGTTGATCTCGGAGCACGGGCCGCAGGGTCCGGGTACGCCCATCGACCAGTAGTTGTCCTTCTTGCCGAGGCGCTGGATGCGCTCGGCGGGGACGCCGATCTTGTCGCGCCAGATGGTCTCGGCCTCGTCGTCGTCGAGGTAGACCGTGATCCACAGGCGCTCGGGGTCGAGGCCGTAACCGCCCTTGTCCTGGGGCGAGGTGAGCAGCTCCCAGGCGTAGGTGATGGCGCCTTCCTTGAAGTAGTCGCCGAAGGAGAAGTTGCCGCACATCTGGAAGAACGTGCCGTGCCGGGTGGTCTTGCCGACCTCTTCGATGTCGGGGGTGCGCACGCACTTCTGCACGCTGGTGGCGCGCGGCCACGGCGGCTTGACCTCGCCGAGGAAGTACGGCTTGAAGGGGACCATGCCGGCGGGGACCAGGAGCAGAGTCGGGTCGTCCGCGATGAGCGACGCCGAGGGGACAACGGTGTGGCCGCGCTCCTCGTAGAAGCTCAGCCAGCGGCGGCGGATTTCAGCCGACTCCATCAGTGGTCCTCATTCCGGTTGTACGAGTACGTCGTCCTGTCTGTTCTTTCGACAGACCTGGGGTTGCTGCGGTTCTCGATGGCGATGTGCTGCCTGGGCGCGGGGAGTTCGGGGTCGACCGGGGCGTTGATCCCCAGCGCGTCGCCGAGTTCGGCCTCCCGCTGGGCCATGCCCGCGCGGACGTCGAGCGCGAAGTGCACCGCGCTGTCCTTGAGCTTGTGGCCCGCTTCGAGCGCCTTGTTGGCCGCGACCGCGGCGAGGTGCTCGGGGGTCAGCTGCTTCAGCTTGCGATTGACCTTGGTGGTCGCCCAGACACCGGCGGCCACGCCCGTGCCGAACCAGAACGTACGGCGGAACATCGCTCGGTCAGTCCTTCTTCCGGGTGCGCTTGACCCGCCGCGCGGCAGGGACCGTACGGCCCACGATCACGGTACGGCGGGACACCTTGGCGGGCTCGGCCTCGCGTCGGCCGCCCAGGGCCCGGCGGACGCCGTAGCCGAAGGCCGCGACCTTGACGAGGGGGCCGCCGAAGGTGGAGGCGACGGTGGTCGACAGGGCGGAGGCGTTCGACGTGACCTCCTGGACGTCCGAGGCGATCGCGTCGACCCGGTCGATCTGGGTCTGCGCCGAGCGCACCGCCGAGGAGGCGTCCGCCAGCAGCGGGACGGCCTGGTCGGTCACGTCCGCGACGAGCTTGGTGGTCGCCTTGAGCGTCTGGGCCAGCCTCACCAGTGCGACGGCGAGGAAGGAGACCAGGATCGCCCAGAAGACGGCCACCAGGATCCCGGCAACCTCTCCACCGGACACCCGACACCCTCTCTCATGAACACCTGTAGATAACTGGTCCCGAGCCTATCGCGCCGGGGGTGGCGCTCCGTACCGCATTACCGCCCCGCGCGCGGTGGAGTCGGGCGAAGCGACTGTACGGACTGAATACGGTTCAGTACGCTCCGTGTTCCATGCGAGCTTCCCCTGGCGGCGGCGTCACCGCGGACGGCAATCTGCCCCTCGAACCCGACCGGTTCGTGGGCCGCTCGGCCGAACTCACCGAACTGGCGCGGGCGCTGGACGTCTCGCGGCTGGTCACGGTGACCGGGCCCGGCGGGGTCGGCAAGTCGCGGCTCGCGGCCCGTGCGGCGGCCCGGTGCGCACCCCCGGACGGGGTGTGGCGGGTGGAGCTGGCGCCGGTGCGCGACCCGGAACTCGTGGACTTCGCCGTCGTAGAGGCGCTGGGGCTGACGGATCACACCACGCGGTTGCCGCGCGAGGCGCTGCTCGCGCATCTGATGGACCGTCAAGTGCTGTTGGTGCTGGACGGGTTCGAGCATCTGGTGGACGTGTGTGCCTCGCTGGTGGCCGAGTTGCTCGGGCGGGTGCCGGGGCTGCGGGTGCTCGCGGTGGGGCGGCGGCCGTTGGAGCTGGCGGGCGAGCGGGTGGTGGCGCTGGCGCCGTTGGGTGCGGACGAGGCGGTGGAGCTGTTCGCCGACCGGGCCGCGCAGCAGGGGGTCGTTCTCGGGGAAGACGACGCGGACGTACGGGAGTTGTGCCGGCGGCTCGACGGGATTCCCCTTGCGGTCGAGTTGGCGGCGGGGCGGCTGCGGGCGTTGTCGCCCGGGGAGGTGCTGGCGCGGTTCGACGACCGGTTCCGGCTGCTTGCGGGCGGGCGCAGGGACGCACTGCCCCGGCACCAGACGCTGCGGACGGCGATCGGCTGGAGCCATGAGCTGTGCACGGCCGAGGAACGGCTGCTGTGGGCACGCCTGTCGGTGTTCGCCGGGCGCTTCGACCTGGAGGCCGCCGAGTACGTGTGCGGCGGCGACGGACTGCCCTCCGACGGCGTCCTCGACGTGCTGTCCGAACTCCTCGCGCAGTCCGTGATCGCCCGCGAGGAGACACCGACGGGCGTGCGCTACCGGATGCTCGGCACGATCCGGGCCTACGGCGCCGACTGGCTGGCGGCGACCGGGGACGCGGCCCGGCTGCGGCGGCGGCACCGCGACTGGTATCTGGGGCTGGCCACCTGGTGCGAGCTGGACTGGTTCTCGCCGCGCCAGCGCGAGGTCGCCGCGCGGATCGAGGCGGAGCTGCCGAATCTGCGCGGCGCCCTGGACTACTGCCTGACCGAGCCGGACGAGACGCACCTGGGCCAGTACCTGGCGGGCTCCCTGTGGTTCTACTGGGCGGGCTGCGGGCGGCTCTCGGAGGGCCGGCACTGGCTGGAGCAGGCGGTCCGACTCGACGCGGAGAACACGGCCAACGACCAGTCGCGGCTCAAGGCCCTGTGGGTGCTCGGCTATGTGGCGATCCTCCAGGGCGACACCGTGCCCGCGCTGGCCGCGCTCCAGGAGTGCCGGGAGGAGGCGGAGGAGGCCGCCAACCCCACGGCGGTGGCGTACGCCGAACACCGCACCGGGTGCCTGGCGTTGGTCACGGACGACATGCCGCGCGCGGAGACCCTGCTGCGCTCGGCGCTGGCCCGCTATCAGCAGATCGGCGAGCTGAACAGCAATGTCCTGATGGGCCAGGTCGAGCTGGCGATGACACGGGCGTTCCAGGGCGATCTGGCGGACGCGGTGAAGCTGTGCGAGGACGTCCGGCAGGTGTGCGAGGACCACGGCGAGCGGTGGACCCGGGCGTACGCGCTGTACGTCCTGGCCTACGTCGCCTGGAGCGAGGGTCGACTCCCGCACGCGCGGGACCTGTTGGCGGACTGTCTGGGCAGCGCGCACGGTTTCCGCGATCTGCTGGGCTCGGTGCTCGCGGTCGAGTTGCTGGCCCTCGTCACGGTGGCGGAGGGCGATGCCGCCGAGGCCGCGCTGTTGCAGGGCGCGGCGGGCGGGATGTGGCCGTCGGTGGGGCTGCCGCTGTTCGGTTCGGCGTGCTACAACGCGCCGCACGAGCTGTGCGAGGCGCTGGCCCGGGAGCGGCTGGGCGGCGAGCGGTACGCGGAGTGCGTACGGGAGGGGGCGCTGCTCGGCCGGGAGGCGGCCGTGGCGCGGGCGTTGGGGCAGCCGCCGGCGCTCGCCGCGGTGCCGGTGCCGCGCGGGGCGGTGCGCCACGCGGCGGTCCGCGTGGACATGCGAAAACCCGCCGCCTCGCCCACCCGGAAGGGCGGGGAGACGGCGGGCTGACGCGAAATGTGGTGCTACGTCCGTGAGGTGATCAGCGGGCGTAGTACTCGACGACGAGCTGCTCGTCGCAGATCACCGGGATCTCCTTGCGGTTCGGCTCGCGGTCCAGGCGGAACGCCAGGGCGCCGAGGTTCACCTGGAGGTAGCGCGGGATCTCGCCGTCGGGGGCGAAGCCACCGGCGCGGGAGACCTCGAACAGCGTCTTGCTGCGGCTGCGCTCGCGGACCATGACGACGTCTTCGGGCTTGACGCGGAACGACGGCTTGTCGACCTTGCCACCGTTGACCTCGATGTGGCCGTGGACGACCATCTGGCGGGCCTGGTAGATCGTGCGGGCGATGCCCGAACGAAGGACCAGCGCGTCGAGACGACGCTCCAGCTCGATGATCAGGGCCTCACCGGTCTTGCCCTGGACCTTGGAAGCACGCTCGTAGGCGCGGACGAGCTGGCGCTCGGACACGTCGTACTGCGCACGCAGACGCTGCTTCTCCAGCAGACGGACCTTGTAGTCCGAGTTCTGCTTGCGGCCACGACCGTGCTCACCCGGCGGGTAGGGACGGGCCTCGAAGTACTTGACGGCCTTCGGGGTCAGCGCGATGCCGAGGGCACGCGACTTCTTGACCTTGGGGCGGGACTGATTCGCCACGATGTCTCTTTCCTGGTTATCGGCTTGTCAGGGTGGTGAGAGAGGTCGCATCCGCAGCCGGGGGAAACCCGCCGGGGCCCTTGCGGGACCTGGTGGGCAGCCGCTCCCCTGATCTGGGCACATACGTGCAGCACGCGAGTGGCCCACCGACCGATCCCGTCCTGCGACGGGTGGTGGTGGGCTGCCCGCGACACCATTCGAACGGTGCGCGACGCTCTTGGAGCCGGTCCGAGGACTGGGTCCTTTGACTGGTTCCGGCTGACCGTCCCGTTCTGACCGCACGGGACACAGCGCTTCGAGGGATTCTACAGGGTGCTCAGGACCGCTTACGACCAAGGTGTTGTCTGGTCCACTCCACGGCGTCCGCGTACCGCGCCTCGGCCCCGTGGCGGGTGGGCTCGTAGTACTCGCGGTCCTTCAGCTCCTCCGGGGCGTACCGCTGCTCGGCGATCCCCTCGGGCAGGTCGTGCGGGTAGACGTACCCCTGGGCATGCCCGAGCTTGGCCGCGCCCTTGTAGTGCCCGTCCCGCAGATGCATCGGCACCGGGCCCGCGTGCCCCTTGCGTACGTCCTCCATGGCGGCGCCGATCGCCATGGTCGCCGCGTTCGACTTGGGGGCCAGGGCGAGCGCGATGGTGGCGTGGCTGAGGGTGAGCGCCGCCTCCGGGAAGCCGATCATCGCTACGGCCTGGGCGGCGGCGACCGCGATCGGCAGCGCGTTGGGATCCGCCAGGCCGATGTCCTCGCTGGCCGAGATCATCAGGCGGCGGGCGATGAAGCGGGGGTCCTCGCCGGCGTCGATCATGCGGGCGAGGTAGTGCAGGGCCGCGTCGACGTCGGAGCCCCGGATGGACTTGATGAGGGCGCTGGCGACGTCGTAGTGCTGGTCGCCGTCCCGGTCGTACGTCACGGCCGCGCGGTCGACCGTCTCCTCCAGGGTCTGGAGGGTGATGCCCGGCTCGCCCTTGTCGAGGGCGGCACCGGCGGCGGCCTCCAGGGCGGTGAGCGCGCGGCGGGCGTCGCCGCCGGCGATGCGCAGCAGGTGGTTCTCGCTGTCCTCGGGGAGAGTCACCGCGTCCTTGAGGCCGCGCTCGTCGGACAGGGCGCGGCGGAGCAGGGCGCGCAGGTCGTCGTCCGTGAGGGGTTCGAGGGTGAGGAGCAGGGAGCGGGACAGGAGCGGGGAGATCACCGAGAAGTACGGGTTCTCCGTGGTCGCCGCGATCAGGGTGATCCAGCGGTTCTCGACGGCCGGGAGGAGGGAGTCCTGCTGGGCCTTGCTGAAGCGGTGGATCTCGTCCAGGAAGAGGACGGTCTCCTTGCCGAAGCCTCCGGTGGCGCGGCGGGCGCTGTCGATGACCGCGCGGACCTCCTTGACCCCGGCGGTGATCGCGGACAGCTCCACGAACCGCTTGTTGGTGGCCTTGGAGACGACGTACGCGAGGGTCGTCTTGCCGGTGCCGGGCGGGCCCCAGAGGATCACCGAGGACGGTCCGGCGGGGCCGCCCGCGCCCTCGCCGACCAGTCTGCGCAGGGGTGAGCCCGGCTTCAGCAGGTGCTGCTGGCCCACGACCTCGTCGAGGGTGCGCGGGCGCATCCGTACCGCCAGGGGACTGCCGGACGGGTCCCTCTCCTGGCGTTCTTCGGCTGCGGCGGTGAAAAGGTCGGGCTCCACGTCCAAAACCCTATGTCACGCCACTGACAACGCGGTCGGCGCCGGGTCACGCCCAGAGCTGGGTGCCCCAGCGGGTCAGGATCAGCATGGCGATGATGCCGACGTGGGTGACCGGGAGGACCCAGGTGAACTCGCCCAGGAAGTTCTTGACCGGGCGCGGGGCCTTCAGGAAGTCGTTGCGGATGTTGAACGACGTGACGTACCAGAACATCGTGATCGTGGCGACCCAGGCCAGCGAGCACCACAGGCACAGCGCGTTGATCCGGTACAGCGACTGGAACTGCAGCCAGGTGCAGAAGCCCACCCCGAAGAGCGTGCCGAAGTTGAAGGTCAGCCAGTACCAGCGCGGGAACTTGACCCGGGTCAGCAGGCTGATGCCGACGCAGATGACGATGCCGTAGGCGACCAGGCCCATCATCGGGTTCGGGAAGCCGAAGGCGGCGGCCTGCTTGCTCTCCATGACGCTGCCGCAGGACACGATCGGGTTGATGCTGCAGCTCGGGGTGAAGGTCTTGCCCGCGAGCTTGCCTTCGAGGATCTTGAACTTGTCGATCGTGATGACCCACGCGGCGAGCAGTCCGGCCGCACCGGTGATCACCAGCAGCACGGCGAAGGCGCGGCTGCTGCCGACCGTGCGCGGCTCTCCGGCCGTGTGCTCCGGCTCGGAGTCGGTGGAGACGTCCTTCACTGTCGTCTTGCTCATCACGCCGATCCGTCACTGGAGAGTTGGACCTTCTTCGGGCACGGCCATTGTGCCGCACGCGCACCTGTGTCCACCGTTCGGTGGACATAAGGAAGTACGCACGGTCGTGCCTGAGCGCTCGATTCCGGACGATGCTCAAGGCATGACAACACAGGCGAACGAACTCGCAGTGGATGTGCGGGGGCTGCGCAAGCAGTACGGGGACGTGACCGCCGTAGACGGAATCGATCTCGAAATCCGCACGGGAGAGGTGTTCGGCCTGCTCGGGCCCAATGGCGCGGGCAAGAGCACCACGGTCGAGATCCTCCAGGGCAACCGCGGCCGGGACGCGGGCGAGGTGTCCGTGCTCGGCTCGGACCCGGCGACGGGCACGCGCGCGTGGCGTTCGCGGGTCGGCATCGTCTGGCAGGACGAATCGGCACCCGCGGAGTTGACGGTCGGCGAGACCGTACGGCACTTCGCCCGCTACTACCCGCGCCCGCGCGACCCCGAGGAGGTCATCGGCCTGGTCGGTCTGGAGGCCAAGGTGGACAGCCGTATCAAGGCGCTCTCGGGCGGACAGCGCAGGCGTCTCGACGTGGCCCTCGGAGTGATCGGTGATCCGGAACTCCTCCTCCTGGACGAGCCGACGACAGGCTTCGATCCGGCGGCGCGGCGCCAGTTCTGGGACCTGATCCGCAAGCTCGCCGACGAGGGCACCACGATCCTCCTCACCACCCACTACCTGGAGGAGGCGGAGAACCTCGCCGACCGGCTGGCCATCGTCGCCAGGGGCCGTGTGGTCGCGGAGGGCGAACCGGCCGCCCTGCGCGATCGGCACAGCACCGGGGCCACCGTCGAGTGGACGGAACCGGACGGCACCCCGCGCGCGGAGCACACCGAGACTCCGACCAGGGTCGTAGCCGAACTCATGCACCGCTTCGACGGCGAGATCCCCGGGCTGCTGGTGAGCCGCCCCACCCTGGAGGACGTCTACCTCCAGCTGACCGGACAGGAGGACGCGCGATGACCACGACCACGACCGTCGCAGGGGCCCGGACGAGGACCTCCGGGGAGCGGCTGCCCGGCGCCTGGGGACTCGGCCTGCGACGCGGGGGCCTGGAACTCACACAGTTCTTCCGGCAGCGCGACCAGGTGGTGTTCACCTTCGCCTTCCCGGTCGTCTTCCTGTTCCTCTTCGCGTCGATCTTCAAGGACGACGTCCGGGGCGCGGGCGTCAACGCCTCGCAGCTGTACGTCCCGGCGATGATGGCCGCCGGCATCATGTCGACGAGTTTCCAGTCCCTCGGCATCTCGATCGCGATCGAACGCGACGAGAAGGTGCTGCGCCGGCTGCGCGGCACGCCGATGCCACCGGCCGCGTACTTCCTCGGCAAGATCTGGCTGGTTCTGGTCACGGGGCTGGCGGAGACGGCGATCCTGCTCCTGGTCGGCACCACCTTCTACGACGTGGATCTGCCCTCGTCCGCGGTGAAGTGGCTGGACTTCGGATGGATCTTCGTGCTGGGTCTGACGGCCTGCGCCCTGCTCGGCATCGCGGTCAGCTCGGTCCCGAAGTCCGGCAAGAGCGCGACCTCCGTGGTCGTCCTGCCGTTCCTGGTCCTGCAGTTCATCTCCGGGGTGTACATCTCCATCGACACCATCCCGGACTGGATGCTGAACATCGGCGCCCTGTTCCCGCTGAAGTGGATGTGCCAGGGGCTGCGCGGGGTGTTCCTGCCCTCGTCGGCGCAGGTGCTGGAGCAGGCCGGGAGCTGGGAGTTCGGGAAGGTCGCGCTGGTGCTCGGGGCCTGGTGCGTCGGAGGATTGGTGCTGTGTCTGCTGACCTTCCGGTGGAAGAACCGGCGCGACGGATGACCGGCCCCGCCCCGGTGAAGAGCTCGTACACCTGGGACCGCACCTTCCGGCTCTGGGACACGTACTTCGCCCTGATCTGGCTGGCCACCCTGGTGTTCGTCCTCGGCACGAACCATCCGGGGTGGCCGGTACGCGTCACGGCGGCCGGCCTGCTCGTCCCGCTGGTTCCGCTGTACGTCTGGTTCGGGCGCCCTGTCCTGCGGGGCGATCCGCCCGACGAGCGGCGGGCCGTCGGCTACCTCGTCGCGGAGATGGCGCTGTTCCTGCCGTCGGCGGTCCTGGTGGGCGAGACCCGGCTGATGGCCTTCGCCCTCGTCCCGCCCTGCTTCATGATGCTGCGCCTGCGCTGGGCGCTGATCGCGGTGACCGTGATCAACATCGCGCCCGTGATCGGCTGGGCGCTGCTGTGGTGGCCCAGCACCCATGACGTGTTCTTCAACGCGGTGTTCGCGGTGGTCACCCTGGTCTTCTCGATGGCCCTCGGCACCTGGATCATCCGTGTCATCGAACAGAGCGAGGAGCGCGCCGAGTTGATCGCCGAACTGGACGCGAGCCGCCACGAGGTCGCGCGGCTGTCGACCGCGCACGGCGCGCTGGCCGAGCGGGAACGCATGGCCCGCGAGATCCACGACACCCTCGCCCAGGGCTTCACCAGCCTCCTGATGCTGGTCCAGGCGGTGGAGGCCGAGCTGGACGACGACCTCCCGCAGGCCCGCCGCCACCTCGCCCTGATGGACGAGACCGCCCGGCAGAACCTCGCCGAGGCCCGCGCCCTGGTCGCCGGCGGCACACCGGCCGACCTCGCGGACGCGTCACTGCCGGACGCACTGCGCCGGCTCGCCGCACGCCATGACGCGACGCTCCAAGTCACCGGCCCGGTACGCGCGTTGCCCGCCGGGCCCGAGGTGGTCGCCCTGCGCTCCTGCCAGGAGGCCCTCGCCAACGCCCGCAAACACGCGGGGAGTCCGGCGGCGCTGAGCCTCACGCTGGCGTACGCCGACGAGACGCTCACCGTGTCGGTACGGGACGACGGGTGCGGCTTCGACCCGGGCGCGGTGTCCGACGGCTACGGTCTGGCGGGGCTGCGGGCGCGGGTCGCCGAGGCGGGCGGGACGGCGCGGGTGCGGAGCGCGGCGGGTGAGGGGACGACGGTGACGGTCCAATTGCCGGTATCGCCTTTGAGGAGTCCCCGATGATCCGGATCGTGCTGGCCGACGACCATCCCGTCGTGCGGGAGGGCCTGCGTGCCATGCTCAGTGCAGAACCGGACCTCGACGTGATCGCCGACGCGTCGAACGGACCGCAGGCGGAGGCCCTGGCCGCTGAACTCCGGCCCGACATCGTGCTGATGGACCTGCGGATGCCGGGCGGCGGGGGTGTCGACTCCATCGTGCGGATGAGCGCGGCCGGGCTGCCGTGCCGGGTGATCGTCCTCACCACGTACGAGACGGACCGGGACATCCTGCGTGCCGTGGAGGCGGGGGCCGCGGGCTACCTGTTGAAGGACCTGCCCCGGGGTGAACTCGCGAACGCCGTACGCGCTGCGGCGCGCGGCGAGACGGTGCTCGCGCCTTCGGTGGCCGCGCGGCTGGTGGACCAGTTGCGTACGAAGCCGGAGCGGCCTCGGTTGTCGGAGCGGGAGACCGCGGTGCTGCGGTTGGTGGCGGAGGGGTGCACCAACGCGGAGATCGGGCGGCGGTTGTACATCGGGGAGTCGACCGTGAAGACCCATCTGCTACGGGTCTTCGGGAAGTTGGGGGTCGATGATCGGACGGCTGCGGTGACGAGTGCGATGCGGTACGGGTTGCTGGACTGAAGTTTTTCGCCCCCGCCGCCCCTACCCGTCCCGTCCCTGGGGACTGCGCCCCCAGACCCCCGCTTCGGCCCTGAAGGGGCCTCGTCCTCAAACGCCGGACGGGCTGAAAATCCAGCCCCTCCGGCGTTTGAGGAGCGGGGTCTGGGGCGGAGCCCCAGAAGGA
This sequence comes from Streptomyces sp. NPDC088350, assembly GCF_044753545.1. Taxonomy (NCBI): domain Bacteria; kingdom Bacillati; phylum Actinomycetota; class Actinomycetes; order Kitasatosporales; family Streptomycetaceae; genus Streptomyces; species Streptomyces sp. NPDC088350. The sequence continues at coordinate 83,912 of NZ_JBIVNL010000016.1, read as the reverse complement.
TGGGACGGGTAGGGGCGGCGGGGGCGAAGAAAACAGTCCCCGCCCCCACTCCACCTCACCCCAGCCTCGACTCCAGCTCAGCCACGATCTCGTTCACGCCAATCGCCGACTGCTCCCCGGACTCCATGTCCTTGAGCTGCACGACCCCCTCGGCAAGGTCACGCTCCCCGGCGACGATCGTGTAGCGGGCGCCACTCCGGTTGGCGTTCTTCATCGCGCCCTTGAGCCCCTTGGAGCCGTAGGAGAAGTCGGCCGCGATGCCCAGCTTGCGCAGTTCGGTCACCTTGGTGAAGAGGACGCGGCGGGCCTCCTCGCCCAGCGGGACCGCGAACACGCTGGTGGACGCGGGGAGTTGGAGTTCGACGCCCTCCGCCTCCAGGGCGAGGACCGTGCGGTCGACGCCCAACGCCCAGCCCACGGAGGGCAGTGCGGGACCGCCGATCATCTCGGAGAGGCCGTCGTAACGACCGCCGCCGCCCACCGCGGACTGGGAACCCAGACCGTCGTGGACGAACTCGAAGGTCGTGCGGGTGTAGTAGTCCAGGCCCCGGACCAGTCTCGGGTCGTCCTCGAAGGCGACGCCCGCCGCCGTGATCAGCTCGCGGACCTCCTCGTGGTACGCCTTGCAGGCGTCGCAGAGGTAGTCGCGCAACAGCGGGGCGTCCGTCAACTGCTTCTGGACGTCCGGGCGTTTGTCGTCCAGGACCCGGAGCGGGTTGATGTCCGCGCGGCGCAGCGTCTCCTCGTCGAGGTCCAGACCCCGGAGGAAATTCTGCAACGCCTCCCGGTACACCGGACGGCACTCCTTGTCGCCCAGGCTGTTGAGGAGGATGCGGAAGTCGCGCAGGCCCAGCGAGCGGTACGCCTGGTCCGCCAGGATGATCAACTCGGCGTCCAGCGCCGGGTCTTCGGCACCGATCGCCTCGGCACCGACCTGGGAGAAGTGGCGGTAACGGCCCTTCTGGGGGCGCTCGTAGCGGTAGTAGGAGCCCGAGTACCAGAGCTTGACCGGGAGGTTGCCCAGCTTGTGCAGGTTGGCCTCAAGTGCCGCGCGCAGTACGGAGGCCGTGCCCTCGGGGCGCAGGGCGAGCTTGTCGCCGCCCTTGGTCTCGAAGGCGTACATCTCCTTGGTCACGATGTCGGTGGACTCACCGACACCGCGCGCGAACAGCTCGACGTTCTCGAAGCCGGGCGTCTCGATGTAGCCGTAGCCGGAGTTGCGCAGCGGGGTGGCGATGGCCTCGCGCACGGCGAGGTACTTGGCCGACTCCGGCGGAATCAGGTCGTACGTGCCCTTGGGGGCCTGGAAAGTACTCACGAAAAGTCTCTCGTCACATTCCTCGTCGGGGAGCGTCCTGGGCTCCCTGGCCGCCGGCGGCCACTTCCCGCAGGTACGGGTTGGTGGCACGCTCCTGGCCGATGGTCGTCTGGGGGCCGTGGCCGGACAGCACCACGGTCGAGTCGTCGAGCGGCAGGCACACACGGGCCAGCGAGTCGAGGATCTCGGCGTGGGAGCCGCCGGGCAGGTCGGAGCGTCCGATGGAGCCGGCGAAGAGCAGATCCCCGGAGAAGAACACGGAGGGGATCTCCGGGTTCTCCGGCATCTGGAACGTCACCGACCCCTTGGTATGGCCGGGCGCGTGCGCGACCGAGAACTCCAGGCCCGCCAGCTCCAGCCGTGCGCCGTCGGTCAGCTCCTTGACGTCGTCGGGCTCCCCCACGGTCAGCTCGCCCATCAGCGGCATCCCGATCGAGCGGCCGAGCGCCTTCTCGGGGTCGCTCATCATGAACCGGTCCTCGGGGTGGATCCAGGCCGGCACGTCGTGCGCGCCGCACACCGGGACGACCGAGGCCACATGGTCGATGTGGCCATGGGTGAGGACGACCGCGACGGGCTTGAGCCGATGCTTCCTGAGCGCTTCCTCGACTCCCTGGGCGGCCTGATGGCCCGGGTCGATGATCACGCACTCCTCACCGACGGCGGGGGCGACGAGATAACAGTTCGTCCCCCAGGCCCCGGCGGGGAACCCGGCAATGAGCACGATCGTCCTTCGTTGTGTCGATACGGGAGGGAATAAGGATCCCTGCGTCAGTGGTCAGAGCCTACCGGCGCTGCCGAATCCTCAGCGAACCCATATACGGTACGGGGCACACGCAGGCGGTCGGCTCACAAGACGCACGCGTCCCAGTCGACGTACGAGACGCATGAGGAGAGAATCCGGTGGTCACCCAGGAACAGCGGAAGCGGCAGCTCGCGCGGGAGAAGTTCTTGCGGCAGCAGCAGCGGCGTACGTCCGCTCGACGCAAGGCGCGTGCGCGCAACTCGGTGATCGCGTCGGTGCTCGGCGTGATCGTGATCGGCAGCGTGGCGCTGTACACGACCGGGGTCATGAAGAACGACGACAAGTCCAACGCGAGCGCGGACGTGACGCCCACGCCCAGTGCCTCGGCGACGAAGAAGGCACCGGACCCGTGCGCGAAGCCGGCGGCCGGCAAGATCAAGACGGAGACCTGGAAGAAGGAACCGGCGGTCACGATCGACAAGTCGGCCAAGTACACGATGAAGCTGGCGACGACCTGCGGTGACATCGACATCGCGCTGAAGACGTCGGCCGCGCCGCACACCGTGAACTCGTTCAACTTCCTTGCGGGCAAGGGCTTCTTCGACCACACGAAGTGCCACCGGCTCACCACCAGCGGCATCTACGTGCTGCAGTGCGGCGACCCGACGGGCGCGGGCAGCGGCGGTCCCGGCTACACGATCCCGGACGAGAACCTGAAGGACACGAGCCTCAAGGGCGGGAACTACCCTGCGGGGACAGTGGCGATGGCCAACACCGGTCAGAAGCACACCGGCGGCAGCCAGTTCTTCCTCGTCTACAAGGACAGCCAGCTCCCGGCCAGTTACACCCCGTTCGGTACCATCTCGGCCTCCGGGATGAAGGTCCTGAACAAGATCGCGGCGGCCGGTGAGAGCACGGGCGCGGGCGACGGGGCACCGAACGCGACGGTCGTGATCAACAAGGCGACCGTCACCAAATCCTGACCGTCAACAGCGAAATTTCGGTCGCGCGGGATGCGGACAGGCAACCCGCCGGTCGCCTATGTTGGCCGTGACGAAACTGTGGACGATGCCCGGGGGCACAGAGGCCCTGTGCAGGCATCATGTGGAGGAGGCGCTGTGAGCAGCGACCCGTGGGGACGCGTCGACGAGACGGGGACCGTGTACGTGCGTACGGCCGACGGCGAGCAGGTCGTCGGTTCCTGGCAGGCCGGCTCCCCCGACGAGGCGTTGGCCTACTTCGAGCGCAAGTACGAGGGCCTGGTTGTCGAGATCGGCCTCCTCGAGAAGCGAGTGAAGACCACCGACCTGTCGGCGAAGGACGCGCAGGCCGCCGTCGACCATCTGCGCGAGCAGGTCGACGCCCACCACGCGGTGGGCGACCTCGCGGCGCTGCGGGTCCGGCTGGACAAGCTCGTGGAGACCGTCGAGGCGCGCCGCGAGGAGCGCAAGCAGCAGCGCGCCAAGCAGTCCGACGAGGCCCGGCACTCCAAGGAGGCGCTGGTCGTCGAGGCGGAGGAGCTGGCGCAGTCCGACCAGTGGCGGGCGGCCGGTGAGCGGCTGCGCGCCCTGGTGGACACCTGGAAGGGTCTGCCGCGCCTGGACCGCAAGTCGGACGACGAGTTGTGGCACCGCTTCTCGCACGCCCGGTCGGCCTTCTCCAAGCGCCGCAAGGCGCACTTCGCGTCGCTGGACGCGCAGCGCGAGGAGGCCCGCAAGACCAAGGAGAAGCTGGTCGCCGAGGCCGAGGGTCTGTCGGCCTCGGCGGACTGGGGTCCCACGGCCGCGCGGTACCGCGAACTGATGGCGGACTGGAAGGCGGCGGGCCGCGCCCAGCGCGAGCACGAGGACGATCTGTGGAACCGCTTCCGCGGTGCCCAGGACGTCTTCTTCGCCGCCCGCAGCTCGGTCTTCGCCGAGCGGGACGCCGAGCAGACGGAGAACCTGAAGCTCAAGGAGGAGCTGGCCGAGGAGGCCGAGAAGCTCCTGCCGGTCACCGACCTGAAGGCGGCCCGCGCGGCCTTCCGCTCGATCAACGAGCGCTGGGAGGCCATCGGCCATGTGCCGCGTGACTCCCGCCCGAAGGTCGAGGGCCGGATGCACACGATCGAGCGGGCCCTCCAGGAGTCCGAGGAGACCGAGTGGCGTCGGACGAACCCGGAGGCACGCGCGCGTGCCGAGGGTCTGACCGGTCAGCTCCAGGCCGCCGTGGACAAGCTCAGGGGCCAGATCGAGCAGGCGCGGAACCAGGGCAACACCTCCCGCGCCGACAAGCTGGAGCGCGAGCTGGAGGGCCGCCAGGCCCTGCTGGACCAGGCTCTGAAGGGCCTCCAGGAGTTCGGCGGCTGACACGGTCGTAGACACGCGTCGTAGGCACGGAGAAGGGGCTCCCGTACATCACGTACGGGAGCCCCTTCCGCGTACGCTCTACGACTTGTTGCGCGCCGACGTCACGCGGTAGACGTCGTAGACGCCCTCGACGCCCCTGACGGCCTTCAGGACGTGGCCCAGGTGCTTGGGGTCGCCCATCTCGAAGGTGAAGCGGGAGGTGGCGACACGGTCGCGGGAGGTCTGGACGGCCGCGGAGAGGATGTTGACGTGCTGGTCGGACAGGACACGGGTGACGTCCGAGAGGAGCCGGGAGCGGTCCAGGGCCTCGACCTGGATGGCGACCAGGAAGACCGACGACTGGGTGGGCGCCCACTCGACTTCCAGGATGCGCTCCGGTTCGCGGGACAGTGACTCCACGTTGACGCAGTCGCTGCGGTGAACCGATACGCCGCTACCGCGCGTGACGAAACCGATGATGGGGTCGCCGGGAACGGGCGTACAACAACGGGCCAGTTTGACCCACACGTCGTCGACGCCCTTGACGACGACACCCGGGTCGGCATTGGACCGGCGCTTGCGCCCGCGGCCGTGCGCCGGCGGCACGCTCTCGTCGATCTCCTCGGTGGCCGCCTCCTCGCCACCGAGCGCCTGCACCAGCTTCTGTACGACGTTCTGCGCGGCGACATGGCCCTCGCCGATCGCCGCGTACAGCGAGGAGATGTCGGGGTAGCGCATCTCGTGCGCGAGCGTGACGAGGGAGTCGCCGGTCAGGATGCGCTGGATCGGCAGGTTCTGCTTGCGCATCGCGCGGGCGATGGCGTCCTTGCCCTGCTCGATCGCCTCGTCGCGGCGCTCCTTGGAGAACCAGGCTCTGATCTTGTTGCGGGCGCGCGGCGACTTGACGAAGCCGAGCCAGTCGCGGGAGGGGCCGGCGCCGGGTGCCTTGGAGGTGAAGACCTCCACCAAGTCGCCGTTGTCCAGGGTGGATTCGAGCGGTACGAGCCGCCCGTTGACCCGTGCTCCTATGGTCCGGTGGCCGACCTCGGTGTGCACCGCGTACGAGAAGTCCACCGGGGTCGCTCCGGCCGGGAGCGCTATGACGTCGCCCTTCGGCGTGAAGACGAAGACCTCGTTGCGGGACAGGTCGAAGCGCAGGGACTCCAGGAACTCGCCCGGGTCCTCGGTCTCCTTCTGCCAGTCGAGCAACTGGCGCAGCCACGCCATGTCGTTGAGGTGGTCGTCCTTGCCGGTGGTCCTGGGCGTCTCCGAGCGCACCTTGGAGGTGCCGGCGACGGCCTCCTGCTTGTACTTCCAGTGCGCGGCGATGCCGTACTCGGCGCGGCGGTGCATGTCGAACGTGCGGATCTGGAGCTCGACGGGCTTGCCGTTGGGGCCGATCACCGTGGTGTGCAGCGACTGGTACATGTTGAACTTGGGCATCGCGATGTAGTCCTTGAACCGGCCGGGGACCGGGTTCCATCGCGCGTGCACGGTGCCGAGGGCCGCGTAGCAGTCGCGGACGGTGTCCACGAGGACGCGGATGCCCACCAGGTCGTAGATCTCCGCGAAGTCGCGACCGCGGACGATCATCTTCTGGTAGACGCTGTAGTAGTGCTTCGGGCGGCCGGTGACGGTCGCCTTGATGCGGGCGGCGCGCAGGTCGGTCTGGACCTCGTCGGTCACTATGGCCAGGTACTCGTCACGCTTCGGTGCCCGCTCGGCCACCAGCCGGACGATCTCGTCGTACATCTTGGGGTAGAGGATCGCGAAGGCGAGGTCCTCCAGCTCCCACTTGATGGTGTTCATGCCCAGGCGGTGGGCGAGCGGCGCGTAGATCTCCAGGGTCTCGCGCGCCTTCTTCTCCTGCTTCTCGCGCTTGAGGTAGCGCATGGTACGCATGTTGTGCAGCCGGTCCGCGAGCTTGATGACGAGAACCCGAGGGTCCTTGGCCATGGCGACGACCATCTTGCGCACGGTCTCGGCCTGCGCGGCCTCGCCGAACTTGACCTTGTCCAGCTTGGTGACGCCGTCGACGAGGAGGGCGACGGAGTCGCCGAAGTCGCGGCGGAGCTGTTCGAGGCCGTACTCGGTGTCCTCGACGGTGTCGTGCAGCAGGCCGGCCATCAGGGTCGCCGGGTCCATGCCCAGCTCGGCCAGGATCGTCGTCACGGCCAGCGGGTGCGTGATGTACGGGTCGCCGCTCTTGCGCTTCTGCCCGCGGTGCCAGCGCTCGGCGACCTGGTAGGCGTTCTCGACCTGACGGAGGGTGGCCGTCTCGATCTTCGGGTCGTTGCTGCGCACTATCCGCAGCAGGGGCTCCAGGACCGGGTTGTACGGGTTGGAGCGCTGGACGCCGAGGCGGGCCAGGCGGGCCCGGACGCGGTTGGAGGAGCCGCCGCCGGTGCGTGCGGGCTGACCGGCGGTGGGCCGGGGCGCGGGGGTGGCCGCCGGGCGCTCGGGCTGGTCCGGCTTGGGACGCGGAGGTTCGGCCACCTTGTCTGCGGGCGCCGTCTGGGCGTGCTCCGCCGTCCCGCGCGGCTCGCTGGGCGCGGTCGTCGCGCCGGGCGCGGGCTCCGCCGCGGGGCCCGGGGTGGGCTCGGGCTTGGCGGCGGTCAGGGGCTGGGCCTCGTCTGCCAAGAGGACTCCTCGTGCGCGATCCGGGTCCCCCGGTCAGGCTCCGGAGTGCCCATGGTAGCGATCCCGGGCTCCGAGCTCGCCTTCAGGCCGATGTGAGGGCCGTCTACCGATGAAACACGAGGGGCTGCCGCCGGCATTCCGGAGGTGACGTGGGGGCGCCTTGAAGGTGTCCGGCGGGGGTGTTTCGGGGCGCGCGACGGAGGAGGCAGAGGTGCCTGGCCGACCACGGCACGGCCCGTCGCGCTGCGAGCGAGGCGGGGGGCGGAGGCGCGCGGCGGGCCAGGCGGGGGCGAAGGTGTCTGACAGACCGCGGCACCCTCGTGGCCCGCCGCACGGCGAGCGACACAGCTGGCGGAAGCGCACGGCGGGCCAGGCGGGGGCGAAGGTGTCTGACCGACCGCGGCACCCTCGTGGCCCGCCGCACGGCGAGCGACACAGGGAGGCGTGGAGGTGTCCGGCGGACCGCGGCGGCCTCGTGGTCCGCTGCGCCGCGAGCGACGCCGGGGGGCGGATGTGCCTGATCGACCACGGCACCATCATGACCCGCCGCACGGCGAGCAACAGGGGGGGCGGAGGCGCCTTACCGGCGCAGCATCGCGGCCCGTCGCGTCCACGCGGCGGAGCCGCACAGTGCCCCTGGCGGTATGTGAACGGCCGCCCCGGTGGTACCGGGACGGCCGTTCACGAATAGCGCCGCAGGACGTGCTGTCGGCTTCAGACCACCAGCAGCGCTTCCAACGGGGCGCCGTCCAGGGCCGGTTCCAGGCGGGCGCGGCCCGCGAGGAAGCCCAGTTCCATCAGGACCGCGAGGCCGGCGACCTGGGCGCCCGCCCTGCGGATCAGCTGGATCGAGGCCTCGGCGGTGCCGCCCGTGGCCAGGACGTCGTCGACGATCAGGATGCGGTCGCCGACCGACAGGTCCTCCGCGTGCACCTCGATCTCGGCGGAGCCGTACTCCAGGTCGTACGCCTGGCTGAGGGTGGCTCCGGGGAGCTTGCCCGCCTTGCGTACGGGGATGAAGCCGACGCCCGCGCGGACGGCCACCGGGGCACCGAGGATGAAGCCGCGCGCCTCCAGGCCTACGACCTTGGTGGCGCCGGTGCTCACGACGATCTCGGCGAGCGCGTCCGTGAGCGCCGTGAACGCGGCCGGGTCCGCCAGGAGCGGGGTGATGTCCTTGAACATCACCCCCGGCTCCGGGTAGTCCGCGACATCCCGGATACGGCTGAGCAGCAGCTCCTGGATGTCCGTCATCGGCGCTTCCCCGAGGGACGGCCACGGCCGCGGTTGCGCGACGCCGGCTGCGTGCGCGGGCCCACGACCGCCGCCGCGTCCTCCGGCTCGTCGTCGTAGTCGTCGTCCGAGCGGTCGGTGACCTCGGGCTCCGGCTGCTCGCCCTGCGCGGCGGCCTGGGCGCGCTTGGCGAGGACGCGCTTCTTGAGCGCCTTGATCTGCGGCTCGGCCTCCTTGAGGTCGGCGACGAGCGGCGTGGCGATGAAGATCGAGGAGTACGCACCGGCCGCGAGGCCGACGAACAGCGACAGCGAGATGTCGTTGAGCACGCCCGCGCCGAGGAAGCCGCCGCCGATGAACAGCAGGGCCGCGACCGGCAGCAGCGCGACGACCGTGGTGTTGATGGAACGCACCAGCGTGCCGTTGATCGAGCGGTTGGCGATGTCGCTGTAGGTCCAGCGGGTCTGCTTGGTGATGTCCTTGGTCTGCTCCTTGAGGCTGTCGAAGACGACGACCGTGTCGTAGAGCGAGTAACCGAGGATCGTGAGCAGACCGATCACCGTGCCGGGCGTGACCTCGAAGCCGACGAGGGCGTAGATGCCGATGGTGATGGTGATGTCGTGGATCAGGGCGACGAGCGCGGCCAGGGCCATGCGCCACTCGAAGGCGATCGCCAGGTAGATCACGACCAGCACCATGAAGATCGCCAGGCCCTCCCAGGCCTTGTTGGCGACCTGGTCACCCCAGCTGGGGCCGACCAGGTCCGCGGCGATGTTCTCCGAGCTGACGTTCAGGTCCTTCGCCAGCTGCGCCTTGATGCCGTCGGACTTGTCGGTGTCGATGCCGGCGATCTGGATGCGCAGGCTGCCGTCGCCGAGCTTCTGGACGACCGCGTCGTGGCCGGAGGCGTCCTGGGCGTACTTCTCGGCCTGGCTGACCGAGGCGCTCATGCCCTTCGGCGTGGTGAAGGCGGCGCCGCCCTGGAACTCGATGCCCATGTTCAGGCCGCGCACCGTCAGACCGAGGATGGCCGTGATGGTGATCAGGATCGAGATGCCGTACCAGATCTTGCGATTGCCGACGAAGTCGTACCCGACCTCGCCACGGTGCAGTCGGGCGCCGAGGTTGCCGAGCTTCGACATGTCACGCCTCCTTCGGGTCGACAGGGCCCGCGGCAGAACCGGCGGGGCGGCGGGTGCGGCGCAGCGGCGGCTTGGCGCCCAGCGCCTTCGGGTCGATGCCGGACCACTTGTGGCCGTCCGCGAAGAACTTCCTGCGGGCGAGGATGGTCATCAGCGGCTTGGTGAAGAGGAAGACGACGACCACGTCGAGCACGGTGGTCAGACCGAGCGTGAACGCGAAGCCCTGGACCTTGCCGACGGTGACGATGAACAGCACCGCGGCGGCGAGGAACGACACGAAGTCGGAGACCAGGATGGTGCGCCGGGCACGGGGCCAGGCCCGCTCGACGGAGGGACGCAGCGAGCGGCCCTCGCGGATCTCGTCCCGGATGCGCTCGAAGAACACGATGAACGAGTCCGCGGTGATACCGATCGCGACGATCGCACCACAGACGGCCGGCAGGTTCAGCGCGAAGCCGATGCCCGGGCCGAGCAGCGCCATGATCACGTACGTGAGGATCGCGGAGACCAGCAGCGAGGGGATCGCGATGACCGACAGACCGCGGTAGAAGATCAGCAGGTAGAGGACGACCAGCGCGAGGCCGATCGCGCCCGCGATCAGACCGGCGTGCAGCTGCTCACCGCCGAGGGCCGCGGTCACCGTGGTGACGCTGTCCTCCTTGAAGGTCAGCGGCAGGGCGCCGTACGACAGCATGTTGGCGAGGCTCTGGGCTTCGGTCTGGGTGAAGCTGCCGGAGATCTCCGCGTTGCCGCCGGTGATGGACGAGCTGACGTACGGGCTGGAGACGACCTGGCCGTCCAGGACGATGCCGAACTCGTTCTGCGGGGAGGTGTTCTTCGCCAGCTCGCCGGTGATCGTGGCGAACTTCTTGGAGCCACCGCCCGTGAAGTCCATGGTGACCTGCCAGCCGGCGGCCGTCGTCGTGTTGAAGACGGCCGAGGCCTTCTTGACGTCGGTGCCGTCCACGGCGGCGGGTCCGAGCAGGTACTTGTACCAGACGCCGGAGACCTTGCCGCAGGCCACGGTCGCGTCGGTGGCCTTGGAGTCCTTGCCGGCGGTGTTCTGGACCGACTTCTTGGAGCAGTCGAGCGCCGTGTACTGGGCCTCCAGCTGGGCGGCGGCCGCGCTGGCGGCGCTGCTGCTGGTCGCCGAAGGGGTGGCGCTCGCCGAGGCCGTGGCGCTGGGGCTCGCGGACGAGGTGGAGTCCGCCTTCAGGGCGTCACTGGCGGCACGGCCCTGAGAGGTGGTGGTGGCCGACGGGGTCGTGGAGGAACCGGTCGCCTTGGGACTGGACGAGGAACCGGTCGCCTTGGGACTGGCCGAGCTCGACGAGCTGCTGGAGGCGCTGCTGGACGCGCTGGGCGACGGGCTCGCCGTCGCGGCGCCCGCGGAGGCCTCCGTGGCCAGGACCGGGCGGAAGTACAGCTTGGCCGTGGTACCGACCTGCTGCCGCGCTTCCTCCGAGTTCGTGCCCTTGGGGATGTTGACGATGATGTTCCTGGTGCCCTGCGTCTGGACCTCGGCCTCCGAGACACCCAGACCGTTGACACGGCGGTTCATGATGTCGACCGCGGTGTCCATGTTGGTCTTGTTGACCGCGGACTCCTGGCCCTTCTCCGGGACGGCCCGGAGGGTGATGCTCGTGCCGCCGGCCAGGTCGATGCCGAGACGCGGAGTGGTGTGCCCGGATGCGAACATGCCACCGGTGAGCGCCACGATGGCGATCAGGATGAGGGCCAGCGAGCGCCCTGGCTTGCTCTGGGCGCTCGCGCTACGGCCCCTCTTAGGTGCTGCCACCTTCTCGTACTCCCTCTCGGGCCGCTGCGCGCCGGGTCAGCGCGGCCTGCGGCCATGACATGGTGTCGGGATCCCGTGCGAGCGACGCACGTGCCCTGGGTGCGCGGGGCGCGAGCGGGTCGCGCCGCGCTCCCGGGACGTGACTACTTCGCGTCGGAGTCGCCGTCGGTCTTCTTCGGCTCTTCGTCCGTCTTGGCCTCGGCGGCCTCGGCCGGCTCCTCGGTGGCGTCGGCCGGCTCGTCGGCCGCGTCCTTCTTGCCGAGGTCGATGGGCTTGTCGTCGGAAGAGTCGGCGGCGGGCTCGTCGGTCTCGGTGAGGGAGGAGGCGTCGTCCGGGACGATGTCGGCGTCGTCCTTCAGGTCGTGCTCGATGCCGTGGACGATGCGGTTGTACTCGTCGTCGGTGAGGACGGCGCCGATCGCGTTCTTCGCGAAGAGGAGCTCGACGCCGGGGCCGGCGTCGAGGAGAACCGTCTCCTCGTTGACCTCCTTGACCGTCGCGTACACGCCCCCGATCGTGCGGACGCCGGTGCCGGGCTGCATGTCATTACGCATCGACGCGGCCGCCTGCTGCTTGCGCTTGGCAGAGCGGGTCATCAGGAACATGGCCCCGATGAGCACGATGAACGGGAGGAGGGTCACGATATTCACGGGCCGGAATTTCCTTCGCACGACCGCGGCGGGAGCGGCCTGGTGGATGGGGGTGGTCGGCGCCGCCCACAAAGGCGGCATCGGCGGAGTCTAAGCGAGTCCACGCTGATGGAACAACGCTCAGCATGGCACCGGGGTTCCTGACCCGGCCAGTGCCCCCGCCGTCACGCCCCGAACAGGTCCCCTTGTCCGTTTCCCCCGGTTGACGAGCGGGGCGGGGTGAGGCCGAGATGCACCCATGCGGCGGGGGTGGCGACGCGTCCGCGCGGGGTACGGGCCAGCAGACCCTCCCGTACGAGGAAGGGTTCGGCGACCTCTTCGACGGTCTCGCGCTCCTCCCCCACGGCGACCGCGAGCGTGGACAGACCGACCGGGCCACCGCCGAACAGCTTGAGCAGGGCTTCGAGGACACCGCGGTCGAGCCGGTCGAGGCCGCGGCCGTCGACCTCGTACACCTTGAGGGCGGCGCCCGCGATGTCCCGGGTGATGAAGCCGTCGGCCTTGACCTGCGCGTAGTCCCGGACGCGGCGCAGCAGCCGGTTGGCGATGCGGGGGGTGCCGCGGGAGCGGCCGGCGATCTCGGCGGCCCCGGCGGGGTCGATCTCCACGTCGAGGAGGTTGGCCGAGCGGTGGATGACGCGCTCCAGCTCGGTGGGTTCGTAGAACTCCATGTGCGCGGTGAAGCCGAAGCGGTCGCGCAGCGGGGGCGGCAGCAGTCCCGCGCGCGTGGTGGCGCCGACCAGGGTGAACGGCGGCAGTTCGAGGGGGATCGCGGTGGCGCCGGGGCCTTTGCCGACGATGACGTCGACGCGGAAGTCCTCCATCGCCATGTAGAGCATCTCTTCGGCGGGCCGGGACATGCGGTGGATCTCGTCGAGGAAGAGGACCTCGCCCTCCTGGAGGGAGGAGAGGATCGCGGCGAGGTCGCCGGCGTGCTGGATGGCGGGGCCACTGGTGATGCGGATGGGGGCGCCCATCTCGGCCGCGATGATCATCGACAGGGTGGTCTTGCCGAGGCCGGGGGCGCCGGAGAGCAGCACGTGGTCGGCGGTGGCGCCACGCGCGCGTGCGGCGCGCAGCACCAGGTCCAGCTGTTCGCGGACCTTCTCCTGGCCGATGAACTCGCCCAGGTCCTTGGGGCGCAGGGCGGCCTCGACGGCCTGGTCCTCGCGGTCGGCGACCGAGCCCACCAGCCGCTCGGCGGCGGTCTCGTCGGTCGTGTCGTCCCAGTTCACTGAAAGGTCTCCTAGCGGGCGCGGTTCAGGGTCTGCAGGGCCGCCTTCAGCAACTGGCCCACCTGCGGCGCACCGTCGGCGGCCTCCGCCTGGGGAGTCACAGCGGCTACGGCTTCTTCGGCCTCGCGGGTGGCGTACCCGAGGCCGATGAGGGCCGCGTGCAGCTGGTCGCGCCAGCCGCTGGTGACCGGGGCGCCGATCGCGGGGGCGGACCCCACGGGGGCGCCGAGGCGGTCCTTGAACTCCAGCAGCAGCTTCTGCGCGCCCTTCTTGCCGATGCCCGGCACGGCCATCAGCGCCTTCTCGTCACCGGAGGCGACCGCCCGGCGCAGCGCGTCCGGAGTGTGCACGGCCAGCATCGCCTGTGCGAGCCGGGGGCCGACGCCGGTCGCGGTCTGGAGCAGCTCGAAGATCTGGCGCTCGTCGTCGTCCACGAAGCCGTACAGGGTCAGGGAGTCCTCGCGCACGACCAGGGAGGTGGCGAGCTTGGCCGGCTTGCCGAGCCGGAGCGTGGACAGGGTGTTCGGCGTGCACTGGATGGCCATGCCGACACCGCCGACCTCGACCACCGCGGCGTCGGGAGCGAGTGCGGCGACCGTGCCGCTGACGAAGGCGATCATGCGGTACGGCCTTTCGAGGCGTTCGGTGATTTCGATGTTCCGGCCGCGTGCAGGGCGACGGCCTGCTGGAGTCGGTTCTGGGCGACCGCCTGTTGGAGGCGGTGCTGTGCGGGGGCCCGCCAGATGTGGCAGATCGCGAGCGCGAGGGCGTCGGCCGCGTCGGCGGGCTTGGGGGGCGCGTCGAGCCGGAGCAGCCGGGTCACCATGGTGCCGACCTGTGCCTTGTCGGCGCGTCCGCTGCCGGTGACGGCGGCCTTGACCTCGCTGGGGGTGTGCAGGGCGACCGGGATGCCGCGCCGGGCGGCACAGAGCATGGCGACGGCGCTGGCCTGGGCGGTGCCCATCACCGTGCGCACGTTGTGCTGGCTGAACACCCGCTCCACTGCGACGCATTCGGGCCGGTGCTCGTCCAGCCACGCCTCGATGCCCTGCTCGATGGCGACCAGGCGCAGGCCCAACTCGGCGTCCGCCGGGGTCCGTACGACACCGACGCCGACCATGGTGAGCGGCCGGCCGGCGACGCCCTCGACGACACCGACACCGCAGCGCGTCAGACCGGGGTCGACTCCGAGTACCCGCACCGCGCCCCCCTTCGCCTCTTCGTAGCCGCACGTGATCTTTGACTTCACGCCAGGCTATCCGCTGCCACCGACAACGGCGGCGGGCCGGGGGACGTGTGTCCCATCCGGCCCGCCGATACCGCTCAGCTCGCGGCAGCGTTACGCGTCGACCTTCTCCATGACCTCGTCGCTGACGTCGAAGTTGGCGAAGACGTTCTGCACGTCGTCGCTGTCCTCCAGGGCGTCGATCAGCTTGAAGATCTTGCGGGCGCCCTCTTCGTCGAGCTCGACCTGCATGGTCGGGACGAAGTTGGCGTCGGCGGAGTCGTAGTCGATGCCGGCGTCCTGGAGGGCGGTGCGGACCGCGACCAGGTCGGTGGCCTCGGAGATGACCTCGTAGGTGTCACCCAGGTCGTTGACCTCTTCGGCGCCCGCGTCGAGCACGGCACCGAGGACGTCGTCCTCGCCCAGCTCGCCCTTGGGGACGATGACGACGCCCTTGCGGTTGAAGAGGTACGACACGGAACCGGGGTCGGCCATGTTGCCGCCGTTGCGGGTCATGGCGACACGCACGTCCGAGGCGGCGCGGTTGCGGTTGTCGGTGAGGCACTCGATGAGCACCGCGACACCGTTGGGGCCGTAACCCTCGTACATGATCGTCTCGTAGTCGGCGCCACCGGCTTCGAGACCGGCGCCGCGCTTGACCGCGGAGTCGATGTTCTTGTTCGGGACCGAGCTCTTCTTGGCCTTCTGGATGGCGTCGAACAGCGTCGGGTTGCCGGACACGTCGGCACCACCGGTACGGGCCGCGACCTCGATGTTCTTGATCATCTTCGCGAAGAGCTTGCCGCGCTTGGCGTCGATCACGGCCTTCTTGTGCTTCGTCGTAGCCCATTTAGAGTGGCCGGACATCTGCCTGTCTCCTTCGCGTAACCCAACTCTTTACGAACCCCAGAGATCCTACTAGGACCCCGGAGCCAGGTTCGCGCGCACCATGTCGACGAACAAGGAGTGCACGCGGTGGTCGCCGGTCAGTTCCGGGTGGAACGACGTGGCGAGCGCGTTGCCCTGGCGGACCGCGACGATGTGGCCCTCGTGTTCGGCGAGGACCTCCGTCTCGGCACCGACGGACTCGACCCAGGGGGCACGGATGAAGACGCCCTCCACAGGATCGCCCGGAACGCCCTTGACGTCGAGCGCGGCTTCGAAGGACTCGTTCTGCCGTCCGAAGGCGTTGCGGCGCACGATCATGTCGATGCCGCCGATCGTCTCCTGGCCCGAGCGCGGGTCGAGGATCTTGTCGGCGAGCATGATGAGGCCGGCGCAGGTGCCGTAGACGGGCATACCGGCACGCACGCGTGCGCGAAGGGGGTCCATGAGGCCGAAGAGGACGGCCAGCTTGGAGATGGTGGTCGACTCGCCGCCGGGGATGACGAGGCCGTCCACCTCGGCGAGTTCCTCGGGGCGCCTGACCTGCCTGGCCACGGCGTCGGCCGCGGCCAGGGCGATGAGGTGCTCCCGTACGTCGCCCTGGAGGGCCAGGACGCCTATGACAGGTGCGTCGGTCATGTGTGCGAAACCCTTTGGTCTTACCAGCCGCGGTTGGCGTAGCGCTCGGCCTCGGGGAGGGTGTCGCAGTTGATGCCGACCATGGCCTCGCCGAGGTTGCGGGACGCGTCCGCGATGATCTTCGGGTCGTCGTAGAAAGTGGTCGCCTTCACGATGGCGGCGGCGCGCTTGGCCGGGTCGCCGGACTTGAAGATGCCGGAGCCCACGAAGACGCCCTCGGCGCCGAGCTGGCGCATCAGCGCGGCGTCGGCGGGGGTGGCGACGCCACCGGCGGAGAACAGCACGACCGGGAGCTTGCCGAGTTCGGCGACCTCGCGGACGATCTCGTACGGGGCGCGCAGTTCCTTGGCGGCGGCGTACAGCTCGTTGTTGTCGAAGCCGCGCAGCTTGGCGATCTCGTTCTTGATCTGGCGCAGGTGGCGAACCGCCTCGACTACGTTGCCGGTGCCGGCCTCGCCCTTGGAGCGGATCATCGCGGCGCCCTCGGCGATGCGGCGCAGGGCCTCGCCCAGGTTGGTGGCACCGCACACGAAGGGGGTCGTGAAGGCCCACTTGTCGGAGTGGTTGACCTCGTCGGCCGGGGTGAGGACCTCGGACTCGTCGATGTAGTCGACGCCGAGGGACTGCAGGACCTGGGCCTCGACGAAGTGGCCGATGCGGGACTTGGCCATGACCGGGATGGAGACCGCCTCGATGATCTCCTCGATCATCGTCGGGTCGGACATCCGGGCCACGCCGCCGTCCTTGCGGATGTCGGCGGGGACCCGCTCCAGGGCCATGACGGCCACGGCACCGGCGTCCTCGGCGATCTTCGCCTGCTCGGCGTTGACCACGTCCATGATCACACCGCCCTTGAGCTGCTCGGCCATACCGCGCTTCACGCGCGCGGTGCCGGTCTCGGGAGTCTGGGCGGAGCTGGGGGTGCTGGACACGGGGTGACCTCACTCGGTGAAAGAGGGTTGCTGCAGTACCGAGGAAACGCGAGAGGCGCAGGCCACAGCAAGGGCCAATGGGTAGGCGGTGGATCATTTTCGAACCGGTGTGCCCCGGCGCCCCACCGGTGAATCGTGTCGCGGGCGTGGGTACAGGTGCGCCCGCCTGCCGTGTTGTCGCCGGTCACCGGCTCCCTGTCGCGCCGCCCGCCGTAGCAGCGGCCGGTGCCACGGCCTCCTCCGCCGCTCGGCCGGAGGCACCACACGCGGCTCGCCCGAGCCGGTCGGTCCCCTCGGTTCCCTGCCTACGCGGCCCGGTCGACCAGTGCCGCCGGTGGCTCGTCGTCCATCTCGAAGGCCATCGGGAAGGGGGCGTGTCCGGCGAGCCTGAACCAGCGGACCTTGCGGTGTTCCCGCAGACGCCGGGCCGCGCCCACCGCGTCGTTGTGGAAGCGCCGGGCCATCGGGACGCGCCGTACCGCCTCCGCCAGTTCCCGGGCCGCCTCCTCTCCCCCGGGTGCCTCGCGGACGCCCTCGACCTGCTGGGCCTCCGCGAAGACGGCGCGCAGGGCCTGGCTCAACTCGCTCTCGGCGACCTCCCGTTGCTCCTCCTCGGCCTGCCGGGCGGCGTGCGCGGCCTCGTAGAGGACGATCGAGGCGGCCGGGTCGAGTACTCCGGAGGTGGCCAACTCCTGGGTCACCGAGGCGCGGCGCAGCAGTTGGGCGTCGAGCGCCGCGCGGGCCGCGTCGATCCGGACGTGCAGCCGGTCGAGCCGGCCCGCGGTCCAGCTCAGGTACAGGCCGATCGCCACGAGGGCGACGAGGATCCAGATCAGGGTGGGAGTCACGGGCGGCAAGGCTACCGGGCCGTTCCACCGGGGTTGGCCGGGTGTCGTACGGAGTGTTGGTGGGGTTGTCGGTGTGGGCGTTCCGGGGGCTGCCGCCCCCGGGCCCCCGCTTCGGCCTGGACTGCCTCGTCCTCAAACGCCGGACGGGCTGGATGTACCGGCGACCAACGAGAAGTCGCCGCCCCTCAGTCCCGCGCCAACCCGAACCTCGCCCGCGCCCCGTCCTTTCGTCCGTCGGGGTGGTCGGCGCGATCCGTGACGCCGGAGCCGGCCCCTCCCCGTCCTCCGGGTAGCCCTCGTCGTACGCGTCGCCCATACGGAACGCACCGCCGGGCAGGGCGGTCGCGCGGGTGCCCGTCGGCGGATCCGCCGACGGGCACGGTCAGTTGGAAATCCGAACCGATCTCCCCGCGCGCGGGGAGAGCAGCACGCCCCCGCCCGGCATCCTCAGTCCCGGGCCAGTCCGAACCGCGCCCGGAGTCCGGTGCGTTCGTCGGTGGCGACGGCCGCCGCTCCGGTGGTCACCGTCTCGTACACGGACAGGATGTCGGCCCCGACGGTGGACCAGTCGAAGCGCCGGACATGCGCGCTCCCCTGCCGGCTCAGCTGCGCCAGCCGCCCGGGGTCGCCCAGGAGCCGTACGGCGGCCTCGGCGAGGGTGTCCGCGTCCTCGTTGGTGAACAGCTCGCCGGCCGCGCCCTGGTCGAGTACCTGGGCGAAGGCGGGCAGGTCGGAGGCGAGCACCGGGGCGCCCGCGGACATGGCCTCCACAAGGATGATGCCGAAGCTCTCGCCGCCGGTGTTGGGGGCTACGTAGAGGTCGATGCTGCGCAGGAAGCGGGCCTTGTCCTCGTCGCTGATCATGCCGAGGAACTCGACGCGCGAGCGCAGTTCCTTCGGCAGCGTCTCGACGGCCTCCTCCTCGTCGCCGCGCCCGGCGACCAGGAGCCTGGCGTTCGGGCGCTCGGCGAGGATCTTCGGCAGGGCGCTCATCAGCACCGGGAGGCCCTTGCGGGGCTCGTCGATGCGCCCTATGAAGCCGATGGTCTCCCCTTGCCATTCCGGCTTGGGTTCGGCGCGGGCGAAGAAGTCGACGTCGACGCCGTTCGGGATGACGACCGCGTCCCCGCCGAGGTGTTCGACGAGCGTGCGGCGCGCGTACTCGCTCACGGCGATCCGGGCGCTGATCTTCTCCAGCGCGGCCTGGAGGATCGCGTACGCGGCGATCATCGCCCGGGAGCGCGGGTTGGAGGTGTGGAAGGTCGCCACGATCGGGCCCGAGGCCGCCCAGCAGGCCAGCAGGCCCAGCGACGGCGAGGTCGGTTCGTGGATGTGGATGACGTCGAACTCGCCGTCGTGCAGCCAGCGTCGGACCCGGGCGGCCGACAGGAAGCCGAAGTTCAGCCGGGCCACCGAGCCGTTGTACGGCACCGGGACCGCGCGGCCCGCCGAGACGACGTACGGCGGCAGCGGGGTGTCGTCGTCGGCCGGGGCGAGGACGGACACCTCGTGGCCGAGCCGGATGAAGTACTCGGCGAGGTCTCTGATGTGGAACTGGACGCCGCCGGGCACGTCCCAGGAGTAGGGGCAGACGATGCCGATCCTCACGAGGGTCCCTTCGTGGGATCGAGATCCGCGAGCCACAACCGCTGGAGCATGTGCCAGTCCTCCGGGTGGTCGGCGATGCCGGTGGCGAAGGCGTCGGCCAGCGCCTGTGTCATGACTGACGTCTTCTCGGCCCGGTCGCCTGACTCGGGCACCTCGACCGGTGGATGGACCCGGCCCCGCATGACCGGCGAGTCGTCGTACCAGAGCGTCACCGGGAGCAGCAGCGCGCCCGTCTGCTGGGCGAGGAGGGCAGGTCCCGCGGGCATGCGGGTGGCCTCGCCGAAGAACTTGACCTCGACCCCGGAGGCGGACAGGTCGCGCTCGGCGACGAGGCAGACCAGGCCGCCGTCCCGCAGTCGCCGGGCGAGTGTGCCGAAGGCGGTGCCGCCGCTGTGCGGCAGGACCTCCATGCCGAGGCCCTCGCGGTAGGCGACGAAGCGGTCGTAGAGCGTCTCCGGCTTGAGGCGTTCGGCGACCGTCGTGAACGGTGTCTCCAGGGCGGTGGTGACCCAGGCGCCCGCGAGGTCCCAGTTGGCGAGGTGCGGCAGCGCGAGGATGACGCCCCGGTCGGAGGCGATGCCCTCGGTCAGGTGGTGCACGTCCTTGGGGTCGAAGCCCGTCCTGACGCGCTCGGCGCTCCAGGCGGGGAGCCGGAAGGACTCCATCCAGTAGCGGAGGTACGACCGCATGCCCGCGCGCGAGAGCTCGGCGAGCCGCTCGGGACTCGCGTCGGGCACCACGCGCGCGTAGTTGCTCTCCAGCCGCTGTACGCCCTTGCCGCGCCGCTTCCAGGCGAGGTCGGCGATGGCGTGTCCGAGCCGTGCCGCGACCGGCTCGGGGAGCTTCTTGACGGTGCTCCAGCCGAGGCCGTACAGCGCGTCCGTCAGCCGCTCCCGGGCACTGCTCACGGAGTCGCCCCGGTGCTGTGCTGCTCGGTCTCCTGGGCTGCGGCGGCGTCGGCCTCGGCGGCCTCCCGACGGACCGTGACGACCCGCTGGATCAGCGTGACGAGGCTGCCCACGGCGACGATCCACAGCGCGACGGGCAGCAGCCACTGGATGCCGGGGACGCCGAACTTGTGCAGACCGGCGAGACCGCACGCGACGAGGGAGATCACCAGGCGCTCGGCCCGCTCGACCAGGCCGTTGACGGCCACCGGCAGGCCGATCGACTCGCCGCGCGCCTTGGTGTACGACACCACCTGGCCGCTGGCCAGGCAGAAGATGGAGACCGCGCACAGGGCGATGTTGTCGCCGCCGCCCGCATACCAGAGAGCCAGGCCGCCGAAGACCGCGCTGTCGGCGACCCGGTCGAGCGTGGAGTCCAGGAAGGCGCCCCAGCGGCTGGAGCGGCCCAGCTGGCGGGCCATGTTGCCGTCGACGAGGTCCGAGAACACGAACAGTGTGATCACGACCGTGCCCCAGAAGAACTCGCCCATGGGGTAGAAGACCAGCGCGCCCGCGACCACTCCGGCGGTGCCGAGGAGGGTGACCGTGTCGGGGCTGACACCCCGGCGGATCAGAAACGCGGCGAACGGCGTGAGGACACGCGTGAAGAATGCACGCGCGTACTTGTTCAGCATGGCCTTCCCGAGGGTCGGTGTCGCCGCGCGGCCCCTGCTGGCCACCGGCTGGCCCATCGTAGCCACGCGCACGCGTGAGCGACGGCCGGGCACCCGCGCGCCCATGTTGTGAATGGCTGCGGCACGACGCGATGCCGTCGGTGTCACGGCCGGATCGCGTCCGCTGTATGGACGCACCGTGACGGGAGTGGAAAGCTCGAAGCACCGCGGGCGTCATCGGAGCCGCCACCGCACGCGGCTGCGTGTGTCCGCGCCCACAGTGACCTCACCGTGCACGGGAGGCAAGGCCATGGGCGACAAGGCGAACGCACACCCCGGAGCCGCCGGCAGGGCTACAGCGGCCGACCACCCCGCGTCCGTACGGAATGTGGTGCTGGTCGGCCACTCCGGATCGGGCAAGACGACTCTGGTGGAGGCCCTCGCGCTGACCGCGGGGGCGGTGAACAGGGCGGGCCGCGTGGAGGACGGCGGCACCGTCTCCGACTACGACGAGATCGAGCACCGGCAGCAGCGCTCGGTGCAGCTCTCCCTGGTGCCCGTCGACTGGGACGGGTACAAGGTCAATCTTCTCGACACCCCCGGATACGCCGATTTCGTCGGCGAGTTGAGGGCCGGTCTGCGAGCGGCGGACGCGGCCCTCTTCGTCGTCTCGGCCTCCGACGGCGTGGACGGCTCGACCCGCATGGTGTGGGAGGAGTGCGCGGCGGTCGGCATGCCGCGCGCCCTCGTCATCACACATCTGGAGTCCGCGCGCGCGGACTTCGAGACGATGACCCGGACCTGCGCGGAGGCCTTCGGGGCGGACGACCCCGACGCCGTACTCCCGCTGTATCTGCCGCTGCACGGCGCGCCGGGGCCCGACGGGCACGCGCCCGTGACGGGTCTGGTCGGGCTGCTGTCGCAGAAGCTGTTCGACTACGCGTCCGGGGAGCGCAAGGAGTCCGAGCCCGGGCCCGACCAGCAGCCGCGGATCGAGGAGGCGCGTAACCGGCTCATCGAGGGGATCATCGCGGAGAGCGAGGACGAGACCCTCATGGACCGCTATCTCGGCGGCGAGGAGATCGACGTCAGGACGCTGATCGGGGACCTGGAGCGGGCCGTCGCGCGCGGGGTGTTCTTCCCCGTGCTGGCCGCCGCCCCGGCCGTCGAGGGCTCCAAGCAGGGCCTCGGCACGGTCGAGCTCCTGGAGCTGATCACGGGCGGCTTCCCGACCCCGCTGGAGCGCGAGGCGCCCGGGGTCACCACGGTCGACGGCAGGGCGCGGGAGCTGAAGCCGTGCGACCCGAACGGTCCGCTGGTCGCCGAGGTCGTGAAGACCGCCTCCGACCCGTATGTCGGCCGGGTCTCCCTGGTCCGCGTCTTCTCGGGCACCCTGCGCCCCGACGAGACGATCCACGTCTCCGGGCACGGACTCGCCGACCGCGGGCACGAGGACCACGACGTCGACGAACGCGTCGGCTCCCTGTCCGCGCCCTTCGGCAAGCAGCAGCGGGCCCTCACGCACTGCATCGCGGGCGACCTCGCGTGCGTGGCGAAACTGGGCCGCGCGGAGACCGGCGACACCCTCTCCGCCAAGGACGACCCGCTCCTCATGGAGCCCTGGGAGATGCCCGACCCGCTGCTGCCGCTCGCCATCGAGGCCCACAGCAAGGCGGACGAGGACAAGCTCTCGCAGGGCCTGAGCAGGCTCGTCGCCGAGGACCCGACCATGCGCCTGGAACAGAACCAGGACACCCACCAGGTCGTCCTGTGGTGCCTCGGCGAGGCCCACGCGGACGTGGCGCTGGAACGGCTGCGCAGTCGCTACGGCGTCCAGGTCGACCTCGTACCGCACAAGGTCTCCCTACGGGAGACGTTCGCCGCCAAGGCGCAGGGGCGCGGCCGGCATGTCAAACAGTCCGGCGGGCACGGGCAGTTCGCGATCTGCGAGATCGAGGTCGAGCCGTTGCCGGGCGGCACGGGGATCGAGTTCGTGGACAAGGTCATCGGCGGCGCGGTGCCGCGCCAGTTCATCCCCTCGGTGGAGAAGGGCGTAAGGGCCCAGGCCGCCAAGGGAGTTGCCGCCGGGCATCCGCTCCTCGACGTACGGATCACGCTGCTGGACGGCAAGGCGCACTCGGTGGACTCCTCGGACGCCGCGTTCCAGACGGCCGGCGCGCTGGCCCTGCGGGAGGCCGCGGCCGACGCGAAGATCCATCTCCTCGAACCGGTGGCCGAGGTGACCGTGCTGGTCGGCGACGACTACGTGGGCGCGGTGATGAGCGACCTGTCCGGGCGCCGGGGCCGTGTGCTCGGCACCGAACAGACGACCGGCGGGCGCACCCTGATCCGGGCCGAGGTCCCCGAGATCGAGATCGGCCGCTACGCCGTGGACCTCCGCTCCCTGTCGCACGGCACGGCCCGCTTCAACCGCGCGTACGCCCGGCACGAGCCGATGCCTCCGCAGATCGCGGAGCGAATCCGCGAAGAGGCGGGCGACGCCCCGTAGTTCGGAGAACCTTCGGTGTCGGCGGGCGGCTTTCAGCCGTCCGCCGACGAATGTCAGTAGCTCCCGATACGCTGATGACCTGATCAACAGGTGTGCGGAGCACGGAAGTCGGGAAAGCCGCAGAAGCGGGAACAGCGGCGATCGGGGGCGGGTATGACCGTTGACAGCGGTTACGCGGACATCTTCGGACCACAGGTGCCGCGTACGGGCGACGAGGGCCAGACGGCGACCTTCGCGCTGGCCTCGGCGGCCTACCGGGACAACCCGGTCGCGGACATCAAGAAGGCCGACAACGAATGGCACCAGACGGCCGTCAACGAGGGCCGCAAGTGGGCGACGATCTTCCGCCCCAACCTCGGCGAGGCGTTCTCCGGAGCCGTGGTGGCCCGCATGCTCGGCCCCGGACGCAAGCCGCTCATCCAGTCGTTCGGCACCGAACCGCAGGCGGTCGTCGAGCACGCCCTGGCGGCCAACAACATCCGCCGGGCCCGGGACAACCGGCTGTCCATGGTCATGGTGCTGTGCGGCCTGCTCTTCCTGCCCGGGCTCCTGATCTGGCTGCTGGTCTTCCAGCTCCGCAGCCAGATAGACAAGCGCACCCAGAAGAACAAGCGGGCCGGTGCCCTCGCCACGACCCTGCTCGTCGGGGTGGGCGCGGTCGCCGTGATCTTCCTGATCAAGATGCCGTTCACGGGCTTCTGGGCCTGGTACGCACGCGCGTGCGTCGTCCTCCCGGTGGTCGGCTGGCTGTGGGCCAAGCAGATCTGCGAGAACACCGCGAAGGACCTGCGCGGGCGCTGGGACAGCCTGCTCTCCGGCAGCAGCGTCGGCGCCAAGGTCCCCGAGGCGGTCCCGACCAGCCCCGGCGAGACCCAGGCCGAGCAGCTCCGCCAGTCCCTGGCCAAGCTCAGTGCCGAGCAGCAGTCGAACTCGATCTTCTACGCGGGTCCCAAGGGCATCCTGGGCATGGGCACCCGCTGGGGCAGCTGGCAGCTCGCCGAGGACCTGATCGCGCGCGACGCCGACCGGGAGATCCACCCCTTCCGCAGCTGGGACGTCATCCGGAACATCCACGACGACCTGCGCATGCTGGAGCGGAACACGATCAACACCGGCGGCTTCCCGAAGGCGTCCATACGCCACTGGGTCGTCACGCCGATCGGTGAGGGCGCCAAGGCGGTGTCCCGGCCCGAGGGCACGGACGTGGACGCGTACCAGGTGAAGTCGCACGCGATACAGGACATCTGCAACAAGCAGCAGTTCGGCGCCGGCGACCGCCACTACCTGGGTGTCCAATGGACGCTCTGGGAAGGGCAGTTGGTCATCACGATGATGATCACGGTGACCGTGCTGCACAAGACGCTGCGCATCGAGATCACCGGGCACGCCCTGGGCCCCGTGAACTCGCTGTTCACCGGCAAGCCCGAGGCCCCCTCCAAGGACGTCCAGAAGACCTTCAAGCCGTGGGAGACCCGCAAGGTCAATCTCCCGCTGGTCCCCACCGACGAGGTGGTACGTCTCGCGGTCCGCGCCCCGATCACCTGGTACCCGCCGCTGCTGAACTGGCTCGGCGGTTCGATATCCCTGCCCGAGCCGTTCGGCCTGCGGCACGCCTGGGCCGACCAGCCCTGGCGCCACCGCTTCATGGCGGACGACGCGCTGCGCGCCGCGACACCGGTCCTGCGGGTGGTGCACGCCGCCGCGATCCGCGTCCTGGACGAGAACGGCGTGGACACGGAGAAGTTCGGCAACCGGTCGTCGTTCCTCAGCACGAACGTGCAGGACGCGTCGCCGCGAAAGGCCGACCTCTACGACGCGTAGTCAGCCGGTCGTGTGGCTCACACCGTGGGCCACGCGTCCGCCAGCATCTTCCGTGTGTCCGCGAGGAGTTGGGGCAGCACCTTCGTGTGGCCGACCACCGGCATGAAGTTGGTGTCGCCGCCCCAGCGCGGGACGATGTGCTGGTGCAGGTGGGCGGCGATGCCCGCGCCTGCCACGCTCCCCTGGTTCATACCGATGTTGAAGCCGTGGGCGCCGGACGCGGTCCGCAGGGCCGTCATCGCCTGCTTGGTGAGCGCCGCGAGCTCCACGGTCTCCGCGTCGGTCAGGTCGGTGTAGTCGGCGACGTGGCGGTAGGGCACGACCATCAGATGGCCGCCGTTGTACGGGTACAGATTGAGCACCCCGTACACCAGCTCACCGCGCCTGACGATCAGCCCGTCCTCGTCCGATTTCGCCGGAATCGAGCAGAAGGGGCAACCGTCGTCGGCCCCGGGGCCGGTCGGCTTGTTCTCACCCTGGATGTAGGCCATCCGGTGGGGGGTCCAGAGGCGCTGGAACGCGTCCGGCGTCCCCACTCCGATCTGCTGCTCCGGCTCACTCGTCATGCAAGTCAGCATATGGCTTCGCTCGTTCGCGGCGTGTCGCCGGGGTTGCGGGACGGGTGGCCGCCGCCAAGCTGGACCGATGGACGACGACAGCCGCAGGGCCCGCTGGGAGCGGCGTACCGAGGTGCCGCTCGCCGTGGCGTCGATGGTCTACCTCGCCGCCTACGCGGTCAGCATCCTGGCGCACGGCCTGTCGGGCGACGGGCAGGACCTCTGCCTCGCCGTACTGTTCGCCGCCTGGGCGCTCTTCGCCGTCGACTACGCGGTCCGCTGGTGGCTGAGCGGGCAGCGGCTGCGTTTCGTACGGACGCACCTGCTGGACACGCTGGTGCTGGTCCTGCCACTCCTGCGCCCGTTGCGGGTGGTCAAGGTGTACGAGACCGTGCAGCGCCGGCACGGCCGGCCCCGGCTCGCGCTGCACGCGCGCGTGATCGTCTACGCCGGCCTGTCCACCGTCCTGCTGGGCTTCGCGGGCGCCCTCTCGGTCTACCAGGAGGAGCACACCGCCCCCGGCGCGACGATAAGGACCTTCGGCGACGCCGTCTGGTGGACCTGCGCGACCTTCGCGACCGTTGGCTACGGCGACGTCGCGCCGATCACCCCGCTCGGCCGCCTGATCGCCGTAGGCATGATGGCCATCGGTCTGGCCCTGCTGGGCGCGGTCACCGGAACCTTCGCCTCCTGGCTGCTCCAGGTCTTCGCACGGGAGGACGACGGGAGGCCCCCGGGGAGCTGAACTGCTGAACTCCCCGGGGGCCTCCCGAAACCGAAGCGACGGACTCAGACCTGCGCGCGATCCGCCACGACCTGCTCGATCTTCGCGATGGCCGCGTCGAACGCGATGCCGTTCTCCTGCGAGCCGTCGCGGTAGCGGAAGGACACCGTGTCGGCGTTCATGTCCTCGTCGCCGACGATGACCATGAACGGCACCTTCTGCTTCTGCGCGTTGCGGATCTTCTTCTGCATCCGGTCCGAGGAGGAGTCGACCTCGACGCGCAGCCCCTTCTTCTTGGCGGCTGCGGCGAACTTCTCCAGGTACTCGACGTGCGCGTCCCCGATCGGGATGCCGACCGCCTGCACCGGCGCCAGCCACGCCGGGAAGGCGCCCGCGTAGTGCTCAAGCAGCACCGCGAAGAACCGCTCGATGGAACCGAACAGCGCACGGTGGATCATGACCGGCCGCTGCTTGGAGCCGTCGGGGCCGGTGTACTCCAGGTCGAAGCGCTCCGGCAGGTTGAAGTCCAGCTGGACCGTCGACATCTGCCAGGTCCGGCCGATCGCGTCCTTCGTCTGGACGGAGATCTTCGGGCCGTAGAACGCGGCACCGCCCGGGTCGGGGACGAGCGGCAGCCCCTGCTTCTCGGCGACCTGTCGCAGCGTCTCGGTGGCCTCTTCCCAGACCTCGTCCGAGCCGACGAACTTCTCCGGGTCCTTGGTGGACAGCTCCAGGTAGAAGTCGGTCAGGCCGTAGTCGCGCAGCAGGTTGAGGACGAAGGTGAGCGTCTTGTCGAGCTCGTCGGCCATCTGCTCGCGTGTGCAGTAGATGTGCGCGTCGTCCTGCGTGAAGCCGCGCGCGCGGGTCAGTCCGTGCACGACGCCCGACTTCTCGTAGCGGTACACGGTCCCGAACTCGAAGAGCCGCAGCGGCAGTTCACGGTAGGAACGGCCGCGCGCGTCGAAGATCAGGTTGTGCATCGGGCAGTTCATGGGCTTGAGGTAGTAGTCCACGCCCTCGTCGAGCTGCATGGGCGGGTACATGCCGTCGGCGTACCAGTCCAGGTGCCCGGACGTCTCGAAGAGCTTCCCCTTCGTCGCGTGCGGGGTGTAGACGAACTCGTAGCCCTCCTCCTCGTGGCGGCGGCGCGAGTAGTCCTCCATGACCCGGCGGACGACACCGCCCTTGGGGTGGAACACGGCGAGACCGGAACCGATCTGCTCGGGGATCGAGAACAGGTCGAGCTCGCTGCCCAGCTTGCGGTGGTCGCGCTTCTCGGCCTCGACCAGGAAGTCGAGGTGCGCCTTCAGCTCCTCCTTGGAGGGCCAGGCGGTGCCGTAGATGCGCTGGAGCATCGGGTTCTTCTCGCTGCCGCGCCAGTAGGCCGCCGCGTTGCGCATCAGCTTGAACGCCGGGATGTTGCGGGTGGTGGGCAGGTGCGGGCCTCGGCAGAGGTCCTTCCAGCACAGGTCGCCGGTCTTGGCGTCGAGGTTGTCGTAGATCGTCAACTCACCGCCGCCGACCTCGACGTCCGCGCCGTCGTCGGTCGAGGCGGAGCCCTTGATGCCGATCAGTTCGAGCTTGTACGGCTCGGCGGCCAGTTCCTCGCGGGCGTCCTCGTCGGTCACCACACGGCGGGAGAACCGCTGCCCGCGCTTCTGGATCTCCTGCATCTTCTTCTCGACGGCCTTGAGATCCTCGGGCGTGAACGGCCGCTCGACGTCGAAGTCGTAGTAGAAGCCGTCCTTGACCGGCGGGCCGATGCCGAGCTTGGCCTCGGGGAACAGCTCCTGCACGGCCTGCGCCATGACGTGCGCGGTGGAGTGGCGCAGGATGTTCAGGCCGTCGGCGGAGGAGATCTCGACGCCCTCGACCGCGTCCCCCTCGGAGACGACATACGCCAGGTCCTTGAGCTCTCCGGCCACGCGCGCGGCGATGATCGAGCGCTCGCCGGCGAAGAGCTCCGCGGCCGTCGTGCCCGTCGTCACCGTGCGCTCTTCCCGCTCGGAATCGCGTTGGATGATCACACGGACGTCTGACACCGGTCTCTCCTGACTGCAGGGTGGATGCGGCGCCATACCGGGAGCGCGCGCAATAGGGGATCGTACCGACCCTAAGGGGCCCACCGCGAAACGGTTGCCGCACTCCCCCTCCCTCAGTCCTCCCCGCTGCACGCCTCCTCGAAGAAGTCGAGGTTCTCCTGCAGGGACTTCATCAACCGGTCCCGCTCCGCCTCGTCCACCTGCACGGGTACGACCCCGGAGGCGCCGGTCAGCCTGCGGAAGCCGCCCCGGCTCTCCAGCCGGCCGTGCACCCGCACCGGGAGGCCGACGAGGTGGGCGTGCCCGGCTATGCGGTACGACTCCTCGTCCAGGGTCATGCGGACGTGCCCGACCTCGGCGCCGGCGATCACCTGCATCCGTACGGTGCCCTCGCCACGCGGCCCCGACCTGCGCATCCGCACCACCGAGCCGGTGATGCGCACGGGCATGGCCGGTTCCTCGCGGAGATAGCGGGCGCCGGCCGCGCGCAGCACGGGCAGGTCGCCGGGCGAGAACTCGACGGCCTCGGCGGGGGCGGCGCAGCCCTCGGGGATCCCGGCGGCGGGCGCCCACTCGACGGCGATCCGGGCACCCTCGGTGCCGCGCACGAGCGCGACGACGGCCTCGGTCAACTCACGGCTGACGCCTGCCTCGACAGCGCCGTCGAAGGCGTCCATGCCGCCGGTGGCCCGCTCGTAGTCGATGGCCTCGCGGGTGGCGTACAGAGCTTGGTGGAGGCGTACGGCGAGAGCGCGGCCCGCGCCGACGGGGACGAACGCGGTGAGCTGCCGGCCGCCGGGTGCGGAGCCGACGAGGACGTTCTCCAGGGACGCGGCGGCCGGGCGGCGGTGGCGGGCACCGTAGTAGCCCGCTCGGGCGCGGTTGGCGAGGGCGGCGGCGAGCAGCATCTGGCGGGCGGCGGCGCGGAGTTGGTCCTCCACGGTCCAGGGCGCGGCGCCTGCCGGGCCGATCGGGATGTCCCGCCACCAGCGGATCTCGTCGCTGGGCACGGCGAGGCCGATGAGGACCTCGCGGGCGGAGGGGGTGTTGCTGCGGGCGAGGGCGATGAGTGCCTCGCCGAGGAGGTCGTCGCTGTCGGGGAAGGCCCGGCTCTCGGGGACCAGCAGGCTGGTGCCCGAGCCGCCGGGCCCGGGTGGGGTCCAGCGGCCGTACCGTCCGGCGGCTCCGCCGCGCCGCTGCCAGCCGTGCCGGCGCAGCAGCGCGCCGAGGACGGCGGGGTCGACCTGGTCGGGGGCGGGGGGCCCCGCCCAGGAGGTGTCGGCCTGGTCGTCGGGGTGGGGTCGTACCGACCGCAGGTGTTCCTCGACCGAGCGGTGCCTCATGGCCTGCCTCCCGTCCCGACCCGCGTCATGATCTCGCACAGCGCCCGGTCGTCGAAGATGCGCGAGGTCGGTATCCGCACGGTGGTCCGTGTCCGGCCGGTGATCGCGTGACCGGCGAGGTTGACCCAGTAGCAGCAGTGCCGCAGGTCGAGCCGGTCGTGGCTGGCGCGCAGCCAGTCGTCCTGGGAACGCGGGACGAGCATCACGACCAGGATCTTGTGCACCGAGACCGGAGTGCGGGCGAGCTTGCGCAGATGGTCGTTGTCGAGCGTGAAGGAGAAGGAGCGTCCCGGCGGGTTCGGCGGGATCTGGTAGGTGCACTTGAGCTGCACTTTTATGGTGACCTCGTCGTCCACCGTGTGCCCGGGCGAGCCATGGCTGACGTGCCAGTCGATGCCGTTGTCCGGAAAGGGCTGCGACAGCGAGCAGCCGGCCGCCGCGGCGACGGCGTGCAGATAGCCCACCTGCAGTGTCTCCATGCAGGCGGTGGTGGCGAGTGAGCCGCGATGGGGTGCCGTCCGTTCGGGCAGCAGCCCGCCCCGCTCGGGCTGCGCTATCGCCATGACCAACAGCCTTCCAATTTCAGGTGAATTGGTGTTCCGACTACGCGTGTCGGGTCGCTGAACTGCAAAGACCCGTACTCCTGTTGTGTCCTTCCGGCGTACGGCGCAAACAGCCCGGGTATCACCAAACTGGCAGAAGACGGCGCGTCAGCTGCCGTGGGTGAACGAGGAGTTGTGTACGTATGACGTGCTGGTACGAGGGCCCGCTGGCCGCGTTCGACACGGAGACCACGGGCGTGGATGTGGAGACCGACCGCATAGTGTCGGCCGCCGTCGTCGTCCAGGACGCCCCCGGCACCCGTCCCCGGGTGACCCGGTGGCTGGTGAACCCGGGGGTGCCGGTGCCCGCCGGGGCGACGGCGATTCACGGACTGACCGATGAGCATCTTCAGCGCAACGGCCGCTGGCCCGCGCCGGTGATGCACGAGATAGCCGACGAACTGGCCGAACAGGCCGCCATGGGGCGCCCGTTGGTGGTGATGAACGCGCCCTTCGACCTGACCCTCCTGGACCGCGAGCTGCGCCGCCACCGCGCGTCCTCGCTGGACCACTGGTTCGAGTCGACGGCGCTGCGGGTCCTGGACCCCCGGGTCCTCGACAAACACCTGGACCGCTACCGCAAGGGCCGCCGCACCCTCACCGACCTGTGCGCGCACTACGGCGTCACCCTGGAGGGCGCCCACGACGCGGGCGCGGACGCGCTGGCCTCGCTGGAGCTGGTACGGGCCCTGGGCCGCCGTTTCGCGACCCGCCTGGAGCGGCTGTCCCCCGCCGAACTGCACACCCTGCAGTCGACGTGGCACGCGGCACAGGCGCGGGGGCTCCAGGCGTGGTTCGCGCGCAGCGGGACGCCGGAGACCGTGAGCACGGACTGGCCACTGCGCCCGGACGTGACGGCGGAGGCCGCATAACCGCACAGGCACAACAAAAAGCCGGTCCGCTGCTGCGGACCGGCCTTTCCCGGTGGGCGATACTGGGTTCGAACCAGTGACCTCTTCGGTGTGAACAAAGCGCTCTCCCACTGAGCTAATCGCCCGGGAACGCACCGAACAATACAGGCCCCCGCCGCCATCCTTCAAACCGCTTCCGTCAGACCGCGTCCAGGTGCGCGAGGAGCCCGCGCCGTCCGGCCCGCATCATCAGCGCGTGGTTGAGGCGGAACACCGGCCGTCCGGGTACGGCGAACCACCTGAGCAACGGCCGGTTCAGGTCGACCTCCTGGTCGTAGCGGGCGAGCGTGCCGGGGCCGTCGGCCGTGAGCGTCCAGCGTGCCCAGCCCGCCAGGTCGCCGGTCATCTCGATCTCCAGCACCCCGGCGCCCGGATCGCGCCGCACTTCCCGCGCGGTGAAGGTCAGGGCGTACGGCAGGCTCGCGCGGATGCGGATGACGCCGGTCGTGTCGTCGATCTGGTTGACCTCGCGCACCTGCGGCCACCAGCGCGGATACTCCTCGGCCCGCTCCAGCACCGGGTACACGACGGCGGGCGGCGCGGGCAGGGCCCACTGGGCGTGGAAGCGGTAGTGGGTCCAGTCCATGCCGGGAGTCTGCCCGCTCGCACGCCCTTCTCCCGGGATCCGCGCACGTTTGAGTACGCGTACTCATGCTGTACGACGTGACGGGCACCACACTCCGAGTCATGACGCACATTCCGCCCCCGGTCGTGGAGTTGCGGCTCCTGGACGCGGAGCTGCACCAACTGGACGCCCGCCGTACGCAGTTGCTCCACCGGCGGGCCTGGCTGCTGACGGTGCTTCAGCCGGTCCGGCCCACACCGGTGATGCCGGCACCCGCCGCCCCGCCCAAGCCGGAGGCCACCGCGCCGGGTGTGCAGAACGTGCTGCTGTTCCTCGGCGGCATCCTGCTCACCCTCGCGGCGATGGCGTTCACGCTGGTGAGTTGGGGGAGCCTGGGGATCGCCGGCCGGGCTCTGGTGCTCGGCGCGGTGACCCTGGCGGCGCTCTGCGCACCCGTCGCGCTGCTGCGGCGGGGTCTGCGCTCCACGGCCGAGTCGCTCGCGTGCCTCGGTCTCGTGCTGACGGTGCTGGACGCCTACGCGCTGCACGAGGTCGCGTTCCCGGACGGGGACGGCGTGACGTTCGCGGCGGCAGCGGCGACGGTACTGACGGCGCTCTGGACGGCGTACGGCATCGGGCTCGCCGCGCTCCCGAACCCGGCCGTCACCCGCGCGGAACCGACCACCGCGCCCGCCCCACCGACCCTTCTCCTCCCCCTCCCCGCCGCGCTCGCGATCGCCCAACTCCCCTTGATTCTCTGGGCGATCGCGGCCGGTGGGGGTCCTCGCACGATCACGGCCGCGGTACTGCTGACCGCCGTGATCGACATGGTTCTCGCGCTCCGGGCCACCCCCAGGGCCGTTCGTCTCGTCGCCGCCGGCGGCGCGTTCGGCATGGGCGGCTGGGGTGTGCCGGCGGCCGGCCTCATCTCCTTGGACGGGGCCGGTCCGGGCGCCGCCGCCCGTGCGGCGGCGCTCTTCGCTCTCGCGGCGGCGGGCGCGTTCGGCGCCGCGTGGCTCGCGACCGGCCGGGGGCTCAGGACGAGCACGGCCGCGGCGGGCGGCCTGTTCGTGGTCGCCGGTCTGGGTGGCGTGGTGCGCGCTTCGCTGTCCGCCGACTGGACGGTTCCGGGCTATCTGGCGTGCGGGATCGCCCTGTTGGCACTGGTACGGGGCCGACTCCCCCAGCCGGTGCGCGACGGCCTCGGCTGGACCTCCGGCATCGTCCAGGCGGGCGCGGTGCTGTGGGCGCTGCCGGTCGTCGGCATCACGCTGCTCGGTCCGGCCGCGTGGGTGTCGCGCGTCTGGTCCGGAGCGCCGGGCAACGCCCGTGACGCGGCGGCGGTGGACACCTTCTGGCCGCCGCACACGACCGCGACTCCCCTCGTCCTGGCCGCAGTTGCCGCCGTACTGATCCTCACCGTCCGCACCGCCGAGTGGCGCTCCCAGGCACTGGCCACCGCCCTGACCCTGACCTGCGCCACGGCACTCACTCTCCCGACCGCGCTGCAACTGCCGTACGCCGTCGGCCTGTTGGTGCAGGGGCTCATGGTCATGGCGCTGCTCGCCCTCACCCACCGCACGGCCACCACGCTCGCGCTGGTCACGTCCCTCAGCCTCGCCTTCCTCTCCCTCGCGGCCGAGCCGGCCACCCTCGCCGTACTCGCGTCGCTGACCGTCCTGTTCGCGGGTGCCGCCCGGCTCGGACGCCTCGCGCCGGTCTCGGCAGCCGCGTCCCTCGGATACGCCACGGGCCTCGCCTGTGCGGTGGGCGCCTCTCTCGACTGGCAACCGCAGCACATCGCGTTGCTGGTACTCGCCGTACCGGTGACGGCCGCGCTGCTCGCCCCGCGCGTCGGCGACCCGGCCACGACCAAGGCCGTCGAGATCACGGGCGCCGTCGCGGGCCTGGTCGCGATCGGCCTCTCGGCGGCCCAACTGCCCATGCTGGCCCTGGTGTTGTCCCTGTGCGGAGTGATCGCGGCGGGCACGGCGCTACGGCCCGACCGCAGGAGCCTCGGCTACCTGGCCGCCGCCCTGTTCGTCCTCGCCACCTGGGTGCGGCTGTCCGCGTGGGACATCGGCAGCCCCGAGGCGTACACGCTGCCGGTGACCGTCCCGGCGCTGCTCGTGGGCGCGCTGCGCAGGCGCCGCGACCCGAACACCTCGTCCTGGACTGCGTACGGCACCGGGCTCACCGCCACGCTCGCCCCGAGCCTCCTCGCGGCCTGGGCGGACGCGCACTGGACGCGCCCCCTGCTCCTGGGCACGGCCGCGCTGCTGGTCACGTTGATCGGCGCGCGGCACCGGCTCCAGGCGCCGCTCGTGCTCGGCGGCACCACCCTCGTCCTGGACGCGCTGCACGAACTCGCCCCGTACCTCGCCCAGGTGGTCGGCGCCCTGCCCCGCTGGGCGCCGCCCGCCCTCGCCGGACTCCTGCTGCTCGCACTCGGCGCGACGTACGAGCAGCGGATCCGGGACGCCCGGCGGGTGCGGGACGTACTGGGGAGGATGAACTAGCCCTGCGCTAGGGCATCTTGTCGCCGAGCAGGGCCAGGTTCTCGATGGCGGCGAGGCCGTACAGCGCGGTGTCGTTCGACGACACCCACGCGGCCTCGCCGCCCGGGACGAGGGTGACCGGGCCGGTCAGCGCCTCCGTCTTCCACGGTGAGGACTCCATATAGCCGTCGGAGCCGTAGAACTTGCTCCACGCCCGCTTGGCGAGCGTCGCGTCGCCGAGTTGTACGGCGGCGTACGCGTCGAGGCGCGAGTGGCCCTGGAAGAGCAGCAGGGTGCCGAAATTGGAGCCGTAGCGTGCCGCCTGTTCCGCCTTGGAGGCGTTGAAGTAGCGGCAGTAATCCAGGTACACCTCCTTGAACTTGGGCATGTCGACGAGGTGAATCAGCTCCGCGCACAGCTCGTTGAGACCGAAGACGGCCGAGAGGTGCGAGACGGAGACCACGGGCGCGGAGGCGACAGCGAACCTGCCTGTGTCGAGGTCGTACAGTCCGCTCCCCTGCACAAATCCGTTGGGCTGGGCGGCGATTGTCTCCATCGTCGACAGGACGCGCGCCTTGGCCTTCTCCCACTTGGGGCCCCTGCGCTCCCACTCGGTCAGCCACGCCGACACCAACCCGCTCCAGTCCGTGCCGAATCCGATCGACAGGGCATGCCGGTCGGGTGTGTACGGCGCGGTGCGGATCTTGCGGATCGGGTCGAGGACGAGGAACGTCTCGTCGGAGTCCACGTTGGCGGCCATGAGGTCGCCGACGCGTTCGTCGGCGGTGAGGAAGTAGTAGTAGCGCCGATAGGTGGTGTTGGCGATGCGCTGCTGCTTGGCACTGTCGGCGTAGTGCTGGACGCCGTGCCGCGTACCGAGCCCCGCCCACTGGCCCAGGTGGTAGACGTCCACCTCACCGGTGTGCCGGGTCAGTGCCTCGGCGAAGCGGAAGATGTCCGAGCGGCCCGAGCGGATGTACGCGAACCAGAGCCAGATGTCCGGCGACAGCTCGGAGTTGTCCCAGGCGTAGCCGCCGATGTCGTACCGCCACTGGTGGCGCACGGTGTCGTACGAGTGCATGAAGTCGCCGTAGTCCCAGAAGCCGTACCAACGGCGTTGCACCACCTGGTCCTTGTAGTAGGTGAAGAGGAAGTCGAGGTGGTCCTCGATCTTCGCCTTGGCGGCGGTGGAGCGGTCGGGCTCGGAGTAGAGGCCGGGGCCGAACACCTTGGACTTGATCAACTGCTTCGGCGGGGCGGCGAGTTGGGGCAACACCCGTACGGCTTCCACCTGTTGGGCGAGGGTCTCCGGGGTAGGCGTCGACTCGTTGGCCCAGAAGAGGAGTTCGGAGGTGCGGGCGATGCCGTACGGGGTGCCGAATTCGGGTTCGTAGTCCTCGTAGGTGATGTTGAGGCCTTCGAGCTGTTCGGCGTACGTGTCCTGGCCCATGCCGTCGTGGTAGAAGCGCAGGTCCATCGGCTGGGCCTCGGGCGACCAGAGCCAGAGGGTGACCTCGGCCTGGTCGGTGTGGGCGTCGCGGATGTCGAGCTGGGCGGGGAACTTCTCCCAGAAGTCCCGCAGCCCGAAGGAGAATCCGCCGCTCGCCCCGCCGACGTAACCGAATCCGGAGGCGTGCCCGCCACCGCCGGCGGCGATCCAGCCGTGGCCCTTGGTGGTGCGCTTGCGCAGCGTGAAGCCGTCGGCGGAGAGCTGGGAGAGGGTGTAGTCGCCCCACTTGGGGATGTACTGGAGGCGGGTCGTGACCCGTTGGTCCCAGGTGGAGGGGTCCGGCAGTTTCTGGCCCGCGTACTGGGCCGCCTGGACGGCCGCGCCCGGGTCGCGGCGCAGGCCGGTGATGCCCTGAACCGCCTCGCGCAGCAGGCCCGTTCCCTCGCCGCCGATGCGGATGTGGCGGTCGTAGGCCTGGTCGCGCATCGGCACGGTGAAGCGGACGCCCAGACCGCGGATGAAGTCACCGCCGGCCTTGCCGGGTTCCACCGTGCCGTCGAAGGTGATCGTGTGCACCATGCGGAAGGAGCCGGCGCCCGCGTAGAAGTAGAGGCGGATCGAGAACGGCAGCCAACTCCGGCCGCCCTTGCGGTGTTTGCCGTCGATGCGGACCACCGCCCTTACCGGGCCGTCCTGTTCGACGGTGACCTCGCCGATCACCCCGTCGAAGCGCTCGGTCTTCACCGCGCCCTGGTCCTCGTCCTCGATCTCGGGCTGGCGGATGAGGACGAGACGGCCGTTCTTGGCGATCTCCGTGCCGCCCCGGGTGACCGACTTGATGAGGGTGGAGCCGTTCTTGCCGATCTTCGCGGTGATGACCCCGGTCGACACGTCGACGGTGCCGCCGTGCTTGTCGACGGTGATCTTCTTGTCGGGGGCGGCCGTGTCCCCGGCGGTGAGGGTGAGCGTGCCGGAGCCCGAACTCACCGCGTGCGCGGTCCACTTGAGCGATCCGTCGGGCCAGTACGCGATCGGCCAGGACTGCACCGGCACAGCCGTGCCCTCGGCGTCGGCCAGCGCGAAGGTCTGGTCCTCCTGGTAGGTGCCCATCGGCCACGGCACACCGACCGTCGAACCGGGCGCGGCGCCGAGACCGCCGTCCTCCAGCCAGTCGAGGGTCACGGGGTCGGCGTCGGCCGCCGCGGCTCTCGGCGCGGCCTGGGCGTCCTTCGCTCCTAGCGCCCAGCTGAACTGCGCGGCGGCACCGGCGACAGCGGCTGCCTTGAGGAGGGACCTGCGGGGAAGGGGAGACATGACCTGTCCTTTCCGTGCGGGAAGCTTTCTTCAAGTCCGTCTAGTCAGGGGCATGACAGAGAGAGGTGCGACGCCGGGAAGGCGTCGACCTGGTGCGAGGGCACCGCCCGTCAGCGGTGCCGGTACCGCTCCTCCACGGCGACGGCCGCCGCGGCCACGGCCCCCAGCACGGGGACCGCCAGCGGTGCGACGAGCAGGGCGGAACAGCCGACGAGGACCAGCCCGCCGACGAGCAGGAAGGAACCGGCGGGGTCGAGCACCGTACGGCGACCGGCGGCGGCGAGCAGTTGCCGCCAGGTGTCCCCCAGCGCCCAGACCGCCGCCGCGCGCATCCCGGCGACGACGACCCCGATCAGCGCGAGGACACCGACGGCCCCGACGAGCGGCCCACCGGGCAGCCCGGCACGCACGGCCTGGACGTCCACCCACACGGCGGCCCCCGCACCCCACCCGGCAAGCCCGACGAGCCACCCACCGCGCACGGCCGCCCGGAAGTCCGCGACGAACTCCCGCCAGCCGCCGCCCACATGACTCGTGCGGCGCCTCAAGTGCCGTGCCCCGGCGGCGAACGCGGCCGGATATGTGACAACTCCCGCCGACGCGACGGCGATCCACACCCCGGTGAGCAGACATTCGGCGAACACCCCGAACCGCTCGGCGAAGACCGACTCCCCGCGCGCCTTCACTCGTGCTTCGGCCACCGTCTCAGCCCTTCAGTCCGGAGGTCGCCATACCGTCGATCAGGTACCGCTGGAAGGCGAGGAAGAACAACAGCACTGGCAGCAGCGCGACGAGTGACATCGCGATCATCCCGCCGTAGTTGGCGGCCACGCCGTCCGAGTCGCGGAACATCATCAGGCCCAACGAGACCGTGTACTTGCCCGGTTCGTTGAGGTAGATCAGCGGGCCCATGAAGTCGTTCCAGGCGTTGATGAAGGTGAAGATGGCGCTGGTGATGAGCGCGGGCCGGCACAGCGGCAGCACGATCGACCAGTAGATGCGCAGATGCCCGCAGCCGTCGAGCCGGGCGGCCTCGTCCAGTTCCTTCGGCAGGTTGCGCATGAACTGCACCATGAGGAAGACGAAGAAGGCCTCGGTCGCGAGGTACTTGCCGATGAGCAACGGGACGTAGGTGTTGACCAGTTGAAGCTTCTGGAACATCACGTACTGCGGGATCAGCAGCACGTGGTACGGCAGCAGGAGTGTGCCGATCATGAGGGAGAACAGCAGGTTGCGGCCGGCGAACCGGATGCGGGCGAAGGCGTAGGCCGTGAGGGAGCAGGAGATGAGGATGCCGAGGACCGAACCGAGGGCGTAGAAAAGGGAGTTCTGGAAGAAGGTCCAGATCGAGATGTCGGCGATGCCCTTGGCCAGGCCCTTGAAGTTGGCGAGGATCGGGTGCCCGGGGAAGAGTTGCAGGCTGTTGACGATGTCCTTGCTCGGCTTGAACGAGGCGCCGATGACCCACAGCACCGGGTAGAGGACGACGGCGAGGACGGCCAGGGCTCCGAGGTGCCAGCCGAGCGAGCCGGTGCGTTTGCGGCCCAGGCCCGCGCCTACGCCCGGGGGCTTCGGCTTCGTGGTCGTGGTGGCGCTCATCGGGCGTCCTCCTCGTAGTGCACCCACTTCTTCTGCGACCAGAAGAGGACGGCCGTCACGAGCGCCACGGCGAGCAGCAGCATCCAGGCCATCGCGGACGCGAAGCCCATCTGGGCGTTCTTGAAGCCCTGTTGGTAGAGGTAACAGGTGTAGACGAGCGTGGCGTCCGCCGGTCCGCACTGGGAGTTGGAGACGACGTACGCCGAGCCGAAGATCTGGAAGGAGTGGACGGTCTCCAGCAGCACGTTGAAGAACAGCACCGGGGAGATCATCGGCAGCGTGATGCTCCAGAAGCGGCGGAAGGGACCGGCCCCGTCCATCTCGGCCGCCTCGTACAGTTCCTTCGGAACCTGCTTGAGCCCGGCGAGGAAGATGACCATCGGTGCGCCGAACTGCCAGACGGTGAGCGCGACCAGGGAGTAGAGGATCCAGTCGGGGTCGCCGACCCAGCCGCCGACATGCATGCCGAAGAGGGACTGCGTACGGTCCACGACGGCGCCGTCGGAGAAGAGCGACCGCCAGACGAAGCCGATCGAGACGCTCGCGCCGATGAGCGAGGGGGCGTAGAAGGCGGCCCGGTAGAGGGCCTGGCCGCGGCGGCTCTGGGCGAGCAGCATGGCGACGCCGAGGGCGAGGAGCAGTTTCAGCGGGGTGCCGATGACGACGTACTTCGCCGTCACCTCGACCGACTTCTGCCACCTCGGGTCGTCGAACATCCGGGTGAAGTTGTCGAAGCCGATCCACTTCGGGCTGTTGAAGAGGTTGTAGTCGGTGAAGGCGAAGTAGAGGGAGGCGACCATGGGGCCCGCGGTCAGCAGCAGGAAGCCGGCGATCCACGGGGACATGAAGAGGTAGCCGGCGAGGTTCTCGCGGCGCCCCCGCCGCTTCCGGTCGGCGGGGGCTGCGGAACGGGTCTGCCGGGCGTCGGGCGGAGCGTCCTTGACGAGCGTCACGGCGGTTCCCATCAGGCGGAGAAGGCGGCCTGCGCCTCGGAGAAGAACTGCTTCACCGCGTCGGCGACCTTGGTCTTGCCCAGTGCCATGTCCCCGCCGATCCGGAGGAAGGCGGACTCGGCGGTGTCGGCGCCGGACGGGTGCGGGGTGATCGTCCCGAGGACTCCGGCCTTGGCGGTGTCCGCCTCGTACTGGGCGATCTCCTTCTGGACCGTGTCGGTCGGCTTGAAGGCGTCGTACTGGTCGGTGGTCGCGAGGATGCCCCGGTCGTAGCCCATGATCCTGCCGACCGAGGGGTCGTGGACCATGAAGTTGATGAACTGGGCGACTTCCTTGGGGTGCTTGGTGCGCGCGGAGCCGCTGAGCATGAGGGAGGCGAGGTACTGGCCGGTGTCCTTGCCGTCGGTGGTGGGGATCGGCGCGAGGCCGTAGGTGCTGCTGCCCTCCGCGGAGTAGCGGACGGTGAAGTTGTCCCAGGTGAATTCCGAGGCGCCGTGTCCTGCCGAGAGCGAGGACTTGGGGGTGTCCTGGGCGACGACCTTCG
The DNA here is from genome assembly GCF_044753545.1 of Streptomyces sp. NPDC088350. Classification (NCBI taxonomy): domain Bacteria; kingdom Bacillati; phylum Actinomycetota; class Actinomycetes; order Kitasatosporales; family Streptomycetaceae; genus Streptomyces; species Streptomyces sp. NPDC088350. The sequence continues at coordinate 43,694 of NZ_JBIVNL010000016.1, read as the reverse complement.
GGGAGGTGACGATCCCGGCCTTCACCCGGCTGTACCCGTCCGTCCACCACTCCGTCAGATCCGACTCCTGGAATCCGAGGCCGTCCTTGGTGAAGAACGCCTTGCCGTTCTGCCGGAGGTAGAGGTCGTACAGGTACATGATGCTGAAGTAGCCCGTGTCGCCGGGGACTTCGGTCTTGTCGTAGATCGTCTTGAGTGCCTTGAAGTACTCGTCCCAGGTCCAGCCCGCCGTGGGGTCGATGCCCGCCTTCTCGTAGACCTTCTTGTCGATGACCAGCGCCATGGTGTTCGAACCGACCGGAATACCGAGCTGCTTGCCGTCGACCTGGCCCACCGAGGTGATGCCCGGACGGAAGTGATCCAGGCTCAGATTTCCCGCGTCGATCTGCGGCTTGAGATCGAGCAGGACGCCTCTCTTGTCGTACTTCCGAAGAAAACCAACGGCGTTCTGGAATACGTCCGGTGGATTTCCGCCCGCGGCCTGCGTCTGGAACTTCTCCCAGAAAGAGGGATAGTCCTGAAAGTCCGTCTTCACCTTGATCTTCGGATACTTCTTCTCGAAGAGCGCGATGGACTGATTGATCTTTTTCGCCCGCTCCTCGGCACCCCACCACGAGTAACGGATCGTCACCGTCCCGTCCACGGACGTCCCGTCGTTCCCACCGCACCCCGTCGCGGCCAGCCCCAGCGTGACCGCCGAGACTCCTGCCGTCTTCAGGACCGTACGCCTCTCCACATTCGTGCCGGTTCCCATGATGGGCCCTCCCCGTAGCGTCGTTGCCACCTGCATGAATCGTTTCAAGTAAGCGCTTGCTGGCACAAGTTACGGAGACCCTCGGGGTGCGTCAATGATTCGGACAGGAATTTCTTGTGGACCCGCTGAGCGCTACGACGGCGACGACGAGCGCGCCACGCGGGCCGGGCGGCGGACACCGCAGGTGAGGCGGCCTTGACCGGTCGACCGAACAGGATGCGGTCCGCTGCGCCCAGATGCCGACCGGCCGAAAAACGCCTGAGCGGTGCGGAGTCGACACAGGCGGGCGGATGGGCGAACGACGACGGCCCGCCTGTGTGATCACAGGCGGGCCGTCGGTCCGGGTGGGCGATACTGGGTTCGAACCAGTGACCTCTTCGGTGTGAACGAAGCGCTCTCCCACTGAGCTAATCGCCCGGGCGCACGGAGAACATTACCCCATGTCAGCGGGTGCCTCCGACCAGCGCGGGGAGGCGTCCGGGCGCCGCCACCGGGTCACTGGTCCTTGATCTTCCAGGGCATCACGACGCCGAACTTCCAGACGTAGACGCTGACAAGCGCGACCACGATCACCAGGCCGATCGAGGTCAGGACGATGTTCCGGCGGCGCACCTCGGGGTCGAGCGCGCGCTGTGCCGCCTCGGTGACCTTGCGTTTGGTCCAGCGGAGCACCAGCTGGGCCCAGACGAACTCGGTCGCCCAGATCGCCATGCCGCCGAAGATCACGACCCAGCCCGGCCCCGGCAACGGCAGCATGATGACGCCGGCGACCACGACCGCGAGGCCGATGACGAAGACGCCGACCTGCCAGCTCAGATGCAGCGCGCGGCGCGCCTTGATGAACTCCGGCGCCTTGGAACCGAGCCCCTGCTCGCCCCGCGCCCCGTCCGCTCTCGTCTCGCCCGGCGTCTCGTCGGCCGCCCCGTCCGGCACCACGACAACCTCACCCGGCTCGTCACTCCCCGTATTCATACGGACAAACCCTACCCGAGGGAAACCAGTCACCGGAATGGCCGCATCACGCGATCGAGCTCTCGGCCGGAAGAGTTACGTAAAGGCACGCAAAACACTCAGAGGGGTTTACAACGGCACCGTAGGTGGCATGTCGATTTCGCCGACGTGCGAATCCCCGAGCGCACACTGAGCGAAAGGCCCTGGCGCTTATGAACACCACGGTCAGCTGCGAGCTGCACCTGCGCCTCGTTGTGTCGAGCGAGTCATCCCTGCCTGTCCCCGCAGGCCTGAGGTACGACACGGCCGACCCCTACGCCGTGCACGCCACCTTCCACACCGGAGCCGAGGAGACCGTCGAGTGGGTGTTCGCCCGCGACCTCCTCGCTGAGGGCCTCCATCGGCCCACCGGCACCGGCGACGTCCGTGTCTGGCCATCCCGTAGTCACGGTCAGGGCGTCGTCTGCATCGCACTGAGCTCTCCCGAGGGCGAGGCCCTGCTGGAGGCTCCCGCGCGGGCCCTGGAGTCCTTCCTGAAGCGGACGGACGCCGCCGTGCCACCCGGCACGGAGCATCGGCACTTCGACCTGGATCAGGAGCTGTCGCACATCCTGGCGGAGAGCTAGCACGAGGGTCCCGACCAAGCCACCCGGCGCCGTCCGAACTCGGGGAGACGGCTCGGGCCTGGACAACCGCATAAGGCACACACCGGCGCCGTCGCCGCGATTCGTCGCGGGGGCGGCGCCGGTGCGCGTGGCGCCCGGCCGGGCGACCCTCCGTGATGCGGGGAACCGCGAGTCCGGGGAACCGCGAGAAGCGCGATGCCGTTCATAGAGGCATGGGGCCGCCCTCCGGGAAGCCACTACCATCGGCCAGCATCGGCGGGCGCCCGCCCGACCCCCAGGCCAGGGAGCGAAACGTGCTGATCACCCACGACACCCGGTGTGCCCTCGACACCGTGGTCGATCTGGTGAACACCGCACCGGAGGACGCCACGGCGCCGGACGGACTGCAGGATGTCGCGCAGCTCGCGGATTTCGTACGAAACCACGAGATCAGCGATGTCGGGGTGCTGTCGGAGTTCGATCTTTCCGCGGTGCGCAAGATCCGCGGACGGTTCACCTCGGTCTTCGCGGCCCCGAACCCGCGGGCCGCCGCCGGGGTGATCAACGACCTGGTCGCCGCCGCCGGCACCACACCCCGGCTCACGGACCACGACGGCTACGACTGGCACGTGCACTATTTCGCGCCCGGTGCCTCGGTCGCCGACCATCTCGCCGCCGACTGCGGGATGGCGCTCGCGTTCTTCGTGGTGGCCGGCGAGCAGGAGCGGCTGCGCCGCTGCGAGGCCCCCGACTGCCGACGCGCCTTCGTCGACCTCTCCCGGAACCGCTCGCGCAGGTACTGCGACAGCCGCACCTGCGGGAACAGGCTGCACGTGGCCGCGTACCGGGCACGGCGCAAGGAGGCGGCGGGCTGACGACGCCCGGCGCGACGGAATCGATGAGGTCGTGGCCCCCGGCGGGTGACGTCGGGGACCACGAGTACGGCTCACAGCATCAGCAGGTCGTGCAGCGAGGCCATGAGCAGCAGACACCCGATCACCGCTAGGAAGATCATCAGCGGTGGCTGGGAAAGGGCGAAAAGGCACCCGCGCGGCTCGTCCTTCGGCGGCGCGGCGTCGCTCTGTGTCGTGTCCAGCATCTCGCGGCGATGATGACGCAGCGGAGACCCTCGGCGCGATCAACACGCCCGATAAGAGAGGGAGTTCGCCGAATTCCGTGATGTCCGTTTCGGGTCGCGTCGTGTCCTGAACGCTTACCGACGGACCCGGCTCACTCTGTGTCGTTTCAGTCGCGGTCCGGTTCGGCCGTCATATGCCGTGCTTCTTGAGGATCGCCTCGATGTCGGTGAAGTCGTCCCCGCCCTGAGCGCGGGGCGTCCCGGCCGGCCGGGTCACAGGACGCTTGGCCGGACCCAGGGAGGGCGCGGAGGCCGCCGGAGCCACCGCGTCCGCCTGGCCGGAGCCGCGGGCCGCCCTGCGCTCCGCACGGGTGCCACCACGGCGGCGCTCCACGGCACGGGTGCCCGTGAACAGCAGCCAGGCGCCGCCCAGCACGACGAAGCCCGCCCAGGCCACGGGGCTGAACGCGGTGTCGGCCGCCCAGCCGACGACCCCCGTCATCACCAGGCCGACCGGCACCAGCGAATAGGCGGCGATACGCGCGGCGGAGAGAAAACGCTTGCGGTACGCGGTGACCGCCGCGATGCCCAAGCCGGCCGCGGAGACGGCGGAACAGACGGTCTCGGCAATCATCCGGTCCTCCAGGCAGGTCCGTCGGGCAGGTATCGGTCGGACGAGTTCGCTTTGCGCGGTCCGTCCGGTCGGTTCGGTCGGACGCGTCCAGTCCGGCAGGTCGCACTTCGTCCCTTCCATCCTGCACCGTCCGGTCCCCGGGATGCCATGCCCCGGTAGGACATCAGGGACATCTCCGGGTCGCATCCTCCCCAGGTGCCGGTCGGCGTCGTACACCTGCGGCTCGTGGTCCCGGTTGGGGCGGCGCGGCCGGGGCTGGGAGACTGGTGCCATGAGTGACCTCCCCTCCGTGCGCACCCCCGTCCTCGACGTCTGGTGCGAGCTGCAGTGCCCGGACTGCCGTACCGCCCTGGACGATGTGCGTGCCCTTCGGGCCCGCTACGGCGACCGGCTGGAGCTGCGGCTGCGGCACTTCCCGGTGGAGAAGCACAAACACTCCTTCGCCGCCGCGCAGGCCGCCGAGGAGGCCGTGGAGCAGGGGCGGGGCTGGGAGTACGTCGAGGCCGTGCTCGGCCGGGTCGAGGAACTGGGCCGTAAGGGAGAACCCTTCCTGGTCGAGGTGGCCGGTGAACTCGGTCTGGACGCCGAGGAGTTCGACACCGCCCTGATCGACGGCCGGCACATCCTGATCGTCGACGCCGACCAGGCCGAGGGCAAGGCCATCGGCGTGACCGGCACCCCGACGTACGTCATCGGCGGTGAGCTGCTCGACGGCGGCAAGAGCCAGGACGGGCTCCGCGCCCGCGTCGAGGAGATCGCCGACCGGCTGCTCGCCGGGGGCGAGTGAGCCGCGCGGCACGTCTCAGAGACGGCGAGTAGGCCGCGAAGCAGGTGTCAGAGACAGCGAGTAGGCCGCGAAGCAGGTGTCAGAGCAGGCTTTTGTACAGGTGGTAGGTGACCGTCTCGTAGCCGAGTGACTCGTAGAGGCGCTCGGCGGGGGTGTTGCCCGCGAAGACGTTCAGACGGATGGTCGGCAGACCGGCCGCGATTCCCTGGGCCTCGGCGAGAAGCATCAGCGTGCGGCCGTGGCCCTTGCCCCGATGGCGTGCGTCGGACTCGACTTCGTAGACGAAGGCCTTGCCGTCGCGCGGGCCCGCCCAGAGCGTGCCCACCTCGGTCCCCTCGTGTTCCAGGACGCTGAAGAGCATCCCCGCAGTGGCCATTCCGTCGGGCAGCAGGGTGGCGTTGCCCTCCAGCGCCCTGGTCCGGGCCTCGGCCTCGGGCACACCGCGCTCGGTCCAGCTCTGGATGAAGCCCTCCGTGCCGAGCTCTAGCCAGGGGTCGAACTCCTCCCGCGTCATGGGCCTCCCCCGGCTCCCCTCGGGCAGTTCGGGCGCGGTGTCGCCGAGGGGCTTCTCCATGTGGCGGTTGCGGACGACGTATCCGAGGGCGGTCACCACCTTGAGAGCCGCCTCCGCCTCCGCGGGCACGGATGCCTCGATCCGGTCGCAGCCCCACCCCCGCACCACCTCCTCGGCGGCGAGCGCGGCCACCGTGCCCCGGCCGCGCCGACGGTCCTGCTCGTCGATGCGCAGGTCCAGGATCTGGGCCACCGAGTCACCGAAGAACGGACTCGTGCCGAGGTGTATCGCGCCGACGGGACGGCTGTTCACACACACCTGGTAACGGCGTGAACGCGTCCCGTCGGCCTCGCGCTGCAGCGGCTCGGTCGGCCGCAGGGTCGTGGTCATCACCTGTGTTCTACCCGACCTGGAGCGCCAGGTCGGCCCAATGAATGAGGCTTTTATGGATCAAGGTCGTCGGCCGACCGCTCGTCGAACACGCGCATGGCCTTGGCGGTCACCGACCCTGCCACGCCCGGGAGTTGGCGGTCGTCGACCAGGTGCACGGCCTGTACGTCCCGCAGCGACGACGTGAGGAAGACCTCGTCGGCGCGCTCCAGGACGTCCAGCGGCAGGTCGGTCTCCTTGGCGCCGGTCCATTCGACGGTCAGGGCGCGGGTGATGCCGGCGAGACAGCCGGAGGTGACCGGCGGGGTGTGGATCTCGCCGTCCAGGACGACGAAGACGTTCGACCCCGTGCCTTCGCAGAGTTGGCCGACCGTGTTGGCGAACAGGGCCTCGGAGGCGCCGTGTTGGTGGGCGCGGGCGAGGGCGACGACGTTCTCGGCGTACGAGGTCGTCTTGAGGCCCGTGAGGGCGCCGCGTTCGTTGCGGGTCCAGGGGACCGTGACCGCGGCCGTGGAGTCGGGGCGGCGGTTCGACTCGCCGAGGGCGATCACGAGGGTCGGGCCGTGTTCGCCGCGGTCGGAGCCTAGGGGGCCGTGGCCGCCGGTATACGTGATGCGCAGCCGGCCGAGCGGCATCGGGTTGGCGTCGAGGACGGCCGCGCAGCCGCGGCGGACCTCGTCCAGGTCGGGGTCGGGCAGCCCGAGGCCGCGCGCGGAGCGGGTCAGGCGGTCGAGATGGCGGGTCAGCGCGAACGTCCTGCCGTCCGTCGCCTTCACCGTCTCGAAAATGCCGTCGCCCACGGTCAGTCCGTGGTCGAAGACGGAGACACGGGCGGACTCGATGTCCTGCAACCCGCCGTCGAGCCAGATCTTCATGAAGGAGCCCCTCCGCTCACCTCGTACGCTCCCGACGCTACCGCGAGCAGCCGTGCCGCCTTCAGCTCGGTCTCCCGCCACTCCGCCTCGGGGTCCGAACCCCAGGTGATCCCCGCACCGGTGCCGAAACGGAGCACGCCGTCGGCACGGTCGATCCAGAAGGTGCGGATACCGACGGCCAGTTCGCCGGTGCCCCGGTCGGCGTCGACCCACCCGATGCCCCCGCAGTAGGGACCACGGGGCGCGGTCTCCAGGGCGTCGATGACGCGCAGGGCACTGGACTTGGGGGCGCCGGTGACGCTCCCGGGCGGGAAGGCGGCGGCCAGCAGCTCCGGCCAGCCGGCGTCCGCGGGCAGCTCACCCCTGACGGTCGAGACGAGATGGACGAGCCCCGGATGCTTCTCCACGACGCACAGGTCCGGCACGGTCACGGTCCCCGTGGCGCACACCCGGCCGAGGTCGTTGCGGACCAGGTCCACGATCATCACGTTCTCGGCGTGGTCCTTCTCCAGCAGATCGGCCTCCGTCCGCCCGGTGCCCTTGATCGGCCCCGACTCGACGACCCGCCCGGTGCGGCGCAGGAAGAGTTCGGGCGAGGCCGTGGCTATCTCGACGCCGCCGGGAAGCCGAATCGTTCCTGCGTACGGCGCCGGGTTGCCGCGCGCGAGCAACGCGGTGAGGGCGTCCACGTCGGCGTCGGGGGCGACGGGGGCGGACAGGACGCGGCACAGGTTGGCCTGGTAGACCTCGCCGGCCGCGATGTGCTCCCGGATGCGGCGGACGCCGGCGGTGTAGGCGGAGCGGTCGAGGGAGGAGGTCCAGGCGTCGGTCGCGGGGCCGTGCCAGGCGCCGGGGACGGGTGCCGGGACCGGTTCGTGTCGTACGTCGCGGAAGCGCGCGCAGGTCAGACGGCCCTCGAAGTCGGCCGCGACCGCCCAGAAGCCGGTGGAGTCCAGGGCCGCGGGATCGCTGGTGACATCGAGGAGACCGGTGGCGACACGGCCGCCGAAACGGGCGAGAGGGACGAGGTGGGACACGCCGTCGAGTCTATGGCGGGTGTCCCACAGGTTGCCCGGCCGTGTCCCCATGGGTGCCCTGACCATGTGTTCCCGTAGTCGCAGGCCAGCACGCTGCACAAACGCGTTTTTGTGCTGGCCCGGGAATCCGCTAGAGTTCAACTCGTCGCCGCGACGCGCAAGCGGAGCGGAAACGACAAGCGGACGTAGCTCAGTTGGTAGAGCGCAACCTTGCCAAGGTTGAGGTCGCCAGTTCGAACCTGGTCGTCCGCTCGCAAAAAGTGGGGGATCTTCCCGAACCCCTACGCTCCTGGTGGAGTGGCCGAGAGGCGAGGCAACGGCCTGCAAAGCCGTCTACACGGGTTCAAATCCCGTCTCCACCTCCAAGGACGATTAGCTCAGCGGGAGAGCGCTTCCCTGACACGGAAGAGGTCACTGGTTCAATCCCAGTATCGTCCACTGGTCCGCAAGGACTTGGTCCGCAAGGACTTGGTCCGCAAGGATCCCCGCGCGATTAGCTCAGCGGGAGAGCGCTTCCCTGACACGGAAGAGGTCACTGGTTCAATCCCAGTATCGCGCACGCACCGCCCATGATCCGCGGATCGTGGTCCCGAGGACGATTAGCTCAGCGGGAGAGCGCTTCCCTGACACGGAAGAGGTCACTGGTTCAATCCCAGTATCGTCCACACTCCGGAACCCCCGGCCGTCCCGTACGGCCGGGGGTTCTTCCGTGTGCCGGTCAGCTGGAGAACAGCATGTGGCCGAAGCTCTTGTGGCGGTGGTGGCCGCCGTGACCTCCGTAGTGGCCACCGCCGTGACCGCCGCCGTGCGGGGCGCCCCAGGCGGGCGCGGGCGGGGCGGGGTAGGCCTGCGGGCCCGGGCCCGGGGGCGGCGGGGCGGGCTGCTGCCACTGGGACTCCACGCGGGTCAGCGCCTCCAGCTCGCCGTAGTCGAGGAAGATCCCCCGGCAGTTGCTGCACTGCTCGATCTGGACACCGTTGCGGTTGTACGTGTGCATCGGCGCATGGCACTTCGGACACTGCATGCTCGGCTCAACTCCTCGCCCGTCGGTACATCTTGGTGTTTCCCCAGGACAGACTCCGTCCGACCCCGGTCGGTTGCACCCTACTTCGCGAATCCGGACGCCAACTCGGGCGGGACGGAACCCATTCGGGCACACGCGTCCACGACCGCCTGCTCCACCTCGTCGAGCGGGCGGTCCGCCGCGACCGCCTTGACGATGGCGAGGGCGGCGGTCTGCACGGTGAGCGTTCGGGCCGGGACGTCCAGGGCGGGCCAGGGGTCGCCGTCCGCGGGGACCGCCGGGCCGCCCGCAGCCCGGTACGCGGACAGGAAGCGGGTCCACTCGTCGGGCGGGAGCAGCCCGCAGGCGTACCAGGCGGCGGGGCGGGCCAGGTCCCACCCGGGGACCCCTGCGCCCAGGTCGTCGACGTCGATCAGCAGCCACGGGCCGTCGGGGGCCGGGTACCGGACCAGCTGGCCGAGGTGCAGGTCGCCGTGGCAGAGGGTGGTGGTGTCCGGCTGGGGGGCCTCCGCGCGGGCCCAGGCGGGGAGGAGCGTCCAGGCGTGCAGGACGGGGGCGGCGGCGGGGTGGGGGCAGGCCGCGCGGAGCCGGGTGATCGCGCGGAGCGCCTTGAGGGGGCCTCGCATGGGTGGGAGGTGAGTCGGGGCGGGGGTGCGGTGGAGGCGGGCGAGGAGGGTGGCCGCGGCTTCCCAGGGGGCCGCGTCCGGGTCGTCCGGGTCCACGGGGGTGCCGTAGGGCCAGAAGGTCACGAGGCGGTCGTGCAGGGTGAGGGGGGTGGGGGCGAGTGGGGGCAGGAGGATGCCGGGGAGGTGCTCGGCCGTGGTGAGGCGAGTGGTGAGGTCGGTGGGGTGGGTGTCCGGGGCGTGGGCCTTCGCGACGGTGTCGGCGTGGCGGACGACTGTGCCGTCGGGGCGGTCGGTGAGGGTGCGGGTTGCTCCGCAGGGGCAGCCGGGGGTCTGGGCGTGTGCTGCGGCTCTGGCTCGGGTGGTGAGTTCGGAGAGCAGAGGGGTGGCAGTCACGGGGCTTCCTGGGGGCGGGTGGTGGGGTGTCGTCGCGAGCGTACGGGGTGGTGCGGTGGTGGGGGTCTACGGCGGTTTCGGGCGGCCTGTACGGGTGGGTGGGCCCAGGGGTTTTCGCCCCCGCCGCCCCTACCCGTCCCATCTCCAGGAGCTGCCGCCCCTTCGGCCCCGCCTGGGGGCTCCGCCCCCAGACCCCCATCGGCCCCGAAAGGGCCTCGTCCTCAAACGCCGGACGGGCTGAGTGATGTCAGCCCGCGTTGAGAGGTTGCCGGACGGGCTGAGGACAGCGGGCCTGAACTCGGCAGTCGGACGGGCAAAGCAAAGCCGGCGCAGCTCCCCAGCTGCGCCGGCTTTTTTTGCCGTCCGCCGCACCCCCGTCCCCACGGGGTTTCATGGGTGGATGTCCCCGCCCGGACCGCTCTTCCGGGCCTGGGGTCGCCGCTCAGCGCCCCAGCATCACTCCCACGGACGACGCTTGTGTGGCCACGGTCTCCCAGCCGTCGAAGACGACTAGGAGCAGGACCGCCAGGGGAAGTGCCATCAAGGTCGCCACCAGTGGGTGGCGACGGCCTGTGCGGCGGGTGCGGAACGCCGCGTTGTACGCCTTGCGTCCCTCTGTGCGGATCAATGCCCGCGGTGCCGTGTAGGCCATGGTCCCTCTCCTGACCGTGCTCCGTTGACCGAACTCGGTTGTCGTTGGCAGCGGCGGGTGTCTGACCTCGGGGGACGAGTGCTGCACCCGCCGCTTGACCTCAAATCTAGGCGTGCGGCGGGTGCGGGTCGTCATGCCCTCGTACCGATTGGCGGGCCTCCCGGAGGATGAGCAATGACCTGCGAAGTACTCCCCTGGGTGGAGACGGAGTCCTAGGTCTCGGGGTCTTCCCGGAGGGTGAGTCCGGTGTGCCCCGCTTTCTCTGAGCTGTCCTCGCGCGGGACCGGCTGCTCGACCAGGGCGAGGACCCGGGTCGCCATGAAGCGGGCGGTGCGGACGACGGAGCCGTTGCGGGTGACTTCGCTCACTTCCACGACACCTCGTCGTACCGCTGTCTCCACCCTGCGGCCCGCCCTGCTCGCCACCACCTCGTATGTACGTGTTGTGTCGCCGGCGTCCACCACTATCTCGACGCGATCACCCTTCACGCGCTCAATCCCCCTTCTGTGATGGTTGGTTGGGGTCGGGGGTGGTGCGAAGTCCTGCTGTTCGCACGGCCTCTGACCACTCTTCAAGTTTCCCACCCGGCACTGACAATCCGTCGGTCCGAGAGGGCGCGGCCTTTGCGCGCGGGCGCCCGGGGAAACGTAAGCTGTCGCTCGTCACACGGACCGGGCAGCGGGGATGAACATGGCGATGATGCGCCTGAGGCGCGAGGACCCGCGCGTCGTCGGCTCGTTCAGGCTTCACAGACGGCTCGGCGCGGGCGGAATGGGCGTCGTCTATCTGGGCTCCGACCGCAAGGGTCAGCGGGTCGCGCTGAAGGTCATCCGGCCGGACCTGGCGGAGGACCAGGAGTTCCGTTCGCGGTTCGCGCGCGAGGTGTCGGCCGCGCGGCGGATCCGGGGTGGGTGCACGGCCCGGCTGGTCGCGGCGGATCTGGAAGCCGATCGGCCGTGGTTCGCCACGCAGTACGTTCCCGGGCCCTCCCTGCACGACAAGGTCGCCGACGAGGGGGCGCTGGGGGCTGCCGAGGTCGCCGCGATCGGGGCCGCGCTGTCGGAGGGGCTGGTCGCGGTGCACGAGGCCGGTGTCGTCCACCGGGATCTCAAGCCGTCCAACATTCTGCTGTCCCCCAAGGGGCCGCGGATCATCGACTTCGGTATCGCGTGGGCGACCGGTGCGTCGACGCTCACGCATGTCGGTACGGCGGTCGGTTCGCCCGGGTTCCTCGCCCCTGAGCAGGTGCGGGGAGCTGCGGTCACGCCGGCCACGGATGTCTTCTCGCTCGGGGCCACGCTCGCGTACGCCTCAACCTCCGACTCGCCCTTCGGGCACGGCAGTTCCGAGGTGATGCTGTACCGCGTGGTGCACGAGGAGGCGCAGCTGCACGGGGTGCCGGACGCGCTTGCCCCGCTGGTGCGGGCGTGTCTGGCGAAGGACCCCGAGGAGCGGCCCAGCACCCTTCAACTGTCCCTGCGGCTCAAGGAGATCGCCGCCCGTGAGGCCCAGGGGCTGTCCGACGTACGGCCGCCCTCGCCCCGCGCGGGGGAGGCGGACCGGCCCACCGGGCGTCTCACCGACAGTTATCCGGAGCAGCGCACCACGCAGAGCGGGCGGCGTCCGCAGGGCACGCCTGCGCCGCGCGGTGCGGCTCCGCCTTCGCGGGGTGGTGGTAGTCCCTCGCGCGGGGGCGGGGGTGGCGGTGGAGTCCCGTCTCGGCCGAGTCAGGCTCGGCCGACTCCTGCGGGGCGGAACACCACTCGGTCCGGCAGCGGGAGCCGGCCCTCGCCTCGTAGTGGCACCGGGCGGCCTGGTCCGCGGGGCACGGGTACCGGGCGGCGGCCCGCGAATCCGCGGCTGCTGCGGCAGCGGTTGTTCGTGTTCGTCGTGGTGACGTTGCTGGTCGCGCTGGGGATCGCGGTGGCTCAGGGGTGCTCGGGGCCGGCTCACGGGCTTGGTCGTACGGGGGGTGCCGGGGGCGTTGGTCAGCAGGAGCGACAGGAGCGCCTCGTACAGGCGGACAGTACGGAACTGTAGGCGGCGTCGTCGTGGGGTTGTTCCGCCCCCGCCGCCCCTACCCGTCCCATCCCCAGGGGCTGCCGCCCCTTCGGCCCCGCCTGGGGGCTGCGCCCCCAGACCCCCATCGGCCCCGAAAGGGCCTCGTCCTCAAACGCCGGACGGGCTGAGTGATGTCGGCCCGTGGTGAAGAGGTGTCTCGCGATCCCCGGCCCCCTCTTCACCGCGTCTACAAGCCCGGCAGGACATGTGTGAAGAACTCTCGGTCCGCGTCGAAGAGTGGGGTCATCGTCAGGAACTCCGTCGGTGTGACCCAGCGGACCTCGGAGACCTCGCCCGGGTCGGGGACGATCGTGCCGTTGCCTGTTTCGGTGGCTGTCCACCAGTGGAGGCGGAAGGTGCCGTCGTCGGTCTCGGACTGCCAGACTTTGGAGAGGGGGGATACCGTGAGGCCGACCTCCTCGTGGACCTCTCTGACCAGGGCTTCTTCCTGGGTTTCGCCCGGTTCCAGTTTGCCGCTGAGGGGAGCCCAGTAGCCGGAGCGGGCGGAGTCGGGGCCGCGGCGGATGACGAGGACGCGGTCCGCGCGCCGGAGGACTGCGACGATCGCCTCGCGCTGGGCCAAGCCATGCTCCTAGAGGTCGGGGCGGCCGGTGGCCACCGCGTAGAAGGCGACGGCAGCGGCGGCGCCCACGTTGAGGGAGTCGACGCCGTGGGCCATGGGGATGCGGACCCATTCGTCGGCCGCCACCAGGGCTTGGGTCGAGAGGCCGTCGCCCTCCGCTCCCAGCATCAGGGCCACCCTGTCCATGCGGTGCGGGGCGGCCTCGTCGAGGCTCTTCGCCTTCTCGTCGGGGGTGAGGGCGAGGAGGGTGAAGCCGGCCTCGCGGACCGACTCCAGGCCCTTGGGCCAGCTGTCGAGGCGGGCGTAGGGGACGGAGAAGACCGCGCCCATCGAGACCTTCACACTGCGGCGGTACAGAGGGTCCGCGCAGTCGGGGGACAGCAGGACCGCGTCCATGCCCAGGGCCGCCGCCGAGCGGAAGATCGCGCCGATGTTGGTGTGGTCGTTGACGGATTCCATGACGACGACCCGGCGGGTGGTCTGGAGGAGTTCGTCCGCCGTGGGGAGGGGTTTGCGCTGCATGGAGGCGAGCGCGCCCCTGTGGACGTGGTAGCCCGTCACGCGTTCGGCCAGTTCCGGGCTCACCGCGTAGACCGGGGCCGGGAGTTCGTCGATGACGTCCCGCATGACGTCGACCCACTTCGCGGACAGCAGCATGGAGCGCATCTCGTAGCCCGCGTCCTTGGCCCGTCTGATGACCTTCTCGCCCTCGGCGATGAACAGGCCCTCGGCCGGTTCGCGCTTGCGGCGCAGCTCTACGTCGGTCAGGCCCGTGTAATCACGCAGGCGCGGGTCGTCGGGATCCTCAACGGTGATGAGATCGGCCACAGGGTGATACTGCCTTGTCCTGGGTGTGGTGCCAACGGCTGGGAACGGGTTGTGTTACCCGGGGTTACGCAGATGTCCGCGGGCCCACGGTGACGACCGCGCCGATGACGATCACCGCCGGCGGCTTCACGTCCTCCGTGCGTACCGTCTCGCCGACCGTCGCGAGGGTCGCGTCCACCCGGCGCTGGGCGGCCGTCGTGCCCTCTTGGATGAGAGCTACGGGGGTGTCGACCGGCTTCCCGTGCGCCATCAGGGTCTCGGCGATCTTCCCGATCTTGTCCACGCCCATCAGGACCACCAGCGTGCCGGTGAGCTTCGCGAGGGACTGCCAGTCGACCAGCGAACGCTCGTCGTCAGGGGCTACATGGCCGCTGACCACCGTGAACTCGTGTGCGACACCTCGGTGGGTGACCGGGATGCCGGCGGCTCCGGGGACCGAGATCGAGCTGGAGATGCCGGGCACGACCGTGCACGGGATTCCGGCCTCGGCGAGCGCCTGGACCTCCTCCATGCCGCGGCCGTAGACGAAGGGGTCGCCGCCCTTCAGCCGTACGACCGACTTGCCCTGCTTGGCGTGTTCGATCAGGGCGTTGTTGATGGCCTCCTGGGCCATGTAGCGGCCGTAGGGGATCTTCGCCGCGTCGATGACCTCGACGTGCGGGGGGAGTTCGGCGAGGAGGTCGCGGGGGCCGAGGCGGTCGGCGATGACGACGTCGGCCTCGGCGAGGAGGCGGCGGCCTCGGACCGTGATGAGGTCCGGGTCGCCGGGGCCACCGCCGACGAGGGAGACTCCCGGGGTGCGGGTGCGGTGGTGGGGGGCGACGAGGGTGCCGTCGCGCAGGCCCTCGACGACCGCGTCGCGGATGGCGGCGGTGTGGCGGGGGTCCCGGCCGCGCGCGTCCGTGGTGAGTACGGCGATGGTGACGCCCTCGCTGTGGCCCGTCGCCGGGGTCCATGCGGTGGCCTGGTCGGCGTCGTCGGAGCGGACGCACCAGACGCGGTTGCGCTCCGCTTCGGCGGAGGCGGCGGTGTTGGCGTCGGTGTCACTCGTCGCGATCAGGGCGTACCAGGCGTTCGCGAGGTCGCCGTCGGCGTACGGGCGCCGCTCCCAGGTGATCTCGCCCGCGTCCGCCATCGCCTCGACGGAGGGGGTGGCTTCCGGGGATACGAGGGTGATGTCGGCGCCCGCCGCGATCAGCGCCGGGAGGCGGCGCTGGGCGACCTGGCCGCCGCCGAGGACGACGACCCTGCGGCCGGTGAGGCGGAGGCCTACGGGGTAGGCGGGGTTTTCGGCCATGAGGGTGCGGCTCCTCTTTACGGCGTGCGGTAGCCCTGACGTGCAGATTTTAAGGGCAGGTCAGCATGGCGGCTCAGGCGGTCCAGTGGCTGAGCACCATCGCCGACTGCGGGTCCGTGGTCCGTGCCCACCCGTTCCGCCCTGCGGAACGCCTGCCCACGGACCACTCGGGCCCGGCGAAGGCGCCCGGAACCGCAGTCCCGGAACGTCCTCGTGCCTACTTCTCGGTGACGCCCGCCGAGTCGAACGTCGCCACCTCGTGCATCGCCCTCGCCGTGCTCTGCACCAGCGGCAGGGCCAACAGGGCGCCCGTGCCCTCGCCGAGGCGGAGGTCGAGGTCGACCAGGGGGCGCAGGCCGAGCTTGTTGAGGGCGGCCACGTGGCCCGGTTCGGCGCTGCGGTGGCCCGCGATGCAGGCCGCGAGGACCTCGGGGGCGATCGCGCGGGCCACCAGGGCGGCGGCACCGGCACTGACGCCGTCCAGGATCACCGGCGTACGCAGCGACGCGCCGCCGAGCAACAGGCCGACCATGGCCGCGTGTTCGAAGCCGCCGATCGCGGCGAGTACGCCGACGGGGTCGGCCGGGTCCGGCTGGTGGAGTTCGATCGCGCGGCGCACGACCTCCGTCTTGCGGGCCAGGGTCTCGTCGTTGATGCCGGTGCCGCGGCCCGTCACCTCGGCGGGGTCGGTGTCCGTGAAGACCGAGATCAGGGCGGCGGACGCGGTGGTGTTCGCGATGCCCATCTCACCAGTGAGCAGAGCCTTGTTGCCGGCCGCGACGAGGTCGCGGGCCGTCTCGATGCCCACCTCGATGGCCTGCTTGGCCTCCTCGCGGGTCATCGCGGGACCGGTCGTCATGTCGGACGTGCCGGCCCGGATCTTGCGGGGCAACAGGCCGGGCGTGGCCGGGAGTTCGGACGCCACGCCGACATCCACGACGCACACCTCGGCGCCCACCTGGCTCGCGAAGGCGTTGCAAACGGCGCCGCCGCCAAGGAAGTTGGCGACCATCTGGGCCGTCACCTCCTGCGGCCAGGGCGTGACGCCCTGCGCGTGCACGCCGTGGTCGCCCGCGAAGATCGCGACGGCCGCAGGCTCCGGGATCGGCGGCGGGCACTGCCGGGACAGGCCGGACAACTGCGCGGAGATGATCTCCAGCATGCCGAGCGAGCCCGGCGGCTTCGTCATCCGCTTCTGCCGCTCCCACGCCTCGCCGAGCGCCTTCGCGTCCAGCGGGCGGATACCGGCGACGGTCTCGGCGAGCAGGTCGTGCGGGTCCTCGCCGGGCAGGGCACGGCGGCCGTACGTCTCCTCGTGCACGACCCACGACAGGGGACGGCGCTTGGACCAGCCCGCCTGCATCAGCTCGGGCTCCTCCGGGAACTCGTCGACGTAGCCGACGCAGAGGTACGCGATGACCTCCAGGTGTTCCGGCAGACCGAGCGCGCGGACCATCTCGCGCTCGTCGAAGAAGCTGACCCAGCCGACGCCGAGGCCTTCGGCGCGGGCGGCGAGCCAGAGGTTCTCGACGGCCAGGGCGGCGGAGTACGGCGCCATCTGCGGCTGCGTGTGCCGGCCGAGGGTGTGGCGACCGCCGCGGGTAGGGTCGGCGGTGACGACGATGTTCACCGGGGTGTCGAGGATGGCCTCGATCTTCAGTTCCTTGAAGACCTTCGCCCTGCCCTTGGGCAGCGACTTCGCGTACGCCTCGCGCTGGCTCTGCGCCAGTTCGTGCATGGCCCGGCGGGTGTCGGCGGAACGGATGACCACGAAGTCCCACGGCTGCGAGTGCCCGACGGACGGCGCGGTGTGCGCCGCCTCGAGCACCCGCAACAGCACGTCGTGCGGGATCGGGTCACTGCGGAAGCCGTTGCGGATGTCCCGGCGCTCGCGCATCACCTTCAGCACGGCCTCGCGCTCGGCGTCGTCGTAGGCGGGCGCGGCCGGGCCGGTGGACTCTCGTACGTCTTCCACTGCGGCCGTGCTCTCTTCTTCCTGATCGGCGGCCCGGGTGTCCAGGTCGTCCGCGTGCTGTACGAGTTCGGGGTCGCCGTCGGCCTCACGGGGGGCGGGGACCGTGGCGAAGGGTTCCTCCGCGGGGAGCGTGAGGGCGTGCGGCGGGGTCGGCGCGAGGTGCGGGGTGGTGGGCACCGAGCCCTCCACCGCCACGAAACGGCCGAGCGAATCGTCCGGCTGGGGCTCCGGCGGGAGCGCGTGCACGTGCGGCGGTTCGGCGAACTGGGCGTCGGGGGTGGGGGGTTGGGCGAGGAGGGTGGCCTCGGGGGGCTCCGTGGGTTCCGGTCCAGCGTTGCCTTCGAGTACGACGGGCTGGGGGGCCGGTGCGGGTTCGGGTTCCGGCGCGACTTCCAGTACGGCTTCGGCTTCGGCTTCGGCTTCGGCTTCGGCCGATTGCGACGGGTCGGGGGTCGCCTCGACCGGAGGTGCCGCGACCTCGGATTGTGCCGTGTCCGGGTCTGGAGCGGCTTGGGGAGGCATGGACACTGCTTCGGGGGTGAGCGGAGCCTCAACTACCGCCGGGGCGGCCGGAGTTTGCTCGACCTCCTGGGCGATGACACCAGGTGCCTCGACCGGGGCGACCTCGGGCTCGGTCTCGGTCTCGGTCGCGATCTCGGTCTCGGTCTCGGTCTCGTACGCTTCCGTGGCGTCGGGAGCGAACGCGCCGTCCTGCGTCGGGCCCGGCTCCGGAGCGACTACGGCTTCGGGGGCCTGCCCGGCGTCATGAACCGCCCCGGCCTCAGCGCCTTGCCCGTTCCCGGCAGCGAACCCGGCGTCGTAGACCTCTTCGGCCTCCGGCAACGGCCCGACCTCGGAAACGAACGCCTCCTCGGAAACCGGCACAGGCACAGGCACAGGCACAGCAGCCGCATCGTCGACGCTCACCGGCACCTCGGCGACATCCGGCACCACAGCGCCGTCCTGGACCTGCCCGCCCTCCACAGCGAACGCGTCACCGGGCACCTGTCCCGCACCCACCACGGACGCGCCCTCGGGCACGGCACCCTCACCCACGACCACCGCGTCCTCGGACACGGAACCCGCGCCTGCGGCGAACGCTTCCTCGGGGCCAGAACCGGTCCCCACAGCAAACGCGTCCTCGGGCACGGGCACGGGCGCGACACCCGAAGCATCCACACCCTCGGCGGCACCGCCGTTCTCCGGCGCGTACCCCGCGTCGGAGCCCTGCACGGCGACCGAACCCTCGGTTTCCGCCGCCGGTCGGCCGGTCTCGGGGACGCCGGTGTTGCCGGAACTCTCCGTGCTCACGTGGGCGAAAGCCGCTGCGGGCTCCCCCGCGTACACCTGCCCGTGGCCCTGCCACGCCTCGCCGGCGTCGGGAGCCTGTGCCATGCCCGGGTCCGTGGCCATGCCCGTGACCGGAACCGGTTCGGGTGTGACGAACCCGGCGTCCGGGGCCTCCGTGGCGACGCCTCCGCCGACCGTTTCCGTGGCGAGTCTCGCCATCGTGGCCTGGGCCGCGCCGACGGACTCGGTCGCCGGTTCGCCAAGCGGAGTAACCGTTTCCGCTGGCTGCTCCCCCGCGCCCACCGGAGCCGGGGCGCCCCAGGGGGACCCGCTCTGCGGGGGCAGGTCGCGGAGTTGGGGGGCGTCGAGGTACTCGGTGCCGGTCGCCGGCGGGCCGGGCTGGCGTACCGGCGCGCCCGCGGGGCCGCGGTCGGCGAGGGAGCGGACCGGGCTCGCGGAGGTGTCGGGGAGGGGCGGGCCGAGGTGCAGCGGGCGGCGCGGGGTGACCGGCGCGGGCGGCGGTTCGGCGAGCCGGACGCCGCCGAGGTCGACGGAACCGCTGTCGCGGCCGGCCGTCTCGTGCGGGCCGGGCTCGTGCGGAGCGGGCTCGTGGACGGTCTCGACGACGGGCTCGGGAGCGGGGGGCGGGACCTCGTTGCCCCAGG
This sequence comes from Streptomyces sp. NPDC088350, assembly GCF_044753545.1. Taxonomy (NCBI): domain Bacteria; kingdom Bacillati; phylum Actinomycetota; class Actinomycetes; order Kitasatosporales; family Streptomycetaceae; genus Streptomyces; species Streptomyces sp. NPDC088350. Next base: position 24,675 of record NZ_JBIVNL010000016.1, on the reverse strand, counting down.
CGCCCTGGGCGCCCGGCAGCAGCAACAGGTCCTCGTCCTCGGCGGTGGTCTCGGAGAGGTAGGTGTACGCGCCGTGCGCGGGAACGCCTGGCTGTTCCACCATGCCTGCGTTCTCCGGCAGCCCCTCGGCCGGGACCTGGCCGGTGTCGGTCATGCGTACCCCTCGCCCATCGGTTAGTGCTTCTACGACCCGCTCACCGGGAACGGCGCACCGACCGCCCCGCAGTGGAGAACGAGCGTGCCTGTCCAGCGGCACGAACGACCCGACGCCAAAAAGCGACAAAGCCATTTAGACGACAAAGCCATTGACTGGCATTGTCGCGGCCGTTGCGCCGTCGCGACAGCTTGATCCGCGACGGCCCGCTGTGGACTGCGCCACGTTGCGCGTCCTCCGGTTCCGCCGTACCACACTCACCCCAAAACGGGCGGGTTTTCCGGACATTGACGAACGAAGTGCCGGGTCACCCGATGCGGTACAACAGTCCGCCAGCCTACCGCGCGCAGTACGACAACAGGATCACGGGGACGGTACGAGGGGTCAGGAAACGCGCTCCGGGAGGAGGCCGCTGAGCAGGAACGCGACACTCCGTTCCGTCTCCGTCCAGGCCCTGGTGTCGAGTTCGACGGACTGGAGGAGGGCGCACTCGACGTGGTAGCCGTGCTCCGACAGGTCGCGGCCGACGAGTTCGGCCTCGTCGCGGGTGGAGGCGTGCGCCACGATGCGCTGCGGGCGCCGGTCGGCGACCGCGGAGACGACGGCCACTCCCCCGCCGCCGACGCGCACCACGTCGGGTTCGGGGAGGTTCTCCAGGATGTGCGGGGCGTCGCCCTGGACGATCTGGAGGTGCACGCCGAAGCTGCGTGCCGCGGAGTCGGTGCGGGTGCAGGCCTGGGTGTCGCGGTCGACGGCGATGACGGCGGCTCCGGCGCGGGCCGCCTCGATGGCGAAGGCGCCGCTGCCGCAGCCGATGTCCCACACCAGGTCTCCGACGCGCGGGCCCAGGCGGGCGAGTTGGGCGGCCCGGAGCAGATCCGTCTCGCCTTCGCCCAGTTGCCCGCCGTAGGCCTCGGCGGGCAGGGTCCAGCCGCGGGCGACGGCGGCCGGGTCTCGGCCGGCGATCCAGCCCTCGCCCGGTCCCGCCGTGACGGCCGGGCCGACCGGGCCGCCCATGACGATGACGACGTTGGGGTCGCGCCAGGTGCGGTCGGCGGCCTTGTCCGAGGTGAGGACGGTGACCTGCTCGTGCTCGGTGCCCAGTTCCTCGCAGATGACGAAGGTGCGCTGGACGCTCCCCAGCAACAGGCCGAGTTCGGCGGGGCCGGCGCCCGGTGAGGTGAGAACGGCGACTTTTGTGTGGGCCCGGCACACGTTCACCGCGCGTCGCAGGGTGCGCCTGTGTGCGACGACCACCTGCGCGTCGTCCCAGGGCATACCGGCGCGGGCGAAGGCGGCGGCCACGGAGGAGACGGCGGGGACGACCTCCACCTCCAGGCCGAACTCGGGTGCGCGCAGGGTCCGTACGACTCCGAAGAAGCCCGGGTCCCCGTCGGCGAACACGACGGCGGTGCCGCGGTGTCCGGCGATGCGGCGGGCGGCGAGGGCGACGCTGCCGAGGCGGATGCGCTCGGCGCGCTGCGGTACCTCGGGGAGCGCGAGGTGGTGGGGCGCGCCGGCCACCAGGGTGGCGGCGCCGAGGGCTGAGCATGCCGCGGCGGTCAGCGGAGAGCCGTCCCAGCCGATCACCGTGACGCGGTCGGCCATCGTCGTCAGTCTCCAGGGGTAATTCGCAGGTCGTCGGGGGAAGCGGCCCGTACGCGGGCACCGTGAGGGTACCTGGTGCGGCTGGGCGGTGCTCCCGGGGTCGTACCCGCCGGATTCAGTTCCAGTCGGCGAGTGACGTGAAACCGTCGGCGTCTTCGAGCTGTTCGGCCGTGCCCTCCAGGTCCTCCGGGAGGAGGCTCCACACGATGAAGTCGGTGCGGACGTCCACCCAGGTGCCGTCGTCGGCGTGGACGTGCGCTATGCACGCGCCCCGCAGGACGCCCTCGCTGATGCAGCCGATCTTCTGGGCCACCTGCTGGGAGGCCGTGTTGTCGGCGGCGGTGCGCAGTTCGATGCGCTCCAGCTTCTGGTCCCCGAACAGCCATTGGGCGGTGGCGAGCGCCGCCTCGGAGGCGTATCCCTCGCCGCGCGCCCAGGGGGCGATGATGTACGACAGTTCGGTGGACCTGACGTGCCAGTTGGTCTTGGTCAACTGGACGATGCCGACGAGCCGTTGGGTGAGGAACTCGGTGACGGCGAGGTCCAGGCCGCGGCCCGAAGTCCGTTCGGCGGGCGCGTAGTTGGTGATCCACTCACGGGCGCCTGCCTGGGTGAACGGCTGGGGAACGTCGGTCCAGGAGGCGACCTGCTCGTCGTTCATCATCTCGGACAGGGCCTGTACATCGTCCTCGTCGAGGGGCCGCAGCACCAACCGCTCCGTGCTGATGGAGATGTTGGGGAAGGTGCTAGTCATGCGCCGCTCCGTAACCGTTGGAAAATGTTCAGGGCCCCCTGAGCTGACCAGCATGCAGCATGAAAGCGCCCAACCGCACCACCGGGTCCACCCATGGTGAGGGAGTGGACCCGGTGAGTTGCGGCGAGTTGTCTACAAGACGACTCGGAAGGACGGGATGGGTCAGAAGGACGGGATGACCGAACCGGCGTACTTGTCCTCGATGAACTTCTTCACCTCGGGCGAGGTCAGCAGCTTCGCGAGCTTCTTGACGCGCGGGTCCTTCTCGTTGCCCTTCTTCACGGCGAGGAAGTTGCCGTAGGGGTTGTTCGTCGCGGACTCCAGGACGATGGCGTCCTTGGCGGGCTTGAGGCCCGTGGAGATGGCGTAGTTGCCGTTGATGACGGCCGCGTCGACGTCGTCCAGGGAGCGCGGGGTCTGGGCCGCCTCCAGCTCCTTGAACGTGAGGTTCTTGGGGTTCTTGGTGATGTCCGCGGGGGTCGCCTCGTTGCCCACACCGGCCTTGAGGGTGATCAGCCCGTTCGCCGCGAGCAGCTTGAGGGCGCGGGCCTCGTTGACGCTGTCGTTCGGAACGGCGATCGTCGCGCCGCTCTTGAGGGCGTCGGCGCTCTTGACCTTGTGGGAGTAGAGGCCGAGCGGCTCCAGGTGGACCGTGACGACGGGCACGATGTGGGTGCCGTTCTTCTTGTTGAAGTCGTCCAGGTACGGCTGGTTCTGGAAGTAGTTGGCGCCCACCGAGCCGTCCTCGGTCGCCGTGTTCGGCGTGACGTAGTCGGTGAACTCCTTGACCTCCAGGTCGAGTCCGGCCTTCTTCGCCAGGTGGTCCTTGATGTAGTCGAGGATCTCGGCGTGCGGGGTGGGGCTCGCGGCGACGACCAGCGGTCCGCTGTAGTCGGAGGAGGCCGAGGAGGAGCCCTTGTCCGAGCCGCAGGCCGAGAGCGCGAAGGTGAGCGCTCCGGCGGCGAGGACGGCGGTGGTGAGCTTTGCGGTGTTACGCACGAAAAGTGCCTTTCCTGAAGGGTGTTGCGTATGACGACCCCGCGTTGGGTGGTGCGGGGAGCCTGTGAGGGGGGTGGGCCTACGCGGCTTTGAGCAGCCGTAGCCTCGGCGCGGATCCTGACCGTCCGCCGCGCCGGTGCAGCGAGCGGGCCGCGTAGTCGCCGGCGAACTGGATGAGGGAGATGACGACCGCGAGGATCGCCACGGTGATCCACATCAGCTGGGTCTCGAAGCGCTGGTAGCCGTAGCGAATGGCGATGTCGCCGAGGCCTCCGGCGCCGACCGTGCCGGCCATGGCGGAGTAGCCGATGAGCGCGACGATCGTGGTCGTGGTGCTGGAGATCAGCGAGGGCAGGGACTCCGGTACGAGGACCTTGCGCACGATCGTCCAGGTGTTGCCGCCCATCGACTGCACGGCCTCGACGAGCCCGCCGTCCACTTCGCGGACAGCCGTCTCAACCAGGCGCGCGAAGAAGGGAATTGCCCCGATCGCGAGCGGCACGATCGCGGCCTCGCGGCCGATCGTCGTCCCGGTGATGGTCCGCGTGAAGTTCATCAGCGCGACCATGAGGATGATGAACGGCAGCGAGCGGGCCACGTTCACGATCTGCCCGATGACCTTGTTGGCGGCGACGTTCTGGAGCAGTCCGCCGCGGTCGGTCAGGACGAGCAGGATGCCGAGCGGGAGTCCGCCGACGACGGCGATGACCGTGGACCAGCCCACCATGTACAGCGTGTCCCAACACGCCTGGGACAGCAGCGGCTGCATCTCGGACCAGCTCACTTGGCACCTTCCTTCAGCAGTACGGGCTCCTGGCCCAACACGTCGATCTGCAGGCCCTGTTCGCGCAGGAAGCCGATCGGCACCACGTTGTCCTCGTAGCGGCCGGGCAGTTCGATGCGCATGCGGCCGACCTGGAGTCCACCGACGGTGTCGATGGCGGCGCCGAGGATCGAGATGTCGATGTTGTAGGTGCGCGAGAGCTGGGAGATGACCGGCTGGGTGGCGGCCTCGCCGTGGAAGGTGACGTCGACGACGGTCCGGTCCTCGCCGCCCGCCTCGCCGCTGACCGGGAAGAGCGCGGTGGCCAGCTCGGAGCCGGGGGTGGCGAGCAGTTCGCTCACAGTCCCGGACTCGACGATGCGCCCGTTCCGCATCAGCGCGGCGGAGTCGCAGACCGACTTCACGACGTCCATCTCGTGCGTGATGAGCAGGACGGTCAGGCCCAGTTGCCGGTTGAGGTCGCGCAGCAGCTGGAGGATCGAGCGGGTGGTCTCCGGGTCGAGCGCGCTGGTGGCCTCGTCGGACAGCAGCACCTTGGGGTCGCCGGCCAGGGCGCGGGCGATGCCGACACGCTGCTTCTGCCCACCGGAGAGCTGCGCCGGGTAGGCCTTCGCCCTGTCGGCGAGCCCGACGAGGTCGAGCAGCTCAAGTGCCTTGCGCGAGCGCTCCTTTCCGGACCTGCCGAGGATTTCGAGCGGCAATTCGACGTTGTCCTGGACGGTCCGCGAGGAGAGCAGGTTGAAGTGCTGGAAGACCATGCCGATACGGCTGCGCGCCTGCCGGAGTTCCCGTCCGGCGCGCGGTCCGCGCCCGGCGAGGGCGGTGAGGTCCCGCCCGTCGACGGTGACCGTGCCGGCGGTGGGCTTCTCCAGGAGGTTGACGCAGCGGATGAGCGAGGACTTGCCGGCGCCGGACTGGCCGATGACGCCGTACACCTCGCCTTCGCGGACGTGGAGATCGACGCCGTCGAGGGCGGTGACCTCACGGCCGCGCGAGCGGTAGACCTTGGTCAGGCCCGATGTGGTGATCACTGGGGTTCCATGACTGTCGAGTACAAGGGCGTGGGTGTGCCCTGGTACGAGGGGGGAAATGTGCGTGGGGCGGCGGAGTCGCACGGCGTTCAGCACATGGACATGCCACTGCGGCTCGCTTCGGGGCGCGAGGCTGGGGCGCGTAGCCCGGGGGTGGTGCGGGGGCCCTCTAGAAGGCGCACATTCGACACATACAACGAGCACCGGGCGTCAGGGTCGCCTCGGTCGCAAGGGTGCGGCTGCTCGTCGTGGTCATGGAATCAGTAAAGCAGACGTACGGTCCTGACAAAGGGCCGCTGTCCGCATGCCGGACAGCGGCGGACAGCCGTCAGCGACGCGCGACGATCTCCACTCCCCCGTCGCTGACCAGCGCGGACAGGGCTGACAGGTCGTTCACCACGAGGTCGGCGTCCAGCTCATGGGCCTCATGCGTTGTGGCCAATGCCACGGTGATCATCCCGGCCGCGCGCCCGGCCCTGAGCCCCGCCGGGGCGTCCTCGAAGACGACGCAGCGGGCCGGGTCGACGCCCAACTGCCGCGCCGCGAGGAGGTACGGCTCGGGGTCGGGCTTGCCGCGGGTGACGTCCTCGGCGACCACGAGGGTCTTGGGGAGGATGCCGGCGTGCGCGAGCCGGGCCTCGGCGAGCCGGCGGGTGGCGGAGGTGACGACGGCCCAGCGGTCGGCGGGCAGCGCGTCGAGGAAATCGCGCGTGCCGGGCAGCAGGACGGCACCGCCGTTGGCCACGTCCTCGACCTCCAGCGCCTCGATCCGCGCGACCGCCGTCGGCACGACATCGGCGGGCAGCAGGTCGGCGGCTATCTCCACGGCGGTCCGCCCGTGCAGCTCGACCCGTGCGAAGTCCTCGGCGGTGATCCCGAACTCGTCCGCCCACCGGGTCCAGCACCTGCGCACGGATTCGAGGGAGGAGACGAGCGTGCCGTCGTTGTCGAACAGGAGGGCTTGAGCATGGATCTTCATGCACTCGACCCTACGGTCACCGGCCTTATGGCCCGTAATAGGGTCACTGCATGCTTGATGCCCTGACACTGACGATCGGTGTCGCCGCGCTGCTGCTCGCCGCCTGGACCGGGTGGGCGGCCTACCGCGACCAGTCGACGAAGGACTGGCACTTCATCGGAATGGCCGTCGTCACCCTGCTGGCCACGGTCCAACTGGTGGTCGGCATCGTGCAGTTGGCGCGCGGCGAGAAGGCGGAGCAGGGCACGGCGATCTTCGTGGCGTATCTGCTGGGCGCGTTCGCGGCGGTCCCGGCGGCGGGTTTCATGTCACTGGCGGAGCGCACGCGCTGGGGTTCGGCGACGGTCGCGGCCGGCGGTGTGGTCCTCGCGGTGCTCGAAGTGCGGCTCTACGACATCTGGGGAAGCTGAGATGACCACCGTGGAAGAGAACACCGCGGAAGAGAAGCCGAAGCGGCTCATCAGCGGGCCCGGCATGCTGCTCGTCTGGTTCTACGGTGTGATGGTGGTCGGTGCGGTGTCCCGCTCCGTCTACCAGATCGCCACCGAGTTCGGCCGGGCCCCGCTCGCCTACTCGCTGTCGGCCGTAGCGGGTGTGGTGTACGGATTCATCACGTACTCGCTGATCCGCGGCGGCGAGAGGGCCCGCAGGGCGGCACAGGCGTGCTGCGCCGCCGAACTCGCGGGTGTCCTGATCGTGGGTACGTTGACCGTGATCGACAGCTCGGCCTTCCCGGACGCGACGGTCTGGTCGTACTACGGCGCGGGGTACATCTTCATCCCCGTGCTGCTGCCGCTGTCCGCGCTGTACTGGCTGCGGAAGAACCGCACGGCCGACACCACCGACACGGTCACGCCGTAGCGACGTACGCCTCGACCGGTTTCTCCAGGACGATCATCGGTACGCCGTCGTTGCCCTCGGAGGTGCCTACGGTCTCGTAGCCGACGCGGCGGTACAGACGGAGGTTGCCCTCGCTGCGGTGGCCGGTGTGGAGGCGGAACTTCTTGGCTCCGCGTTCCTCGGCGAGCGCCGATTCCGCCGCGCGGAGCAGGCGGGCGCCGATGCCGTGGCCCTGGAGGCGCGGGTGGACGCAGAGTTTGCCGATGGCCGCCGCGCCGTCCTCGGTCACCGTGCCGCGGACCGAGCCGACCACCTCCTCGCCCAGCCGGGCGACGAAGACGCAGTCGGAGCCGACCTCCTCGCGGACCGAGTCGAGACTTTCGACGAGCGGATCGATGCGGTAATTGCCGTACAGCGCCGCCTCGCTCTGGAAGCACAGGTACTGCAGCCTGAAGATCTGCTCTGCGTCCTGCTCGGTCGCCACCGAGATGGTCACGCTCATGCCCATGTGCGCACGCCTCCCGCTCACCTGATCGCCATGTGGTCCCTCACTCCTATCCCCGTGCTTCGCGGGCCGCAACCTCCGGCGTCAGCAATCGCCGAAGACATCCCAGACATCTGGAACGTTCCGGGCCGAGACTGCCCTGTGAGATACCCAACTCCCCCGCGATCTCGCGGTAGGTGAGGTCCTTCGGCGACAGAAGGGCCTCCATCAGACGCGGGCAGCGACCGGGCAACCGGCGCACGGCGTCATGCAGCGCGCGGTGCCTGTCGGAGGTGAGGGCGGCCTGCTCGGGGCCGCGGTCGCTGTCGTCGGCGGGATCGTCGTCGTACGACTGTTCAAGGCGAGCCGTACGTCGGGTGCGCTGGGCCTCCGAGCGGACCGCGCGGCGGAGCCAGCGCTGGGGGTCGACCGGTGGGCCGGAGGCGTCGAGGCGTTCCAGGAGGCGGAGCCAGACGGCCTGTTCGAGGTCGCCCGGCTCGGTTCCGGAGGCATATGCCTCGGCGGAGGCCTCGGCGGCGAGCAGTGGGCGCAAGGTCACGACGAGTTGGTGTGTCATATGCGGCACGACGTGGCCGCCCCGGCACAAGGTTGCCGGGGCGGCCGTCTGTCACTCCAACGGGGCGCGGGGCTCAGCCGTTGACGAAGTCCGCGCGGGCGAGCAGAGCGGTGTCGGCGTTGTCGGTGAAGACACCGTCGATGCCGGTGGCGAAGTAGCGCTTGAAGGCGCCGAACGCGTCGCCGTAGGCGTCCACGGCGGTGCCCTTGCGGTACTCCAGCGGCAGGAAGGGGTTCTCGTTGCGCATGGTGTAGGGGTGCAGGATCAGGCCCGCCTTGTGCGCGTCGGCGACCAGGGTCGTCTCCTTGTTCAGGCTGCCGTCGGCGTTCTTCGTGATGATCAGGTCGAGCGTCGGGCCGATGCCCTGCGCGTACGACGCGATCTCGGCGAGGCCCTTGGGGGTGACGAGGTCGTCGACCGTGCGCGGGTCGCCCAGGTCGACGAAGTCGAAGGGGCGGGTGCCCGTGCCGGACAGCAGCACCACCAGCGGGTTGCCGACGAGCTTGTTGATCTTCTGGATGCTGGTCGGCTCGAAGGACTGGATGAGGACCGGCGAGTTCTTCTTGTCCTTGCCGTGCTTGCGCAGGACCGTCGAGAGCAGCTTCTCCATGTCGAAGCCGCGCTTGCGGAAGTAGGTGGGGTGCTTCATCTCGGGGTAGATCCAGACCTGCTTGCCGCGCTTACGGGTCTGCTCGTCCTGCCACTTGAGAACCTCTTCGAAGGTGGGGATCTCCCAGCGGCCGTTGTAGAGCGTGTTGTGCGGGCGGTTGGCCGGAATGCGCTCGACCGCGCGCAGGGTCTTCAGCTCCGCGAGGGTGAAGTCCTCGGTGAACCAGCCGGTGACGGAGACGCCGTCCAGCAGCTTGGTGGTCTTGCGGGAGGCGAACTCGGGGTGGTCGGCGACGTTCGTGGTGCCGCCGATCTCCGGCTCGTGCCGGCAGACCAGGTGACCGTCCTTGGTCGGGACCAGGTCACCGGCCTCGACGATGTCGGCGCCCAGGTCGAGGGCCAGGTTGTACGAGCCGAAGGTGTGCTCCGGGCGGTAGCCGCTGGTGCCGCGGTGCCCGACGATCGTCGGCTTGGGCAGGTCCTTGAGGCCGCCTCCGTGACGCGCCGTCGCGGCCTCGGCGGCTCTCGCCGTACCCGCCGGTCCCAGTGCCGCCACTCCCGCGCCGAGCACGGCCGCGCCGAGGAGCGCCCGCCGTCCTGTTCCGTTCGCCCGCTCGTTCGGCCCCTGCGTTCCCTGTGTTCCCTGCGTGTCCATGAAACCTCCTGGCGTCGCCCCGTCGGTGCGCGCCGATCGTAGGTGCGCGTACATGACGAACGGGAGACCTCGGCCGGAACACGACGGTGACGCTGGATGTCGTGGGCGCGGCGAGGTTTGACACGTCATCAGTAAGGAAGGCGAGATGCGTCACAACATGGCGGCCCGGTTACGGGACGTCTCCGGCGCGGCACCGCAGGTAAACGTGCGTCAACACTGCGTAAGACCTCGGTGAACCCGATGTGCAATACCCCGGGAGCCGCGAGTATCGTCCTCACCTGCACAGATTTATATCGAACCCCTTGACACCGGAGGGCCCGTTGTCCCGCTTCGCGCTCATCAAGGCAGTGCTCGGACCGATCATGCGCCTGATGTTCCGCCCACGGGTGGAGGGCGTGGAGCACATCCCCGGCGACGGTCCGGTGATCCTGGCCGGCAACCACCTCACGTTCATCGACTCGATGATCCTCCCGCTGGTCTGCGACCGGCAGGTGTTCTTCATCGGCAAGGACGAGTACGTCACCGGCGAGGGCTTCAAGGGCCGTCTCATGGCCTGGTTCTTCACCGGTGTCGGCATGATCCCGGTGGACCGGGACGGGGCGAACGGCGGTGTCGCCGCGCTGATGACCGGGCGGCGGGTGCTGGAGGAGGGCAAGGTCTTCGGGATCTACCCCGAGGGGACGCGGTCGCCTGACGGGCGGTTGTACCGGGGGCGTACGGGCATCGCCCGTCTCACGATGATGACGGGCGCGCCTGTTGTTCCGTTCGCGATGATCGGTACGGACAAGTTGCAGCCGGGTGGGGCGGGGTTTCCTCGGCCGGGGCGGGTGACTGTTCGGTTCGGTGAGGCGATGGAGTTCTCTCGGTATGAGGGGATGGACCGGGATCGGTATGTGCTGCGGGCTGTGACGGACTCTGTGATGACTGAGGTCATGCGGTTGTCGGGGCAGGAGTACGTGGACATGTACGCGACGAAGGCCAAGGCCGCGTAGGGGTTCGTTTTTGGGCGCGGGTACGTTGTGGCTGGTCGCGCAGTTCCCCGCGCCCCTAAAGGGCGCTCTCCAGGCGTTGGCCTCGCAACATGAACCATGCTGCAACTGCCGTTGCCAGCAGAACCGTTGCGCCCACCGCTGACGCCACACTGAGGCCGCTGACGAAGGCTTCTCTTGCCGAGGTCAGCATTTGCTGGGCTGCTTGTGTCGGCATGCCTGTCGCCGCCTCCACCGCGCCGCCCAGTGACTCGTGGGCGCCGGACGGAGTGCCTGCCGGAGCCTGGAAGCCCCTGTACACGCCCGTCACGATGGAGCCGAGTGCCGCGATGCCGAGGGCAGCGCCCAACTCGTAGGCCGTTTCCGAGACCGCCGATGCCGCGCCTGCCTGTTCCTTCGGTACGGAGGAGAGGATGACGTCGGCGGTGACCGTGAAGGAGAAGCCGGCGCCGATGCCGACCACCAGGAGCGCGGCGCCCAGGATCGGGTAGGCGGTCGACTGACTCAGGGTGGTCAGTACGGCCAGGGCCAGGCCGACCGCCGCGAGGCCGCCCGCCACCACCGTGCGGACCGAGAAGCGGCGGGCCGCACGGCCGGCGATCAGGCCGGCCGCCACCGCGCCCACGGCGGCGGGGATTTCGGCGAGGCCCGCCTCGAACGGGCCCCTGCCCTGGACCAGTTGCAGGTACTGGGAGAGGAAGAACACCAGCCCGGACAGGCCGAGGACGGTGAGCAGGTCGGCGAGGACCGCCGCGCTGAAGCCGCGGTTGCGGAACAGGCGCATGTCCAACAGGGGTGCGGGGAGCGTGAGTTGGCGGCGCACGAACCAGTACAGGGCCGCCGCGCCCAGGGCGCCCACCGCGAGCGAGGGCAACTCGGCGCCGTGGGTCGCGGCCTCCTTGACCGCGTAGACCACGCCGATCACGCCCACCAGGGACAGGACCACGCTGATCAGGTCCCAGGGGCCGGGGTTGGGGTTCTTCGACTCGGGGAGGGTCTTGATGCCGACCAGGACGAGGACCGCCATCACGGGCAGGTTGATGAGGAAGACCGAGCCCCACCAGAAGTGTTCGAGCAGGAAGCCGCCCGCCACCGGGCCGACTGCCGTACCGGCGGAGGCCGTTGCGCCCCAGATGCCGACGGCGAGGCTGCGTTCGCGCGGGTCGTGGAAGAGGTTGCGGATCAGGGCGAGGGTGGCGGGCATCAGGGTCGCGCCCGCGACGCCGAGCAGGGCCCGCGCCAGGATCATCAACTCCGGTGTCGTGGCATAGGCGTTGAGGATCGATATCGCGCCGAAGGCGGTGGCGCCGACGAGCAGGATGCGCTTACGGCCTATGCGGTCGCCGAGGCTGCCCATCGACACGAGCAGGCCCGCGATGACGAAGGAGTAGACGTCGCCGATCCAGAGGAGTTGGGTGCCCGAAGGCTTCAAGTCCTCGCTGATGTAAGGGGTTGCGAGGCCCAGGACGGTCGCGTCCACGGCCACCAGCAGCACGGCGAGCACGAGGACGGAGAGCGCGAGCCAACGGCCCGGGCGCTTCTCCGTCTCGGTTACAGCCGCCGGCTGCAGGGTGCTGGTCATGATTCCTCTCTCCGTGTGTCGTCTCTTCGCAGCGCTCCGCCGAGCAACAGCTCGACGATCATGTGCGAGAAGTCGTTGGCGGCGACCCGGCCCTCCTGGACCGCCCACGCACCGGACGCCATCAGGCCGTACAGGGCCTCGGTGAGCCAGGCGGGGGTGAGGTCGATGCGGAACTCGCCGCTGGACTGGCCGCGCCGGAAGAGGGTGGCGATCCGGTCGTCGAGCCGGGTCCAGCCCTCGTTCTGTTGCTCGCCCTCGAACAGCTGGTTCTCGGTGTAGAGGAACGCGAGCAGACCGGCCGCGGGCTCCAGCGCGCGCACGAGTCGCCGTACGGCGTCGGCGGCCGGGCCTTCGTCCAGACGGGCCGTGTCCAGCGCGGACTCGCACTCGGCGATGCCCAACGCCTCCAGCGCGCGGACCAGGGCGTCACGCCCGGCGAACTGGCGGTGCAGGGTGGCCCTGCTGATCCCGGCCGCCTTGGCGACCTCGTCCATGGTGGACGTGGATTTCCGGGTGAGCAGGGCGGCTGCGCTGCGGAGTACGTGGTCACGGTCGACGGCCATGAGACAACAGTAACCCACGTGAGACATGAGTGTCTCATGATGGGCGTGAAGGTCTCAGTCCGTGGTGCCGGTCAGGAGATCAGTGCCAGGGCAGCCGGCCGCGTCGCTCCCAGTACGTGTGCGGGTCCTCGGCGAGCGTCGCGAGGCGGGCGAGCTGGTCGTCGTCCAGGTCCACGACCGCCGCGTGCAGGTTGGAGGCCAGCTGTTCCACGGTGGCCGCGCCGGAGAGGGCCACACCTGCCCACGGCTGGCGCAGGATCAGGGCCAGGGCGATCCCGTCGGCCCCGAGGGACGTCTCCTCGGCTACGGCCTTCAGCGCGTCCGGTGCGTACGGCGCCGCCAACCGCCCGTTGGCCATGCCCTCCTTGACGATCACCGTGAGTCCGGCGTCGTGGGCCTCGGCGAGGGCGGGGCCTGCCGAGGTCTCCAGGGCGTTGTAGGTCGACTGGACGGTACGGAAGAGGGGCTCGCCGTCGACCGTCACGGTGAGCGCGGCGCGGATGGCGTCGGCCTGGGCGGGGCCGCTGGTGGAGAAGCCGATGGTCACTCCCCCGGCGGCGGCCTCGGCCAGCCTTGCGTGGAGTTCCTTGTCGGTGAGGGCCGGGCTGTCGGGGGTCACCGAGTGGATCTGGTAGAGGTCCAGGCGGTCGCCGAGCAGCTCGGCGGTTTCGCCGCGCTGGCGGTCGTAGGTCTGGACGCTGTGGTCCTTGACCTCGTGTTTCTCGGCGTCGGTGGTCCAGTCGGCGGTGTAGGTGTAGCCCCATTTGCTGCCGACCACGATGTCGTCGAGGGCGGGGTGGGCGGTCAGCCAGTCGGCGAGGAACTCCTCCGAGCGGCCGTAGGAGCGGGCCGCGTCGAAGTAGCGGACGCCTTGCGCGTACGCGGCGTCAAGGAGGTCGTGGGTGCGGGTGCGGAGAGTTTCTACGCTGCGGTTCTCTCCGAGGTCGCTTTCCCGGCCGAGGTTGATGTAGCCGGGGCGGCCCACTGCGGCGAGGCCCAGTCCGAGGTGGCTGGTGGGGGTTGTTGCTGTGGCCAGTCGGGCGAAGGGCATCGCGGGCTCCGTTGGTCGGCTGTGGTGCGGCTGCCGACCAACGTAACCCGGGATGACCTTCGCTTCAGAGCTCGGGTTGTTGCGGTTGTTTGGCGGGTGCGGGTGCGGGTGCGCTGTGGTTGCTCGCGCAGTTCCCCGCGCCCCTAAAACACTCAGCTCTTCGCCGTTGACCAAGCGTGCTGTGCCGCCAAATCCCGCTTCACCTCTGCCAGTTGGATCGCTACCGCGCTCGGGGCCGTGCCGCCCCTGCCGTTGCGGGAGGCCAGGGCGCCGGGGACGTTGAGGACCGTGCGGACCTCGGGGGTGAGGTGGGGGGAGATCTTCGCGAACTGTTCGTCGGTGAGGCCGTCGAGTTCGATGCCCTCGGATTCCGCGACCTTGACGCACTCGCCGGCGACCTCGTGGGCGACGCGGAACGGGACGCCCTGCTTGACCAGCCACTCGGCGATGTCGGTGGCGAGGGAGAAGCCGGCCGGAGCCAGTTCCTCCATGCGCTCGCGGTGGACGGTGAGGGTGGCCATCATGCCGGTGAACGCCGGGAGCAGGACCTCGAGTTGGTCGATGGAGTCGAAGACCGGCTCCTTGTCCTCCTGGAGGTCGCGGTTGTAGGCGAGGGGGAGGGCCTTGAGCGTGGCCATCAGGCCGGTGAGGTTGCCGATCAGGCGGCCGGACTTGCCGCGCGCCAGCTCCGCGATGTCCGGGTTCTTCTTCTGCGGCATGATCGACGAGCCCGTGGAGAACGCGTCGTGCAGGGTCACGAAGGAGAACTCCTTCGTGTTCCAGATGATGATCTCCTCGGCGATCCGGGAGAGGTTCACCCCGATCATCGCGGTGATGAAGGCGAACTCGGCGACGAAGTCGCGGGAGGCCGTGCCGTCGATCGAGTTGGCGACCGAGCCGTGCTCGAAGCCGAGGTCCTTCGCCACCGACTCCGGGTCCAGGCCGAGGGAGGAACCGGCCAGCGCACCCGATCCGTACGGCGAGACGGCCGTGCGCTCGTCCCACTGGCGCAGGCGTTCCGCGTCCCGGGACAGGGGCTGCACATGGGCCAGGACGTGGTGGGCGAACAGCACCGGCTGGGCGTGCTGGAGGTGGGTGCGGCCGGGCATCGCCACGTCGGGGTGGGCCTCCGCGAGGCCGATCAGCGCGTCCTGGAGGTCGGCGATCAGGCCGCCGATCGTACGGGCGTGGTCGCGCAGGTACATGCGGAAGAGCGTCGCCACCTGGTCGTTGCGGGAGCGGCCCGCACGCAGCTTGCCGCCGAGGTCGGGGCCGAGGATCTCCAACAGGCCGCGTTCCAGGGCCGTATGGACATCCTCGTCGGCGATCGTGCCGACGAGGGAGCCGTCGGCGACGTTCGCCGCGAGCTGGTCGAGGCCCGCGAGCATCCGGGTCAGCTCGTCGTCGTCAAGGAGGTTCGCCTTGTGCAGCACGCGCGCGTGGGCGCGGGAACCGGCGATGTCGTAGGGCGCGAGCCGCCAGTCGAAGTGGACGGACGCGGACAGCTTCGCCAGGGCCTCGGCGGGACCGTCGGCGAAACGACCGCCCCAGAGCCGTACGTCACCGCTGTTGCTGCTCACTTGCGCTGCTCCTCAAAGGCTGTGGATGGACGTCGTTCCGTGGTGGCCGGCTGCGTCGCCCGGCCGCGTTGTCCAGCATGCATGATTATGCAGAGTCCTGCATGATTCGTCAATTTCGGGAGGTCCTGAACATCAATTTCAAGGAGCCTTGAACATCTGTAACCGCTTTCCCGTACCTCTCGCCGGACGCAGGCGCCGCGTTTCCCCCACGAGTCATCTCCAGTTCCCCCCTGACCCGAGTGAGGCATTCGCATGTCCAGGGCTCTCCCCAAGTACAACAAGCGTCGCGTCGTGTTCATCGGCGGTGCCGCCGCCGTGGCGCTGTCCGGTGCGGTCATCGCCGGTTCGGCCCTCGCCGGGACACCCTCCAAGAGCGGCACCCAGAATGTCAGGACACTGGCCGCCACCGGGACGATCTCCTGCCCGGACGTGAAGTCGCAGCTGCCGGCCGTCCCGGCTTCCGCGCAGGCCGAGGTCGACCGCAACCTCACGCTCCTCAACACGCAGATCGCCGAGGCCAACAAGCGACTCGTCGACACCGTCGGACAGGGCGGACCCAAC
This sequence comes from Streptomyces sp. NPDC088350, assembly GCF_044753545.1. Classification (NCBI taxonomy): domain Bacteria; kingdom Bacillati; phylum Actinomycetota; class Actinomycetes; order Kitasatosporales; family Streptomycetaceae; genus Streptomyces; species Streptomyces sp. NPDC088350. The sequence continues at coordinate 8,875 of NZ_JBIVNL010000016.1, read as the reverse complement.
TTCGTCCAGAACGCCATCCTCGGCCCGCTGAAGGACAAGCGCGTCTCGACCATCGACAGAATCGCCATCGCCATCGGTCGCAAGGGCACCAAGCCGACGGGCCTGGACGCGCTCGCCGGGTGCACCCTCAACTCGGCCGGTACGACCGGTTCGACCGGGGCGACGGGCGCCACGGCCGCGACCCCGAGCGCCACCGCCGCCGCCACGCAGGCGGCCGGGGGGACCGGCACCACCGCCGCGTCGGGCGCCGTCGGCACGATCTCCTGCCCCGACGTGAAGTCGCAGCTGCCGGCCGTCCCGGCTTCCGCGCAGGCCGAGGTCGACCGCAACCTCACTCTGCTGAACACGCAGATCGCCGAGGCCAACAAGCGACTCGTCGACACCGTCGGACAGGGCGGACCCAACTTCGTCCAGAACGCCATCCTCGGCCCGCTGAAGGACAAGCGCGTCTCGACGATCGACCGGATCGCGATCGCCATCGGGCGTCAGGGCACCAAGCCGACCGGGCTGGACTCCCTGGCCGCCTGCACGCTCACCAAGTGACGTGACAGGCAGCCGTGGCCGCCCCGATGAACGCCGGCCGGGGCGGCCACGGTGACGTACGGACCGATCGCGTCTTGCCTATTTGGCCCATCTGAGCTGCCGTCACCTCGCCCGGGCCCTACCGTCTGAGCCATGCGTCCCGGTGTGCTCACCCTTGCGTCCGCGTCCCTCCTTCTCCTGCTCGGTGCGGTGCCCGCGCGTGCGGCGACGCCGTTGCCGGCGTTGCTGGCGGACACCGGGGGTGGCAGTCAGCTGATCCTCGCCCAGGCGCCCCGCGCGAACTCCACGTCGGGGACGCTCAGTTGGTGGGAGCGGCGGCGGGGTGCGGGTTGGGTGAAGGTCGGTTCGGCGGCTGCGCGGTTCGGGGCGAAGGGGCTGGTCGAGGGCCGGGCTCGTAAGCAGGGGTCTTACACGACTCCCACCGGGTTGTACGACCTGCCGTTCGCCTTCGGGATCAAGGGGGCGCCGGGTGGGACCAAGGTCAAGTACCGGCGGGTGCACGGGAGTTCGTGGTGGTGCGAGGACGTTCTGTCTCGGGTCTACAACCGGTGGAGTGAGCCGTTGGCCGGGGACTGCCGGGCGTCCGAGTCGGAGCGGTTGATCTCTTATGCGACGCAGTATGCGTATGGGGTTGTCATCGGGTTCAACTACGCCAAGCCTGTGAAGGGGCGGGGGGCCGGGATCTTTTTGCATGTCAACGGGCGCGGGGCTACCGCCGGTTGTGTGTCCGTACCGGTGGATGCGATGCGGAGGATTTTGCGGTGGGCTGATCCTTTGCGGGGGCCTCGTATCGCGATTGGGACGGTGAGCGGGGTTACGGCGATTACTCGGTACTGAATCGCGAGAGCGCCGCTGATCTGACGGTCGTATGGCGGGTTCAGGCCGGATGGGGCTGGTCGCGCAGTTCCCCGCGCCCCTGCGTAGCTCCACCTGACGGAAGTTTCACCGTGAACGTTGTCGAGCCTGGGCGGCTCTCCAACTGCACGCTCCCCCTATGCGCCTCCGTCACGGCCGCCACGATCGACAGGCCCAGGCCCGCTCCTCCTCCCCCCGTCCCTCCCCCGGCCTCCGTTCGTCGGCGGTCCGCTCGGGTGAAGCGTTCGAAGACTCCTGGCTGGACCTCTGCCGGGACGCCGGGGCCGTCGTCGTGGACGACCAGGCAGGTGGTCCCGTCCCGTGTCTCCAGGGCTACCGTCACCTTCGTGTCGGCGGGTGTGTGCGAGCGGGCGTTGGTCAGCAGGTTGGCCAAGAGCTGTTGGAGGCGGTGGGCGTCGCCCGTGACGGTGACCGGTTCCTCGGGGAGTTCCAGGGTCCAGCGGTGGTCGGGGCCCGCCGCACGCGCGTCGGTGACGGCGTCGAGGACCAGGCGGGTGAGGTCGACGGGTCGGCGTTCGAGGGGGCGGCCCGCGTCGAGGCGGGCGAGGAGGAGCATCTCGTCGACCATCACACCCATGCGCGCGGACTCGGCCGCGATGCGCTCCAGTGCCCGGGTCACCTTGGGCGGGACGGGGTCCGGGTGGAGCAGGGCGAGTTCGGCGTGGCCCCGGATCGACGCGACCGGGGTCCGTAGTTCGTGGCTGGCGTCGGCCGCGAAGCTGCGCAGGCGCTCCTCGCTGGCGTGCCGGTGGGTGAGCGCGTCCTCGACATGGCCGAGCATGCGGTTGAAGGCACCGGCGACCCGGCCCACCTCGCTGCGCGGATCGGACTCGGGCGCCCGGGGCGGGAGGGTCACCTCGCCGCTGGCCAGCGGGAGTTCACTGACCCGGGTGGCCGTGGCGGCGACCCGGCTGAGTGGCCGCAGCGACCAGCGGACCCAGAGCGCGCCCGCGAATCCGGCGGCCAGGAGGGCGGCGCCGAAGACGATCGCGGCGACCGCCTCCAGGCGGTGGACGGCGGCCTCCACCGACTCCAACGGGAGTCCGGTGATCAGGACGTCGTTGTCCCGGCCGACGGCGGCGAGGACGCGGTACCGGCCGAGGGAGGAGAGGTGGATGGTGTGGGCCCTGCCGCCGACCGGGACCGCGGCGAGTTCCCTTCTGTCCCGCGCGGTGAGGGCGACCTTCAGGTCGGTCGTGGAGTCTTCCTCGTCGGCGGGCACGACCGCCGCGTTGGTGACGGTGCCGTCGACCAGGCGGGCGCCGAACGTGCCCGGCGCCTGCCTGCGGGTGTCGCCGCGTTCGCGGTCGTCGGCGTCGTGGTCGGTCGGCGTCTTGCCGTTGTGCTCCAGGCTGGCCGGGAACTGCGTCCCGACCTCGGTCAGTTGCTGGTTGAGGCGGCCGGTGAGGAAGCCGTCCAGCTCGATCACCGCGGCCACCCCGACGGCCGCGCAGCTGACCGCGAGCAGCACCACCAGGCCCGCCGTCAGCCGCGCCCGCAGGGTGTGCGGCCGGGGCAGCCGGCGCCCGAGGGCCCGCAGGCGCCCGCCCATCACACGACCGGCTTGAGCACGTATCCGGCCCCGCGCACGGTGTGGATCATGGGCGCGTGGCCCGCGTCCACCTTTTTGCGCAGGTAGGAGATGTACAGCTCGACGACATGGGCCTGGCCGCCGAAGTCGTAGGACCAGACGCGGTCGAGGATCTGGGCCTTGCTGAGGACGCGGCGCGGGTTGCGCATGAGGAAGCGGAGCAGTTCGAACTCGGTCGGCGACAGTTCGATGAGCCGCCCGTCGCGGGTGACCTCGCGGGCCTCCTCGTCCATGACGAGGTCCCCGACGGTCATCCGGGGGCCCTCCTCCTGCTGGCGGGCCATGCCCGCGCGGCGCAGCAGTCCGCGCAGCCGGGCGACGACCTCCTCCAGGCTGAAGGGTTTCGTCACGTAGTCGTCGCCGCCCGCGGTGATGCCCGCGATGCGGTCCTCGACGGTGTCCCGGGCGGTGAGGAAGAGCACGCAGACGTCGGGCTTCACCTCGTGCAGGGAGCGCAGTACGGCGAAGCCGTCGGTGTCCGGGAGCATCACGTCCAGGACTACGGCGTCGGGCCGCAGCTCGCGCGCCCCGGCGAGCGCGGAGGCCCCGTCGCCGGCCGTGCGGACCTCCCAGCCCTCGTAGCGCAGGGCGCCGGAGAGCACCTCGGCCAGATCGGGGTCGTCGTCGACGACCAGGACGCGGACGGGGGTGCCGTCGGGGCGGGTGAGGGCCGGTCGGCCGGAGCGGGTCGTGTTCATCGCGTTTACCAGCATCACCCCTCGTCGCGTCCCCGGCCGCCGCGGGCCCCTCTGAGTTTCCTCTGAGAACGCCGAGAAAGGGGTTCGCTCAGAGATCCCTCAGAGGTTCGGCCCGCACAGTCGTGTGCAGGACGGGTGAGAGGACGCACAGATGACCACCGTGTACGAGCGGCGGGCGGCACCGCCCGTGGCGCCGTCCCCCCGGCGTTCACCGGCGGGCGCGGTGCTCGGGCTGCTGTGGGCCGGGGCGGCGGCCACGGTCGCCCTCTGGTGGGCCGGTACCGGTTCGGTGGTCGGGGCTGCGGGCTGGCTGACCGGGGCCGGGCGGATCGCCGGGCTGCTGTGCGGGTACGCCTGTGCCGTGCTCGTGGGTCTGATGGCGCGGGTGCCGCTGCTGGAGCGGCGGATCGGCTCGGACCGGGTGGCGCGCTGGCACGCGATGGCCGGCCGCTACACGGTCTGTCTGCTGGTCGCGCACATCGTGTTCATCCTGCTCGGCTATGCCGCCCAGGACCGTGCCTCACTCGTGCACGAGACGGTCACGGTGGTGCTGGACTACCCGGACATGCTGAAGGGCACGTTGGGCGCGCTGATCCTGTTCGCGGTCGGCATCACCTCCGCGCGTGCCGCGCGGCGCAGGCTGAGCTACGAGTTCTGGTACTACGTCCACCTCCTCACATACGTCGCCGTGTTCCTCGCCTTCTTCCACCAGTTGTCCCTCGGCAACGAGTTCAACGGCCACGCCGCCGCCACGGACGCCTGGTACGCGCTGTACCTGGGTGTCGCGGCGCTGGTGCTGTGGTTCCGGGTGCTCGTCCCGGTGCGGCTCAATCTGCGGCACCGGCTGCGGGTCGAGTCCGTGCACCGGGAGGCTCCGGGGGTGTACTCCGTCGTCGTACGCGGGCGGCGGATCGACCAACTCGGCGCGGAGGCCGGGCAGTTCTTCCGCTGGCGGTTCTTCGGCGAAGGCATGGGCTGGACGTCGACGCCGTACTCGCTGTCGGCGCCGCCCCGGCGGGACCTGCTGCGGATCACGGTCAAGGCGCTCGGCGGCCACAGCGCGGCGGTGGCGCTGCTGCGGCCGGGCGCCCGGGTGTGGGCGGAGGGGCCGTACGGCTCGCTGACCGCCGAACGGCGCACCGCGCACCGGTCGTTGCTGATCGCGGCCGGCGTCGGTGTCACCCCGCTGCGGGCGCTGTTCGAGACGCTGCCGGGCGAGGTGACGCTGCTGTACCGGGCGCGGACGGCCCAAGACCTCGCGCTGGGCGCGGAGTTGGAGGCGATCGCGCGGTGGCGCGGGGCGAAGGTGCTGTACGCGCTCAACGGGCCGCAGGGGCAGCGGCCGGTGCTCGGCGCGGCGGCGCTGCGCGAGGCCGTGCCCGATCTCGCCGGGCACGACGTGTACCTCTGCGGTCCGCACGCGTTCGCCCAGGATCTGTACGGGGCGCTGCGTGCCGCCGGGGTGCCGGACCGCCGTATCCACCACGAGTCGTTCGAGCTGTGAGGCCGTCGTGCATCCGTTGAGGAAGAACCGTCCGCTGCGCCGGATCGTGCTGGCGAGCGCGGTCACCGCGTCCGGTCTGGTGATGCTGCTGGCGCTGAAGCCGCACACCGCGCCCCAGGTGGCCGCGGCACCCGCGACCGTGCCGTCGAGCAGCTCAAGCGGCTCCACCGCGACCGGCGCCAAGACCGTCAACGGCGATACCGTGCAGACCCGTTGGGGCCCCGTACAGGTGAAGATCACCGTGAAGAACGGCAAAATCACCGATGTCACCGCGGTCCAGTCGCCTTCGGGCAATCCACGCGATCAGGAGATCAACTCCGCTGCCCTGCCCCAGTTGCGGAGCGAGGCCCTGGCCGCGCAGAGCGCGAGTATCGACACGGTGTCGGGAGCCACGTACACAAGTGACGGTTACCGCCAGTCACTCCAGTCCGCACTGGACTCGGCGGGACTCTGAACGCACAGGCGCAACGGCACGTACTTCAGGGCCAAGGGACCAGCCCACCCCCCTTGCCCCGTCCACGGAGGAACCGTGACCACCACGCTCGCAGGCGGACGTGCCGCCCGCCGACAGACGATGCGCCGCATCCGCCCGCGCCGCTCCCCAGCGACCCTGCTGCTGCTCGCCGTCTGGGCGGGCGCGGTCGGGGTGCTGTGGATGTGGTGGCAGAACACGCCGTCCATCGCCGACCAGAACGGCAAAATCCTCAACGCGGGCCGCATCACCGGCCTGTTGGCCGGTTATCTGATGGCACTCGTCGTGCTCCAGATGGCCCGCGTGCCCGCCCTGGAGCGGCGGGTCGGCTCCGACCGGGTCGCCCGCTGGCACGCGATGAGCGGCCGGTACACGCTCTGCCTGGTCTTCGCGCACGTCTTCCTCATCATGTGGGGCTACGCCCTCCAGGCGGGCAAGACGCTGAACGACATCGTCCAGCAGACCATCGACTCCGTGAACCAGCTGCCCGACATGGGCAAGGCCGCCATCGGCACCGGCCTGTTCCTGCTCATCGGACTCTCGTCGATCGGCGCCGTCCGCCGCAGGCTGCCGTACGACACCTGGTACCACGTGCACCTGCTGACGTACGGCGCGGTGTTCCTGACCTTCTGGCACCAGATCACCACCGGCAACGACTTCGCGCTGACGCCGCTCGCCAAGACCGTCTGGTACGGGCTGTACGGCACGGTCACCGCGCTGGTGGTCTGGTACCGGATCCTCACCCCGATCCGTCTCAACCTGCGGCACCGGATGTACGTCGAGGCGGTCATCGAGGAGACGCCCGGCATCGTGTCCGTGCTCATCGGCGGGCGGAAGCTGCACCGGATGGGCGCGGAGGCCGGGCAGTTCTTCCGGTGGCGGTTCCTGGCGCCGGGCATGCGGTTCAGCTCGCACCCGTACTCGCTGTCGGCGGCGCCCCGCCCGAACATGCTGCGGATCACGGTCAAGGCGATCGGCGACCACAGCGCCCGGCTGCGTGAACTGCGCCCCGGCATGAAGGTGTGGGCCGAGGGCCCGTACGGCGCGATGACCTCGCAGCGGCGCACCCGCGGCAAGGTGCTGCTGGTCGCCGGTGGCGTCGGCATCACGCCCATGCGGGCACTGTTCGAGACGCTGCCGGGAGCGGCCGGTGACATCACGCTGCTCTACCGGGCCAACACCACGCAGGACCTCGCACTGTGGGACGAGTTGGCGAAGATCGCCGACGAGCGCGGCGCCCGGTTGATGTACGCGGTCAACAGCCCCGACGGGGAACGCCCCGACATCTCGGCGGAGTCCCTGCGGCGCAAGATGCCCGACATCGACAACCACGACGTCTTCATGTGCGGGCCGCCCGGCTTCGCGCAGTCGGTCTACGAAGCACTGCGCGGCGCGGGGGTTCCCGCCCGCCGCATCCATCACGAGTCGTTCGAGATGTGAGCGACGGGAGTCAGGAGCGATGAAGAAGAGCCACCCCATCCGGCGTGTTCTGCTTGCGAGCGCCGCCACCGTGTCCGGGATCGTGCTGCTGCTCTCCCTGAAGCCGGCGACCGACTCCACCTCGGCGTCCGCGCAGGGTGCGGCGGCCCAGGGGACCGCCGCCGCGCAGGAGTCGCCCCAGGGCGGTGCCGCGGCGGCCGGGACCTCCACGGTCACGGGCGCTGTCGCCCAGACCCAGTACGGGGTCGTCCAGGTGCGGCTGACGGTCGCCAACGGGAAGATCACCAAGGCCGAGGCCGTCCAGGCGCCCAAGGGCGGCACCAGCGACCAGAAGACCGCGCTGTCCGTGCCCAAGCTGAACCAGGAGGCCGTCGCCACCCAGAGCGCGGACATCACGTCCGTGACCGGGGCGACGTACACCAGCACCGGCTACAAGCAGTCGTTGCAGTCGGCCATCGACAAGATGAAGGCCGCCGGCGCCAACACGGCGTCCCCGTCGCAGAGTTCGGCCGCCGGGTCGGGCCAGGCCTCTGGGTCGGGCCAGGCCGCTCAGGCCAAGACCGTCACCGGCAATGTCGCGACGACCGAGTACGGGCCGGTGCAGGTCCGGATCACCGTCGCCAACGGCAAGATCACCAAGGCGGACGCCGTGCAGGCGCCGAGCGGCGGGCTCAGTGACCAGAAGACGGCGCTGGCGATCCCGAAGCTCAACCAGGAGGCCGTGGCAGCCGGGAGTGCGACCATCGACTCCGTGTCGGGTGCGACGTACACGAGCGGCGGTTACAAGCAGTCCCTGCAGTCGGCGCTGGACAAGGCCGGTGGCTGACACGGTGACCGATCCCGCGGAGGCTCCCGCCGCGCTGCGGCACGCCGAGGAGGTCATGGGGACGGTGTTCTCCTTCGACATCCGCGGCGGGGAGCCCGAGGCAGTCCGGACCGCGCTGGACCGGGCGGTCGCCCAACTGCACCGCGTCAACGAGGTGTTCAGCACCTACCGCGACGACAGCCAGGTGTCCCGGCTGGCCCGCGGCGAGCTGACCCTGGCCGAGTGCGACGCCGAGGTCGCCGAGGTGCTGGAGCTGGGCGCCGAGGCGGAGCGGGTGAGCGCCGGCTGGTTCAGCACGACCTACGAGGGACGGCTCGACCCGACCGGCATCGTGAAGGGCTGGGCCGCCGAGCGGGCGGCCGGGCTGATCGCGGCGGCGGCCGGGGTGAGCGGGGTCAGCGTGAACGGCGGCGGTGACGTCCAGATGTTCGGCACACCGGGACCGCACCGGCCGTGGCGGGTCGGTGTCTCCGATCCCCTCCGTCCGGGCGGCCTCGCAGCCGTCATCTCGGCCGCCGGCGCCGACGAGTTGGCCGTGGCCACCTCCGGTACGGCGGAGCGCGGGGCGCACATCGTGGACCCGAGCACCGGCAAGTCCGCGGTCACCGACCTGGTCGCCGTCACCGTCGTGGCCCCCCGGCTGACCTGGGCCGACTGCTGGGCGACGGCCGCGTTCGCGATGGGTTCGCGGGAGGGTCTGGGCTGGCTGGAGTCGCTGCCGGACGTGGAGGCACTGCTCATCACGGCGGGCGACGAGGTCCGCTGCACGGGCGGCCTGGCGGCGAGACTCGGCTGAGACCCCATGCGAGTCGGGGGGGGGGGGGGGGGCGGGGGGGCGCCCCCCCCCCCGGGGGGGGGGGGGGGCGGGGGGCGGTGGGGGGGGGGGGGGGGGGGGGGCGCCCCCCCGGGGGGGGGGGGCGGGGGG
>NZ_JBIVNL010000015.1:152961-241651 GCF_044753545.1 Streptomyces sp. NPDC088350 | reverse complement strand
GGGAAATTCCTTCGCTTTGCCACCATGGATCACTTCCCCTGGATGACGAAACATCCAGCGTCCAGGTGTCGGAATCTCGGGGGTCACTCCAAACGGCATGAGCGCTTTCAGCCACACCCAGGCCCCTGGGTCTCCCGATCGTACGAAGGACCGGAACCAACCCGCCAGCAAGGTAAGGAGCGTTTTCAGCGTTGACGCTCCAAGGTGAGGGCGGCGGCGATTGACGTCATTCGATTCGGGCTGCACCGGGATCTGCGGAAGATGCGCCACGACTTCAGCCGTGCAATGCCGCGCTCGACCGGTGCCCGTGCCGCCGACAGCACACTGTTGACGGTCTGTCGGGTGGGTGTGAGGTCTCGGCCGGGCGGGCGTCTGCGGGCTGTCGTCACCCATGGGCCGGCGCCCATGTAGGCACGGTCGGCGAGGACCGGGACGCCCTGCCCGTGCACGGCTCACTGGAGGACGCGCCACCGGTGGTCGGGGTCAGCCAGAGCAGGCCGGCACGGGAGACACCTCGTACATGTACTTACGAGCACATCAGAATCCGAGATGTCTGCTCCAGAGCGGCCCTGGACTGCATTTGACACCCAGAATGCCCGGATTTGCCGCACGGGCGGCAGACAGAAACGACAATACCTACACCCTAGATTCGACCCGGATTCGACCCGGAGGGTTTATTCAGTGAGTAAACATTGCATCTGACCTGCGGAAATGCGGAGCGGCAGACGAGCCGGGCCGTACGCCGGGTTCTGTGTCCGGGAGGACCTCACGGTCCTCCCGGCGACGGCCATCCATCTAGGACCGGTGTTGCCACCGGCCTCGTGCGGTCTACCCGCGGACTCGGGCGGGCAGCCCTCGAACGTCCGCGCAGGAGCGCCTCGTATCCCAGAGGCGTTCCCTTTTGACCTTGCTCCGGGTGGGGTTTACCTAGCTGCCCAGGTCGCCCTGGGCACTGGTGGTCTCTTACACCACCGTTTCACCCTTACCCGGTGCCGAAGCACCGGGCGGTCTGTTTTCTGTGGCACTGTCCCGCGGGTCACCCCGGGTGGCCGTTAGCCATCACCCTGCCCTGTGGAGCCCGGACGTTCCTCGGGGAGTTCCCACTAGGGGCACTCCACGCGGCCGTCCGCCCGGCTCGTCTGCCGTGTCGACCATGGTACCGGGCGGGCGCCACCCCTCCGACCTACGCCCGATCCCCCCGACCCCGACCTCGATCCCGGCGTCGCCGTAGCCAGCACCGACCCCGCCAGAATCAGCGTGAAGGCCACCCCTGTCCCCACCGTCAGCCTCTCCCCCAGGAACAACGCCCCCGCCGCCACCGCCACCGCCGGGTTGACGTACGTGATCACCGTCGACCGAGTCGGGCCGACCTCCTTGATCAGCTCCAGGAAGGCCACGAACGCCACCGCCGTGCAGATCACTCCCAGGCCCGCGAGGGACGCCAGGACCTCGGGGGACGGGACCGAAGAGGGCAACGTCAGCGCCGCCGCCGGGGCGTACACCAGCGCCGCCAACGCCAGGCACGGCGCCGTCAGTTGCAGGGTCGGGACGTCCTTCAGGTAGCGGGCCGCGATCAGCGGAGCCGTCGCGTAGCCCAGTACCGTCAGCAGTACCTCCGCCAGTGAGCGCGCGTCGCCGCCCGTCAGGTGCGGGACCGTGAGGACCGTGACCCCGGCGAGGCCCAGGGCGAGGCCCACCGTCCGGCGGGCGCCCAGTTGTTCGGCCGAGCCGAAGAACCTCGCCATCAGCACGCCGACTATCGGTACGCCCGCGATCAGCAGCCCGGCGGTCGAGCTGGACAGGTGGCGTTCCGCGTCCGTGAGCGTGAACCACGGGCCGATGATCTCTATGCACGCGAAGGCCAGCATCGGGCGCCAGTGCGTCCGGACCGTGCGGGTCAGGCCGCCTTGTCGCAGGGCGAAGGGCAGCAGGAGTACGGCGCCCAGGGCACAGCGCGTGAAGACGACCACGGACGGGGAGAGCGGGGCGTCCACCGCCACTTTGATCATCAGGTAGGGGATACCCCACACCACTCCCATCAGGGAGAACAGGAACCAGCCGCGTGCAGTCATACGGCGAGTCTGTGCCGCCCCCTCATCCGGCGTCTTGAACGCTGTTGCGGTACGCCGCCGGCGTCACCCCCAGCACCCGCCGGAACCAGCGCGTCAGATGCGCCTGGTCCGCGAAGCCCACCTGCGCCGCCACCTCGGCGGGACGCCCGCCCGCCTCCAGCAGCCCGCGCGCCCGCGTCACCCGGTACTGGGCGAGCCAGGCGTACGGCGGTATCCCCATCGTCGTACGGAAGGCGCGGAGGAGCTGGTAGCGGGACAGGCCGAGGTCCGCGGCCAGGGACGAGAGGGACGGTGGGGTCAGCAACTCGTCCGCCAGGCGGTCCCGTACCGCGTGGGCCACCCAGGCCGCGCCCGGGATCTCGTCCGGCGCCGGGCGGGATGTCGAGTGGCGGCGGGCCAGTGCCGTGAGTAGCCACGGGAGGCGGGACTCCGCCTCCAACTGGTCCGGGCAGGCGCTGAGTTCGGTGTGCGCGATGCGCAGCGCTACGGCGAGTTCGGCGTCGTCGAGGAGGGGTTCGCGGAAGTGCGGGAGGCCGCCGCCGAGGATGCCTTCCGTCAGCAGTGCCGGGGCGGCGTAGAGGGCTCGGTAGGCGTAGCCGTCGGTGGTGCTGCCCGGGCCGCCGGTGTGCATCTCGCCGGGGGCGAGTACGACGATGGAGCCAGGGCCCGTGCGGATGTGGCCGCCTCGGTAGTCGATGAGTTCCGCGCCGCCGACGCAGACGCCGATCGTGAACTCGGCGTGGGCGTGCGGGGCGTAGACGTGCCGGTCGAAGCGGGCGGTCAGGAGGTCGAGGGGCGGGCCGCAGCGGCCCAGTCTCGCCCTCGTCCACAGTGCCTGCTCACGTGTGCTCACCGGCCGCACCACCTTTCCTCCCCAGGGTGCAACGCTCCGGGGCCGCGTGTCATGCCGGGGTGAGCGCCCGCTCCAGGATGTCGAAGGCCGCGTCCATCCGGGCCTGGTGGTCCTCGGCCGGCCCGTCCCCGCGTTCGCCCGCGAGCAGGCGGCGCGCGGTGGTGACGTAGACCGAGCGGTACGCGGCGACGATCAGGGCCGCCGCCAGGGCGGGGTCGGGGGTGTCCGGGGCGGTCTCGGCGAGGGCGTCGGACAGGGCGGTCTCGATCTCCTCCAGGCCTTCTCGGGCCCGCGCGCGCAGGGCCGGCGAGTCGATCACGACCTGCCAGAAGTCCGGGAAGGCGTCGTTGGGGCCGGCCAACGGGTGCTGCTGGTCGCGGAGTTCGAGTGAGAGGCGGCGCAGCGCGGCGAGCGGGGTCTCGCCGGGGGCGCGGTGGCGTACCGCCCCGCTGAGCACCTCGACCGCTTCCGGGATGCGGTCGAGGAACAGGTCCTCCTTGCGCGGGAAGTAGTTGAAGACGGTCATCGTCGACACCTCGGCGGCGCGCGCGACCTCCGCCACCGACACCCCGTCGAAGCCGCGCGCCTTGAACAGGCCCGTGGCCACGTTCGAGATCCGCTGCCGGGTCGCCCGCTTCTTGCGCTCTCTCAGGGAGAGCTCGGCCGTGCCCTCGCTATCAGTCATGAGAATAGTGTAGCGAACATAATTTTTTAGTGACTACACTTCTAGCATGGGCACTGATTCGAGCATGGACACTGAAACGAACTACGACGTCGTCGTCTCCGGAGCCGGGCCCGTCGGGCTGCTCCTGGCCGCCGAACTGACCCTCGGCGGAGCCCGCGTGCTGGTCGTGGAGCGGCTGGCCGAGGTGAACGAGACGATCAAGGCGGGCGGTATCAACTCCACCACCGCCGTCGCCCTCTACCGGCGAGGCCTGCTGCCCGCGCTGACCCAGGTGCACGAGGAGGCGATGAACCGCTTCAAGGAGTTCACGCGGGCGCGCGGCGGCAGCGAGGGCGACACCCCCGTTCCGCCGCCGAGGTTCGCCGGACACTTCTCCGGGATCATGCTGCGGGCCGATCTGCTCGACGAGTCGGACCCCGCCTTCGCGGACCTCGGCCCGGTCGAGCGCGTCGGGCTCGTCCCGCAGGCCCCGCTGGAGCGGCTGCTCGGCCGGCACGCCGACCGGCTCGGCGTCGAGGTGCGCAGGCAGGTCGAGTTGGCCGGCTTCGACACCGACGAGGAGGGGGTGACCGTACAACTCGCCCCAACCGACGGCTCCGCGCCGCACACCGTCCACGCCGGCTGGCTGGTCGGCTGTGACGGTGGCCGCAGCCTCGTGCGCAAGCTCGCCGGGTTCCGATTCCCGGGCACCGCACCGGAGATCACCGGCTACCAGGCGATCGCCGACATGACCGGGACCGAGCCGCTGCGCGGCGGCTGGAACACCACCGACGTGGGGACGTACGCGTACGGTCCGATGCCGGGACGGATACTCACCGTCGAGTTCGACGGACCGCCCGCCGACCGCGAATCCCCTGTCACCGCCGAGGAGTTGCAGGCCAGTGTGCGCCGGGTGACCGGCGTCGACGTCACCGTGCGCGAGGTGCGCTCCTCGACCCGGTTCACCGACAACTGCCGTCAGGCGGACACCTATCGCTCGGGCCGGGTACTCCTCGCGGGCGACGCGGCGCATGTGCACTCGCCGTTCGGCGGGCAGGGCCTCAACCTCGGTGTCGGGGACGCGATGAACCTCGGCTGGAAGCTCGCCCTGGTGGTGAGCGGCCGGGCGCCGGTGGAACTGCTGGACACCTACACGGCGGAACGGCATCCGATCGGCGCCTGGGTGCTGGACTGGACGCGCGCCCAGATCGCGGTGATGCGCCCCGAGCCGCACTCCCGCGCCCTGCGCGAGGTGGTCACCGACCTCGCGGGGACGGTCGACGGCACGACGTATCTCGTCAAGAAGATCTCCGGTGTCTGGCAGCGCTACGACCTCCCCGGCGACCACCCCCTGACCGGCCGCAGCGCCCCCGACCTCGAACTCGCCGACGGCACCCACCTCGCCGACCACCTCCACACCGGCCGCGCCCTCCTCCTCGACCTCGCCGACGACCCCAAACTCCGCTCCCGCGCGGACGGTTACGAGGGTCTGGTGGACGTCCTCACCACCACCTGCCCCCAACGGCCGGAACTCGCCGGGCTGTTGGTGCGGCCCGACGGGTTCACCGCCTGGGCGGCGGACACGGACGGCGCCGAGGGCGATCCCTCGGACGCGCTGCGGCTCTGGTTCGGCGCGCCGGTCGGTGCTTGACCCTGCCGTAACGTCAGCGTTTCTACTGGTCCCATGCGGATCGGAGAACTCGCCGAGACCGTCGGCGTCACCACGCGGACCGTCCGGCACTACCACCACCTGGGCCTGCTGCCGGAACCAGAGCGGCGCTCCAACGGCTATCGCGACTACGGTCTGCGGCACGCCGTCGTCCTCGCCCGGATCCGGCGGCTCACCGAGCTGGGTCTGGGGCTGACCGAGGTACGGGACGTGCTCGCGGACGACGCGGGCCGGGACCTCGTCGAGGTGCTCACCGAGCTCGACGAGGACCTTGCCCGGCTGGAGTCGGCGATCCGGGAGCGCCGGGCCCGGCTGCGCACCCTGCTGGACTCGGGGGAACTGCCCGCCGAAGGGCCCGTCTCCCCCGAACTGACGGCGGTGTTCAGCCAGTTGACCCACACTTCGACGCTCCCGGCCGACTCGCCCATGGCCGCGAAGGACCGCGAGATGCTCGCCCTGCTCGACACCGTGGCGACCCCGGCCGACCGGGCGCGGATCATGGAGCTGGTGGGCAGCGCCGTCGCGACACCGGACGCGGTCGCCCGGGCGCACGAGGCGTACGCGCTGCTCGACGCGCTCGCCGACACCGAGCACCCCGTCGACCCCGCCGACCCGCGCGTGGACGAGGCGGCCCGCGCTCTCGCCGTCTGCGTTCCGGCCACGCTGCTTCCCCAGGGGAGCCCGGTCGATCAGGACAGCGGATTCCTGCGTGCCTTCTACGCGGACTTCGCACCGGCGCAGGCGGAGGCGATCCGCCGGGCGCTGCTTATCGCCACCCGGGGGCCGGCATGAGAACCGTGTCCGTGCTCCTGCGGCACGAGCTGCGACTGATGGAGAGCCTGGTGCTGTGGATCACCCGCCGGACCCAAGGGACGGGCGGCGGGCGGGCGTTCGGTTATGCGCGGGGGCAGGGGGTCGTCATGGCCGGGTTCCTGTTCGTGTGCGTGGTCGAGACGCTCGGCATGTCCGTGCTGCTGCGGGACTGGCCGCTGACGCACGGGGTGGTGCTCGCCCTGGACATCTACACGGTCGTGTTCGTCGTCGGCATGCACGCGGCCTCCGTGGTCCGCCCGCACGTCCTGGAGGCGGGCTCGCTCCGGGTCCGCCGGGGTGTCCACGTCGATGTGCGCATACCGCTGGCTCAAGTCGCCTCCGTACGGCGGGAGTTGCGCATGACCCACCGGACGACCGACGGCGAACTGAACCTCCCCGTCGGCTCGCAGACCACCGTCACACTCCAACTCACCGAGCCCATGACCCACTTCACCTTCCTCGGACGCCAACGGGAGGTGGGCACCGTCCGCTTCCACACCGACGACGCCGACACCCTCGTAGCGGCGGTCAAGCAGGCGCGAACCGTACCTTCGACATCCCCGGGTCCGCCTGTGTGAGCCGGACCCGCAGCCGCTCTCCCAGCGGCAGCGGAGTCGTACCGCCTTCGAGTCGGGCGACGACGGCCGGAGCATCCAACTGCACCTTTCCTACGGTGGGTTGACGCTCCTCCACGTCGACCACATAGCCGACGAAGAGGTCGCCCACGCGGTCCTTCAGGAGGGCCGCCTCGACGATGTCGACGCACTCGCGCTCGACGGTGCCCGCGAGGCGGGTGCCGTCGGCCATCTCCTTGGGGAGGGCGTCGAGGCCGGCCAGGACCCAGGCGGGCGGGGAGTCGGGGGCGAGACAGAGTTCGGAGGCGTAGCGGTCGACGAGGCGTCGTAGCGGGGCCGTGCAGTGGGTGTAGGGGGCGGCGACGGCCGCGTGGGTGGTGAGGGGCGGGAGGTCGCCGTCGCGGAAGACCGTGTAGCCCGCGCCGCGCAGCAGGGTCGTGCACTCCTGGAGGAAGGCCGCGTGGTGCGGGAGGTGCGGGTCGAGGGAGCGGATGAGCGCGGCGTACGACATGTGGTGCGGCCAGTCGATGTGCAGGGCCTGCGCGGTGCGGTGCAGGCGGCCGACGGCGCCGTCGGGGGCGGCGGGCAGGGTGCGCAGGACGCCCGTGCCGTGCGTGAGCATCAGGTCGGCCGCGGCCATGCCGGTGAGGAGGGAGATCTGGGCGTTCCAGCCGTCGGCGGGGAGCGGGGCGCGGTAGGCGAGTTCGTAGGTGTGGTCGTGCTCGACGATCTCCTGTTCGGGCACGTTGAGGGAGATGCCGCCGCGCTCGACCTCCAGGCGTTCGCGGGCCTCGCCGATGTCCTTGAGCAGCGCGAGCGGCTCCTCGGCGGTGCCCGTGTCGATCCGGCGCTGCGCGGTCGCATAGTCGAGCTTGGCCCGGCTGCGGACAAGGGCCCGGCGGACGTCCACGGCGGACGTACGGCCGTCCGCGTCCAGGTCGATCGTCCACAGCACCGCCGGCCGGGTCACGTCCGGCAGCAGACTCGCCGCGCCCTCGCTCAGCAGGGGCGGGTGCAGCGGGGTCTTCTCGTCGGGAAAGTAGAGGGTGGTCACGCGGCGGTGGGCCTCCGCGTCCAGCGCCCCGCCGGGGACGACGAAGGCGGCGACATCGGCGATGGCGTACCGGACCCTGAAACCGGAGCCTCTGCGGGAGAGGTGCATCGCCTGGTCCAGGTCCATGGACGTGGGCGGGTCGATGGTGAAGAAGGGGATGTCGGTCGCGTCCTCGGCGGCCGGCATCGGGGCCTTCGCCGCCGCTTCCGCCTCCGCCAGTACCTCCGGCGGGAAGGTCCCGGGTACGCCGAGTTCGGCGCGCAGTGCGGTGAGGGCGGCGCGGAGCGGGGCTGCGGGGGTGCCGGTCACCCGGATGCGGCGGCGGGGCATGACACGAGCGTAGGCACAATCCGCCGGGCCGCACCCTTTACGCTGGCGCAGCACCCACCGTAAGGAGAAACCCACCGTGCTCGTCCTGCTGCCGCCCTCCGAGGGCAAGGCCTCCTCCGGCCGCGGTGCCCCGCTCAAGCCGGAGTCCCTGTCCCTGCCGGGACTCACCGAGGCCCGCGCGGCCGTACTCGACGAACTCGTCGACCTGTGCGCGGCCGACGAGGACAAGGCGCGCGAGGTGCTCGGGCTGAGCGAGGGGCTCAGGGGCGAGATCGCGAAGAACCTCGACCTGCGGACCGCCGGCGCGCGGCCCGCCGGGGAGATCTACACGGGGGTCCTCTACGACGCCCTCGACCTGGCCTCCCTCGAACCTGCCGCGAAGAAGCGGGCCGCGCGCTCGCTGCTCGTGTTCTCCGGGTTGTGGGGCGCGGTGCGGGTGACGGACCGGATTCCGTCGTACCGCTGCTCGATGGGCGTACGGCTACCCGGGCTCGGGGCGCTGGGCGCGCACTGGCGGGCGCCGATGGCGGCGGTGCTGCCCGAGGTCGCGGGGAGCGGGTTGGTACTCGACCTGCGGTCCTCGGCGTACGCGGCGGCGTGGAAGCCGAAGGGCGAGGTCGCGGGGCGGACGGCGACCGTACGGGTGCTGCACGCGCCGACCCGGAAGGTCGTCAGCCACTTCAACAAGGCGACGAAGGGGCGGATCGTGCGGAGTCTGCTGGCCGCGTCGGCGGCGCCCGGGACGCCGGCGGAGCTGGTGGAGGCGTTGCGGGGGCTGGGGTACGAGGTGGAGGCGGTGGCGCCGGGGCGTGCGGGGCAGGCCTGGTCGCTGGATGTGCTGGTGGACGAGATTCACTGAGCGCGTCAGCTTTCAGCGGGGGCGGGCGGGCATTGCCACGGTGACGTTGAAGCGTTGGCGTTGCAGTGTGTGCAATGACCTTTGCGTGGGCTGCATCGGCTCGGCAGGATGAGGGCATGGCTTCCTCCTCGCTGCTCGGTCTCGCTCCCGTTCTGCCTGTCGTCGTCATCGAGGACGCCGCCGACGCCGTGCCGCTCGCGCGGGCGCTGGTCGCCGGGGGGCTGCCGGCGATCGAGGTGACGTTGCGGACTCCGGTCGCGCTGGAGGCGTTGCGGGCGATCGCGGGTGAGGTGCCGGGGGCCGTGGTCGGGGCGGGGACCGTGCTGACTCCGGGGCAGGTGAAGGAGTGTGTGGGCGCGGGGGCTCGTTTTCTGGTCAGTCCCGGGTGGACGGAGCTGCTGCTGGAGGCGATGCAGGGGGCCGGGGTGCCGTTTCTGCCGGGGGTGTCGACCGCGTCCGAGGTCGTCGCGCTGCTCGAACGCGGGGTGCGGGAGATGAAGTTCTTCCCGGCTCAGGCGGCGGGCGGTACGGCGTATCTCGCCTCGCTGGCGGGGCCGTTGCCGCAGGCGCGGTTCTGTCCGACCGGTGGGATAGGGGTCAACTCCGCGCCGGAATACCTGGCGTTGCCCAACGTCGGCTGTGTGGGCGGGAGTTGGATGATCCCGGCGGACGCGGTGGCCGCGCGCGACTGGGGGCGGATCGAGGCGCTGGCCCGCGAGGCGGCGGCGCTCAGCGCAGGTGGGACGTGTCGTTGAACAGCCGTACGCTCGCGTTGCCGTCGGCGTAGTACGCCACCGCGGAGAGGGAGGCCACCGAGAGTTCCATGCGGAACAGGGACTCCGGCGGGGCGCCCAGGGCGAGTTGGACGAACGTCTTGATCGGGGTGACGTGGGTGACGAGCAGGACGGTGCGGCCCGCGTAGGCCGCGATCAGCTTGTCTCGGGTGGCGGCGATACGGGTCGCCGTCTCCGCGAAGCTCTCGCCGCCGCCGGTGGGCCCGGCCGTGGGGTCGGCCAGCCAGGTGGTCAGGTCGTCGGGGTAGCGCTCGCGGACCTCTCCGAAGGTGAGGCCCTCCCAGGCGCCGAAGTCCGTTTCGCGCAGGCCCTCTTCGATCGTGACGTCGAGTCCGAGGCGGTTCGCCACGGCCGCCGCGGTTTCCCTGGTGCGGGTGAGGGGGGACGCGAGGATGTGCTGGATGGTGCCTCGGGCTGCCAACGCGGTTGCCGCGCGCTCGGCTTGGTCCTGGCCGACGTTGGAGAGGGAGGGGTTGGTGCCGCCGCTGCCGGAGAAGCGTTTCTGGGGGGTGAGGGGGGTTTCGCCGTGGCGCAGGAGGACGAAGGTGGCGGGGGCGGTCATGTCCGCGGGGGCCCAGCCTGGGGTGGGGGTGGCTACGTTGCGGGCTGCGCGGGTATCTGCGATGGCTTTGGCGGTAGTCACAGTGCGGGTCCGTGGGGGCTGGTCGCGCCCGCGCGGCGGAGCCGCATGTGTCACAGCCCCGCGCCCCTTAAAGACCTCAGCTGAACCTGTACTCCATTGTTCGCCCCTCTTCCCCGCGTCCATCGCCTCGTTCGCCAAGCGGTCCGCGTGTTTGTTCTGCTCTCTCGGGATCCACTCGTACGTCACCTGGTCCGCCGGGAACACCGTGCCCGCCTCTGCCGCCAAGGGCTTCATGTCGGGGTGTTTGATCTTCCAGCGGCCCGACATCTGTTCCACGACCAGCTTGGAGTCCATGCGGACGTGGATGTGGGCGGACGGGTCCAGGGTGTGGGCGGCGCGGAGGCCGGCCACCAGGCCCCGGTACTCGGCGACGTTGTTCGTGGCGACGCCGATGTACTCGGCCGCCTCCGCCAGCGTCTCCCCCGTCGTCCCGTCGATGACCACGCTGCCGTAGCCCGCGGGACCCGGGTTGCCCCGGGAACCGCCGTCGGCCTCGACGATGAACTCCCGCACGCCCCGTACTCCTTACAGACCCGAGTCCGACGTGCGCACCAGGATGCGGCGGCAGTTCTCGCAGCGGACCACCGTGTCGGGGGCCGCCGCGCGGACCTCGTTGAAGTCGGTGATGGCGAGCTCCTGGCGGCAGCCCTGGCAGGTGCGCTGGTACAGCTTGGCCGCGCCGATGCCGCCCTGCTGCTGGCGGAGCTTGTCGTAGAGCTTGAGGAGGTCCGCGGGGATCGTGGCCGAGATGACCTCGCGCTCCTTCTCGGCGGTGGCCTCCTCCGCGTCGAGGGTCTCGAAGGCCGCGTCGCGGCGGGCGGTCGCGTCGTCGATCCTGCCCTGCACGGAACCGACCCGCTCGGTCAGTTCGGCGGTGCGCTCCTGCGCGGACTCACGGCGCTCCATGACCTCCAGGACGATGTCCTCCAGGTCGCCCTGGCGCTTGGCGAGGGAGACGATCTCGCGCTGGAGGTTCTCCAGGTCCTTGGGGGACGTGACGGCACCGGAGTCGAGGCGCTGCTGGTCGCGGGTGGCGCGCTGGCGCACCTGGTCGACGTCCTGCTCGGCCTTGGTCTGCTCGCGGGCGCAGTCGCTCTCCTCGGTCTGCACGGCCACGAGCAGGTCGCGCAGCTGGGTGAGGTCCTTGGTCAGCGAGTCGATCTCGGCGTGCTCGGGCAGGGAGTTGCGCTTGTGCGCGAGCTGCTGGAGGCGTACGTCGAGGGCCTGGACGTCGAGAAGTCGGATCTGGTCGGCGGGCGCGGCGTTCAGTTGGGGGCTCCCATGGGGTCAGAAGAAGAAGGGGGGCGCGAAGCGCTCGTTGGAAGGGCGGTGGTGGGCGACGGGTGGGCGGACGCCGCGTGGGCGGTCCAGGGGTCGGTGACCGTCTTGGAGACGTGGACCCTGAGGTCCCATCCCTCGCGGTCGGAGATCTCGTCGAGCTGGGCGGCGGCCAGCTCGCACCAGGGCCACTCGGTGGCCCAGTGCGCCGCGTCGAGCAGCGCGAGAGGCTTCTGTGGGGTGTGGGCGCGGGCCTCCGACACCGGGTGGTGGCGGAGGTCCGCCGTCAGGAAGGCGTCCACGCCTGCCGCGCGTACGGCGTCGAAGAGGCTGTCGCCGGAGCCGCCGCTGACCGCGACCCGGTGGACCAGGGCGTCGGGGTCGCCCGCGACGCGGATGCCCTGCGCCGTGGCGGGCAGGCGCTCGGCGGCGCGGGCGGCGAGTTCGCGGACGGTCAGCGGGTGCTCCAGCTCGCAGATCCGGCCCAGGCCCCTGCGGCCGTCCGGATCGGTCGGGTCCGGCACGAGCGGTCCTACGACCCTGAGGTCCAGCGCGCCCGCGAGGGCGTCGGAGACTCCCGGGTCGGCGCGGTCGGCGTTGGTGTGGGCGACGTGCAGCGCGATGTCGTGCTTGATCAGGGTGTGCACCACGCGGCCCTTGAAGGTGGAGGCCGCGACCGTGGTCGTACCGCGCAGATAGAGGGGGTGGTGGGTGACCAGCAGGTCGGCGCCCAGCTTCACGGCCTCGTCGACGATCTCCTGTACGGGGTCGACGGCGAACAGCACGCGGGTGACGTCCTGTTCCGGGTCGCCCACGACGGTGCCGACCGCGTCCCATGACTCGGCCCGCTCGGCGGGCCACAGGTTCTCCAGCGCGGCGACGACTTCGGACAGGCGGGGTACGGACTGACGGGGCACGGGGAAAGGCTACCTGGCCGGGCTGAGGGGCTGAACCGCTGAAGCGGTCGTATGAGGGCCTACGGCCCCGTTCAGCACACCCGCCCCGGTTTCCTCAGGCGAATCGTTACTTGGCCACCCTTATGTGTGATCCGGATGCTCATCGGTCCCACGTCCGTACGTACGAAAACTAGTTTCGTCGCCGGAGGTGACCGAACCATGACGGCCTGTGCGATCGAGCCCACAGCGGCGGACGAGGACGTGGACGGGGACGAGTGCGGGGGGACGCGGACCGATGACACCACGTGTGTGATCACCGCGGACGGGGCGTACGCGGCCCGCCTCGCGCCGGCCGGCGACTGCCTGTTCCCGGAGCGGTGGACGCTGGACGGCCCCGAGCCGTACGCCGTGCCGCTGCCCGGCAACCAGCCGGAGGAGCCCGGCAGCGAGGTGCAGCCGATGGGCGACGGGCGGGTGCTCATCCGGCGGCTGGTGGACGGGCGGCACGCGTTCTCGCTGCTGTATCCGACCGGCCCGGGCACGGGTGAGCTGCCGCTCGGCGCGATCGAGTGCCCGGACCCGGACACCCGGCTGCGGCTGCTGCCCCCGGCGCCGGGGGGCGAGAAGGCGTACGCCCTCGCCGTGGGCCGGCGGTCCACCGCCGTGTGGCTGGTGGCGGGCGGGGCGTTCGGTCCCGAGCATCTCGCGATGGTCCCGGGGCGCTGTTCGGGCGGGGTCTGGCTGGACCGGGCAGGGCGGATGCTGGCCCTGGACCGCGAGGTCGGCGGGCGGACCAAGGCGATCGTGGTGGATCTGGAGCGGGACGGGGAGGTGTCGCCGCTGCTCCAGATCGCGGCGGACAGCGACGACCGGCTGCTCGCGGCCGACCCGGACAGCGGGCTGCTGCTGATCCGCTCGGACGCGCCCTCGCCGGGGCGGGGGGACCGGCTGGGCTGGGGGGTGATCGGCTCCACGCTGCCGGTGCGGTTCCCGGAGTGCCTGCGGGTGCCGGACTGCACGGTGACGCCGTTCGCGATCCAGCCGGGGCAGGTGCTGATGCCGGAGAACTGCGGGGTGGCGCTGCGTATCGACGGCCCGGCCGGCACCTGGTTCGCCGTGTGGCGGCCCGCCGAGCGGCAGCTGCTCCAACTCCCGGCGCCCGAGGGCTGGTTGGCGGGCGCCGGGCTGTGGACCGAGGACGGGGTGCTGCGACTGCCGTACGCCACACGGGATGTGCCGTGCGGTGTGGCGCGGTTGGCGGTGCCCAGGGGGGCGGGGGGAACGGGGGACGCGGGGAGCCCGGGGGTGGGGGCCCCCGCGGCTGTGGGGGGAACGGGGGAAACGGGGGAGACACGCCCGGGGGATCCGGTGGGGGACGGGACGGTGGGCGCGCCTGGGGAGGCGCCGTCGCAACCGTCCGAACCGGATCCCCCGGTGCCGGTCGCACCGCGTCCGGTGCCCCTGCGGGAGGCGCCGCTCGAAGGCCGGGTGGCGGTCGGGTAACAAAGTGGTGCGACTCGGTAACGAAGTCGTTCCGGACGGCGGTCCGCCGCGCGTCACCCCGGGAACGGCTGGATAAGATCGCCGAGCTGTATGAAGGATCATGTTGCAACGGGGTGAACTTTCCGATGAACGACACAAGCACCGCGCAGACCATGTCTGCCGACACACACGAGACCTCCGGTCACGGCAAGCACCGGGGCCCGGTCTCGGCGCAGGACGGCGACTCCGCCGCCCACGGCCGTCACCGCAAACCGTCCGAGCAGTCCGAGTACGCGACTGTCTGACGGTACGTCAGTACCACACGGCCCCGCTCGTCTCCGGACGGGCGGGGCCGTTGCGTTTCCCACTCCCGCCGGACTCCTGCCTACTCCCCGCCGGGCTCCCGCTTGAGCCCGAGCACCTCGGCCGCCGCGAACGTCTCGCCGCCCGGCCGCCGCGCGTAGTGCGGAGTGAGTACGGCGTCCAGCTCGTCGTAGCTGAAGGTGTCCTGCTTGCTGTCGAACTTGGCCTGGACGTGCGGGCGTTCGACGATCGCGACCATGCCGCCGTGGACGACGAGCAGCTGTCCGTTGATCCGTTCGGCGGCGGGTGAGGCCAAGTAGCCGACGAGCGGGGCGACATGCTCGGGGGCGAGCGGGTCGAGGCCGTCGTCGGGCTCCTGGAAACCGGCGAAGACGTCCTCGGTCATCCGGGTGCGGGCGCGCGGGCAGATGGCGTTCGCGGTCACGCCGTACTTGGCGAGGGCGAGGGCCGTGGAGGTGGTCAGGCCGACGATTCCGCCTTTCGCCGCCGCGTAGTTGGGCTGCCCGGCCGAGCCCGCGAGGTACGCCTCGGACGAGGTGTTCACGATCCGCCCGTACACCGGCGCGCCGGTCGCCTTGGACCGCTCGCGCCAGTGCCTGGCCGCGAAGTGGGTCGTGTTGAAGTGGCCCTTGAGGTGGACGCGGATCACCGCGTCCCACTCCCCCTCCGTCATGGAGAAGACCATGCGGTCGCGCAGGATGCCCGCGTTGTTGACGAGGATGTCGAGCCTGCCGAACTGCTCGATCGCCAACTCGACCAGTTCACCGGCCTGTTGGAAGTCGGCCACGTCCCCGGTGTGGGCGACGGCCCGGCCGCCCGCCTCGCGGATGTCGGCGGCGACCTGTTCGGCGGGGCCCGCGGAGGCCTCGCCCGAGCCGTCCCGGCCCGGCTGCCCGTAGTCGTTGACGACGACGGCCGCGCCGAGCCGGGCGAGTTCCAGCGCCTCGGCCCGGCCCAGGCCGCGGCCGGCGCCGGTGACGATCGCGGCAAGTCCCTCAAGTGGCGACGACATCAAGGTCCTTTCGGTGGAAGAGGGGCCTTCAGATCTCGATGCACGTACGCAGGGCCGTCCCCTGGCGCATCTGGTCCAGGGCCTCGTTGATGTCGGCCAGCGGCACGCGGTGGGTGATCAGGCCCTCCAGGTCGACGCGGCCCGCCCGCCACAGGGCGATCGTGCGCTCGTAGGAACGCAGGACGTCTCCGCCGCCGTACATCGAGGGCAGGATGCGCTTCTCGTCGAAGAACAGCTCGAACATGCTGAGTTGGAGGTAGTCGTCCAGGGCGCCCGCGCCGACGACGACGAGGGTGCCGCCGCGGCGGGTGTTCTCGTAGGCGGTGCGGGCGGTGGCGGAGCGGCCGACGACCTCGAAGACGTAGTCGAAGCCCTCGCCGCCGGTCACCTCCTGCTTGGCGGCGGGCAGCTCGTCCGGTGAGATCGCCCTGGTGGCACCGAACGTGAGGGCGGACTCGCGGCGGGAGGCGACCGGGTCGACGGCGACGATCTCGGCGGCGCCCTTGAGGCGGGCACCCTGGATCGCGGAGATGCCGACGCCCCCGCAGCCGATCACGGCGACCGACGAACCGGCTTCCACGTCGGCGGTGTTGAGGGCGGCGCCGAGTCCGGTGGTGACCCCGCAGCCGATGAGGGCGGCGATGTCGAAGGGCACGTCGTCGGGGATCGGTACCGCGCAGCCCGCGTCGACGACGACCTCCTCGGCGAAGGTGCCGGTGCCGGCGAAGCCGAAGACATCGCCGCTCGGGCGCTTGAAGTTGGGGGTGCCCGCGTTCATGAAGCCGGCCAGGCACAGCTGGGTCTGGCCGCGCTTGCAGGCGGGACACGCGCCACAGGCCGGCAGCCAGCAGACGACGACCCGGTCGCCGGGCTTCAAGTGGCTCACGCCCTCGCCGACTTCGAGGATCTCACCCGCGCCCTCGTGGCCGGGCACGAACGGCGCCGGCTGTGGCAGTACACCGGCCATCGCGGACAGGTCCGAGTGGCACAGCCCCGTGGCGCGCACCCGGATCCTGACCCGGCCGGGTCCGAAGCCCGTCGTCTCGACGTCGTCGAGGACTTCCAGTTTGTCCTGGCCTATCTCGTGCAGTACGGCTGCGCGCATGGGGCGCTCCCCTCAAGTCCGGCCTGGTGCAGGTGTGTTCAGCGGTCCGGGATGTTCGGCGGTCAGGAGTGTTCGACGATCGTGTCCGCGAGGACGGGTGCGTCGTCCCGTTCCACGGCGCTCACCGCGACCCGCACCTCGGCGCCGCCCCGCCGCCACATGCGGATGCGCAGCGTCTCGCCGGGGAAGACGACTCCGGCGAACCGTGTGTCGTAGGCGCGGACCCGGGTCACATCGCCGCCGAGCAGGGTGTCGACGACCGCCTTGAGCGTCATGCCGTAGGTGCACAGCCCGTGCAGGATGGGCCGGTCGAACCCGGCGAGCTTGGCGAACTCGGGGTCGGCGTGCAGCGGGTTCCAGTCGCCGGAGAGTCGGTAGAGGAGGGCCTGGTCCTCGCGGACGGCACGCTCAACCACCTTGTCGGGCTCACCTGTTGGGGGTTCGGGGCGGGTGGAGGGGCCGCGGTCGCCGCCCCAGCCGCCCTCTCCCCGTACGAAGATCTGCGCGTCGTTGGTCCACAACGGGCCGTCGGCGTCGGCGACTTCGGTGCGCATGACGAGGACGGCCGCCTTGCCCTTGTCGTAGACGGCGGCGATATTGCCGGTGGTGGTCGCGGTGCCCTGGGCCGGGATGGGGCGGTGCAGGCGCAGGGACTGGCCGCCGTGCAGGACGCGGGCGAGGTCGACCTCGATGCCGGGCATGGACAGGCCGCTGATCACGCCGGGTGAGCCGTTGCCCGCGACGGTGGCGAAGCTCGGCAGGACGTGCAGCCGGGACTCCAGGGTGTAGCGCAGCTCGTCGGGGTCGGTCGCGGGGGTGCCCGCGCCGAGGCCGAGGTGGTAGAGCTGGACGTCCTTGGTGTTCCAGGAGATCTCGCCGGTCCGGGGTTCGGCCGCGAGGGCCAGGGCTGCGTCGATGGGCATGGGGCTCCTGATCGCCGGTGGTCGAAGACCTCGGTGCGGCCGTCCGCACCGTCGGCCGCACCGAGGTCGTCACGGGCCGACCTAGAACGCGTTCCAGTCCGGCGACCCTTGTATAGCCGAGCGCCCGGCAGTTGTGAAGGCTCCTGACACTGTGTCAGGTCGGCGTGCCGCCGCCGAGGACCGGTGACATTTGTCCTGCCCGAGTCCGTACATGCGCATCTGCCGGACGGGGGGCGCGGATCCGTAGCGTCGTAGCCATGACACAGACAGGTAGGGCGGCGGGTGGGACGGCGAGTGGGACGTCCGGCCGGACAGAGCGTGCCGGGTCGCGTGCCGTGTCCTTCGCGGGGGCGGTCAAGACCTTCGGCGCGGTGCGGGCCGTGGACGGGGTGGACCTGGAGATCGGGCGCGGGGAGACGGTCGCGCTGCTCGGCCGCAACGGCGCGGGCAAGTCGACGGCGATCTCGCTGCTGCTCGGGCTGAACACGCCCGACGCCGGCACGGTCGAACTGTTCGGCGGGGCACCCGAGTCGGCCGTACGCGACGGCCTGGTCGGAGCGATGTTGCAGGAGGCGCGGGCGGTGCCCCGGGTCACCGTCGGCGAGCTGGTCGCCTTCGTCGCCCGGCGCTATCCGGCGCCGATGCCCGTCGCGCGGGCGCTGGAGCTGGCCGGTATCGGTGAGCTGGCCGGGCGGCGGGTGGACCGGCTGTCGGGCGGGCAGACACAGCGGGTGCGGTTCGCCGTGGCGATGGCGGGGAACCCGTCGCTGATCGTCCTCGACGAGCCGACCGCCGCCCTGGACGTGGAGGCGCGGCACGCGTTCTGGCAGTCGATGCGGGCGTACGCGCGGCGCGGTCGCACCGTCCTGTTCTCCACCCACTACCTGGAGGAGGCCGACGCGCACGCCGACCGCATCGTCGTCATCGACCGCGGCCGGATCGTCGCCGACGGCACCGGCGAGCAGCTCAAGCGGGCGGCCGGCGGCAGCCTCGTCTCCTTCAACCTGGCGGGCCGCGCCACCGAGGGCCTGGACCGGCTGCCCGGCGTACGCACCCTCGAAGTGCGCGGCGACCGCGCCCTGTTGCGCACCGACGACTCGGACGCGACCGTACGCGCACTGGCGGACCTGGACGCGATCCGCGGCCTGGAGGTCACGCCGGCGTCCCTCGACGACGCGTTCCTCGCCCTGACGGCGCACGAGTTGGAGGCGGTGTGATGCGCGACCGTCCGCGGCCCGCAGCGCGCCGGACCACACGCGACCCCGGCTCGGTGACCGGCGGCACGGCCACGGTCCGCCGCCTCGAAGCCACCCCGGCACCCCCGGCACCCCGGCACCCCGGCACCCCTGAAGGAGACGGAGACCGTCCGATGATCGACTACCTGCGCCTCGAAGTACGCCGGACCCTGCGCGACATCGGCTTCGTGATCGGCGGGATCGCGATGCCGGTGATGATGTATCTGCTGTTCACCAATCTCGGCGGTGACGACAGCGGCTACAGGGCCACGGCGATGGTCGGTATGGCCGCCTACGGCGCGGTCGGCTCCGCGCTCAACACCGGTGGCGGGGTCGCCGAGGACCGGGCGATCGGCTGGCTGCGGCAACTGCGCGTGACGCCGATGACCCCGCGCCAGGTCGTCCTCGGCCGGGCGCTGACCGGCTCGGTGACCGTACTGCCCGCGATCGTCGCGGTGCTCGCGGCGGGCGGTCTCGTCAACGGCGTACGGCTGGCCGCCTGGCAGTGGGCGCTGATCGCGCTGCTGCTGTGGCTCGGCTCGATCCCCTTCACCCTGCTCGGCCTCGCCAACGGCTACGGGCTCACCTCCCAGACCACCGGCGTCGCGAACATGGCCTGCAACCTGGGGCTCGCGGTGATCGGCGGGCTGTGGTTCCCGATCAGCCTGTTCCCGGGCTGGCTGCGCGCGATCTCCGCCTACACCCCGACCAACCGCTTCGCCGAACTCGGCACGTCCGTCGCCGCCGGGCACGCCCCCGCACTCGGCGCCCTCGCGGTGCTGACGGCCTGGCTGCTCGCGTTCGGTTCGTACGCTGTGCTGGCGTACCGCCGGACCGGGCGGACCGTGTGACCGGGGAAGCGAGCGAGATGTCCTGGATGCGAGGGATCACCTGCCAGGTACGCGCCTGGCGGGCGGCACGGGCCCGGTGGCGGGCCGACATGGCGGAGTTCAAGGTCGCGCAGAAGGAGGCGCGCCGCAAGGGCGAGTGGCCGGAGAACCCGGGCCCGCCGCCGACCGGCTTCTCCCTGCTGCCGTGGCTGCTGATGGGACTGGGTTCCTTCTCCAACCTCCTCCAGGGCAAGACCCCCAACCCCTGGATCGGTGGCCTGGGCCTGCTGGCCTTCAACTCCCTCTACATCTACGTCGTGTTCCGCTCGTTCGTGAAGGAGAAGCGCACGGCGGTCTCGACCCTGGTGGCACTGGGCCTGATGGGCGCGGTCACCTGCGGACTCGCCCTCGGCTACGGCGGCAGCTGGCTGTACTTCTTCCCGCTGCTCGGCCTCGCCACGGGCGCCGTCGTGCGGGGCCCGCGGCTCGGCCAGGTCGGCCTCGCCCTGACGGCACTCTCCGCGGCGGTCTCCGTGTACCGGGCGGGCTGGGACGCGCTCAACGTCGCCTACGGCACGTTCCTGTCGACGATGGTGACCGCCGCGATCCTCTCCCTCTCCGAGGCCGTGCGCGAACTGCGCGCCGCCCGCGAGGAGTTGGCCCGCCGAGCCGTCGCGGAGGAACGCATGCGCTTCTCCCGCGACCTGCACGACCTGCTCGGCCACACCCTCTCGGTGATCGTGGTGAAGTCGGAGGCGGCCCGGCGCCTCGCACCCCGTGACATGGAGGCCGCACTCGGCCAGATCACCGACATCGAGGCCGTCGGCCGGCAGGCGCTCACCGAGATCCGCGAGGCCGTCACCGGCTACCGCGAGGGCAGCCTCGCCACCGAACTGGACCGCGCCCGCTCCGCCCTGTCCGCCGCCGACATCGACCCGCTGGTCCGCCGGTCGGGCCCGCCCCTGACCCCGCAGAACGAGGCCCTGCTGGGCTGGGTGGTCCGCGAGGCGGTGACCAACGTCGTACGGCACAGCGGCGCGACCCACTGCGAGATCACCTTCGACGGCGTCCTGGACCGCGTCCGCCTGACCGTGGCGGACGACGGCCCCGGGGACGGAGGAGCGGCGGCGACCGGCCCCGCAGAGGGCATCGGCGGCACCGGCCTGAAGGGCCTGACCGAACGCCTCGCGGCGGCGGGCGGCTCCCTACGGGCCGGCCCGTCGCCACGCGGCGGCTTCACAGTCACCGCCGAACTCCCGGTGGAGCAGGCGGACTTGCCCCCTTCCGAGACTTCAGAGATGGCTACGGCTCCGGCTACGGCGCCCAGGGAGCCGTGACCACCCAACTCACGTCGTCCGTCCACGAGGTGGCACTGTCGAAGGCGTTGGAACCTCCGTCGCTCGCGATGTAGACGTTGCAGTCGTAGTGCCGGAGATATCTGGTCGGGTAGTTGTACGACGCGAACGACGTGCCCGTGCCGCTCTTGCCGGTCGAGGCGCAGAACGTGGCGTCCTGTCTGAACTGCGCGGTCCCGGCCATGGGTTGGCGGTAGAGCTGGTAGTTGTAGTGGCGGAGGAAGTCGCCGGGGTAGTTCCGTGACTCGAAGGAGTAGCAGGAGCTGTCGGCGAGGCCCTTGCGGACGATCCAGGTGGCGTCGCCCTTGTCGAGCGCCGTGCTGCTCGACGTGATGGCCGAGAGGACCGCCGCGTTGTTCTGGTGGCGGATGTAGTCGCCGGTGCAGCACGAGGTGGTCGCGCGCAGCGATATCTCCGACCCGGCCGCCAGCGTGCCGGTCGTGCCGGTGGTGCCGCCGTAGCCGACGGACACGATGTCGGCCTGTACGGAGTCGTCGGCGGTGTCCGTCGGGATGCCCGCGGTCATGACGCCCTCGAAGAACGAGCCGATGGAGCCGTTGCTGTTGTCCCCGCCGGTGCCGAGGACGATCGCGCCCTCCTGGTGCATGGGCGAGTAACCACTGGTGGTGGGTTCACCCCCGGAATAGGTGGTCGTGAGACTCCCCGACTGCGCGTTTCCGTATTTCAGCGCGAAATGGTCCTGACCGTTGTTTTTCAGCAAAGCGGTGACGAACGGCATCGCTCCAGTACCGGTGTTCGCCGTGTTCTTGCTGTACCCGGAGTCCGACTGGAACAGCCCGTTCTCCAGGTCGGCCTGCACCCAGGGACCGCCGCCGTAGCAGGGCGAGAACCAGCACTCGGTACCGAAGTTGATCGCGTCCATGTGACCGTTGCCGGTGTCCGTGTTGTTGGTCTCGGCGTTGCCGTAGTCGAAGCAGCAGCTGCCGTTGACGTGGGTGCCCGAGGTCACCATGTACATCCCCTCGGCGGCGCCGTTCGTGGCCACGCCCGAGGTGGAGTTGTCGCGGTAGCCCATGCCGGCCGAGATCTCCAGGCCGTACACCTGGTGCCCGCCGACGGTCACCGGCAGCGCGTCCGCGGGCGCCCCGACATCGGCCGCGCCGGCACCGCCCGCGCCCTCGATCGTGAGGTCGTTGTGGCGCGCCGACTGGTCGTAGATCTTGGTGATGACGCACGTCGTACCGGAACAGAACGAGTCCTGCGCCGCCGCGTTGGCGTATCCCCCGGCCGCCAGCAGGCCGATGTTCGCGGTGGCGCTGTCGGAGGCGCGCCGCACCTGGTACAGCGAGCCGTTGTACGACGAGTAGAGCGCCCGGACGAGACTGTGCGCGGCGACGC
The DNA here is from genome assembly GCF_044753545.1 of Streptomyces sp. NPDC088350. Taxonomy (NCBI): domain Bacteria; kingdom Bacillati; phylum Actinomycetota; class Actinomycetes; order Kitasatosporales; family Streptomycetaceae; genus Streptomyces; species Streptomyces sp. NPDC088350. The sequence goes on along the minus strand of NZ_JBIVNL010000015.1, from coordinate 219,526 downwards.
AGGGCGTCCCGGCGGTGGCGTAGATGTCGCACGGGAGCGAGGTGGCGGCCGACGCCTGCGGAACGCCGACGGCCAGGGCGACGACGGTCACGAGCGCGGAGAGCGCGGCCAGGGTGGCGTTTCTCAGCCGGCGCGGCCGGGTGCGGAGGAACCTCAAGAACACGGTGCACCTCTTTTTCTGGTCCTGGTGGGGCGATGCGGGTGGGGCGGTGCGGGTGGCCGGCATCCGAAGGAGCGAACTGGTCGATATGCCGGACGCCGTTCGATCGAAATGCCGAACCCATTCGCGATCGAAATGTCGAACTGTCGAAAGTTTTCCGAAAACTGCTCTGCTCCGGAAATTCCAGGGTGCCGGCGGAATGCCGAGGCGATTGTTTGCCCGCAGCCGGAGACCGTCAAGACTCGCGGACGCGAACAATGAAGAGTTTTTGACGACCGCCCCGGGCCTTACCCTTGCCCCGTGGATGAGATGCCCCGGGACCACCGGCCCGCCAAGTCCGTCAGAGTGCTGCTCGCCGAGGACCAGGGCATGATGCGCGGCGCCCTCGCCCTGCTGCTCGGCATGGAACCGGATCTGGAGGTCGTCGCCCAGGTCGGGACGGGTGACACGATCGTGGACGCCGCCCTGATCCACCGCCCCGACGTCGCCCTCCTCGACATCGAACTCCCCGGCATGAGCGGCCTGGACGCCGCCGCCGAACTCCGCGAACAGGCCCCGGACTGCCGGGTGTTGATCCTCACCACCTTCGGCCGCCCCGGTTATCTGCGCCGGGCGATGGAGGCGGGCGCGGCGGGCTTCCTGGTGAAGGACGGCCCCGTGGAGGACCTGGCCGCCGCGATCCGCCGTGTCCTCACCGGCGAGACGGTCATCGACCCGGCGCTGGCCGCCGCCGCGTTGAGCGCGGGCCCGAACCCCCTGACCGCCCGCGAGTGCGACGTCCTCAACGCCTCGGTGGACGGCGCGACGGTCTCCGACATCGCCACGAAGCTCCACCTCTCCGAGTCGACCGTCCGCAACTACCTCTCCTCGGCGATCGGCAAGACGGGCACCCGCAACCGCATGGAGGCGATGCGGGAGGCCCGGCAGCAGGGGTGGCTGTAGCGCGCCCGGCCCTACGCTTTCGGGGCTCGGCGGAACAGCGCCGTCCAGAGGAAGTCCTCCCCGAAGCACGGTGATTCGGCCGGTTCGTCACGCATCCGGCGCAGCTCGACCTCCTCCAGGTCCCCGAAAATCCACCGCAACTCCTCGGCCGTGTAGGCCAGTCCACCCTGCAGACCGGAGCCGCCGTAGAGCTCGGCGTCGGGCAACTCCGAGCCCATCCCGCCCGCCGCGAAACAGGTGAGCGCGAAGTGACCGCCGGGGGCGAGGACTTGGTCCAGCAGGGCGAAGTAGCTGATGCGCCGGTGCGGGGGCAGGTGGTGGAAGCAGCCGGAGTCGTAGACGAGGTCGTAGGGGCCGGGGAGTTCGGTGGCGGTCAGGGCGAATACGTCACCGCAGTGAAAGCGGACCTGGGGGCCCTCCCCCTCCCCTCCCCCCACCCCCCTCTCCCGTGCCCGCTCCTCCGCCCACGCGACAGCGGCCGGCGACAGATCCACCCCGTCCACCTCAAAGCCCCGCGCGGCCAGTTGAAGAGCGTTGCGCCCCGGACCACACCCCAGATCCCGGGCACGGCCACCCCCGGGTATCAGCCCCCGGTCGAGACACCCGACCAGACTCTCGTCCGGCTTCGCCACGAAGAACGGCACCGCCCTGTCCCGATCGGCATAGAACCTGTCCCACCAGGAGGCACCCCGAGAACTCCAACGATCGGCCTCCGGCGCGAACATCCCGTCCAGAAGCCGAAGCACGTCGTCGACCGTGCGGATGTCACGTCCGTGCCGGTTCCAGTCCATCTGGTCCCCCTCTCCGAAGAGTCGACCGTAGGAGCGGACGGACCGAAGGCCCAGGTCAGCATGGATCCGTGATGTCCTCGCACATGCCGCCAACATCCTTGTACGAGGCGGAAGTCGATACCGGAAGCCCGCCATACCGGAGGCAGGGTGAAACACTGCAGGCACCCCACCCGAAGACCACCAGGACACCAGTCCCGGCCACGCAGACCACACTTTTCGACAATCGAGGCCAGCGTCAGACCGTAGCCCGAGCCGCCGGGGCCGCCCGACCGACGACCACCCGACGACCAGTCCTCAGCCCACAGCCTGGGCCTTGATGAGCGGCACGTCCTGCGGGAACTACCGGAATCCGAGGTCGTCATACTGCCCGTACGCCGATCAGTCCGGTAACGCGGACGTCGTGAAAAAGTTCGCTTACCACCCGAGTCACGTGAAATGGTTCAAGGCCCTTAAGCAGTGGTACGCCCGGACCGTTGCCGCTAAGCGGCTGCCTTCTGTCGAGCCAGCTCCCGCGCTCGCTCGTTCAACTCCCGCACCCTCGGGTTGCTTGCGTACGGCCGGATGCGTCGCCTCATGATCTGGAAGTGTTCGTCAGCGCGGGCCGACGAGAGTTGTTCGTAGTCGTCGAGGAATTCCCCCCACGTGGCACACGCGGCTTCAAGGTGGCCGATCTCAAGTTGCCGTTGCGCGAGTAGGCCGTTCGCATGAGCGTTGCCCTGCTTCTCCACCGAGGGCCGTGCCCGGTTCGATGCCTTCATGGCTTCGATCGATCCGGGAATGTCCCCCAGGGCGTACAGCACACTCGACACGTGGAACTCGTAGGCCGCCCGGTCATAACCGCCCACGGCGTCACGGCGGTTGTCTGCTTGAGAGAGTGCGGCCTCGGTCTCTCGTAGCCGCATGTGGGCTTGGCGCCGGTCGCCCACCAGGGCGGCGCCGTGCGCCTGCTGTCCCCGAAGGAAGGCCTGCAGCCTCGGGCCGGCCTGCGGGGCGGCTTCGGCTGCCGAGTCGGCAAGTTCGAGGGCCTTGTTCGCGTGCTTCAGGTTGGCGGCCTGAAGGGCCATGCCTCGCAGTGTGCGGCAGTAGGTGACTTCGTCGCCGCCCGCTTTGGCCAGGCCGAGGGCCTGGCGATAATACCGCTGTCCCAGCCCGTGGGCCTTCTCGTACATGGCCATCCATCCCGTGAGGTACACAAGATCGGATGCGGCGGCCCGCATGTCGTTCTTGACGTCCTCGGTTCCGTCTGCCCGGAGGTAGGAGGAGACCGAATTGACGATGAAGGCTGCGGCCATCGGGCGGGCGTGCGCGCCGCCCAACTCGTCGAGGATGTCGGCGATCTTGTCCGTCATGCTGCGGACCACCGCCACGTCTCCGGGGCCGATCTTGACGGTTCGGCCTGCGGCCTGGTGCTCCAGCCGGTCCAGTGTCTCGTCGGCCTCGTTGGCCTCGTCGAAGCGCGGTACCGCGAGCGTTGCCGAGTAGAGCGCGGTCGTGAGAACCGCTCGGCGCGATGGGTCCATGTCTGCCCTTCCGGTATCGACCAGACCCTCAATAGAAATCAATGCGTGTTCAGGCGCAACGTCCAATCCGGACACGATCGGTGAAGCCCCAAGTCCCGCTTCCTCGTGGGTGATTGAACGCCCGATGCGTCGCGCGAGAGCTTCGACGACGGCCGGCCGGACAGGTTTCCGGGGCATCGCCCCGTTCAGCCAGTGCTTCACCGCCGACTCGTCGTAGCTGAGCAGTAGACCACGCTCGGCGCCAACGCGGTTGACGTGCAAGGCCAGTTGCTTGTACGTCCACCTGGCTTCTTCGAGAAGGCGGGCAAGACCCTCGTTCGGCTCTCGGTTCGGCACGACACCACTCCCCGCGAAGTCCGATATTCAAGTCGTTCAAGTTCTTGGGCTTCTCCAACGGTACCGCTGAGCGCGCTCGCTTGGTTGCTTAGAGCGACACATCAGCGAGAGGTGAACGGATGCAAGCCGAGCAGCACCAGGAACAGGGAGCGCGGTACGCAGGCCCTGTCGTGATCACAGTCGCGCAGGGTGAATGGCGCGGCTTCGCGCACCACGCCCCCGACTGGTGGCCGAGAAAGTGGACGACGCCGAGTCGTTCTGTGGTCGAGCGGGTTGACCAGGGTCTTCGGAAGTTGCTGGCAGCATGACCGCGCCAGGAACCCGTTTCAACGGCCCCCGTGGTGCTGACGTCCGGGCTTGAACCTGTCGCGGTTGAGGGGTGCGACGTCTGCGGCGCCCTGGTCGTGCAGCGCGAGGCGGCCCGAAAGGTCGCGAACGCGGCGAAGGTCAAGAGCTTGAACGACGAGATCGCGGGTCACCCACACGTGGACGATCCGGAGAACGGAGCGCAGGCGTGACCGCCCCGAGCGTTGTGACGCCCAAGCGGCAACCTCCGAAGGGCCGGGCGGGACGAAGCCCGCTCGCTCCGGCGCGCGCCCCGACTCTCCTGTACATCCTGAACGAGATGGGCAACCTATGCGGCACGTGCGCGGGGTGGCGCCCAATCTGGTGCCCTCACTGTTGCGGCTTCGCGGGGTGCGCCGGTTGCGCCTACCTGAACAAGGTTCCGTGTCCCACGTGCGCGGGTGGCCGTGTGGAGCCGATCAGGTGGTGAATCGGTTCTGGCGAGTCGTACGGCCCTATGGATGGGTCGCCTTCGTCCTGGCGGTGGCCGCTCTCTCCGCATCGGTCATCGCCCTGGCCGCCACCGGCGGCCTTTGAGCCCCCGCCCCGGCAGGTTCGAGAACCCTTGGACAGGTCGCCTGCCGGGGCGGGTTCCACCCCCACAACAAGGAAGGGGTAAGCCCAGTATGACTGTCACGCTCGAAGCCCCGAACGGTACGATCTACCGCGACCCTCGGGAGCTGCTGAACGCGGTTGCTCCGTACGTGACCGAGAAGACGTACAACATCTTCGAGGCCCCCGGAGCGCAGGGAATCGACCTGTGGGAGCGGGAGGTTCGCCTTCTGCTCCGTGACGCCGTGGCGGTGCGCAGCCTCGCGGAACGCGTCCTCGGACAGGCCGTGGCCTACCTGATCACGGCCATGGAGAACCCCGGGGTCGACATCGGACCGGGGTACACGGTCGACATCGGCATCCATCAGATCATTCTTGACTCGCCCGTCTACTTCGCGTTCTGCCAGTTGTACAACGGCGGTGCGTACAAGCATCACGCCCCGCTCGTCGAGCGCCGGCGCGACGGCACGGTCATGCGCACGGCCGACGTGATCGCGCAGCACGGCTTCGAGGTCGACGCCGAGCTGTGGGAGGTCGACGCGGCGGATTGCGGACCGTGCGACGACAAGGTCCCGGACAGCCACTGACCAACCCGATAGGGTGCCCCGCCTCTGCTGCTCACCCGAGGGGCGGGGCACCCGCCCGTTCAACTCACCGTGAAGGAAAGCCCGTTGACCGCAGAGCACAACTTCGACGACGAGCGCGCCGTATGGGACACCTACGCGGCGTCGGCATGGAAGGGCGTCGCCGATTCGGAACCGGTGTTCCGTTGGACGCAGTACAAGGATCACGGACCGGGGTCCGAACTCCTCAGCGAACCGGAAACCGCGCTCGAAATTGGGTGCGGCACCGGTCGCGCACTCGCCTTCCTTGCTCAGGAGGGCGTCAAGGTCCGCGGACTCGACATGTCTCCGGTGATGGTGGCGAAGACGTCCGAGCGGTGGGGGTCACTCGGGGCCGAGTTCGTCTGTGGCGAAGTGCTCGACTTCCTGAAGCGCGATGCTCGTACCTATGACGCCGTGTACTCGATCTTCGGGGCCGTATGGTTCAGCGACCCCAAGAAGCTCTTCCCTCTGGTCCGCCAACGGCTGAACCCTGGGGGCGTCTTCGCCTTCTCGCAACCGCCGGCCATCCCCGGAGCGTATGGCCCGCAAGGCATGTACAAGGGCGGCTTCGCCGGACCGGCAACGTACACCTATCGATACAGCTACACATCCGCAATGTGGAGAAGTCACCTACTCTCGGCGGGCTTCGTCGAAGCCGTCTCGCGCGTCCATGAGGCCCCTGAGCGCGGTCACATCGGAACTTTGATCGTTCGCGCCGTGGCCCCTTAGGGCGCAGCCGATCCTTGTAAAGAGACAGGTAGCCTGCCCGGCACCGGGGACCCCGCCTCGGTGCATCAGTGGAAGGGACGAACCGAGTTGCAGCCCATGGCGAGAGCGAGTGAGCTGTTGGCCGAGCACGAGGTCGAACTGCTGGTCCGTGCGCTCCTGGAATGGGGTGGCCCCGCACACTGCAGCGATCAACTCGCCGTCGGTATGGGGTTCGCCGGTGAGCGGGATTTGCTCGACCAGTGCCAGAGACTCCGGAAGGCGCTGGGCGAAGGCACCCCGCTCGGGGCAGCGGACTGGGCGCGGATACTGCTGGCCACAGAGATCGTCTTCGTCAGTGACCTCGCCGGCTCGGGCGTCGAATGGCAGACCACCACCGGGCGCGACGACGAGACGACGATCAGGACGCTGCGGGTGATTCAGCGGAAGCTGGCCCGGACCGTCAGCCCCTTTTACGGGAAGCGTCCGAGCGAGTAGCCGAGGACAATGTGCTGCCGACCGCTCCCCGGACCTGCCGAAGGAACGGCCGGACAGCTCCTACTCCATCACCTTCACCGAATCGAACTTCGCCCCCTCCGCCCCCACGCACACGAACCAGTTGTCCGGAGAGCCGGCCGCCGGGCGGATCGTCGCCTCGTCGCTGTTGACGTCGGCGCCCGCGGCCACCCTGTGGGCCTCGGTGGACGTGCCGTCCTTCCAGGTGCAGAGGACCGTCTGTGCGGTCTTGGCGACCTGGCCGACCACCAGGCGCTGGGGGCCGTCGGTCTTCTTCGGGTCCAGGGAGGACGCGCCCGACTTGAGGTCCGTGCCCGCCATGGTGTCCTGGGGGGAGGCCGAGTCACCCATCAGGAGAGTCGGGGCTCCGCTCCCGTACGAATGCCGTACGAAGTACGTGATCTTGCCGACCAGTGCGGACGCCTTGTCCTTGTCCCAGGGCTCCTCGCCGCGGTTGGACATGGCGTTCAGCTGGGCCTGGGCCTCGGCCTCGGTGCGGGGGGCACCCCACACGTCGACCGTGACGTACCACGTCTCGCCCTTCTCGGTGCCTGCCCCGAGCATCGTCTCCTGCGGCGCGTACACATGCCGCTCCTCCGGCGTCGACGGCGGGGTCGACTGCCGTGTCACCGCCGGTGACACCTCACCCCCGTCCCCGCCACCCAGCCCGGCCAGCGCGAGGCCGCCCGACGTGCCGACGACCACCAGTGCCGTCGCCGTCGCGAGCGCCCAGCGGCGGGCCCGGCGTCGGCGGCCACCGCGGATCACCGCCTGGTAGGGGGCTATGCCGATCTCGACCTCGTCCGCGGCGTCGGCCAGCAGGAGGGCGATGTCTGTTTCCGTCATGGTGTGGTTCGTCTCCCGGTCCGCGCTCATCACTTCCGCCCTCCCTGCGTCACCATCTCGGCGAGTCCCGGTATGGCGCGGAGTTTCGCGATCCCCTTGGCCGCGTTGCTCTTCACCGTGCCGACCGAACAGCCCATCGCCTGGGCCGTCTGTGTCTCGGTCAGGTCCTCCCAGTACCGCAGCACCACCGCTTCCCGCTGCCTCGCGGGCAGTTGGGCCAGTGCCTTCAGCAGCGCGCTGCGGTCCTCGGCCTGGGCGATGCGGTCACCGGTGTCGGCGACCTCGCGCACCAGGCCCGAGTCGTCCTTGGGCGCCAGGAACTCCTTGAGCCGTCTGCGGTGTTTGCGTGCGTGCGCGTTGATCATCACGCGCCGTACGTACGCCTCCGGATCGTCGGCCAAGCCGACCTTGCGCCAGGCCACGAAGGTCTGTTCCAGCGTCGACTGGACCAGGTCCTCCGCGGCGTGCTGCTCCCCCGTGAGAAGAAATGCCGTCCGCATCAACCGCGGCCAGCGGCCGATGACAAAGCTCTGGAACTCGTCATCGCGAGTCTCCCGAGCCTCCTTGCGATCCCCCATGGGCACCTCCTAGATGTCTAAAGGAGTCCATGAGCCGCCCGGACCGTTGCCTCATCCCGCGGAACTCGTCGAAATTCCCCGGGGCCGCCACGGCAGCCACACCACCATCAGCACCACCCCGCCGAGCAGCACCCCCGCCCCCGTACGGAAGGCCAGCGCGTACCCGTCCGTCAGCGCTTCCGCCAGCGCCTCCGGCACACCGGCGTCGCGCCCCGCCGTACTGATCGAACCGGCCGCGCCGGCCGTCCCGGCCACACCCATCGCGCTCGCCGTACGCGCCGCCGCGATCGTCGACATCACGGCGAGACCCAGCGAACCGCCCATCGTGCGCGAGGTGTTGACCAGCCCGGAGACCAGTCCGGCCTCCCCGGGCGCGGCCCCGGACGTGGCGAGCGCGGCGAGCGGGGTGGCGGTCAGGCCCGCGCCCAGCATCATCAGGATGCCGGGGAACATGATCTCCGTCAGATAGTCCCCCCGCGCGGTCATCAGCGACTGCCAGCCGAAGCCGACCGCCGCGATCAGCGTCCCCAGCACGGCCACGTTGCGCGCGCCGAGCACCGGCATGAAACGGGGGGCCGACTTGGAGCCGACGAGGACGGCCAGGGAGCTCGGCACCAGCGCGAGTCCCGCCTCCAGCGGGGTGTAGCCGAGGACGTTCTGCGCGTACAGGGTCATGAAGAACCACATGCAGAACATCGCGGAGCCGCACAGGAACATCGCCGCGTTCGCCGACGACACCGCCCGTGCCCGGAACAGTCCCAGCGGCATCAGCGGAGCCGCCGTACGTGCCTCGACGACGAGGAAGAGGGCGATCAGCGCGAGTCCGGCGGCCAGGGGCCACAGGGTGGCCGCGGCCGTCCATCCCTTGGCCTCGGTCTGCGAGATGCCGTACGCCAGCACGCCGAGGCCCGCCGTGACCAGGACGGCGCCGGGCAGGTCGAGCCGTCGCCCGTCGCCCGCGCGGCTCTCGGGGAGCCGGCGCAGGGAGCCGAGGAGGACCACCGCGCCGACGGGCACGTTGATCAGCAGCACCCAGCGCCAGGACAGGGTGTCCACCAGCACTCCGCCGACGAGTCCGCCCGCGGCCCCGCCGCCGGCGCCGACCGCCGTCCAGGTGGCGATGGCCCGGGCGCGGGCCGCGCCCTCCGGCACCGCCGAGGTGACGAGCGTCAGCGTCGAGGGCGCCAGCACCGCGGCGCCCAGCCCCTGGACGGCACGGGCGAGGAGCAGTTGCCAGCCGTCCTGGGCGAGCCCGCCGCACAGCGAGGCCAGCGTGAACAGCGCGAGCCCGACGAGGAACATCCGCTTGCGGCCGTAGAGGTCGCCGGCCCGGCCGCCGAGGAGCATGAACCCGGCGAAGGCGATGGCGTACGCGTTGACCACCCATTGCAGCCCGGACGCGCTCATCCCCAGGTCGGCCCGTATCGACGGCAACGCCACGTTGACGACGGAGACGTCGAGCACGACCAGGAACTGCCCGGCGCAGGCGAGCCCGACGACCAGCCAGGCGGGCGGTGCCGAGCCCCGACGGGACGGGCGGGATATTCGGGAGACATCAGCGGCTCGGGGCATGGTCGTCATGCTCTCAACCGGCCCGCGCTCCCCGCATCGGCATTTCGCCCCGGCCGCACCCCCGCCGCAGGACCTACGCCGCCCGCAGCAACGTCACCACCGCGGCCCCGCCCAGTCCGATGTTGTGCGCGAGACCCACCTCGGCCCCCGCCACCTGCCGCTCCCCCGCCGTCCCCCTCAACTGCCATACCAGCTCGGCGACTTGGGCGATCCCGGTGGCCCCCAGCGGATGTCCCTTGGAGATCAGCCCGCCGGACGGGTTCACCACCCACCGCCCGCCGTAGGTCGTCCCCCCGGACTCGACGAGCTTCCCCGACTCCCCGGGCTCGCACATGCCGAGCGCCTCGTACGTCAGCAGTTCGTTGATCGAGAAGCAGTCGTGCAGTTCTACGACGTCCACGTCCTCGATGCCGAGTCCGGACCGTTCGTAGACCTGGCGGGCGGCGGCCCGGGACATGGGCCGGCCGACGACGTCGATGCAGGAGCCGGAGGCGAAGGAGTCCTCGGTGTCGGTGGTCATGGCCTGGGCGACGATCTCGACGAGCGGGCGGGACGCCGGCCCGTGGGCGTCCGCGAACCGCTCCGAGACCACGACCGCCGCCGCCGCGCCGTCCGAGGTCGGTGAGCACTGGAGTTTCGTCAGCGGGTGGTGGACGACGCGGGCCGCGAGGATGTCGTCGACGTCGTACACGTCCTGGAACTGGGCGTACGGGTTGTGGGCGGAGTGCCGGTGGTTCTTGGCGGCGACGGCGGCGAGCTGTGCCTCGGTCGTGCCGTACTTCTCCATGTGTTCGCGGGCCGCGTCGCCGAAGATCTGGGCGGTGGGCGGAGTCATCTCGAAGCCGTGCCGGGCGGCCATGACGCCGTAGTGCCGGGCGACGGGGGAGGTCGCGAAGTCCCCTCCGTCGGTGCCGCCACCGAGCGCGCCGCGCTTCATCCTCTCGAAGCCCAGCGCGAGTACGCAGTCGGCCGCGCCACCCTCGACGAGTTGCCGGGCCAGCATCAGGGCGGTCGAGCCCGTGGCGCAGTTGTTGTTGACGTTGTAGACGGGGATGCCGGTGAGACCCAGTTCATAGGCGGCGCGCTGGCCGGCGGTCGAGGGCTGGAAGCAGTAGCCAATGGGAACCTGTTCCACCTCGCCGTAGGAGATCCCGGCGTCCGCGAGGGCGGCGTTGCCGGCCTCCCGCACCATGTCCCAGTACTGCCACTCCCGGCTCTCGGGCTTCTCGAACTTCGTCATCCCGACGCCGGCTACATAGGCCTTCATGGCGGGCGAGATTAGAACACGTTCCACTGAATGACCAGAGCTGACGGAAGGTCAGATATTCATGGGACGGTCAAGGATTCGTTAGTACGCCGAAGCATCGGAATAGTTGCCCATGCATACGAGGTTTACCGTGCACTTATCCCGCACGGATCAACCGGTTCCACCCGCTCTCTTCAGGCCTGGAGGCCTTACTCCATGACGCACACGTCGACCGACCAGCCCGCACGGAGGCCGTCCGGCGCCGTCGTGCCGGTGCTCGCCTTCGCGGGCATCGTTGTCGCGGTGATGCAGACCCTGCTCGTCCCGGTCATCAAGGACCTGCCGCAGCTGCTGAGCACCGAGCCCAGCAACGCCACCTGGGTCCTGACCTCGACGCTCCTGTCCGGAGCCGTCGCCACGCCGATCATGGGCCGCCTCGGCGACCTCTTCGGCAAGCGGCGGATGCTGATCACCAGCCTGGCCGTGATGGTCGTGGGCGCGATGGTCAGCGCCCTCACCAGTGATCTCCTCACGATGATCGCGGGCCGTGCGCTCCAGGGCTTCGCGATGGGCGCGATACCCCTGGGCATCGGCCTGATGCGCGACATGCTGCCCCGCGAGAAGCTCGGCTCGGCCATGGCCCTGATGAGCTCCTCCATCGGCGTCGGCGGCGGCCTCGCGCTCCCGCTCGCGGCCCTGGTCGCCCAGCACGCCGACTGGCACGCCCTCTTCTACGGCGCCGCCGGCCTCGGTGTCCTCGCCATCGTCCTCACCCTCCTCGTCGTACCGGAGTCCCCGATGCGCGCCGAGGGCACCTTCGACGTGCTCGGCGCGATCGGCCTCTCCGCCGGTCTCGTCCTCTTCCTCCTCCCCATCACCAAGGGCAGCGACTGGGGCTGGACCTCCGGCACCACGCTCGGCCTGTTCGCCGCGGCGGCCGTCGTCCTGCTCCTGTGGGGCGTGATGGAGCTGCGCCTGAAGGCCCCGCTGGTGGACCTGCGCACCACGGCCCGCCCGGCGGTCCTCTTCACCAACCTCGCCTCGATCATGGTCGGCGTCTCCTTCTACGTCGTCTCCCTCGTCCTGCCCCAGCTCCTCCAGCTGCCCAAGGCCACGGGCTACGGTCTCGGGCAGTCGATGGTCACCGCCGGTCTGCTGGTGGCGCCGCTCGGCCTGACGATGATGTTCACCGCGCCTGTCTACGCCCGTCTCTCCGCGAAGTACGGCCCGAAGGTCACCCTGATCCTCGGCATGCTGATCATCGGCATCGGCTACGGCGCGGGGCTCGGTCTGATGAGCGCGGCCTGGCAGAGTCTCGTCATCGCGGTCGTGCTGGGTGCGGGTATCGGTCTCGCGTACTCGTCGCTGCCCGCGCTGATCGTGGGGGCGGTGCCGGCGTCCGAGACCGGGGCGGCGAACGGGCTCAACACCCTGATGCGGTCCATCGGTACGTCGGTCTCCAGCGCGGTGATCGGGATGGTGCTGGCGAACACCGCGAACCATGTGAACGGGGTCGCGATTCCTACGATGCACGGGTTCCGGGTGTCGTTCCTGATCGCCACGGGTGCGGTTGCCGTCGGCCTGTTGATGGCGCTGTTCCTTCCGAAGCCGAACCGTGCGCCGCGGTTGAACTTCAGCAGCGAGGAGGAGGCGAACCTTGAGCGGGCCGAGGAGGTTCTGCGGGGGTTCCGGGGGCGTGTTCTGGGCGCCGACGGTTCGCCTGTTGCCCGGGCGAAGGTCACGTTGATCGATCGGCGGGGGCGGCAGGCGGGGGCGACGTTGTCCTCGGAGGACGGGAGTTACGTTCTCGCTGTGCCTTCGCAGGGGGCGTATGTGTTGGCTGCGCGGGCGGCTGGGCATGGGCCGCTTGCCTCGTCTGCGACGCATGCGGGGGACTCCGTCGCGGTTGAACTGGATCTTTCGTTGCCCGGTGAGACTGTCAGCGCGTAGTCGGTTTCGTTGTTTTCTGCGGGTGCGTGGGGGCTGGTCGCGCCCACGCGGCGGAGCCGCAAATCGACACAGCCCCGCGCCCCTAAAGGACGACGTAGCCTGGCCGCGTTTGCATACTCGCTCCGTACCGAAGGGACCGCCCCATGTCTCCGGCGCCCAAGCCTGAAATCCTTGCCGCGTTCGAGGCCGCCAAAGGGTTCATGCCGGTCGGCGAAGGGCTCGCCCTGTACTCCGCCGCCGTAGAAGCCGGAGGCCTCGGGCTGCCGTTGCTGGAAGTGGGGACGTACTGCGGGCGCTCCACGCTCCTCCTCGCCGATGCCGCCCGCGCCGCCGGTGTCACGGCTCTCACTCTCGATCATCATCGGGGCAGTGAGGAGCAGCAGCCGGGGTGGGAGTACCACGACCCGGAGACCGTCGACCCGGAGATCGGGCTGATGGACACGTTGCCCACGTTCCGGCGCACTCTGCACAGGGCCGGGCTGGAGGAGCACGTGGTGGCCCTCGTCGGGCGGTCGCCGCAGGTCGCCCGGATCTGGGGCAGCCCGCTCGGCCTCGTCTTCATCGACGGGGGTCACACCGACGAGCACGCGAACGGTGACTACGAGGGCTGGGCGCCCCATGTCGCCGAGGGCGGGCTGCTCGTCATCCATGACGTGTTCCCGGTCGTCGAGGACGAGTTCACCGGCCAGGCGCCCTACCGCGTGTATCTACGGGCCCTGGAGTCCGGCGCGTTCACGGAGGTGTCGGCGACGGACTCCTTGCGTGTCCTGCGGCGCACGGGTGCCGGCGTCTGACGTCAACTCGGCAGTCCGGCAAGCCAGTCCGTGAGGTGCTGGTTGACCTCCGCGGGCCGCTCCTGCTGGATCCAGTGCCCGCAGCCCTCCAGGATGTGCGAGCCGCGCAGACCGGGCAGGGTCGCCGGGTACGCGGCGATCGCGTCGGCGAGCCAGGTGGTGGAGGCGTCCAGGGCGCCGCCGAGGAACAGGGACGGCTGGGTGACGGGTGCTCCGTCGAAGGGGGCCAGGTCCTCCCAGTCGCGGTCCATGTTCCGGTAGCGGTTCAGGGCGCCGGTCAGGCCCGTGCGCTCGAACTCCCCCGCGTAGACGTCGAGTTCGTCCTCGTTCAGCCAGGCGGGCAGCCCGGCCGCCGTCGGGAAGCGCTCGCGCAGTGTGCCGTCGGCGCGGCTCACGAAGTGCGGGTCGGGGGTGCCGGGTGCGGGCATGGTGCCGGCGGAGAAGGCGGCGTAGAAACCGGCGAGCCAGCCGCGGACGTCCGGTTCTATCTCGGCCTCGGCGCGGCCCGGCCGCTGGAAGTAGGAGACGTAGAACTCCTCGTCCCCGCCCATCCCCGTGAGGATCTCGCCGGGGCGCGGGCCGCCGCGCGGGGCGTAGGGGACGCTCAGCAGTCCTACGGCGCGGAAGACGTCCGGCCTGAGGAGGGCCGAGTTGGCGGCGATGCCCGCGCCCCAGTCGTGCCCGACGATCACCGCGGACCGCTCCCCGAGCGCGTGCACCACCGCCACGGCGTCCTCGACGAGGTCGAGCATCCGGTACGCCGACACGTCCTCGGGCCTCGACGAGCGGCCGTAACCGCGCACGTCGACCGCCACCGCGCGGTGTCCGGCGGCGGCCAGTGCCGGGAGCTGGTGACGCCACGAGTACCAGGACTCGGGGAAGCCGTGGACCAGGAGGACCAGGGGTCCGGTGCCCTGTTCCACCAGGTGGATACGGCCGGCGGGGCCGGGAACGAGCCGATGCGTGACGTCCTTGACCATGGTCATGAGTCCTCCGTGACGGGGGCTGGTCCCACGATCCTGTGCCCCGGCCCGGCGCGCCCACGACTCTTGTTGCCGCTTCAGCAAACCGGGGTCGAGCGACGGCTAGGGTGGCTTGCGTGTCGTACGTAGGTCCGGACTTCGATTCCCCGCAGCCCCGCCGTCCCCGCCGAGGGCCCCTGACCGTGGCGCTGGCCGCGCTGGTCCCGGGGGCGCTGATCGGGTGGTTCGTGTATGAGGCGGTGGGTGGTCCGGGGGGCGGGTCGGGTACCGCCGCGGCCCATACCTCGTCTTCTACGTCCGCCGCGCCGTCCGGCGCGTCCGCGTCCCCGACGGCCACCGCGTCTAACGACGACAAGCCGCCGAACCCCACTCCCCTCAAGGGCAAGGTCGTCGTCATCGACCCGGGGCACAACATCACCAACTTCCAGCACAGCGCCGAGATCAACCGCAAGGTGGACATCGGCACGAACTGGAAGGAGTGCGACACGACGGGGACGTCGACCAACGCGGGTTATTCGGAAGCCCAGTTCACGATGGACGTGTCCCATCGGCTGAAGGCGCTGCTGGAGAAGCAGGGCGCCACGGTGAAGTTGACGCACGACGGTGACTCCCCGGCCTGGGGGCCGTGTGTCGACCAGCGCGCCAGGTTCGGCAACGCGGCGCACGCGGACGCCGCGATCTCCATCCACGCGGACGGCGCACCGGCCGGCGACCGCGGCTTCCACGTGATCCTGCCGGCGTCCGTCCACGCCGGTGCCGCCGACACCCGTGCCATCGTCGCCCCCTCCGGCGCCCTCGGGCGGAGCATCGAGCGCAACTACCTTCACGCGACGGGCGAACAGCCCTCCAATTACGTCGGCGACGGCACCGGTCTCGTCACACGTAAGGACCTGGGCGGTCTCAATCTGTCAACGGTTCCCAAGGTGTTCATCGAGTGCGGCAACATGCGCGATAGCAATGACGCTGCACTGCTGACGAATAGCGCCTGGCGACAGAAGGCGGCGCAGGGGATCTCTGAGGGAATCGTGAGTTTCCTGCGCGGGTAAGGATCAGTGGGCTGATCCGGGCGGACACCCTGACGGGGTGGACGATAGGGTCTACCGACGACGAGACGACCTACGAAGGACCTGAAGTGAATATCCGCTCCCTCACACGAGGCGACGGCGTGGTGATCGGAGCAGCGGTATTGCTCTTCATCGCGTCGTTTCTCAGCTTCTACACCGCCAACGGTTTCAGTAACGCTCCGACCGCCTGGGACTATCTCGGCGACGGCCTTGGCCTCTACCTGGGCGGGGTCATCGGTGCGGCCCTGATCGTCGTCAATCGCGCGCTGCCACAGCCGCGCAAGATCGTGGGACTGGAGCTGGGCCAGGCAGGCGTCGCGTTCTCGGTCCTGGTGCTCTGGGCCCTGTTCTGGACCCTCGTGGATGTTCCGGACGGCGTCAGCGCCGGTGCCGGTCTGATCCTCGGCTTCATCGCGGCCCTCGTCCTGGCCGGCGGCGCCATCGCCACCCCTCTCGTCCCCGCCCTCCAGGCCGCCCTGGTCCCGGCCCCCAAGCCGGTCGCCCCGCAGCCCTACGGCGCGCAGCCGCCCGGTGGTTACGGCTACCCCGGCGCTGGTGCCGGTGCGCCGCAGCAGCCCTCGTACGGCACGCCGCCGCAGCAGGCGCAGGCCGGGCAGCCGTTCGGGCAGCCCGCTCCCGCACCGGCTCCGGCCGGGGACTTCTCGCCGTTCTGGTTCGCCGTGCCGGTGGCCCGCCCGCTGTTCGCGGAGGACGGTTCGCCGACGCCGATCGCCGAACTCGCGCCGGGTACCTGGTACTTGGCCGTGGAGCAGCGCGGTCCGGCGCTCGTCGCGCAGACGCAGGACGGCCGTCGTGGCGTACTGCAGGACACCTCGGGGATCCAGCGCGGCTGAGCCCCCACAGCGTCCACCACGGCCCCTCGCCCTTCCGGGCGGGGGGCCGTTGTCGTACAGTCGCAGCCGTCCGTCCATTGACTGACGGTACGTCAGTTTCGTGACTGTGGAGGCGATATGCGGCTCGGTCTCGCACTCGGGTACTGGGGGCGCGGGCCCTCCGCCGGCCATGTGCCGCTGGCCCAGGAGGCGGAGCGGCTCGGGTACGACTCCGTGTGGACGGCCGAGTCGTGGGGGTCCGACGCCTTCACCCCGCTGACCTGGATCGCCGCGCAGACCTCAAGGATCAAGCTGGGTACGGCCGTTGCGCAGATGGCGGCGCGGTCGCCGACGACCACCGCGATGCACGCGCTCACCCTCGACCATCTCTCCGGCGGGCGGGTGCTGCTCGGGCTCGGACTGTCGGGGCCCCAGGTGGTGGAGGGGTGGTACGGGCGGCCGTTCCCCAAGTCGCCGCTGACCGCGACCCGGGAGTACGTCGAGGTCGTACGGCAGGTGGTGCGGCGGGAGGCGCCGGTCGAGGTGGACGGGCGGTTCCACGCGCATCCGTACCGGGGTGCGGACGGTACCGGGCTCGGCAAGGCGCTCAAGTCCATCACCCACCCGCTCCGTTCGGACCTGCCCGTGCTGCTGGGCGCCGAGGGACCGAAGAACGTGGCGCAGACGGCGGCGATCGCGGACGGCTGGCTGCCGTTGTACTGGTCGCCGAGCCGGCCCGAGGTGTACGGCACGACGGCTTTCCGCGAGAACTTCCTCGTCGCGCCCATGGCGCAGGTGAAGGTGTGCGACGACGTCGCCGAGGGTCTTCTCCCGGTGAAGATGATGCTCGGCTTCTACATCGGCGGGATGGGGCACGCCGCCCGTAACTTCCACGCCGATCTGATGGCACGCATGGGGTACGAGGAAGAGGCCCGGCGGATACAGGAGTTGTTCCTCGCGGGCCGCCGGGAGGAGGCCGTACTCGCCGTGCCGGACGCGTTCGCCGACGAGATCTCGCTCATCGGGCCGCGTGAACGGATCGCGGAGCGGCTGGAGTTGTGGCGCAAGGGCCCGGTGACGGACCTGCTGGCCCTTGCGCCCGACCCGCACACGCTGCGGGTGCTGGCGGAGCTCAACTCCTAGCCGCGGAGATCAACTCCTGGACACCGAAGGGCTCTTACCCTCCGGCGAGCTGCCCGGCCGACGGCACCTTGTCGGTCACCTCGGCACCCGCGCTCTTCCCGGCGTCCTTCACCTTGTTGATGATGTCGTCGAAGGAACTCGCCGTGGCGTCGGTCGAGTCGCCCTTGCGGAGCTTGGACGGCAGGTCCTTGAGGGAGTCGATGCCGGCGCTGAGCGGGGCGACCGCCTTGGCGAGTGTCGGGTCGCCCTTGGCGTTCTTGGTGGCCGCCTTGAGCCGGTTGTACGCGAAGACGCCCGCGAGGCCCGCCTTGACCAGCGCGAACCTGCGTCCGCTCGCGCCCTTCTTGAACTTGCCCGCCTTCCAGGGCTTCACGATCCACTGGTAGGTGGCACCGGCGGCGAGGCCCGCGTTCGCGACGAAGCGGGTCTTGGCGAACTTCTGCCGTTCGGCGGAGGTGCTGGGGCTCGGGGTGGCGGCGGCCACGACGGCCGCGGTGTTCTGCGTGGCGTCGTCGGTCGCGCTGCCGCAGGCGGTGGCACCGGCGAGCAGGGCGCAGCACAGGGTGAGCGCCACGAAGAGGCGCCGTATCGGTACGGGCACGGGGTCCTCCGGGGTTTTCTCCCCGAGTGGGTGTCCTTACCCCGGCAGCGTTACCCGGCCGGGGAGGTTGCGCCACTTGGGGGACGCCGTTCGGGTTCCCCTATGACGCCGTCTGCGGGTCCGTTGCGGCTGGTCGCGCAGTTCCCCGCGCCCCTAAAAGAAGGCAGCGGGCCCGTGTTTTTAGGGGCGCGGCGAACTGCGCGACCAGCCCCCACCGGGCCGCGCCTAACAACAATCCGGATCCAGCCCCAGAGGCAAACGCTCCGCACCGAACACCGCACAGGTCGCGTCATGCCCCCCGAGCGCCGCCACCGCGAGCAGCAACGACCCCGCCGTCCACGTGGTCAACTCCCGCGGCCACACCGCATCGTCGTCGAAGACATACCCCGTCCAGTACAGCCCGGTCTCCGCATCACGCAGATGCTGGATGGACTGGAGAATCTCCAGGGCGCGGTCGGACTCCCCCAACACCCACAGCGCAAGGGCGAGTTCGGCGGACTCACCCCCCGTCACCCACGGGTTGGGGACGACGCAGCGCACCCCGAGTCCGGGTACGACGAAGCGGCTCCAGCCCTCCTCCACCCGGGACTTGGCCTCCGTACCGGTCAACGCGCCGCCCAGGACCGGGTAGTACCAGTCCATCGAGTAGCGGTCCTTGTCCAGGAACCGTTCCGGATGGCGGCGGATCGCGTGCCGCAGCGCGCCGACCGCCAACTCCCAGTCCGGCTGCGGCTCTTCACGCTGTTCGGCGATCGCGAGCGCGCAGCGCAGCGCCTGGTGGACCGAGGAGGAGCCGGTGAGGAGCGCGTCCGGCGTGTCCGTGCCGTCGTCCTCCCGCTTCCAGCCGATCTGCCCGCCCGGCTGCTGAAGCCGCAGCACGAACTCGACGGCCGCGAAGACCGTGGGCCACAAGCGGTCCAGGAACGTGTCGTCGCCGGTCGCGAGGTAGTGGTGCCACACGCCTACGGCTATGTAGGCGACGAAGTTGGTCTCGCGCCCCCGGTCGGTCACCTCGTGCGCGTCGCCGTCGGCGTAGGCCGCGTACCAGGACCCGTCCTCGTTCTGGTGCCGGGCGAGCCACCTGTACGCCCGCTCGGCGGCCTCGTGTTCGCCCGCCGCGTCGAGCGCCATCGCAGCCTCGGTGTGGTCCCACGGGTCGAGGTGATGGCCCCGGAACCACGGGATCGCCCCGTCCTCCCGCTGCACGGCGAGGATGCCGGCGACGGTCGCGGCGGCCTGCTCGGCGGTGAGGACCCCGGGCAGGACGAGGTGTTCTGTCCGGGGGGTGGTCACTTGGTGGCCGCCTCGGCGAGGCCGGGCAGGTGCGGCTTGGTCGCGTAGGCCACGAAGCTCTTGCCGATCAGCGGGTTCAGCGCCTGTTCGGCGACCCGGGTGGCGAGGGGTTTCTTCATGATGTCCCAGACCAGGAGCTTGTGGTACGCCTGCACCGGCAGCGCCTTGTCGTTGTCCACGCCGAACGCGCACTTCAGCCACCAGTACGGCGAGTGCAGCCCGTGCGCGTGATGGGTGCCGTACGGCTGGAGGCCCGCCTCGCGGATCTTCGCGAGGAGTTCGTCCGCCTTGTAGATGCGGATGTGGCCGCCCTCGACCTCGTGGTAGGCGTCGGACAGGGCCCAGCAGATCTTCTCGGGGCCGTAGCGCGGGACGGTGATGGCGATCCGGCCGCCGGGCTTCAGCACGCGGACCATCTCGGCGAGTACGCCCTTGTCGTCCGGGATGTGCTCCATGACCTCGGAGATGATCACGACGTCGAACGACTCGTCGGGGAAGGGGAGTTGGAGCGCGTCGCCCTCCATCGCGGTGGCGGTGGCGCCGGCCGGGGCCTCGCCGGCCTCCTTCATCGCCGCGAACCACTTGGCGACCTCGCGGATCTCCTCGGCGTTCTGGTCGAGGGCGACGACCTGTGCCCCTCGCCGGTAGCACTCGAACGCGTGCCGCCCGGCACCGCACCCGAGGTCCAGGACACGGTCGCCAGGGGCGAGCGGGAACCGGGAGAAGTCGACGGTCAGCACGTGGCCCTGCTTTCGGGATAGACACCGGTAACACTGGTCGGAGAGGGCGAGGGGGACGTCGTACGGCCGGGGATCGCCTCGCGGTAGCGGGCCACCGTGCCCTCGGCGGCCTTCGCCCAGGTGAAGCGGGCCAGTACGCGTTGCCGGCCCGCCGCACCGAGGCGGGCCCGGAGTGCCGGGTCGGCCAGGAGGCGGCTCAGGGCGGTCGCCAGCGCGCCCGGGTCCCCGGGCGGTACCGCGAGGCAGGTCTCGCCGTCACGCCCCGCGACCTCCGGGATCGCCCCGCCCGTCGTCGCGACGAGGGGCGTGCCCGTGGCCATCGCCTCCGCCGCCGGGAGCGAGAAGCCCTCGTACAGCGAGGGCACGCAGGCGACCTCCGCGGAGCGGACCAGGTCGACGAGTTCGGCGTCCGAGATGCCCTTCACGAACTCGACGGCGCCTTCGAGGCCGTAGCGCTCGACGGACTGGGCGACCGGGCCCTCGGTCGGGCGTTTGCCCACGACGATCAGGTGGGCTTCGGGGTGTTCGGTGCGGACCTTGGCGAGGGCCTCGACGAGGAAGACGAGGCCCTTGAGGGGGACGTCCGCGCTGGACGTGGTGACTATCCGGCCCGGTACCTGCGGTATCGCGGGGTCCGGGGAGAACAGGTCGGTGTCGGCGCCGATGTGGACGACGTGGATGCGGTCGTCGCGGACGCCGAGGTGGTCGATGATCTCCTGGCGGGAGGTGCCGGAGACGGTGAGGACGGAGGGGAGGCGGCGGGCGACGCGCTTCTGCATCCGGGTGAAGGCGTACCAGCGGCGCTTGGACATCCGCTGCCGCCGGTTCTCGGCCGCGTCCAGCTCCAACTGCCGGTCCACGGTGATGGGGTGATGGATCGTCGTCACCAGCGGGGCGCCGACGTCCCCCAACAACCCGTACCCGAGCGTCTGGTTGTCGTGCACGACGTCGAACTCGCCGCGCCGGGCGCGGAGATGGCGGCGGGCGCGGAGCGAGAACGTGAGGGGCTCGGGGAAGCCGCCGGTCCACATCGTGCCGACTTCGAGCGCGTCGATCCAGTCCCGGTACTCGTCGCGCTTCGGGGTGCGGAAGGGGTCCGGGGAGCGGTAGAGGTCGAGCGAGGGCAGCTCGGTCAGGGAGATGCCGGGGCAGCCCTCGTCGAGCACCGGGTACGGCTGCGAGCCGATGACCTCGACGCGGTGGCCGAGGCGGGCCAGCTCGCGGGAGAGGTGACGGACGTAGACGCCCTGTCCCCCGCAGAACGGGTTCCCTTTATAGGTGAGGAGTGCGATACGGAGCGGTCGCTCGCCGTCGGCGGCGGGATCCTCCTGGGGACCCGCCTGACTGGCCTCAGCGGTCACTCTGAGCCCCCTTCTGCCTGCACTGTCCCGCGAGATTACGCCGGGACGCTAATCTAGAACAAGTTTCAGACTTGATCGTCCAGGAGGTTCTGAATCTACCGGCCGGTACGGGCGCTGTGAGAAGTGGATCAGGTGATTCACACCACGGCCGACGCCCTGCCATGATCGGTCCGATCACCCGCCCTCACCGACAGTCACGGAACGGGAGCCATGCCAGCGCAAGCCAAGCCCGAAGCCACCGTGCGGACCTCGCCGCCCCTCACCGAGCGGCAGGAGGCCCGTCGGCGCCGCATCCTGCACGCGAGCGCGCAGCTGGCGAGCCGGGGCGGTTTCGACGCGGTGCAGATGCGGGAGGTCGCGGAGTCCTCGCAGGTCGCGCTCGGCACGCTGTACCGGTACTTCCCGTCCAAGGTGCATCTGCTGGTGGCCACGATGCAGGACCAGCTGGAGCACATGCACGGCACGCTCCGCAAGAAGCCGCCGGGCGGCGAGAGCGCGGCCGAGCGGGTCGCCGAGACCCTGATGCGGGCGTTCCGCGCCCTCCAGCGCGAGCCGCATCTCGCCGACGCGATGGTCCGCGCCCTGACCTTCGCGGACCGCAGCGTCTCCCCCGAGGTCGACCAGGTCTCCCGGCAGACCACGGTGATCATCCTGGACGCGATGGGCCTGGAGAACCCGACGCCCGCGCAGCTCTCCGCCGTCCGCGTGATCGAGCACACCTGGCACTCGGCCCTGATCACCTGGCTCTCGGGCCGCGCGTCCATCGCCCAGGTGAAGATCGACATCGAGACGGTGTGCCGGCTGATCGACCTGACGGAACCGGGCGCCGAGGCCCCGGGCAACAAGGCTTAGCCGACCGGCTCCAGGCCGCTCCAGCTCCGGCCGATCACGGTCTCCCCCGCCCACCGTTCCAGCAGCCGCCGGGCATCCTCCTCGGGGGCGGCCAGCGAGACCTGCTGGGCGCCGGCGTTCACGACGCGCTTCTGCTCGTGCGTGCCCTCGCTGCAGCAGGCGCACAGCACGCGCACGCTGCTCGCGGGCTCGGCGCCGAAGCCGTGCTCGGTGAAGAGGGCGAGCAGCGCCTCCAGGTCGTCGGCTTCGGCGGCACTCACCGTCACTTCCAGCGTGGGCAGTTCGGACGCCACGAAGAGCAACAGCTCGTCGAAGACGGGGACTTCGACCCCGTCGTAGATCCGCTGCCCGGTGGGCTCGCCGTCGTGCACGACGATCTCGCCGTAGCGACGACCGCCTGTGACGGGCACGTTGACCACCTTTCCCCGGGTGGGGCACAGCCGCTCGATCCACACGACCTCCCGCTGTCCGCCGGTGTCCAGCCGCACGCACGCCGGGCCGAACCGTGTCTCGATCGGCCCCTCCCCGTCCGGGAGTTCGATGCCGAACCCGGCCCAGGCGTCCCGTGCCGTCGCCCAGTCGCCCTGGATGGTGGCCGCGATGCCGAGGTTCCAGTACGCCGGGTCGCCCTTGCCGCGCGGGGCGCGAGCGGCTGCCTCGCGCCCCAACTCGTAGGCCTTCGCCCAGTTCCGCAGGAACTTGTGGGCGAGCGCGGCGTCGTACCACCAGGCCTCGCTCGCCTTCTCGTCCGGGAAGTGCGCGAGCAGCTGCTCGTAGAGGTCGGCGGAGCGCAGCCACTCCTCGGCCTCCCATGCCGTTCGCGCCTGCTGGAGCAGCCTTCTGGCCTCGGACTTCTTCACGCGCTCCCACCCCGGTCGATCATCTGCCTGCTACGACCGCTGGAGCGTAAGCCCCCTACTCCTCCGGCGGAAACACCGGCTCCCCGCTCCCCAGCAGTGTGATCATGATGGCCTCCACCGGGCACCCTTCCGCCGCCGCGAGGATCTTCTCGTTGGCGTCCGTCTCCGGTTCGGCCGGGTGGGACTGCATGGCCGAGTCGAGGCGGAAGCGGTCGGGGGCCTGGTGGACGCACTGGGCCGAGCCGATGCAGACGGAGCGGTCGACCTCTACCTGCCAGCGGTCGCCCATCGCCGGGTCACCCCTCCCAGCCGGCCGGCAGGTGGATCATCTTGTGTTCGAGGAACTCGGAGTACCCCTCGGGCCCGAACTCCCGCCCCAGACCGCTGTTCTTGTAGCCGCCGAAGGGGCCGAGCATGTCGAGGCTGAAGGTGTTGACGTTGTAGGTGCCGGTGCGGACCTGGCGGGCGATGTCGATGCCGTGGGCCACGTCGGCGGTCCACACGCTGCCGCTGAGGCCGTAGTCGGAGTCGTTCGCGATCTTCACGGCGTCCGTCTCGTCGCCGTACGGGAGGAGGCAGATGACCGGGCCGAAGATCTCCTCGCGGGCGATGCGCATGGAGTTGTCGACGTCTCCGAAGAGGGTCGGTTCGACGTACCAGCCGTGGTCCAGGCCGGGTGGACGGCCGCCGCCCGTAAGGATCTTGGCGCCCTCCTCCTGGCCGATGCGGATGTAGTCGAGGTTGCGCTGCTGCTGGCGCTTGGCGACCAACGGGCCCACCTGGGTGGCCGGGTCGAGCGGGTCGCCGACCACCAGCGCGCTCGCCGCCGCGGCGAACGCGTCCGCGAACTCGTCGTAGCGCGAGCGCGGTACGAGGATGCGGGTCTGGGCGACGCACGCCTGGCCGTTGTTCATCCAGGCCGCCGAGACGATGCCGGGCACGGAGGTCGTGATGTCCGCGTCGGGCAGGACGATCGCCGCCGACTTGCCGCCCAACTCCAGTGTCACGCGGGTGAGATGACGGGCGGCGACCTCCATCACGCGCTTGCCGGCCGCGACCGAGCCGGTGAAGGAGACCTTGTCGATGCCGGGGTGTCCGACGAGGTACTCGCTGACCTCGCGGTCGGCGGGGAGGATCGACAGGACGCCGTCCGGCAGCCCTGCCTCCTTCGCGATCTCGCCCAACAGGTAGGCGTCCAGGGGGGTTTCGGGCGACGGCTTCAGGATCACCGTGCAGCCGGTGAGCAGCGCGGGCGCGAGCTTGGCGGCGGCCACGAACTGCGGGACGTTCCACGGGACGACGGCCGCGACCACCCCGACCGGCTCCCGGCGGACGAGGATCCTGCCGAGGACCCCGTCCCGCTGCTCCTCGTACGTGAAGCCCTTGGCGACGGTGATCGCCGCGTCCCACACCATCATCGCGCCGAGGGCCTGCCCGAGGATGCTCCAGGAGTACGGCGACCCGTTCTCGGAGGAGATGACACGCCCTATCTCCTCGTACCGTACGGCGATCGCGTCCTTGATGCGGGTGACGACCGCGAGCCGTTCGTCGAGTGTCATGCGCGGCCAGGGTCCCTCGTCGAAGGCCTGGCGGGCCACGGCGACCGCGCGGTCCACGTCCTCCCGCGACGCGTGCGGGACGCGTCCGATGACCTCCTCGGTGTGCGGGGAGATCACCTCGATGACGTCCTTGCCCAGGGGGTCGGTCAACTCCCCGCCGATGAACAGCTGTCGGTGTTCCACGAGCTCGGTCATGGCCGATTGCCTCCCCGGTACCGCTGTCTGACGATCCATCAGATACGAAGACTGAATACCAGTTCCGGTCGATGGAGTCCACGTATAGTGGCCGGAAGGCGGCGATTGGGGAGTCCATGGCTCAGGTCCACGACCACGGCGGCGGCGTGCGCTCGATCGAAGTGCCCATCCCCGACAACCCACTTGGCACGACCCTCGTGTACGTCGTCGACACCGACCGCGGTCCGGTCCTGGTCGACACGGGCTGGGACGACCCGACTTCGTGGGACACCCTCGTCGAGGGGCTGGACGCCTGCGGTACGCCGGTCGGCGAGGTGCACGGTGTGGTCATCACCCACCACCACCCCGACCACCACGGCCTGTCGGGGCGGGTGCGCGAGGCGTCCGGGGCGTGGCTCGCGATGCACGCGGCGGACACGGCGATCGTACGGCGGGCCCGCTCCACGGAACCGGGCCGCTGGCTGACGTACATGACCGCGAAGCTCGCGGCGGCCGGGGCCCCGGAGGAACACCTCGCACCCTTGCGTGCGGCCCGCCCGCGCAGCGTGCCGGGTCTCGCGCCCGCGCTGCCCGACCGCGAGATCGTCCCCGGCGAACTCCTCGACCTGGCCGGGCGCCGGCTGCGCGCGATCTGGACGCCGGGCCACACCCCCGGACACGTCTGCCTGCACCTGGAGGAACAGCACCCGGCCCAACTCCCGGGCCACGGACGCCTGTTCTCCGGCGACCACCTGCTCCCCGAGATCACCCCGCACATCGGCCTGTACGAGGACCCGGACGACACCACGATCGCCGACCCCCTTGGCGACTACCTCGACTCCCTGGAGCGCATCGGCCGCCTCGCCCCGGCCGAGGTGCTCCCGGCCCACCAGCACACCTTCACCGACGCGACCGGCCGCGTAGGGGAGTTGCTCGCCCACCACGAGGACCGCCTCACCGGCCTCCTCAGCCTCCTCTCGGAGCCGCTCACCGCCTGGCAGGTCGCCGAGCGGATGGAGTGGAACCGCCCCTGGTCCCAAATCCCCTACCAGTCAAGGAACATCGCGGTCTCCGAGGCCGAGGCCCATCTGCGGCGACTGGTGAAACTGGGCCAGGCGGAGTCGGTGACGGGGAGCGAGCCGGTGACGTACGTGGCGGTGTAATTCGGTCGTGGAGGAAGGGGCGCGGCTGGTACCAACGACCCCATGGACCTGGACCCTTTGCAACGCCTTCTCGCCGAACGCGCCTGTGAGCGCGCCGTCCTGGACTTCGTCCGCCGCCTCGATCTCGGTGAACCATCCTCCGTCGCCGAGCTGTTCACCGAGGACGGCACCTGGGAGTGGCCCGACGGCGAGAGGCTGATCGAGGGGCGGGAGGCGCTGCGGAAGTACTTCGGGTCGCGTCCCGCCGACCGGCTCTCGCGCCGCCTGATGTCGAACGTCCTCGTCACCCTCACCTCACCCGACGCGGCGATCTCGACGGCGTACTTCACGACGTACCGGATCGACGGCTATCACGGCGGCCAGGTGCCCCCCGGTCCCCCGGTCCAGGTCGGTCACTACGAGGACACCTTCCGCGAGGTGGACGGGAGTTGGCTGATCGCCGGCCGCACCCTGTTCCTGCCGTTCGGTGGTCCCACTCCGCGTCACCGACCGTCAGCGCGCCCCGTCGCATACGCGATGCCCTCGTCGTACGACATCGCCAGGCCCGCCCGGTATCCCGTCTCGTACACGGTGTCGCCGAGGTGTTCGCGGACGCGGAGTTCGCAGGTGCGGCGGGTGGCGATGAGGTCGGGGGAGTCCAGCTGGGCGCGGCCGGTGAGTTCCCAGAGGCGGGTGCCGATGCCGAGGAGGCGGGCGGCGCGGTGGGCGTCGCCGCCGGCGACGACGGCGGTGGCCAGGAGGTCGAGGGACATGGCCGCGCCGGCCGTGTTGTGCAGCAGGGCGTGACCGGCGATCGAGGTGCGGGCGCCGAGTATCGCGGCCGGTATGTCGCCGCGCCCCAGGTCGGCCTCGGCGATGAGGTAGTCGGCGTAGGCGCCGGCCCAGCACTCGCCCTGTCTCCGGCTGGCCGTGCGCACCTCGTCGGCGACCGCGCGGGCGCGCTCGTACTCGCCGCGCAGGACGTGCGCGAGGGAGAGCGCGAGCCGGACCTGGAGCTGGGCGGCGCCGAACGCGTCGTCCTGGACGGTGAGTCGGGGTGCGGCGGCGAGGACGTCGATCGCCTCGGCCAGCCGGCCGGTGAGCGCGAGCTGGCCGCCCCGGAGGTAGACGGCGGCGACCTGCGCGACCGGTGAGCCCTGTTCGCGGGCCGCGTCGGCGCAGCGCAGCGCCCAGTTGGCGGCGGCCTCCTGGTCGCCCTGGAGGATGGCGACCGCGCCGCGCGACCACAGGGCGAGGGTACGGCCGTGGCCGGGCGGCGGGTCGGCGGCGAGGGCCTGGTCGAGGCAGTGCTGGGCCTCGCGGAGGTAGCCGCAGTGCCGCCACAGGAACCCGACATGGCCCGCCATCTCCACGGCCGCCCCGCGGTCCGGCTCGGCCAGCGCGCTCTCGACCGCCGCTCGGAAGTTGGCGTGTTCGGTCAGGACACGCTCGCACCAGGCGACCTGCCGCCCGGTGTTCCACTCGGCGCAGCCCTGGTGCGCGAGGCGCGCGTAGTGCTCGCGGTGGCGTCGCCGTACGGCGCGGTCCTCACCGAGGGCGTACAGCCAGTCGGTGCCGTACTCGCGGACCGTGTCGAGCATCCGGTAGCGGGCCGAGATGACGGGGTCGGGCAGGACGAGGGACTGGGCGACGAGCCGGTCGAGGAGCCCGGCGATCCGTTCCGGGGCCAACGGACCGCCCGCGCACACCTGTTGGGCGGTCTCCGCGCAGAAGCCGCCGGTGAAGACGGAGAGGCGGGCCCACAGCAGGCGTTCGAGGGGGGCACAGAGTTCGTGGCTCCAGCCGATGGCGGTGCGCAGGGTCCGGTGGCGTGGCGGGCCTTCGCCGGTGTCGGAGACGAGCAGGTCGAGGGGCGAGGGCAGGCGGGCGTCGAGCCGGGTGTGGAGTTCGTCGAGGGTGAGGTCGGCGAGGCGGGCGGCGGCGAGTTCCAGGGCGAGGGGGATGCCGTCGAGACGGCGGCAGACGGCGGCGGCCGTGGCGCGGTCGGCCTCGGCCACGGGGCGTCCGGCGGCTGCGGCGCGCTCGGTGAACAGGGCGACGGCGTCACCGACTTCGGCGAGGTCGCCGGTACGGCTGTCCACGGGCAGTGGTTCGAGGTGGAGGACGTCCTCGCCGGGCAGGGCGAGCCGTTCCCGGCTGGTGAGGAGGATGCGCAGGTCGGGCAGGCGGGCCAGCAGGGCGGCGGCCAGCTTCGCGCAGTCGGCGAGGAGGTGCTCGCAGGAGTCGAGAATGAGCAACAGCCGTCTGCCGTCCGCCCATTCGGTGATGACGTCGATCACCGGACGGGTCGACTGGTCGGCGAGCCGGAGGGTCTCCATGACGGCGAGGTCGACGAGCCCTTCGGTGTGCAGGGGCGAGAGCTCCGTCAGCCAGACACCGTCGGGGTAGGCGTCCCGGACCCGCGCCGCCGCGCGCAGGGCGAGCCGGGTCTTGCCGACCCCGCCGACGCCGACGACGCTCACCAGCCGGGCCCGGCCGACACCCGGGTCCAGCGCGGCGCGGAGCCGGGCGAGTTCGGCGCGCCGCCCGACGAAACTGCGTGTCTCGGGCGGCAGATTCCCGAGGTTCCCGGGGTTCGGGTGAGTCGTGTCCGGCACGGGGCCCAGTGTGTCCGTAGATCACCGGCTCCACGCGCGGGTCCCGGAAGCAGGTCCACGGCTGCCCGGAAAAGTCGCGATGTCACCGACATCGCAGTCCTTTTCGATCACTCGCGGGCCGGGTTCGACGTGTCGCGATCGAGAGCTGGTCAACTCCCCATTGCGGCGGGTGCGGAGAGCGGAATTCCGCCATCGTCGTCGCGTGAACGCGATGGATGGGGGACACCGCTTGCTCGTCGCACCGGTCGGTTGTCTGCTGGCGGCCACGCCGGGGCTGCTGATCGGCCGGGTGCAGCCGATCCTGCCGCTGCTGGCGATCGGCCCGCTGATGGCCGCGACCTTCCTGGGCACCCGCCGTACGGTCCTGGTCTGCTGCTGGACGGTGCTGCTCGCGCTGGCGGCGGGCCTCGGCGCGGGGACCCGGCTGAGTGCCGGGTTCGCCGCCTGCTGGGGCGGGCTGCTGCTGGGCTGCGCGTGCAGCGTGTACGCGGCGTGGCAGCGCGCCCGGCTGCGGGAACGGCTCGCGGAGACACGGGAGGTGGCCCGGATCACCCAGGAGACGATCCTGCGGCCCGTCTCCCGCACCCTCTCCGGCACGCATGTCAGCACCCGCTACCACTGCGCGAGCCGTGAGTCGTCGGTCGGCGGCGATCTGTACGACCTCGCGGTGACGCCGTACGGACTGCGGGTCCTGGTCGGGGACGCGCGCGGGCACGGGCTCGACGCGCTGCGGACGGCGGCCGACACGATCACCGTGTTCCGTGAACTCGCCTATACCGCACCGGACTTGGTGACCCTGGCGAGGGCACTGGACGCCCGCCTCTCCCCCGGCCTGGGCGCCGAGGACTTCGTGACGGCGGTGCTCGCGGAGTTCGGGCCCGGTGAGGTGCGACTCGTCAACTGCGGTCATCCGGCGCCCCTGCGCTCCGGTCAGCGGCTGGAACTCCTCGAACCCCGGGTGCCCTCACCGCCGTTGGGCCTGCACCCGGACCCGCGCCAGTACCGGGTCCGGCTCCAGCCCGGCGACCGCCTCCTGCTCTACACGGACGGCCTGACCGAGGCCCGCGCCCCCGACGGCACCCCGTTCGCGCTCCTCACCGAGTCCGCGACGGCCCTCAGCGAACCGATGCCGGACGCGGCGCTGCATGCCCTGTACGAACGGCTGCTCGCCCACACCGGCGGCCCGCCCACCGACGACCTGGCACTCGTCCTGTGCCAGCCGACGGGGGTGACGGCGCGGGTGCGGGTCTAGGCTTGCCAGGTTCAGCCCAGCTTGAGCAGGAGTTCGGCCAGCTCACCCGGCACGGTGATCATGCAGTCGTGGCCTGCCTCCAGTTCCCACACCTGTGCCGGGGTGCCGTTGGGCTGGGTCGCGGGGACCGGACGCCGTTCGAAGCCCTCGGGCTCGCTGCCCACGCAGTGGATGTGCGTCCGGGGGATCGCGTTCGCGGCGGGGTTGTCGAGCCGGACCGGCTGCTGGAGGCAGAGCACCGACTGGTCCGAGAGCGTGGCGCGCAGCCAGGCGATGTCCGCCGGGTCGGTGACCCCGAACAGGCCGCCGGGCGGCGGGAGTTCGGGCAGCGGCGGAACCCGCCAGCCGCTGCCCGACCGCACGGCGAGGTCGATGAGGACCTGGGTCACGGGCAGGACGTCGGCCGCGCTCTCCCCGTCCTCCGGGACCATGGCGTCGAGGTAGAGGAGCTGGGCGATGCGGTCCGGGACCCGGTTGGCGGCGGACGAGACGACCAGCCCGCCGTAGCTGTGCCCCACAAGGACCACCTCGGTGAGGTCCTCCTCGGTGATCAGCCCGACGACGTCGTCGACTTGGGTGTCGAGCCCCACCTCGGGGCCGAGCAGGTGCGCCTTGTCGCCGTGGCCGGTCAGCGACGGCGCGAGCACCCGGTGCCCGGCCGCGGTCAGCAGCGGGACGACCCGCTCCCAGCACTGCCCGCTGTGCCAGGCACCGTGAACCAGTAGATATGTGGACATGGCGGTAACTCCTCGTCGTGGTCGCTGTGATGGCCGGCGTCGCCGATCAGCACGACATCGGCCGGCCACCGGTGACGCTGCCGTCCGGCCCCCGCCCCAGCCAGGGCCCCCGCGACCCTGGGGGTGACAGGACCAGGCACGCGTGCGGCGCGCGATCTACAGTGCGGAGATGGCCGACGAACCGAACCCGCTGGGCGAGTACGTGCGCGCCCGCCGCGAACTCGTCACCCCCGAACGGGCCGGTATCCCCGTCTTCGGAGTACGGCGGGTACCGGGTCTGCGCCGGGAAGAGGTCGCGATGCTCGCCGGCATCAGCGCCGACTACTACCTGCGCCTGGAACAGGGCCGCGACCGCAACCCCTCCGTGCAGGTCCTGGAATCCATCGCCCGCGTCCTGCTGCTCGACGACGACGCGACGGCCCACCTGCTGCGCCTGGGCGCCGACAGCCCCCGCCGCCACCGCTCCCGTACTCTCCCCCGTCCCCGGAAGGAGGCCGTCCCCGGGGGCATCACCCAGCTCGTCGCCTCACTCCCGTTCCCCGCGCTGGTCGAGGGCCGCTACTTCGACGTCCTCGTCGCCAACACCCTGGCGACCGCGCTGTCCCCGCGTTTCGCGGCGGGCGCGAACCGCCTCCGTTCCCTGTTCCTCGACCCGGCCGAGCAGGCGCTCTACCCGTACTGGGAGAGCGCCGCCGGGGGCATGGTCGCCGGCTTCCGCGAGTCCGTCGGCACGGACACGGACGACCCCCGTTTCATCGAGCTGGTCGGTGAACTCTCCCTGGCCAGCCCCCTGTTCAGCCGCCTCTGGGCCCGCCACGACGTCCAGGCGTGCGAAGCGGCCCCGAAGCACATCGCCCACCCCCAGGTCGGCGGCCTCCAACTGAACCGCGAACGACTGAGCATCGACGGCACACCGGGCCAGACCCTCGTCATCTACCACCCGGACCCGGGCACGGACGCGGCGGAGAAGCTGGCGATCCTCGCGTCCGCGACACAGCCCCAGACACAGCCCCGGACACAGAAACCGGCGGATGCCGGCAGCGGCTCCCGTCGTTGAAGTCCCCGGAGATCTCAGGGGACTTGGACACCGCGACGCCGCACACCCCGGAGAAGGAGAGGGCGACATCGGGCTTCGACGGCCCCTTCCCCCTCCTCCCTCCCCCGGGAAACGGCTCAGCCTTCGTCCAGTACCGTCCGGATCACATGCCGGGCGTTCCGCGCCATCGCCGGGTTCGTGCTCCGGTAGTACGGCAGGGCGATCAGCGCCTGCGAGAGTGTCCGCCCCCGGCCGCGGATCCAGGTCGCCTCATCCACGGCCGGCGCCTCGCGGAAGACCTCCCGCGCATCGGCCGGCAGCGGATTCCACGCCGGGAACAGATCGCACGCCGGGTCACCCACCCCCGTACACCCGAAGTCGATCACCGAGACCAGCCTGCCGCCGGCGACCAGCAGGTTCCCCGGCATCAGATCGGCGTGCAGCCACACCGGCGGCCCGTCCCCGTCCGGGGCCCGCAGTGCCTCCTCCCCTACGGCGGTCACGGCATCGCAGTCGATGCCCTCCTCCGGGATCGCGCGCAGTTTGCTGATCGCGGCCCGGGTCTCCGCGTCGAGCGAGGCGACCGGACCGCCCCGGTATGCCGTCGGCGCGGCCGGCAGGGTGACGCTCCGCATCGCCGACACGAACGCGGCCAGATCCTCCGCCGGCCCCGCCCACCGGGGGAACCGCCCGGCGACCAACCGCCGTACGAGACGGTCGTCAAACGCCTTTCCGGCCCGCACCCTGGCCACAGTCGGCGGGCCGCGTTCGAGACGCCGGTCACGTTCGACGGGACCGCTGAGTGAGGGGGCGTGCGCCAACCGTCACACAGGTGGTGAAGCACCCCACATGACCCAGGTCACCAACGATGGGGAGTAGTAGAACATTTCGATGACATGTACGCGTCTTTCATCCCACTGACCTGGGGTTTGAGAGCTACGTCACATAGTTCACTATTCACCCACATGCGACCACAACTAGTAAAAGGGGTCTTTGCGGACGCGGAGCGAGAGTGCTTCTCTGGAGCAGTCGCACGGCGCCGACGAGCCCTCACGGGCCTCGGCGCCGACGCATTGCCACCGCCGCGCACCGCGTGACACCGGCAGGCGTACGACGTCTCTGTCCCCTAAGAAACAGGTTCTCCGTGTCCGTCTCCCGCATCGTCGCTCGCATCGCCTCCCCGAAGAAGGCCCTGACCGCCGCCGCTCTGGCCGCCGCCACCACCGGTCTCGTGCTGACCTCGGCTCCCGCCCAGGCCGCGACGACCTCCGCCTCCTCCGCCCAGGCGATCGCGCACAAGATGATCCCGAGCGCCGCGCAGTACACCGCGTTCAGCAAGATCGTCGAGCACGAGAGCGGCTGGAACGTCACCGCCACGAACTCCTCCTCCGGCGCCTACGGCCTGGTCCAGGCCCTCCCGGGCTCGAAGATGGCCTCGGCCGGCTCCGACTGGAAGACCAACCCCGCCACGCAGATCAAGTGGGGTCTGGACTACATGAACTCCCGCTACGGCAGCCCCGCCGCGGCCTGGAGCTTCTGGCAGTCCAACGGCTGGTACTGATCACCGGCCCCCACACACGCACACGCGGCGGCGGTCCCCGACACTCCGGGGGCCGCCGCTACATTGCGTTCATGGACCAGAACACGGACCAGAACGCGGACCAGAACCCGGGCCACGACACACCGTCCCCGTCCTACGACCGTGAGGCGCGCGGGGTGCGGCTGGTGGTCGTGCTGCTGGGGCTGACCGTGGTCAGCGGGCTCATCGACGCCGTCAGCTATCTGGGCCTCGGGCATGTCTTCACCGCGAACATGACCGGCAACGTGGTCGTCCTCGGCTTCGCCGCCGCCGGGGCGCCCGGCTTCTCCGTACCGCACACCCTCACCTCCCTCGGCGCCTTTCTCGTGGGCGCGGTGGCCGGGGGCCGGATCGCGGTACGGATGGACGCCGGTTCGCGCCGCACCTGGGCCCGGGTGAGTCTCGGCGCGGAGGCGGTGCTGGTGGGCGTGGCCGCCGTGATCGCCTTCGCGGCACCGGGCGACAGCGCGACCACATACCCCTTGATCGCCCTCACCGCCTTCGCGATGGGCCTGCGCAACGCGACGGTCCGCAAGTTGAAGGTCTCCCACTTCTCGACCACCACGGTCCTGACGATGACCCTGACCGGCCTGGTCGCCGACTCGGTCGCGGGCGACACCTCGGGTCCCGGTGCGCTGCGCCGCGTCCTGGCGGTCGTCGCGATGGTCGCGGGCGCGTTCCTCGGCGCCTGGCTCACTCTGCATCACGGGCTGCGCTACCCGCTCCTGCTCGCGGCCCTGGCCGCCGGGGTGTTCGCCGTGACGGCATCCGGACAGGAGTAGCCCAAAGGCTGGTCAAGAAGGCAGAATTCGTGCGTCTGAGTCCCACGATCAAGAGGATCGATCACACATGATCACGCTCACGAAGGAAGACGGTCCGGCGGATCTGGACGGAGTGACCCATCTGGAGATCGGGGCGTCCTGGGACCCCACCGTCGGCAGCAGCGGCGGCATCATCGGGAAGCTGCGCCAGAAGGCCGGTACGGACCTCGATCTCATCGCCATCGCGATGCAGGGCCAGGACCCGGTACGGCTCGCGGGGCTCGACTCCGTGGACCCGCTGGGCAACGGCTCGCTGGTGCACAGCGGCGACAACCAGACCGGCAAGGGCGAGGGCGACGACGAGACGGTGACCGTCGACCTCGCGCGGATACCCGGCAACATCACGTCGATCGTCTTCGTCGCCGCCGCCTACAAGAAGGGCAGTTCCTTCCAGAAGGCACGGAACATCGCCTTCAAGGTGTACGACGCGACGGGCGGCAGCACCCAGCAGGTCGCCGAGATCTGGCCCAACCTGCTCAGCGACCACAACGGCTGCGCGGTCGCCAAGGCGATCCGGGACGGCGCCAGTTGGAAGCTCCAGGTCATCAACGAGACCGGGAAGATCAAGCAGGGGGACGAGCGGGAGCTCATGAAGTTCGCGGTACGGAAGTAGCGGTACGGAAGTAAGCGCCCCTCCTGGGGAATTGAGCAGGAGACGGGCCGGCGGCGCCGGGATGCCGCCGGCCCGAGTTCTCAACCCGCCGTCACCTGAAGCTCCTTGACCCCGTTGATCCATGCGGAGCGCAGCCGCCGGGGGTCACCCGTCAGGGTCAGGTTCGGCATCGTGTCCGCGATCGCGTTGAAGATCAGGTCGATTTCGAGCACGGCCAGGGACTTGCCGAGGCAGTAGTGCGGTCCCCCGCCGCCGAAGCCCAGATGCGGATTCGGATCGCGCGTCACGTCGAAGACGTCCGGGTTCTCGAAGACTTCGGGGTCGTGGTTGGCGGAGGCGTAGAAGATGCCGACCCGGTCGCCCTTCCGGATCGACTTGCCGCCGAGTTCGGTGTCCTGGGTCGCCGTGCGCTGGAAGGCGTTGACCGGGGTGGCCCAGCGGACGATCTCCTCGGCGGCGGTCGACGGGCGCTCCCGCTTGTACAGCTCCCACTGGTCGGGGTGGGTCAGGAAGGCGTGCATGCCGTGGGTGATGGCGTTGCGGGTCGTCTCGTTGCCGGCCACCGAGAGCATCAGCACGAAGAAGCCGAACTCGTCGGAGTTCAGGTTGCCCTCGTCCTCGGCGGCGACCAGGGTGCTGACGATGTCGTGGGCCGGGCACCGCTTGCGCTCGGCGGCCATCGCCATGGCGTAGGCGATGAGTTCGGCGGCGGACTCGGCGCCGACCTGCTCCGTGATGGCGTACTCGGGATCGTCGTACGCGATCATCTTGTTGGACCACTCGAAGATCTTGACGCGGTCGTCCTGCGGGATTCCGATGAGTTCGGCGATGGCCTGGAGGGGCAGTTCGCAGGCGACCTCGGTGACGAAGTCGAAGGGGCCGGAGTGGGTGCGGGCGTTCGCCACGATCGACTGGGCGCGGTCGCGCAGGCGTTCCTCAAGGGCGCGGATCGCCCGTGGGGTGAAGCCGCGTTGGACGATCTGGCGGACGCGGGTGTGCTCGGGCGGGTCCATGTTGAGCAGGATCAGCCGCTGGGCGTCGATCGAGTCGCGGTTCATGTGCTCGTTGAAGCGGATGATCGCCGTGTTGAGGGTCGAGGAGTAGATCTCCGGGTGGGTGGAGACGTACCGGACGTCGGCGTGCCGGGTGACGGCCCAGTAGCCCTCGTCCTGGAACCCCGCGATGTTGGCGGGCTGCGGTATCCAGCGCACCGGTTCGGCCGCGCGCAGTTCGGCGAACTCCGGTAGCGGGACGCGGTGGTGGAGCAGGTCCGGGTCGGTGAAGTCGAACCCGTCGGGGAGAGCTGGACAGGGCATGAGTGACTCCGGCTGAGTACCGATGACTTCTGACGGTCCATCAGGAACGTGGAATGCCCGTGAAGGTAATAACGGGTTCTACAAGTCGCAAGAGGCACGGCAAGTCGAATTCCCTGCACACCCCTTGCGGTTGTGGACGGCCTGTCAGCAGACTGCACACAGAACTAGAACGCGTACTAGTTCTGCGTGGCGGGTGGCCGGGACGCCCGCGCCGCGCGGTGGACGAGGAGAGGACGTGTCCCATGGTCGCGGAACCCGTCATCGTGGAAGCCGTACGCACCCCCATCGGCAAGCGCGGCAGCGCGCTCGCCAACCTGCATCCCGCCTACCTGCTGGGCGAGACCTACCGTGAACTCCTCGGCCGCACCGGCATCCACGCCGACTGCGTCGAGCAGGTCGTCGGCGGCACGGTGACCCACGCCGGCGAACAGTCCATGAACCCCGCGCGCACGGCCTGGCTGGCCATGGGCCTGCCGTACGAGACGGCGGCGACGACCGTCGACTGTCAGTGCGGCTCCTCGCAGCAGGCCTCGCACATGACCGCCAACATGATCGCGGCGGGCGTCATCGACGTGGGGATCAGCTGCGGTGTCGAGGCGATGTCGCGGGTGCCGCTGGGGTCGGGATCGAAGCACGGGCCGGGGAAGCCGTTCCCGGACGAGTGGAACGTGGACCTGCCCAACCAGTTCGAGGCGGCCGAACGCATCGCCCGCAACCGGGGGTTGACCCGGGAGAACGTCGACTCGCTCGGCCTGATCTCGCAGGAGCGGGCGGCGATCGCCTGGTCCGAGGAGCGCTTCAAGAAGGAGACGTTCGCCGTCCAGGTACCGACGACGGAGGACGAACAACGCGCGGGCCACGGCATGTGGCGGCTGGTCGACCGTGACGAGGGCCTGCGCGACACGTCGATGGAGGCGCTGGCACGGCTGAAGCCGGTCATGCCGACCGCCATCCACACGGCGGGCAACTCCTCGCAGATCAGCGACGGCGCGTCGGCGATCATGTGGGCGTCGAAGCGGATGGCGCGGGCGCTCAAACTCCGCCCCCGGGCGAGGATCGTGGCCCAGGCGCTGGTCGGCGCCGACCCGCACTACCACCTCGACGGCCCGGTCGACGCGACGCGAGCCGTGCTCGGCAAGGCGGGCATGACGCTCAAGGACATCGACATCGTCGAGATCAACGAGGCGTTCGCGTCGGTGGTGTTGAGCTGGACGCAGGTCTTCGGACAGGACCTGGAGAAGATCAACGTGAACGGCGGTGCGATCGCGCTGGGCCATCCGGTCGGGGCGACGGGCGCACGGCTGATCACCACCGCGCTGCACGAACTGGAGCGCGCCGACAAGGAGTTCGCGCTGATCACGATGTGCGCGGGCGGGGCGCTGGCGACGGGGACGATCATCCAGCGGCTGTAGCCGCCCAGTTGGCGGGGTGCAGGTGCTCCCCGGCGCAGGCGCGGAAGGCCGCGAGGAGTCGGCGGTCCTCCTCGCCTGCGCGGGTGGCCAGGACGACGGGGACCGGGGCCACGCCCTCGATCGGGACCGTCGTCAGGTCGAGCCGCAGGCCCTTTCTGACAGCACCCGCCGGGACGATCGCCACCGCCTCGCCCGCCGCGATGACTTCGAGTTTGTCCTCCAGTTCCCTGACGAACGGGCCGTCGGGCGCGGGCCGGCCGTCCGGGCGGGGGTCGACGCGCCAGAACGCGTTGAACTCCTCGTCGGGGAAGCGGGGGACGGGCTCGTCGGCGATGTCGTCGAGGGTGACGTACTCCTTGCCGGCCAGCCGGTGGCCGACCGGCATCAGCAGCATCCGGGGCTCCTCGCAGAGGACGCTCACGCTCAACCCCCCGGTGGCGAACGGGAGTCGGCCCACCACCACGTCCACCCGGTGCTCCAGCAGGGCGGACGGCAGCTCGCCCCAGCCGAGGAAGCGGCTGTGCACGTCGGCCTCCGGGTGGCGGGCGCGCAGGGCACGCACCGCCGGAGTGATGATGAGCCCGGTCATGAACCCGATGACGACCCGACTCGGCTGCCCGACCGCCCGCACCACGGCCGCCGCCTCCGCCGCCGACCGCAACAGCTCCCGGGCCCGGGGCAGAAAGGCCGCCCCCGCCTCGGTCAGCCGGGTGCCCTGAGTGGTCCGGTCGAAGAGCCGCACCCCCAACTCGCCCTCAAGCCGCCGGACATGACGGCTCAGCGACGGCTGCGCGAGATGCAGGGCGGCTGCCGCCCTGCCGAAGTGCAGTTCCTCGGCGACGACGGTGAAACAGCGCACCAGACGCAGGTCCAGGTCAGTCATACATCGACTGTACGTCCGTAGGAGCTGGGGTGATACCGGAACTGAATCACGTCTTCCGGAGTCGGTCTTGGACGGGCAGGCCCGGGCGGGCGCAGGCTGGAAGCACACCACTTCCCGACCCACCTGGGGTGATTTCGTCATGCGTGTTTTCGTCACCGGCGCGACCGGA
Organism: Streptomyces sp. NPDC088350; assembly: GCF_044753545.1. NCBI lineage: Bacteria > Bacillati > Actinomycetota > Actinomycetes > Kitasatosporales > Streptomycetaceae > Streptomyces > Streptomyces sp. NPDC088350. Next base: position 181,027 of record NZ_JBIVNL010000015.1, on the reverse strand, counting down.
TTCGTGGGCAGCGCGGTCGTCCGCGAACTGCTCGACTCCGGACACCAGGTCCTGGGCCTGGCCCGCTCCGACACCTCGGCGGAACGGCTGGCCGCGACCGGGGCGAAGGTCCACCGGGGTTCCCTGGAGGACCTCGACGCCCTCCGCGCGGGCGCGTCCGCCGCCGACGGTGTGATCCACACCGGTTTCATCCACGACTTCTCGAACTACGCCGCGTGCGTCGCGATCGACCTGAGCGCGGTCAGGACCCTCGTCGAGACCCTCGCCGGCTCGGACCGCCCCCTCGTCATCAGCTCCGTGATGAGCCACGGCCGGACCGAGGACGACGTACCCGACCCCGCCGACCGCCCCGACCTGACCCGCCTCCCGGCCGAGGTGACCACCCTCGCGGCGGCGGCACGGGGTGTCCGTTCCTCGGTCGTACGGCTGCCGCAGGTGCACGGCGAGGGCGATCACGCCTTCGTCCCCGGCATCATCGCCATCGCCCGCGCCAAGGGCGTCTCCGCCTACCCCGGCGACGGCACGAACGGCTGGGCCGCCGTCCACCGTTACGACGCCGCGCGACTGTTCCGGCTGGCCCTGGAGAACGCCCCGGCGGGCACGGTCCTGCACGCGATCGACGACGAGGGCGTACCCGTACGGGAGATCGCCGAGGTCATCGGCAAACGGCTGGACCTACCGGTGAAGAGCATGCCGGTCGAGGAGGCCGGGGCCCACTTCGGCTGGCTGGGCCGCTTCTACTCGTCCGACCTGGTGGGCACGAGCACACTGACCCGGGAGCGGTTCGGATGGACACCGACGCGGATCGGACTGCTCGCGGACCTCGACCAGGACTACTACTTCAACCAGCCGTCGTAGCGGTCCAGTTGACGAAGGTGGTGAAGGCGGCGGGGCCGAGGGTGAGGATCGGCCCCGCCGGGGTCTTGGAGTCGCGGACGGCGAGAGTGGTGGTGGGGGTGGTGGGGCAGGGGGTTTCGGCGATCTCTATGCACTGGCCGCCCTGGTCACTGCTGTAGCTGGACTTCCGCCACTGAGTCCCCGTCGGCATCGCGTTGTTCCCCATATCGTTCCTCCATCACGCGCCGGATCAGCTCCGCCGAGTCCCTGAGGGAGAGGGCGGCGGCCTGGAGATGATCGTAACGGAGCGAACAGTCCATGACAGTGTCCGGGTTGGCGCTCGGATGCCCGCTTCCGTAGCCCTCGGTGTAGACGATGGGCGGATCGCTCGGGAAGCGATAGAGGTCGTACGAGCCCGTCAGTCCCGCGTGTGCTCCCGTCGAGAACGGGAGGATCTGGATGTTGACCCGGGGATTGTTCTCGTGGGCCAACATGCGGGCCAGTTGGTTCCTCATGGTCTTCCGGCCGCCGATCTCCAGATACAGCGCGGCTTCGCTCAGGATCACCCAGAAGACCGGCGGATTCTCCTTCTCGAGGATGCGCTGACGAGCAACTCGTACGGCGGTCCGATCGTCCAGGTTGCTCTGGTCCAACGTGCCGAGCACAGCACGCGCGTACTCGTCGGTCTGAAGGAGACCGTGGATCATCTGCGCCTCGAAGGAGCAGATCTCGAGGGCCCGTGCCTCCAACTCGCCCACCTGCCGGAACCACGCGGGGAGTTGACTGCGCAGCACAAGGTCAAGCAACCGGGACAACAACCCACCCGTACCCAGCGCAGCGTCAACCGCGTCGCTGAACGCCTGCGTCGGCAGCTTCCTGGCCGTTTCGATCTGGCCGATCAGTGACCCGGTGTAGTTGATGATCTCCCCGAGCTGCCGTTGGGTGAGACCGGCCGCCTCCCGGTAGCGGCGCAGCTCGAAGCCGTAGTAGTCGAGCGGTGACGCCCCCGGATCAAGGGTGTTGATGTGCACGCGAAGCCCCCTGTCTCCCAACTCAGTCCACTCTGCCCACCCGCGAACGGGTTGTATTCGTACCGTTGCCGAGGGTAGCGGTGAGACATCACTCTCGTAGTGTGAACGAACCAATTCCCCCGCCCCTGCTGGCCGTTCCCCACCGCCGGCAGTACGTCATGCACCTCACCGTGGGTGAACACTCGGCCCGGCACATCCGCCGTATCGTCCGCTCGTTCCTCCTGGAGTGGGGCGTCCCGGAGCTGTCCGACGCCGTCGAACTGGCCGTGACGGAGCTGGTCGCCAATGTCGTACGGCATGTTCCGGACCGGCGGTGCGGACTGCTGTTGCTGTGCCAGACGAAGGGCGTACGGGTGGAGGTGAGTGACAGCTCCTCCGAACTCCCGGACCTGCACGCCGAGTTCGACGCCGAGTCGGAGAACGGGCGCGGGCTGGTGATTCTCGACGCGGTGACGGACAAGTGGGGGGTGAGACGGACGGCCGGGGGTGGGAAGACGGTGTGGTTCGAGTGCTAGCACCGGCACGCTTTTGAGACGTTGCACGGCGGCCGGACCCTTCGACGTCCCCCCGGTTTCAGAATGTCCCGATCAAAACCTGGCGAAGACCCTAAGTACGGGGCAAAGAAAACCTCTACCGTCACGGGCGACGCACGAGAAAGCCGGGTGACAAACCGTAGATTTCCGTATCACTCGCCCATCTGGCGGGATCGGATCGCACCTGCCCGGATCCGAAAAACGGACGCTGTTCCTCCTCGGCGAGGAGGGAAATCATTCGTCGTGCGGCATGTTCATGACCGGCTGAGTGTCGCGGTGCCACGAAGTTCGTTTCGGGCCTAGGGGGCTGCGTCATGGACATCCGTCGATTCAAAGCGCTCAGAGCCGTGGTGGTGCTGGCCCTGCTTGCGGGTCTCAACGCCGCGATCCCGGGTGCGGCGGTCGCCGCGCCCGCCGTGAGTGGAGGATTCTCTGCGGGGGCGAAGCCGACGCCCGTCAGGGCGCAGCACGCGATGACGGTGTCGCAACGGCACGCCGAAATCGCCCAGGATCGTGCGAACGGTACGCGTGCCGCGTCGTCGGTCGTGCCCCACCACGGCTCACGGCCCACTCGCTCCGCAGTGCGCGCGAACGTCAGCAAAGTACGGAAGTCCGTCTCGGCGCACGGCGCCGCCGCGACAGCCGCCGTGCACAGGGACGCGGCTGCCGCCACCAGCGTCTGGGGCGTGCCGGACAACGTGGTGATGGCGGGGTCGGGCGGTGATCCGAGGTCCTGGGCCAACCTGGAAGTCTCACCGGGTTCTTTCAACATGGGTGTGGTGGTTCCGGGGGAGACACTCACGCTGGGCGCGGACATCTGGAACTCGGTCGACGACTACGACTCGACGAGCAACACCTATCTCAATGTGACAGCGCAGGTGCATGTCACCTGGGAGCTCTCCGGCTGCGGCGCGAACATCACTCTCGACGACGGCCAAGTCGTCACCGCACCCTCCGACTTCACGCAGCTCAACACCAGCAACGGCGGCCCCACGCCGACTGCGCCCCGGGTGTACGAGACATATACGGTGCCGCAGGACTGCGTCGCGGACGGGACCCACCTCGTCAGCCTGAACGTGGTCGGCACCGTGACGGACGCAGGCGGTACTGCCGGCGGTACCGCCGTCAACGCCTACACCTTCCCCTCCCTTCAGGCCGCCCAGACCTACGGTGGCCGCTGCGGCGGCACGGCCTCCGGTGCCGCCCGGCCCCAGGCCCTGGACTGCGACCCGGTGAACTCGGCGACCGGCGCCTTCGCCGAGGCGTTCACCGACGCGACCGTGGCCGCCCCCGGCGTGCCGTTCACGCTGTCGCGCAACTACTCGTCCAACGACACGACTTCGGGCGCCCTGGGCACCGGCTGGACCCTGCCCTGGGAGACCTCTCTCACGGTGGCCGCGAACGGTGACGTCACGGTCCGCGACGAGAACGGCGCCACCTTCACCTACACCAAGACCTCCACCGGCACCTTCACCGCGCCCGTCCTCGCCCGCTCGACCCTGGCGGCGGTCTCCGGCGGCGGCTACACACTGACCACGCTGGACGGCCAGGCGCTGACGTTCAGTTCGGCGGGGCTGCTCACCAGCAGGAAGGACCGTTCGGGTCAGGGCCTCGCATTCGCCTACTCCGGCGGGCAGTTGAGCACCGTGACGGACTCCGCGGGGCGCGCGGTGAGCCTGTCGTACAGCGGCGGCACCCTCAGCCGGGTCACGCTGGCGGACGGCCGGCACGTCGACTACGCCTACTCCGCAGGCCGGTTGACGACGGTCACGGGTCTCAACGGCGGCACCACCACCTACACCTACGACACCGGCGGCAGGCTCTCGAAGATCAACGACCCGCTCGGTCACGACGTGGTGAGCAACGACTACGACTCCTCCGGGCGCGTCCTCACACAGACGGACGCCACGGGCGCGGCCACCACGTTCGTGTACCGGACCGGGGAGACGGACATCACCGCCCCGGACGGGGGCGTGTGGAGCGACCTGTACGCCGGCGGTCTGCTGACGGCCCGTTACGACCCGTTCGGCAACCGGACGTACTACGGCTATGACGGCTACGGCAACCGCACCTCCGTCCTCGACCCGCTCGGCGACCACACCACCTACACCTACGACGCCACGGGCCACCGGCTCACCCATGTCACACCGACCGCGACGGAGCGGTGGACCTACACGTCCGGCGACGTCGCCACCTACACCGACGGGCGCTCGGACAAGACAACCTACGGCTACGACACCTCCGGCCGCCTGACGTCGATCACGGACCCCGCCGGCGGGGTGACGAACCTGACGTACACGGCGGCGGGACTGGTCTCCTCGGCTACGACCCCACGCGGCAAGAAGACGTCGTACGGCTACGACACGACCGGGAATCTCACCTCCGTCACCACACCACTGAGCGAGCAGACCACCTACACCTACGACACTGCGGGCAGGCGCCTGACCAGTGCCGACCCGCTCGGCCACACCACCACCTACACCTACGACACGGCGGATGACGTCACCTCCGTCACCGACCCGCGCGGCAAGAAGACGGCGTACGCCTACGACACGGCGCACAACCTGTCCTCCGTGACCGACCCTCTCGGCGCGGTCACGACCTACGCCTACGATGCCGCGAACCGTCCGACGTCCGTCAAGAACGCGGACGGCAAGAGCACCACCCGGGCCTACACCACGACCGGTCTGGTCGCCTCCGTCACGGATCCGCTGAGCGCCACGACGAGTTACGGCTACGACAAGGCCGGCCGTCTGCTCAGCACGGTCACCCCGCGCGGCAACGTCTCAGGCGCCAACAAAGCCTCGTACACGTGGAGTTACGGCTACGACAGCGTAGGCGACCGGCTCACCGTCACCGACCCGACCGGTGCGACCACCGCGACCGCCTACGACGCCGGCCAACGCCCCGTCAAGGTCACCGACCCGCTCGGCAGGGCGACCACGTATGCCTACGACGCCGACGACAACACCACCCGGGTCACCAACCCGCTGAGCGCGGGCATCAGTTGGACCTACGACACGACCAACCGGGTCACGCAGATCACCGACGGGCGCTACGACTCCACCGGTTACGCCTATGACGCCGACCACGATCTGACCTCCGTCACCTCGCCGTCGGGCGAGAAGACGACCTACACGGTCGACGACGACGGCCGCCGGGTCACCGCCACCGACGCCCGAGGCAACGTCTCCGGCGCCAACGCGACCGCCTACACCTGGAGTTACGGCTACGACCAGGCCGGCCACCCTGTCACCGTCACCGACCCGACCGGCGCCGCCACCCACCGCTCCTACGACGCGGACGGCAACATCGCCTCCACGACCGACGGCCGCGGCGACACCACCGCCTACGCCTACGACGCGGACGACAACCTCACCACCGTCACGGCACCCGACACCGGGGTGAGCGCGTTCACCTACGACGCCTTCGGCGACATCACCGGCCGCACCGACGCGAACGGCCACGCGACGGCGTACACATACGACGCCGACCACCGCCTCACCAAGACCACCGATCCCCTCGGCCGCGCCGACACCTACGCCTACGACGCCGACGGCGACCCGACCACCACGACCAACGCTCGCGGCCAGACCATCACCACCGCCTACGACGGCCGCAGTCTGCCGACCGGTGTGACCTACAGCGACGACACCGCCGCGATCTCCTACACCCACGACGCGGCCGGCGAGGTCACCGGCATCACCGACGCCACGGGCAGCCGCAGCGCCACCTACGACACCGCGGGCCGCCTGCTCACCCTCTCCGCCCCCGGCAGCAGCACGCCGTTCACCTACACCTACGACGCCGACAACGACGTGACGGCCCGTACCTACCCCGACGGCAACCAGGCCACCTTCACCTACAACTCCGACGACGAGGTCACCGCCCAGACCGCCAACTCGGCCACCACCACCTACGGGTACGACGCCGCCGGGAACCTCACCACCACCACGCTCCCGACCGCCAACGGCTATACGGAGAGCCGCACGTACGACGGCGCGGGCCGACTGGCGACCATCGCCTCGGCCAACTCCACCAGCACTCTGGCGAGTTGGTCCACCACCAGAGACGCGAACGGCTCTCCGTCGACGGTGACCTCCCTCCGCGCCGGCACCGCACAGCCGCCGACCAGCTACAGCTACGACACCAACGGCCGCCTGCTGGCCGAGTGCACCGCTCCTTCCGGCTCCACCGGCTGCCCCACCGGCTCCTCGAAGACCACCTACACCTACGACAAGGTCGGCAACCGGACCACCAAGGCGACCGGCACCGCGAGCACGGGCTACACCTACGACGCCGCCGACGAACTCACCAAAGCCGTCACCGGCTCGACCACGACCGCCTACACCTACGACGCCGACGGCAACCAGACCTCTTCGGGCACCACGACCTACAAGTACAACGCGGCGAGCCGGCTGTCCGGCGCCACCGTCGGCTCCACCACGTACGCCTACACCTACGACGCGGCCGGCAACCGGACCACCACCAAGACCAACGGCACGCTCTCCCGCACCACCTACTGGGACGTCAACAACCCCCTGCCCCAGGTCGCGGACGAGACCAACGGCTCCGGCACCCTGATCGGCGACTACCGCTACGACCCCCTGGGAGAGCCCCAGGCCCTGCGCACCAGCGGCGGCAGCTTCTACGACCATCACGACCTGTCCGGCTCCATCACCGATCTCACCAGCTCGGCCGGAGTCGACCAGACCAAGTACAGCTACGACGCGTACGGCAACACCACGGCCACCGCCCTGGTGACCGGCGCACCGGCCAACCCCTTCGCCTACACCGGCCAGTACCAGGACCCGGCCGGCACCGCCCTCGGCTACCAACTGCGGGCCCGCACCTACGATCCCAGCACCGGCCGCTTCACCAGCACCGACCCCGCACCACGCTCCGTCGCCGACCCCGCCTCGTCCTCGTACGCCTACACCGACGACAACCCGACCACCCTCACCGACCCCTCCGGCGCCTGCCCGCTGTGCGTGAGCGCGGCGGTCGGCGGCATCGTCGGCGGAGTTCTCGGCGGCGTCAGCTACTCCCTGAGCCACCCCCACGACTTCAGCTGGAGCGGCCTCGGCAAAGCCGCCGGCACGGGCGCGCTGTACGGCTTCGGCGCTGGACTGCTCATGCCCGCGGCCGGAGCCGGAGCCGTAGACCTCCTCGGCCTAGAAGAAGGCAGCACCGCCGCCACGGTCACCTCAGCAGCCGTCCGCGCGACAGTGGGCGCAGGTGCCTTCGTCGCTGCATTGTGCGGGCCGACCACCCCCTGGGACCTGCTGCGCAGCGCCATGGGCGGAGTCGGTACGGGAATCGACGCATCCCACGGATTCATGCAGAAATACAGCACATGGCTGGGCACAGCCGGCATCGTGCTGGGCGTCGCTTCCATGATCACCCCACTGGGGTGGGTCGCCGACGCGGCGCTAGTCGCCGGCTTCGTGCTGGGCGGGGCCACTACCGCAGATGCGTGTTTCTCTCAACAGTGGGGTAGCTGTACCGCGGGATCAATGAGCCTTGGAATGGCCGGGATTGGATATGGGGCAAGCAGAATGGCTGCTTCAATGCTGCGCGACGCCGTAGGGGCCCCCATATTCACGCGAATGGCTCTGAAGTTCGGGGCACTGGTGAGCCGCGTATTGGCCGGAGTCGCCAACGTGAATTCGGTCGGCTGGGCAGTGATTGGAACTGTCACGGGAGGGGATCTGAGTGACGATAGGCGTGAGGAAGACTAGATCATGAAAAGATCCGATGCACCGCTCTCCGTGAGAACTCTCGATGAAGTGAAGCGGATACCCTGGCGAGCCAGAAAGCGCCTGCGCAGAGTACAGAAGAGCAGCAGGACGGGGGTTCTGCTGATCGCTGAGATCAGAGAGCCAATCCGAAGTTTTACCGACAGAGCGGGTGTCGTTTCCATCCGCGAGAACGGCCTGGAGATTTGTTCTCGGAACCGTTCCACCAAAGCGCCGAAATTCGTCGAACTTGCACCTGGTCTTCATGACATGGAATTTATGGTAATTCGCCCAAGGGAAAGCAGGACCAGCTCGTTCCGGAGAGCTGTGGAGCTGCGGGAGGGTGACGTCTTGGTCGCACTGTGCGATCCGGTGCAACCGAACACCTTCTACCGGAAGAGCCCAACTGTGGACTCCTGGTTTGTCGGGATCCTTTCGCCACCAGAGAAACGCTGACGAGACAGCCTGCAGAGACAAGGAGGATCTGGCCAAGCGCTAGGGCAGGCGCATGGCGTCGGTGGCGGTCAGGACCCGGCCCCCCGCACCGCTGCGGCGCGGGCGAGACCTTCCTCGACCGGTAATTGCGCGAAGTCACCCATCCTGGTGACTCCCCTGCCCTCACTGAACGTTTCCCCCAGGTTTCGCGTCTCCGTTCACATGGTCCCCGCCGAACACCGCACCCTGGTCCGGCCAGCGAACACGGCCGCGCAGCGGAACCAACGCTTCCGTAACTTCTGTGCCCGCCACCGCTTGCCCCTCCTCGCGACGCTCCCCACGCTCCCCCTGTACGCGGTCTGGTGGGCATTCCTCGCCACCGGTGGCGGTGATCTCGCCGCCCAGGACGCGTGGGCCAACTTCGCGGCGCGGCACGGGGGATCGGCGTACAACCTGTTCTGGTACGGCGGGATGCACACCGCCAACTACAGCCTGATCTCCCCGTACTTGATGGCCGCGGTGGGCGTCCGCACGGTGACCGTCGTGTCGGGGCTCGCGGCCTCCTGGCTGGCGGCGGTCCTTGTCACCCGCACCGGCATCCGCCGCCCCCTCGGCCCAGCCCTCCTCACGTCGCTCGCGCTCTGGTGCAACGTCGCCTCGGGCCGCACCACCTTCGCACTCGGCATCGCCCTCGGCCTCGGCGCCTGCGTGCTGCTCACCCGCGAACGGCGGCTCGTCCTGGGCGCGGCCTACGCGGGCCTCGCCACCATGGCGAGCCCGGTGGCCGGGCTGTTCCTGGCCGTCGTAGGCGCCGCGTTCCTCGTCGTACGGGACTGGCGGCGGGCGGCCGGGCTGATGGCGCCGCCCGCGCTCGTCGTCGGCGCGACGACCCTCTTCTTCCCGTTCACCGGCGAGCAGTTGATGCCCCCGGGCCGCACCTGGCCACCGGTCGTCCTCGGTCTCGCCATCGCCGCGTTGGCCCCGAGCGGGTGGCGGATCGCCCGGTGGAGCGGGGTGGTGTACGCGGCCGGGACCGTCGTCACGTACCTCGTCCCGTCCCCCGTCGGCACGAACGTGGAACGCTTCGCGGAACTGTTCGCCCCGGCCGTCCTGCTCGCCGTACTCCTGACCGCGCCCCAACTCCGGTGTCTTGGCCGCAACTTGCTGATGGCCGCGCTCGCCTTCTCCATCCTCTGGGTCGGGCAGAAGACCGTCGACGATCTGGAGGTCTCCACCGTCGTGCCGGCCTGGGCCACCGACACGCAGCCCGTCGTCCACACCCTGGAAGGCCTCGGTTCCGGGCGCACCCGCGTCGAGGCCGTCCCGGCCCGCGACCACCGCGAGGCCGCCGAACTCGCCCCGCACATCAACCTCGCCCGCGGCTGGAACCGTCAGCTCGACATGGAACGCGCCCGCCTCTTCTACGACGGCACGTTCTCCGCGACCACCTACCGGGCCTGGCTCGACCACTGGGCCGTCGGCTTCGTCGTCCTGCCGGAAGCCACCCCGGACGGCTACGCCAAGGACGAGGCGACCCTTGTCCGTTACCGGCGGCCCAACTGGCTGCAACCCGTCTGGCGCGACGCCCATTGGCGGGTCTACCAGGTGCGTGACGCCGTACCCCTGGTGTCGCGACCGGGGACAGTGGTCCGGACGACGAGCGCCGAGATCGTCGTGCGCGTCTCCCGGCCCGGGGCGGTCACCGTCCGCGTCGCGTACTCGCCGTGGCTGCGCGCCGACGGCGCCTGCCTCGCCAAGGAAGGGGACTTCACCCGGCTGACGGTGCCCACAGCGGGCGAGTACCGCATCAGCTCCGAATACGACCGCTCGTCGCCGGCTCCAACTCGGTGTTGATCTGCACCGGTCTGGTCAGCGACCGTGCCCGCGCCCCCTGCAAGAGATACGACAGCCCGAAGCCCGCCGCCACGACCGCCGCCCCGCCCGCCGCGTCCAGCACCCAGTGGTTGCCGGTCGCGACGATCGCGGAGACGGTGAAGAACGGGTGCAGGAGGCCCAGGGCCTTCATCCACCACTTCGGGGCGATGATCGCGATGACCACGCCGCACCACAGGGACCAGCCGAAGTGCAGGGACGGCATCGCCGCGTACTGGTTGGTGAGGGCGGTGAGGGAGCCGTAGTCCGGCTTGGAGAAGTCCTGGACTCCGTGGACCGTGTCGATGATGCCGAGGCCGGGGAGCAAGCGGGGCGGGGCCAGCGGGTAGAGCCAGAAGCCGACCAGGGCGAGGAGCGTGGCGAAGCCGAGGGAGGCGCGGGCCCAGCGGTAGTCGACCGGGCGGCGCCAGTACAGGACGGCCATGACGGTCAGCGGGACCACGAAGTGGAAGGACTCGTAGTAGAAGTTGAAGAAGTCCTTGAGGAACTCGACCTTCACGACCCAGTGGTTGACCGCGTGCTCGATGTCGATGTGCAGGAAGCGCTCGATGGAGAGGATCTCGTGGCCGTGGTGTTCCGCCGTGGCCCGGCCGCTCGCGTCGGTGCCGCCCGCAGCGAGGCGGACCTGCTGGTAGGCGGCGTAGGTGACACGGATCAGGAGGAGTTCGAGGAGGAGGCTCGGGCGGGTCAGGACCCGGCGCAGGTGCGGGAGCAGCGGGACGTGCTTCCAGCGGGTCGGGACCGGCTCGGCGTACTCCGTGGGGACCGGGCGGCGGTAGTGCTCCGACGTGCGGGACAGGAACGGGACCGCGGTCGCGGCGGCGAGGGCCGCGAGCAGGACGACGTTGTCACGCAGCGGGTACATGGCCGGCACGTTCGGCAGCATCATCTTCGCGGGCAGCGTGACGACGAGGACCACCGCGACCGGCCACACATACCGGTCCGAGGCCCGCTTGCCGACCCGGCCGACCACCGCGAGCAGCACCCACAGCAGCTGGTGCTGCCAGGTCGTCGGCGACACGGCGATCGCCGCGCAGCCGGTGACCGCGACCGCGAGGAGCAGCTGCCCGTCGCGCGCGTACCGCACGGCCCGGCGCAGGCCCAGGTACGTGACGGCCGCGCCGAGCGCGAGGAACACGCCGATCTCCAGCGGGCCGGTGAGACCGAGCCGCAGCAGCGCGCCGTGCAGGGACTGGTTGCCGAGGCCGTCCGCCGCGCCGCCGAGACCGGCACCGGCCATGTGGTGCACCCAGTAGGTGTACGAGTCGTGCGGCATCGCCGCCGCGGCGATCGCCGCGCTCGCGGCGAACGTCAGCGCGGAGGAGACGGCGGCCCGGCGCCGGCCGGTGAACCACAGCAGCGGCGCGAACAGCAGCACCGTCGGCTGGAGCGCGGCGGCGAGACCGATCAGCACACCGCTGGCCCGCTCGCCGCGCACGGTGAAGCAGCCGAGCAGCACGAGCAGGACCGGGATGATGCTGGTCTGGCCGAGCCAGAGCGTGTTGCGCACCGGCAGCGACAGCATGAGCAGGCTGATCGCGACGGGCGCGGCGAGCAGCGAGGCACGGCGGGTGACAGGCTGCGGAAGGGCCCGGGAGACGACCAGGCCGAGCGCGACGACGAGCAGCAGCGTGCCGAAGGTCCAGCCCCAGCCGAGGGTCTGTTCGGCGGCCCGGGTGAGCGGTTTGAGGACGAGCCCGCCGAAGGGGGTGCCGGTGAACCGCGTCGAGTCGTACAGCGAGCCCTTCACATGCAGCACGCCGTTCGGTCCGACCCAGGTCTCCAGGTCCGTCAGCCGTTCCCCCTGCGGGGTGCTGAGGACCACGGCCATCTGCCGTACGGCGAGGACCGCGGCGACCAGCCACAGGCTCAGGCGCGCCACGCGCAGCCGTGCTCTGGCCGTCTGGGCGGCACTCGGCCCGAAGGCTCCCGCAGCTCCCGCGGCTCCCGCCGGTCGCCCGCTGTGCTCCACGTTCGCCACGCCTCGTAGGCCTCCCGCCCCGCTCGTCCCACGCGTCGCACGCGTGGCTGTTCCTTCTGCGAACCCTATGAGGTTCGCACCCCTCGCGGGAGAGACGCAGGCAACCCCCTCTTCACCTGACGGCCGCCCTCCTTTTGTCCGGATGACGATAGTCGGCCCCCGGTTGCCTGGTCACAGCGAATATCCGCGCGCGGGCAGCGCGGAAACCCGGAGACTGGAAGCCGGAACACGACCGGAACCACGAAAGGCACGGGCACATGAGCGAGTCGCAGCTCTGGGACGACGTCGACGACTACTTCATCAGCCATCTCGCCCCCGAGGACGAGGTCCTCACGGCGGCTCTGCGCGACAGCGAGGCCGCCGGACTCCCGCAGATCGCCGTGTCCGCCGCCGAGGGCAAGCTGCTCCACCTCCTGGCCACGATCCAGGGCGCCACCCGCGTCCTGGAGATCGGCACCCTCGGCGGCTACAGCACGATCTGGCTGGCCCGCGCCCTGCCCGCCGACGGCCGGCTGGTCTCCCTGGAGTACAGCCCCCTGCACGCCGAGGTCGCCACCCGCAACATCGCCCGCGCGGGCCTCGACAAGGTCGTGGAGGTACGGGTGGGCGCGGCCCTGGAGTCGCTGGCCGAGCTGGCCGACGAGCACCCGGCCCCCTTCGACCTGGTCTTCGTCGACGCCGACAAGAGCAACAACCCGCACTACGTCGAGTGGGCCCTCAAGCTCACCCGCCCCGGCAGCCTGATCATCGTCGACAACGTGGTCCGCGGCGGCCGGGTCGCCGACGCGGACAACACATCACCGGACGTCCAGGGCACACGTACCGCGATCGAGCTGATCGGCTCGCACGCGCGCCTGTCGGGCACGGCGATCCAGACGGTGGGCAGGAAGGGCTACGACGGCTTCGCGCTGGCGCGGGTCCTCGGCTAGACCTTCTCGCTACGGGCTCTCAACTCTCGTGATAGAAGCCGACGTTGACGCTGCGCGGCCCGGTGCGGTCCTGGATGACGATCTCGCCGCTGCCGCCCCGGGGCAACGACACGCTCCCGCCGTAGGCGACGGTCTGGGCGTACTCGCCGACGATCAGCCGTACTTCGGAGGACGGGTCGGGCTGGGAGCCGCGCAGCCAGCTCACCTGCCAGACGCCCTCGGGTCCGCACAGGAACTCCAGATGGACCCGCGAGATGAACAGCCAGTCGTCCGGTGTCACCAGCCGGCACACCGTCTCGTCGCGGCCCACCCGCAGCACCGCGCCCGGGTCGCTGGGCGACTCGGCCATCAGCATGCCGGCGGTCGCCCCCGCGTCCGTCCCGGAGACCGAGGCCATGGTGAGTTCGAGCACGTGCGCTCCCCCTTGAAGTGTCCTTACACAGCCGCCGCATGATAAATCGCCCGGCCGCGCCGCGTCCGGCGTACCGCACTCCCGTACCGCGCACGGAGGCCGAGTACGCCCATGTCACGGCGTACTCGGCCCCTTCGGAGCGGATCACACGGAAGTGCCGGGTCGGATACGTCACATGTGGAGAAGCCGGTCCGTCAGTTCGCGGTAGTCCCGCAGCGCCAGGCGGAGTTGCTCGGTGTCGCCCGCGCTCTTGGACTCCCAGGAGCCGTGCAGGGCGGTGCGGCGCTTGGTGACGGCCTCCGTGAAGCGGGCGGCGACCTCTTCGAGTACGTGGTCGGCCTCCTCGACGGCGGAGCGGGGCTCGTCGACGAACCCGGTGACCGCGTGCTGCATCCGCAGGGTGAACTTGTCACTCTCGTCGTGCGGCAGGAGGCCGCCGTTCCCGGAGCCGTCCGAGCCGTTCGAGCTGTACCGCTTGTCGGTGGCGACACCGGCGCCGGGCGAGGAGGGAGGCGGCTCGGGGGCGTGCACGGGGCGTGCCGACCGCTGGTCACCGCGGGATGTCTCCTCGCGCTCAGTCGTCGCCCTGTCGGCCTCGCGCTGGGTCGTCGCCGAGGTCACGGGGGTCACCGGGATCACGGGGGTCACCTTCGTGGCGTCCCGCTGATCGGCGGCCTTCGCGGGGTCCTGCTGCCCGGGAATCCTGGCCGGGTCCCGCCGGTCGGTCCCCATGGCGTTGTCGCGCTGCTCGGTGCCTGTGCCGGTCTCCCGGCGGTCGGTGCCCGTGGCGTTGTCGCGGCGGTCGGTACCCATACCGCTCTCGCGCCGCTCGGTGCCCGTGCCGGTCTCCCGGCGCTGGGCGGCGCCCGTGTCAGTGCCCCTGTCGGCGCTCGTGTCGGTGCCCGTGTCGGTGCCCGTGTCGGTGCCCCTGCGGTCGTCGCTCGTGTCGCCGTTCGGTCGTGTCACATCAGTCATGCGGCTCAACTCCCCTTCACTGCTTGCCTGTTGAATGAGCCCAGCGCGTGGCGTCCGGTGCGCCCGCGGTCGCCGCCGTTGTCCGTGCTCACCAGGTCGTCGAAGAGGGCGCGGGCTTCGAGCATGGCCTCGCGCATCTCCTCGGTACCGGCCTGGCTCTCCGCTGTGCCGTTCGTGCGCGCGGTGACGACGCGGTGCACGCGCCGGTAGCCGTGGACGTGGTCCGCGTGGTGCACGGACAGCGCGTCGTACTGCTTCTCGTATTCGGTGACATCGGGGAAGCCCCGGGCGCCGGCCACCTCGCCGAGCAGCTGGTCGACGTCGGCCACGGCCTCGCGGGGCGAGTCGACGAACCGCTCCTGGGCGGCGGCCCAGCGGGCCTGGTACCGCTCACGGGCCGCGGGCTCCAGCGGCTGCTCCCGCAGCGAACCGTGTTCCTGGACGCGCTCGCCGAGCTCCCGCTCGGCGGCCTTCGCGTCGCCGTCGTGCCGGGCCACGGTCCGCTCGTACTCGGGCCCGAAGCGGCGCTTCAGTCCCGAGCCGCCGGTCGCGCCTCGGGCACGCAGCGCCAGGGCGGTCGCGGCGGCGACCACGCCGACCACGATCACGATCAGAACGATGATCACGCCTGTGGAC
Organism: Streptomyces sp. NPDC088350; assembly: GCF_044753545.1. Taxonomy (NCBI): domain Bacteria; kingdom Bacillati; phylum Actinomycetota; class Actinomycetes; order Kitasatosporales; family Streptomycetaceae; genus Streptomyces; species Streptomyces sp. NPDC088350. The sequence continues at coordinate 165,627 of NZ_JBIVNL010000015.1, read as the reverse complement.
ATGAGTGCCTTCCGGGTTCTTGGTCAACCGGCTCTCGTAGTCGGTCGGTTCCTGTACCGGGTTGCCTCAAAGGCCCTCTTCAAACGACGGCCGCGGCTCCGGGGATTTCGTGGCGCCGGTGTGTCGATTCGGCCCCGGCTCGATCGACGCACAGGTGCAAGGGGTCACCGAACGGAAGTCATGTGAAGGCGGAGGTTGTCATGGGTGAGGTCATCGCGCGGCTTGCCATGTCGCTGGACGGGTACATCGCGGGGCCGGAGTCGGGGCGGGAGCATCCGCTCGGGATCGGCGGGGAGCGGTTGCACTCGTGGGTGTTCGGGCTGCGGTCCTTCCGGCGGATGCAGGGGATGGCGGGCGGGCCGGGTGGACCCGACGACGATCTGCTTGCCTGGGGGTCCCCCCACGCCCTTAAGGCAGTGGGGGAGGATCAAGCGGCCGGGCGCGGTGGTCATGGGCCACGGCATGTTCATCACCGGAGAGATCCCGTGGGGCGACGAACCTCCCTTCCACGCCCCGGTGTTCGTCGTCACCCACCACCCGCGCGAGCCGGTGGTGAAGAAGGGCGGCACGACCTACCACTTCGTCACCGAAGGCCCGGCGCACGCACTGGAGTCGGCCCGCGAGGCCGCCGGCGGCAAGGACGTCTCCCTCGCGGGCGGCGCCGACCTGGTCCAACAGTTCGTCCGCGCCGGGTGGTTGGACGAACTCCTCCTGCACGTCGTACCGGTACTCGCGTGCGGCGGACGGCGCCTGTTCGACAACGTGGGCGACCAGCACGTCGAGTGGAGGAAGACGCAGGTCCTGGACTCGCCGGAGGTCACACATATTCGGTTGCGTCGCCTCCCCACCCCCTCCTGACAATGCCCGCATGACCTGGACGATCGCCCCGGAACCCTTCGACTCCCCCGTCGCCGCCACCCTCTGGCGGGCGTACTACACGGAGGTCAGCGACCGCTACTACCTCCTCCACGAGGGCCACCGCACGGAACCCGCCGAACTGGAACAGGAGATCGCCGCCCGCACCGGCTCCGAACTCGCCCCACCCGGCGGGCAGTTGCTGGTCGCGTGGCACGAGGGCGCAGCAGCCGGCTCGGCGGGCATACGCCTCCTCGATCCGACGACCGCCGAACTGACAAGGGTCTTCGTCCACGAGGAGCTGCGCGGCCGGGGCGCCGCCCCGAGGCTCGTCACGGCTGCCGAGGAGGCAGCCCGCGGGCTGGGAGCCAAGGCGATGATCCTGGACACCCGGCACGACCTGGTGGAGGCGCGTTCCCTGTACGCGCGGCTCGGCTACGAGGAGACCGACCGGCACAACGACGACAAGTACGCCGAGCACTGGTTCCGTAAGGCCCTGCTCAACTGACCGCTGTCGCCGTCCCGTTGTGCGGCTGTTCCCGGTCCGACCCGCACAGCTCCCCGTTCAGCTCCTTCACCAGCCGAATGAGATCGGTGGGCCGGTCCGGCCCCCACCAGTCCCCCAGCGCCTCCGCGAGCGACTCCTCGCGGGCCTGTGCCAACCGTTCGGCCATCTCCCGCCCCTCGTCGGTCAGTTGCAGGTCCAGCCCTTCCCGCACCGCCAGCCGCCGCCCCTCGATCTGGCGAACCGCGGCGAGGATGACAGGCAACGGCACGCTGCTGCGTTCGGCGAGGACACCCGGTTCCGCCCAGCCGTCCCGCTTGATGCGCAGCAGCAGCCAACTCGCCGCCGGCTGAAGGTCGTAGCCCGCCTTGGCGGTGATGGTCTTGTAGATCTCGCGGCGGCCCTCCCGGGTGCCGAGCACGGACAGCGCGCGGCACACCTCGTCGTAGGAGGAGCGTTGGACGGGGTTGCTGGCGAGGGTCTCCGTGACGTCGGGTGCCGTGACCGAGCCGCGCAGCTTGTCCTCCTTGAGGAACCAGGCCAGGACGAATCCGGCGAGGGCGACGGGAGCGGCGTAGAGGAAGACGTCGGTGATGGAGGAGGCGTAGGCGTGGAGGGCCTCCGGGCGTACGGCGGGCGGGAGTTGGGAGATGCCGCGCGGGTCCGACTCCAGGCCGTCCGGGGTGACGCCGGCCGGGAGCGTGGTGCCCTGGAGGGCGTCCGTGAGCTTGTCGCCCAGTCTGCTCGCGAAGATCGTGCCGAAGATGGCGACGCCGAACGACGCGCCGATGGACCGGAAGAAGGTCGCGCCGGAGGTGGCGACGCCGAGGTCCTCGTAGGAGACGGCGTTCTGCACGATGAGCACCAACACCTGCATGACCAGGCCGAGTCCGAGCCCGAAGACGAAGAAGTAGGCGCTCATCTCGCCGGTGGAGCTGTTCTCGTCGAGCTGGTGCAGGAGGAGCAGGCCGAGGGCGGTGACGCCCGTGCCGGCGATGGGGAACACCTTCCAGCGGCCGGTGCGGCTGACGATCTGGCCGGAGGCGGTGGACGAGATCAGCATGCCGAACACCATCGGCAGCATGTGGACGCCGGACATGGTCGGCGAGATGCCCTGGACGACCTGGAGGAAGGTCGGCAGATAGGTCATCGCGCCGAACATCGCGAAGCCGACGACGAAGCTGATGACGGCGGCGAGGGTGAAAGTGCGGACGCGGAAGAGTTTGAGCGGGAGGACGGGTTCGGCGGCCCGGCGTTCCACGGTCACGAACGCTCCGATCAGGATCACACCGACCACCGCCAGCCCGATGATCTGCGGCGAGCCCCAGCCCCAGGTCGTGCCGCCCAGCGAGGCGACCAGGACCAGGCAGGTCGCGACGGCGGCGATGAGGAAGGTGCCGAGGTAGTCGATGACGTGCCGGGTCGACTTGCGCGGGATGTGCAGGGCGGTCGCGATGACGGCGAGGGCGACGACGCCGACGGGGAGGTTGACGTAGAAGACCCAGCGCCAGCTCAGATGCTCGGTGAACAGCCCGCCGAGGAGCGGCCCGAGGACACTCGTCGCACCGAAGACCGCGCCGAACAGGCCCTGGTAGCGCCCGCGTTCACGTGGTGGGACGACATCGCCGACGATCGCCATCGACAGCACGATCAGCCCGCCGCCGCCCAGGCCCTGGAGGGCCCGGAAGCCGATCAACTGGGGCATGTTCTGCGCCGCACCGCACAGCGCCGACCCGACGAGGAAGATCACGATCGCGATCTGGAACAGCTTCTTCCGCCCGTACTGGTCGCCCAGCTTGCCCCACAGCGGGGTCGCGGCGGTCGACGCGAGCAGATACGCGGTGACGACCCACGACAGGTGTTCCAGGCCGCCGAGATCGCTGACGATCGTCGGCAGCGCGGTCGACACGATGGTCTGGTCGAGGGCCGCGAGCAGCAGCCCGAGGAGCAGCGCCCCGATGGAGACGAGGACGTTGCCGGGCACGTGCTCCTGGGCGGCGCTGCCCCGCCGCGGGGGTTTCTCCGGTGGCTGCGCGTCGTGCACATTCCCAGGCATACCGTGCGCATCGCCGGCCATGAAGACCTCCCGAGGCTCTCGTTACACATCCATGGTGATCGGTGTGTCCCGTTACGGCCTGTCGAGTCCGAATGGAAGCCCGCATTCCGGGGGTCGGAGGAGACGGCGTGAAGGAGATCCGCATAACCTCTGGAGTTCCACGGGGAGGGACGAACACGTGAACGAGGCGAAGGGCCACATATGCCCGCAGTGCGGGGCGCCCCGGGCGGCCGACGGCTCCCCGTCGTGCGGCTGCACCCAACGGGCGTCGGACGCGCTGCGCGACGCGCGCACGGCCGAGGCGGCAGCGGCGGAGGACTTCGACCCGCTGCGGATCAGGCCGTACGTGGAACTCGACGGGAACCCTCAGGAACAGCCCGCCCTCGGGGTGAGCGCGGCGCCCGAGGCCGATGCGGGTGAGACCGTGCGGCTGTCGGCGGTCGAGGAGACGATGCCGCTGCGCGCGGTGACACCCCCGCCCGCCGCCCCGAACACGGCCGACCTGAGCCTGTTCGAGACCGGCGGGAACCTTCCGGAAGCGCCCACGCACCCCGATCCCCCGCGCCGCCACCGCCGTACCGTGCTCCTCGCCGTCGCGGGGGCCGTGGTCGCGGTGACCGCGGCGGCCGGTTTCGCGAGCGGCCTGTTCTCGTACGAGACGCCGTCGCGGGACGAGGCGGCCCCGCAGGACGTACGGGCGAGCGTCCCGACCGTGTCGAGGAGCGCGGCGCCGGTGTCGCCGTCCAGGAGCGGTTCCACGTCCGTGGAGCCGACGTCGGCGTCCCCGACCCCGTCGCTCAGCACGAGCCCGTCACCGTCGACGTCGCCGACCCCGTCCGTGACACCGTCGAAGTCGGCGAACGCCGGCCCGACCCCGACACCCACCGCCAGCGCCTCGACCGCCGCCGCCGGCCGCCAGGGCGCCGGCAGCCCCGCCCCGGTCCTGCAACGCGGCGACGAAGGCCCCGAGGTCACCGAACTCCAGCTCCGCCTGGCCCAGTTGAACCTCTACACCGGCCCCCACAACGGCGTCTTCGACAAGCAGGTGCAGGCTTCGGTGCGCACGTACCAACTTGCGCGCGGTATCCAGTCCGACGAGCTGGGGGTCTACGGGGCGGCGACCCGGGCCCGCCTGGAGTCGGAGACGACCGAGCCGTGACGGTGCGGTCGCGGAGGGGTCGGGCCCGGAAGGCACCGGGCGTCTCACCGCCGTAGCCAAACCGCCGCCGGCAGCCAACGGGCGTTGGCCGGCGCCGCTGATCAACACCCCTAGGCCAACCCTCTGTTGGCCTGGCACCCGTGCCCAACACCCGTAGGCCAACCCCCGGTTGGCCAGGCACCCGTGCCCAACACCCCTAGGCCAACCCCCAGTTGGCCAGGCACCCGTGCCCAACACCCGCAGGCCAACCCCCAGTTGGCCAGGCACCCGCGCCCAACACCCGTAGACCAACCCCCAGTTGGCCAGGCACCCGCGCCCAACACGCCTACCCGGCCTACCCCACGTGCAGCCGGATCTCCCCGCCCGCCACGGTCTCGACCCGTACCTCCCGCAGATCCCGTACCACCACGTCCGCCCGGTGGAACCCGGCCTGCGGCCCGACCCCCACCACGCGCATCCCGGCCGCGCGCCCCGCCGCGATCCCGGCCCCGGAGTCCTCGAAGACCACGCAGTCCGCGGGCGCGATACCCAGTTCGGCGGCGCCCTTGAGGAAACCCTCGGGGTCGGGCTTGCTGGCGCCGACGGACTCGGCGGTGACGCGGACCTCGGGGAGTTCAAGACCGGCGGCGGCCATCCGCGCGGTGGACAGCGCGACGTCCGCCGAGGTGACGAGCGCGTGCGGCAGTCCCCGTAGCGAGGCGAGGAACTCGGGCGCGCCCGGGATCGGGACGACGCCCTCGACGTCGGCGGTCTCCTCGGCGAGCATGCGGGCGTTCTCGGCGTGGTTCTGCTCCATGGGCCGGCTGGGCAGCAGCAGCGCCATGGACGCGTACCCCTGCCGGCCGTGCACGACCTTCATGACCTCGTCCGCGTCCAGCCCGTGCCGGCCGGACCAGCGCCGCCAGATCCGCTCGACGACGGCGTGCGAGTCGACGAGGGTGCCGTCCATGTCCAGCAGGAGGGCGCGGGCGGTGAGCACAGCGGTGGCCGTCATCGGCAAGCTCCAAGACGCGGGGGAGGAACAAGGTGACCCCGTCCGCCGGTCAGGGAAAACGGACGGGAGTCACTTTGTTTCTCTACGGTACAAAACGGGGCCGCCATCGCGCCACCACCCCCGGAAACAGTTCACCCACCGTTCAGCCGGCGCGTCCGCTCAGCCCGCCACGGCCTCCCACAGGCTCCACGCCCCCAGTGCCAGCATCAGCACCGCCGCGATCCGCGTGATCAGCCGCAGCGGCACCCGCTTCATCAGGGCCTTTCCGCCCACGATGCCCAGCCCGGCGACCGCCCACAGCGCGAGCACCGCACCGAGGCCGACGGAGAGCGGATCGTCGTAGCGGGCCGCGAGGTTCGCCGTCATGATCTGGGTCAGGTCTCCGAACTCGGCGACCAGGATGAGCATGAAACCGGCGCCGGAGACCTTCCAGAAGGACTGGTCCCCGGGCCCCCGCACCTCCTCCTCGTCGTCGTCCTTCTTGAAGAGGAGCACCGCGGCCCCGCCCAGGAAGAGCACACCGGTCACCGCGGCGACGAGCTGCCGCGGCAGCAGCGTCAGTACGCTGCCCGCCGCCACCGCGAGCACGACATGCAGCAGGAACGCGGCGGCGACACCGGCGAAGACGTACGAGGCGCGGTAGCGGGTGCCGAGGACGAGCCCGGCGAGCGCGGTCTTGTCGGGGAGTTCGGCAAGGAAGACGACGCCGAAGACGAGCGCCGTCACACTGATGCTGATCAAGGTTCCTCAATCGGTCGGGCGCCGCCCCACCGAGAGTGCGAAAACCGCCTGCGGACACCTCGGCACGGCAGCGCACACGAATGGTGCACTGCGTTGCCGAAGGTCTCGCTGGCCGATCTCCAAGAGATCGTCCTCCGGGCGCCGGCTCAGACGAGCTGAGCAGTATGTCGACGGTCCCGGCGAAGAGCTACTCCCCTTCTGCGTCATTCATAGTACGTGACCGCCAAAGCATTGCCTTGTCATGCACACGTCACTAACTTCTTACCGAACGCACACCCTGACGCAACACGGCACCGCGAGCATTTCCTCGCTCGCACTCCAAAACCCCCACACCACAAGGGAGTTCGCATGCCGAAATTCTACGCGCGTCGACGGCTGAGCATACTCGCGGCTCTTACCGGATTCATAGCCTCCGTCGCGCTTTTCAACGGCCCGACCGCCTCCGCCGCCCTCCCCACCCCCGTCAGCGCCGCCACCGCCCGCACCTACCTCGCCTCGCTCACCGTGGCCACCGAGGTCCGTACCGGCTACGACCGTGACCTGTTCCCCACCTGGATCACGATCAGCGGCACCTGCAACACCCGTGAGTACGTCCTCAAGCGCGACGGTACGAACGTCGTCACCAACTCCGCCTGCACCGCGACCAGCGGCAGCTGGTACTCGGTCTACGACGGCGCCACCTGGACCGCCGCCTCCGACCTGGACATCGACCACCTCGTCCCGCTCGCCGAGGCATGGGACTCCGGCGCCCGCAACTGGACCACCGCCCAGCGCCAGGCCTTCGCCAACGACATCACCCGGCCGCAGCTGATCGCCGTCACGGACAACGTCAACCAGTCCAAGAGCGACCAGGACCCGGCCGAGTGGATGCCCCCGCTCACCTCGTACGCCTGCACGTACGTCCGCGCCTGGGTCCAGGTGAAGTACTACTACGACCTCTCGGTCGACACGGCCGAGAAGGCCAAGCTGACCTCGGTCCTCAGCGGCTGCTGATCCTCTTTCGACAGCCCGGAAACCTAGTCGCTGACCTCCGTCGTTCCGTACCGTACGGGGCGACGGAGGAGAGTGATCAAACGTGGCCGGACTGAGTCTTGGACCACTGCTTCGCTACGCCGACGGCTCGTCCGCGACCGTATGGGTCGAGGCGAGCCGTCCGTGCGCCGCCGAGGTGCGCTGCGCGGACGGCGCCGGCGGCGCGACCCGCACCTTCCAAGTGGCGGGCCACCACTACGCGTTGGTGCCGGTGGAGGGCCTCACGCCCGGGACGTCGACGCCGTACGAGGTGTTCCTGGACGGCACGCGCGTGTGGCCGCTGCCCGACTCGTCGTTCCCGCCGTCCGCGATCCACACCCCGGACGCCGACGGAACCGTCCGCGTCGCGTTCGGCTCCTGCCGCTGGGCCGCGCCGCCCGCCGACGACCACGATCCGGTGGGCCCGGACGCCCTGGACACGCTGGCCTCGCGCATCGCCCGCGATCCGGAGGCCCAACGGCCGGACGTACTCCTCCTGTTGGGCGACCAGGTGTACGCCGACGAGGTCTCCGACGCGACCCGCCGCTGGCTGTCCGCCCGCCGCGATCTGCGCGAACCGCCCGGCAGCGAGGTCGCGGACTACGAGGAGTACACGCGCCTCTACTACGAGTCCTGGCTCGATCCCGAGATCCGCTGGCTCCTCTCCACCGTGCCGAGTTGCATGATCTTCGACGACCACGACGTCATCGACGACTGGAACACCAGCGCCGCCTGGCTGGCCGACATGCGGGCCACCCCGTGGTGGCGCGAGCGGCTGCTGAGCGGGCTGATGTCGTACTGGGTGCATCAGCACCTGGGGAACCTCTCCCCCGCCGAACTCGCCGCCGATCCCCTCTACTCGGCGGTCCGCGCCGCCCCCGACGGCACCGACGGGCTCCGCGCCTTCGCCTGCCGCGCCGACGCCGACCCGGCCTCCGTCCGCTGGAGCTACCGGCGCGACTTCGGCCGCGTACGGCTGCTGATGGTGGACAGCAGGGCGGCCCGCGTCCTCGACGAGCAACACCGCGCGATGCTCGACCCCGGCGAGGCCGAGTGGCTGCGCACCCAGGCCCTGACGGACCCCGCGTCCTACGACCACCTCCTCATCGGCACCTCGCTCCCCTGGCTGCTGCCCCACCTCGTCCACGACGCCGAGTCCTGGGACGCGGCCCTGTGCCGCGGTGAACGGGGCGCCCGCTGGGCCGACTTCGGGGAGAGACTGCGCCGCGCCGCCGACCTGGAGCACTGGGCGGCGTTCCCGGCGTCCTTCGAGCAACTGGCGGACCTGATCGCCGAGGTGGGCACGGGCGCCGACGCGCCGGCATCGGTACTCGTCCTGTCGGGAGACGTCCATCACGCGTACATCGCGGAGCCCAAGTGGCGGACAGGAGCGCCGAGTTCCCGCGTCCTCCAGCTCACCTGCTCCCCCGTCCACAACTCCATCCCCCCGTACATCCGCGTCGGCTTCCGCTTCGCCTGGAGCGCCGTCGCGCGCGGCCTGGGCCGCCGCCTCGCCCGGCACGGCCGCTGCCCCCGCCCCTCGGTCAAGTGGCGCAGGACGGGCGGCCCTTGGTTCGGAAACCAGATCATGACCTTTACGCTGCGCGGCCGTTCGGCGAAGCTGCGCCTGGAACAGGCGCGGGCGGACGGAACCCTGAAGACGGTGGAGGAGTCCCCCCTCACACCCCCGTGACCTCGCTGCGGGCATGATGATGCGGACCGTCCGCTTCCGGTGGGCGATCCGCTCCATCGCGCCCCACACGCCCGGGAGTCACCCCTTTGTCTGCAGCGAACGCGTTCGACGGCGAACCGGCACACGTCTCCGTCGCCGTGGTCGGCGCCGGTCCGCGCGGCACCAGCGTCCTGGAGCGCCTCTGCGCCTCCGCGCCGGAACTCCTCCCGCCCGGCACCCGGCTCACCGTCCACGTCGTCGACCCGGCACCCCCGGGCCCCGGCCGCGTCTGGCGCTCCACACAGTCGCCCGAGCTGCTGATGAACACCGTGGCCTCCCAGGTCACCCTCTTCACCGACGCCGGCGTCGACTGCTCGGGCCCGATCCGCCCAGGACCCAGCCTGCACGAGTGGGCACCCGCCGAACTGGGCCCGGACGACTACCCCACCCGCGCCCACTACGGCCGCTATCTGGAGTGGGTGTTCGCCCGCACGGTCCGCGAGGCGCCCGACACCGTCCAGGTCGCGACACACCGGGCCCGCGCCGTACGCCTCGACGACACGGCCGACGGCCACCAGACCCTCACCCTGGACAACGGCCGTACCCTGTCCGCCCTTTCGGCCGTGGTCCTGGCACAGGGCCACCTCCCGACGGCCGGAGACACCGCCCAGCGCCGCCTCTCCTCGTACGCCGACCAGTACGGCCTGTGCCATCTCCCGCCCGCCAACCCGGCCGACGTCGACCTGACCGTCGTACGCCCCGGCGAACCAGTGCTGTTGCGCGGCCTGGGCCTCAACTTCTTCGACCACACAGCCCTGTTGACGACGGGCCGGGGAGGCCGCTTCGTCGACACCAGGCACGGTCTCCGCTACCTGCCCTCCGGCAACGAGCCCCGCCTGTACGCCGGTTCGCGCCGAGGCATCCCGTACCAGGCCCGCGGCGACAACGCGAAGGGCCCGCACGGCCGCCACACTCCCCGCGTCCTCACCCCAGAGGCGATATCGGCCTTCCGCAAGCGCGCGGACTCGGGCGAGCCGCCCGAATTCCTGGCGGAGATATGGCCGTTGGTGGCGAAGGAGGTCGAGACGGTCTACTACACCGCTCTGCTACGCCCCTCCCGGCGCCCGGAGTTCCCAGACTTCACGGACTTCACCGAGCGCTTCCTCGCCGTCCCGCACCGCGATCCCCAAGAGGCGCTGATACTCGACGAGTTCGGGATCCCGGGCGCCGCCCGCTGGAGCTGGGACCGGCTGTCCCGCCCGTACACGGAACGCGATCTCGCCCACCCGGCGGCATGGCGGAACTGGCTGCTGTCGCATCTGCGCGAGGACGCCGAACAGGCCGCGCTCGGCAATGTGGACGGACCGCTGAAGGCGGCCCTGGACGTGCTGCGCGACCTGCGCAACGAACTCCGGCTGGTCGTCGACCACGGCGGCCTCGCCGGTGCCTCCCGCCGCGACCACCTGGACCGCTGGTACACCCCGCTCAACGCGTTCCTTTCCATCGGCCCGCCCCGGCGCCGTATCGAGGAGCTGGCCGCGCTGGTGGAGGCGGGCGCGGTGGAGGTGCTCGGGCCGCGGCTGGAGGTGCGGGAGGCGGACGGCGCCTGGGTGGCGCGCTCCCCCGAGGTACCGGGCTCGGCGGTACGCGTGACCACCCTCGTCGAAGCACGCCTCCCCGAACCGGACCTGCGCCGCACCGCCGACGAACTGCTCGGCCGACTCCTGAAGACGGGCCGGTGCCGGCCGCACACGGTGGACGGTTACGAGACGGGCGGGCTCGATGTGACCCCGCGCCCGTACCGCCTGATAGACCGTCAAGGACTGGCCCACGCGCGGCGGTTCGCGTTCGGGGTGCCCACGGAGGGCGTGCACTGGGTGACCGCGGCGGGCGCCCGCCCCGGCGTGGACTCGGTCACGCTGTCGGACGCCGACGCGGTGGCGAGAGCGGTTCTCCGCGCTGCTGCGGCGACGACGGCGGAGCGGACGCCGGCCGTCGGCCGCTCCTGGACGTATCCGCAGGTCAGGGAGCCCAGCCGAACGGCACGGTGAAGCAGGCGGCGCGGACGCGGCTGCCCGGCATCTCGTGGATCACGACGGAGGACGCCTCGCCCTGCCGGAAGCCCCAGTCGTGCTGGGCGCTCACCTCGGCGGCACCGGTGTCGTCGGCCGTGAAGTCGAGCCAGACCTCGTTGTCGGCGGTGATGTCGGCCGGGTCCGTGGACGGCTTGTGCTGGAAGTGCGCGCCCGCGGCGGCCGGGTCGGTGCCGCACGGCTTCTGGTGCACATGGACGGCGTACGCGTGCCCCGGCACCATCCCGTCGACCCGCAGCTTCACGGTCGTGGCGCCACTGACCGCCGTGTGCTGTCCGACCTGGATCCACGCGGCGGCCGGGACCACCTTCGTGTCGTACGTGACCGCCGCCGACGGCACGAGGGCGCCGACCGGCGCGAACTTGGCGTCCGTCCGCATCCAGTACCCGTCAGGGGCGCCGGCGCCTCCCGCGGCACCCGCACCACCCGTCCCGCTCGCCAGCAGTGCCGCGACGACGGCGCCCGCGCATATGCCTGCCACCATGATGTGTACCGTTCCTCACGTTCGGGTGTACTCAGAGCCCCTTTACGTTGCTACGGGATGCGAGCCCGCCCCGCCCCTCGGGACGGGGCAGCCGGGTGAACGCACTGTGCGGATCACACGCGCCCCCCGTGAATCTCCTGTCACCGCCCAGGCGTACGCTGTATGGCTGTCACTGGCCGTCCTTGCCGCGGCCCACGGGGGAGTTCACGGGGAGCCGCGTTGTTCGAGAGTGTGGGGTCGCTGACCGGCAGCCCATGGATCTACGCCATGATCGCCCTGTCCGTGCTCCTTGATGTGTTCCTGCCCGTGCTGCCGAGCGGTGTCCTGGTCATCACGGCGGCCACGGCGGCGGCAGCGGGCACCGGCGCGGCGGCCGACGCCGTTCCCGTCCCGCACGAGGTCCCCAGCATCCTGGCCCTGATCGCGTCCGCCGCCACCGCGTCCGTACTGGGCGACCTGGTGGCGTACCGGCTGGCCTGGCGCGGCGGCGAACGCCTGGACCGCGCCATCTCCCGCTCCCGCCGCCTCACCACCGCGCAGGAACGTCTCGGCCAGGCCCTGGCCCGCGGCGGCGGCACCCTGGTCATCCTGGCCCGCTTCGCCCCCGCCGGCCGCTCGGTAGTCTCCCTCGGCGCCGGCGCCGCCCACCGCCGAGCCCGCGACTTCCTCCCCTGGTCGGCCCTGGCGGGCCTGTCCTGGGCGGCGTACAGCGTGGCCCTGGGCTACTTCGGCGCCCAGTGGCTGGGCACGAGCTGGCTGGCGACGGGGGTGTCACTGGCGGCGCTGTTCGGGGCGGGGGCGGGGGCGGCGTACGTGATGCGAAGGCAGCCGGGGGTAACCGTGGAGGCTTCGGCGCCTTAGGGGCGGTGTTGGGGCGGTGTGGGGGCGGGGCGCCGTGGGTGGCCGGACGCCGTGCGTGGCGGGGCGCCGTGCGTGGCCGGACGCCATGCGTGGCCGGACGCCATGCGTGGCCGGACGCCATGCGTGGCCGGACGCCATGCGTGGCCGGACGCCATGCGTGGCCGGACGCCATGCGTGGCCGGACGCCATGCGTGGCCGGACGCCATGCGTGGCCGGACGCCATGCGTGGCCGGCG
>NZ_JBIVNL010000015.1:1190-152864 GCF_044753545.1 Streptomyces sp. NPDC088350 | reverse complement strand
GACGCCATGCGTGGCTTCGGGCGTGGTGAGTGGCCAGGCGCCGTGAGTGGCTTCGGGCCGCAGGTGGCTTCGGACCGTGATGGATCCGTCCCGCAGGTGGCTTGGCGCCGTGGGGGCCGGGCGCCGCAGGCGACCGCCCTCAGGGGCGCGGGGAACTGCGCGCCCAGCCCCCACCGACCCGCAGACGAAGGCAACCGCGCCGTAGGAGCTGGGCGACGAAGTCGACCACTCCCAGGGGCGCGAGGCCGCGACATGTGCGGCTCCGCCGCACGGGCGCGCCCAGCCCCCCACCGACCCGCGCCATGACCCCTACGCCCCCCGCGGAGCGCCCCGCACCTCAAGCCCCGCAAGCAGCTCAGCCGTAGCCTCGGCGATCAAGTCCACCGCACGTTCGAACACCTCGCGATTGTGCGCCGCAGGCACCCGGAACCCGGAGACCTTGCGCACGTACTGCAACGCGGCGGCACGGACCTCCTCCTCCGTGGCCTCGTCGGGCAGGGCGGGCGGTCGAAGAGTCTTGATGCTGCGGCACATACGTACAGTCTCGCGCTCCGCAAGCGATGCCGCCGCCCCTCTCCCGAACACACCTGCGATGATCCTTTCCGAGGCGGCCACCGTCACCGCGCACGGGGCCGACCGACGAGAGGAACGACATGGCGAACAACGAACTGACCGTGGCGATACTGGGCCCCGGCGGCGTGGGCGGCCTGCTCGCGGCACTGCTGTCCCGGGCCGGCCACCGGGTGATCTGCCTGGCCGGAGAAGAGACGGCCGACACCCTCCGTACGAACGGGATCCGGGTCCGCAGCGCCGCCTTCGGCGACTTCACGGCACCGGTGGAGGCGGACACGGAACTGCGCGAACCGGTCGACGCCTGCCTGATCACGGTCAAGGCGACGGCCCTGGACGCGGCACTGGCCCGCGTCCCGGCGACCGCACTGGGCGACGCCCTCCTCGTCCCGTTCCTGAACGGCGTGGAACACCCCGCACACCTGCGCGCCCGCTACACCTCCACCCGCGTCGCCCCCGCGATCATCCGGGTCGAGTCAACTCGCGTCACCCCAGGGCTGATTGAGCACGGCAGCCCGTTCGCGGAGATCGACCTGACCGGCGACCCGGTCCCCCGCGAACGCCTGGACGCACTCGCGGCGGCACTGCGAACAGCCGGCCCCACGACCCGCGTCCTCCCCGACGAGACGGCGGCCCTGTGGGCCAAGATGACATTCCTCGCCCCCCTCGCCCTCCTCACGACCCGCTACCGCGCCCCCCTGGGCGACGTACGCACGCGCCACCGCGAGGAGTTGACGGCCCTGCTGGAGGAGACGGCGGCGGTGAGCCGGTCCTACGGCGGCCCGTCGGACCCGGCGGGAGCACTGGCCCGGTACGACACGTTCCCTCCGCAGACGAAGTCGTCGATGCAGCGTGACGCGGAGGCGGGCCGCGCGCTCGAACTGGACGCGATCGGCGGGGCGTTGCTGCGGGCGGCGGAGCGGCAGGGGATCGCCGTGCCGGTAACGGCAAGGCTGGTAAGGGAGTTGGCGACACCGCGCACCGACTGACAGGTCACGTCACCCTGCGAGGTCGACCCGCCAGTCGCAGGAGGGGATCCAGTGCCCCTTCGGGTACTCGAACTCCACCTCACCGAGCAGGGTGAACCCGGCTTTGCGGCACACCGAGTTGGACGCATGATGGCCGACGCTCGGAAAGGCGTGCAGATACCGGTGCCGCCCGTCGGCCCGCGCCACCTCGACAACGGCACGGGCCGCACGGGCGGCCAGCCCACGCCCCTGGAACTCGGGCAGCACCCCCCACCCGGTCTCCCACACCGACTCCCCCCGCCACTCCCGCTCCCAGAACCCGATCGACCCGACGGTCTCCCCGCTCCCGGCCGACTCGACCCGGTACATGCACCCGCGCGCCAACTCGACATACCGCCGATGCCGGGCAGCGAGCTGCGCCTCGCTCTCGGGACCCCCCCAAGTGCTCTGTCATCTCAGGGCTGTTGAGCCGCCCCAACAACCAGAAGTCACCGTCGGCCCAGGGCCGGAGTTCCACCTGTTCCACGTCCATGCCGTCACACTAGGCGGCCCCACCGACACCCTTCGGGTCCGGCGGCCATCGGCCGAGCCGCTCGGCCAGTCCGACGAGAATGCCCTCGGGGCCGCGGACGTGGCAGAGCAGGTAGCTGTCCTCGAACTGCGCCACCTCGCCGACGAGTTCGGCGCGTGGACCGGCTCGGCGGTGATCACCTCCGGCGGGTGGAACTTCGTCAGCTCAAGCCGGCTGTGGCCGTCCGGGGTCCGCAGCATCGCGACGTCCTGTCTGGCACCGTCGATCCCGATGACGCGGTCCACCCAGCGTCCCTCGACCGGCATCCTGCCCTCCAGCTCCATGCCGAGTGCGACGAAGAACGCGACAGCTGCGTCGAGGCCGTCGACAACGATGAGGACGTTGTCCATCCGCCGGATCGCCATGCCGGGTCCTCCTCGGTGCGGTGTGGCCACGGTGGCCGTATCGCCCCTGGGAGGGAACGGTCGTGCCGTTCTCGACATCCTCTGTCGCCCACACCCGTTCGCATGAACTCCCGGAAGGAACTCGCGCCCCAAATTCGAACAGGCGTAGCATTAGCGCGTGGCTACGACGTACGACTTCCCGAGTGACCTCCTCGCCGGCCAGGAGGAGCTGCATCAGGTCCGGGCCGAGCTGTCGGCCCTGCTGAAGCGGCTGCCCTGGTCGGTCGAGCCCCTGGACGGGTTCAGCGACACGGGCGGCTGGCGCAAGGTGGAACGCCCCGCCTCCCCCGGCTGGACGCCCGACGAACAGGCCGAGGTGGAGAAGCTCCGGCAGCGGGAGCACGAGCTCGCGGTCTTCGTCAGCGGCCACCGTTTCTGGACGGAGGTGACGGCGACGGAGCGCGTGGACACGCGGATGAGGCTGAAGCACGCCCACGAGGTGTCATCCGGGGACGACAAGGCGGACAATGACTGACAGAAGCCTCACATCGCCGAAGCAACCGAGAGGCGGCGATCAACCATGGCTGACCACCCGCACGCACTCCTCGTCCGCGAGGGCTACGACGCCTTCGTCCGCGGCGACATGGACACCCTGCGCGGACTGATGTCCTCGGACGCCACGCACCACGTCCCCGGCACCCACCCGCTGTCCGGCGACTTCAAGGGCCAGGACGCGATCATCGACATGTACGGGCAGCTCTTCGCACAGACGAACGGCACCCTGCACGTCGAACTCCGCACCGTCCTGGTCGACGGCCGAGGCCACGCGGTCACACTCCACCAGGTCACCGCCGAGCGCGACGGCAAGCGCATCGACGAGTCCGGAGGCATCGTCTTCCGCATCCTCGGCGACAAGATCACGGACCTGGACGAGTGCGTCGAGGACATCGACACATCGAACGAGTTCTGGTCCTGACCTCACCCCGGCCAAGGCCTCCGCGAGCCCCGTTGACCCAGGCCTCCGCGAACCCCGTTGAGCTAGGGCGTCCGCGAGCCCCGTCGGGCCACGACGAGCAAGGCCGCCACAGCCCCCACGGCGCCTACGACCGCCACCCCGCCGGCACCGGCACCGACACCGGCGCCCCGGAAGGCGCGCGTCGAACGCCAGGACAGCACCGACCACCGTGACTGCGCGGACAGCGCGGACCCCGTACTCAGCCACGACCCGACCGAGACCCACGACAGAGCCGAGCCGATCGACCCGACCGACAACGCGCTCCCGATCGACCCGACGGACAGCGCCGACCCGACGGACCCGATGGACAGCACCGACCCCACCGAGCCGATCGACAACACCGAGTCGTGCGACCACAGCGACAGCACGGAGACCGAGGGAGCGGTGCCGGGTTCAGTCATGGGCCCATCCTGCCCATCCCCACCGGGAATCGCGACAAGAAAGGCTAAAGCTGGTCCCGCCACCAGGGCGCGCCCAGGTTGTCGACCTGGATGTTCTTGGACCTCGCAATGATCTTGTCGTCGAGGGCGGAGACAAGGGCGCGCAGTTCACGTGCGCTCTTCGTGGGCAGGGCGTGCAGAACGGCTTCGAGGTGATCACGGAAGTACCCCATGTCACAACAGCCAGGGATGCCGCACCGGTTCGCGGTCACCGGGTCCGCGATCAGCCTGAGCGGGCCGTGGGCAAGGGCCTTCCAGTGCCAGAACGCCTCCGCCGTTTCGTCGGGGAGGAAGCGCGAGCGTTCGAGCCGACGCAGATCGGCCGCGGAGGAGCCTGACAGGCGGTCGATGCACGGGTACCGCCGCCGGCTCACGTGCCGGACGGGGAGTTCGCCTCGCAGGGCGGAGGGGCGCCTACGCGGCATTGCCCTTTCGGTTGTCGGTCATGAGGGCAAGGTACAGAACCGCGTATCAGGCAGCCACTGACTTGATCCTCCGTAGGATGCCTCAGGTGACTGGAAGCGTCGTGCTGTGGGACTTCGACCGGACCCTGGCGTTCAGGGACGGTATGTGGCGTGGGTGTCTCGTGGAGGCGTTGGAGGAGGTCGCGCCCAGGCACGGTGTGGTCGGTGCCGATCTGGCGCCCGGGTTGCGCGACGGCTTTCCCTGGCATCGGCCCGAGACCGGGCATCCTGAACTGGCCAACCCCGACGCCTGGTGGAATGCTCTTCAGCCGGTCTTCGTGAAGGCCTACATCGGCGCGGGCGTCGACGCCCGGCCGGCCGGCCGGGCCGCACGAGGCGTACGGACCCACTACACCGATGCGAGCCGCTGGACCGTCTTCCCCGACAGCGTCGCCGCGCTGGAGGAACTCGCCGCAGCCGACTGGCGCCACGTCATCGTCAGCAACCACGTGCCGGAACTCGACGCCCTGCTGCACGACCTCGGGCTCGGCGGATACTTCACGGCTGTCGTCAACTCCTCCCTCGTCGGCTGGGAGAAGCCGCACCGGCGGATCTTCGAAGTGGCGCTGGAACGGGCCGGGCGTCCCGAGCGGGTCTGGATGGTCGGAGACAACCCGGTGGCCGATGTCGCCGGCGCCCGGGCCGTCGGAATCCCCGGCATCCTCGTCCGTGCGGGACGGGACGACGGGCTGCGACCGGCTGTGCGGCGCATCCTCGACGGGGATGTGGACTCCATGGGGACTTCGATCACAGAAAGAGACCTCCCGGAGATCTCCCCGGAAGGCCTCTGACCTGGTGCTTATCCTGGTGGGCGCGGACGGTTTCGAACCGCCGACATTCGCCTTGTAAGGGCGACGCTCTACCCCTGAGCTACGCGCCCAGGATGAGTCGACAGCCTACATTGCCGCGGGGCCTGTCCTGCAAACCCGTATCGCCACGGAGACACGCCGGGGCGGGAAAGTCACGGTGCGGAACGCGAACTGACCGGCCCGTGTGTTCGTCCTCCCCGTATCGCCACGGAGACACGCCGGGGCGGGAAAGTCACGGTGCGGAACGCGAACTGACCGGCCCGTGTGTTCGTCCTCTACCGGTGGGAGAATGACAGCGGTCAGGACGGAAGACACGGGAGAGGGATGTGACGGCGACACCAGCGCAGCCGTATTCGCCGCTCACACGGCTCCGGCGCGGTTCCGCCGCGGCCCATGCCCGTGGGACCCGGGCCGCTCTCGACACCCTCACGGTGCTGAGCCTGCCGCTGCTGATCGGTGCGCTCGCGCTGCCCGCCGCGTTCGCGGGCGGTGGCACCCGGCGCTGGTTCGGCGGGCGGGCGGACAGTCAGCGGGCCGAGGCACAGGCGGCGAAGGACGCGGCGGCTGCCGCGTTCTACGAGCTGGACACCGCCCAGCGGGATCTGCGGATCTCGATAGACACCATCACCGCGGTCGACGACTCGCCGGCCGCGCGGCGTGCCGTGAGCGACTTCGAGGCGCTGGGGCGGCGCATCGACGACGCGAGCGGCCGGTACATCAACGCCGTCGACGCGCACGACCTCGACCGCGACGACCTGGAGGCCGCCGCCGCGAACCGCGCCCGCACCGAACTGACCGCCGCCAAGGACCAGTTGGGGCAGGTCAAACAGGAGCTGGACCGGTTCGAGAGCGGGCTCGGGCCGCTGCTCGGCAAGGCGGAGACGCAGCTGGCCCGGCTGGCCCCGGCCGTCGAGCGGGCCCGGCAGTCGCTGCTCGCCGCCAGCAACGCCCTGGACGCCGTACGGGCGTCGGGGCTGCGGGCCGACTCCCTCGCCGCCCGGCTCGCCGCGCTCGGCCCCGAGCTGACGAAGCTGAACCAGGGGGCCGGGCAGCACGGCGTACCGCAGACGCTGGAGCGGGCGACACAGGTCGCCCGGGAGGCGGAGGCCATCAGGGCCGAGGCCGAGCAGTTGCCCGAGCGGGCCGCCGAGATCGACCACCGGCTCGTGTCGCTGCGCACCCGCGCCCAGGCGCTGACCACCCGCGCCGGCCAGGTCGACCCCGTACTGAGCGAGCTGCGCCGGCGTTTCTCCGCCGCCTGCTGGCAGGACCTCCAGCACGTCCCCGAGCAGGCCGGCGAGAACGTACGGCAGGCCGAGGCGAAGCTGAAGGAGGCGCAGGCCGCCCGGGACGCGCAGCGCTGGACGGACGCCACGGCACTGCTGTCGACGGTACGGGCGCTGCTCAACACCACCGACGAGGCGGTGTCGGCCGCGGGTGACCGGCTGCGCCGGCTGAACGCCGTGCAGAAGGACCCGCAGCAGGAGATCGACCGCACCCGCTTCGCGATCCGCGACGCCCAGCGCCTCGCGATGACGGGACGGACCACCCCCGAACCGCGCCACGCCCGCCCGCTCGACGACGCCGTCGCCCGCCTGGACCGCGCGATCGCCACGCTGGAGGGCCGCCACCCCGACTACTGGCACTTCCTGACGGAGACGGAGGCCGTACGGCAGTCCGTGGCCCGGGTGGTCGGCCAGATCCGCGAGGAGCGCGGGACGCCCGGGCACTGACATCACGTAAGCGCGACTGCGAGTGCCTCCCGCAGCCGCGTCGGCGGCCTCCCGATCAGCTCGCCCAGCGCCGGGTCCACCTCCGCGAACTCCCCCTTCCTGCTTGCCTGGAGAAGGTCCACGAGCAGGTCGGCGTGGGCCGTCCAGGAGGCGGGGCCGCCGTGCAGGGGGACACGGCGTTGTTCTCGGTCTGCGTCGGTATGGTGGTCAGCCGCGCCTTGGCCGTCAACTCGGCGACAATGGGGGCCACTTGGGGGCCGGGCCGAGTCTCGGTGTCCGCCGCGTGGGGTCATTGCGAGGTCGTCCGGGGCGCGCGGATTGGTCAACCGTCGGCGCGGTACGGTGTGCGGCAGTCGATCGCCCGTTCTGTGATCGCTGACCCACGAGGGGGTTTCATGAATCACCGCCGCCTGCGCCACCGTCGCAGACTGATCGCCATATCGGTCGGTTCGGCAGGTGCGCTGGCCGCTGTACTGGGTGTGGGGCTGACCTCGGCGATGGCCACCGGGACGTCGTCCGCCACGCCCGCGCCCACCGCGTCCTCGTCCGCCCCGACCACGCCCTGGGCGCCCGAGAACGACGAGAAGCCGCTGGGCAACCAGAAGGCCGTACGCCCGAAGACCCTCGCGGCCGGCCGCACGGCGACCGGTCTGCAGCTCAAGTTGCCCGCACCGAGCGGGAAGTACAGCGTGGGCATGGTCGGCCTGCACCTCGTCGACAAGTCCCGTCCGGATCCGTATGTGGCCGGCAGCACCTCCCGCGAGCTCATGGTCTCGCTCTGGTATCCGGCCGCCTCCACGTCCGGGCACTACAAGGCGCCGTACATGCCGTCGATCTCCGGTGCCCACTTCCTCGCCACGCGCGGGCTGTCGCCGCAACTGGTGACCCTGCCGACCACCGCGGGTCATGTTCTCGCCCCGGTGAACACCGCGCTCGGCAAGCTGCCCGTCCTGTTGTACTCGACCGGGCTGCACTCGGACCGTGCGACGGGCACCGCCCTCGTCCAGGATCTCGCCAGCCGCGGCTACCTCGTCGTCACCGTCGACCACACCCATGACGCCAACGAGGTGCAGTTCCCGGGCAACCGGCTGGAGGTCAACAGGATGCCGCCGGGCACGCACTCCTCCGACACGCTCAAGGTGCGCGCGGCCGACATCAAGTTCGTCATCAACAAGCTCAAGACGCTCAGCACGGGCGGCAACCCGGACGCCGGCCAGGCCACGCTCCCCACCGGGCTGACGAAGTCGGTGGACATGACGAAGATCGGGATGTTCGGCTGGTCGCTGGGCGGCGGGGCGGTCGCCACCTCCATGCAGCTCGACAGCCGTATCGCCGCCGGTGCCAACCTGGACGGCCAGTTCTTCGGGTCGGCCCAGAACAAAGACCTGAAGCGCCCCTTCATGCTCTTCAGCTCCGGCGTGCACAACCGCAACAACGACTCGTCGTGGCGCAACATGTGGTCGCACCTGAAGGGATATCGGGTCGACATCAAGCTCAAGGGCTCGGCGCACCTGTCCTTCAGCGACAACGAGTGGATGGTGACCCAGGAGGCGGGCCTGCTCCGGCTCTCCCAGGCGCAGCTCCAGCAGCAGTACGGCACGATCGACCCGGACCGCGCGATCGCAGTACAGCGTGTCTATCTGGCGGCCTTCTTCGACCAGGAGCTGCTCAAGAAGCACAGCACCCTGCTCGACGGGACCAGCAGCAAGTACCCGGAGATCTCCTTCGTCCGCTGACCCAGCAGTCGGCCGGTCAGCCGACCGGACATCCGAAGGGTGGGTCCTGCTCATGGGCCCGCCCTTCCGCTCGCCGTGGACTCGTATACGTCGACCGCCACCCAGTGGTCTGGTTCACACGTACGAAACAGGCGTGCAAGTGTGATGGTTATGTAATCGCGTGACGCTAGAGTGTTTGTTCTGTAGAACATTCGGGCGCTCGGCGCCAATTGACAAAGGATCATCTACTCTGCCCTCCGCTCCCCGGGCGCCGCGCCGACACCGCACCCGCCGCCGCGCCGATATGCCGATCCTCGGCGGGGTGCGCCCGCCGATCGCCTCACTCGTCGTACTCCTGCTGGTGGTCGCCGCCCTGACCATGATCGGCCTCGACGGCATCCACTCCGCAGGTGTGCCGCAGGCGGTGTCGGACGGGGAGCAGCGGATCGCCGCCGACACCGCGCTGTCGACGCGCACCGCGATCGACGCCGAGGCGAGCACGGTACGCCGTGCGGCCAAGGCGTACCCGGCGACGAGCACATCGACCCCGGCGACCACGCTCAAAGCACTGACTTCCGCCAGGAAGGGGATCCTCGGCAGCGCGCTGCTCGACCCGAAGACCGGCAAACTGCTGGCGGCCGGCGGCAAGACGGTGCAGCTGGCCGGGGTGGACGCCGCCAAGGCGGCATCCGGGCACGGGGCGGTCCCGCCCCGGCTGGTGACGTCGGACGGCACACGGCAGCTGCTGTATTTCGCCAAGGTCACACTGCCCGCGCAGCAGGACGACGCCAACCAGGACCAGAACCAGGTCAACCAACCCGACCGGCTGTGGCTGCTGGTGGTCTCCGAGGCGTTCCCCGCCCCCACGGCGTACGGCGACGGACGCACCGCCGAGGTGCTGGACGCGAGCGGCACCGCGCTCGCCACCGCGTCCCGCGGCACGGCGTCGCCCGCCAGCGGCGGTCTGCCCTCGGCGGCGGCCCGCGCGGCGAAGGGGTCGGGGACCGCCACCGACGCCTCGGGAAGCCTGCAGGGCTCCGCCACGGGCAACCGGCGCACGGTGGCCGGCTGGGCCCAGGTCGCTTCGACGACCGGTCCGGGCGACACCGACAACCTCGGTCTGGTGGTGCTCACCTTCCGCACGGTGCCCGCCACGACCACCGCCGTCGACTACTCGGGCTTCGCACTCCAGGCCGCGGGGGCACTGGTCGTGCTCGCGCTGCTGTTCGGGCTGGCGCTGCACTTCTTCCTGCAGCGGCCACTGCTGTGGCTCTACCTGTCCGCCGGCCGCCTGGCCCGGGGCGCGACCGAGGACGGGCCGGCCGCGTGGGAGGAGCTGTCCCGGCCGGTGCCGGTGAACGGCATCGGGGAACTGTCCCGGACCGGGCGGGCACTGGAGTCGCTGCGCCGACAGCTGCTCGGCGAGAGCGGCCCGCAGGAGTTCCCGGTCCGGCGCGGGCCGGGCTACCGGGCGCTGGCCGGGGTCGGCGCGCTGGTGATGGTCTGCTGGGCGGTGCCGATGATCTTCGTGCTGAACCGGGCGGACGCCGCGACCGCGGTGCCGGCTCCGGTCCTCGCCGTCCAGCAGACACGCACCGAGATCGCGTCGAACCGGGTCCGGCAGTCCCTCGACCAGCTGTACGCCGACCTGAGCGACACGGCCGCGAGTCTGCCGGGCAGCAAGCGGGCCGCCCAGAAAAAGGTGCTGCAGCGCACCCTCGCCGATCACAAGCAGTTCCGCTCGCTGTATCTCCTGGACAGCTCGGGCGGTGTCACGCTGCGCGTGGGCGGATCACCGCTGCGCACCATCGTCCACGTACCCGACGGCGGCGGGATCACCACCGTCAACACCTCGGGCCGGATCCCGGCGATCGCCGCCTACGCCCAGGTCCGGACCGTCAAGGGCAGGACCCCGGCGGCCGGCGTGGTCCTGTTCGGCGAGATCGACGTGAAGGCACTCAACTCCATTCTGTCCAGACCGAAACTGGGCAGCGTCTGGGTGACGGACGGCAACGACAAGGTGCTGGCGGCGAACGTGGGCTACCGCGCCTTCCAGTCGCTGCCCGACTCCGGTCTGAGCCGGCTCGCCCGCGCCACCCAGGGCGCCCCGGGGACCGCGGGCACCGCGACCTCGCGGGTGCTCCGTACGTCCTCCGGCCCGTCGGTCGACGCTGCCGCGCCACTGGCACAGAGCGGCCCGACGACCCGCCTCGGCTGGCACGTGGTGACCGCGGAACCCGCGGCCTCGCTCCAGATTCCCGCGGTGCAGGCCGAACAGCGCACCATGCTCGCGGGGATCCTGAGCCTCACCCTGGGCCTGGCCTGCCTGGGCTGGCTGTATGTCGTGGTGATACGGCCGCTGCGCTCGGTCGCGGTGCTCGTCGAGCGACTCGCCGCCGGAGACCGCCGCACCGTGCTGCACCCGGTCAACCACGACGAGGTCGGCTCGGTCACCCGCAGCCTGGAACTGGTGCGCCAGGCCCTGGCGGAACGCGACCGGGCGGCCAGATCCGGCCACGTCGCCGAACCCTCCCCGTCCCTTCGTCAGACCACCCTCCAGCGGTAGAAGGACGGTATCGGCGTGCTCTTCCTCTACGTCATAGTCGTGCTGTGCTGCGCCGGGCTGTGGATCGCCGGAATCATGGAACAGCGGCGGCACTTCGCCTCGCTGGCGCAGATACCGACGCGGGTGCTGGTCAACGGCATCCGCGGCAAGAGTTCGATCACCCGGCTGTGCGCGGGCGCGCTGCGCGGCGGCGGCCTGGTCACGGTGGCCAAGACCACCGGCACCGCGGCCCGGTTCATCCATCCGGATGCCACCGAGGAGCCGGTGTACCGCAAGTTCGGGCTGGCCAACGTCGTCGAGCAGATCGGCATCGTGCGGCGGGCGGCGACCTACCGGCCGGACGCGCTGGTGATCGAGTGCATGGCGGTGATGCCCGCGCTGCAGGAGATCAATCAGGAGAAGCTGATCCGCTCCACGATCGGCGTGCTGTGCAACGTCCGCGAGGACCATCTGGAGGAGATGGGGCCGACGCTGGACGACGTCGCCCGCTCGCTCTCCCGCTCGATGCCGGTGGGCGGAGTGTGCGTGACGGCGGAGAAGGACCGGCTGCACATCCTCCAGGAGGAGGCCGACAAGCGGAACTGCCGCCTGATCGCGGTCGATCCGGAGTCGGTGACCGACGCCGAGCTGCGCGGCTTCAGCTGGTTCACCTTCAAGGAGAACGTGGCGATCGCGCTCGCCGTCGCCGAACTGCTCGGCGTGGAGCGGCAGACCGCGATGCAGGGCATGTGGGACGCGCCGCCCGACCCGGGCGTGCTGTCGGTGGAACGCTACGTCACCCCCGAGGGCAAGCAGCTGCGGTTCGCCAACATCTTCGCGGCCAACGACCCCGAGTCGACGCTGATGAACGTCCGGCAGCTGGAGGATCTCGGCGCGATCCGACGGCCGGTCAACGTCGTCATCAACTGCCGCCCGGACCGGGTGGAGCGCAATGGCCAGATGGGCGCGATCGTGCCCGACCTCGGCGCCGAGACGGTGTTCCTGATCGGCCACCCGACCAAGAGCGCCCGCGACGCGATTCCGGCCGGCTTCACCGGGCGGGTGGTGGATCTCGGCGGCGACCGCCGGGACCCCGAGGAGGTGACGGACTCGATCCTCGCGGAACTCGGCCCGACCTCCTCGCTGGTGGCGATCGGCAACATCCACGGCCAGGGCGAGCTGTTCCTGGAATGCCTCGCCGCGCTGCCGCTGGACTCCTCCGAGGACCAGCTGTTCGACGCCGTACCCGCCGGCGACGGCCTGGACCAGGAGACCATGCAGATCGTGTTGGTCCGGCCGCAGATCGCGACGGCCCGGCCGCCCGAGCCGGAGCCATACAGCTGGGTGGCCCCGCTGGAGACGACCCAGAGCATCCACATCCCGAATCAGCGCGAACTCGCCCGCCAGTTCGCCGCCCGCCAGAGCGCCACAGACGACCCGCGCCACTCCTACGATCAGTCCCAGTCCCCGAGGAACCCGTGATCCCCGCCAACCTCACCGCACAGACCGCCGCGCTCGGGATCGCCCTCGGGCTGGTCTTCTCGCTCGTCTGCTATCTGACCACCAACCTCTCCCCCGGAGGGATGATCACCCCGGGCTGGATCGCCCTCACGCTCCTCACCGACGTGCAGCTGGCCGGGCTGATGGTCGCGGTAGCGGCACTCACGTACTTCGCGACGAAACTGCTGCAGCGCACGGTGATCCTCTACGGCAAGCGGCTGTTCGCCGCCGTGGTGCTGAGCGCGGTGCTGATACAGACCACCGTGATGCTCGCCCTGAGTCACGAGTTCCCGCTGCTGTACACGTCTCAGACCCTTGGCTTCATCGTCCCCGGTCTGGTCTCCTACCAGATGGTCCGTCAACCGATGGCGGCCACACTCATCTCGACCACGGCGGTGACGCTGGTCACCTACGTGGTGCTGGTCTCCGGTCTGCTGATCGGTGCCCTGCCCACTGGCTGACACCTGTCCACCGCCCTCTCACCCCCGTACCTTCCAGGAGGATCGGCCATGCACTCCCACTCCGCCGGCAGAAGCAGCCGCCCGACCCGTCGCGCCCTGCTCGGGACGATCGCGGGCGTGGCGGCCGTCGGGGCGACGGGCGGGTACGCCTGGAGCCGGCTCGGGCACGACAGCGGCGACGACGGCGGCACGGCCGCCGACGGCACGGGCACCGGTTCGAGCACCGGGAAGCAGACCTTCGAGCGGCTGTCCGCCCCCGGCCGCACCGTGGTCCGCGGCTCCGACGGCGGCACGCTCGCCACGTTCACCGACGGAGCCCGTACGGCCGTGCTCACCGGGCGCACCCGCACCTTCAGCGAGCGGCGGACCACCGAGGCCAAGGTGACCACGGACGCCTGGGTACGGCTGCTGCCGCACACCTGGCAGCAGGGCATGGAGAAGTCCGCCTGGTTCGCAAGCTGGTTCGGCAAGACACTCGGCGACACCAGCCCGGACGTCTTCGCGGTGGCGTTCCAGTACAGCAGCGCCGGGGCGGCCGACAAGCACAACGCCGACGACGTGCGCTACGCGGGCACCGCGCACTTCGGCCCGCGCAATTCCAAGGTCACCAATCCGCTGGACTTCGCCTACTACGACGAACAGTCCGACTTCTACGACTATCTGGGCGTTCCCTGGGACTTCGACGGCACGCGCGTGCAGCCGGAGCAGGCCCGCTACGGCTGCGTCGACTGCTCCGGCTTCCAGCGTCTGGTGTGGGGCTACCGCATGGGCATCCCCATGCACAACACCAACACCAAGGGCACCGGTCTGCCGCGCCGTGCCTACGCCATCGCCGCCTACGGTCCCGGCCGCCTGGTGATCCCCCACACCGGCACGAAGCAGGCCACCGACCTGAGCATCCTGCAACCCGGCGATCTGGTCTTCTTCGCCATCATCAAGGACCGGCCGGACTTCATCGACCACGTGGGCATCTACATGGGCCTCGACGACAACGGTCGCCACCGCTTCTACTCCAGCCGCTCCGCCGCGAACGGCCCGACCATGGGCGACCTGTCGGGCCACGCGCTGCTGGACGGCACCGACTTCTACGCCCGCGGCTTCCGGTCGGCCCGTCGCCTGTGATCCCGCCGCCAGTGCACCGCAGCTCCACCTGACCTGCCGATCCGAGGACCACTGCCATGACCGCCATCTCCGCCGCCCGGCCCACCGGAGCGCACCGAGGCCGCCGGGCGGCGAACCGCCGATCCGGCCCGCCGGAAGACGCCCCGCGCTGGGAGCGCCCGGCGCTCGCCGCGGTGCTGGCCGTCGCCACGGTGCTGTACTCCTGGGGCATCGGGCACGCCGCGCTCCACCCCTTCTACGGTGCGGCGATACGGTCGATGGCCGGCGGCTGGCGTGCCTTCTTCTTCGGCGGGCTCGACACCAGCGGTTCGATCAGCATCGACAAGCTCCCCGGCGCCTTCTGGCCCGACGCCGTCTCCGTCTGGCTCTTCGGCCCGCACACCTGGGCAGCCGCTCTTCCACAGGTCGTCGAGGGCGTGCTGACGGTATGGCTGTTGCACCGGATCGTACGGGCCTGGGCCGGGCCGTTGGCCGCGCTGATCGCCGCGCTGACGCTCACCCTCACCCCGGTCACCGTGGTCCTCAACCGGGCCACCATCCCGGACACCGCGCTCACGCTGCTCCTGGTGGCGGCCGCCGGAGCGCTGCAGAAGGCGGTGCGCACCGAGCGGCTGCTGCCGCTGATCACCTGCGGGATCTGGGTCGGGCTCGCCTTCCAGGCAAAGATGCTGCAGGCGTGGCTGGTGCTGCCGGTCTTCGCCGCCGTGTACCAAGTCGTGGCGCCCGGCACGCCGTTGAAGCGGGCTCTGCGCTTTCTGCTGGGCGGTGCGGTCGCGCTGGCGGTCTCCTGTTCCTGGGTGCTGATCGCCTGGGTGACACCGGTTGCCGGCCGTCCGTACCTCGACGGAACGTCCGACAACGATCCGTTCGCCCTGGTCTTCGGCTACAACGGGCTGAGCCGCTTCAGCAGCGATTCCACCGCGTTCGGCGCCGTCGCCGGCACCGCCAACAGCCGCACCACCGGCAACACCGGCTGGAACATGCTGATCAACCACACGGTCGGCCCGCAGATCGCATGGTTCCTGCCTCTCGCCGTGCTCGCCGCGGTCCTGGGCGTCCTCTGGCGCACCGGGCAACCGCGAACCGACATGCCGCGCACGGGATTTCTGATCTGGGGCGGCTGGCTGGCCGTGCACGCCGTGGTGTTCAGCGCCTCCAACGGCAACCACGCCTACTACATGGCCGTCATCGCCCCCGCACTCGCCGCGCTGACCGGCGGCGGGCTCGCGCTCTTCCGCTCGGAGTACGAGTCGGCGCACAATCCGAAGGCCGAGCCGCAACACGAGCCGGAACAGGAACCCGAACCGGAACACGAACCGGAACACCAGCCGGAGCCCTGGTCGCCGTACATGTCGGCGCACGAAGCGGAGCCCTGGTCGGCGCAGGTGCTGGCGCCCGAATCGAAGGACGGGCCGAAGGACAAGTCGGGCGGTCGGCGGCACAGGGCGCTGCCTGCGGCGATCGTGCTGACGTTGGTGTGGGCGCTGGTGCTCGACTGGCCGACCCGATTCGTCTCCTGGCTGCTGCCGATCGCCGTGATGCTCGCGCTGTGCGGGGTGGTGGGCCTGTGGAGCCGGGGTCCGCGCACCTCTCCGAGGAAGGTCCAGAGCGCCCTCGCCGCCGGGATCGCGGCCACCCTGGTCGTGCCGGCCGGCTGGGCCCTCTCCAGCCTCGATCCGCTCTACGCGGGCGCCTCCACCGCGCCGATAGCCGGTCCGGTCGGCAACGCGTACTACGCCGCCGTCCGTGCACACCACGCTCCGCGGCGGATAGGGCTCGACCGGCCCAGCGCCCGCGACACCGCCCTGCTCGACTACCTCACCACGCACCGCCACGGCGAGAAGTACCTCGTCGCCACCCAGACCGCCTACAGCGCCGAGCCTCTGCTGCGTGCGAAGTCCGAACCCGTCCTCGTCATGGGCGGCTTCACCGGCAACACCCCCTTCCCCACCACCGAGCAGCTCGGCAGCCTCGTCACCACCCGCCAGCTGCGCTACGCACTGCTCACCACCCAGCGCCCCACCAATGCCACCACCACCTGGGTGAAGTCCCACTGCACCCGCATCCCGCCCACCGCCTACGGCCGCCACGCCGGAGGCAGCTTCACGCTCTACGACTGCAGACCCCAAGGGTGAGGCGACACGAGGCTAGGCGGTGCGCCTGCTTCGCCAGTACAGGTATGCACCGAAAACAGTGCACACAAGGCTTGGCAACAAAAATACGATCTCCCAGGGCCCATGACTGCGGAGAATTCTTGAGAAAGAAAAAAGGCCCATCCCGAGACCCAGGAAAATATTCGACCAGGCAGCAGCAGAATTCAGATCCCGCCCAGGACCAATACCCGTGTACACGCCCGAAAGATGCAGCAGGCCTCCCAACACGAGGACTCCGGCCACGCCAAACCCGGCGATATATGCAACTATTTCCACAGGCGTCCTTTTCGAAGGCGTTCCAGTCCCGACCGGCGGGGGGGGGGGGGGGGGGGGGGGGGGGCCCCCCCCCCCCCCCCCCCCCGCCGCTCAGGCGTCACCGGTGTGACGTGTACTCCACCACTTGCTGGAAGGTGGGCCGGTTCTGCCAGCTGATGTTGTAGTGCTTGATGCCGCCCAGGGTGCGCTGGACGATCGAGTCGGCGCACCACTGGTCGCCCGCCGAGCACAGGGTGTCCCCGGGGTAGACCGTGGACGCGCTCGTCCCGGCCGCCGTCTTCAAGGTGCTGATCAGGATGTCCCGGCAGGAGCTGAGGCTGCCGCCGCCGCAGTACTGCTCGGCCAGCGGCCCCGACACGGTCTGCCCGAGCACCGACCTGATGTCCTTGTCGACGTAGCTCCACCAGCCGTACTGGAAGGAGCTTCCGGCGTGCGACCCGGTGGGGCCGTGTCCGGCGGACGGGGACTCGTCGATGTACAGGTTGTTGGTGAACGCGGTGTAGAGGGTGTCACCGAGGCCGGGCTGGAACTCGGCCTTCACCAGCAGCGGCCACCAGGCGTCGAGGATCCGGATGGCGTCGGCGTTGGCGTAGGTCTTGGACCCGGCCGAGGTCTCCGTGCGCTTGCCGCCCGCGGTGAGCCAGGTCTGCAGCTTGGTGACGGCCGCGGCGGCGGTGGAGTCGGTGACCGTACTGCTGTTGACGACCTTCAGCAGGTCGGGCAGGACGTCCTCGGCGCGCAGGTCGGTGAGCGAGGCGTCGGACATCGCCTTCACCAGCGCGGATCTGGTCACCCCGCCGGCCGCGACGAGTTTCTTCACCCGGTCGTCGAGGAGGTTGCCCCGGTGGACGGACCCGTCTCCCCAGCTGGCCGTCGTGTAGTTGAGGGCCTGTTTGTTGTTCCAGGAGATGTAGTAGTCCTGGTCGATGGAGTTGGGGTGCGCGGAGGCCGGGGTGTAGTCGGCCGTGTTGGTGGTGGGGTCCCAGTTCTGCCACTCGTAGGCGGCCTGGCCCCAGATCGGGAACTCGGGGTCGACACCGCTGGCCCGCACCGGGTTGTTGCCGCTGTTGTAGTACGCGGTGTGCGAGGAGTCGGCGTAGAACCAGTTGAACGTGAAGTTGATGTGCTGGGCGGCGCTCTGGAAGGTCGCCGGACTCTTCACGTAGTCGGGGTCGTTGAGCATCTGGAAGCCGATGATCGAGTCGGCCTCGTGCATGTAGGAGGAGCGCAGGGTGGTGTAGGCGACCTTCTTCCCGCCGACGGTCGCCCGGTATTCGACGGGTCCGTACTTCGTCTTCCAGACCCGCATGGTGTACGACCCGGCGGCGGTGCCGTCGGCCGTGGTCGGTGTCCAGGAGTTCTTCTGCTCGATCTCGTCCATGGCCGTGCAGGTGCCGTGGTAGAGGTAGTGGTAGTCGTCCGTGCAGAGTTCGACGGCGTACGTGTCGATGATGTCCTGGCCGGAGGTCGTGGCGGACCACGAGTAGTCCTGGCCGCGGCCGAGTTCGACGTACATGCTCAGGCCCGCGAAGGAGGCGCCGCGGGCGCTGATGCCCGGGCCCTGGATCTCCTGGAGCATCAGCAACTGGGGTGCGAAATAGCCCGTTTGGGGTCCGAAGACGGCGATCGGGTGGCCGCTCGCGGTGTATTTGCCGCTCACCACAAGGGCGTTGGACATCCCGCGCTTGGCGGAGCTGAGGGCGGTCGCGGTCGCCGCGGCGGAGGCGGCGGAGGCGCTCTGGTCGGCGCCGGTGCCCGTGGCGTCGTAGACGAGTGGCTCGGTCGCCACCGAACCGGCGTCCGGCAGGGCTTCGCCCTGGGCGGTGGTGGGCTTGGTGCCGTAGGGGAAGCTCTCGCCGTTGTGGACGGTGAGGACGGCCTCGGGGTCGTTGCGTTCGCGGAAGGACTCCCAGACCTTGGTGCCCTCCGTCACGCCGTACTTCTCCTGGGCGGCGAGCAGGGAGATGGCGTTGTTGACCTCGCCGCCACCGCCGGAACCGAACAGGGTGCCGATGACGGAGGCCAGCGCGACCAGGTCGGTGATCTTGAAGTGGTCGATCGTGCCGGCGTTGGTGATCGAGTCCTTGTGGCCGGTGAGGACGTACTCACCGGGGAAGTAACGGCCGCTGTCCGAGGCGTCGATGTAGGCGTTGATGCCGGCCAGATAGGCGTTGGCGTCGGCGAGCGCCTGCTGGCCCCGGGTGCCGTTGTTGGCGACGGCGTTGTCGATCTGGGACTGCAACTCGGCCTCGGTGTACGGGGCGTTGCGGTAGAACTCCTGCTCAAGGCCCTGGTTGGAGGCGGCGCCGCCGGCGAAGGCGGTCAGCTGGCCGCGTCCGACGTGCCGGAAGACGTCCATGAGCCAGAGCCGGTCCTCGGCCGCCGCGTAACCGGCGCCGTACTCGGTGCCGTAGCGCGTGGTGCCTGTGATGTGCGGCACACCGGTCGCCTTGTCGCGGACGATCGTCACGTCGGTGCGACCGCTGGGGTTCTCGGTCGAGGCGACGTTGGCGGCGGGGACCCCGAACGAGGCGTCGTTGAAGAAGGTGTTGATCTTCGCGTCGGTCAGCGTGGAGGCGCCCGTGGCCAGGTTGGCATAGGGGCCGAGCTGGTCCTCGGCGTGTGCGGGCTGGGAACCGAAGGCCTGGTTCAGGAGGATCTGGGCGAGGGTGGCGTTGCCGTTCTCGCCGGCCGGGAGGATGTCCGAACACTGGCCGCCGCAGTAGTCGTTCGAGGCGGTCGCGGCGGTCGCCGTCCCCTGGGCAAGAGGAGACAAAAGGGCGGCAATGAGGGCGCATACGGATGCGGTCTTCAGGAACCCGGGGAATCTGCCGGGAGTTCTCAGTCTGTCGAGCAAGTTACGCGAGGTGCGCCGTGGCATGGCAGCTCCTACCGACGAGGGTGTTGCCGGACGTTACCGCCGGTATCCCCGAGATTGAAGATGAACATGCGTCAAGTTTTGGATGAGCGTGAGCTGCTTATGGGGGGCATCGGAAATCGGATGGAGCCAAATCGCTTGTCGATACGTCTATTCGGCGACGTCCGTACGACGACGCCGAGGTGACCGAAGTACAGGTGCAGGTGTGACGGAGGTGCAGGGCGATGGCCGGTTTCCGGAGTCTGGCGAGACAGGTGCGAGATCCCCGGTGCGATCTGGCGCTGCGGCGCTACTCGCTGCGCAAGTGCCTTGAGCGGTTCGCCCCTTATGGGCACAGGGCGACCTGGGACCACTTGAGCTCCCGGGCCGGGTTCGGACCCGAGGACCGCTCCCCCGACCCGGCGCGGCTCGTGGCCGCACTGGACGAGCTGGAGGAAGCGCGCAAGGTCTGGCTCGCGTACGAGGCCGGGTTCGCCGAACGCCGCAAGAAGGAGAAGCACGACGGGCTGCGCCGCCCGGGCAGCGTGGACGACTGGCACCGGCTGACCTGGGGCGGCTTCGGTGTCGCCTGGTGCGACGACCCCCGTCTCCACCCCCATCAATCACTGGCCGAGGTGCTGCGACGGCTGATCGCCGCCCTGGAGCGCGAACCGGGTTCCGTGTGCCCGGTGTGCGCCGGCGAGCGCCTCCTGTGGAAGTACGATCTGGCCCACGAACCCTCCTCGGGCCCGGTCTGCACGGACTGCGGCATCGTCGTACCGCGTCCGGTGCTCACGCCCGAGGCCCTGGCGTACGCCAGGCGCGGACGGCTGCTGATGTCGGCCTGAACCGGGGCAATCGAAGAAGGGCGCCAGGGGTGCGCCGGGGATGCCGCACCCCTTTTTGACCAGCGTGCGAGCGAGTTCGCGACCCGGCCGATTTGCGCTTGCCCGCGCAACGGCGAAGGCTGCCGACGGCGTTCCGTCGACAGCCCCGAAGCGGTGCGCCGCAGGTGCGTCGCAGCTGTCAGCCGGCCTTCCGGACGTCGGTGGAAGTCCGGACGCCGTGCGGCCGAGGGAACGCGGCTGTTGTCAGTGGCGGGTGGCACCATCGAGGCATGGTGCAGGTCTGTGTCAACGGGGTCCGTGGGGCCGTCGACGGGTGGCGGGTGCCGGTGTCGCCGGGGGCGATGGCCGATGCCGTGGTCGAGGCTGTCGGGATGGGGGCCACCGATGTGCACGTTCATCCCGAGTCCCCCTGTGGACAGGACACGTTGTCGCCGCGTGTCCTCGCGGTGCCGCTCGACGCGATCTCGACGCGATTCGGGCGCGGGTGACCGTGCCGGTCGGTGTGACGACCGGCGCCTGGGCCGAGCCGGACCCCGCCGCCCGGCTGGAGCGGGTGCGCGGCTGGACCGTGCTGCCCGATCACGCTTCGGTCAACTGGCACGAGCCGGGTGACTGACGCTAGCAGCTACAAATCCCCTCGCTCCACCCCTTACGGATGAGGACAGTTGGGGGCGATGAAGCACACCTGAGAACGACACACGGAACGAGGGGCCCCGATGTCGACGCTGCGCGTCACCGCCGAAGTGCTGACCGTCCATGAGCATCCGAACGCCGACGCGCTCGAACTGGCCCAGGTCGGCCTGTACCGGGCCGTCGTCGCCAAGGGCGAGTACCGCACCGGTGAGACCGCCGTCTACATCCCCGAGCAGTCCGTGCTCCCGGCCGAGCTGATCGAGGAGCTGGGGCTGACCGGACGCCTCGCGGGGAGCAACGCCGACCGGGTCAGGGCGGTGCGGCTGCGCGGTGAGCTGTCGCAGGGCATCGTGTGCCGGCCGAAGGCCCTCGCGGACGTGGATCTGGCGCGGGCCGCCCTGGACGGCACCGACTTCGCGGACCGGCTCGGCATCACCAAGTGGGTGCCGCCGATCCCGCCCACGATGGACGGTGACGTCGAGTCCGCGCCCGATCTGCTGCCCTGGGTCGACATCGAGAACATCCAGCGGTTTCCCGGGATCTTCGAACCGGGCGAGGCTGTGGTCCTGACCGAGAAGCTGCACGGCTCGGCCTGCCTGCTGACCTATTTCGCCGAGGACGGCCGCGTACAGGTCTCCTCGAAGGGCTTCGGCGCCAAGTCCCTTGCCCTGAAGGAGGATCCGCGCAATCTGTACTGGCGGGCGGTTCGCGGCCATCACGTCCCCGAAGTCGCCGCCCGCCTCGCCGAGCGGCTCGGCGCGCGACGCGTGGGGATCTTCGGCGAGGTGTTCGGCGCGGGCGTACAGGACCTGACCTACGGCGCCGACGGGCGACGCGCCACGCTCGGGTACGCCGTGTTCGACGTGTCCGCCGAGATCGACGGAGTCGTGCGGTGGCTGGACGCCGGCGAACTGCTCGACGGGGAGCTGCCGTTGGTGCCCCGGCTGCACGAGGGGCCGTACGACATCGAGCGGGTGCTGGAGATCGCGAGCGGACGGGAGACCGTGTCGGGGCGGGGGCTGCATCTGCGTGAGGGGGTCGTGATCCGGCCGGCGACGGAGCGGTACAGCCCCGTGACCGGTGGGCGGGCGATCGCCAAGGCCGTGAGCGCCGCGTATCTGACCCGGAAGGGCGGCACCGAGTACGAGTGACGCCCCACCGCGTCGCCCTCAGTCACACACCTCGGGGCCGGGGTCCGTTCGCCTGCCCCGAGGCCGGCGCTCTCCCGGTTCCGTCATCAGCCGTGAACCCGCTCCCCGTTCGCCGATCACGTCGTCCGGGTTGGACAGGACACAGGTCGCCAGGGACAGGCAGCCGCAGCCGATGCAGTCGGTGAGGTGGTCGCGGAGGCGGTTGAGCTGCTTGATGCGTTCGTCGAGTTCGGAGCGCCAGGCCTCGGAGAGATGGGCCCAGTCCTCGCGGGTCGGGGTGCGCTCCTCGGGGAGTTCGGCGAGTGCCTCGCGGATCGTGGCCAGCGGGATGCCGACGCGCTGCGCGGCCCGCACGAAGGCGACCCGGCGCAGGGTGTCACGGGTGTACCGGCGCTGGTTGCCCGTGGTGCGGCGGCTGCTGATCAGGCCCTTGGCCTCGTAGAAGTGCAGGGCGGAGACGGCGGCGCCGCTGCGGGCGGCGAGTTGTCCCACCGTGAGCTCGTGGATCTTCTCGGGAATCTGGGGCACCCCTCGAACCCTACCCATCCGTCGGCGCCGTTGTCCGTTGACAGAGGCCCCGCATCCGACCATGCTAAGCAGTTGCTTAGACATAGCGGGACGACATGTGTCGCTGGATGACGCGAGAGGCCGGGACATGGCAGAGCCGAGGATCTTCACCTCCGTCGACGACCTGCGGGCGGCGGTCGGCGAGCAGTTGGGGTACACCGACTGGCTGGCGATCGACCAGAAGCGGATCGATCTGTTCGCGGACGCGACGGGCGACCACCAGTGGATCCACGTGGACCCCGAGAAGGCGGCGGCGGGCCCCTTCAGGACGACCATCGCGCACGGCTATCTCACCCTGTCGCTGCTCCCGCTCTTCGGACCGCAGCTGATCAAGGTCGAGGGCGTGAAGATGGGCGTCAACTACGGGACGAACAAGGTGCGTTTCCCCGCCCCGGTCCCGGTCGACTCCCGGCTGCGCGCCACCGCGACGATCACCGGCGTCGACGACGTACCGGGCGGCGTCCAGGTGAGCGTCGCGTTCACCGTGGAGCGCGAGGGCGGCGACAAGCCGGTGTGCGTGGCCGAGTCGGTGTCGCGCTACTACCTCTGAGCGGCCGACCCCCGCGCCACGGCGGCTACTTGGACCCCACCATCCGCAGCACGAGGTCGGCGTACAGCGCGCCGACCTCGTCGGGCGTCCGGGGTCCGTCGAGGCTGAACCAGCGGGCCACGTCGATGCACAGGGACAGGATCGCGAGGGTCGTGCCCTTCACGTCCGGCACGTCGAAGGAGCCGTCCGCCACCCCGTCCTCGACGATCCCGCGCACCTCGGCGTCGACCTGCCGGCGCAGGGCGAGGATCTCGGCGCGGGCGTCCGGGCCGAGCGAGTCGAGTTCGTACTGCACGACCCGTGCGGTCGTACGGCCGCCCGCGTGCCAGCGTACGAAGGAGTTGACGGCGTCGGCGAGCCGCTCGGCGGCGCTGCCCTCGCGCCCCGCCGCCGTGCGCAGGATGTCGAGGGCCTTCTCGTGGCCGATCCTGCTGATGCGGTGGAGCAGCTCTTCCTTGGTCTTGTAGTGGATGTAGAGCGCGGCCGGGCTCATCCCGGCACGGCCCGCGATGTCCCGGGTGGTCGTCGCGTGGTAGCCGCGCTCGGCGAAGGCCTCCACGGCGGCGATCAGCAGCCGCCGGGCCGCGTCGGGCGTGACCTCGCCCCAGGCCTGCGGGTCGCCCGCGGTGGTCTCCTCCGCCGTACTCATCGCTCGTGAACCCCTCTTCGATGACCCTTGATGACTCTCGATGACAAGGGCACCACCATACCGCCGAACCTGAGCGAGCGCTTAGTCTCCCCGCTCAGAGCTTTTCGAACGGGTTGTAGGGCGAGCGCGCCGCCTCCTGCCGGTCGCGGATCACCTTGGCGAGGGTGAAGGAGGAGGTGACCAGGTACAGGACGGCGATCGCGAGGAAGGCCCGTACCCAGGCGTCGGCGTGCAGCTTGAAGATGCCGATGGCGGTCGCCGCGATGGCGACGGAGAAGGACGCGACGGCCTGGCCGTAGAAGGCGGCCGTGTTCTGCGGTTTGCCCGATGCTTCGCTCATGGGGACAAGCGTCCGCTTCTCCGGCCGCCACCACATCCGTCGGCGTACTCAGTCGAGGTACTCAGAAAGCCGAAATCCCCGTCAGCGCACGCCCGATGAGCAGTTTCTGGATCTGGCTGGTGCCCTCGTAGAGGGTCATCACGCGGGCGTCGCGCAGCAGCTTCCCGGCCGGGTACTCGTCGATGTAGCCGTAGCCGCCGAAGACCTGGAGGGCGTTGTTGGCGGCGCGCACGGCGGCCTCCGAGGCGAAGAGCTTGGCCTTGGAGGACTCGGTGGCGAAGGGCAGACCCCGGTCGACGAGGTCGGCGACCCGCCAGGTCAGCAGCCGGGCCGCGTCCACGTCCACGGCGATGTCGCTGATGAGTTCCTGGACGAGCTGGTGGTGGGCGATGGGCTTGCCGAACTGCTCGCGCTCACCGGCGTAGCGCACGGCCACGTCGAGCGCGGCCTGGGCGATGCCGACGCAGCCCGCAGCGACCGACATCCGCCCCTTGGCCAGTGCCGACATGGCGACCGAGAAGCCCTTGCCCTCGGGGGCGAGCATCGCCGACGCCGGGACGCGCACGTCCTCCAGGACCAGTTCGGCGGTGGCCTGGCCGCGCAGGCCGAGCTTGCCGTGAATGGTGCGGCGGGTCAGGCCGGGGGTGTCGGTGGGGACGAGGAAGGCGGAGACGCCCTTGTGTCCCGGGGCGTCGGTCGAGCGCGCGAAGAGCAGCACTACATCGGCCCACGTGCCGTTCGTGATGAACATCTTGGTGCCGTTGACGACGTAGTCTCCCCCACTCTCGGCTCCGCTCGAGCGGGAGGTGCCCCCATCGTCGCGGACCGCGCGGGTGGTGAGGTTGCCCGCGTCGGAACCGGTGCCGGGCTCGGTGAGGCCGAAGCAGCCGACATACTCGCCGGAGGTGAGCCCCGGCAGCCAGCGCCGCTTCTGCTCCTCGCTCCCCCAGCCGGCGATCGACTTCGCGACCAGCCCGAGCGACACGGAGACGATGCCGCGCACGGAGGAGTCGCCGCGTCCGAGTTCCTCGGTGACCAGGCAGTACGCGAGGTGGTCGCCGCCCGAGCCGCCGTACTCCTCGTCGATCGTCAGCCCCAGGAAACCGACCCCGCCGAGCTTCTTCACGATCGACCGGTCGACCTCCTCGGCGCGGTCCCAGGCGATGACGTGCGGGGCGATCTCGCGGTCCACGAAGTCCTTGGCGAGCCGCCGTACGGCCTCCTGCTCCTCGCTGAGCTCCAGGTTCATGACACGTCACCCCAAGTCGAAGGCCGTATAGAGAAAGGCCGCGTCTTTAAATTAGCACTGCTAGTTTCAGTCGCGCAGCCCTACTATGTGCGCCATGGCCCGACCGCGCAAGCCCCTCCTCAGCACCGACCGGATCGTCGAGACGGCCCGCGTGCTGGTGGACGCGGAGGGCCTGGCCGCCGTCTCCACGCGCCGGCTCGCCGCCGAGCTGGGGGTGAGCGGGCCCTCGCTCTACAACCACTTCCGCACGAAGGACCAGATCCTGGAGGCGGTCGCGGACTCGGTGAGCGCGCAGGTCGACCTGTCGATGTTCGAGGACGGACGTGACTGGCGGACCGCGCTGCACGACTGGGCCGTCTCCTATCGCAGCGCCCTGCGCGACCATCCGAACATCGTGCCGGTCCTCGCCACGGGGCCAGGGCGGCGGCCGGCGGGGTTGCGGCTCGCGGACGCGGTCTACGGCGCGATGGTCGACGCGGGGTGGCCGGCGGCGCAGGCCACGTCGATCGGGGCGTTGATGCGGTACTTCATCATGGGGTCGGCGCTGGGGTCGTTCGCTCGGGGGTTCGTGGACGACGCGAGTGCGTACGACCCCGCCGACTATCCGCATCTCGGGCAGGCGCATCTTCTGGCCGAGCAGCAGGAGAAGGTGGACGAGCGGGCTTTTGAGGTGGGGTTGGCCGCGTTGCTGGACGGGTTGGCGGGGCAGTTCTCGGAGATGCGGCGCGGCGGGTAGGTTCTGACCTTTTCCGGGTGCGGGTGCGTTGTGGCTGGTCGCGCCCACGCGGCGGAGCCGCACATCGATACAGCCCCGCGCCCCTTCGGAGCGCGTCCGCGTGCGCCCTTTAGGGGCGCGGGGAACTGCGCGACCAGCCACAACGCACCCGCACTCGGCATACGACAGACGCCCCACCCCCTACCCCGACCATCGCGTCCGATTTCCGCCAGCGGTGCAGCCCTGGCGCCGCCTAGCCTCGACCCATGACGAAATCCCTCCTCCGCCCCGAACGGGCAGCCGCCGCAGCCGCCGTCGTCACCGTCGTGCTGTGGGCCTCCGCGTTCGTGTCCATCCGAAGCGCGGGGGCCGCGTACTCGCCGGGCGCCTTGGCGTTGGGGCGGCTGGCGAGCGGGGCGCTGACGCTGGGGATGATCTGTCTCGTCCGGCGGGAAGGGCTGCCGCCCCGGTCCGCGTGGCGGGGCATCGCGATCTCGGGCGCGCTCTGGTTCGGCTTCTACATGGTCGCCCTGAACTGGGCCGAGCAACAGGTGGACGCCGGTACGGCCGCGCTGGTCGTGAACATCGGGCCCCTCCTCATCGCGCTGCTCGGGGCGCGACTCCTCGGTGACGCGATGCCGCCGCGACTGGTGGCGGGGATGGCGGTGTCGTTCGCCGGTGCGGTGACCGTGGGGCTGTCGATGTCGGGCGGGGGCGGTTCGTCCGTGCTCGGTGTGGTGCTGTGCCTGCTCGCGGCGGTCGCGTACGCCGGCGGGGTCGTCGCCCAGAAGCCGGCCCTCAGTCGTGCCGGCGCACTCCA
This sequence comes from Streptomyces sp. NPDC088350, assembly GCF_044753545.1. Taxonomy (NCBI): domain Bacteria; kingdom Bacillati; phylum Actinomycetota; class Actinomycetes; order Kitasatosporales; family Streptomycetaceae; genus Streptomyces; species Streptomyces sp. NPDC088350. Next base: position 125,799 of record NZ_JBIVNL010000015.1, on the reverse strand, counting down.
GGTGACGACGTTCGGGTGTCTCATCGGGGCGGTGCTGTGCCTGCCGTTCGCGGGGCAGCTGGTCCAGGACGCGGCCGACGCGCCCGTCTCCGCCACGCTCAACATGGTGTATTTGGGCGTCTTTCCGACCGCCCTCGCCTTCACGACATGGGCGTACGCCCTCGCCCGTACGACCGCCAGCAGGATGGGCGCGACCACGTACGCGGTGCCCGCGCTGGTCGTCCTGATGGCGTGGCTGTTGCTCGGCGAGGTACCGGGGCTGCTCACGCTGGCGGGCGGGGTGCTGTGTCTGGCGGGTGTGGCGGTGTCCCGGTCCCGGCCGCGCGCTAAGGCGGAGGCGGAGGCTAAGGCGGAGGCGAATCAGACTCCGGTCGCCACTGACCCGGAGCCCGAACAGGTGCCGTAGACAAGGCGGTTCAGAACACCACCAGTGCCCGTCCCCCCTTCCCCGCCACCATGTTCTCGAACGCCGCCGGGATCCCGTCCAGCGCGATCCGTTCCGTCACCAGCGCGCCCAGGTCCAGGCGTCCGGCGCGGACGTGTTCGGCGAGCACCGGGAGATCCTTCGCCGGGTCGGAGTTGCCGTAGACGCAGCCGCTCAACGTCCGTCCCCAGTGGAAGAGTTCGAGGGCGTTGAAGGTGACCTGCTGGTCCTTGCCGCCGATTCCGACGACCGTGGTGCGGCCACCCCGGCGGGTGGACTCCCAGGCGGTGCGGATGGTGACCGCCCGGCCGACGCACTCCACGGCGACGTCGACGCCCTGTTTTCCGGTGCGGGCGCGGATCTCCCGGGCCGTGTTCTCGGAGGACACGACGTAGTCCGTCGCCCCGGCCGCGCGGGCCAACTCCTCCTTCTCCGGGGAGACATCGACGGCGACGATCTTCGTGGCGCCCGCGATCCGGGCCGCCTGGAGTGTGGCCAGACCTACTCCGCCGACGCCGAAGACAGCGACCGTCTCGCCCTCCCGTACCCGCGCCGAGTGGTGCACGGCGCCGTAGCCGGTGAGGACCGCGCAGCCGAGGAGGGCCGCGTCGGTGAGGGGGATGCCCCCAGGGAGGGGGAGGACGCAGGCTGCGGATACGACCGTCTCCTCGGCGAACGCGGCGACGTTCAGGCCGGGGTGGAGGTCGCTGCCGTCGCAGGCGCGGTGGGCGTAGACGTCGGCGGCGCCGTTGAGGGCGTTGGCGCAGAGCCAGACCTCGCCGAGCGCGCAGGCGTGGCAAGTGCCGCAGGACGGGGCCCAGTTGAGGACGACCGGGGCTCCGGGTGAGACATGTGTGACGCCCTCCCCCACGGCCACGACCGTGCCCGCGCCCTCGTGGCCCAGGACCGCCGGTACCGGCACGCGCATCGTGCCGTTGGTGAGGGACAGGTCGGAGTGGCAGACCCCGGCCGCCGCGAGGCGGACGCGGACCTGGCCGGGGCCGGGGTCCGGGAGGTCGATCTCGGTGATCTCCAGTGGAGCGCCCACGGCGGGCAGTACGGCGGCGCGAACCATGTGAGGCCTCCTCAACGGGTCTAGAACTGAAGGGACTTGGTCTGGAGGTACTCGGACAGGCCGTGCGCACCGAGTTCCCGGCCCACGCCCGACTGCTTGTAACCCCCGAACGGGGCACGGGGGTTGAAGCGCCCGCCGTTGATGTCCACCTGCCCGGTCTCCAACCTCCGTGCGAACGCGACCGCTTCCGCCTCGTCACCGGCCCACACCGCACCCGCGAGGCCGTAGACCGTGCCGTTGGCGATGCGCACGGCGTCGTCCTCGTCGTCGTAGCGGAGGAGGGAGAGGACCGGGCCGAAGATCTCCTCCTGGGCGATCGTCATGTCGGGGGTCACGTCGGCGAAGACGGTCGGGGCGATGAAGTAGCCCTGCGGGGAAGGGGATTCGGGGCCGCCGGCCACCAGGCGCGCGCCCTCCGCCACGCCCTTCTCGATGTAACTCCGCACCCTGGCCCGCTGCTTGGCGTTGACGACCGGGCCGATGCGGTCGCCGTACTTGGCGGCGGCCGTCGCGGCGAGTGCGACCGCCTCGTCGTACTGGTCGCGGTGGACCAGCATGCGGGTCCAGGCGCTGCATGTCTGGCCGGAGTTGGACATCACGTTGGCGACGCCGACGTTCACGGCCTTGGCGAGGTCGGCGCTCGGCAGGATGACGTTGGCGGACTTGCCGCCGAGTTCGAGAGCGACCTTCTTGACGGCGGCACCGGCTGTCGCGCCGATCTGTCGGCCCACCGCCGTGGAGCCGGTGAAGGAGACCAGGTCGACGCCTGGGTGCTCGGCGAGGGCCTGGCCCGCGATCGGGCCGAGGCCGGTGACGAGGTTGAAGACGCCGGCCGGGATGCCCGCCTCGTCGACCGCCTCCGCGAACAACTGGGCGGTGAGCGGGGTGTCTTCGGCGGGCTTGAGCACCACCGTGCAGCCTGCCGCGAGGGCGGGGGCGACCTTGGCGACGATCTGGTGGAGAGGGTAGTTCCAGGGGGTGATCGCGCCGACCACGCCGATGGGCTCCTGGTAGACCGTCGAGTTGCCGACCTTCTCCTCGAAGGCGTGGGTCGCGGCGAGTTCGGCGTAGGAGCCCGCGACCGCGATCGGTACGCCGGCGTGGACGGCCTGCGAGAAGGTGAGCGGGGAGCCGAGTTCGGCGGTGACCGTCTCGGCGATCTCGTCCTTGCGGGAGACGAGGACGTCCCTCAACGCCCCCAGGCGCGCGGCGCGTTCGGCGGGCGGGGTCGCGGCCCAGCCCGGGAGGGCGGCACGGGCGGCCCGTACGGCGGTGTCGACGTCGGCGGCGGTACCGGCCGGGACCCGGTCGATCACCTGCTCGTCGACCGGGTTCACCACGTCGATGGTCTCCCCGCTCGCGGCGGGGCGCCAGGCGCCGTCGATGTACATGCCGTCGTGTGCCTTCATCGTGCTGCCTCCCGGGCGTGACTACGTCGTCCGCCTCACAAACTAGCGATGTTAGTTTTCCGGCGCCAGGGACCGGGGGCCGCGGACCCATGGGCACCTCGGGTCACGGAGCCACGGGTACCCCGGGTCACGGACGCCCGGTCGGCTCAGAAATCGGCCCGGGTCCGGTCGTCCACCCGGCCCACCGACTCCTGCGCGAAGGCCTTCTCGTAGGCCCGCCGGATCTCCTCGATCTTCCGGTCGCTCGCACCCGCCGCCGTCACCGGATACAGCAGGATCAGCTCGTACGACCGCTCCTTCTCGATCCTCCCGTTCGCGTCCCGCCACTGCCCGCGCCCGCTCTGCACGGTGAGCCCGTCCGGGAAGTCCGGCGTGACCTCCTTGTCGACGAAGGCCATGAACTGCCGGTCGGTGACGGCCGGTCCGCCGTCGGGCCGCTCGGTGCCGAAGAACAACTGCGTCTCGACGTACGGCGTTCCGCGCGTCGGCGCGGGAGCGGAGGCCGGGACGGGGGCGGTTTCCGTGCCGAAGCCGGCGTAGGCGGTGGGGGCCGCGGCGGTCAGGAGGAGGCCGGCGATCGCGAAGGCCGCCCTGTTTCGGGTGAAGTGCACGTTCATGCACCTATCCGTACCGGTCGTCACTCGTCCAGGTCGGGCAGCCGCGCCGGAGCCGGCGAGATCCGTTCGCCGTGCTGGTCGAAGACGAACAGGTGGGCGATGTCGACGAGGAGCGGTACGTGCATGCCGTGCCGGAGTTCGATGTCGGGGGTGGTGCGGACGACGAGGTCGCCGGGGAGGCGGCCCTCGGGCGGTACGGGGTCGGGTTCCGCGTCCGCCGGGTCCGCCAGGACGACCACGGGTCCGGCGCGCAGTACGCCCGCACGTTCCCGCAGCCGGTCGATGACACCGCCCTCGCGCCGGCGGCGCCGGGCCGGGCGGGTGGGGCGCGGGGCCTCCAACTCCGGTACGACGGCGGGCCGGGAGCCGGTGTCGAAGTGGACGAGGACCTCGTGGCCCTGGAACTCCACGTGCTCCACCAGGCCGCTGATCGCCACCTCGCCGGGGCGGGCGGCGGCGGGCTTGGCGATGCGGACGGCCTCGGAGCGCAGGCCGACGATGACCTCGCGGCCCTGCTGGACGCGGAGCAACTGGTGGTCCAGGCACAGGGGTTCGGGCAGCCGGAGGTACTGCTTGCCGAGGCTGATGGTCATCGCGCCGTCCAACGGGGCCCGGACCAGGCCGCGCAGGAGGTTGATGCGCGGGGTGCCGATGAACGCGGCGACGAAGACGTTGCGGGGCAGGGCGTACACCGAGCGCGGGGTGCCGAGTTGCTGGAGGACTCCGCCGCGCAGGACGGCGACCCGGTCGCCCAGCGACATGGCCTCGGCCTGGTCGTGGGTCACGTAGACGGTGGTGACGCCCAACTTGCGGGTGAGGGAGGAGATTTCGGCGCGCAGGTGGTTGCGGAGTTTTGCGTCGAGGTTGGAGAGGGGTTCGTCCATCAGGAAGGCCGAGGGGTGGCGGGCGATGGCGCGGCCCATGGCGACGCGCTGGCGTTCGCCGCCGGAGAGCTGGCTGGGGAAGCGTTCCAGGAGGTCCTCGATGCCCAGCATGCGGGCGGTGGCGTCCACGCGGGGGCGCGGGTCCTCGCCGGGGGTCTCGATGCGCAGCGGGAAGCCGATGTTGTCGCGGCTGGTCATGCTCGGGTAGAGGGCGAAGTTCTGGAACACCATCGCCATGTCCCGTTCGGAGGGGGCGAGTTCGTTGGAGTACTCGCCGTCGAGTCTCAACTCGCCCTCGGTGATCTCCTCCAGGCCCGCGATCATGCGCAGCACCGTCGACTTGCCGCACCCGGACGGCCCGAGCAGGACGAGGAACTCCCCCGGCGCGATGTCCAGCGACAGCCGGTCCACCACGCGGACGCCTCGCGTGTAGGCCTTGCTCACGTCGTGCAGGGAGATGGCGCGTGTCATGACGAGTGCCCCCGGGGGCTCCGCGATCGGATCGCCTCGTACGGGTCGTACGAGCCTTGTGAGTCACGGAAGTTAACGGAATGTGCGCGCCCGGGGGAAGGGACCGGACGGGATCGGGCGTGTCGGTCCGGGTGGTGGGAAAACGGATGATCGCGTTCAGGGTGTGCCGCGCACCGCCGGGGTGTCGGCGGGCCCTGTCCGCTCCCGCTTCCGGGGCGGTTTCGCCGGTGACCGCAGCGCGACCCCCGCCGAGAGCACCAGCAGCGCGCCGAGCATCACGAACGGCGCGGCCACGCCCGCGACTCCGGCGACGAGACCCGCGGCGGCGGGCGCGGCGACCTGGCCGAGGCGGTTGCCGGTGAGGCGCAGGGCGAGGGCGGTGGAGCGGGCGCCGTCGGGGGCGGCCTGCACGACCGTCGTCATGGAGAGCGGCTGGCCCACGCCGAGGCAGAAGCCCAGGACGGCGAGCATCAGGCCGATGGCCCACACCGGCACCGGGAGTGCGATGCCCGCGCACAGAACTCCGGCCAGGAGGCAGGTCGCGGTCAACAGGGCCGCCCTGCCCAGCAGTTGGAGCAGCGGGGTGAGGACCAGGCGGCACGCGATGGTGGCCGTCGCGCGGATGCTCAGCAGCACGCCGATCACGGAGGGCGCGATGCCCCGGTGTTCGCCGACCACCGGGAGGTACGCGGTGAGGATGTCGGTCGCGGACAGTACGGAGAGGCTGATGAAGATGCCCGCGGGTACGCCCCGGGCGCCCAGGATGCTCCGCATGGGCACGCGGTCGCCCTGCTCCGTACGGGACTTGACGGTCGTACCGTCCTCGATGCGCCACAACGACGTGAACGACACGGCGGCGCCCGCGCCCGCGACGAGCAGGGCGAGCGCGCTGGTGCCGGCCATGTCGGAGCCGCCGATCAGGGCGCCCGCGGCGATGGGGCCGATGAGTTGGCCGAGGGAGGCGCCGATGGTGAAGTGGCCGAAGTTGCGGTCCTGTTCGTGCGGGGCGGACTGGCGGGCGACCAGCGACTGGGCGCCGATCACGAAGCAGAGGTGGCCCAGGCCCATCACCCCGCTCCACATCGCCATCGCCCAGAGGGAGTCGGCGAGTCCGCTCAGCGCGCAACCGCCGGAGATCAGGAGCACGCCGACGGGCAGCAGGGGTGCGCAGCGGCCGTGGTCGGTGCGGCGGCCGAGCGGTACGGCGGCGAACAGCGGGAGCAGCGCGTACACGCCCGCGATGACGCCGATCGCCCGCTCGTCGGCGCCGAGCGCGAGCGCCCGGTAGGACACCGCGGGGCGGGCCATCGACACCGCCGCCTGCGCGAAGCCGAAGGCGATGACGAGGCGGAGCAGCCAGCCGCGGTTCCTGCCGGGCGCCATGGTCAAGTCCTTTGCCGTGGAGGTCAGATGATGCCGAACAGGATTCCTGCCCCGAGGACGACGAGCGATGTCAGGGCCGCCCACTTGACCACGAACCTGGTGTGGTCGCCGAACTCGACCTTGGCCATGCCGACCAGGACGTACACGGCGGGCACGAGCGGGCTCGACATGTGCAGCGGCTGGCCGACGAGGGAGGCGCGGGCGATCTCCAGGGACGAGACGCCGTGCGCCTGGCCGGCCTCGGCGAGCACGGGGAGGATGCCGAAGTAGAAGCCGTCGTTCGACATGAAGTACGTGAGCGGGATGCTGAGCACGCCGGTGACGAAGGCCATGTGCGGGCCCATGCCGTCGGGGATGTTGTCGACCAGCCAGGTCGCCATGTGGTCGACCATGCCGGTGCCCTGGAGGACGCCGGTGAAGACGGCGGCGGCGAAGACCATGCCGGAGACGTTGAGGACGTTCTCGGCGTGGGCGCCGAGGCGGGCCTTCTGGTCGGGCATGTGGGGGAAGTTGACAGTCAGGGCGAGGGCCGCGCCGAGCAGGAAGAGGACCGGGATCGGCAGCCACTCCATGATCATGGCGGTGAGCAGGGTGACCGTGAGCAGCGCGTTGAACCAGTAGAGCTTGGGGCGCAGGGTCGCGCGGTTCGGGTCGAGGCCCTGGAAGCCGTCGCCCTCCTCGGACAGTTCGGCGTCCGCGTCCGTGCCGGAGCCCGAACCGCCGGTGGCCTTGGGTCCCTTGCCCGTACCGGCACTCACGAGGACCGTCTCCGGCTCCTCCACGAGCACCTCGTCCAGCGTCAGCACGCCGAGCCGCTTGCGCTCGCGGTGGCCCAGGACGTAGGCGAGGACGAAGACGCCGAGCAGGCCCACGGCGAGGGCCGGGATCATCGGGACGAAGATGTCACTGGCGTTGAGCTTGAGGGCGGTGGCGGCGCGGGCGGTGGGGCCGCCCCAAGGGAGCGTGTTCATCACGCCGTTGGCCATCGCGGCGACACCGGTCATCACGACCAGGCTCATCTTCAGGCGTTTGTACAGCGGGTACATCGCCGAGACCGTGATCATGAAGGTGGTCGAGCCGTCGCCGTCCAGGGAGACGATCGCGGCGAGGACCGCCGTACCGACCACGATGCGCAGGGGGTCGGCCTTGCAGAACTTGAGGATCCCCCGCACGATCGGGTCGAAGAGGCCGACGTCGATCATCACACCGAAGTAGACGATCGCGAACATGAGCATCGCCGCGGTGGGCGCGAGGCTGGTGACGCCGTCGATGACGTAGTCGCCGAGCTTGCCGCCCTTTCCGACGAAGACGCAGAACAGCGCCGGGATCAGGACGAGCGCCGCGATCGGCGACATCTTCTTCAGCATGATCAGGACCAGGAAGGTCGCGATCATGGTGAAGCCGAGGATGGTCAGCATGAGTGGAACACCTAACGTTCGCCTTCGAACTCCCACCAGGAGCGGCAGTGCGATGACGTTAGGTCGCGCAAAGCTGCGTTAACAAGATGTTGACGTGCGAGCAATAAGCGCAAAACTCCAGGTCACAGCGGTGCGCTGAGCGCGGCGACCTCCACGGGCACTCCGTTGAGCACCGCGTTGCCCGACAGCGGGTCGAGCAGACTGCCGTCGAGAAGCTGGTTGACGTTGACGCCCGGGTCGGTGGCCGCGTGGCTGAGCCGGGTGCCGGGGCGGTCGTGGCCCCAGCCGTGCGGGAGGCTCACCACGCCCCGGCGCAGGGCGTCCGTGATCTCGGCGGGGGCGGTCACCTCTCCCCCGGCACCCTTCACCCGGACCTGGGCGCCGTCGGTCACGCCGAGGCGCTCGGCGTCCTCGGGGTGGATGTGCAGGGTGCAGCGGTTGGTGCCGCCGGTGAGGGCGGGCACGTTGTGCATCCAGCTGTTGTTGGACCGCAGATGGCGGCGGCCGACGAGCACGAGTCCGTCGGCGCGGTCGCCCCTCGCCTGCCGGAGCCGGGGCAGATCGTCGACGATCGGCTGCGGCAGCAGCTCGACCTTCCCGCTGCGCGTCTTCAACGGCTGCGGCAGTCGGGAGGTGAGCGGGCCCAGGTCGATGCCGTGCGGATGCGCGAGCAGCTTCTGGAGGCTCAGCCCATCGGGCCGTACGCCGAAGCCGTCGCCGTACGGACCGAGGCGCAGCATCATGTCGAGCCGGCGCTCGGGGCCGGTGTCGCCGGTGAGTTGTGCGGCGATCTCGCGCGGATCGCGGCCGTGGACGGGCGAGTTGGGGTCCTTGACGGCCTTGCCGAGGGTCTGGTCGACGACCATCGTGTCGACGGCGGCCGGGTCGGCGCCGTGCATACCGGTCGCGGCGAGGATCAGCCGGGCGAAGATCTCGGTCTCGGCCATCCGGCCGGGCTCCAGCGGGATCGCGGGGCGCGTGTAGCGGACCTGGTTGCGGACGGCGAGGGTGTTGAACGCGAAGTCGTGGTGCGGGCTTTGGGACGGCGGGGGCGGCGGCAGCACCACGTCGGCGTGGCGCGCGGTCTCGTTGAGGTACGGGTCGACGCTCACCATGAAGTCGAGCGAGTCGAGAGCCTTGTCGAGGCGGGCGCCGTCCGGTGCGGAGAGCACTGGGTTGGCGGCGACGGCGATCAGCGCGCGGATCGGTTCGCCCTCGGCGGTCGCGGTGTCGATCTCCTCGGCGAGCGCGGACAGCGGCAACTCGCCCTTCGCCTCCGGGTATTGGCTCACCCGCGAGTGCCAGCGCCCGAGCGCGAAGCCGTGTCCTGGTCCGGCGGGCCGGGGTGTCCTGTCGGTGGCGGCCTGCGGGAAGAGGGCGCCACCGGGGCGGTCGAGGTTGCCGGTGAGGATGTTGAGGACGTCGACCAGCCAGCTGGCCAGGGTGCCGTGCGGGACGGTGCAGCTGCCGATACGGCCGTAGACGGCGGCAGTTGGCGCGGCGGCCAGTTCGCGGGCGAGGGTGCGGATCTCGTCGGCGGCCACGTCGCACGCTTCCGCCACGGCCTCCGGGGTGAAGTCGCTTACCGCCGCGCGGAGTTCATCGACACCCTGCACATGCGGGGCCAACTCCCCCAGCTCCACGAGGTGTTCGTCGAAGAGGACGTATGTCATCGCCGCGAGCAGCAGGGCGTCGGTGCCGGGGCGGACCGCGATGTGCCGGTCGGCGAGCTTGGCGGTGCGGGTGCGGCGCGGGTCGATGACGGTGAGGGTGCCGCCGCGGGCCTTGAGCGCCTTGAGCTTGCCGGGGAAGTCGGGGGCGGTGCACAGACTCCCGTTGGACTCAAGGGGGTTGGCGCCGATGAGGAGCAGATGGTCGGTGTGGTCGAGGTCCGGTACCGGGATCGCGTTGGCGTCGCCGTAGAGCAGGCCGCTGGAGACGTGCTTGGGCATCTGGTCGACCGTGGACGCGGTGAAGATGCTGCGGGTGCCGAGGGCGCCGAGCAGGACCGTCGGGTAGAGGGCGCCGGCCATCGTGTGGACGTTCGGGTTGCCGAGGACGACGCCAACGGCGTTCGGGCCGTAGCGCTCGACTACGGGGCGCAGGCCCGCCGCGACCGCGTCGAACGCCTCCTCCCAGGTGGCCTCGCGCAGCTCGCCGTCCCGGCGTACGAGGGGGCCGCGCAGCCGGTCGGGGTCGCCGTCGACGGCCCCGAAGGAGGCGCCCTTGGGGCAGATGAACCCCCGGCTGAACACGTCGTCGCGATCACCTCGGGCGCCGGTCACCCGGGTGCCCTCGATGGTGAGCGTCAGCCCGCAGGTGGCTTCGCACAGGGGGCAGATGCGCAGGGCGGTGCGGGACACGGGTCCTCCCGGGGGCGGCGTTGCCTCTTGGCTGCGAGCATACCGAGCGGTATGGGTGGTGGCGAGGGGGGCCGGGGGTGACGTCGGAAACTCGCGGAACGTGGACGCCGGGCCGCCGGTCAGTCCAGCACCCGTGCCAGATACGCCCGCAGCAGCTCCCGGGTCTCCCCGATGACCTTCTCGTCACCCTCCGGAGCCACCCGGAACGCCAGGTGGACGAGGGCGTCGGCGGTCTCCACGGCGATCAGGAAGGTGCGGCGGAGGTCCTCGTCGGGCTCGCGGGCCAGGTAGCCGGAGAGGAGGTCGGTGAGGCGGTCGGCGACGCGGGTGTTGGGTTCCGCGTGGCCCGAGCCGATGGGGATCTGGTTGCCGAAGTCGACGAGGGAGAAGCCGGGCGCGGTGCGCTTCATGGCGAGGTACTCGTCCAGGACGGCGTCCACCGCCGCCCGCCAGCCCTCGGCACCGGTCTCCTTCAGGCGCTCGGCGACCCGCTCCGTGTAGCGCTCCAGATTGCGCTGGGCCAGCGCGTCGGCCATCGCACGCTTGTTCCCGAAGAAGCGGTAGACCGAGCCGATCGGGACGCCCGCGCGCAGGGCCACGGCCCGGGTGCTCAGCGCGTCGTAGCCGACCTCGTCCAGCAGGTCGGCGCAGGCGTCGAGAATCCTGGTCAGCCGTTCGGCGCTGCGCCGCTGCACGGGCGCGCGACGGAGCGATGTCGTGTGGGGCACGGGCTTCATGATGCCTTTCCGCCGCGGTCAGGTGAAGCTCGCACCTCAGTACGGAACTGGGTGCCCGTAGCACTCATTTCGACCCCCGCGCCGGCGCGGAGCCGAGGGCCCTGTGGCCGTCCGGCGTGGCCTGCGCCGACGACGCGGTGATGTCGGCCGTGCTCTCGACCGGTTTGCCGCGCACGGCCCACACGGTGCCGTCGTCGGCGTACAGGCGGGCGGTGACGTGGTGGGTGCCGTGGGGGACGAGGCCGGACGCGAGGTGGTACTCGGGGGCGCGGAGCCGTGCGACGGTGCGGCCGTCCACCATGAGGCGGACCGTGCCGCGGCCCGCGACCGCGACCGGCTTCACGCCGGCGGGCGAGAAGCGGAAGTCGTGGACGGTCAGCGTGACGTCCCAGCTGTCGTCGGCGGCGTCGGGCTCCACCTCGATGCCGATCCCGGGCGCGCCCTTCTTGGCCACCTCGCGGTAGTGCCGGCCCTGCTCGTCGGTGTGGTCGAGCACCTTGCCCACGGGAGACGGCGACACCCCGTCGCCCTTGTGCGCCCCGGCATGCCCGGAGCCGCAGCCCACCGATCCGGCCACCAGCAGGGCACAGACCGCGAACGCGGTGAGGAGTGCGCGCGACCACGACATGCCGGGGAGACTAGAACACCGGTCCGACAGCCGGATCCCCCCTGAGTCTGGTTCTTCCCCTCCGGAGGTCGGATTTTCGTCGTCCCCCGCCGTGCCCTTGCGCCCGCGAAACCGCAATCCTACGGTGATACATAGGAATCAAGTGGTGCGGGAATCGGTTGTCGAGGGAGCAGAGATGAGCGGGGACACACGGAAGACCGCCGAGGGCCTGACCCACCTCACCGGTTTCGGCAACGAGCACAGCTCGGAGGCGGTGCCGGGCGCTCTCCCCGAGGGCCGCAACGCCCCGCAGCGCGCACCGCTCGGCCTCTACGCCGAGCAGCTCAGCGGTACGGCGTTCACCGAGCCGAGGGCGCACAACCGCCGCTCGTGGCTGTACCGCATCCGCCCCTCGGCCGCGCACCCGGCGTTCACCCGCGCCGACAACGGCGGGATCCGTACGGCGCCCTTCACGGAGACGGTGCCCGACCCGAACCGGCTGCGCTGGAACCCGCTGCCCGCACCCGCGCCCGGCACCGACTTCCTGGCCGGCCTGTGGACCCTGGGCGGCAACGGCGACGCGACCCAGCGCACCGGCATGGCCGTGCACCTGTACCACGCCGACTCCTCGATGGACCGGGTCTTCAGTGACGCGGACGGCGAGCTGCTGATCGTCCCGGAGCGCGGCGGACTGCTGCTGCGCACGGAGTTCGGGCTCCTCCATGTGGAGCCGGGACATATGGCGCTGATCCCTCGTGGGGTGCGCTTCCGTGTGGAGCTGCTGGACGCGGCATCCGATGGCGGGCAGAGCCCGACAGCCCGCGGATATGTGTGCGAGAACTATGGGGCGCCCTTCCAGCTCCCCGACCTCGGCCCGATCGGCGCCAACGGACTCGCCAACGCCCGGGACTTCCGCGCGCCGGTCGCCGCCTACGAGGATGTCGAGGGCCCGGTCGAGGTGGTGAACAAGTTCTGCGGCACCCTCTGGACGGCGACCTACGACCACTCGCCCCTCGATGTCGTCGCCTGGCACGGCAACCATGTGCCGTACGCCTATGACCTGCGCCGGTTCAATGTGCTCGGCTCCATCTCCTACGACCATCCCGACCCGTCGATCTTCACCGTGCTGACGTCCCCGTCGGACACCCCGGGCCTGGCCGGTGTGGACTTCGTGGTCTTCGCGCCGCGCTGGCTGGTGGGCGAGGACACGTTCCGGCCGCCGTACTTCCACCGGAACGTGATGAGCGAGTACATGGGCCTGATCGAGGGCGCCTACGACGCGAAGGCCGAGGGCTTCGTGCCCGGGGGCGGCTCGCTGCACAACATGATGTCGGCGCACGGCCCGGACCGTGAGACCTTCGACCGGGCCAGCGCCGCCGAGCTGCGACCGCAGAAGGTCGACGACGGGCTGGCGTTCATGTTCGAGACACGCTGGCCGGTGACGGCAACCGCCCAGGCGGCGACCGCCGAGCACCTCCAGCAGGGCTACGACGACGTCTGGCAGGGCCTGCAGCGCCACTTCCGCCCCTCGCACTGACAGTTCCAGACCGGTTTACGTCCCTTGCACTGATCCCTCCCTACCGGTACGGATGGCCCCGTGACCTCCTTCGCCCCGGACTCGATCGTCCTGAACCGCAAGCTGCCGCTCTGGTACCAGGTGTCGCAGTCGCTGCGCGCCTCGATACTCGGCCGCTCGCCCCTGGACCCGCTGCGGCTGCCCACGGAGGAGCAACTCGCGGGGCACTACGGCGTCAGCGTGCTCACCATGCGGCAGGCGCTGAAGGAACTGGAGGACGAGGGGCTGATCACCCGGCACCGTCGCCGCGGCACGTTCATCGAGCCGGACGTCCGACGGGCCACGCCGGTACGGCTGTTGGGCTCCGTGGACGCCATCGTGGCCCAGCAGTCCGGCATGACGACCGAACTCCTCGACCACGGCAAGGTGTCCGTGCCGCCCGAACTCACCGAGTACTTCCCGGACTTGTCCGAGGTGGCGGCGTACCACCGGCTGCGCGGCGACGAGAAGACCGGCGAGCCGACGAACCACGCCCGCAACCACATCCGCCCCGAACTGGCCGCCCGTCTCGACCCGGACGACCTCATCCGCTGGCCGATGACCAAGGTGCTGCGCGATGTCGTGGGCGCGGACATCAGCCGCATCACCGACACGGTGGAGGCCCGCCTCGCCGACCCGGAGACCGCCCGCCTCCTCCAGGTCCCGCTCCTCAGCCCGATCCTGCACTACACGGGCATCACCTACGACACACAGGGCAGGGTGCTGGACGTGGCCGTCATCCACTACCGGGGGGATCGTTTCTCCTTCTCGGTCACGCTCGACGTCGCGAACTGACGTCGTCGTACGATGCCGAACGTGACGCACGACGACGCTCCGTTGCTCGCGGACCTCATGCCGTGGTCCGTCGCACCGATCCGGCTCGGCCGGGGGTGGCCGACGGCACCCGACGCGGCAACCCTGAAAGCCCGCTGGGACACCCTGGTGAAGGCCGAAGTCCCGGACCGGGAAGCCCTGTTCGAGCCCACCCGCTCACGCACCCTGCACTCGGCGGTGCCCCAGCTCCCGGGCCAGCCCAGCGGCACGGAAAGACTGATCCGGGCCACGGGCCCCTGCCCGGACCCGATCCGTGTCCTGCACGCCCCCTTCGACGAGCAGTGGCTGATCCCCGACCACCGCCTGATCGACGTGGCCCGGCCGGAGTTGTGGCGGGTGGCGGACGAGCACCAGATCTTCGCGGTGGAGACTCCGGGCGTCCCCGGCACCTCCGGCCCGCCCCTGCTCGCGTCCACGGTCCTCCCCCTGCTCCGCCCCGGCCGCGTCCGCCCGCTCTACCGACGCCCCCGCGCCGAGGAACCGAACCTGGCACCGGGCCTGTTGGACCACCTCACCGGCCACCTCGGCCACGCCCCCACCCCGGTCGACGTCCTCGCCTGGACGGTGGCGACGGCCCGCCCCGGCCCGGCCGTACCCCTGACACGGGACCCCGAACTCTGGGCACACGGCGTCGAGTTGGGCCACCGCGTCCTCTGGCTGATGCGCCGCAACGGCGACCGCCCCAAGCTCCCCGGCGGCCGACGCCCGTACGTCCGCGCCCCGTTGCCGCCCCTCCCCCTCACCCTCCACTACGACCGCGACGAGGAGACCCTCCACCTCGACGAGGGCCGCATCTCCCCGGTACCGCCCGAGTCCTGGGACTTCGAGGTGAGCGGAGTGCGCGTACTGGAGCAGTGGTTCACGTCCCGGACATCGGAGACCGCCGAGCCGGGCACGCTGGCGGCGATCCGCCCGGGGACCTGGCAGCAGACGTGGACGTCGGAGCTGTTGGAGCTGATCACGGTGTTGGCACTGCTGGCGGAACTGAGGCCGCAGCAGGAGGAGTTGGAGGTGACGGACCGGATCACGGCGGCGGAACTGCGCAAGGCGGGCGTCCTGCCGGTGCCGGATTCAGCACGCCTCCCCGCATCGGTTCTGGACCACCACGAGGAGGGCCCAGAGGGCCAGTTCGCGCTCATCTGAGACACGTAGGGGGCGCGGGGCTGTATTTGATATGCGGCTCCGCCGCGTGGGCGCGCTCAGCCCCCACGCACCCGCACCCGCACCCGCACCCGCCTACGAACCGTCCCTCCGCGGCGCGAACGCGTCCACCGCGGCCGGCGGTCTGGCCTCGCACTTCGTGTGGTGCAACCGGGGGAAGGAGTCCATCGCCCTGGATCTGAAGGATCCGCGCGGGCTCGACGTCGTACGGCGGCTGGTCGCGGACGCGGACGTGTTCGTGCAGAACCTCGCGCACGGGGCCGCAGCCCGGCTCGGGCTGGACGCCGCGACGCTGTGCGCGGCGCACCCGCGGCTGGTCGCCGTGGACATCTCCGGGTACGGCCCCAGCGGCCCGTACGCCGACAAGCGGGCCTACGACATGCTCGTGCAGTGCGAGGCGGGGCTGGTGTCGGTGACCGGGACGCCGGAGCAGCCGGTGAAGGCGGGGATCCCGGCGGCCGACATCGCGGCGGCCATGTACGCGTTCTCCGGTGTGCTCGCGGCGCTCGTGCGCCGGGGTGCGACCGGGCGCGGTGAGCCGGTGGAGGTGTCGATGCTGGACGCGCCGGCGATGGCCCCCCCCCCCGCTCGAGCGAAGCCGAGAGTGGGGGAGGATGGGGCATCCGCCGCATCACGCGATGCACGGCGGAACTCCCCCGGCGCGCACGGGTCTTGCGCACGCCGTCATCGCGCCCTACGACGCCTATCCCACGGCGGACGGCGAGCGGGTGCTGCTGTCGGTGCAGAACGACCGGGAGTGGCGGCGGCTGGCCGAACAGGTCGTCGGGAAGCCGGAGTTGGGGACCGACCCGGACTTCGCGACGAACGCGGCGCGGGTGGTGAACCGGCAGCGCACGGACGCCCTCGTCGGAGAGGCGCTGGGTGGGCTGGGTGCCGACGAGGCCGTGGCGCTGCTGGAGCGCGCGGGTGTGGCCTGCGCGCGCCTCAGAGACGTACAACAACTGGCGGAGCACCCGCAGTTGGCGGCCCGGGAGCGGTGGCGGGAAGTGGGGTCGCCGGTCGGGCCGTTGCGGGCGCTGCTGCCGCCGATCACCTTGCCGGGCGGGGGCGAGGCGCTGATGGGTGACGTGCCCGCGCTCGGGGAGCACACCGTGGCGCTGCTGCGTGCCGTGGGGATGGCGGACACAGAGATCGCAGCACTGCGCCGGGACGGTGTGGTGTCCTGAGCGCGGGCCCCTGGGAACTCCCCGGGGACGCCGAGGACTTGCTCAGCGCCCGCCGAAGAGCGAACGGCGCAGCCTGCGCAGTGGCGCGAAGAGCTTGACCCGGCTCACTCGCGTACCCGTGGCGCTGCGTTCCTGCGTGCTGTCACGCGACGTCAGCTCGCGCATCAACGAGGTCGCCTCAGCCGTCTCGCGCTGCGGGACGACAGGGCCGCCCAGCACCGAGAGATGGCGGTCGAGACGCGAACTCGTCGCGCTGCTCCCGCACGTGATCGCAGGGACCCTTGCCCTGCTGCGCACTATCTGTTCCATGTCACTCCCCACCCGTACGAGTCCACCCGGCCCGGGCAGGGTAACCCTATCGCCCCAACCGAGCACTCGTGTATCGAGGTCTCAGGATTCACCTTCCCCGTAAGGGCGTTGACGACCCCTCCGTGATTACTCTCCGAATCCAACCGATTTCAGGGCGAGTTGGACAACTGGCTGCGTTGTGGGCTGCGGTGAGCCTCCGTCGGGCTCGACGGTCACTGCGAGTGATGTTGCAGTTTTGTCGAGCCCGGTGGCGACCAAGGGCGTGTCGCCCTTGAAGAGCCCGAGGGAGCGCGGTTGCACATTGGGGCGCATCAGCCACAGTTGATGCACGTGCCCGCTCGACAGCGCGCTGTATCCGCTCAGGGTGACGACCGCGCGCCCCTCCGACGCGGAGGCGACGACCCCGATGTTCCGGCCCTTGGTGTCCGCGCCGGTGGTCGCACGGGCGTCGGGGGCTGCGAGAACGTGTGCGATCTCACGTGCCTGCGCCTGCTCGGCCTTCAGTTTGTCCTGCGTCTGGTTCGCCTGCACGGCGAACAGCGAGGCCACGACGAGCGCGGCGGTGGCCGTCGCGGTGGCGAACGGCACGAAGAACGGCCGCCGTTGGGGTGCGCGGGCGCGCGACGCGGCCGGCTCGGTGCCCCACACATGGGCCGGCAGCCGGGGCGTGTACTCCCGCGACTGTCCCCGCGCCTGGTCCCGCAGCGGCCCGGGTTCCTGCGGAGTGTTCCGTACGGCGGCCAGCACCCGGTCGCGCATCCCGAACGGTGGCTGGGCGGCCTCGGACCAGGCGAGCCGGACCGCGTCCTCCGTCAGGGCGCGCACCTCTTCGGCACAGCGGTCGCAGTTCTTGAGGTGCTTCTCGAACTGGCGGCGCTCGTCGGGTTCGAGGGCGTCGAGGGCGTAGGGGGCGGCGAGCGAGTGGAGATCACCGCGGCCGAACAGTCGGGCGAGGATGCTCATACGGCACCTCCCAGGCAGTCGCGCAGCCGGGTGAGTCCGTCACGCATACGGGTCTTGACCGTGCCCAGCGGCAGCGAGAGCCGCTCCGCCACTTCACGGTACGTATAGCCGTCGTAATAGGCGAGGGTCACGGACTGCCGCTGCAGGGCGGTGAGGCGGTCCAGGCAGCGGCGCACCAACTGGCGTTCCAGGCCTGCCTCGACCTCCTCGGTCACCTGGTCGAAGGCCGGGTTGTGGGAGCGGCGGGCCTCGCGCTGCTCGCGGTCGACGGCCGCGCGGGCGCTGCGCACCCGGTCGACGGCCCGGCGGTGGGCGAGGGTGAGCACCCAGGAGAGAGCGCTGCCGCGACGGGGATCGAAGCGGGCGGCGGACCGCCACAGTTCGAGCAGCACCTCCTGGGACACCTCCTCGGACTGCGCCGGGTCGCGCACCACGCGGCGCACCAGGCCGAACACGGGCCCGGACACCAGTCCGTAGAGCTCCTCGAAGGCCTGCTGGTCCCCTCCGGCGACCTGCACCAGGAGTTCGTCCGCCCCCACCCGTCCCCCTCTCGTCGACCGCACGCGGCCCCTCCTCTTCGACCGCACGCGGTCTGTCACTTCGTATCCCGTCACACGAGGCATTCGCAGCGGGTGCCCCTAAGGATGGGTTACGGATCGGCGGACTTGAAACGCGGGTCACGACCTGGATTGCGGTCCACCAAAAAAACTTTTCGGGTTCGACCAATCCGGCCCGGCACCAGCTCCGAATCCCCGTGCGTCAGGCAAGTTGGCACTGAGGACGGACGGCATGACACCTATCTCCAGGAGCGGTGCGGGACGCAGGAAGCTCGCGTCCCTCATATGTGGCGCGCTTGCCGCCGGGGGGCTCGCAGCCGCCGGCACGGCCGCGCTGGAACCGGGAGTGGCCTCGGCCTCCTCCCACCGGGAAGCCCCCCTCATCTCGGGCACCCCGCAGTACGACAACACGGACCTGTACGCGTTCGTCAGTCCGGACAAGCCCAACACCACGACGATCGTGGCGAACTGGATCCCGTTCGAGGAGCCCGCCGGCGGCCCGAACTTCTACCAGTTCGCGGACGACGCCCAGTACGACCTGCACATCGACAACAACGGTGACGCGCTGGACGACTTCATCTTCCGCTACACCTTCAAGACGCAGATCAAGAACAAGAAGACGTTCCTGTACAACACGGGCCCGGTCACCAGCCTCACCGACCCGGACCTCAACATCACGCAGTCGTACGACGTCGAGCTCATCAAGCTGAAGCACGGCAGGCAGGTCTACAAGACCAAGATCGCCGACGACATCCCGGCGGCGCCCTCGGACGTCGGCGACGCGTCGATGCCGGACTACGCCAAGCTGCGTTCGCAGGCGATCTACAAGACGTCGAACGGCGGCGCGACCTTCGCCGGTCAGGCCGACGACCCGTTCTTCGCCGACCTGCGCGTCTTCGACCTGCTCTACGGCGGCAACCTCACCGAGGTCGGCAACGACACCCTCAAGGGCTACAACGTCAACACGATCGCCCTCCAGGTGCCGAACGACCTGATCCGGCAGTCGAAGAACCACCCGACCGTCGGCATCTACTCGACGACCCAGCGCAAGAACGCCAGGGGCTACTACACGCAGGTCTCGCGCCTGGGCAACCCGCTGGTCAACGAGGTCGTCAACCCGCAGAAGGACAAGGACAAGTTCAACGCGTCCGAGCCCAAGGACGACGCGCAGTTCCTGAAGAACGTGACCGAGCCCGAGATCCCGAAGCTCATCGAGTCGATCTACAAGATCAAGGCGCCGAGCGAGCCGCGCAACGACCTCGTCAGCGTGTTCCTCACGGGCGTGAAGGGCCTCAACACGCTCCAGCCGTACACGAAGCCGTCGGAGATGCTGCGCCTCAACACGTCGATCCCGCCGACCGCGCACCCCAAGCGGCTCGGTGTCCTGGACGGCGACAACGCGGGCTTCCCGAACGGGCGTCGGCTCACCGACGACGTGATCGACGAGGCGCTCCAGGTCATGGAGGGTGAACTCGTCGGTTCCAAGAACGACTTGGGCGACGCGGTCGACAAGAACGACAAGGGCTTCGAGAAGTACTTCCCGTACGTCGCCGAGCCGACCTCGGGTTCGCGCGGCCCGCTCGCCAAGGGCACGACCGGCAGCAGCGACGTCAAGAGCCAGCTGGGCAACGCGTTGCAGCCGGCCGGTTCGTCCACCGGCAGCACCGACAACATGATGCTGATCGTCGCGTCGGCGGCCTCCGGTGTGGCCGGTGTCCTGCTGATCGGCGCGGGCGTCGCGTGGTGGCGCCGCCGGATGAGCTACCGCCCGTACTGACCCCCACCGACTGGCGCGGCCCGCACAGATCCTTCCCCCACGGTGCGGGCCGCGCCACCCCTGCGTGACAACACCTTTCAGCGATACGGCACTTGAACCACCCCAGGCGATGGAGGAACGGCATGGCCCCGCGCGAGAACGACCACGAGACGCCGGCGGCGGCGGAGCGGGAGTGGCAACGGCTTTGGGAGCAGGGGGAGGACTCGGGGGGCGGGCCGGGTACCGAGCCGGGCAGCGGGGCCGACGCGCAGCCGGATGCCGAGCGGGACACTGAATCCGTCGCCGGGGCGACGGGAGAGGCGATCACGGGCGCTGGTGCTGGGCCGACCGGAGCACGGAGCACGGAGTCCGTCGCCGGGCCGACGCAAGAGGCGAACACAAGCACCGTTGTTGAGCCGTCGGTTGAGCGGATCGCGGAATCCGGTGCCGGGCCGATCCAAGAGTCCAACAGGGGCAGCGATGTTGGGCCGACAGGAGCGCGGAGCTCAGAATCCGGAGCCGGACCGGTAGAAGACACGAACGCGGGCACCGGTGTCGAACCGACCGAAGAGACGAACACCAGCACCGACGCCGAGCCAACCGGAACGCGAAACACAGAATCCGACGCCACGCCGGCAGAAGACACGAACGCGAGCACCGCTCTCGAACCGACCGAAAAGACGAACACCAGCACCGACGCCGAGCCAACCGGAACGCGAAACACAGAATCCGACGCCACGCCGATCCAAGAGGCGCACATGAGCACGGACGTCGAGCCGAGCGGAGCGCGAAGCGCGGAGTTCGGCGCTGAGGCGGGCAGCGGGCGCGGCCTCGAATCCGCCGAGGAGCCGACGGACGAGCGGGACGTGGGCTCTGCCACCGGACCGGACAACACCCGCGACCCGAAGGCGACTTCCGGAATGGTTTCCGTACCGGCCGACGACTCGACGCGTGGCGAGGAGCCGCAGGCCCAGGGCACCGAGGACCCCGGGACTGCGACCGCCGCCTCCGGCGACACCCGCCCCGCCGCCGAATCCACCGTCGACGACGCGGCCCCGGCCCCAACTCCCGCGCGCGGCACCGCCGATGAACCGGACCCTTCTCACCCGCACCACCACGACGACGCCGACGGACCGGTCCCCACCCACACCCACACCCACGGGTCGACCCCCTCCCACACGCACGACGGCCACAGCCACCACCACAGCCGTACCGCCCCCGACGAAAACCCGGCGGCCCCCGCCCTCCCCCACGCCCCCGACGAACGCATCGCCGCCGTCCGCCGCGCAGGCGCCGCGAGCCGTCGCTGGCGGGCCGCTCAACTCGCCGGTTGTGCCGTCCTGTTGGCCGTGGCGATGACCGCCGGGGCCATCGCGATCGGGGCGGCGAAGGACAGCGGAGCCACGCGTGTCGCCGCCGCCTCCAGTGCCGTGTCGCCGGAGTTGCTGGCCAGCGGGAGCCTGGACGCGAGTATCGCCGCGCTGCAGGCCCACTTGAGGACGCAGCCCAAGGACTTCGACGGGTGGGCGACGCTCGGGCTGGCGTATGTGGAGCAGGCCAGGACCAAGGGCGACCCGTCCCGGTACCCGCAGGCGCAGGCCGCCCTCCAGCGGTCGTTGAAGATCTCGCCCGACAACGAGAACGCCCTGGAGGGCCGCGCCGCGCTCGCCGCCGCCCGGCACGAGTTCAAGGAGGCCCTGACCTACGCGGACCAGGTGCTGAAGGAGAACCCGTACAGCGAGCGCGCCCTGTGCTCCCGTATCGACGCGCTCGTCGAACTCGGCCGCTACGACGACGCGTCGAAGGCCGCCGACCTCGCCGACGCCCGCAAGCCCGGTGTCCCGGTCTTCACCCGGTACGCGTACGTCCACGAGTTGCGCGGCGACGTCGCCACGGCCCGCAGGGTCCTGGAGCAGGCGCTCGCCGCCGCCTCCTCCCCCGGAGACATCTCGTACGTGGCCGGCACACTGGGCCAACTCGCGTGGAACCAGGGCGACTACAAGACCGCCCTGGACTACTACGGCCGCGCCCTCGCCGCCGACGAGAACTACCTCCCCGCCCTGGAGGGCCGCGCCCGCGCCCAGGCCGCCCTGGGCGACCGCGCCGACGCCATCAAGGGCATGGAGCTGGTCGTCTCCCGCTACCCGCTGCCCCAACCCCTCGTGGAACTCGGCGAGTTGTACGAGAGCCGGGGCGCCGCGGGCGACAAGGCCAAGGCCGAGGACCAGTACGCCCTCGTCGACGCCTGGATCGCCCTCGCCCGCGCCAACGGCGTCAACGCCGACCTCGACACCGCGCTCGCCGCCGCCGACCACGGAGACGTCAAGTCGGCACTGAAGGCCGCCCGCGCGGAATGGGCCCGCCGCCACACCGTGCACACGGCGGACGCCCTCGCCTGGGCCCTGCACGTCAACGGCCTCGACAAGGAGGCCCTCCCCTACACTCGGCAGGCCACGGCCACCGGCTACCACAACGCCTCCTTCCTCTACCACCGCGGCACGATCGAACTCGCCACCGGCCACACGGCCGAGGGCCGCGCCCACCTGACGGCGGCCCTGAAGCTGAACCCGGGCTTCTCCCCCCTGGGCGCGAGCAAGGCCCGCAAGGCGCTGGAGGCGACCAAGTGAGGCCCGCCCGCCGCCCTCAAGTGCGGCCCCTCCGCCGCCTGTTCGCCTCCGCCGCGGCCGTCCTCACCGCTGCCGGCGCGCTCCTCCTCGTCCCCACGGCGACCGCGAGCGCGCACCCCCTCGGCAACTTCACCGTCAACCGCTACGACGGTCTCGTCGTCGCCCCCGGCACGCTGCGCGTCACGCACATCGAGGACCTCGCCGAGATCCCGGCGACCCAGGCCAAGCCGGACATCAGGCAGTTGGGCATGACCGAGTGGGCCCGGCAGCGGTGCGACAAGGCCGCCGAGGGCAGCAAGGTCACCGTCGACGGCCGCACCGTCGCCCTCACGCCGGGCTCCAGCACCGCGCGTCTGCGGCCGGGGCAGGCCGGGCTCAACACCCTGCGGGTGGAGTGCAGTTCGACGGCGCCGTTGCCCAAGGGCAGCACGGTCGCCCTCGGCTTCCACAGCGCGGGACTGACCACAGGCCCCGGCTGGCGGGAGATCACCGCGCGCGCCGACCGGATGACGCTCACCGGTTCGGACGTACCGAAGAAGTCGGTGTCGCACGAACTCACCAGCTATCCCAAGGACTTGCTCTCCTCCCCCGCCGACATCACGACCGCGTCCCTGCACGCCCGCCCCGGCGGCCCGGCGCTCACCGACGCCGACCAGTCCACGTCGGAACCGCCCGCCGCCTCCGTGCTGCCGCGCGGCGCCGACCGCTGGACGCAGGCCCTGAACAACCTGGTGGCCCGCCACCACCTCACCGTCGGCTTCGCCGCCCTCTCCCTGCTCATCGCGATCGCCCTGGGCGCGATGCACGCGCTCGCCCCCGGCCACGGCAAGACCCTGATGGCGGCCACGGCAGCGGCGCGGGGCGGTCGCGCCCGCCTCAAGGACGTCCTTCCGCTCGCCGCCTCGGTCACCGTCACCCACACCCTCGGCGTGATCGCCCTGGGCCTCCTGGTCACGGCCGGCTCCGCCGCGACCCCCTCGGTGATCGCCTGGCTGGGCATCGCGAGCGGCGTCCTGGTCCTCTTCGCGGGCGGCAACCTCCTCCGCAGGGCCTGGCGCAACCGCCCACGCCCGCAAGTCCCGTCACACGGGCACGGGCCACACGGGCACACACACCCGCACCCTCACCCCCACGATCACGATCACCAGCACGAGACCGTCGAGGTCCCGGAGCGCTCCCTGGTCCTGGTCTCCGCCCACGCCGAAGCCGCGTCCCCCCACACCGAGGCCCACGCACACCCGCACCCCCACAGCCACGACGACGACCACACCCACGGTCACAGTCATGGCCACGACCATGACCACAGCCACGAGCACGCTCACGACGGCACTGTGGAACACACCCACGGCGGCTTCACCCACACCCACGAGACCGCCCCCACCCTCCGCGGCACGATCCTCCTCGGCTTCGCCGGCGGACTGGTCCCCAGTCCCTCCGCCGTGGTCGTCCTCGTGGGGGCCGCCGCGCTGGGTCAGGCATGGTTCGGGCTGCTGCTCGTCGTCGCGTACGGCGTCGGGCTCGCCCTCACCCTCACCGCCGCCGGATTCGCGGTCGTCAAGCTGGGTACAGGAATGAACCGTGTGCTGGACCGGCGCCCCCGCTGGACCACCAGCCCCATGGCCGTCCTGGTCCGCCGGACCTTGCCGCTGGGATCGGCGCTGGTCGTCGTGGCCCTCGGGGTCGGATTGGTGCTCAAGGGGGCGGCATCCGCACTCGGCTGAGCTACGTTTGTGGAGAATTGGCCCGGATGCGAATGGGAGTCACCCATGCCCGAAGAACCGGGCACTGAACGTGTGATCGCGGGCCGCTACCGGCTCCTGTCCCCCCTCGGCGAGGGCGGGATGGGCACGGTGTGGCGGGCCCGCGACGAAGTGCTGCAACGCGAGGTCGCCGTCAAGGAGGTGCGCGCGCCGGCCGGACTGGCCTCCGACGACGTGGAGCGGATGTACGCCCGGCTGGAGCGCGAGGCCTGGGCGGCGGCGCGGGTCGCCAACCGCAACGTGGTGACGGTGTACGACGTGGCGACGGAGGACGGCCGCCCCTGGATCGTCATGGAGCTGGTCCGGGGTGTCTCCCTGGCCGATCTCCTGGACGCCGAGGGCCCGTTGACGCCGCAGCGGACCGCGCACATCGGTGCCGAGGTGCTCGCCGCGCTGCGGGCCGCGCACGACGCCGGGGTGCTGCACCGCGATGTGAAACCGGCCAATGTGCTGATGTCGAACGACGGCCGGGTCGTGCTGACCGACTTCGGTATCGCGATGGTGGAGGGCAGTTCGGCGCTCACCATGACGGGTGAGGTCATCGGTTCGCCCGAATTCCTCGCCCCGGAGCGGGCGTTGGGCCGTACGCCGGGTCCCGAGTCCGACCTGTGGGCGCTCGGTGTGCTGCTGTACGCGGCGGTCGAGGGGCACTCGCCGTTCCGGCAGAACACCCCGCTGAGCACCCTGCGCGCGATCGTCGACGAGGACCTGCCGACGCCGCGGCTCGCGGGCCCGCTCACCCCGGTCATCGAGGGTCTGCTGCGCAAGGACCCGGCCGAGCGGCTGTCCGCCGAGCAGGCGGAGCAGGACCTCCGGCTGGTCGCCGCGGGCGGTGCTCCTCGCGCGAGCACCGCGCCGACGACGCCGTACACACCGACGATGGCGGGGTCCCCGCGGGAGTCCTTCTCCCAGCAGGACTCGCGGACGCCGCCGCAGCCGGTGCGGGGTTTCGGGCCGCCGCCCGCCTCCTACTCGACGCCGCCGGCCGCGGACGAACCGCGCCGCAACCGGCGGGCTGCCGCCGTGATCATCGCGGGTGTGCTCGCGCTGGCCCTGGCGATCGGCGGGCTGACGTACGCGCTGACGCACCGGAACAGCGGGGACGCGAACGCGGGCAAGGACACCAGCACACCCAAGAGCCAGCCCTCGGACGGGACTTCGCCGAGCGCGAGCAGCGAGACCACGGCCGCCAGTGAGACGCCGAGCCCGAGCAGCAGCAAGTCGTCCTCGGCGCCGCAGTCGGTGCAGGCGACGGTGGCCGGTGCCCACACCGACTACTCGGGCAGCTGTCCGCCGCCGAACGCGGACGCACCGACCTTCACGGCGAGCATCACGGTGGGACAGCTGCCGGCGGAGGTGTCGTACCGGTGGGTGACGAAGACCGGTTCGGTCGCCAACCCGGGCTGGAAGACACTGTCGTTCCCGTCGGGCGGCGGGAAGACCAAGCAGGACAGGGTGTTCCTGACGACGTACTCGAACAGCGGGACGTTCACGAACGAGATCAGTGTCGAGATCCGCAGCCCTGTGCGGACGACGTCCAACTCGGTGCCGTTCTCGGTGACCTGCCTGACGGAGACCCCGTCGGACGGGGCCTCCGCGTCGAACTCGGCGTCACCTTCCGGCGGGTGAGAGGTCAGACCGCGCCGGTCAACACCGGTAGATAGCCGCCGGACTGGCCGGCCGCGGTCGGGTGGTACGACTCGCTGATGCTCAGCAGGTTGAGGCTGTGCAGCCAGGAGCTGCCGGAGCAGATCTCGTGGCCGGTGAAGGTGGTGCGTACGTCGCCGAAGGTGAAGCCGTGGTCGGCGGCGCGCTTGGCGATCGCCGCGTCGAGGTAGTCGGCCGCTCCGTTGATCGCGGAGCGCTTGGTCGCGGAGAGACCGAGGCAGGTGGTGCCGAGTTTGTAGAAGCGCGGGTAGCCGAGCACGACCACCTGCGCGGAGGGGGCTTTGGCGCTGATCGTCGCGTAGACGTTGTCGAGGAGGCCGGGGAGCGTCGAGTCGACGTATGCCTTCGCGGTGGCGATCCGGGAGAGGCAGGAGCTGTCGGACTGCAGGACGCAGGTCGTCATGACGTCGCTGAAGCCGGCGTCGTTGCCGCCGATGCTGATCGAGACGAGGGCCGTCGAGGTGCTGAGGGTGCCGAGCTGGTTGGCGAGAACATCACCCGTACGAGCGCCCGAGCAGGCCTCGAAGTCGAACGTCGAGGGTGAGTGGGCGGCTGCCCAGAGGTAGGGGTAGGCCTTGGTGCTGCGGTCGCAGGACCCGCTGGAGCCGATGTAGCTGCCCGCGCCGACTCCGGACGAGTAGGAGTCGCCGAGGGCCACATAGCCGCCGGTGGCGGCGAGTTGGGAAGCCTGCGCCGTCATCGCCCCGGTGAGGGCGAGCGCGGCGGCGAGGAGGAGCGAGGTCACGTATGCCGTAAATCGGGAACGTCTCATGGAACCTCCCTTAGCAGGATCTCTGCCACGACTGTCGTACCAACTACGCGCATTGCCGGGAAGTGTCCATGCCAATGGAGAGATTCATTGCGTGCTCATGACAGCTCTGTGACAGGCCGTCAACTCCCTTGTACCAGACCGGTTCATGACCCACGCTTTACTCGGCCTTGGTGCGGAACGCAACGCTCCAGGGTTGTGCGCGCGACGGCGCGCGTACCCCCACACCCGCGCGCCGACCCGGGCGCGCGCCGCCTGGAGGAGGACTCCCTCGCAATGGCACTCCTGCGCAGCAACAAGCTCCGGCTCGCCGCGATAACCGGCGCGGCCACCGCCGCTCTCGTCGGCGGGCTCACCGCGCTCCCCGCCCAGGCCGCCCCGGCCACGGGCACGGTCCTGGCCGCCGGCTCCCCCACAGCCGTCGACGGCAGCTACATCGTCACCCTCAAGAAGAGCGCCGGCCTCAAGGCGTCCTCGGCCGCGGGCAAGGGACTCGTCAAGGAGTACGGCGGCACGGTCAAGAAGACGTTCGGCACGGTGCTGAACGGCTACTCGGCGAACCTCACCGCGACCGAGGCGAAGAGACTCGCCGCCGACCCGGCGGTCGCCGCGGTGGAGCAGAACCAGCGCGTCCACCTGACCGACACCACCCAGTCCAGCGCACCCTGGGGCCTGGACCGCGTCGACCAGGCCGCGCTGCCGCTCTCGGGGACGTACACCTACCCGGACAGCGCGGGCAGCGGGGTGACGGTGTATGTCATCGACACCGGTGTGCGGATCACCCACACCCAGATCAGCGGCCGTGCCTCCTACGGCTACGACGCGGTCGACGGCGACACCACCGCCTCCGACGGCAACGGCCACGGCACCCATGTGGCCACGACGATCGCGGGCTCGACGTACGGCGTCGCCAAGAAGGCGAACATCGTGGCGGTCCGGGTGCTCGACAACAGCGGCTCGGGTACGACGGCCGGGGTGATCGCGGGCATCGACTGGGTGATCTCGCACCACACCACCCCGGCGGTCGCCAACATGTCGCTCGGCGGCTCCGCCTCCGCCTCGCTCGACACGGCGGTCGCCAACTCCATCTCCAGCGGGGTGACTTACGCGGTCGCGGCGGGCAACAGCAGCGCCAACGCCTCCTCGTACTCCCCGGCGCGGGTGTCCACGGCGATCACGGTCGGCGCCACCACCAGTGCGGACGCGAAGGCCAGTTACTCCAACTACGGTTCGGTGCTGGACATCTTCGCGCCCGGCTCGTCGATCCTGGCGGGCTACAACACCAGTGACACCGCCACCGCCACCCTGTCGGGCACCTCGATGGCGACCCCGCACGTGGCGGGCGCCGCGGCCGTCTATCTCTCGGGCCACACCTCGTCCACTCCGGCCCAGGTCGCCACGGCCCTGGTGAACGGCGCCACTTCGGGTGTCGTGACCAGCGCGGGCACCGGTTCGCCGAACAAGCTGCTGAAACTCGTCCCGTAACGCGCACCCGCCCCACCCGAACCACCGGTTCCCCGGAGGCAGCAGGCGCCTCCGGGGAACACCCATTCGGAGATGCCCGAGAACCGGTGGAAGCGCCTTCCGCACCTTGACGTGCCCGGTCGGGCTGCGCCACATTGAAACCCGGCATCCGGCGCGCTGGGGGGCAAAGTCGCCAATGCAGACCTTACGTACCAGGAGAGCTTCCACGGACGGCGTCGAGCGTGCGCGGTCAGGACCGGGGAGGGACCTGACACCACTGCTCGCGGGCGCGGCGGTCGCCGTGGGAGGAGTCGGCGCGCTGCTCGCGCTCATCGACTCGGGATCACCGTTGCGCGGTCCGTTCGCGCTTTTCTTCCTGTTCGCGGCGCCGGCCTCGGCAATTGCCGCGGTGCTGCGCGGACTTGATCCCTTCGGCCGTGTTCTCACCTCGGTGGCGGGCGCGGTGGTCGTCGACATGCTGGTGGCCCAGGGAATGCTGGCCGTGCATCGCTGGTCGGCCGACGGGGGAATCGTCGCGGTGGCGGTGATCAGTGGCCTGATATCGCTATCGGTATTCGCGCGGCATATGCACGTACGCACAACGGCTGACAAAGTAGGGTAACGGTCAAACCAACAAAAACGTGAGGCCTCGTTCCAGGTCTTGCCATACAGGTTCAATCGTCAATACCGTCGTACATCTCACCCGCACTGGTCCATCATTGAGCGGCTCTAGGGGAGGGCTCAAGGACCGCGATGAACCGGCGCGGGGCGCGGTAGGGGGGTGCCGTGCTCGGTGACCGCACTTGTGACCGAGTCGTGCCGCGCGGCCGGCTTTCACGTCTTTCGGGGGTCGACCAGCTTTGCCAGCTCACCACGCGTGCACGGAGACTCATTTCTCCGTGTCGCCGTGAGAACCCCCCTTTCGAACCGGAGCACAGAGCCGGGCCGCCCAGGGGCGGGCGGTCCGCCGGACGAGAGGGACCAGACTCGTGAGTTCTGTTCTGCGCCCAGCGACATCGGGCCAAGATCCGTTAATGTCGGTCACATACCGGCCCATCTCCTCACACCTGGCGATTACCCCGCCGGTGAGCGTGGTGATTCCCGCCATGAATGAGGCGGAGAATCTCCCCTACGTCTTCAAGACCCTTCCCGCGTGGATACACGAAGTGGTTCTTGTGGACGGCAATTCCACCGACAACACCGTCGAAGTGGCCCGCGAGCTGTGGCCCGGGGTCAAGGTCGTCGAACAGCGGGGCAAAGGCAAGGGGGATGCCCTGATCACCGGTTTCGAGGCGTGCAGCGGCGACATCATCGTGATGGTCGACGCGGACGGTTCGGCCGACGGCCACGAGATCGTCAGCTATGTCTCCGCCCTCGTCTCGGGCGCGGACTTCGCCAAGGGCTCCCGCTTCGCCAACGGCGGCGGCACGGACGACATGACGTTCATCCGCAAGCTCGGCAACTGGGCGCTGTGCACGATCGTCAACCGCAAGTTCGGCGCCCGCTACACCGATCTCTGCTACGGATACAACGCGTTCTGGAAGCACTGCCTCGACCAGATCGACCTCGACTGCACCGGCTTCGAGATCGAGACCCTGATCAACATCCGGGTGGTCAAGGCCGGACTCAAAGTGCAGGAGATCCCCAGCCACGAGTACCTCCGCATCCACGGCACGAGCAATCTGCGTGCCGTGCGGGACGGGATCCGGGTGCTCAAGGTGATCCTCAAGGAGCGCTCCAACCGGCGTGCGCTGCGCCGCCGTTCGCACTCCACGATGATCGACGGTCTCGACCCGCAGCGCGACCAGCAGGTCGACCCGGTCCGGGGAGAGGTGTCTTGAGCGGTCCCGGCATCTCCGTCGTGATCTGCGTC
Organism: Streptomyces sp. NPDC088350; assembly: GCF_044753545.1. Lineage (NCBI taxonomy): Bacteria > Bacillati > Actinomycetota > Actinomycetes > Kitasatosporales > Streptomycetaceae > Streptomyces > Streptomyces sp. NPDC088350. The sequence continues at coordinate 95,928 of NZ_JBIVNL010000015.1, read as the reverse complement.
TACACCGAGGACCGCTGGGAGGACATCCTCGCGGCGGTCTCCTCGGTACGGGCGCAGTCACGGCCCGCGCTGGAGACGTTGCTGGTCGTCGACCACAACCCGGCTCTCCTGGACCGACTCACCAGGGAGTACAAGGACTGCGAGGAGACGGGCGAGATCCGCGTACTGGCGAACGCGGGCCCGCGCGGTCTGTCCGCGGGCCGCAACACCGGCATCGCCGCCTCGCGCGGCGAGGTCGTCGCCTTCCTCGACGACGACGCCGTGGCCGAGCGGGAGTGGCTGCGGCACTTCGCCGAGCCGTACGCCGATCCGCGGGTGATGGCCGTCGGCGGCCGGACGGTGCCGATCTGGGCGTCGGGCCGCCGGCCCGCCTGGTTCCCCGAGGAGTTCGACTGGGTGGTGGGCTGCACGTACCGGGGTCTGCCGGCGGGCCGGGTGCGGGTGCGCAACGTCCTCGGCGGCAACGCCTCGTTCCGGCGTACGGCGTTCGACGCGGCGGGCGGCTTCGCCACCGGCATCGGGCGCGACGGCGACAAGCGTCCGCTGGGCGGCGAGGAGACCGAACTCTGCATCCGGCTGACCCGCGCCAGACCGGACGCGGTGCTGCTGATCGACGACCGGGCGGTGATCCACCACCGGGTGCCCGAGGCACGCGAGCACTTCGGGTACTTCCGTACGCGTACGTACGCCGAGGGTCTGTCCAAGGCGCTGGTGGCCCGAAGTGTCGGCGCCGACAAGGGACTTGAGTCGGAGCGCCGGTACACGACCCGGGTGCTGCCGGCCGGGGTGGCGCGCGGGCTGCGGGACGCCGTGTTCGCCCGGCCGGGCGGCTTCGGGCGGGCGGGCGCGATCGTGGCCGGGGTGTTCACGGCGGCGGGCGGGTATGTCGTCGGGAGCGTCAAGGCACGGCGGGGCGGGGCCACTTTCGCGGTGGTCGAGATCGATCGGGGGGACACGCATGAGTGACACACCGGTGCCGATCCTCATGTACCACTCGGTCGCCGCCGCCCCGAACGACGCCACCCGCGCCCTGTCCGTCGCGCCGGAGGCGTTCGCCGAACAGCTGGCGCTCCTCGGCGACCTGCACTTCACACCCGTCAACACCGCGGATCTGGCCGCGAGTTGGCGCTCCGGCAAACCACTGCCCGAGCGCCCGGTCCTGATCACCTTCGACGACGGCTACGAGGGCGTGCACCGGCACGCGCTGCCCGCGCTCGCCCAACACGGCTTCGCGTCCACCCTGTTCGTCTCCACCGGCTGGATCCGGGGCGCCCACGACACCGGGGGCGGCCTGGACACCATGCTCGACTGGGACCAGGTGCGCGAACTCGCGGGCGCCGACGTCGAGATCGGCGGCCACAGCCACACCCACCCGCAGCTCGACCAGCTCGACGACGACACCCTGTACGCGGAGCTGGTCCGCTGCAAGGAGATCGTCGCCGACGAACTCGGCGCCGTACCCGTCTCGTTCGCGTATCCGTACGGCTACTCCAGCCGCCGGGTGCGCCGGGCGGTGCGGGAGACCGGGTTCGCGCAGGCGCTCGCCGTCGGCAACGACCTCGCCCGCCGCCGGCAGGGGCCGTACGCCCTGCGGCGGGTAACTGTGCGCCGCAGTACGGGTGTCGAGGAGTTCGAGCGGCTCGTCGAGGGCCGTGCGATCGCCCGCAACTTCGCCAGGGACCGTGCCCTCACCCAGGGGTACGCCATGGTCCGCAGAGCCCGACAGGTCCGCCGGAAGGCCAGCCGTTCCCGTGTCTGACACGACGACCACCACCCAGGCCGCAACGCCCGAGCCGTCGGCGCCCCGGCGGTCGGGGCGCCGACTGCGCCTGCCGGGGAGGGGCAAGTCCCCCGGCGGCAGCCCGCTGTTCCGCAACGCCTACGCCCTGATGCTCAACACCGGGATCTCCGCGGTGCTCGGGCTCGGCTACTGGCTGATCGCGGCCCACTACTACTCGCCTTCCGCGGTCGGGCAGGGTTCGGCGGCGATCGCCGCGATGAAGCTGCTCGCCGGACTCACCGCGGTGACGCTCACGGGCGCCCTGGCCCGCTTCATCCCGGTCGCGGGACGCGCCACCGGCCGCCTCATCTTCCGTACGTACGCGGGCAGTTCGGTCGTCGTCGCGCTCGGGGCCGGGGTCTTCCTGCTGACCCTGAACGAGTGGGGACCCTCGTACCGCTTCCTGCACGGGCCGGTCAACGCGCTCGGTTTCGTCGTGGCGGTCGTCGCCTGGAACGTACTCACGCTCCAGGACGGGGTGCTGACCGGGCTGCGCAGCGCGCCCTGGGTGCCGGTGGGCAACACCGTGTTCTCCGCGGTGAAGTTGGCGCTGCTCGTGGGGCTGGCGTCGGTGCTCGCCACGAGCGGTGTCTTCGTGTCCTGGGTCGCCGCGATCGCGTTCTCCGTGGTGCCGCTCGGTTTGCTGGTGTTCCGGCGGCTGGTGCCCCGGCACATCAAGGCGACCGAGGACCACGCGAAGCCGCCGACGCTGAAGGAGATCGGCAGGTTCCTCGCCGGCGACTACACCGGCTCGCTGTTCTCACTCGCCGTGGTCTACCTCGTGCCGGTGATCATCGCCTCGCAGGTCAGCTCCGAGGACAACGCGTACTTCTACATCACCACGACGATAGGCGGCACGGTCAATCTGCTCGCCATCAACATGGGCGCCTCCCTGACCGTCGAGGGCTCGCACGATCCGGCGCGGATCGCCGCCAACACCCGGGCCGCGCTCAGGCGGATGGCCCGGATCATGCTCCCGATCTGCGGACTGCTGCTCATCGGCGCCCCGTACATCCTGGGCGTGTTCGGCGCGGGCTACGCGGACGCGGCGACCCCGCTGCTGCGCTGGTTCGCGGTGGGCGCGCTGCTGCGGGTCGTCATGGAGACGTACTTCGCGGTGCTGCGCGCGCAGAGCCGTACCGGTGGACTCGCCTGGCTGCAGGGCCTGTTGTGCGTCCTGGTGCTCGGTCTGACGCTGCTGCTGCTCCCCCGCATGGGCCTGACCGGCGCGGGCGTCGCCGAGATCTCCAGCCTCGCGGTGATCGTGACGATCGCCGCGCCCAAACTCTTCAGGACGCTCAGGGCCGCGCCGCCCGCCGAACTGCCCGAGGACGCGGCGCCCGACGGCGACCTCGCCGACCTGGGGGCGCGCGAGGTGCCGGCCACTCCGCGTCGGCGGGGCCCGGCATGGGCGCTCGACTCCGACACCCTCGCACTCGGCATCCATGTGGACTTCGACCACCTGGAACGCCGTCCGGATGTGCGCCCGGGTCCCGGCACCCCGCCCACCGGCACCCCCATCGTGTCCGGCGAGCAACGGCCGACCTGGGCGCTCGGCATCAAGCGGTCCGAGGTCGTGGGACTGCCCGTGGAAGAACGCGAACCCGGCTCGGAGTCCTCGCTGAGCCCGTCCGCCGAGCCGGAGGTGGACGCGCCGTTCGAGCCTGCCAACGGCTCCGACCGGGTGGTCGTACCGGAGGCGGCGCTCGTGGCGGCAGACGTACGGGAGACGGAGGCCCGGGAAGCCGAAGTGCCGCCGCCCGCACGCCCGTTGTCGCTGCGCGAGCGTCTGGTGCCCACGCGCCCCGGTGTCGTCATCGGCTGTCTGCTGGTCGCCGCACTGCTCCTGTACTGGGTGCCCGCGCTACGGCTCGACGAGACCGACCTCGACCGTATGGGCGGCCTCGGCCTGATCTCGGTACTGCCGCTGCCCACGCTGGTCGGCGCCGCGCTGCTGATCACCGTGTTCGCCTCGCTGCTGTGGCTGGGCCGCGAGCACAAGGCGCTGCTGCTGATCACCCTGCTGGCGACCGTGGTCTCGCTGCACGCGCTGCCCGCGGTGATCGAGACCGAGCCGCGCTTCCCGACGGCCTGGCAGCACCTCGGGTTCATCGACTACATCGACCGCACCGGGTCGGCCGTACCCGACCTGGACGCCCGCTGGAGCTGGCCGGGCTTCTTCGCGGTGGCCGCGTTCGTCGGCAGGGCGTGCGGGGTCACCGACTGGACCGAGGTGATCCGCTGGTGGCCCACCGCCATCCAACTCGCCTATCTGGCACCGATGTTCCTCCTCGTCCGCTCGCTGCGGGCGAGCTGGCGGGCGAAGTGGACCGGCATCTGGATCTTCGTGCTCAGCGGCTGGGTCGGCCAGGACTACTTCTCCCCGCAGGGCTTCACGTTCCTCCTCTATCTGGCCTTCGTGGCGATCCTGCTCGTCTGGTTCCGGGCACCCCACGTGCTCTGGACGAAGATGCGGCCCGGCGAGGCGGAGGTCGAACCGACCGACCGGCGTCAACAGGCCGTCCTGCTGCTGGTGTTGATCGGTCTGTTCGCGGCGAGTGTCCCGGCGCACCAGCTCACGCCGTTCGTGATGCTGGGCGTGCTCACGGTCCTCGTCCTGATCGGCCGCTCCGAACTGCGCGGCCTGCCCATCCTGTTCGCGGTGCTGGTCGCCGTATGGATCGGCTTCATGGCCGAGCCCTACTGGTCCGGGCACTTCAACGACCTCTTCGGCGGGGTCGGCGGCGTCGGCAGCAATGTCTCGACGTCCGTCTCCGGCCGTATCCAGGGCGGCAGTTCGACCCACAAGCTGGTCCTCTACACCCGCGTCCTGCTGGCCGGCGGCGTCATGGCCTTCGCCTGCTGGGGCTGGTGGCGCCGCCGCGACCACAAGTACCGCGAACGCTCCCTCCTCGTCCTCACCTTCGTCCCGTTCCTGGGCTTCGGCATGCAGTCCTACGGCGGCGAGATGGCGCTGCGCGTCTTCATGTTCGCGGTGCCGGGCGCGGCCCTGCTCGCCGGTCTCGCCCTCTTCCCGCGCACCGGCGCCACCGCCAAGGAGCGCGAGAAGGACCGCATGAGTCTCGCCCCGCTGGCCGCGCTGGTCGCCGGTCTGCTGCTCATGGGCGGCTTCCTGGTGGCCCGTTGGGGCAACGAGGGATTCGAGCGGGTACGGCCCGGCGAGGTCGCCGCCATGAACTACGTCTACGCCCACGACAAGCCGACCGTACGGCTGCTGTGGCTGAGCAACGACACGGTCAACGACGTCACACCGGCGATGCCGTGGGGCGCGAAGGACATGGAACGCGTCAACTACGTGCCGACACTGGCCCCTTCGGACCCGGTGCTGGTGTCCGGTCTGGTCAAGGCGCTCAAGGACGCGGGCCCGAACTCGTATCTGATGCTCAACAAGAGCCAGGTCGTCTCGCTCCAGCTGGACGCGGGCTACTCGGTGACCTGGGAGTCCCGGCTCATCCAGAACCTGGACAACCGGCAGGAGTTGAGGAAGGTCCTCGTCAACGACGACGTCACCATGTACGCGCTGCGCAAGCAGCCGGCCGGTGCGGTTCCGAAGCCCGATCCCGGGCCGATCGGACCACAGATCACCTGGACGCCGTGGTCGGTGGTGGGCGCGCTCGCCGCCCTCGCGCTGATCCTGATGCTGACGGCCCGCGAGGTCGTCCGGGTCGCGGTGCGGCCGAGCGTGCGTCAACTGCGGTGGCTGCAGAGCAGTTTCTGGTTCTCGCTGCCCCTGCTGGCGGTGCTGCTGGCCGCGCTGGTGCAGCGGTTCCTGACGATGAAATAGAAGTACGGGGTCAAGTGGCTCATCGCGTGAGCCACTTGACCTCGTAGGCCGCCATGTCGAACCGCTTGCCGTCGACGTTCGCGCTGATCTGCCGGTCCAGGGTGTTCACGACCAGGACCGTCCTGTCGGTGGCGAGGACCCGTACGTTGGGCACGTCGTCGGCGGCGACCGGCACGGTCACGTACTTCGTGCCGGGCCCGAAGGCCGCGTCGAACCGGGATACCAGGTCGTACATGGGGAGTTGGCGCCCGCCGTCGGAGCTGTCGGTCGGCGTCCACAGGCAGCCCGCGCAGTCCGTGCCCTTCTCGACCTCCGGGTTCCAGTAGAAGCCGGAGGTGGCGCCGCCCCTGGCCATGGCGATCATGCCGGTGGCCTGGACGGCGACGCGGCGGGGCTCGGACCAGCCCTTGCGGTCGTCGTTGCCGTCGGCGGGCTCGACGTAGTACTCGGCCCACCACAGCGGCAGGTCCTGCGTCTGCTGCCGTACCCACTCGCTGACGGCGGTGAGTTTGTCGGTGGCCCCGAACTCGTTGGGCAGCATCTCGTCGTCGTTGGTGTAGCTGGAGCCGTCGACGACCACGAAGTCCGCGCCGGCCTTGTTCTTGTTCCAGTAGTCGAAGGCGTCGACGATCCGCTGGTCCATCGCGCCCCAACTGCCCTTGACGGTGTTGGAGGCGTTCGCGTCGCGCGGGTCGACGCTGTCCATCACGAGATACGGCCCGCCGACCATGATCTTCGGGTTGACCTTCTTCAGCGCCTTGTAGACCAGGTTGTAGAGCCTGGTGTAACCCTCGTAGTCCCAGCGCTGTTTGGCGTCGTTCCAGAAGCCCTTGAACTCGTTCCACACGATGAAGTGGGTGACGTCCGGGTACCGCTTGGCGACGGTCGCGGCGAGCGCGGCGAAGTCCGCGTAGTGGTCCGGCTGCGGGGCCGTCTCCAACGAGGCCTGGCTCCAATTGGTGTTGTCGACACCGGACTTGCCGCCCTTCATCCAGTCCGGGGAGCAGCACAGCGTGATCACCGGGGTGCCGCCCGACTTGCGGACGAAGTCGATACGGCGGTCGAGGGCGCCGAAGTCGTAACGCCCCTTCACCGGCTCGGGGTTGTCGGCGCCCCAGCCCATGATGGCCTGGTCCTGCGGGAGTTGGGACTTCGCCAGCAGCCCCTCGACGCGTTCGGTCGCGGTGTCGCTGCCCTCGTCGGCGCTGTACTGGGTGTGGGTGAAGCCCCAGCCGACCTCCGGCCGGTCCTCGTCGGGCGGGGTCGCCGGAGTGCCGTGCACCTTGTCGCCGTCGCGCGAGGTGCCGGCGGTGCTTCCGCCGCCGGGAAGCGTGTTGATCAGGGTCACGATCAGGGCCAGTGCGGCCACACCGACGCCGAGCAGCGCGGTGAGGCGCCACCGTCGTGCCCCCGAATTCCACCCATGACGTCCCATCAAGGGCAACAGTAACGGCGGAGGGAGCAGGTGGGGCAGATCCATACGTGCACAGGCTTGTAACAGGTCGGGGGCGTAACGGCGCGAGCGGGTCTGGGGAGTCCGCGGCTCGGCCATGCCCCAAGGGGCGCGGGGCCGCGTTCATCAGCGGCTCCGCCGCGGGGCGCGACCAGCCACGACGGCGCCGCATCCGGACGACGGCCCATCGCCGCTTTCCGGCGGAGCGCTTCGTCGACACTCGGGGGCGCACTGCGGAAAGCGGGTGCACGGGGCGTCGTAGTGCCGGATCATGGCCCCATGTCTGCGAACCCATACGACGCGCTGCCGGTCCGGCTCAACGTCGACGACTCCGACTCCCCGTCCGACGTCGTCGACGCGCTGTTCCTCGGCCGCTTCGCGACGGGCGAGCAACCGTACTCGCACGCGGCGAACATCGACCGCGTACGGTCCGGGGCGACCCTGCTCCCGCCGGGCGCCCGCGTGCTGCGCGCCGCCCGCGACGACGACCGCAGCGCGACCCTGGCCGAGGGCGACGGCTGGACCCTGCTGATCTCCCGCTGGAACCGCGGCGCCGACGTCACGGTCACGGCGACGAGCGAGGAACTCGCCGAGAAGGTCCTGGAGCAGGCCACGGACGGCGCGGCCGACGAGCCCGAACCGCAGCCGGAGAACGTGACGATGGGGTTCTGGTACGTCTCCCCCCGGCGCGGCCCGCACCGTACGACCCGGCAGATCTCGGCGGGTACGTGGGACGAGGTGCGCCCGAACTACACGGGTCCGGTGGCCGATGCGATGGACACCCTGATGAAGACGACCCCGGAGGACATCGCGGGCCGGCTGCTGTTGCTGCACGGCCCGCCCGGCACCGGCAAGACGTCGGCGCTGCGCACGCTGGCCCGTTCGTGGCGGGACTGGTGTCAGGTGGACTGCGTACTGGACCCGGAGCGGCTGTTCAGCGATGTCGGTTATCTGATGGACATCGCGATCGGCGAGGACGACTCGACGGGGAAAGGGCGTTGGCGGCTGCTCCTCCTTGAGGACTGCGACGAGTTGATCCGCGGCGAGGCCAAACACACGGCCGGCCAGGCCCTGTCCCGCCTCCTGAACCTGACGGACGGCCTCCTCGGCCAGGGCCGCAACGTGCTGGTCGGCGTCACCACCAACGAGGACCTGGAGCGTCTCCACCCCGCCGTCGTCCGCCCCGGCCGCTGCCTGGCCCGCATCGAGGTCGGCCCCCTCACCCGCCACGAGGCCGTCAACTGGCTCGGCACGGAGGAGGGTGTCGGCCGCGAGGGCGCGACCCTGGCGGAGCTGTACGCGCTGCGCCGGGGCACCCAGCCGACGTCGGTGCCGGACCAGCGGGAGGGGGCGGACGCGGGGTTGTATCTGTAAGCAGCTCAGCTCGTCCGCCGGCCGCCTTTTGTCTCCGCCGCAACGGCGCTCAGTCACAACGGCGCTTGACGGCGGTGCCGAACTCCCCTCAGCCCTCCCCGTAGGCCGCCCGCAGGGCATCCCGCACAGCCGCCACCGCATCCCCCTCCGCGAGCCCCAGCCGCCGAACCTTCTCCGCGTAGGCCTGCGCGGCCAACGACGCCTCCCGCTCCGCCGCCGAGCCCGCGGCAGCGACCAGCGTGCCGTTGCGGCCCCGCGTCTCGATCACCCCGTCCGTCTCCAGGGCCCGGTACGCCTTGGCGACGGTGTTGGCGGCGAGGCCGAGCGACTCGGCCAGCCCTCGTACCGTCGGCAGCCGGTAGCCGACCGGCAGCGCTCCGGACCGGGCCTGCTCCGAGATCTGGGCGCGGATCTGCTCGTACGGCGCCGCACTGTCATCGATGTGGATCTTCAGGGTCACGGCCCGATTGTCCCGCACCCGCCGGAGAACGCGCCCACCGAAAACAGGAGGCACTCCGGCGCGGCTCCGCCGTAGCGTGCGACGACATGACAGTGACCGTGCGCGACCTGCGCCCCGATGTCCGGGCCGACCTGGAGGGCTTCGTCCAGGTCCGCCGACTCGCCCTCCCCTACGTGCTGTTCACCCCGGAGTCCGTCGCCTTCGACGTCGCCCACGCCCATCCGGAGGCCCGGCTGCGTCGGCTGGTCACGGAGGAGGACGGCGAGATCATCGGCACGGCACAGGTCGGCATCGCCTACGAGAGCCCCGAGCCCGGCCAGGGTTTCGTCAACGTGTACGTGCACCCGGAGCGGACCCACCGGGGCGCGGGCGCGCTCCTGGTCCGCACCGCCGAGGAGCACCTGGCCGCCGCGGGCGCGACCCGGCTCTACGCCTGGGTCCTGGACGAGCCCGGCAACCGCGCCTTCGCCGAACGCTTCGGCTACACGGCGAGCCGCTCCGCGCACTTCCTCCGCCTGGACCTGGCGCACGGCACGCTGCCCCCGCTCCAGGACCCGCCGCCGGGCGTCGAGATCCGCCCGGGCTCGGACTTCGACGCCGACCCGCGCCCCCTGTTCGACCTGGACACGGAGGCGATGGCGGACGAACCCAGCGACATCGCCACCGAGTTCACGGACTACGCGGCCTGGCTGGACGAGACCTGGCGACACCCCCTGTTCAGCGCCGAGTTGACGTCCGTCGCCGTCATCGACGGACGTCCGGCGGCTTTCAGCGCGGCCCGCACGGACGACGGCACGCTCTACGGCACGGTCATGACCGGCACCGCCCGCGCCCACCGCGGCCGGGGCCTCGCCAAGCTCGCCAAGAACGACTCCCTGCACCGCGCCCGCGCCGCCGGATACACAGAGGCGTTCACGGGCAACGACACCGGCAACGGGCCGATGCTCGCGATCAACAAATGGTTCGGTTACGAAACCTGCGCTACGGAGGTGCGGTATGTCCGTGAACTCATCTGATCCCGCACGCCAGTTGGACGTCGTCCTCGTCAAGGCGGGCCGGACGAAGATCCGTTACGCGGCGGAGCTGATCTTCGACGACGGCACCCGCCTCGCCGTCCGCGCCCCGTGGGCCGGTGACGGCGTCCGTGACTTCGACTTCGTGCGGTTCGAGCCCGGTGACGTGTTCACCGAGTACTACTGGCGGGACCGCTGGTTCGCGGTGAAGGAAGTCCGGGACGGCACCGGGGAGTTGAAGGGCTGGTACTGCGACATCACCCGCCCCGCCGCGCTCTCCGGTACCGAACTCGTCGTAGAGGACCTCGACCTGGACCTGTGGCGATCCGCCGACGGTAGGGACGTGATCCGGCTGGACGAGGACGAGTTCGAGGAGAGCGGTCTTGCCGGGTCGGACCCCGTGGCCGCGGCGGCGGCCATGGCGGCGCTCGACGAGTTGGAGAGGCTGGCCCGTGAGGGCGGGTTCGACGCGCTGCTCGGGTGAGACCGGCTTACGGCACGGCCACCACCGCGTACCGCTCGTCGTCCACGGGCTTCCCCCACAGCAGCGGGTCGTCCGACAGCCGCTCCACGCGCACGTGCCCGGCGACGGATACCAGAGGTGCCAGGAGCTCGGTGAGGCGGTCGGCGGGTATGCCGACCGTCCCCCAGCGGCCCTCGATCAGCACGAGCCGGCCTCCGGGGCGCACCAGACCGCGCCAGTACCGCAGGACGCGGGCGGGGTCGGGCAGCGCCCACAGCACATGCCGTACGAGGACGACGTCGAAGCGCTGCTCGCCCACCGGCGGCACGGCCGCGTCACCGATGAGGAACACCGCGTCACGGCCGGCCAGCTTCGCGCGGGCGAGGGCCAGCATCGCCGGGGACAGGTCGACTCCGGTGACATGGTGCCCCTGCTCGGCCGCGAGGAGCGACAGGCTGCCGGTGCCGCAGCCGAGGTCGAGGATGTCGGCGGCGCCGGCGGGCAGCCAGGCGCGCAGCCGGTCGGCCCAGGCCCGGCGGACCTCGGGGTCGCGCAGGCCGTGATCAGGCTCTTCGTCGAAGGCGGCGGCCTCCGCGTCCCAGTCCACGTTCGCTTCGGATTCGCTCATGCGCCAAGAGTGACACCCGCCACTGACAGTCCGATCGTGACAGCCGCCACAGACAGACCCGCACCGATGAGTCACTCTCCCGGAAACGGTCCACCTCGTGAGAACACGAACCCCGGGTGGACACAAGGAGGCAGCCATGCGCCGCGTAACCGTGCAGAAGCCCCTGAAGAAGTCGGACACCCGTCGAGTGCGGGACGAGGCCGACGAGCGCCCTGTCGAGCGCCCCGAGGTCCGAAAGGACATCGCCCGCACGTGGTGGCCGGACGGCTGAGCCCGGTCAGTCGAGCCGCTTGCGGTAGTGGACGCGGTCGTAGGGCCCGTCCGTGCGCCGCTCGACGACCTCGTAGCCGAACTTCGGGTAGATCCTCTGGTTCTCCCACATCATGGCGTTCGTGTAGAGCCTGACCTCGGGCAGGCCGAGCGCACGCGCGCGTGCGTCCACGAACTCCAGCAGTCGTCGTCCCACGCCCGTGCCGTGTGCGTCGGGGTGGACGGCGACGGTGTCGAGGAACAGGTGATCGTCGCGCTCCTCGATCACCACCAGGCCGATCACGGGATCACCGGTCACGAACACCCGCCCGGCGGCCACATTCGCCGTGTGGTCCGCCTCCATGGGCTTCGGCACCACACCGATGCGCGCGATGTAGTGGTGGAACGCCATGTCGGTCACGGCCTTCACGGCCGGCACGTCGGCGGGGACGGCCGTGCGGATGCCGTCGGGCGCCGTGTCCTGCGTCATGGCGCGGCGTGGGTGCGGAGCACGAGCATCCGGACGCCCTCCGTGCTCGTCCACGGCCCGTGTTCCATCCCCGGATGGCGATACGCGTACATGCCCGCGGTGAAGGTCTCCCCGAGCCGCACATCGGTGAGGGCGCCTTCGAGGACGTACACCTCCTCGAAGAAGTCGTGCCGGACGGCGCCCTGCGGGCCGGTGTCCGTCCCCGGCTCGTACCGCTGGAGCACGGTGGCGTCCCCGGACACCGGATCCACGGCCAACTCCTGCTCCCACACCCCGGCGACGGCCCCGGCCGGCCGCCGCCAGGGTGCCTCGGGACGATGGAACTCGGACTGCGGTCTGCTCATGTGCGCCACCTCTCGACCGTCACGAGACTAGCCCTCCCTGAGCCCTCGGTTAGCCCTGCCTTAACGCGACCATAAGGATCTCTCTCCCCCGTCTCCAGCAGGCGATTCCGCCGTTTCCAGGGGCTAGCTTCTGATCACCCCCACGGGGTCCGTCCCCCGCGCCGAGAACCGTCCGAGGAGTTGGAGTTCCGCCATGCCCGCACGCCGCAAGGCCGCCGCTGTCGCCGTCCTCGGCCTGACCCCCCTCGCGCTGACCGCCCTCGCCGCAGTGCCCGCGGCGGCGCACGGTTCGATGGGGGACCCGGTCAGCCGGGTCGCGCAGTGCTACGCGGAGGGGCCGGAGAACCCGAAGTCGGCCGCGTGCAAGGCGGCGGTCGCGGCCGGTGGCACGCAGGCGCTCTACGACTGGAACGGCATCCGGATCGGCGACGCGAACGGGCGGCACCAGGCGCTGATCCCGGACGGCAGGCTGTGCAGCGCGAACAACGAGGAGTTCAAGGGCCTCGACCTGGCCCGCGCGGACTGGCCGGCGACGAGCGTGAGCAGCGGCTCGTACACCTTCGAGTACCGCGTGACCGCACCGCACAAGGGCACCTTCAAGGTGTACATCACCAAGTCCGGCTACGACCCCTCGCAGCCGCTCGCCTGGGCCGATCTGGACCTGGAGCACCCGGTCGCGACGTCCACCGACCCGGTCGCGTCGGCCGGCTTCTACACCTTCTCCGGCACCCTCCCGGCGCGCTCCGGCAAGCAGCTCCTGTACGCGATCTGGCAGCGCTCGGACAGCCCGGAGGCGTTCTACTCCTGCTCGGACGTCAGCTTCGGCGGCAGCGCCACGGGCGCCAACGGCGGTGGTACGACGGGCAGTTCGACCCCGTCACCCACACCCACTCCAGCCGCCCCGACCACTCCCGCGCCGTCCGCCTCAGCCCCCTCCGACGAGCAGATCGCCGCCGGTGCCGGCAAGTCGACCGTCGAGCACCACGGCCACGGGGACGCGGATGCGAGCACCTCGGCGGAGCCGGTCGCGGCCAAGGCCAACGAGCCGCAGGCGGCGGGCAGTTCGCAGGATCTCGCCGAGACCGGAGCCAACGACGGCTCGCCGTATCTCGTCATGGGCGGCGCGGCCTCCCTGGCGCTCGGCGCCGCGGCCCTGTTCGCCTCGGTCCGCCGCCGCGCGGCCAACGGCGGCGGACGGCACGGCCGTTAGCCGGCCGTACAGGGGGCGGGGTCTGTCCGGCGGCTCAGGTCGGACAGACCCCGCGGTGCGCGATCAGCTCAGCGCCGACAGGCAGTTGGTGGTGGTGGCGTGCGCGGGGTCGAGGGCGTTGGCGACCTCGTGGAAGGCGATCCGGTCCGTCAGCCCGAGCAGTGCGTGCTCGGAGAGATCGAGTGAACACAGGTTCTGGATCAGCACGTTGCGCACGTCGGATCCGCTCAGGAACTGGCTGCTGTACGGCGTGACCACCTCGTCGTACCGGGTGGCGATGACCGTGTAGTGGACGCCGGGGACGGTGTCGCCGCCCGCGTTCAGCTTGGTGAGGAAGGCCGAGCCGGCGATCTGGTCGGCGAGGGCGGGGGCGGCCGTGGAGATCACGTCCTGGGCGCCCGGGAAGTACGGCAGGAGTGGGGTGAGGCCGTCCAGGGTGGTGCCGTGGTTGTCGGGCGCGATTCCGACGAGGGTGTTCACCTTGGCGGCTCCGCCGAGGAACTTGAGGTAGTAGCGCGGCATCATGCCGCCCTGCGAGTGGCCGACGAGGTCGGCCTTGGCGGCGCCGGTCGCGGCGAGCACCTGGTCGACGTAGGCCTGGAGTTGGGCCGCCGACTGGTCGATGGGGCCGAGTCCGTATACGAGGGGGACGCCGGGGAGCTGGCCGTAGTCGAAGGAGAAGACGCAGTAGCCGCGCGCCTCCAGGTACGGCGCGAGGGCCAGCCAGTTGTCGGTGCCGTTGGCGAAGGTGCCGTGGACGAGGACGACGGGGTGGGGGTGGGCCGCGGAGGGCCGGCAGTCGTAGTCGTTCCAACCGCTGCTGGAGGCGGTCGCGGCCCGGGCGGTGGCGGCGGGGACGGCGACGACCGCGGCGGTGAGGAGCAGTGCGGTCAGGGGTCTGAGCACTCGTTTCCAGGGCAGCATCGTGTGATCTCCTTGCGGCTCAAGGGAGTTGCGACGGCCTTACGCCCTGTGATCCGGATCACAAGAATGCTGTTCACTCGTCAAGTTACGAGCGAGTAGGTGAGGTGTGAAGTTACGCGTCAGTAAAAACTTCCAGTGATAACCGGTCACCACGTGGGCCTGAGGGGACCGTAGGGCGCAATACGCGCCAAACGGTCACACAACACGCGCACTTCACTCTCGCCCAGCAGTTCGACCCAGGGCCGCACGGCCTCCAGCGCCGCCTCCTCCGCGGCGCGCGTGCAGGCCCAGCCCGACTCCGTGAGCACGACCAGCCGGGCACGCGCGTCACCGGGATGCGGACGCCGTTCGACGTACCCCTTGCGCACGAGCTCGTCGACGAGCTGACTCGCGGCCTGCTTGGTGATGCCGAGGTGCGCGGCGAGGTCGGTGGCCGTCGCACCGTCCGGGGCGAGGCGCGCGAAGGCGAAGCCGTGCGCGGGTCGCACTCCCTCGAAACCACGGGCGACGACCCCGTCGTTGATGCGCTTCGTCAGGTCACCCGCGGCGGCGAGCAGGGCGGCGGTCAGGGCGATGGCCTCGGAGTTCTCCACGACGGCATTGAAACACCCTTGACGGGATGGTCAAGCTGCTTGACCATGTGGGATATATGGTCAAGCAGCTTGACCAACTTCCCCTGGAGGCAGTCGTGCCCGTCGTCCACCCGTCCGACGCCGTCGTCCACGAGATCCACGGCGCCCGCTTCGTCTCGTACGCCCATCCCCGCACCGGCAGCAAGGAGTTGTGCGCCTGGCGCGGCGAGATCCCCGCCGGCACCAAGGCCCCGCTGCACACCGTCAACCACGAGGAGATCCTGCACATCCTCGAAGGCGAGCTGGTGATCACGCTCGACGGCCGCACCGAGCGGGTCGGCGCGGGCGACACGCTGATCATCAACCCCGGCGCGACCTTCGGCGCCGAGAACCCCACCGACCGGACCGTGATCACCTGGGTCACCACGTCCATCGGCCTGGAGGCGGAGCTGGCCGACGGCACGCACATCGTCGCGCCGTGGGCCAACTGACCTGCCGATAAAGGGAGTCCGCTCACATGCGGACGATCGGACCGCCCGGTCCACCGTTTCCCGGTCGCCACAACGTTCCCGTTCCGTAAGGTTTTCGACCGCCCCGGCCGCACCGAACGGGACGAAGCTGAGCGAGGAACGCGGGCGGGTACCGCCCGCGGACGTACCGGTGCGGTGAAGGGAGTGACCATGTTGGTCCGTGGTATCGGCGGGATCATCCTCGTCGTGCTCGGCGCGGTCTGGATCGCGCAGGGCACCGGAGCGATGAACGGCTCGGCCATGTCCGGCCACGGCCAGTACGCGGTGCTGGGCGTGGCGGTCGCGCTGATCGGGCTCTTCCTGCTGGTGCGGGCCTGGCGGGCGCGGGACCGCGACCGCCGCCAACACCCCTGACCGCATTGACTGTTCGTGGCACGGCCGAGGTCAGTCGGCCAGTGCGGCCGGGCGTACGGCCCCCTGCCCGAAGCGCCGACGGGCCCGGTCCGCGGCGGCTTCGACCGCGCGGGCGCGGGCGTCCGTGGGATCCATGGAGAGCTGACGGTAGGCACTGCCGGCCGGCCGCAGGTCGTCGGCGCGGAGCACGAAGGCGCGGACGCGGGCGCGTTGCAGTCCGAGGGAGGTCAACAGACCCAGGGCGGTGGCGGTGAGGGCGGGTGAGTGGTCGGTGGGTTCCGGCAGGGCACGGGTGCGGGTGGTGGAGATGGGGGTCCCCCCGCTCGAACGAAGTTGAGAGTGGGGGAGGTCGGCATAGCGGACCGTGAGGGTGAGCCTGCCCGCGAACTGCCTCTCTCCACGCAACCGTTGACCGATCCGCTCGGCAAGTCCCAGGACGGCACGGTGGTGTTGGGCCGGGTCCAGGCAGTCCCGGCTCAGGGCCAGGTCGGCGACCAGATGCGCCGCCGGTTCCGCGGGGACGACCGGGCGGGGGTCGTGGCCGCGGGCCCGCTCGGCCAACAGCCGTGCCTGGCCCGCGCCGAGGAGCCGTTGCAGGGTCGCCGGGGGCAGGTCGGTGAGCTGACCGACGGTGTGCAGGCCGTACCGGTGGAGCGTGTCCGCCGTGGCGCGGCCGATCCCGGGCAGCGCGGTGACCGGCCGCGCGTACAACCAGTCGGCCGCCTCCCCGGTGGGCACCCAGGTGGTCTCCCCGGGTGCGGACGCGTCGGCCGCCATCGCGGCCAGCATGCGGTTGCCCGCGAGGCCGGCGCTGCTGTCGATGTCGTAGAGGGCCTTCAGCCTCATCTTCACCGTCTGGACCGCGTTGTAGGGAGTCAGGTCGAAGTACCGGAGCGCCGAAGTCAGGTCCAGCTGAAGGGCGTTGGGTGGGACGGCCTGGACGTGGGGCGTGATTCCGGACACCAGTTCGATTACATCGCCGTACTGGGTCTCCGTCAGCTCGGTATGCAGGTGGAGGTGGGCGATGTGCCGCTGACGTGTGCTCATCCCGCACTCCCCGGGCTGCGGTGGCCGAACTTCTTCAGGTCGGCGGAACGGGTGCCGGCGGGCTGGAGGTCGGCGTACGGGTGGAGGCGGGCGCCGGTGGTGCCGTTGGCCAAGGTGCGGTGCGGCTGGGCGGGCTGCGGCCGTCCCGGAGCCGGCTGGGCGGGGGTCGGATGCGGGCGGCCGGCACCCAGGAGGGCGAGGGCGGCCTCGGGTCCGTCGTCCCGGCGGGCCGCCGCGATCTCGTCCAGGTCCCAGGCCATGGAACCGACGACGGTACGACGGGTGCCGCGCACCTGGACCGTCCCGCGCACCAGCAGCAGCCCGCTGTGGAAGACGGTGTACGCGCAGGCCGGGTGGGAGTCCTCGAAGAAGGCGAGGTCGACCAGACCCGAGCCGTCCTCCAGCGTCACGAAGATGATCCGCTTGCCACTCGCGATCGGCGGGGTCTGCGTCGAGGCCCGCACCCCCGCGACCAACACCTGCTGACCGGCACGCAGTTCGGCCAGGTGCGCCGCGTCCGTCGCGCCGATCTCGCGCAGCAGCCGGTGGTGATGCTCCATCAGATGCCGGGAGATGTCGATGCCGAGCGTGTCCAACTCGGCGCTCAGCGCCTCGCGTCCGGTCATCTCCGGCAACCCGCTCGGCTCCGCTCCCCCGACAGCGCCCGTATCCATGGGCAGTTGACCGGATCCCGCGGTCCGGTTGCGGGACTGCCGGTGCAACTCGGTGATCTGGAGCAGGAGATCACGCCGGGTGAGTCGGCCGTCGTGCAGACACCCCAACGCGCCGATCTCCGCGAGCCGTTCGGCGACGGGTCTACTGGGACGGGCCCGCTGCCAGAAGTCCGACAGCGATCCGTACGGCTGTCCCTCCTCGATCCGCGCGCACTCCTCCTCACCGATACCACGCACCCCGGACAGCGCGAGCCGCACGCCCCACTCCTCCTTCTCGGTCATTTCCACGGTGTGCCGCACCCTGGAGCGGTTGATGTCGACGGGCAGCACCGACACACCCCGGCGGCGGGCGTCGGACACCAGGACGCGCTTGGGCCACATCCCGGGGTCGTGTTCGAGCAGCCCCGCCAGCAGGAACGCCGGGTAGTGCGCCTTCAACCAGGCGCTCTGCAGGGCCGGTACGGCGAACGCGACCGCGTGGGCGCGGCAGAAGCCGTAGGCGCCGAAGGCCTCGACGGTCCTCCAGACCTCGTCGCGGACGGCCGCGCTGTAGCCACGCGCGCGTGCCTTCTGGTGGAACCAGTCCTTGATCCTGGGCAGTTGGTCCTTGTCGCCGAGTGCGCGTCGGGTGATCTCGGCGAAGGCGCGGCTGCAACCGGTCAACACGTGCAGCGTGTCGATGATCTGCTCGTGCCAGATGGTCACGCCGTAGGTGTCGGCGAGCACGGGTTCGAGGTCCCGGTGCGCATACACCGGCGTACCGCCATGACGCGCGGCGATGTACCGCTCGGGCATGCCCCCGGCGACCGGACCCGGGCGGAAGAGACTGATGTCGGCGATGACGTCCTGCACGTCACGGGGTTGGAGCCGGGACAGCAGATCCTGCTGACCGGGTGACTCCAGCTGGAACAGGCCCAGCGTCTGGCTCTCCTGGATGAGCTTGAACGCGAACACGTCGTCGAGGGGCACCTGTTGGGGGTCGTCGAGGTCGATGCTGTTGCCGGTGGCCCGTTCGATCTCGGTGACGGCGTGGGCCATCGCGGACTGCATACGGACGCCGAGGACGTCGAGTTTGATGTTGCCGAGCGCTTCGATCTCCTCCTTCGCGGCCATCGCCATGGGGTAGTCGCCCTGCGGGGTGGGCTGCACGGGCAGCCGGTCCAGGAGGGTCGCGTCGCTGATGACCACACCGCAGGGGTGCATGGCCATGCCGTGGATCAAGGAGTCGAGACCCTCGGCCAACTCCCACAGGGGGCCGAACCGGTGCGCCTCGCCTGCCAGTTGGCGCAGTTCGGGCAGTTCGGCGAGCGCGCTCGTGATGTCGGAGGCACGCAGATGCGGAAAGCTCTTGGCGATCCGGTCGACGTCCGCGGGCGCGATGCCGAGAGCGAGGCCGGTGTCGCGCAGCGCTCTGCGCGCCCGGTAGGTCTCGGGCATCGCGGTGACCGCGACGCGCTCCTTCCCGAACCGTTCGAAGATCGTGTCGTAGCACTCCAGGCGGCGGGCGGACTCCACGTCGATGTCGATGTCGGGGAGTGACTCCCGGCGGGTGCTCAGGAAGCGTTCGAACAGCAGGCTGTGGTCGAGCGGGTTGGCGGTGGCGATGTCCAGCGCGTGGCAGACCAGCGAGCCGGCGCCGGAGCCGCGGGCGGCGACCCGGATGCCCTTGGCCCGGATGTCGGCGACGACCTGGCCGACGGCGAGGAAGTACGCGTCGTAGCGCCAGTGGGAGATGACGGCGAGTTCCTCCTCCAGCCGGTCGAGTGCCGGGCGGTCGTGGTCGAGGCCGCGTCGGGCCAGACCCTCCTCACACCTCAGGCGCAGCAGCCCGGCCGCGCCGCCCGTGCCCGGCCCGGCGCCGAAGAGCGACGGTTCCGGGAAGTGCCGCCTGCCGAGGCCGAGGTCCACGGGGTCCACGACACACGCCTCCGCCGTGCTCGCGGTGTCCGCCATCAGCCGGCGGGCCCGGCGGGCGTCCGTTCCGGCACACTCGGCGATCATCCGCGCCACGACCGTCATCTCCTTCTCGTCCTTGAGCCAGCGCTGCCCGCTGTCCAGGCGGCGCCGGTCGATCGGGCGCAGCAGCCGTGCGGCGTCCAGGACGTCGGCGAGGCGGTGCTGGCCGGGGTCGGCGTAGCGGACCGCGTTGGAGAGCACGGCGGTGGTGCGGGTGCGGTCGGCCAGGGCCAGGGTGCGGGCGGCCAGGCGGAGGGAGCCCGGACCTGTGCCGAAACGTTTCTGCGCGACGGCTTCCAATCGAACACCCCTCCCGAAGACCTCCTTCCACGGCGCCAGCAGCTTCATCGCGACGTCCTCCCGGCCCACCGACAGCGCCCGCACCGGCTCCGAGAGCGGTCCGAGCAGAACGGTCAGGCCGGGGCCGCCGTACGCGCGCAGCGCCTCCCACGGCACCACCACCGGTGCCGCGCCGGACGCGGTGCCGGCGTGGGCGGCCGAGGTGATGCGGCACAGCCGCGCCCAGCCCGCCCGGTCCTGGGCGAGCAGCACGAACCGCAGCGGCGGCTCGGCCACGTGCGCGCCGCCATGCGCGGGGGTGGGCGGGCGCCGCGCGGGCGGCGGGGGCGCCAGCGCCTCCACCGCCAGGTCGATGCCGAAGACCGGCCGGACCTCGGCCCCGGCGCACGCCCGCGCGAACCGGACGGCACCGGTGACCGTGTCCCGGTCGGTGAGCGCGAGGGCCGCGATCCCGCGCTCGGCCGCCCACTGGGCGAGCTGCTCGGGGTGGGAGGCGCCGTAGCGGGCGGAGTAACCGGACGCGACGTGCAGATGGGCGAAGCCCGCCATGCCGCACCTCCATCACTCCACCCCTTTTCGGCCATCCGCCCGATATGTTCATCGTACGTCCGTTCGATTACCCTAACCCCATCAGCCCCGGTCAGCGACCACATTCGAATACATGAACGATTCTTTGGAGAGGTGAGCGGTGGCCGAAATGGACACCACTCCGTCAGCTCCCCGGCCGGGCCGAGCAGTTGGGGAAAATCGCCTCCGAACACCCGCACGACATCCGTTCGGCCCCTTCCCGCCTGTGCGGGCACCCGGCCGCCGAGATCGCGGGGGACATGACAGAGACCCCCGGTGCCGGTACGTCCCGTACGGGATGTGGCTTTCGGGGTCGTCGCGCCTCAGGTCACGGCCGAGCAGACGGTGACCCGACTGAAGCGGTTGCCCGGCTCGGCGCGCTGATCACGTTCGCCGTGGGGGCCGCGCCCCTCGCCCTGCAGGGGGTCTTCGGGATCGTGATCACCCTGCTGACGGCGACGCTGCGCCGCTGCCCTGGTCGCCCGGCGTTGTCAGACCCGTCTGCGACCCTGGACGAATGATCAGCACCCTCGCCGTCGAGAACTACCGCTCACTACGCCGCCTGATCGTCCCGCTGACCGCGCTGAACGTGATCACGGGGGCGAACGGCACGGGCAAGTCGAGCCTGTATCGCGCGTTGCGCCTGCTCGCCGAGTCCGCGCGCGGCGGCGCTGTCGCGGCCCTCGCGCAGGAAGGTGGGTTGCCGTCGGTCCTGTGGGCGGGCCCGGAGAAGATCGGCCGCTCGGTGCGCGAGGGCATACATCCCGTGCAGGGCACCGTGCGCTCGGGCCCGGTCAGTCTGCGACTGGGCTTCGCGGGCGACGAGTTCGGTTACGCAGTCGACTTCGGGCACCCGAGCCCCGCCCCCGGCGCGGGCAGCGCCCCCTCCCTGTTCAACCTCGACCCGGAGATCAAACGCGAGTGCATCTGGAGCGGCCCCGTGCTCCGCCCCGCCTCGGTCCTCTCCGACCGCGCGGGAGCCGCCGTCAAACTGCGCGGCGCGGGCGGCGGCTGGTCCCGCGCGCACGGCACCCTGCGCCTGTACGACAGCATGCTCGGCGAGCTGGCCGACCCCCAGCACGCACCCGATGTGCTGGCGGTGCGGGAGTTCATCAGGTCCTGGCGGTTCTACGACCATGTCCGCACCGACGCGCACGCGCCGGCCCGAACCGACCGGATCGGCACGCGGACGCCGGTGCTCAGCGGTGACGGTTCCGATCTGGCCGCCGCCCTGCAGACGATCCGCGAGGTCGGTGACGGCGAGGCGCTGGACGCGGCCGTGGACGCGGCCTTCCCCGGCAGCCGGGTCCAGATCGCCGACCTGGGCGGACGTTTCCGACTCGCCCTGCGGCAGCACGGGTTGCTGCGCGCACTCACCGCCGCCGAGCTGTCGGACGGCACCCTGCGCTATCTCCTGTGGGCGGCGGCACTGTTGACGCCCCGGCCACCGTCGCTGCTGGTGCTGAACGAACCGGAGACGAGTCTCCACCCGGACCTGATCCCGCCGCTCGCCGATCTGATCCTCACCGCCACCAAGGACACCCAGATCATCGTGGTCACCCACGCCAGACCGCTCGCGGACGCTCTCCAGAAGGGCGCGATACGTCACCGTCTCGACGTCAACTCCACAGAGCTGGTGAAGGAGTTCGGGCAGACCACGGTGGCGGGCCGTGAGGGCCCGCTCGACGAACCGCTGTGGTACTGGCCCCAACGCTGAGCCGACCGTACGGACACAGATCCCTCACCGCCACGGCGCTCGGTCGTGCCGCCGCTCAGCCGATCCGCGCGCCGAGGGCCGACAGCGCCTCGGTGACCGGCTGGAAGAAGGTCTCGCCGCCCGAGGCGCAGTCGCCGCTGCCGCCGGAGGTGAGGCCGATCGCCGCGTCGCCGTCGAACAGCGCGCCGCCGCTGTCACCGGGCTCGGCGCAGACGTCGGTCTGGATGAGGCCGTTGACGATGTCGCCGTTGCCGAAGTTCACGGTGGCGTCCAGGCCGGTGACCGTCCCGGTGTGCACCTGGGTCGTCGAGCCGCTGCGGGTCACCTTCTCGCCGACGGTGGCGTCGGCGGCGTGGGTGATGGGCTGCGCGGAGCCGTCGTAGAGGTCGACCTCGCTCGGGTGGGCGACGTCCGAGGTGTACTTGACCAGGCCGAAGTCGTTGCCCGGGAAGCTGGACCGCTCGTTGGTGCCGATCTCGTCGCCGCTGGAGTCGGACCAGGTGGAGGCGGCCTCGGTGCAGTGCCCGGCGGTGATGAAGTAGGGCGCACCGCCCTTGACCACGTTGAAGCCGAGCGAACAGCGCCCGCCCGAGCCGGTGATGGCGTCGCCGCCCGCGATGAGGGGCTTGAACTCCCCCTTGGTCCGGCGGAGTTCGGCCGTGCCGCCGAGTCCGTCGACGACCTCGGCGAGCGCGGTCCATTCGGCCTCGGAGACCGTGCGGTCGGCGGTGACGACGACCTTGTTGGTGGTCGGGTCGGTCGCCCACGAGGTGCCGGGGATGGTGGCGTCCCGCTGGAGGGTCGTACGGGCGCTCGTCAGCTCGGCGAGGGAGTTCTCGACGATTCTCGCCCGGGCGCCGGCCGCCTCGACGGTGTCGGCGGCGGCCCTGTCGAGCACGTTGACCACGAGACTCCTGGTCTTCGCGTCGTAGAACGTGCCGGCCGCGCCGGTGCCGAGGTCCCTGCCGAGCGCCGAGGCGAGCTTTCCGGCCGCCGGAGCGGAGAGGGTGCGGGGTGCGGTCGCCTTCGTGGCCTCGCCGGCGTTCGCACTCGGCAAGGAGGCTCCGGCGACGACCAGTGCGGCTGTGCCCGCGCCCGCCACGACCAGCCGTCGCCGGGGTATGCGTCGGTGCTTCAACTCGTGTCCTCCTGTGGGGAATCGGCCCGGCGTGTCATGGGTACGCGACAGGCCGAAAGGTAGGTTGACGAGCGTCCACTCTTCCGAATCGCACAGGGGGCGTACAAGGTCGACTTCCGGTCGTGCGGGGAACGCGCTCGCACGCCCCCTCGCCTTGAATATCCGCAGTCACCCCGTTTCCTGCGACTTGATCCGCCGGACAGGCCCTACCCCTGCCCTGAATCCGACCCCTCGGGTTCCGGATCCGAGTGGGGCGCGGCGGGCGGGAGTTGCTCCTGCACCGGTTGCGGTGCCACGGGGGCAACTGGCGCCACAGGCGCTGTGGGCGCGGGCGGGGCCGCCCGTTCCAGGAAGCGCAGCAGCTCGACCGGGAAGGGGAGTACGAGTGTCGAGTTCTTTTCCGCCGCCACCGCCACCACCGTTTGCAGCAGGCGGAGTTGGAGGGCTGCGGGTTGTTCGGACATCTGCGCTGCGGCCTCGGCGAGTTTCTTGGATGCCTGCAACTCGGCGTCGGCGTTGATGATCCGGGCCCGGCGTTCGCGGTCGGCCTCGGCCTGGCGGGCCATCGAGCGTTTCATCGTCTCGGGCAGGGAGACGTCCTTGATCTCGACGCGGTCGATCTGCACGCCCCAGCCGATGGAGGGGCTGTCGATCATCAACTCCAGGCCCTGGTTGAGCTTTTCGCGGTTGGAGAGCAGATCGTCGAGGTCGCTCTTGCCGATGATCGAGCGCAGCGAGGTCTGCGCCATCTGCGAGACCGCGAACCGGTAGTCCTCGACCTGTACCAACGCGTCCGCCGCGTCGACGACCTTGAAGTACACGACGGCGTCCACCCGGACGGTCACGTTGTCGCGGGTGATGCCCTCCTGCGCGGGCACGGGCATCGTCACGATCTGCATGTTGACCTTGCGGAGCTTGTCCACGAACGGGACGACCATGGTGAACCCGGGTCCGCGCACGTCCGGCCGGAGCCTGCCGAGCCGGAACACCACACCCCGTTCGTACTGTTTGACGACCCGCGCCGCCGCCATCGCGTACACCGCTCCGACGGACGCGAGTGTCACTCCCGCCGTCACCAGCTCCTCGACCATCACGGCCCCCCAGGGTCCGACGTGGCGTATCAGGTGCTTTCTCCGATGCAACGACGGTAACTCCGCGCTCCGCACAAGAGCGAGCCCCCGCACGCCAGTTGCGTACGGGAGCTCACCCGCTACCGGCTGCAGTCCGGAGCGGAGGAGATGCGGGCGGACGTCAGCCGACGCTCACGCCGTAGTAGCTCAGCGCCTCGGTGACCGGCTGGAAGAAGGTCGTGCCGCCGGAGGTGCAGTCGCCGCTGCCGCCCGAGGTCAGACCGTAGGCCACCGTGCCCGCGTACAGGGGACCGCCGCTGTCGCCGCCCTCGGCGCAGACGGTGGTCTGGATCATCTGGTACACCACGTCGCCGCTGCCGTAGTTGACGGTCGCGTTCAGGGCGGTGACCCGGCCGCTGTGCGTGCCGGTGGTGGAGCCACGACGGTAGACGGTCGTGCCCACGGCCGGTGTGGCCGCGCTGGAGATGGTCTGGCTGCCGACCGCGCTCGGGTGGGCGATCGATGTGTTGGTGTACCTGACCAGCGCGAAGTCGTTGGTCGGGAAGCTGTAGCCCACGTTCGTGCCCAGCGTCGTGGTGTGCCCCGAGTTGGAGTACCAGGTGGAGGCGACCTGACCGCAGTGGCCGGCGGTCAGGAAGTAGTACGTGCTCCCGCTGTGCACGTTGAAGCCGAGCGAGCAGCGGTAGGCGCCGCCGTAGATGGCGTCGCCGCCGGTGATCAGCTTCTTGAACCGGCCGGCCGTGTGCTTGATGGTGAGCGCGCCGGCGGTGCTGCCCGCCTGCGACTTGATCTTCGCGATCTCGGCCTGGGAGACCGTGCTGTCGACGGTGACGACGACACGGTTCGTCTTGCTGTCGACCGCCCAGGCGGTGCCCGGGACATCGGCCTTGAGCACGGACGAGTTCGCCGCGGAGAGCTGGCTCGCACTGAACGTGTGTGCGTCGCTGGCGCTCGCGGTGGGGACGGCGAACGCGGCAGCGGCGACGAATCCGGTGGCCACGGCGATCAGCCTGGTCCGTCTCGCGATTCCGCTGCGTGGGGTGGTGCGCTTGATCCTCACGTTTCGTTCCCTCCTAGGGGAATTCGGGGGCCCGCGTGGGGTCGGGGCCCGTGAGGCGCAGCCAGGTTCGGGCGTCCGGTTTTCGAACACGCCGTGTCCCTGACAAGCGCTGTGGGGGAGTATTCGGCTGCCCGGCCGAAGGACGCAAGGGCACCTTTCGGCCGTACGGCCTTCAACCTGCCCACGATCTACGCGAGTTGATCACCCCGCCGCGAAAGGTGGAAGCCCTGTCCACCAGGGATCGATGCCCACCTACCGGAGGTTGCGTTCCCCCGCCTCGATCGCGACGCCCAGCGTATTCCCCGGCGGCGGGAAAGGGCAGACGAAATGGTCGGCGAACGCGCACGGCGGTAGCACCGCCCGGTTGAAGTCGACCGTCGTGCGCCCCTCGGCGTCGGGCGCCGCCGGGTACAGGAAGCGGAACCGGTAGCTGCTGTCCCCGCTGGTGGAGTCGGCGAACACCGCCCACAACCTGCCGTCGCCCTGCGTCGCCACCTGAAGCGTCAGCTCCAACCCGTCGAGCTGGAAGGCGAGTTCACCGGCGAGCCCGAGCCCGCGTTCGACACCGTCCGCGGTACCGACGCGCACGGTGCGTCCCGCGTCGTACGGCGTGAAGCGTCCCGGAACCGAAAGGCGCGGTTCGTGGGGCGTGGCCTCGATGCCCCGGAACGCGCGCCGCGCCGCCGAGTCGGGGTCGTAGTCGCGCACGCCCCAGACGCCCTCGCGGATCAGGACGACCAGCCGGCGCCCACCGAGGCCGACGCGGGCCGCGCTCACCGGGCCGGTGTCCACGCCGAGGCGGATCCCGCCGGCGAAGGGTTCCCCGTCGACGGTCAGTCCGTCGGCCGCCGACGCGGTGAGAACGACGGCGTCACCGTCGGGAATCCATCCCCCCGGGATGTCCGGAAGTCGCCCGTCCGGATAGTCCTCCAGCCAGTGCGTGCCGGTGAGGGCGAGGGGGCCGTAGGGAGCCGACACGGTCTGTGTGCGGTGCCCGTGCCACCGCTTCCAGTCGTCGGCCGCGTCCGAGGTCATACCGTCAGCTCCATCGTCGTGCGCTCAGTCCTGTCGTCGTGCGGTCACCCCTTCCCCGCCGGGTCGGGGAGCCCGAGATGTGAGCGCAGGGTGGCGCCCCGGTATTCCGTGCGGAACACACCGCGCTCCTGGAGCAGCGGCACCACCCGGTCCACGAACTCGTCGAGCCCGCCCGGGGTGAGGTGCGGCACGAGGACGAAGCCGTCGGCGGCGTCCTGTCGTACGAACGTCTCGAGTTCGGTCGCCACGGCCTCCGGGGTGCCGATGAAGGACTGCCGGCCGCTCGCCTCGATCACCGTCTGCCGGATGGACAGCCCCTTCTGCCGCGACAGCGTCCGCCATTTTTCGGCCATCGCGACGGTGTCGCCGCGCCGGGTCCGCCCCTGGGTGAGCGACGGGTCGGGCACCGGGTCGAAGTCGGGGAACGGGCCGTCGGGGTCGTAGGAGGAGAGGTCCGTGCCCCAGATCTGTTCCAGGGCGAGGATCGCGTTCTGCGGGGAGACCTGCCGGCGCCTGATCTCGGCGGCCCTCTCCTGTGCCTCGGCCGCCGTGCCACCGAGGACGACGGTGACACCGGGCATGATCTTGAGGTCGTCCGCGCTACGGCCGTACTTCGCGAGGCGTCCCTTCACGTCGGCGTAGAAGACGCGGCCGTCCTCCAATGTGCCGTGTCTCGTGAAGATGACGTCGGCCGCCTGTGCCGCGAACTCCCGTCCCTCCCCCGAGTCCCCGGCCTGGATGACGACCGGGTGCCCCTGCGGTGAGCGCGGGACGGTGAACTCGCCCGCGATGTCGAAGTGTTGACCCCGGTGGGCGAAGGGCCGGGACAGTCCGTCCGGGGTCCAGGAGTCCCACAACTCCCGCGCTACGGACACGAATTCGGCCGCGCGCTGATAGAGATCCGCACGGTCGAGGTACCCCCCGCGCCGGAAGTTCTCGCCGGTGAACGCATCGGACGACGTCACCACGTTCCAGGCGGCCCGGCCGCCGCTGAGATGGTCCAACGTGGCCAGTCTGCGGGCGAGTTCGTAGGGCTCGTTGAAGGTGGCGTTGACCGTGGCGGCGAGCCCGATCCGTTCGGTGACGGCGGCGAGCGCGCCCAGGACGGTGAGGGACTCCGGCCGTCCGACGACGTCCAAGTCGTGGATACGGCCCTTGTGTTCGCGCAGCCGCAACCCCTCGGCGAGGAAGAAGAAGTCGAAGAGGCCGCGTTCGGCGGTGCGGGCGAGGTGCTCGAAGGAGGAGAAGGCGATCTGGGACCGCGACCGCGGATCGGCCCACACGGTGGTGCTGTTGACGCCCGGGAAGTGCGCCGCCAGATGGATCTCTTTACGCGAGTCGCGTGGCCGTACGGTCATGACGCTCCCCCGGTCACGGCGTACCGGTTGGCGGGCCGGGCCAGGCCCAGGTGCTCCCTGAGCGTGCTGCCCGGGTAGAACGTGCGGAACAGGCCCCGGTGTTGGAGCAGCGCCACCGTGCCGTTGACGAGCCGTTCCAGGTCACGGCGCGGCTCGACGGGCGTGAGGTGGAAGCCGTCGACGGTACGGTCGCCGTGCCAGCCGGCGATCAGTTCGGCGAGGTCGACCGGGCCGCCCCGGTACAGCGGGCCGTGCGCGGTCTGCCGCGGGCCGCCCCCGCCGTGACCGGGCTCGGCCGCGTGCTCGCCGTCGCCGAGGTCGACGACGAGGCTCGCCAGGACCCGCAGGGTGTCGGGATCGCGGCCGGACTTCTCGGCGGACGCCCGCAGTTCGGCCCGCACGTCCCCGGCCTGCGCGGAACTCGCCACGCGGACGAGCGCCACATCGGCGTACCGGGCGGCTGCCCGCCGGGCCTGGCCCTCGGTGGCGTCGACCACGCGAACCGGGTGGCCCTGCGGTGGTCGGGGCACGATCGAGGGACCCTTGACGGAGAACTCGGAGCCGGTGAAGTCGACGTGGTGCAGCTTGTCTCGGTCGACGAAGCGGCCGGTGGCCGTGTCCCGTATCTCGGCGTCGTCCTCCCAGCTGTCCCACAACTGGGCGGCCACCTCGGCGACTTCACCGGCCTCCTGCCACAGCGCGTCGCCGGGCGCGGCATGACGGCGGCCGAAGAGGCGGGCCTCGCCCTCGGTGGTCGACACGTCGATCCGCCAGCCGGCCCGGCCCCGGCTGACCCAGTCGAGGGTCGCGACCGCCGCCTGCACATGGAAGGGCTCGGTGTGCGTGACGGTCACGGTGGGCACCAGGCCGATCCGGCTGGTCGCCGGGGCGACCCGGGACAGGACCGCGAGGGCGTCGGGTCCGGGGCGCGCGAAGGTGTCGTCGAGCGTCACGAAGTCGAGGCCGCCGCTCTCGGCGAGCCGCGCCAACTCGACGTAGGAGTCGGCGTCGTAGGCCGACCGCTGGTCGACGGCGGCGGCCAGATGCAGGCCCCGGCCGTGCGAGGAGGTCATGTGGGGAGTCCCTTTCTGCGCACGTCACAGCACCTT
The DNA here is from genome assembly GCF_044753545.1 of Streptomyces sp. NPDC088350. Taxonomy (NCBI): domain Bacteria; kingdom Bacillati; phylum Actinomycetota; class Actinomycetes; order Kitasatosporales; family Streptomycetaceae; genus Streptomyces; species Streptomyces sp. NPDC088350. The sequence goes on along the minus strand of NZ_JBIVNL010000015.1, from coordinate 67,227 downwards.
GGACAGAAACGTCCGGGTGCGTTCGTGCCGGGGTCGGTCGAGTACGTCGGTCGGGGTGCCCTGCTCGACGATCCGCCCGTCGTCCATGAAGACAACGGTGTCGGCGACCTCGCGGGCGAAGCCGATCTCGTGGGTGACGACGATCATCGTGGTGCCCTGGTGGGCCAAGTCCCTGATGACGTCGAGGACTTCACCGACCAGCTCGGGGTCGAGCGCGGAGGTCGGTTCGTCGAAGAGCAGCAGTTTCGGCTCCAGGGCGAGCGCGCGGGCGATGGCGACCCGCTGCTGCTGACCGCCGGACAGCTGCTGGGGGTAGGCGTCGGCCTTGTCGGTGAGCCCCACCCGGCCGAGGAGCCGGCGCGCGCTCTCAACTGCCTCTCGGCGGGGGCGTTTCAGCGCGGAGACCGGTGCCTCGACGATGTTGTCCAGCACGGTGAGGTGCGGGAAGAGGTGGAAGTTCTGGAACACGAACCCGATCCGGGTGCGCTGCTTCAGCACCTCGCGCTCACGCAGTTCGTACAGCTTGTCGCCGGAGCGCCGGTAGCCGACGAGCGTGCCGTCGACGCTGATCAGGCCCTGGTCCACCTTCTCCAGGTGGTTGATGGTGCGCAGCAGCGTCGACTTGCCGGACCCGGACGGGCCGAGGATCACGGTGACCTCGCCGGCGCGCACCGCGAGGTCGATGCCCTTGAGCACTTCCAGCGGTCCGAAGCTCTTGTGGACGGACCTGATGTCGACCATGACGGTCATGGTGTGAATCCCTTGTGCTGGCAGCGGAGTTGGCGGTCGGGGCTACACCGAGGCCCGACACGCGAGGTCCCGCAGGAACGCCAGCACGGCCCGCGCGGTGGCGTCGTTCTGCCGGAAGGCGGGCCCTCCGGTGCGCGGCCGGGTGAACGCGCCGGGCGTCCGTACGTCGGTGTAGGGCCCGAGCGCGAACCGCCGGGGATGCGGCTGCCCGGCCGCGTCGAGGATCCGCCCGTCGGCGCGGTCCACCCGCAGCAGCCCTTCAGGGCTCTCCACCACGGCCCCGTCCGCGTGCAGTGCGCGCAGCAGCGGATCGACGGACCGCCCGACCGTGGGCTCGGGCAGCCGCGCCTCGACCAGCGCCCGCGCCTCGACCGTCACGCCCGGCACGGTCGCGCTCGACGCGCGGAACACTCCGTCCTCCGCGGTGACGGCCATGTCCGCGCCGACGAACCGCACGACGCCGGCCCGGGACAGCGCGAGCAGTTGACGCAGCCGGGGTCCGGGCGGCCCGGAGGCGAGAAAGCTGAAGAAGCCGTGCCACCAGGGCCCGACGTCACCGAGCCGGATCAACTGCCCGTAGACGGAGAGCAGTCCGAGGAAGACGGCCAAGTCGGGGCTGTTGGAGGCATCATGACGGCGACTCAGATCGCCCTCCACGTAAGCCCGCAGCCCTTCCTGGAACTCCTCCTCCGACGCGTACCGCACCCCGTCCAGCGGACGGTCGAGCGCCGCGAGGTCGAGCCGGTCGGCGGGGTCGGGCACGGCGGACGCCACGAGAGCCTCGCGGTCCGCCGCCTCCCCGGCCGCGTACTTCTCCTCGAAGTCGGTCCAGGCGATCGCCGTCCGCTCGGGGTGCACACCGAACAGCCGGTGGTAGTGCGCGAACCCCAACTCCTTCTCGATCAGCGGCCATACGTCCCGCCGGAAGTCGAACCCCTCCGGCCGCGCAAGGATCGCGTCGACCTCGGCGGGCCCGAAGAACCGTGGCAGCGGCGGCCGTTCACCACTCCACTCGTAACCGATCTTCGAGTGGTACGGCACCCCACGCCGCGACCCGACGTACAGCACCGGTTCCTGTCCCGAGGGGACGTAGGTGTCGCCGTCGTGGCGTCCGCCCCGGCCCTCCGTGAGCAGCACCATCAGGTCGACGAAGGCGAGCCCGAAGCCGCGCACGAGGACGGGTGCGCCGGGGGCAAGGGAGGACAGGTCGCTGTCGGCGGTGAAGTCGGGCGGCAGATGGACCAGGTCGTGGGCGCGGGCGTACGCCGCCAACTCGCCCTGTTCCTCGTCCAGTTCGGCGTCGAGGTGACCGAGGGCGAGGACGACGAGGTCGGCCGGGAGCGGTTGCGGGCTGCCCTCCAGCCACACCTGCTGGCGTCCCTCGCGCGGGCCGCTCACCCTGAGGGCGCGCCGCGGATGGTGGTGGACGGTGATGCCCGGCGGCAGGGCGGCCACGGCCTCCTCGTGCACCCAGCGCAGGTAGGAGCCCTGGAGTTGGCGGTCGGCGAAGGTGCTGCCCTCGATGGCCGCCCACTCGTGCAGCGTGGGACCGGGGCGTACCGGCCCGTCCATGACCACCGTCTCGTCGGTGAACATGGTGACGTCCTCGGCGTGCGAGTTCATCCACAGCAGCGGGGACTGGGCCGCGCGCCAGATGCGTCCGGCGCCCGGCGGGTGGGGGTCGACGAGGTGGATGTCGAGACCCTCGGCATCCGAATCGGCGTACAGATCGGGCGCGTTGGCGGCGATGCGCTCGATGAGACCGGTCCCCCGCGGCCCGGCCCCGACGATCACAAGAGATGGCCTGGGTGCGTTCATCGGCTGCGCTCCGAACCGCGCGCGTAGTGCTTCTCGACGTAGTACTGACCGACGCTGAGCACCGAGGTGACGACGGTGTACCAGATGGTGGCGACCATCAGCAGCGGGATCACCTGGTAGGTGCGGTGATAGACCAACTGCACCGAGAACAGCAGGTCCTGGACGGCGATGACGCTGATGATCGAGGTGCCCTTGAGGGTGCCGATCAGCATGTTGCCGGCGGGCGGCACGATGGAGCGCATCGCCTGCGGCAGCACGATCCGCCACCAGCGGCGCCACCGGCTCAGCCCGAGCGCCTGCGCGGCCTCGACCTGCCCGCGGTCGACGGAGAGGATGCCGCCCCGGACCACCTCGGCGGCGTACGCGGCCTCGTGCAGGGTGAGTCCGATGATCGCGACCGCGATCGGTGTGAACAGGTTGACGGTCTTCACGCCGAGCAACTCGGGGTACAGCGCCCCGATGTTGAACCACAGCAGCAGCTGCACCAGGATCGGGATCGACCGGAACAGCCACACATAGCCCCAACTGACGGCGCGCAGCACGGGGTTGGCGGACAGCCTGGCCGCCGCGAGCAGCGCGCCGAGGACGAAGCCGAGCACCATCACCACGGCCGTCAGCCACAGGGTGAGCCACAGGCCGCGCAGTACGGAGTCCGAGGTGAAGTAGTCGCCGACGACACCCCACTGGAACGCCTTGTTGCGGACGACGGAGGTGACGGCGAGCCCGAGCAGGACCAGTACGGCAACAGCGGCCGTCCACTGGCCGAGCCGGCGCTGCGGGACGATCCGCGGGGAGTCCGTCTGTTCCGGTGTGCCCGGTGCGGCGGAGGCTTTGGCGAGGGTGTCGGAAGACATAAGAAGACAACTCCGTGACGTCGGTCGAACACGGGTGGGTGCCTTCACACGGGGCGCCTCGCGGCGCCGTACGGCCGAGCCCCTCAGCAGGGCCGTCCACCGAGGGTACGGCGCCGTTTCCCCTTGCTGTCAAGGCTGTCCATACTGTGAGCGCTACGTCTCAAGTCGGTTGACGCACAACCGGATGCCTGTTCCACTTACCTCATGCATCCACAGCAGTGGCTGGTCAAGCGCTCCCACATCGACCTCGGTCGCGTGTGGTCCTCTTCCTGTTGAGCTGACCCACTGCACGCCCTGATCCCCGGTTCTCCCGCCTGATCGGGCGTTTCTCGCGTTCCCCCTCTCCTCCCGCTTCGCCTTCACACGCGCACCCCTCATCCCTCACCCCCCCTCGGGTTCTGCTCACTCTTGCCTTCAGGAGACCGCACACGATGCGTACGTCGACGCGTACCCGTTATAGGCATTTTGCACCTTTTGCCCTCATCACCTCGGCGGCCCTGCTCCTCACGGCCTGTGGCTCCGGTTCGGACGACACGACCGGTGGCGCGGCGAACGCGGCGGCGGCCAAGGCCGACAAGCTCCCCACCACGGACGTCGTCTCCGGCGTCCCGAAGGATGCGGCAGCCGCGAAGCTGCTGCCGTCCGGCGTCACCAGCCTCACCGTGGCGGTGGCCGTCGGCGGTACGCCACCAGGCACCACGTACCTGGACGACGGCAAGACACTGACCGGCCAGGACGTCGACTTCGCGGACGCCGTCGCCAAGGTCCTCGGCATCAAACTCAAGACGGAACAGGCCAGTTTCGAGGCGATCCTGCCGGCCCTCGACAGCGGCAAGTACGACTTCGGCGCCAGCAACTTCGGCGTGACCGACGAACGCCGCAAGACGATCGACTTCGTCACCTACATCAACGACGGCCAGGGCTTCGCCACCCGCAAGGACAGCAAGCTCACCAAGATCACCGACCTCGGGCAGCTGTGCGGCCTGAACGTCGCGACCGGCGCGGGCACCACCTTCGAGGCCACCCTTGAGGAGAACAAGAAGGTCTGCACCGACGCCGGCAAGAAGGCGTACAGCGTGCAGACCTACAGCGAGTCCGGCGCGATCTGGTCGTCCCTCCAACAGGGCCGCAGCGACGTCGTGATGTCCACGATCAACGGCCTGCGCTACGCCGTCGCCCAGCAGACCGGCGTCAAGTTCCTCAACGAGTTCCACCGCCTGGACGTCGGCTTCGCCTTCAAGAAGAACACGAAGCTGGCCCCGGCCTTCCAGGCCGCGGTCAACAAACTGATCGCGGACGGCACGTACGACAAGATCCTCAAGAAGTGGGGCACGACGGGCTCGGCGATAGCGAAGTCGCAGATATCCCCACCGGAACTAAAGAGCTAACCAGGGCTGCAGGGGGCCGAGTTCACGGACCGGCCCCCTGTCCCGCCTATCGCGACAGGGCGGCCGTACGGCGTCGTGGTGTGGCCCGAACCCCGATGACCCGGTCCATCAACGCCCCCAACACGTCCCGTACAGACCCCCGTTCACGCGCGTCACACTCCAACACGGGCACATCCGCACCCAACCCCAACGCCTCCCGCACCTCGTCCACATCGAACCGCTCCGCCCCGTCGAACCGATTCACCGCGAGGACGAACGGCGCGCCCTGCGACTCGAAGTAGTCGACCGCCGGGAAGCAGTCCTCGATGCGCCGGGTGTCCACGAGGACCACCGTGCCGAGGGCGCCCTCGACCAAGTCGTCCCAGAGGAACGAGAACCGGTCCTGCCCGGGCGTCCCGAACAGGTACAGCGCGATCGTCGGATCGAGCGTGATCCGCCCGAAGTCGAGGGCGACGGTCGTCGTGGTCTTCGCCTCGACGCCCACCAACGAGTCGACACCTACCGAGACTTGGGTGATCGCCGCCTCCGTGTCGAGGGGTTCGATCTCCGAAATGGCCCCGATGAACGTGGTCTTGCCGACCCCGAGGCCGCCGCTGACCACGATCTTCACGGCCAGCGGCACGATCTTGTCAGAGCGCCCGGACATGGTCCCTGATCCTTTCGAGCATCGGGAGCGGCAGCTCCGCGGGTTGCCGGCAGGCGAGTTGCCCGGCGGCGACGAGGTCGGAGATCAGCACCTTGGCCACTCCGAGGGGTACGCCGACCCGGTGCGCCACCTCGGCGACGGTCGTCGGCCGTTCGCACACCGCGACGATGTGGCGCCGCTCGAAGGCGAGCGACGGATCCGCCACGCCGACGGCGACGACCAGCGTCTCCAGCCGCAGATCCGCCTGGAGGGGCTCGGACCGGCCGCCGGTGATGATGAACGGCCGGACGAACGTCGCGTCCTCGTCAGGTTCTACGTCCCTGGGCTGTTCACCGTTCACCGTGGCAACGCCTGCCGCAGATCGGCGATGAGCGTCGGGGTGAGCAGATCACCCGCCCGCTCCGCGAGTACGGCCATCTCGTAGCCGACGAGGCCCAGTTCACCGCTGCTGTCGGCGAGGACGCCGAGACAGCTGCCGTCGCGGATCGCCGAGACGAGCAGGAAACCCCGCCCCATCTCGATCATGATCAGCTTGACCCCGTCGAAGCTGTACCGCTTGGACGCGCTGCGCGCCAGGCTGCTCAACCCCGAGACGATCGCGGCGAGATGGTCGGCCTCGGTGCGCCCGAGGCCGTCGGACACGGCGATCAGCAGCCCGTCGGAGGAGACGGCGACCGCGTCGCGTACGCCGTCGGTGCTCTTGACGAAGTTCGCCAGGAGCCAGTTGAAGGTCTGCGAGTCGTGCGGGGTGTCGACAGTGGTCACTTGGCGGCACCCTCGTTCGTCTCGGCGTTCTTCGCGGCACTCTTCTCGGTCTTCTGCTGCTTCTCCTTCTCGACGCTGATCCCGCCCCGCATGTGGGCGCTGCGCAGGGTGGAGAGCATCCCGGAGACCTGCTCGGGAGTCCGTTCCGGGTTGGCCGGTGCGGTGGGGGCGGGCCTGCCGGTCCGGTCGGTCTCTGTCACCGCCGCCGCGATACCGCTGCGCTGCGGCCTCTTGACCAGGCCGTTGCGGGTGCGCGCGGCGGACGAACCACCCTTGGCGGCAACCGGGGAGACCACCGCTTCGGGCTCCGGGCTCTCCATCTTCTCCGCCTCCGCCTTCTCCGCCTCCGCCTTCCTCGGGGCGGGAACCGCCGGCCCCTCCTCGACCCCCTTCTCCGTCAGCAGCCCCGCGGGGATCAGCACGCGCGCGACCACACCGGCCGCCGGTGCCTCGCCGAGCCGTACCTCGATGCCGCACTTGCGGGCGAGCGCGCCGACCACGAAGTGGCCCAGGAACCGGGTGGGTTCGGCCATGAAGCTGGCGGTGCCGGACAGGCGGACGTTGGCCTCGGCGAGCGCCTGGTTGTCCATGCCGAAGCCGTGGTCGACGATCGCGACCAGATAACCGGCGCTGGTGCGCCGCCCCTCGATCTCCACATCGGAGTCCGGCGGCGAGAAGCTCAGCGCGTTCTCCACCAACTCGGCGAGCAGGTGGGCGATTTCGACGACGACGGAGCCGGTGACATACGCGGGCTCGATCCGGCGCAGGGTGACCCGGCGGTACTCCTCGACCTCGGACAGCGAGGCGCGCAGCACGTCGTTGACGGCCAGCGGGGTGGACCAGGGGCGGGGGCTGGACTCCCCGGCGAGCACGAGGAGGCTTTCGGCGTTGCGGCGCATACGGGTGGCCAGATGGTCGAGTTCGAAGAGGTTGGCGAGGGTCGCGGGGTCGGCGTCCTCGTGCTCCAGCTTGTTGATGAAGCTGATCTGCCGGCGCACCAGGTTCTGGTTGCGACGCCCCAGGCTCACCAGCGAGTCGGTGGCGTTGCGCCGCAACACGGCCTGTTCGGTGGCGAGATCGAAGGCGGACCGCTGCACCCGGTCGAACGCCTCGGCCACCTCCCGGACTTCGGCCCCGGCCTTGCCGTTGACGGCCAGCGGAGCGGGCGGCTGCGGCGCCGCCCCGGACGACCCGTCCTGTACGGCGGCCACGGCCTGCGGCAGCCTGTTGCCGGCCACCTCCCGTGCCTGCTGGGCGAGTTCGACGAGCGGCGAGGACACGGACCGTACGCAGTCGAGGGCCAGCGCGGCGAGCGCGACGACCGTGCCGAGGGCGAGCAGCAGGAACAGCAGCAGGTCGCGCTGGGCCGAACTCTCCAGCTGGGCGGCGCGGTTCTCGACATCGGTGCCGAGCCCGATCTGCACGTCCCGCATCCCGTTGATGGTGGAGGTCATGGAGTCCCACCAGGCCATCGGCGGAATCGCGCTCGACTTGAGTTTCCCGGTGCCGTGCACCGCCTTGCTCTCGTACGCCAGCGCGCGTTCGGCGTCGGGCGTGGTCAGGGCGGTGTCCAGGCGCCGTTCCTGCATGGCGCCGGCCGACCGCGGGAAGGCGTCGAGGGCGGCGAGGCGCCCGGCGCGGATCTCCATGAACCGGCTGTAGTCGCCGCCGCGGAACTTCCCCGCGCGTACCGAACCGAGCACGATGGCGCGCTCCTCGCCGGTGAACTCCTTGGCGTTGCCGAGGACTTGGAGCGCCTGGTAGGCGTCGCGGAGGTTGCCGTCGTGGACGTCTTCGAGGCCGAGGTCGAGCCGGTCGAGGACGGTGATCGTGGTGGTGAAGTAGTCGAAGGTGTCCTTCACCACGCCGGTGCCGTCGTCGGCGTCCTTGCGGATGCCGGCGAGTCCGTCGAGCCGGCCGAGGGACTCGCGCACGGAACCGGCAGCCGAGTCCTCACGCCCCTCCAGGGCCACGTCCAACTGCTGGCGCGCGGTGTCGGTCGCCTTGCGCTGCGCGGGCAGCTTGGCGCTGAACTGCTGGACGCCGCCGACGTATCCGGTGGTGAGACCGCGCTCCTTCTGCAACTCGTGGACGAGTCCTTGGAGGGTGATTTCCAGGCGGGCGTTGTCGGCGGTCGCGGAGGCGTTGCGATAGGCGGAGATCTGTTCGGCGGCCGCGACGCCGAGCAGTGCGAGCAGGACCGCGAGGGCGAGGATCAGAATCCTCAGCAGCCTGGTGCGGATGCTGGTGGTCGCTTTTGTTGTGACGTCCACTGAAGTGCCTTAAGTGGGTGGCGAGTTGATCGGGGGTTGATCGGGGATCGAACCTGAGGCAGAAATGGTTCTGCTCCCGCCCAACGACACTCACGGCACACCGGTCACCGGATCATGTTTTTGTTTTACCGCTCCGAAACATGGGCCACCGGGCCCCGCAGGTCGGCCATGATCCCCGTGTGCGGCGTATACAACGGTGGTGACTGCCCGTCACGTTCAGCAGTCGCAGCACGACAGACATTCGCAGCACTCGCAGGCGTCGCAGCACGAGCAGTCGCAGCTCGAACAGCACACCTTGCAGGTGCAGCACAGCCCGAGGGCGGCGGCTCACCGCCGTAGGGATTGCCGCCGTAGGGAGTGCCGCCGTGGCGCGGATCGCCCGGCAGGTAGGGGGTCTGCGGCGGCCCGAAGGCGCCCTGCGGCTCCGATACGTGCGCGGACCCGGACCCGTGCCCGCACGACTGTGTCCCGAAGGCCCGGTCCACCGAGCGCCCCAGTTCGTGCGCGAGCAGCAGATGCGCCGGCTTGCCGTCGGTGAAGGACGTCTCCCGCAGTGCGAGGCGTATCCCGCGCAGCGCGTCGTCGGCCAGCCTGCGGGCCTCGGTGAGCGGGGTGCCGGTCGCGGTGAGGGGGTTCCAGGCGCCCGACGCCGCGTCAGTCTCCCTGTCCTCCACGGCGTCCAGGAGATGCGCGAGCCGTCCGAAGAGGCGCCCGGCCTCCGCGAACGGTGCGGCGTTACCGGCCGTCCGGCGAGGATCGCGGCGTGCGCGAAGGCCGCGGCGGTGGCGGTCTCGGTCGGTTCGGTGACGGTCAGGATCGGCGTACCGGGCCCGGCGAGCGCCTCGACGCCGAACTGCCGGTCCACGGCGTCGACGAGTACGGCGGCGTCGAACCCGACGGCGGAACCGCTCCGCGCCCCGGCCCGCCCCCAGCTCTCCGCGACCCGCCGGGCGGCCGGCGCCACCGGCCCGCGGGCCGACAGCCCGTCCCCGTCCCCGTCCCCGTCCCCGTCCCCGTCCCCGTCGGCGACATGGTCACGCACCTTGGCGGAGGCGAGCACCAGCGAGACGGCCGCCGCGAGGCAGGCCCCCTCGCCCTGTGCGACGGACGCGGTCCGCATCCCGCGCAACGGGCAGGGCCCGGCCGTACGCCGCCACCCCCCGCCCTCCCGCTCGACCTGAGCCTCCGTCAGGACCGAGAGGAGCAGACCGTCGTAATTGGTGACAACTCTCGCGAACTACCCATGGTCTCCGCGCAGTGCGAGACACAGGCCGCACACATGCGCCATCCACCGCGCCTTGAGGCTCTCACCGAGCCGGTGACCGCAAGGCCGGACCATTCCGAACACGACAACCCCCCGTGGCGTGAACGACATCTGACAGGGCATCCGGAGTTCGACAGGGCATCTGACCGGGCGTTGAGCTGCCGCATCGCATCGACCACCCCGTTCACCCGTACGCACCAGCCGTCACCCGGACGCCGGGAAGAATCATATTTCACTCTCAGTCAGCAGCCGTATCCAGCAACACCCTTGATACACGGGGGCCCTCGACGTATTGGCTGTGCACCAGTAGCGTCACAAACCCCCCGCGCGGCGTCTATCCACTTGGCGCGCGATCCGCATCATGGATGACCATAGGGATGTGGAAAGCAAGTAAGACCGCTGTGAGAGGAGGCGTCCATGGGATCGGTACGCAAGGCGAGTGCCTGGCTTGGGCTCGTTGACGACAACGATGACGAGCGCTATTACGACGACGACTACTCCGAAGGGACCGAGCAGCCCGGGGATGCCTGGGTCACGGATCCGCGGGTGAAGGTGGCCGAGGACGTCGCCGAGGTGAAGGGCCGGCGGATCGGCACGGTCACCCCGGACAGCTTCCGGGACGCCCGCGCCATCGGTGAGCTGTTCCGGGAAGGGGTTCCGGTGATCGTGAACCTCACGGCGATGGAGGCGACCGACGCCAAGCGCGTGGTCGACTTCGCGGCCGGTCTGACCTTCGGTCTGCGCGGCACGATCGAGCGGGTCGCCAACCGTGTCTTCCTGCTGACCCCCGCCAACACCGAGATCGTCAGCGGCGACCCGGTCGCGCGCCGCGAGGACGGTTTCTTCAACCAGAGCTGAGGCAGGGCCGCTTACCGGCCCTGCCTCCCGCAGGGTTGTTCCTGAGCCGCCGGTCTACCGGAAGGCGTCGAGTCCGGTGAGCGCCTTGCCCAGCACGAGCTGGTGCATCTCGACGGTGCCCTCGTACGTGAGCACCGACTCCAGGTTCGTCGCGTGCCGCATGACCGGGTACTCCAGTGAGATCCCGTTGGCACCGAGGATGGTCCGTGCCGTACGGCAGATCTCGATGGCCTCTCGTACGTTGTTCAGTTTGCCGAAGCTGACCTGCTCGGGACGCAGGCGCCCGGCGTCCATGCGCCGCCCCAGGTGATGGGCGAGCAGAATCCCCTTGTGCAGTTCGACCGCCATGTCGGCGAACTTGGCCTGGGTGAGCTGGAAGCCGCCGATGGGCCGCCCGAACTGCTCCCGGGTCTTCGCGTAGGCGAGGGCGGACTCGAAGGAAGCGCGCGCCGCGCCCATCGCACCCCACACGATTCCGTAACGGGCGTGCGACAGACAGCTGAGCGGCCCCTTCAGTCCCACGACCTCCGGCAACACGGCATCGGCGGGCAACCGCACGTCGTCGAGGACGAGTTCGCTGGTGACGGATGCGCGCAGTGACCACTTGTGCTTGATCTCGGGAGCGGAGAACCCGGGGACATCGGTGGGCACGACAAACCCACGGATCCCTTCGTCGCTCTGTGCCCACACAACGGCGACCCCCGCCACCGACCCATTCGTGATCCACATCTTCCGCCCGTTGAGCACCCAGTCGCCGCCGTCGCGCTTGGCGTGGGTCCGCATCGCGCCGGGGTCGGACCCGTGGTCGGGCTCGGTCAGCCCGAAGCACCCGATGACGTCTCCGGAGGCCATGCGCGGCAACCACGCCTGCTTCTGCTCCTCGCTCCCGAAGCGATGGAGGGCGTACATGGCGAGGGACCCCTGCACCGACACGAGCGACCTGATCCCGGAGTCGGCGGCCTCCAACTCCAGGCAGGCGAGCCCGTATTGCACGGCGGAGGCACCGGCACACCCGTACCCGCTCAGCGACATCCCGAGCGCCCCGATACCGCCCAACTCCCGCGCGAGTTCCCGGATCCCGGGCAGCTCGCCCTTCTCGTACCACTCGGCGACGTACGGCAACACCCGGTCGGCGGCCCACGCACGGACCGTGTCACGGATCGCGAGGTCCTCGGGGTCGAGCAGGTCGTCGATGCCGAGGGGGTCGGCGGGGTCGAAGGGGGGCAACTTCGAGGAGGGGGACGCGGGCATGACACAGCCTCCGAGATCTAAGAAAACTACCACCGCTAGTTACGATAGCGCGGGCGGGAAGCCGCCAACGGCGAAGGACCACCCACGGGAGACGTCCACCTCTTGGTCGCCCGTAAACGGGCGGTGCGTGGGTGGGAGAGGGGGTTCAGGCGGAGACGCGGGACTGTGTTACTTCCCTGGGGGCAGGTACCCCTACCGCAGCCGCAGGCACCTCGCATTGCATGATCCGCGGCAACCGCAACGCCATCACCGCCCCCAGCAGCAGCAACCCCGCGCTGACGAGCAACGTGACATGCAGGCCGTGCACGAAGGCGTCCCGTGCCGCGTGGCGCAGGGCGGCTCCCCGCACCCCGCCGAGACGCCCCGCGACGTCGTACGCCTCGCCGAGCGAATGCCCCGCGGAGACCGACGCGGACGTGGGTACCCCGGGAACGGACCGCAGTCCGGGCGCGTACGCCGCGTTCATGACGCTGCCGAGGAGCGCGATACCGATACCGGCGCCGAGTTGGTAGGAGGTCTCGCCTATCGCCGCCGCGCCACCCGCCTGGGCCGGCGGAGCCTCGCTCAGCATCGACTCGTACGCCCCGAAGAGCGTCATCTCCAGACCGAACCCCAGCAGCAGGAACCCGAAGAGCAGCAGCCCGGTGTTGTCCTGCCCGCCCATCGCGGTCAGCGTCAGCACCGAGACCGCGGTGAGGCAGAACCCGAAGCACACCATCCGGCGCGGCCCGAAACGCCGGAGCATCCGCGCCCCGAACAGCCCCGCCGCCATCGCCGCGAACGTCAGCGGCAGGAGTCGTAGACCTGTCTGGAGCGGGGAGAGGCCCAGCACCAGTTGCAGGTACTGCGCCGCGATCAGCTCAAGGCCCACCAGTGCCAGCATCGCCAGCACGATGCAGCCGACGGAGGTACTGAACGCCGGCCTGCGGAACATCGTCAGGTCCACCAGCGGATGCGTACGGCGCCGTTGCCGTCGTACGAAGAGAACCAGCAGCACCGCGCCCACGAGCAGCGGGGCCACGGTCCACGCGCTCTGCGCCGGTTCCCCGCCGCCGAGCCGCTTCACGCCCAGGACGACGCCGAAGAGTCCGCCGGCGGCCATCAGCGCGCCGACGACGTCCCACGGGCCGTCGCGGTCGCCGCGCGACTCGGGGAGCAGGAGCCGGCCGATCGGCAGGCTGATCAGCATCAGGGGGATGTTGACGAGGAAGACCGAGCCCCACCAGAAGTGTTCGAGCAGGAAGCCGCCGAGCAGCGGGCCCACCGCCGCGCCCACCGCCGCCACCGCGCTCCACACGCCGATCGCCACCGCCCGCTCGCGCCGGTCGGGGAAGACCTGGCGGAGGATCGACAGCGTGGCCGGCATGATCATCGCGCCGCCGACGCCGAGCAGCGCCCGCGCGAGGATCAGAACCTGGGCGTCATGGGCGAGGGAGGCGAGCCCGGAGGCGATGCCGAAGAGGCCGTAGCCGAGGAGCAGGATCCTTCTGCGGCCCACCCGGTCGCCGAGCGTGCCGAAGAGGATGAGGAGCGAGGCGCAGACCAGCGGATAGACGTCGACGATCCAGAGGAGCTCTATCGCGCCGGGTCTGAGGTCCTCGGTGACGGCGGGCACCGCGACATGGAGCACGGTGGCGTCGAGCGCGACGAGGAGCAGGCTCACGCAGAGGACGACGAGGACGACCCAGCGGTTGGCACCGGCCCCGGCCGCCCGACGGCGCAGCGCTGCGGCAGCCGTGGTCGTCCCGGACATGTACTACCTCCCAGATGTTCCCTCGCGTTCGGCGGGCTCACGGGGTGGGGACTTCCCGTGACTGCGGCCGGAGAGGAGCGGTGTCCCCGGCCCGCGCAACGAAGGCGAGTGAGCCGTCAGAGTACGCGAGTTCACGCCGATGCCACGTGGCGGACCTCTCACACTCCCCGGAGAACACGTGTGGCGTACACCACTCACCCTTCTGTGGACCACGCCCCGCCGGGCCCGCCGGTTCCGCGCACCCTCGATAATCGAGCCCGTGACCGATCTCGCAGCACCTCTGCGCCGGGCGGCCCCGGCCCTCCTCGGGTACGCCGCCGTCCGCGCGCTGGGCCTGGTGGTGCTCGCGGTGTGGAGCGCGGCGCGCGGCAAGAGCGCGTACACCTTGCTGACCGCCCGCTGGGACGCCCTCTGGTACACCCGGGTCGCCGACCTCGGTTACGGCTACGAGGTGCGCCTCCCGAACGGCGACGTCCACTCGAACCTCGCCTTCTTCCCGCTGCTGCCCTGGCTGGAGCGGGGCATGCGCGCGGTGTCCCCGCTGTCGTACGCCGACGCCGGTTTCGTGGTGAGCCTGCTCGCCTCGCTCGCCGCGGCCTGGGGGATCTTCGCGGTCGCGGACCACGTGTACGACCGCAGGGTCGGCGTGTGCGCCGTACTGCTGTGGGCCGTGCTCCCGGTCGGGATCGTGCAGTCGATGGCGTACAGCGAGTCGCTCTTCACCGCGCTCGCCGCCTGGTCCCTGTACGCCGTACTGACGGGCCGATGGCTCACGGCGGGCACCCTCGCGCTGTTCGCCGGGCTGACGCGGCCCGTGGGGCTCGCGGTGGTCGCCGCGGTGTGGGTCGCCGGTATTTCATCGATCGCCGGTATTTCATCGATCGCGGGTACTTCATCGATCGCGGACCGCGCCTCTTTCGTGCGGGACCGCAGCACGGCGCCCACGCCCGGCGCGCGGAACTGGCGGCGCGCCCTCGGCATGGCACTCGCACCCCTGGGCGCCGCCGGGTACGTCCTGTGGGTCGGCCATCGCACCGGCAAGGGCCCGCTGGGCTATCTCGACGTGCAGGCGGGCTGGCGCAACGGCTTCGACGGCGGCGTGGCGTTCGCCCGTTTCGTCGGCGACAAGTTCACGTCGCTCCCGTCGGCCCTGGCCGGGGTGGGACTGATCGTCGGGGTCGGGCTGGTGGTCCGGCTGTACGTCGTGGGCGTCCGCCAGGGCCAGCCGCTCCCCTTGTTGGTGTACACGGGGGTCGTCACCGCGCTGGCGCTGTGCGCGTCGAGCTATTTCGGCTCGAAACCGCGCCTGCTGATGCCCGCCTTCGCCCTGTTGCTCCCCCTCGCGCTCGCCCTGGCGCGGCTGCGTACCTCCAGGTCAGCGTGGGTGGTGGGCGGTGTCGCGATGGTATCGGCCGTGTATGGGGCGTTCTGGCTGAACGGCTCCGGTCCGCCATGATCCACTCGTCACGCTCCATGAGCGCCCGGCCAATTCCACCCCAGCATTCGGTGAACTAATTCATAAGTGCCATAAAACTCGACCCCGGCATGATCAAAGGAATTGAAGGACGGAGCCACCCGGGATTGCGGAATCCTCGGAAATAAACCTGCCCCTGAGAGCTTTCCCACATCACATCGTCATCACAAAGCCGCTGATTCGACGGGGATCCACACTCACTCGCTGTAACGTCGATTGGGTGCGTACCGAACGAAACCTCACCCGTCTGGACCGGGTGTTCGCGAGGCTGGACCGTGAACCCGAACGGCCGGCCCACATCGATGTGCCCAAGATGAGTCGGCACAGGGCCGTGCTGTTCGTGGCGACCCTGGCCTTCTATCTGGCCATCGTGTGGCTTGTCGTGACCACCTCCTGGCTGGTCAGGTTCGACTGGCAGGTCATGTTCTTCCGCCCGTACCAGCAGTGGGCGGGCATCCACTGGTTCGTCGACTACTACGTGGTGCTCGGCCAGCGCGGCCCGACCGCGGTGATGGTCGCGGCCTGGCTGGGCTGGCGCTCCTGGCGGCAGCACACGCTGCGCCCGCTGCTCACCCTGGGCACCGCGATCCTGCTGCTGAACATCACGGTCGGCGCCGCCAAGCTCGGCATGGGCCGCCTCGGCCCGCACTACGCCACCGTCATCGGCTCGAACGAGATGGGTCTCGGCGGCGATATATTCCCCAGCGGCCACACCGCCAACGCGGTCGTGACCTGGGGAATTCTGGCGTATCTGGCCTCCACGCCGGCCGCCCGCCGCTGGCTGTCCGCCGCGTCCGCGGTGACCTCGCTCGGCGTCGGTCTCGCCACGGTCTACCTCGGCACGCACTGGCTGAGCGACGTGCTGCTGGGCTGGGCCGCCGGTCTGCTGGTCCTGCTCGCCCTCCCGTGGTGCGAGCCGCTGGTGGCCCTCGCCGAGACCCGGATCTTCGCCCTGCGCGACCGCTGGCGCGCCCGCCGCGGCCGTACGGCACCGACACCGGCACCGGTGCCGACGTCCCCGGTCACCGCGCCCGTGCTGCTCAAGCCGCGCACGTCCTCGGGCGACGAGGTCCCGGCGGCCCGCGAGACGGTCCCCGCGAGCCGCACGGCCCGGCCGCCCGCCCATCTCGCCCCGGGCCCGCACACGACCCGCTCGGAGCGCACCCCGGTGACCCCGATCGGCAGCCGCCGCCCGCCGCACCCGGAGCGGGTGGCGCGCGGCACGGCCTCGGCCGCGGCCCGTCCGGCGGCGGGCGGCTGACCCCGCACCAAGACCGCGGGGCCGGTACGCACAACCCATCCCCGCATCGAGAAGGCCCCGGTTCCGCGACAGAACCGGGGCCTTCGTCGTGTGCGCGGTCAGCCCTTCCAGGCGCGCTTCACCGTGCCGGCCTCGACCTCGAAGTTGAGCCGCCCCACCCGGAATTCCATGGTGATGATCGCCCCCGGCGGCAGTGACCGCACGGTCGACCACCCGCGCTCCCGCGCGAGCCGCTCGGCCTCTGTCGCGTCGAGGCCCACATAGGTGTTCGGGCTGTCCTGGGGCTCTGCCGGTGGAGTCGGAATGGGTGCCATGCCGCCACGCTAGCCCCTCTCTTCCTCCCTCCGTCCCTCTCCGGTCACACTTCTGTCACAGGATCAGGACGTGTGTTTTGTTCTGCCCCCTCACACGTATGAGCGGTTCCGTACTCCTTCCGCGGGCATTCGAACGCAATTCCCGCCGGTCCGTACGGCCCGTCGAATAGCCCGGCGGAAAGTGCCGCGAGAACCGGTCCGGCGCCCTATTTCTTTCCGTTTCCCGGCCGTACGGCGGGAGCTGACGCCGTATAACACATTCACCGTTCCGGCACAGAATCGCCGTACGCCTCCCGGCCGTGCCGGTCCAGCGCCCGGGACAGCCGGTCCCTGGCCGTCCTGATCGTCTCGGTCAGCTCGACGGGCTCCAGGACCTCGAACTCGAAGCCCATCATCATCACGTGGATCACCATCAGGTCGAGGTTCGGGGCCCCGGTCCGCAGCAGGCAGGCGTCCGGCCCGTCCGCCTCCAGCGTCCCGGCGGACGGTGAGATCCGCAGGGCGGCCTCCTGGAGGGGCACGAGCAGCCGGACGACGGCGTGCGAGGCGTACGCGCGCGTGGAGACCCCTTTCGAGACGTACGCGGCGAGGTCCTCGGCCGGGGGCGTGCGCGGGGTGAAGCGCGGGCCGTGCGGCAGTCTGGGCGTGACGCGGTCGACGCGGAAGGTGCGCCAGTCGGCGCGGTCCAGGTCCCAGGCGACCAGGTACCAGCGGCGCTCGGTGCACACCAGGCGGTGCGGTTCGACGCTGCGGCGGGTGGGCGCGCCGTCGTGGTTCTCGTAGTCGAAGCGCAGCCGCTCGGCGTCCCGGCACAGGGCGGCCAGTTCGGTCAGTACGGCGGGGTCGACGGCGGACGGCAGCGTGTTGCGCAGCATCGGCACGGTGAAGGCGTTGAGGGCGCCCACCCGGCGGCGCAGCCGGTTCGGGAGGACCTGTTCGAGCTTGGTGAGGGCGCGTACGGAGGTCTCGCCGATGCCCTCGATGCCCTGCCCGGCGGCGGTGCGCAGCCCGACCGCCACGGCGACTGCCTCGTCGTCGTCCAGCAGCAGCGGCGGCAACTCGGCGCCCGCGCCCAGCTGGTAGCCGCCGCCCGTGCCGGGGCTGGCGTTGACCGGGTAGCCCAGCTCGCGCAGCCGGTCGACGTCCCGGCGCACGGTGCGCGGGGTGACCCCGAGCCGGTCGGCCAGGTCGGCGCCGGACCAGTCACGGTGGGCCTGGAGCAACGAGAGCAGGCGCAGGAGTCGTGCCGAGGTCTCCAACATGGTCGAAGTCTGTATCAAGGGCGGCCCGGATCAAGAGCAGTAGGGATCAAGGGCTGTACGGCAGTTGGGGCACGTCGAAACAGGTGCTGTTCATGTCCCCCTGCGGGACCCACCCCTTGCCGTCCTGCCACCGGGCCACCGACAGACACGTCCTGCGTGTCGTCGGCGGTTCGGCGAGTCGCGCGAAGGAGACGGGAACCAGCAGTCCGTCGGCGGTGTAGTTCTCGCTCCGGTTCATGAAGCCGTCGACGCACGCGCGCGTGACGCCCGTCCTCGTCCTCGCGCACGACTTGGCCGCGTCCGTGAACCACATCGCCGCCGCCCAGCCCTCCACCTGCCACTGGGAGTGCGTCTTCAGCCCCTTCGTAGCGTCCCGGAACTCCCGTACGGCCGCCCGGGAGGTGTCGTCGAAGTCCCGGCTTGACCCGGTCGCCCACAGCGCGTTGCGGCAGCGCGGGGAGTTCTTGTAGTCCTCGGGGACGGTGGACGTCCAGTTCTGGACGTTCGTCACCTTGGCGATGACCTTCGCGCCGACCTCGTCCATCGCCTCGCACAGCTGGGCGTTGCCGTGCGTGTCGATGGCGTCGAAGACGAGGTCGGCACCCTGCTGCTTCAGGTCGGCCGCCACGGCACGGAAGTTCGGCAGCGCGAAGTCGACCTGCTCGGTGACGACCTTGTAACCCTCCGCCTTCAGCCCCTGCTCGACGAGCCGGGCGTAGGCGGCCGAGGCAGCCTGGTTGTACGACACGACGGCGGCGGTACGGGCGCCCTGCTCGCGCTTGAAGTACCGGTACACCTCCGTGCCGCCGTACAGCTTCCCGCCCCAGCCCGGGGTGCCGGCGCGGGGCGCGAGGCTGCCGTAGACGCCGTACAGGTGCGGCCAGGTGTCGTAGGCGGCCCCGATGGGCTGGCCGCCGATGTCGGGCACGCGCGCGTGGGAGACGCGGGAGGCGCCCGCGTAGTCGAGGGCGGTGGTGGCGACCAGGGCGACGACCTTGTCCTCGTCGACCAGTTGGCGCACGCACTCGTTGTTCCCGACCCCGCTGCCGCCGTCGTCGCACAGGCGCACCTCCACCGGGTGCCCGTCGATGCCCCCGCGCGCGTTGAGCCGGTCGAAGTACGCCTTGGCGCCGTCGCGGGGCCCGGTGAAGGTGTCGCCGCCGACCGGGCTGGTCGCGCTGGTGATGATCCCGACCCGGATCGGCGCGTCGCCGCCGGGCGCGGGCGTACGTGAGTCGCCGTGCTCGAAGTCGCTCTCCGGGAGGCGGCTGCCGCAGGCCGTGCTCCCGAGGAGCAGCAGCACCGCGACAGCGGCCTCAGCAGCCCGACCCGGGCGACGGCGAGGCATCGCCGCTCAACGCCACCAGCGCGCACAGGGTGTTGTCGGACACCTTCCAGGTGCCGTCCTGCTGGACGGTCGTCCCGGAGGCGTTCGGGAGGGCGGTGGCGCCGTTCAGGGTCAGGCTGTACGTCACGGTCGCCTTGTCCGGTGCGGTGAACTCGACCTTCTGGACGTCCGCCTGGACCTGCCCGCCGCGCTTGTCGCCGCTGAATGCCTTCAGTACCGGGCCCATCCTGTCGCCGTTCTCCAGGACCGCCTGTTTGTCCCTGGTGGAGGTGGCGGGGTCGAAGAACTTCTTCCAGTTGGCCTTGATCCGTGTCGTCGCGGCGGCCGGGTCCGCGGGCGCGGTCGCCGGTGCGCTCGTGGTCCGCTCGACGGAGGGAGTGGGCGGCGGTGCGCTGCTGCCGCCCCCGCTGTCGTCGCTGCAGGCCGCCAGGGCCGGCCCGAGCACGAGGACCAGGGATGCGGCCCCAACTGCCGCTCCCCGCCCCCGCCTTGTGTTCCTTCGCCTGAGGTCGCTCCCGAGAACCATCTGGCTCACCACCGGGTGTCGGTCCGGGCCGTGCGCGCCCGGTGTTTTCAGGTCAGGTGTCAGAAGGCATAGTGCAAGCCATTGGCCGGCATGGACAGACACCTGACGTGTGGGGGCCGTAAATGCGGACAGCCCGACTGCGGACCGTGCGTCCCGCCCTGTGGGCCGGCTGGGCCGCGCTCGCGGCGGGCGCGGTGCTGTGTGTACTCGGCTGGTACGGCGTCTCCGGCGAGCGCTACGCCGAACGCCAACTCCCCTACCTGGCCTCCTGCACGATCCCCGGTGCCGCCCTGATCGTCGCCGGCGCGGTCCTGCTCACCCACGGCCGCAGCGCCCTCGCCGCCGCCCGCGTGGAGGAGCTGTACGCCCTTCTCGTGGCCGCCGGGCCCGCCGAGGCGGAGGAGTCGGCACAGGCCGCCGCCGCGCCCGTGGCGGTCAGCGGGGACCTGCTGATGGTGCCCGGGGGCACGCTGTGGCATCGCGCGGACTGTCCGTTGGTCGCCGGTAAGCCGGAAGCGGTGCCGGTGGACTCGAAGTTGGTGGCGAACGGCGAGCTGAGCCCCTGCCCGATCTGCGAGCCCGCCGAAGCCGACGACTGACGGCCCCTGATGTCCTCCCTGACGTACGACCTCACCCTCGCGGGCCTCTCCGTCGGCAGCGCCGCCGCGCTCACCGGGGTCGGCCTGATCGTGACGTACCGGGCGACCGGCGTCCTCAACTTCGCGCACGGCGCGGTCGCGATGGTCTGCGCGTACGCGCTGCGGCAGTGCGTGGTGGGGTGGGGCTGGCCCCTGTGGGTGGGAGCGGTGGTGACACTGCTGTTCCTCGCGCCGGGCATCGGGGTGGCGCTGGAACGGTTCGTCTTCCGCCCGCTGTCGGTCCTGGGCGGCGATCCGGCGCAGACCCTGGTCGCGTCCATCGGGGTGTTCGTGCTGCTGGTCGGCGGGGCGGCGCTGGTGTGGGGACAGGGGGCACGGAACGACACGCCGGAGCTGGTGTCGGCCGATCCCTGGGGGCAGTCGGGGGTGGTGCTCGTGCTGGCGGCGGGCGTCGGGGCCGTGATCCGCTGGACGCGTTTCGGGCGGGAGCTGCGGGCCGTGGTGGACGACCGGCAGCTCGCGGTGCTGGCCGGCGTGGACGCGGACCGGGTGGCGGCGGCGGGCTGGGCGTTCGGTTCCTTCACGGCGGGTCTGACGGGCGTGCTCCTCGCCCCGTACGTGCGCCTGGACCCGTACAGCCTGCCGCTGCTCGTCATGGAGGTGGTGGCGGTCGCGGTGGCCGCGCGGATGCGGAGTCTGCCGGTCGCGGTGGTGGTGGCGCTCGGGATCGGGGTCGGGCAGAGCCAACTGACGCGACTCCATCCGCCGGGCTGGGGCGGGCAGTTGGTCCAGGCGGTGGGCGCGAACCTGTTCGTGGTCGCCCTGTTGGTCGCGGCACTGGTGCTGCCCGGCCTCGGCTCCCGGGACGCCCTCCCCCGTACGGCGACGGCCCGCGTCCCGACCCCGCCCGGCGCGTGGATCGTGGCCGTGGTGCTGTTCCTGCTCCCCCTCGGCTTGGCGGGATCGGACCTGCACACCTCGGTCCAAGTCCCCGCGCTGGGTGTGGTGTTGCTGTCGCTGGTGGTGGTCACCGGCCGGGGCGGGCAGATCTCGCTGGGGCAGGCGGCGTACGCGGGCCTGGGCGCCCTGTTCACCGCGCTGCTGGCGGCGGGCCGCTTCCCGGGCCTGCCCCGCCTGCCCGAACTGGCCGCGCTGGCGGTGGCGGTGCTCCTGGTGGCTCCCCTGGGCCTGCTGACCGGCTGGCCCGCGATCAGCCGCCACGGCCTGGCCCTCGCCCTCGCGACCTTCGCGGTCGGCGTCGGGGTCAGCCGCTTCGTCTTCGCCCAGCCGTACGCCACGTCGGGCCTGTCCCTGGACCGCCCCTCCGGCTTCGACAGCGACCGTGCCTACTACGTCCTCGAACTCGCCCTCCTGGCAGGCGCGTTGCTGACGACCCACGCCCCGCGCCGGGGCCGCACGGGCCGCGCCCTCGCCGCGATGCGCGACCACGAGCCGGGTGCCTCGGCGGCCGGGGTCCAGGTCCCGTCCCTGAAACTCCTGGCGTTCGTCGCGGGCGCCGCCCTGGCCGCCCTCGGCGGCGGCATGCTCGGCATGGGCCTCCGCGCCTTCGACCCCTCGGCCTACGACCCCGTCCGGGGCCTGTTGTGGTTCGCCGCGGTGGTCGTCCTGGGCGCCGACAGCACACTGGGCGCCCTGGCCGCCGCGGCTCTCCTGGTGGGCCTGGACGCGGGGGCGCGCGGCGGGGTCGCGGCGGCGCTGATCGGGGTGCTGGCGGTGTGCGTGGGCCGGTTCCCCGGGGGGCCGTACGAGGCGTTGCGCGGGGCGGCGGAGCGGCTGCGCCTACGACGGAGGGCACGGCTCACCCCGCTGGGGATGGGTGTGCGCCGGAGATTGCGGGTGGCGGGCGTGCAGCCGGTGCCGGTACGGGCGGGCTCAACGGCGGCTGTACGCCCGGATGTCGCGCGTCGCGCGGAGCACGGTGCCGGGCGGGGTTCCGGGGCGCTGGATCTGCGAGGGCGCACCGCCGTGCTCGGGCAGGAGGATGAAGCGGGTGCAACCGCGGGCACCCGCACGGGCGTTGTGCGGCGCGATACGGGGCGATCGACCGAGGCGCGGGGGCGGCAGAGGCGGAGCGCCGGACTCGGACAGCGGGACGACGCGGCGGAACCGCCACCCCGGGACGCGACCCCCACCTCGCCCACTGAAGACGCTCACCCGCCCCGACCCATGGTCGCTCCCGAAGAGGCGCCCCTTCCCCAGCCCGCGCCGGTCCGACCGACGCCACGGCCACGCACCGCTCCGCCCCGCAGGCCCACCCCGCCCCTCCTCACCGCCCACTCCCTGCACGCCCGTTACGGCGGCTTCGCCGCGCTCGACAGGGTCGATCTCGTCGTGCGGGCAGGGCAGGTCACCGCCGTCGTCGGGCCCAACGGGGCGGGAAAAAGCACCCTGTTCCACTGTCTGGCCGGGACGGTGCGGCCCACGCGGGGGCGGGTCCGGCTCGGGGGACGGGACATCACCCGGCTGCCCGCGCACGCCCGTACCCGGCTCGGGATCGCCCGGACCTTTCAACAGCTCGCGGTCTTCCCCTCGTTGACCGTCGCCGAGAACGTGCGCGTGGGTGCCGAGCAGGGGCGGGTCGCCGAACCCGGCGCCGTGGAGCGGGCGTTGCGGCTGTTCGGGCTCGACGGGGACGTACGGTCGCTGCCCGCCGCCGGGCTGCCCACCGGGACGCTGCGCCGGGTCGAACTGGCCCGGGCGTTCGCCGGCGGCCCGCGCGTGCTGCTGCTCGACGAACCCGCCGCCGGACTCGACACCGCCGAAGTGGCCGCGCTGACCGTGGTGTTGAGGGCCCTGGCCGCCGAGGGCACCGCCCTGCTCGTCGTGGAGCACGACCTCGATCTGGTCGCCGACCTCGCCGACGTGGTCCATGTGATGGCGGCGGGCCGCATCGTCGCCTCCGGCCCGCCCGACCGCGTCCTCGACACACCCAGCGCCCGGGAGACCCCCGCATGACCATCTCCCTGCGCCACGCACGCGTGCGCTACGGCCCCCTCGAAGCCCTGCACGGCATCACCCTCGCCGCACCCGCCTCGGGGCTCACCGTCCTGCTGGGCCGCAACGGCTCCGGCCGTACGACCGCGCTGCGCGCCCTCGCCGGTACGGTCGCGCTGTCGGGCGGTGCGGTGGTGTGGGACGGCGCCGATGTGACCCGTATGCCTGCCTACGAACGGGCTCGCCGGGGACTGTGTCTGGTACCGGAACGGCAGGCCGTGTTCGGGTCCCTCACCGTCCACGAGAACCTCGAACTCGCCGCGCGGGACCACGCGGTGGCCCTCGACGCGTATCCGCAGTTGGGCCCCCTGCTCCCCCGCCGCGCCGGCACCCTCTCCGGCGGTGAGCAGCGGATGCTCGCCCTCTCCCGCGCCCTGCTGGCAGGCGCGCGCGTGGTGCTCGTCGACGAACCCGCGCAGGGCATGTCGCCCGCGGTCGCGGCGCACACGTACGAACTGCTGGCCGGGCTCGACGCGTGTGTGGTGGTCGCCGAGCAGCGGCTGCCGCCGGTGCTGCGCGGCCGGGCGGCCCTCGTGTACGAACTGCGGCGCGGAACGGTCGTGTTCAGCGGCGAGGCGGCCGAACGGGAGTGACGGGCGAGCCCCCGCCCGGTCGGAGGACCGGGCGGGGGCGGCACGGAAGTGGCTCTGCCGTGGCTCTGTAGCGGCTCTGCTCAGAGGTCGAGCTGCTGCCCGGGGATGATCAGATCGGGGTCGTCGCCGATGACGGACTTGTTGGCGGCGTAGATCTTCCGCCAGGTGGTCCCGTGTTCGGCCGCGATGGCGCTCAGCGTGTCGCCCGTGCGGACGGTGTAGTCGCCGCGGGACGTGCCGCGCGAGGCGTTGTTCGTCCCGCGGGCCGGCGTCTTCGCGGGCTTCGCCGGGGTCGCCTTCCTGGTCGACTGCTTCCTCGTCGACTCGGACGTCGACTCGGTGGTCGACTGCTTCGACTTCTTCGTCGTCGTCGACGAATTCTCGGTGACCGTGCCGGAGGAGGCGGCGGGTGCGCTGCCCGTCGCTCCGGCCCGTACGGAACAGACCGGCCAGGCGCCCCAACCCTGGGCGTGCTGGACCTTGGTGGCCACGGCGATCTGCGCGGACCGGGAGGCCTGGTCGGCGGTGGCCGCGTAGGCCGAGCCGCCGTAGGCGCGCCAGGTGCCGGCGGAGAACTGGAGTCCTCCGTAGTAGCCGTTGCCGGTGTTGATGTGCCAGTTGCCGCCGCTCTCGCACTGGGCGATGCGGTCCCACACTCCGCTGTCGGCCGCCGCGGCGTTGCCGGTGGCGGCCAGCAGTCCGAGCGGGGCGAGCAGGGCCGCCCCGGTGAGGACCGCCGCCGTACGCGCTTGACCCTTGCGGTGGGTCTCAGGAGCGTTCTCGCGAGTGGTATCGGCACATTCGGACATGTAGTTCCCTCTCCAACAACACGGGGTCCCCCAAGGCGGTTCGCGGCTCCCACGCATCGACGTGGTCCTCGCGCTCCTCCCCGTCCGCCGGAGGTGGTGCTGCTTGCTGGCTTGTTCGGCCGGCGGACGTACCCGAGCGGTGCTCGTTGCACACGGCGGAGGAATGTACGGAGGTGAGCGAGCCGATGTCGACCAACTGCCCGTCGCCGCAGGCCAGTTCACTGTTACCGCGGGTATCGGCATTTTTCGGCCACCCACTACATTCGCTGATTTCACGATTTTTCGACCAGTTGCCGACAAGCGCTGTGACTCGGTTCACGCGACCAACTCCCTTGACCTTTCACAGAGTTGACAGGGAGTGGCCAATTCCGTACCAGACGTGACCGTCCGCTTCGGTTGGTTCGATTCGGTTCGCCCTGGAGCGTGACTCCCGCCACAGATCCTCCGTTGTCTTCTTCATGAGCCCGGGACCCACCGGGCACCGCATTTTCGAGGGAGCCACCCGTGCCGCGCATGCTCGACGTCAGCGACGACGTACGCGCCGAGATCGGCGACGAAGAAGCCGACCGGCTGCTCGCCGGAGACAACGCCCCGGGCAGTTACGACTGCACGTCGTGCCGCACCCAGGGCGACTCCGATCAGGAGCGCACCAGCACCGTCCTGTTCATCGGCGACGAGACCGCCGTCCTCGCCTTCGCCCACGCCACCTGCCTGCCCTCGCAGATCGTCCAGGTCACCGAGGAGCAGCTACAGGGCGCCGTCCGCTCCATCAGCGGCAACACGCACGCCCCGGCCGGCGCACCGGAGAAGGCCGTACCCGAGCAGGCCGTGCTCGGTGTGACCAGCGGACTGGTCCTGATCTCCGGGGAGTTGCACCCCGCCCTGGTGGTCGAGCCGACCGCGCCCATCGCGCGCCCCGGCTCGACCGGCGCCGGCGACGACTTCCTGCCGCTGCTCATCGAGCAGGGCTTCATGCCGCTGAGCGAGATCACCACCGTGCCGCCCGTGCTGCACGGCTGGTCGGTACTGCTCGCCGCCGGCCAGCTGCACGCGGTGCTCCAGCCGAGCGGCAACGGCGGTTCCCCGGTGGCCTGGTGGCAGGCGCACCAGCCGCTCCAGGTCACCGACAGCTGGCGGGCCGCCGCCAACAAGCACCAGCAGGTGCTGATGTTCGCGGCACCGGTCGGCTCGATCGGCCGCCAGCCCCGCGAGGACCTGCTGCGCGGCGCGCTCGACAAGGCGGCGGCGAACGGCAAGTTGGTCGGCTCCGCGCTGCCGCTCGCGGGCACCTGAGCCGCATCCCTTCAGGTCACCCGTCGTTTGGACATACGTGCACACCTACGACGTTCCCCGCAGCCGGCCCTACCAGCCGATCCCGTCCTCGCGATCGGACCGGGACAGCCCGGGCGGCGCCTCGGCCACGCCGATCTACGACCGGCTCTATTCCGAGTGGGTCAAGACCTTCCGCTCGCTGCCGGGCGACCGCAGCGGCGAGGAGGAGCTGGGCTTCACCGCCTTCGGGCACAGCCCGCACAGCACGGGCTCGTTCGGCGGCGGTTCGTTCGCCGGGGCTTCCTTCGGCGGGGGCTCCTTCGGTGGGGGCTCGTACAGCGCGTACAGCGCGGGGGCCTACAGCGCCCGGCAGCAGTCGCAGTGGCAGCGCGTCGGGCAGCTCGGTCACGTCGGCCAGCAGCACGCCCACACCGGGATGCACCACATCCCGGCGGCCCTGCCGCCCGGCCCGCGCCGAGGCATCTGACGCGGCACGCACACGAGGAGGGCGGCCCCTGTTGAACAGGGGCCGCCCTCCTCGTCGTAGCACAAGATGTGCGGCTACTTCTTCTTGCCGCGCTTCTCGCGGACCCGGACCGAGATGTGGATCGGGGTGCCCTCGAAGGCGAACTCCTCGCGCAGGCGGCGCTCGATGAAGCGGCGGTAGCCCGCCTCGATGAAGCCGGAGGCGAAGAGCACGAAGCGCGGGGGCTTGGTGCCGGCCTGGGTGCCGAAGAGGATGCGGGGCTGCTTGCCGCCGCGGACCGGGTGCGGGTGGGCGGCGACCAGCTCGCCGAGGAAGGCGTTCAGCCGGCCCGTGGGAACACGGGTCTCCCAGCCGGCCAGGGCGGTCTCGATGCCCGGGACCAGCTTCTCCATGTGCCGGCCGGTGCGCGCCGAGATGTTCACCCGGGGCGCCCAGGCGACCTGGGCCAGCTCGGTCTCGATCTCGCGCTCCAGGTAGTAGCGGCGCTCCTCGTCGAGGGTGTCCCACTTGTTGAAGGCGAGGACGATCGCACGCCCCGCCTCCACGGCCATGGTGACGATCCGCTGGTCCTGCACCGAGATGGACTCGGAGGCGTCGATCAGGATGACCGCGACCTCCGCCTTCTCGACGGCGGCGGCGGTGCGCAGCGAGGCGTAGTAGTCGGCGCCCTGCTGGAGGTGGACCCGCTTGCGGATACCGGCGGTGTCGATGAACTTCCAGGTCACGCCGCCGAGTTCGATGAGCTCGTCGACCGGGTCACGGGTGGTGCCCGCGATCTCGTTGACGACGACGCGCTCCTCGCCCGCGACCTTGTTCAGCAGCGAGGACTTGCCCACGTTCGGGCGGCCGATCAGCGCGATACGGCGGGGCCCGCCGACCGCGGTGCCGAAGGTCTGCTCGGGCGCCTCCGGCAGGGCCTCCAGGACGGCGTCCAGCATGTCGCCGGTGCCGCGCCCGTGCAGCGCGGAGACGGGGTGCGGCTCGCCGAGCCCGAGGGACCACAGGTAAGCCGCGTCGGACTCACCACTGAGACCGTCGACCTTGTTGGCTGCCAGCACGACGGGCTTGCCGGCCTTGCGCAGCAGCCGTACGACCGCCTCGTCGGTGTCGGTGGCGCCGACCTTGGCGTCGACGACGAACACGACCGCGTCGGCGGCCTCGATCGCGTACTCGGCCTGGGCGGCCACGGAGGCGTCGATGCCGAGGACGTCCTGCTCCCAGCCGCCGGTGTCGACGACCTTGAAGCGCCGCCCGGTCCACTCGGCCTCGTAGGTCACGCGGTCGCGGGTGACGCCCGGCTTGTCCTCTACGACAGCCTCGCGGCGGCCGATGATGCGGTTGACGAGAGTCGACTTGCCGACGTTCGGCCGGCCGACGACGGCGAGGACGGGCAGCGGCCCGTGACCGGCCTCGTCGAGGGCGCCCTCGACGTCCTCGATGTCGAAGCCCTCCACGGCGGCGAGCTCCATGAACTCCGCGTACTCGGCGTCGCCGAGCGCCCCGTGCTCGTGCCCCTCGCCGGAGCCGTCGGGCTGGATCTGGTCGTTCATGAAGTGGGTACCTCGTTCATCGTGGTGATCGGTGGAACCCCCGGATTTCGGGTGATCCACTACTCAAGTGTCTCTTAGCGCCCGGTGAGGCGCCTGGCGTCGTCCAGGTGGGCGGCCAGCTGCTTCTGGATCCGCTCGGTCGCCTCGTCCAGCGCCTTGCGCGTACGGCGGCCGGAGCCGTCGCCCGCTTCGAACGGGTCGCCGAAGACGACGTCGACGCGGGAGCGCAGCGGGGGCAGCGCCTTTATCAGCCGTCCGCTCTTCTCGGCGGTGCCCAGCACGGCCACCGGCACGATCGGGGCGCCGCTGCGGACGGCGAAGTAGGCGAGTCCCGCGCGCAGCGAGGCGAAGTCGCCCTCGCCGCGGGTGCCCTCGGGGAAGATCCCGAGGACGCCGCCGGCCGCCAGGACGTCGAGCGCCCCGGTGATCGCCGTACGGTCGGCGATCGACCGGTCCACCTTCACCTGCCCGATGCGGAGCAGGAAGGGGTCCAGCGGACCGACGAACGCCTCTTTCTTGATCAGGAAGTGGGTCGGCCGGGGTGCCACGCCCATGACCATGGGCCCGTCGACGCCGTGGGAGTGGTTGACGGCGAGGATCACCGGACCGGCGGCAGGCACCTTCCAGGCGCCCAGCACGCGCGGCTTCCACAGCCCGTACATCAGGCCGACGCCGATGCGCCGCCCGACTTCGGCGCCCCGTTCGGATGCTCCGGTCACTTGGCGGCCCGCTTCTCCCCGACGAGGGTGACGACGCACTCGATGACCTGCTGGAGCGTGAGGTCGGAGGTGTCCACCTCGACCGCGTCGTCCGCCTTCGCGAGCGGCGAGGTCGTGCGCGAGGAGTCGGCCGCGTCCCGCTTCAGCAGCGCCTCGCGGGTGGCCTGTACGTCGGCGCCCTTCAGCTCGCCGCTGCGGCGGGCGGCACGCGCCTCCGGGGAGGCGGTGAGGAAGATCTTCAGATCGGCGTCGGGCAGCACGGTCGTACCGATGTCCCGCCCCTCCACCACGATCCCCTGCTCCGCCTCGGCGGCCAGCGAACGCTGCAGCTCGGTGATCCTGGCCCGCACCTCGGGCACCGCGCTCACCGCGCTGACCTTGGAGGTGACCTCCTGCGTACGGATCGGGCCGGCCACGTCCACGCCGTCGACACTGATCGTCGGGTTCGCCGGGTCGGTGCCCGAGACGATCTCCGCCTTGCCCGCCGCGTCGGCGATCGCGGTGGGGTCGGTGATGTCGATCCCGTTGGTCACCATCCACCAGGTGATCGCCCGGTACTGGGCGCCGGTGTCCAGATAGCTCAGCCCGAGCTGCGCGGCCACGGCCTTCGACGTGCTGGACTTGCCCGTGCCGGAGGGGCCGTCGATGGCGACAATCACTGCCGGGGCGGTCCGGGCGGCGCCGTTTTCCACGGGAGGACACCTTCCTGGTGCGGGGTGGTGAGCGGGGTGGGGGTGCGAGTGCGCCCCGGACAAGGTTACTGGGTTCGCGTCACTCGTCCGGCCGCCGCTCTTCTTGGGCACCTTTCGACGCAGGCCGACACAATCCAGCCCGTCCGGCGCCTTCCGAACGCGGGCCGGTATTTCTCAGCCCGTCCGGCGTTTGAGGACGAGGCCCCTTCAGGGCCGAAGCGGGGGCCTGGGGGCGCAGCCCCCAGAGGACGCCCGCCCCCACGCCGGGCACCTACTGCCGGATCGCCCACCCTCGCTCCCGCAACCCCGCCGTCAACACGGCCGCGGCCTTCGGCTCCACCATCAACTGCACAAGCCCCGCCTGCTGCCCCGTCGCATGCTCGATCCGCACATCCTCGATATTGACCCCCGCCATCCCCGCGTCCGCGAAGATCCGGGCCAGCTGCCCGGGCTGGTCGTCGATCAGCACAGCCACCACCTCGTAAACCCGCGGAGCGGACCCGTGCTTGCCGGGCACACGCACCTGCCCCGCGTTCCCCCGCCGCAGCACGTCCTCGATGCCGCCCGCACCCTCCCGGCGCTTGTCCTCGTCGGCGGACTGCAGCGCGCGCAACGCCCGCACCGTCTCCTCCAGGTCCCCGGCGACATCGGTGAGCAGGTCGGCGACCGGCCCCGGGTTCGCGGAGAGGATGTCGATCCACATGCGGGGGTCGGACGCGGCGATCCGGGTCACATCCCGGATCCCCTGCCCACACAGCCGTACGGCGGCTTCCTCCGCGTTCTCCAGCCGCGCGGCGACCATGCTGGACACCAGATGGGGCATGTGGGACACGAGAGCGACCGCACGGTCATGAGCGTCGGCATCCATGACAACCGGCACGGCACGGCAGTGCGAGACCAGCTCCAGGGCGAGGTTCAGCACCTCGGTGTCCGTGTCACGGGTGGGCGTCAGCACCCAGGGCCGCCCCTCGAAGAGGTCGCCGGTCGCGGCCAGCGGGCCCGACTTCTCGCGCCCGGACATGGGATGCGAGCCGATGTACCTGGACATCAGCGACGGGTCGAGGCCGAGCGCCTCCAGCTCCCGGCGCGGACCGCCCTTGACGCTGGCCACGTCGAGGTACCCGCGGGCCACACCCCGCCGCATCGCGTCGGCGAGCACCCCGGCCACCAGGGCGGGCGGCGCGGCGACGATCGCGAGGTCGACGGGCCCGTCCGGCGCCTCGTCGGTGCCGGCGCCGAGCGCGGCGGCCGTACGGGCCTGCTCGGGGTCGTGGTCGGCGAGGTGGACGACGACTCCGCGCGAGGCGAGGGCGAGCGCGGCGGACGTGCCGATGAGCCCGGTGCCGATGACGAGGGCGGTCCTCACTGGGCGATGTCCTTGCGCAGGGCAGCCGCCGCGCCGAGGTACACGTGCGCGATGTCGGCACGCGGCTTGTCGGACTCGATGTGCGCGAGTATGCGGACCACGCGGGGCATGGCGCCGGCGATGTCGAGTTCCTGCGCGCAGATCAGCGGCACGTCCGCGAAGGCGCTGCCGAGCTTGCGGGCGGCGGCGGCCGGGAAGTCGCTGTGCAGGTCGGGCGTGGCAGTGAACCAGACGCTGATCAGGTCGTCGGCGGTGAGGCCGTTCCGCTCCAGGACGGCGGTGAGCAGCGCTCCGACCTGCTCGTCCATGTGGCCGGCCTCGTCCCTGTCCAGTTGGACGGCGCCCCGGACCGCTCGTACCGCCACGGCTCTGCTCCTCGCTGATGTACAACCCGGCTCTTTGCACGACCAGCGTAGTCAGCCCGTCCCGCACGGGTGCCCGCCGCCCGCCCACCGAGACGGGTCACAAGGACTGCTGCCGAACCAGTTCCTCCAGCGAGGCGGCCTGAGGCAACTGTCCACCCGGGGTCAGCTTGTCGACGGCCTGAGGCAGCGCCTGCGCGAGCTCGGCCGCCGCGTGGTCCGGGGTGACGCCGGCCTGCTCGGCGACCTTCCGCAGGGTCTCGTCGGGCAGCGCCTGCTGGATCTGGGCGCCGGTGACGGACTGGTTCTGGCCGGTGCCGTCCCAGGAGTCCTTCTGTTCGGCCAGGCCGGACTTGGTGAGCATGTCCAGGAGCCCGCCCAGCGGATTGCTTCCGTTACCGCTGCCCTGACCGCCGGCGCCGCCGAGGGCCGAGAGCAGCGCGCCCAGGACGTTGCCGCCGGAGCCGCTCTGGCCGGTCGGGGCCGGCCTCGAACCCTGCCAATGTCACCTGAATCACCCTGTTCCGCTACTTGGGGTGAGATCATCCCGGTATGCCTCTTTACCCACGGCCCCGAGTCCGCTCTCATGGGCTGGTAGCTCGCCTCGGGGGAGGACAGTAGATGAAGCGTCCTGGACCACTGCTCACACTTCTGGCGGGCCTGGTGCTGGGCCTGTTCATGCTGACGCTCAACGCGACGTCCGGGACGAAGACCGCGTCGTCCTCGTACAGCGAGGCATCACCGTCGGCGTCACCGAAAAAATCGGCGAACGCGGCACCGACACCGACCGCAACCCCCAGCCGGACCCCGTCGAAGTCGCCCGTCACGAACGCCGGTTACGCAGGCCGCACCGACGACGACACCGCGTCGGTCGCCGTGTCCGTCCGTGACGGCAAGGCGGTCGCCTACTTCTGCGACGGCCGCTACAAGGAAGCCTGGCTGCGGGGACCCGTCAAGGACGACGGCAGCATGAGGCTCACCGCCCCGAACGGCGCCGTACTCGACGGCAGGATCGAGCAGGGCAAGAAGATCCACGGCACGGTCAAGGACGAGGGCCGGTCCTACGTCTTCACCGCCGACAAGGCCGTCAAGCCGTCCGGGCTGTGGCGCGCGACGGCCAAGGTGCGCGGCGCCAAGATCGACGGCGGCTGGATCGTGCTGCCGAACGGCCGCCAGACCGGCATCGTCACCCGCGACGGCAAGGCCGCCTCCGCACCGCGTATCGACCCGGAGACCGGCGCGGTCACGGTCGACGGACAGCAGCTCACGGCACAACCCGTCACCCCCTGACCCACCATCCGCCTCAGGGAGCCGATCATGACCGCCGACCCGAACGCCGCCACCCAGGCCTACCCCCCGCCCCCGCCACGCCACCGCGACAGCCCCGCCCGCTATCTGGTCCCGGCCCTCGTCGCCGCGGCCGTGGCCGTCGGCCTCGGCGTCTACGGCAAGGTCCACGACCCGGCGGGCACCGCCTTCAACCTCGCCGGTTTCAGCAGCACCGGCGCGGTGAAGTCCTGGCTCGCGACGACCGCGTTCTTCTTCGCCCTCGTCCAGGTCGTCTCGGCCTTCATGGTCTACGGCAAGCTGCCGGGCCCGAGTTGGTCGGCGACGCTGCACCGCTGGTCGGGGCGGATCGCGTTCCTGGTGGCGGTCCCGGTCGCGGTGCACTGCCTCTACGCGTTCGGCTACCAGACGTACTCGACACGCGTGATGTGGCATTCCCTCCTGGGGTGCGCGTTCTTCGGTGCCTTCAGTGCCAAGATGCTGCTGCTCCGCTCGGAGCGCCTGCCCGGCTGGCTGCTGCCGCTCGTCGGCGGACTGGTGTTCACCGCCCTCACCCTGCTCTGGCTGACATCCGCCCTCTGGTTCTTCCGCACCGTCGGAGTGACGACATGACCACCGTCGGAGTAGCGACATGACCACCGTCGTAGCGACTACACGACCCCCTTCGGAGTGACGACATGACCGACAGCTCGACGCGCCGCACGGTCCTCGCGACGGGTGCGGCCGCCGCGCTCGCGGCGGGATGCAGCAAGTACGGCAGCGGCAACGACTCCTCGGGCTCGTCGTCCGTGAAGGCGTCCGGCGGACAGGAGTTGGCGAAGACGTCCGACATCCCGGTCGGCGGCGGCAAGATCCTCAAGGCGCAGAAGATCGTGGTGACCCAGCCGACGAAGGACGAGTTCAAGGCCTTCTCGGCGATCTGCACCCACCAGGGCTGCACGGTGAGCGCCGTCGCGAACGGCACGATCAACTGCCCGTGCCACGGCAGCAGGTTCCACATCGCGGACGGTACGGTCGCGGGCGGCCCGGCACCGAAGGCGCTGCCGGCGGAGCAGATCACGGTGGAGGGAAATTCGATCCACCTGGCGTGAACCGCCGCGTACGCTCCGGGCATGCACCCCGAGGCCCTGGTCGGCGACCACACGATCTACTCCTGCGTGATGGGTTCGCGCGCCTTCGGCCTGGCGACGGACGGCAGCGACACGGACCGCCGGGGGGTGTTCGTGGCCCCCACCCCGCTCTTCTGGCGCTTCGAGAAGCCGCCGACGCATGTGGAGGGCCCGGCGGCGGAGCAGTTCAGCTGGGAGCTGGAGCGCTTCTGCGAACTGGCCCTGCGCGCCAACCCCAACATCCTGGAGTGCCTCCACTCCCCTCTCGTCGAGCACGTCGACGCCACGGGCCGCGAACTCCTCGCCCTGCGCGGCGCGTTCCTCTCCCGCAAGGTCCATGAGACGTTCACGCGCTACGCGTTGGGCCAGCGCAGGAAGCTGGAGGCCGACATCCGCACGCACGGCGCCCCGCGCTGGAAGCACGCGATGCACCTGCTCCGCCTCCTGATGAGCGCCCGCGACGTACTCCGCACGGGCACCCTGACGATCGACGTCGGCGACCGGCGCGCCCCCCTGCTGTCCGTCAAACGCGGCGAACTCCCTTGGCCCGAGGTCGAGTCCTGGATGACCCGCCTGGCCACGGAGACGGACGAGGCGGCCACCCGCACCCCCCTCCCGGCGGAGCCGGACCGGCACCGCGTGGAGGACTTCCTGATCCGGGTCCGGCGCGCGTCAGCTCTCCAGCCGGACCCGGACGACGAACTCGTGCAGGGCGTCGTATGTGCTCGGAGCGTCCGGCAGGGCTGACGCCCCCTGCGCGTCGTCCAACTCACCGTGCAGGCCCTCGACATCGGCCAGCACACGCGCGTGGTCGACGTCGGCACACCCGTGCTCCAGTTCCGCCTTCGCCGCGATCAGCTCCGGCAGATACGGAGGTGCGTCGACCTCGCCGAGAAGCGTGGGCAGATGGGCCTGCACCTCACCGCTGCGCATGAGATGGATACCGGTGAGCAGCACACGGAACGTGTAGAGCAGCGGCTTGAGTTCGCCGGTCTTCTCGAACAGCCGCCACTGGGTCGTGGCGAACCCCCGGTAGTGGTGGGCGTGATGGCTGGTGAGAACACCCGGTGCGAGCGCGGCCAACTCCCGGTGAGCGTCGGTGGTGTGCACCACGAGCGGGGACAACAGCTGCTCCAGCACATAACCGTTGCGCCGCAGCATCAGCCGTACGAACTTGCGCAGGTCGTGGGTGACGAGGTCCATCTCGACGCCGTCCCGCAACCACATCTTCGACCGTGTCTCGTCCGGCTCTCGCAGGCCGACGAGTTCGGCGGTCGGCAGCAGGTGCACACCCCTCAGGTCCACGTCCGAATCGCGGGACGGAAAGCCGTAGAGGTGCGCGCCGGAGACGGTGGCGAAGAGCAGCGGGTCGGGCTGCTCGGCCACCACGGGCTTGAGGTCGATGTCCAAGGCGTCGATCATCCCTCAAGCGTCCCAGAGTGCCCCCAGCCCCAGCAGCTCCCCCCGGTACTCGATCCGCTCGGCCCACTCCTCCGGCCACGCACTCTCCCCCAGATACGCCCCAGCGAACGCCCCCGTAAGACAGGCGATCGAGTCCGAGTCGCCGGACGTGCAGGCCGCGCGACGCAACGCGGTCACCGGTTCGTCCACGAAGAGGAGGAAGCACAACAGGCCGGTCGCCAGGGCCTCTTCGGCGATCCAGCCCGCGCCGGTGGCCAGGCACGGGTCGGTCTCGGGCGAGGGGGTCCGCAGGGCGTCCTGGAGGCGGCCCAGGATCTCCAGGCACTCGTCCCAGCCGCGCGCGATGAAGTGCTCGGGCGTGGGGTCCTGACTCCGCGTCCACAGGTCGCCCAGCCAGCGGTGGCGGTAGCGGGTGCGGTTCTCGACGGCGTACGACCGCAGCAGCCCGACCAGCCCGGTCGGCTCGGCGCCCTGCGCGAGCAGCCGCACGGCGTGCGCGGTGAGGTCGGACGCGGCGAGCGCGGTCGGGTGCCCATGGGTGAGCGCGGACTGCAACTGGGCCGCACCGGACCGCTGTTCGTCACTCAGCCCGGGGACGAGCCCGACCGGCGCGACCCGCATGTTGGCCCCGCAGCCCTTCGAACCGATCTGGCTGGCGTCCTGCCACAGCCGTTCGTCGGCCTCCAGCAGATCGCAGGCGACGAGGCACGTCCGGCCGGGGGCACGGTTGTTGTCCGGCGACCGGTACCAGTCCACGAACTCCTCGCGCACCGGCCGCTCCATCCGCTGGGGACCAAGCACCCCTCGATTCATGGCAGTTCGCAGTCCCCGCCCCAACGCCAGCGTCATCTGCGTGTCGTCGGTGACGATCGCCGGCCTCGGCAGCTCCATCTCCCGCCAGGGACCGCACTTGGCGAGGATGGCGGGCACGTCGTTGAACTCGGTCGGGAATCCGAGCGCGTCCCCGAGGGCGAGCCCCACCAGGGCTCCCGTGGCGGCACGCTTGCGGACGGTGGTCGTGGTCATGCGGGGCTTCCTTCCCGGGTCGGCCGGAGCAAGGGCGGGTACAGGGCGGTGGCGGTCCCGGCGCGGTACAGCGCGGCCGGCTTCCCACGGCCACCGGTCAACTTGGCGCCGCCCAGCACCGGTTCGACGAAACCCGGCGTCGCGAGCACCTTGCGGCGGAAGTTGGGGCGGTCCAACTCGGTGCCCCACACGGTCTCGTAGACCTGATGCAGCTCCCCCAGCGTGAACTCGGGCGGGCAGAAGGCGGTGGCGAGGCAGCTGTACTCCAGCTTGGCGCCCACCCGTTCGTGCGCGTCGGCCAGAATCCGGTCGTGGTCGAAGGCCAACGGCCCGAGCGAGTCGTACGGCAGCCAGCGGGCCTGCGCCGCGTCACTGCCCGCGCGCGGCTCGGGAGGGTCCGGCAGCAGTGCGGCGAAGGCGACGGTGACGACCCGCATCCGGGGGTCGCGGTCGGGCTCGCTGTAGGTGCGCAACTGCTCCAGATGCAGCCCGGAGACGTCCAACAGGCCGGTCTCCTCGGCGAGTTCACGCCGGGCGGCCGTCTCCGCGGACTCGTCGGGCGCCACGAAGCCGCCGGGCAACGCCCAGTGCCCGGCGTACGGCTCCTGTCCGCGCTCGACGAGCAGCACGTGCAGGGCGCCGGCGCGGATCGTGAGGACGGCGAGGTCGGCGGTGACGGCGAAAGGTTCGAAGGCGTACTTGTCGTAGGCCGGTGTTGCGGTCATGGTGATCCACCCCGTTAATAGTCAACTTGACTATAAAGAGTGATCGCGATGCCGCACAACCCCCACGACAGACGGAAACGAAACGGCCGGCCCCGGAGAACCCGGAACCGGCCGCACCCAAACCGTGTGCTTAGAGATCGACTTCCTGCATCAGCATGCCGACCTCGGTGTTCGACAGCCGTCGCAGCCACCCCGACTTCTGGTCGCCCAGGGTGATCGGGCCGAACGACACGCGGACCAGCTTGTCGACCGGGAAGCCGGCCTCCGCGAGCATGCGCCGCACGATGTGCTTGCGGCCCTCGTGGAGGGTCACCTCGACCAGGTAGTTCTTGCCGGTCTGCTCGACGACCCGGAAGTGGTCCGCGCGTGCGTACCCGTCCTCCAGCTGGATGCCGTCCTTCAGCTGCTTGCCCAGATCGCGCGGGATCGGGCCCACGATGTGCGCGAGGTAGGTCTTCTTCACTCCGTACTTCGGGTGGGTCAGCCGGTGCGCCAGCTCGCCGTGATTGGTGAGCAGGATCACACCCTCGGTCTCGGTGTCGAGCCGCCCGACGTGGAAAAGACGCGTCTCACGGTTGGTGACGTAGTCGCCGAGGCACTGCCGGCCCTCAGGGTCTTCCATCGTCGCGACGACACCGGCGGGCTTGTTCAGCGAGAAGAACTGGTACGACTGCGTCGCCACCGTCAGCCCGTCGACCTTGATCTCGTCGTGCTCGGGGTCGACCCGCAGCCCCTGCTCGACCACGATCTCGCCGTTGACCTCGACGCGGGACTGCTCGATCAGCTCCTCGCAGGAGCGCCGGGAGCCGTAGCCCGCGCGCGCGAGGACCTTCTGCAGCCGCTCGCCCTCCTGCTCGGCGCCCGGGAAGGTCTTGGGCGGCTTGATGTCCTTCTTGCCCGCGTACCGCTCCCGATTGCGCTCCTCGGCCCGCGCGTCGTACTCACGCGAGGTCGCCGGCGCCCAGCGCCCGCGTCCGGTGCCCTGGCCCTGCTTGGGGCCGCCCTTGGCACCGCCGCGCGCGGCGGCACCGCGCCCCGACTTGGGGCCTTCGTGGGATCCCGTGGGGCCTACGTCGTAGCGCCGCTCCTCGGGACGCGGCTTTCCGGCGCGCTTCGGCTTGTCGTCGCGGCCTCCCGCGCCCCTCGGCTGGGAGCCGCCCCCGCCGGCACCCCGGGAGTTGCCCGCGCCGGAGCCGCGACCGCCGCCGCCCCCACCGGAACCCCGGGGGTTGCCGCCCCCGCCGGTCCCGCGGGGGTTGCCGCGCCCGCCGCTCCTACCGCCGCCACCACTGCTGCCACTGCCACTGCTTCGCATCAAAGTTCCGTCGTCGTCGTTTCGTCTGC
Organism: Streptomyces sp. NPDC088350; assembly: GCF_044753545.1. Classification (NCBI taxonomy): domain Bacteria; kingdom Bacillati; phylum Actinomycetota; class Actinomycetes; order Kitasatosporales; family Streptomycetaceae; genus Streptomyces; species Streptomyces sp. NPDC088350. Next base: position 29,045 of record NZ_JBIVNL010000015.1, on the reverse strand, counting down.
ATCTGCATCCGGTGCATCCGGATCGAACGACGGGACCCCTTCCAGCGTCTCCGCCTCGATCGCCTCAGCCTCAGGGAGGAAGGGCGCGAGCTCCGGGAGCTCGTCCAGGCCGCGCAGGCCCATCCGCTCCAGAAAGTAGTTCGTCGTCACGTACAGGATCGCACCTGTTTCGGGTTCCGTGCCCGCCTCCTCGACCAGACCGCGCTGCAAGAGGGTGCGCATCACACCGTCGCAGTTGACTCCGCGGACCATAGAGACCCTGCTGCGGCTGACCGGCTGGCGGTACGCGACGACCGCCAGGGTCTCCAGCGCGGCCTGCGTGAGCCGGGCCTGCTGACCGTCCAGGACGAAGCCCTCGACGGCCGGCGCGAACTCCGGGCGGGAGTAGAAACGCCAGCCCCCGGCGATCAGCCGCAGCTCGAAACCCCGCCCCTGGACGGTGTACTCGTCGGCCAGCTCGCGCAACGCGTCCGCGATCCGCCGTTTGGGCCGCTGGAGTATTTTCGCGAGGTGTTCCTCGGTCGCGGGCTCGTCCACGACCATGAGGACGGCCTCCAGGGCGGGCTTGAGGTCGAGTTCCGCGACGGCGGACGGGCTCGCCGGTACGCCCGTGGTCTCCTCGCTCACGCCGACTCCTCCTTGGTCTCCTTGGGCACCTCGGGCGGCCGGTCGAACTCGTCCGTGACCACGGGCTCGCCCTCCCCCTCCCCGCCCGTCCAGCGCACGATCAGGTCCCCGAGCGCGGTCTCCTGGTCCAGCGCGACGGCCTTCTCCCGGTACAGCTCCAGAAGGGCCAGGAACCGCGCTACGACGGTCAGGGTGTCGTCGGTGTCGTCGACGAGCACGCTGAAGCTGGCCTCGCCGAGTTCCCGCAGCCGCGCGATCACGATCCCGGCCTGCTCCTGCACGCTGACGAGCGGCGCGTGGATGTGGTCGATGTACACCTGCGGCTTGGGTCTGGGCTGCATCGCCTTCACGGCGAGCCTGGCGAAGCCCTCCGGGCCGATCCGGATGACGACCTCGGGCAGCAGCTCGGCGTGGTGCGGTTCGAGCCCGACGGTACGGGGGTAGCGCCGGGCCTCCTCGTCGAGGCGCCGGTTGAAGATGTCGGCGATCTGCTTGTACGCCCGGTACTGCAGCAGCCGCGCGAACAGCAGGTCCCGGGCCTCCAGCAACGCCAGGTCGGCCTCGTCCTCGACCTCGGCGGAGGGCAGCAGCCGGGCCGCCTTCAGATCCAGCAGGGTCGCCGCGACGACGAGGAACTCGGTCGTCTGGTCCAGGTCCCAGTCGGGCCCCATCGCCCTGATGTGCGCCATGAACTCGTCGGTGACCTTGGACAGCGCCACCTCGGTCACATCGAGCTTGTGCTTCGAGATCAGCTGGAGGAGAAGGTCGAACGGCCCCTCGAAGTTGGCGAGCCGCACCTTGAAGACCCCGTCGTCGGGTTCTGCGGCGACTTCTTCCGCGACGTCCTCAACGACCACTTCTTCTACGACGGCCTCGGGCTCCGGAGCCGAACCCGGCCCCCTGCCCAGCGCACGCCGACGTCCGGCGGCTGCGCCGGCGGCGGGAGCGTCGTTCGAGGTCATGGCCCCCGCAGGCTACCGCTACCGCCCGCGAAGCCGGCGTACGAGAATGCTCGCGTCCCCGCGGGACTCCAGATCGGCCAGGACGACGGCGACCGCCTCGCGGACGATCCGGCCGCGGTCGACCGCGAGGCCGTGCTCGCCCCGGAGCATCAGGCGGGCGTGCTCCAGGTCGATGAGTTCCTCGGCGGACACGTACACGGTGATCTTCTCGTCGTGCCGCTCGCGCCCGGTGGGCCGGCGCTGGGCCTGCGCCCCCTGACGCTGCTTTCGAGGCTGGGCAGAACCTTCCTGCGCCCCCTGACGTCGCCCGGAGCCGTCCGCGGACCGGCTGCGGGACTCGCCGCCGTCCGCGTCCGCCGCTACATGCTCGGCGCCCGCGCCGTCACCGCCCTGGGCGGGTACGGACTGCGGGGCGTCCTCCCCGGCGGCGGTGCCGTCGCTCTCCCCCGCCGGAGCCGGCACCCGGGCCTCGCCGTTGGCCCGGCTCCTGGGGGTGGACGATTGGAGCGCCATCCCCCCTGTCGTACGGAACAGTTCGTCGGCCCCCGGCAGACTCACTCGGCGTGACACCGGGCGAGCACCTCCCTGGCGAGCTGGCGATAGGCGGCGGCACCGACGGAGTTGGAGGCGTACGTGGTGATCGGCTCACCGGCGACCGTGGTCTCCGGGAAGCGCACCGTGCGCCCGATGACCGTGTGGTAGACGTGGTCGTCGAAGGCCTCGACCACGCGCGCGAGCACCTCACGGCTGTGCACGGTGCGGGAGTCGTACATCGTGGCGAGGATCCCGTCGAGCTCCAACTCCGGGTTGAGGCGCTCCTGGACCTTCTCGATGGTCTCCGTCAGCAGCGCGACACCACGCAGCGCGAAGAACTCGCACTCCAGCGGCACGATCACCTTGTGAGCCGCCGTCAGGGCGTTCACGGTGAGCAGGCCGAGTGAGGGCTGACAGTCGATCACGATGTAGTCGTAGTCGGCCATCAGCGGCTTCAACGCCCGCTGCAGGGTGGACTCGCGCGCGACCTCGCTCACCAACTGCACTTCGGCGGCCGACAAGTCGATGTTGCTGGGCAGCAAGTCCATGTTCGGGACAGCTGTCTTGAGCAGCACCTCGTCGGCCGACATGCCCCGCTCCATGAGCAGGTTGTAGACGGTGAGGTCCAACTCCATGGGATTGACGCCCAGTCCGACCGACAGCGCGCCCTGCGGGTCGAAGTCGACGAGCAGTACCCGCCGGCCGTACTCCGCGAGCGCGGCACCCAGGTTGATGGTCGACGTGGTCTTGCCGACGCCGCCCTTCTGGTTGCACATCGCGACGATCGTCGCGGGGCCGTGACTGGTCAGCGGGCCCGGAATCGGGAAGTACGGGAGCGGGCGTCCGGTCGGGCCCACGCGCTCGCGGCGCTGGCGGGCCGCGTCGGGCGCGAGTGTGGCCGCGTACTCGGGATCGGGCTCGTACTCGGCGTCGGGGTCGTAGAAGTGCCCGTCGGGCAGTTCGTCGTAGTCGGCGAAATGGTTGTGGGGCGCGCCCCTTCCGTCGCCGGCCATGGCGTTCACGTGATGGCCATCCATGCTCTGGTGTGCTGGCTGAGTCACCCCTGGCTTCTGGTGACCCTGGTGGGCTGCGAAGGTTCGCACCGCAACGGAGCCGACAGCCTCGAACCCCGCGGGCTCCTGGCCCCTTGCAGGCATTCCTGGTTGACCACCCCCGGGAGAAAATGTCGACTCATTCACAAGTCGTCTTACCTCCTTGGTGACCAGGGAACTTCTCGATAGGTCAGCGTGGCACCATGCCGACGGATGGCGACTCTATGGCGTGTCGGGTGTTCGCAGCAACACAATCCGCCGGACCCGGCCCGATGTGTCGGCAATGAAACATCCCTCTGTCAAGGGCGTACGGCGGTCGCACGGCGGGTTTCACCGGTGCACGAATCGGTTCAAGGGTTACGTTCGGCGCGAGTTGGCCGAGTGCCGCAAAGTGACCATACACACACTTCCGGCCGGACCCGTCGAGCAAGGTCCGGCCGGGCGCGCTGTGTTGACGACCTGTGTTGACGTATCGCCTTTTGCTGAACGGTGACTTAGTCGACAGAGTCAGCCGAGCAGCGATTCCAGCTCGACGTGCTCCAGTCCGTGCGCCTCGGCGACCTCGCGGTAAATCACCTTGCCGTCATGGGTGTTGAGCCCCTTGGCGAGAGCAGGATCACGTCGCAGCGCCTCGGCCCAGCCGCGGTCGGCGAGTTCCACGATGTACGGCAGCGTGGCGTTGGTGAGCGCGTAGGTGGACGTGTTGGGCACCGCGCCGGGCATGTTGGCGACGCAGTAGAAGACCGAGTTGTGGACCGGGAAGGTCGGCTCGGCGTGGGTGGTCGGACGCGAGTCCTCGAAGCAGCCGCCCTGGTCGATCGCGATGTCGACAAGCACACTTCCGGGCTTCATCCGCGACACGAGTTCGTTGGTGACGAGCTTCGGTGCCTTGGCGCCCGGGATGAGCACCGCGCCGATGACGAGGTCGGCGTCCAGGACTGCCTTCTCCAGCTCGAACGAGTTGGACATGATCGCCCGGACCTTGGTGCCGAAGACCTTGTCGGCCTCGCGGAGCTTGTTGATGTCGCGGTCGAGCAGCGTGACGTGGAAGCCCATGCCGACGGCGATCTGCGTCGCGTTCCAGCCGGAGACACCGCCGCCGATGACGACGGCCCGCGCGGGCTGGGTGCCGGGGACACCGCCGGGCAGCACACCGCGGCCACCGACCGAGCGCATCAGGTGATAGGCGCCGACCTGCGGGGCGAGACGGCCCGCGACCTCGGACATCGGGGCGAGCAGCGGCAGGGCGCGGCCGGGCAGCTCGACGGTCTCGTAGGCGATCGCGGTGGTACCGGACTCGACGAGCGCGTCGGTGCACTCCTTGGAGGCGGCCAGATGCAGGTACGTGAAGAGCGTCTGGTCCTTGCGGAGGCGGTGGTACTCCTCGGCGATGGGCTCCTTGACCTTGAGCAGCAGGTCGGCGGTGGCCCAGACCTCGTCGGCGGTGGCGAGGATCTTCGCGCCCGCCGCCACGTACTCGTCGTCCGTGATCGAGGAGCCGACGCCGGCGTTCTGCTCGATGAGGACCTGGTGGCCGTGGCGCACCAGCTCGTGCACGCCGGCGGGGGTGATGGCCACCCGGAACTCGTTGTTCTTGACCTCGCGGGGGATGCCGACCTTCACGTGGATCACGGTCCTTGACTCAGAGGATGTGGGGCAATACATCTCATACCCGGACATGCGTGAGCGCACCGGGAGACCGCAGGAGAAGGTGCGGCAGAGCCAGTTTAATGAAGGCGTTCTCGGTGTCTAGCCTTTCAATGCATCAATCTTCAGCGGATGTACTACGGATTTCGCAGGCGTTAGCGTCATGTTCCAGGGATTCAGGGGCCGGATCACCCTCCTGGAGCTCCTCGCCCAGCATCCGCTCGGCCGTCCCGCGGTGCAGCGCGGCGGACGCCGGATCGCCCAGCCGGTCGAGGGTGTCGGCCAGCCGCAGCTGCAACGCCGCCTGCAGCCGTACGTCCTCCGCGCGGCGCGCCCACTCCACGGCCTCGTGACAGGTCAGCAGCGACTCCTCGGGGCGGCCGGCGTACTCCTGGACCCGCGCCAGCTCGCTCAACGCCCGTGCCTGGGCGGGCACATCACCGTTCTTGCGGTACCCGGCGACGGCGGCCCGCCAGTTCCGCAGCGCCTCGCCGTAGCGGCCCGCGTAGGTGTGCGCGGCGGCGATCCGGCCATAGAGCCGGGCGGCCTCCGCGCGCTCGTCCCGGGCGAGCCGCTGGGCCAGCGCGCGGCCGAACCAGTCGGCGGCCCGGTCGTAGTCGCCGAGCTCCTGGTGCGCGCCGCCTACGGATTCCATCGCGCGTCCGGTCGCATACGGGTCATTCGCTTCGCGTCCGGCGTCCAGAGCGGCCCGGTAGCGGGCCAGCGCCTCGGTCGTACGGCCGGTCTGCGCGTCCAGATCGGCGAGGTTCAGCAGCGCGGCGGCCTTCTCGCGGGGCAGGTTCCGCCGCTCGGCCACGTCGAGGACGAGGCGGTGGACGCCGTAGAGCTCGGGGGCGGCGGCCTGGGTGCCGAAGTGGGCGACCATCGCGCGCACCAGCTGGGACATCAACCGGCGGGCCAGCGTGTCGAGTTCGCCGTCGGCGACCGCGAGCCGGGCGGAGGCCAGCAGGGCGGGCTGGCGGACGCGGAGCCAGTCGGCGGCGGCCCGGGGGTTCGGGAAGCGCAGCGCGCTGGGCATGCCGAGGAGTTTTTCGCGGGCCTGGGGGCTGTCGGTCTCGGTGATGGCCCGGCAGGACTGGAGCAGCCGTACGGTCCGCTCCAGCATCCGGGCGCGGGCCAGTTGGAGTTCGGCCGGGCGGTCCTGGGTCTCGGCGAGGGCGTGCAGGAGGGGCTGGAGGCAGCCGGGGACCTCGTACTGCGGCAGCGGCGAGTCCAGGGACCGCAGCAGGCCCGCGGTGACGAAGTCGTCCAGGGTGGCGCGGGCGCCGTTGACGGAGCAGCCGGCGAGCGCGGAGGCGGTCTGCGGGTCGACCAGGCCGGCCGGGGCGAGGGAGAGCAGTCGCAGTATCCGGGCGGCGGGGCTGGGCAGCGAGCCGTAGACGAGCCGGAAGACGCGGCTGAGCGGGGTGCCCTCGTCGCTCTCGGCGTGCAGGTGCTTGGCGAGGTCGGCGACGGCCGCCTGCGGGCGGGCGGCGAGCCAGCCGCCGGCCAGGGTCAGCGCGGCGGGCTGGGCCCGGCACACCTCGACGAGGCCCTCGGCGGCGAGCGGGTCGACGGTGATGCGGACCGCGCCGGTGTAGCGGGTGAGCAGTTCCAGCGCGGACTTGGTGTCGAGGCCGCCCAGGGTGCAGGGGCGGACGTCCGCGATGCCGGTGAGCGGGCCGCCGGAGACGGCGACGACCAGGCAGTCCGGGGTGTCCGGAAGGAGCGCGTCGACCTGTTCGGCATCGGCCGCGTCGTCGAGCAGGAGCAGCGCGCGCCGGTCGGCGAGGGCGTCGCGCAGGATGTCCGAGAGGTCGTCCTCGGAGGCGCCGGCCGGGGTCGGCAGCTCCAGGGCGGTGAGCAGGTCGCGGGCGGTGCGCTCGGTGGGGACGGGGGTGCCGTCGGGTTCGCTGAGCCGCGCCCGGAGCACTCCGTGGTCGTAACGGTCAGCGACCTGCCGGACGAGTTCCTCGGCGAGCGCGCTGCGGCCCGAGCCGGGCTTGCCCGCGATGAGCAGGACGCGTGCGCGGGGGGCCTTGCGGCCGGCGATGGTGTCCAGGCCCGCGCGCTCGATGTCGGCGCGCAGCTCCTTCAACTCTCTTGCCCTGCCCAGGAATTGGCCCTCGGCAGAAGTGTCCTCGGACAGCCGCACGCCGCCTGTGTCCACCGCCTGATCCGTCACGGGCCACACTCCCGTCCCACTGCACGCGCATAGCCCGCCGGGACTCCGGATCGGGTGATTCCAGAGCCTAGTTCACGCTCTGCGACGAACCGTGCGGAGCGCGGCGGGCACATCCCCCGATCGGATCAGCCGATCGTCACACTGGCGATCGATGGCAAGGAGAGACCGGCTTCAGGACTCGAAGGGACGCGCGGGCCACGGCGCCTCGGCGGGGCGCAGCGCGTCGAGGCCGTCGCCGTGCCGGGCGGCGACCACGGAGAGGACGCCGACGGCGAGGCAGTTGTTGTGCAGCTCGCCGGCGAGGACCCCGCGGACCAGGTCGTCGAGGGGCACACGCGCGTGCTCCATGTCGGCCTCCTCGTCCTCGACCTCGAAGCGCGCTCCGTCGGCCTCGGACAGCTCGCGGGCCAGGAAGACGCGGATGGCCTCGTCGCAGCCGCCGGGCGTGGTGTAGACGTCGGTCAGCACCCGCCAGTCCTCGGCCTTGACGTGCGCTTCTTCGTACAGCTCGCGCTGGGCGGCGTGCAGCGGGTTCTCGCCGGGGATGTCGAGCAGTCCGGCCGGGATCTCCCACAGCTTCTGCCGCACGGGGTGGCGGTACTGCTTGATGACCAGCACCCGGTCCTGCTCGTCGAGGGCGAGGACGGCCACGGAGCCGGGGTGGACCTGGTAGTCGCGGTGCACGACCGCGCCGCCGGGCATGACCACGTCGTCGGTGCGCACGGAGGTCTTGTTGCCGACGAAGGGGGTCGTGGTCGCCCGGATCTCCCACTCCTCCGGGGTGTCCTTGATGGTCATGCGCTGTCCCTCCACACGTACACGAACCTGACGTACAAAACGGCCGGGGTGCGCACCTCTTGAAGGCGCGCACCCCGGTCACCGTACAACCCTCGTACTACTTGCCCGTCTTGCGTGCCACGGCCGCCTTGACCAGGCCCGCGAAGAGCGGGTGCGGCCGGGTCGGGCGGGAGCGCAGCTCGGGGTGGGCCTGGGTCGCGACGAGGTAGGGGTGCACCTCGCGCGGGTACTCGACGTACTCGACGAGCTTGCCGTCCGGGGAGGTGCCGGAGAACTGGAGACCGGCCTTCTTCTCCAGCTCGGCGCGGTAGGCGTTGTTCACCTCGTAGCGGTGGCGGTGGCGCTCCTCGACGTACTCCTTGCCGTCGTACACCTCGCGCACGATCGAGCCCTCGGCGAGCTTGGCCGGGTACATGCCCAGGCGCATCGTGCCGCCCATGTCGCCGTCGCCGGCGACGATGTCGAGCTGCTCGGCCATGGTGGAGATGACCGGGTGGCCGGTGGCCGCGTCGAACTCGGTGGAGTTGGCGTCCTCGATGCCGGCCAGGTTGCGCGCGGCCTCGATCACGATGCACTGGAGGCCCAGGCAGAGGCCGAGCAGCGGGATCTTGTGCTCGCGGGCGTACTGGATGGCGCCGACCTTGCCGGACACACCGCGGTCGCCGAAGCCGCCGGGGATGCAGATCGCGTCCACGTCGGCGAGCTGCTTGGCGGCGCCCGCCGGGGTCTTGCAGTCGTCCGAGGTGACCCACTTGATCTTCACGCGGGCCTTGTTGGCGAACCCGCCGGCGCGCAGGGCCTCGGTGACCGAGAGGTAGGCGTCGGGCAGGTCGATGTACTTGCCGACCAGCGCGAGGTTGATCTCGTGCAGCGGGTTGTGGACGCGGTCGAGCAGGTCGTCCCAGGTCGTCCAGTCCACGTCGCGGAACGGGAGGTCCAGCTTGCGGACGACATAGGCGTCCAGGCCCTCGGTGTGCACGGTCTTCGGGATGTCGTAGATCGAGCGGGCGTCGGGGCAGGCGACCACGGCGGCCTCGTCGACGTCGCACATCAGCGAGATCTTGCGCTTGATCGCGGTCGGCACCTCGCGGTCCGAGCGGAGCACGATCGCGTCCGGCTGGATACCGATGTTGCGCAGGGCCGCGACCGAGTGCTGGGTGGGCTTCGTCTTCAGCTCTCCCGAGGGGCCGATGTACGGCAGGAGCGAGATGTGGACCACGAACACGTTGTCCCGGCCGACCTCGTGGCGGACCTGCCGGACCGTCTCCAGGAACGGCAGCGACTCGATGTCGCCGACCGTGCCGCCGACCTCGGTGATGACGACGTCGACCTCGTCGGTCGCCATGCGCCGGATGCGGTGCTTGATCTCGTTGGTGATGTGCGGGATGACCTGCACGGTGTCGCCGAGGTACTCGCCGCGCCGCTCCTTGGCGATGACCGTCGAGTAGACCTGGCCGGTGGTGACGTTGGCGCTGCCGTCCAGGTCGCGGTCGAGGAACCGCTCGTAGTGGCCGATGTCCAGGTCGGTCTCGGCGCCGTCGTTGGTGACGAAGACCTCACCGTGCTGGAAGGGGTTCATCGTGCCGGGGTCGACGTTCAGATACGGGTCGAGCTTCTGCATCACGACGCGCAGGCCCCGCGCCTTGAGGAGCATGCCGAGGCTGGAGGCGGTGAGGCCCTTGCCGAGTGAGGAGGCGACACCCCCGGTGACGAAGATGTGCTTGGTCGTCGTGGCTGTGCTATTTCGAAAAACAGCGGGTGTCATGGCCAAGAGGGGGCTCCCGTGGTCGCGGTTCGAGTTGCGGTCGGGGGTTTTGTGCCCACCGGTCCACGGGCTACCAGGGTATCAGCGCCCGGACGAGATGGCTTCCGGCCACGCTCCGCACTCACGCCGACACACAGGTCACTCGCGTCGACACAGACGCGCCCTGGTTACCTGCTTCTCACGTGCTGCTCACCCGTTCGGCCCAGGTCCGTTGGCGAGAGCGGCACACAGATCATCTACGTGCGTCGTATCCTGCTCGGACACTCGCTGCCGAGCCGGTCCGGAACACGGCACCACCCCCGCCCGTATATCCCGGAACAACGCGAGCTCGTCAGTCCGTTGAGCAACGACCCTCATTTGCTTCACGGCTCAACGACGCACTACAAACGATCCCTTGACCGCACACAGCGACCGCCCCTTTTCTGAGGGGCGACGTGGCCGTTCGACTGGAGTTGCACGTGGCCGGGCGCATCGAAGATTACGCACTCATCGGAGACATGCAGACCGCTGCCCTGGTCTGCCGGGACGGCACGGTGGACTGGCTGTGCCTGCCCCGCTTCGACTCCCATGCCATCTTCGCCGGCCTGTTGGGCACAGAGGAACACGGCTTCTGGCGGCTGGGCCCGGCCCACGCCGCCGACGCGCCGCCGCCCCACGCGGTCCGGCGCGGTTACCGCGGCGACTCGCTCATCCTGGAATCCGAGTGGGACACCCCGCGAGGCACGGTCCGCGTGACCGATTTCATGCCCCCTCGCGACGGCGCCCCCCAGCTGATCCGCATCGTGGAGGGCATCTCCGGCCGCGTCCCGATGCGCTCGACCCTCCGGATGCGTTTCTCCTACGGCCGGGTCGTCCCCTGGGTGCACAAGCACGAGGGCCGCACAGTCGCCGTCGCGGGCCCCGACTCCGTGTGGTTCGACACATCGGCGGAGACCTACGGCAAGCAGCTCACGACGTACGCGGACTTCACGGTCGCGCCGGGTGACCGGATCGCGTTCACCATCTCCTGGGAGCCGTCGCACAAGCAGCCGCCGGCGCTCCCCGAGCCGGAGCAGTCGCTGGAGGCCACGGAGGACTTCTGGCGCGAGTGGGTCGAGCAGTGCACGTACCACGGCCCGTACCGCGAGGCCGTCGTCCGCTCCCTGATCACGCTGAAGGCGCTCACCTACGCCCCGACGGGCGGCATCGTCGCCGCGCCGACCACCTCCCTCCCGGAGGAGATCGGCGGCGTCCGCAACTGGGACTACCGCTACACCTGGCTCCGCGACGCGGCCATCACCCTCTCCTCCCTCCTGCGCACCGGCTACCGCGAGGAGGCCCGCGCCTGGCGCGAGTGGCTCCTGCGCGCGGTCGCCGGCGACCCGGAGAACCTGCAGATCATGTACGGCATCGCCGGCGAGCGCGAGCTGGGCGAGGCGGAGCTGGACTGGCTGCCGGGCTACGAGAACTCGGGCCCGGTCCGGGTCGGCAACGGCGCGGCGCACCAGCTCCAGCTGGACGTATACGGCGAGGTCACCGAGGCCCTGCACCTGGCCCACATGACGGGCCTGGCCCGCAACGACTACGCCTCCCTCCTCCAGCTGAAGCTGATCCGCTACCTGGAGAAGCACTGGGACGAGCCCGACGAGGGCATCTGGGAGGTGCGCGGCCCGCGCCGCCACTTCGTGCACTCCAAGGTGATGGCCTGGGTCGCGGTCGACCGCACGATCAAGCTGATCGAGTCGGGCGACGCGGACGGCCCGCTGGAGAAGTGGCGCGAACTGCGCGACGACATCCACCGGGACGTGTGCGAGCGCGGCTACGACAAGGAGCGCAACACCTTCACGCAGTCGTACGGCTCGAAGGAGCTGGACGCCTCGCTGCTGCTCATCCCGCAGATGGGCTTCCTGCCCCCGGACGACAAGCGCGTGATCGGCACGATCGAGGCGATCCAGCGCGAGCTGTCCACCCCGGACGGCTTCATCCTGCGCTACCCGACCTCGGGCGAGGACGAGGGCGTCGACGGCCTCCCCGGCGACGAGGGCGCGTTCCTGGCCTGCTCGTTCTGGATGGCGGACGACCTCGCGATGATCGGCCGCGTGGACGAGGCCCGCAAGCTCTTCGAGAAGCTCCTCTCACTCCGCAACGACCTGGGCCTGCTGGCCGAGGAATGGGACCCGCGCCTGCAACGCCAGGTCGGCAACTTCCCGCAGGCCTTCAGCCACGTGCCCCTGATCGACACGGCGCTGCGGCTTACGGCGTCCGGGGCGTACGGGGGCTGACCCTTACCGCTCGGTGACGTGCGGCGGCCCGACGCGACCGCGGGGCTGAGCCCGCCTAGGCTGGTAGCTGTCCATTTGCCCCTTTCTGGAAGGGGGCGGCCATGGCTTCCCTCTCTACGGCGGGCGCGGCCCTTGCCGCGTTCCGCGAGGATCTGGTCGGCGACGTGTTCGCCCCGGGGGATCAGGGTTACGACGACGCCCGTGTCGTCTTCAACGCGATGATCGACCGGCGTCCGGCCGTGATCGCCCAGTGCGTGGACGAGGCCGACGTCGTCCGGGCCGTGCGCTTCGGGCGCGAGCTGGATCTGCCGATCGCGGTGCGCGGCGGCGGCCACAGCGTCTCGGGCATGGCACTGGGGGACGGCGCGCTGGTCGTGGACCTGCGTCACATGCGTGAGGTGACCGTCCATCCGGCGGCCCGTGCGGTACGGATCGCGGGCGGCGCCACCATGAGCGAGCTGGACAACGCGACCCAGGAACACGGGCTCGCGACCACCGGCGGCCGGGTCTCCACGACCGGGGTCGGCGGCTTCGTCCTGGGCGGCGGCAGCGGCTGGCTGGACCGCGCCTTCGGCCTCGCCGTCGACAACCTGCTCGGCGTCGACCTGGTGACCGCCGACGCGCGAGTGGTCCACGCGAGCGCCGAGGAGAACCCCGAGCTGTTCTGGGCGCTCCACGGCGGCGGCGGGAACTTCGGCATCGCCACCGCGCTCACCCTGCGACTGCACGAACTGCCGCAGTTCTCCGTCGCCTTGATGATGTACGACCCCGAGCACGGCCCGGACGTGGTGCGCACCTACCGCGAGATCATCGAGACCGGCCCGCAGGAGGCGAGCGGCGGAGTCATCTATCTGACCGGCCCGCCCGAGGAGTTCATCCCCGAGCACCTGGTGGGCAAGCGGCTGTGCGGCGCCCTGATCACCTACGCCGGGGCCGAGGAGGACATGCGCAAGCTCGCCCAGCCGCTGCTGGCGCTGCCGCACGAGGTCGAGATCGTCACCGCGCTGCCCTACCCCCAGTTCCAGACGATGCTCGACGATCCGCCGGGCCTGCGGAACTACTGGTCGGCCGAGTATCTGACCGGCGCGCCCGACGCGTTCACGGACGTCTACTGCGCCCTCGGGGAGAGCATGCCGGTCCCCACCGGAAACCAGCACGTCCTGTTCCCGCTGGGCGGCGCCATCGCGTCCGGCCCCACCGAGTTCCCGGTGCCGTACCGGGACGCGCCCTGGGCCGTGCACCCCTTCGGCATCTGGGAGGACCCGGCCGACGACGAACGCTGCATCGCGTGGGTCAAGGACGTCCGCGCCCGGGTCCGCCCCTGGAGCACCGGAGCGGTCTACCTCAACTTCATCGGCGACGAGGGCACGGACCGCGTGACCGCGGGCCTGGGCAGCGAGAACACCCGGCGCCTCGCGGCGGTGAAGCGGGAGTACGACCCCGACAACGTGTTCCGCTACAACCACAACATCAAGCCCGCCTAGGGCCGAGATGTGCACAGGGCATCCGCGCAGGTAGCGTCCGCTGCATGGACAGCCGTACGGACAGCACATTCGACACCCAGGGCGCCGGCATCACCGTGCAGCGGGCGCTGGAGCTGCCCGGGCTGCGCAGCGGGCTGCCGGAGATCCTGGCGGGCGCCGACCGCCTGCAGCGCACCGTGCGCTGGGTCCACGCGGGCGAGGTCCCGAACATCGCCTCCCTCCTCAAGGGCGGCGAACTGCTCCTGACCACGGGCTACGGCCTCGGCACCCGCCCGGCGGAACAGCGCGCGTTCGTCCGCACGCTCGCCGAGCGGGGCATCGCGGCCCTCGTCGTCGAACTCGGCCCGCGTTTCACCCGGCTCCCCGCCACCCTCGTCGAGACGGCCCGGGCGACCGGTCTCCCGCTGGTCCAGCTGCACCGCGAGGTACCGTTCGTCGCGGTCACCGAGGAGATCCACACCGAGATCGTCAACGGCCACTACGCGCTGCTCCAGCAGGCCGAGGAAGTGCACCGCCGCTGTACGGAGGCCCTGCTCGGCGGCGGTGGAATCCCCCAAGTCCTGGGCATCCTGGCCGACTTCAGCGGCAACCCGGTCTTCCTGGAGACCCCGGACGGCCAACTCCTGTACGCGGCGGGGTCCGGCCCCGAGGGCACCGACCCGCTCCAGGTGTGGGAGGGCCTGCGCGGCCCGCACAAGGACGCCTCGCCGCCCGCCGGTTCGGTGCTGGTGGACGTACCCGGCGGCGGCCCCGGCACGGGCTCGGTCCGCGCACGGCTCGTCCTCCTCCCGGTCCGCGCTCCCCTCGCCCCCGTGCACCGCATCGCCGCCGAACGGGCCGCCGGCATCCTCGCCGTGGTCCTGATGCAGGCCCGCCAGGAGGAGGAGCTGGCGGCACGCGGACGCGGCGACTTCCTCACCGACCTCGCCGAGGGCCGCATCGCCGCCGGGGACGCCCCGGCGCAGGCCCGCGTGCTGGGCTTCAAGCCCGGCACCAGCCCGCTGCTGCCGGTGGTGATGCGGCTGGGCGACGCGCTGTCGTCACCCGGCGGCGGCTGGGCGGTTCTGGCCCGCGCGGTCGCGGAAGAGCTGGCCTCGGTGGGGGTCCCGGTCCTGCTGGGCGTACGACCGGTCGAGGGCCGCGTCCCGCTCCTGCTCGGCCTGCGCTCGGAGTCGGAGCGGTCGGCGGTCGCGGACCGGGTCGCGGCGGCGCTGCGGGCGGGCGTGGAACGGGCCGGGATGCAACGCCCGGGCGCACAGCCGCCGATCGTGGTCGTGGGGGTGGCCGGCGGCTGGGCGGCGGCGTCGGCGGGACTGCGGCACGCTGCCGAGACCGCGACGGCGGCACAGGGCCTGTCCGACCGCCCCTGGTACGACGCCCGGCGCCTGGACATCGAGCTGCTGCTGTGGCGGCTGCGCGACCATCCCGACCTGGCGGCCTTCGTGGACCGCGCGATCGGCCCGCTCCGGGACCACGACAACCGCTCCAAGCCACCCCTGCTCCCCACCCTGGAAACGTACTTGGCGCACGCGGGCCGCAAGGCGGAGACGGCACGCGAACTGCACCTCAACCGGCAGACCCTCTACAACCGCCTCGCCCGCATCGGGGAGTTGCTCGGCACGGATCTCGAAGACCCGCAGACGGTACTGGCGTTGAGCCTGGCGCTGCGGGCCCGCAGACTGGTGCCCTAGGGCTGCATCTCAGGTCAGCGGCAGGGGCTGGGTCAACTCGTCGTAGACACTCAGCACTTGGGCGACGGTCTCGTCCTCGGTGGGCCAGGTGGCCGCCTGCCGGGTGCCCTTCTCCCGCAGCAGTTCCCGGCGTTCGGGGTCGCGCAGCAGTTTGGTGACCGCGTCGGCGAGGGCCTTCGCGTCGCCGTAGGGCACGAGTTCGGCGGCGTCGCCGACGAGTTCGGGGATGCCGCCGACGGCGGTCGCGACGAGCGGCACGCGGGCGTGGAGGGCCTCCTGGGCGATCACCGAGCGGGACTCCCAACTGCTGGGCAGCAGCGCGACATCGGCGGTGGCGAGCAGCTCACCGACGTCGTCCCGCCGCCCGATGAGCCGCACCGGCAACTCCTCGTCCTCGATCCGCCGCTGCAACTCGCCCCGCAGCGGCCCCTCCCCCGCGATCACGAGCAACGGCGTCGGATCGAGGCGGCACCAGCCGCGCGAGGCGTCCAGGAGCGTGTCGTAGCCCCGCTGCCGGTCGAGCGAGCCGACGGCGACGAGCAACGGGCGCTCGGTGGCGCCGAGTTCGGCACGGAGCTTGGGCCGCAGCCGATCGGGATCCTCATGGTCCACGACGGCTCGGCGCGGCCCCGGCAGCGCGACGGCGGCGAGCCGGGCGTCCCGGGCACCCGTCCGCCGAGCCCGGTCGACGAGATCGGACGTGGTCCCGAGGACGACGACGGCGGCTTTCACGACCCGCCGCTCCAGCAGCCGCAGCAGGTGCGCCCGCGCCCCTTCGACCTGGGCGCGGTTGTGCCACGTGACGACGAGCGGGGTGCGGCGACCGCTGAGCGCGAGGGCGGCACGGAAGGAGGCGTGCAGCCCGTGCGCGTGCACCAGGTCGGCATCCGCGCAGGCCGCCCGCAGCGCCGCCACGGACGCCGGGTCACTGCTGCGGGGCACGTGCACGTGTTCGGCACCCGCACCCGTGAAGTCGTAGGCCTGATCGGCCTCGACGGGGGCGCACACCGTCACCCGCACGCCCCGCGCGACGAGCCCGGAGGCCAGGGAGCGCACATGCGCGCTACTGGCGGCATTGCCTCCGCCGAGCACCTGCACGGTGCGCAGCGGCGACTGGCCGTGCGGTGAGTGGCTGCTCACGGGGGTCACGTGGCCGGGGCTCCTGGTTCGGCGACGGGCGGTCACGACGAAAGTACAGAAGGATCGGGCGATGGGGGTGTATCGCTCGCTTCCTACGCGTTCCAACTCAAGGATGCCAGCACGTACGGGTGTTCCGACAACGCGGAAGGGCCCGGGGCCGTACAGGAGGGCAACACGGGCGGGGCATGTCACCCGTACGAGTGAGGACCGCACTGCCTCCTCGACGACGTGCCCGCCCTACCCGTCCGCCCTCGCCGTCGCCAAGAGCTCCTCCGCGTGCGCCCGCGCCGTCTCCGAGTCCTCCTGGCCGGCCAGCATCCGGGACAACTCCCGTACCCGGTCCTCGCCTTCGAGGACCTTCACGCCGGAACGGGTGACGGACCCGTCGTTCGTCTTCTCGACCAGGAGCTGCCGGTCGGCGAACGCGGCGACCTGGGGCAGGTGGGTGACGACCACGACCTGCGCGGTCTTCGCGAGCTTCGCGAGCCGCCGGCCGATCTCGACCGCCGCCTTGCCGCCGACACCGGCGTCGACCTCGTCGAAGAGATACGTCGGCACGGGATCGGTCCCCGCGAACACGACCTCCACGGCGAGCATCACGCGCGACAGCTCACCGCCGGACGCGCCCTTGGCGATGGGCCGCGGCGGGGCACCGGGATGCGGGGCGAGCAGCAGCTCGACCTCGTCGACGCCCGACGGCCCGTAGGCGACCGCACGTCCCCCGACCTCGACGCCCTCCGGGTCCTCGGTCTGCCGGATCTCGAACGACACGCGCGCGTGCGGCATCGCGAGGGAGGCGAGTTCGGCGGTGACGGCCGCGGCGAACCGCTCGGCGGCCTCCGTACGCGCGTCGGTCAACGCCTGAGCGAGACCGCCCAGTTCACCCCGCAGCGCGTCCCGCTCGGCGGTCAGCTCGTCGATGCGGTCGTCGTCGCCGTCGAGTTCGGTCAGCCGCGAGGCCCCCCGCTCGGCGTAGGCGAGCACGGCGGCGATGTCCTCGCCGTACTTCCGCGTGAGCCCATTGAGCGCGGCCCGCCGCTCCTCGACGGCGGCCAGCCGCAGCGGATCGGCGTCCAGGTCGTCGGCGTAGCCCGCCAGCTCCCCCGCCACATCGCCCAGCAGGATGCCGATCTCACCGATCCGGTCGGTCAGCGTGGCCAGCGCCGAGTCGTGCGACCGCACGGCCTCCAGCGCCCGCTGCGCACCCGCGACGAGGGTCGCCGCGTCGATGCCCTCGGGGTCCTCGGGATTGCCGGCGAGCGCGGCATGGGCAACCGTCGCCGCGGACGCCAACGCCTCCGCGTGCCCGAGCCGCTCGGCCTCGGCGGCGAGTTCCACGTCCTCCCCGGCACGCGGCTCCACACCCGCGATCTCGTCGAGCCCATACCGGAGCATGTCGGCTTCCTGGGCCCGCTCCCGCGCGCGCGTGGTGATCTCGTCCAGCTCGACGGCGACGGCGCGCAGCCGCCGATAAGCCTCCGCGTACTTGGTGAGCGGCCCGGTGACGGCGTCCCCGGCGTACCGGTCGAGCGCCTGCCGCTGCCGGGACTGCTTCAGCAGCCCCTGCTGATCGGTCTGCCCGTGCACGGCGACCAGCTCGTCGGCCAGCTCCGCGAGCACCCCCACCGGCACGGACCGCCCGCCCAGGTGCGCCCGGGACCGCCCTTCGGCGGAAACGGTACGGCTGATGAGCAGCGTCCCGTCCTCCAGCTCGGCACCGGCCTCCTCGGCGCGCAGCACGGCGGAGCCGCCCGGAGGGACGGAGATCCGCCCCTCCACGACCGCGTTCTTCGCCCCGATCCGCACCAGCGCCGGGTCCGCCCGCCCACCGAGCAACAACCCCAGACTGGTGACGACCATGGTCTTGCCCGCACCGGTCTCACCCGTGACAGCGGTGAACCCCGGCGACAACTCGACGACAGCGTCGTCGATGACTCCGAGCGACCGTATCCGCATCTCTTCCAGCACGGTGAAGACCTTACGAGGTAGGGCGGGAGAAGCGCGAGGCACCCTGTCACCCAGGGGAGTGGACCCACCTTCTTTTAGGGGCGCGGGGAACTGCGCGCCCAGCCCCCACCGGCCCGCAGCTAATGAGGAGCCCCCCGCCACCCCGAAACAGGCAACGCGAACTTCGCAACAAGCCGATCGGTGAACGACGCATGGTGCAGCCGAGCAAGCCGCACAGGCACAGCCCCCCGACGCACCTCGACCCGAGCCCCAGCAGGCAGTTCCACAGTCCGCCGCCCGTCACACCACAAAACCCCCGGCGGGATATGCGGCAACACCTCAACGGCAAGCACAGAATCCGGCGAGGTAACCAACGGCTTCGCGAACAACGCGTGCGCACTGATAGGCACCATCAGCAACGCCTCAACCTCGGGCCACACAACAGGCCCACCCGCGGAAAACGCATAAGCCGTAGACCCGGTGGGAGTCGCACAAACGATCCCATCACACCCGAACCCCGTCACAGGGCGCCCGTCGATCTCCAGCACGACTTCGAGCAACTTCTCCGCGCCGGCCTTCTGCACCGCCGCCTCGTTCAACGCCCAGTCCGTGTGCACGATGTTCCCGTTCTTGTGCACGACGACATCGACGGTCATCCGCTCCTCGACCTCGTAGGCCCGGGTGACCACCCGGTCCACGACCTTGTCGAGATCGTCCCGCTCGGCCTCCGCGAGGAACCCCACGCTGCCGAGGTTGACGCCGAGCATCGGCACCCCGGACGCCCGCGCGAACTCCGCGCCGCGCAGCAGCGTGCCGTCGCCGCCGAGGACGATGAGCAGCTCGCAGCCCTCAAGGCACTGCGGGGTCGCCTCGGTGACCGTCTCCACCTCGTCGGGCAGCGGCAGGTCGCGTGCCTCGTACTCCAGGACGCGCACTCCGATGCCGGACTGGAGCAGCCCCTTGACGACGAGTTCGGCACTCCGGATGGCCGCAGGGCGACCCGTGTGCGCGAGCAGGAAAACAGTACGAGCTCGGTTCTGTGTCAACGCGGCCCCTCCGCCACTGCACGGTCAACATCGGCCGGGTCCAGTTCGGGTGCCCCGGCCCGCAGCCACAGAAAGTACTCGACATTCCCGGAGGGCCCGGGCAGCGGGCTGGCGGTGACGCCCTCCACCCCGAGCCCCAGTTCCCCGGCCCGCCGGGCGACACCGCGTACGGCCTCGGCCCGCAACTCCGGACTGCGCACGACACCCCCGCTCCCCAGCCGTTCCTTCCCCACCTCGAACTGGGGCTTGACCATCATCACCAGGTCCGCGTCCGGCTTCGTGCACCGCACCAGGGCGGGCAGCACGAGCCCGAGCGGGATGAAGGACAGATCCCCCACGACAAGATCCACAGGCTCCCCATCGATCGCTTCAAGCGTCAACTCGCGTACGTTCGTACGGTCCTTGACGGTGACGCGTTCATCGCTCTGAAGAGACCACGCGAGTTGCCCGTACCCGACGTCCACGGCGACGACGTGCGCGGCACCGGCCCGCAGCAGTACGTCGGTGAAGCCCCCGGTGGACGCGCCGGCGTCCAGCGCCCGCCGCCCCTCGACCACGAGCCCCTTCGGTACGAAGGCCTCCAGCGCGCCCGCGAGCTTGTGGCCGCCCCGCGACACGTAGTCGGGGTCGCTGTCGTCCAGGACGACGACGATCGCGGCGGCCGTCTCCACCTGGGTGGCGGGCTTGGTCGCGACGGTCTTGCCGACGGTGACCCGGCCGGCGGCGATCAACTGGCTCGCGTGCTCCCGCGAGCGCGCGAGCTTCCGCCGGACCAGCTCGGCGTCGAGACGTCGGCGTGCCACTCCTGCCACGTTCGGTTCAGCTCCTGCGGTCGTACGTCGATGGGGGCGCCGGAGGTCCCGGGCGGGCGTCGAGCGCGGTGAGCGCGTCGCGCAGCCCCCGGTGTACATCCTCGTACACCTCGACATGGCCGTCCGTGGCGAGGTGTACGGTGTCGGCGAGGCGCCCGAGCTGGGCGTCGACGTCGGCGTCGCCGCTCGGGGCGCGGTCCACGTTCAGGGGGGCCGGGGCGGCGGGGTCGTACGACGCTTCGACCTCGGCCGGCTCCTCCTGCGCCAGGGGCTCGGGAACTGAGTCGCTCATGCCCAGACGCTACCCCGAAGGCCTGGGGTACCGTCGATCACGATGGCAACGATCGAAGAGTGCCGCGTCGCACTCGAGAAGCTCTCGGACAACATGCAGAAGGCCGATGGGAATGTCCGCGCCGCCGCGGCCATGGACCGTTCGGTCAGCTGCCGGATCACCGACCTCGACGTCACGTTCGTGGGCCGGCTCACCGGCGGCCGGATCGTGGTGGACGAGACCGTGCAGGGCCTTCCACCCGAGAAGGCCCAGATCAGGCTGACCATGGCGGGCGACGACCTGGTCGCCATGGTCAACGGCGGCCTGAACTTCGCGAAGGCCTGGGGCTCGGGCCGGGTGAAGCTGGAGGCCAACGTGTTCGACCTGTTCCGCCTCAGGAAGCTTCTGTAGCGGCCACACGGACCCGTGCCTTGCGCGCCGCCGGCACCACCAGCGGTGTCCCCGTCTCCGGGTCGTCGATGACCTGGCAGCGCAGTCCGAAGACCTCCTCGACCAGTTCGGCCGTGACGATGTCGCCCGGGGCGCCCTGCGCGATGACCGCGCCCTCCCGCAGCGCGATGAGGTGGGTGGCGTACCGGGCGGCGTGGTTGAGGTCGTGCAGCACCGCGACCAGCGTGCGGCCCTGCTCCTCGTGCAGCTCCGCGCACAGGTCGAGGACGTCGATCTGGTGCTGGATGTCCAGGTAGGTGGTCGGCTCGTCGAGCAGCAGCAGGGGCGTCTGCTGGGCGAGCGCCATCGCGATCCACACGCGCTGCCGCTGCCCGCCGGACAGTTCGTCGACATAGCGATCGGCCAGCTCGGCGACGCCGGTCTGCGCCATCGACTCCTGTACGACCCGCTCGTCCTCGCCGGACCACTGGCGCAGGATGCCCTGGTGCGGGTACCGACCGCGGCCCACGAGGTCGCCGACGGTGATCCCGTCGGGCGCGATGGACGACTGCGGCAGCAGGCCCAGCGTCCGCGCGACCTTCTTCGCCGGCATCGACTGGATGACCTGCCCGTCGAGCAGCACCCGGCCCTCGTTCGGCTTCAGCATCCGCGACAGCGCCCGCAGCAGCGTGGACTTGCCGCACGCGTTCGGGCCGACGATCACCGTGAAGGAGTTGTCGGGGATCTCCACCGACAACTCGCGTGCGATGACGCGCTGGTCGTAGGCGAGGGTGACGTTCTCGGCGGACAGGCGGTTCACGGTGCTCCTTCGATTGTTCAGCCCGCTGCTGAGGCCGCTCTGGTGGCTCTGGTGGCTCTGCTTGCTCATATCCGGCCCGCCTTGCGCTCGGTGACCAGAAGCCACAGCAGGTAGACCCCGCCGACGACTCCGGTGACCACGCCCACGGGCAACTGGTCGGCGCCGAAGGCCCGTTGGGAGGCCCAGTCGGCGGTGACCAGCAGGGTGGCGCCCATGCACAGCGAGGGCACCAGGTTCGGCCCCGGCGAGCGGGTCAGCCGCCGGGCCAGCTGCGGCGCCGTGAGCGCCACGAAGCCGACGGGTCCGGCGGCGGCGGTCGCGGCCGAGGTGAGCAGCACGGCGGCGACCATCAGCAGCAGCCGTACGCGCTCGACGCGCACCCCCAGGGCGTACGACACGTCGTCGCCCATCTCCATCATCCGCAGCCCCCGCGCGTTCGCGAGGACGAGCGGCACCAGTACGGCGCACAGCGCGAGCAGCGGCCAGACCTGCGTCCAGTCACGGCCGTTGAGGGAACCGGTCATCCACACGACCGCGCGGGCCGCGTCGACGAGGTCGGCCTTGGTGAGCAGATAGCCGTTGACCGCGGTGACGACGGCGGAGACTCCGATGCCGACCAGGACGAGGCGGTACCCGTGCACCCCCTGCTTCCAGGCGAGCAGATAGATCGCGAGCCCGGTCACCAGCCCGCCGACGAGCGCCCCGAGGGTGACGGCGGTCGCGCTGCCGGAGAACAGCACGATCATGACGAGCGCCCCGGCCGTCGACCCCTGCGAGAGACCGAGCACGTCCGGACTGCCCAGCGGATTACGGGAGATGGACTGGAACAGCGCACCGCCGAGCCCGAGCGAGGCACCGACCAGCAGCCCGACGAGAACCCGTGGCAGCCGCAGCTCGTTGACGATGAACTGCTGTCCCGCGTCACCACCCCCGAACAGCGTCTTGAGCACGTCACCGGCCGAGATCGGGAAGTCACCGGTACCGATCAGCACGACACTCGCGGCGAGCGCGCAGACCAGGAGAAGGACGACGACCGTGAAGGCACGGAGGTCGAAGCGGAGGGAGAGGCCGCCGGTCCGCACGGCCTTCGTACGGAGCACTTGAGTAGGTGTGGCCTTCACAGCTGGGCCGTCCTCCGCCGTCGTACGAGAGAGATTCACAGCTGAGTCGTCCTCCGGCGCCGCACAAGACAGATGAAGACCGGCCCGCCGAGGATCGCGGTGACGATGCCGACCTGGAGTTCCGCGGGCCGCGCGATCAGCCGGCCGAGGACATCCGCGCCGAGCAGCAGCACAGGCGACAGGATCGTGGCGTACGGCAGGATCCAGCGCAGGTCGGGACCGGTGAAGGAGCGCACGACGTGCGGCACCATCAGGCCGACGAACACGATCGGACCGCAGGCCGCCGTGGCCGCCCCGCACAGCACGGTCGCGGAGAGCATGGCGAGCGCGCGGGTGCGGTTGAGGTCGGCTCCGAGAGCGCGGGCGGTGTCGTCGCCCATCGCCACCGCGTTCAGCGGCCGGGCGAGCAGCAGGGCGACGACCGTGCCGACCGCGAAGAACGGCGCGACCTGCGTGATCGTCGAGCCGGTGGCCGAGGCCAGCGAACCGACCGTCCAGAAACGCATCTTGGAGAGCGCCGCGTCGTCCATGATCATGACGGCCTGGAGATAACCGTAGAGCGCGGCGCTGATCGCGGTGCCGGCGAGGGCGAGGCGCACGGGTGTGGCGCCCCGGCTGCCGCCCAGGAACCAGACCAGCGCGCCGACCACAGCCGCACCCGCGAAGGCGAACCAGACGTAGCCGCTCAGCGAGGTGACACCGAAGTAGGTGATCGCGGTGACGACGGCGGCGGAGGCACCGGCGTTGATACCGAGCAGCCCGGGGTCCGCGAGCGGGTTGCGGGTGAGCGCCTGGAGGACCGCGCCGGAGAGGCCGAGCGCGGCACCGGCGAGCAGCCCGAGGACCGTACGGGAGATCCGGTCGCCGACCACGACGTCCGCGTACGTCCCGGAGTCATGGAACAGGCCGTGCCACACATCCCCCAACGGCAGCGATTTCGCGCCGACCGCGATGCTCGCCAGGGCCACTACGACCAGGAGCGCCACGGAGGCGAAGAGTCCAAGGACCCGTATCGCCCGGCGGGTTGGGGGCGCGGGGGCGGTCTCCGCGCGCTGTTCTGGGGGGCTGTCGACCAACACGAGGTTAGGTTAGCCTACCCTCGCATCCACTCCGGAGGCCGAGCCCCGCCTCCCCGTGTCACAACCCCAGTCTCGCCAGCGCCTTCTCCCCGTCCAGCGCGCAGGAACCGTCCCCCGCCGCAGTCCAGGCCGCCGCACAGAGCGCCCGCAGCCCGTCCAAGGGCTCACCCTCACCGTCGAGTTCCAGCCGCTCGCGGCCCGCCGTCGCGGTCCACCCCCCGCACCGGAAGCCGTCTCCCGCCCCGGTGACCTCGGGCTGCCCGGTGAGCATGCCCCGCAGATCGGCGTCGACATACGTCGGCCGGTGCTGCGGCGGCGCGGCTAGAAGCTGCGCTCCGTCGGTCACGCCCGTCAGGACGAGCAGCGAATCGACCTCCCCGTTGAACGCCCCCTCGATGTCCGTGTCCAGCCGGTCCCCCACCACCAACGGCCGCTCGGCGCCCGTCCGCAGGATCGTCTCCTTGTGCATGGGCGGCAACGGCTTCCCCGCCACCTGCGGCTCGGCCCCGGTCGCTATCCGTACGACCTCCACCGCCGCGCCGTTGCCCGGCGCGATGCCGCGCGCGCTCGGGATCGTCAGGTCGGTGTTGGACGCGAACCACGGCACCCCGCGCGCGATCGCGTAACAGGCCTCCGCGAACCGCGACCACACCAGGTCGGGCCCGCCGTAACCCTGCACGACCGCCACCGGCTCGTCGTCCGCCGAGTCGACGGGCTCAAGTCCGCGTTCGCGCAGCGCGACCCGCAGCCCCTCCCCGCCGATCACCAGCACCCGGGCACCCGCCGGCACCTGCTCGCTGATCAGCCGGGCGACGGCCTGCGCGGAGGTGATGACGTCGTCCGCACCGGTCGGTATCCCCAGCTCGGTGAGATGCTCGGCCACCGCGTCCGGCGTCCGCAGAGCGTTGTTGGTGACGTAGGCGAGCCGCATACCGCCCGCGCGCGCGGTGGCGAGCGAGTCGACCGCGTGGGCGATCGCGTTGCCCCCCGCGTACACCACCCCGTCGAGGTCGAGCAGCGCCGTGTCGTACGCCTCGCTCAGGGCCCGGCCACTGCCCTCGGGACTCGTCCTGACGCTCTGGCTCATTCCACATCGCTCCTCGTTCGATCGCTTTCACCCGATCATCCCGCATGCCACTGACACACGTACGATGCCGGGATGAACACCGCAGGTCACTCGGAAGCA
Source organism: Streptomyces sp. NPDC088350 (assembly GCF_044753545.1). NCBI lineage: Bacteria > Bacillati > Actinomycetota > Actinomycetes > Kitasatosporales > Streptomycetaceae > Streptomyces > Streptomyces sp. NPDC088350. Next base: position 4,227 of record NZ_JBIVNL010000015.1, on the reverse strand, counting down.
ACGGAGCGCCGAGGCCTGGAACTCACCCCGTTCCGAGGCCTTCGCTACGACCCCGACCTGGTCGGCAGCCTGGCCGCCGTGACGTCCCCACCGTACGACGTCGTCGTACGCCCCGACGGGCTGCACCACCTCCAGGACTCCGACCCGCACAACATCGTCCGCCTGATCCTCCCGCAGGCCGTCACCCCCAGCGCCCGCAACGAACAGGCCGCCGACACCCTGCGCCGCTGGCTCTCCGAGGGAGTCCTCACCACCGACCCCGAGCCCGGCCTGTACGTCTACGAACAGCGCGACGGCAACGGCCTGTTGCAGCGCGGCGTCATCGGCGCCCTGCGCCTGTCGGACCCGTCGGAGGGCGTGGTCCTGCCCCACGAGGACGTCATGCCGCACGTGGTCGCCGACCGCGCGGCCCTCATGCGGGCCACCTCCGCGAACCTCGAACCCCTGCTCCTCACCTACCGGGGCAGCGGCTCACCGACCGACACGACGACGGTGGTCGAGCGCATCGCCCAGGACCCCGCACTCCTGTCGACGACCACGGAGGACGGCTACAGCCACCGCCTGTGGTCGGTCACCGACCCCACCGACCTGGCCCGCATCCAGTCGGACCTCGCCCAGCACCAGGCCCTGATCGCCGACGGCCACCACCGCTGGGCGACCTACCGACGTCTACGCGCGGAGCACCCCTCCCCCAGCCCCTGGGACTACGGCCTCGTCCTCCTCGTCGACACGGCCCGCTACCCGCTCCGCGTCCGCGCGATCCACCGCCTCCTGCACGGCGTCCCGGTGTCCGACGCCCTGGCGGCCCTCGACGGCCTGTTCCGCGTCCAGCACCTGGAAGTCCCCCTCCCGGAGGCCTTGGATGTCCTCGCCGACGCGGCCTGCGCCGGCAACGCCTTCCTCCTCGCCGGCGACGGCGCCTTCCACCTGGTCGACCGCCCGGACCCGGATCTCCTGGCCCGTACGATCCCCACCGACCGCCCGGCGGCCTGGCGCACCCTGGACGCGACGGTCCTGCATGCCACCCTCCTGGACCACGTCTGGCTCATCCCCGAGGACGACCCGACCCGCATCGCCTACATCCACGACACCCCCGCCACCGTCCGCAAAGCGGAACGAGACGGCGGCACGGCCGTTCTGATGCACCCCGTCCGCGAGGAGGTCGTACGCGACCTGGCCCGCCAGGGCGTCACGATGCCCCGCAAGTCGACGTCCTTCGGCCCAAAGCCGGCGTCGGGCCTGGTACTGCGCACGCTGGAACCCTGAAACAGCGGGAACACAAAAGGGCGGAACCCCGGTGCCGGGATCCCGCCCTTGTCACTGACGCGCGGTGTCGTCAGTCCTTGTCGTCTTCTTCCTTGACGACGTCTTCCTTGACCGCGTCTACCTCGACGACGTCTACCTTGGCCTCGACCTCGTCTTCGACGTCCTCGATGTCGTCGTCTTCCTCATCCTCGAGGTCGAGGTCGATGTCGATGTCGGCTTCCGCCTCGTCGGCTGCGGAGGCTTCCTCCTGGAGCTCGCCCTCGTCGTCGCGCTCATCGTCGTCATCGTCCCCGTCCTCGTCCTCGTCCTCGACGAAGGCGTCGACGAACTCGACACCGTCCATCGCGGCAAGGCGGTCCGACGCGTCCGTGCTGCCGTCCTTGTCGGACTCCACGGCCTTGGCGAACCACTCCCGCGCCTCGTCCTCACGCCCGGCGGCGAGCAGGGCGTCGGCGTAGGCGTAGCGCAGGCGCGCGGTCCACGGCTGCACACTGTTCGAGGCCAGCTCGGGGCTCTGCAACGTGACGATGGCCGCGTCGAGCTGGTCCATGTCACGCCGGGCACCGGCCGCGACGAGCCGCATCTCGACCTGTCCGGCCTTGTCGAGCTTGTGCACCTCGGGGGCCCCGGCCATGTCCAGCGCCTTCTCGGGCCGCCCGAGCCCACGCTCGCAGTCGGCCATCACAGGCCACAGATCCACAGTGCCGGTCATCCGCCGCGCGGCCCTGAACTCGGCCAACGCCTCGCTGTACTTCTGGTTCGCGTACGCGGCGAACCCGGCCGCCTCGCGTACGGCGGCGACGCGCGACGCCAGCCGCAGGGCGATCTTGGAGTACGCGTAGGCGCCCTCGGGGTCCTCGTCGATGAGCCGGGCGACCATCACCAGGTTCTTGGCGACATCCTCCGCGAGCCCCTTCGGCAGGCTCAGCAGCTCCTGCCGTACGTCCTTGTCGATCTCCTCGCCCGTGACGTCCTCGGGGATCGGCAGCCGCTTGATCGGCTCACGGTCGCGGTCACGCTCCCGCTCGTCACGGAACCGGCCACCACCGCGCCTGTCGTCGCCCCGACGGTCATCGCGCCGGTCGTCACGGCGGGGGTAGCCACCCCGGTCGTCGTCACGCCGGAACGCGGGCCGCTCACCACGGCTGTCGTCACGACGGAACCCACCGGGACGGCTGCCGCGGTCACCGCCGCGGTCGTCACGGCGGGGGCCGGCCGGCCGGTCATCACGACGCGGGGCGGCGGAACGGTCATCACGGCGGGGGTAGCTGCCACGGTCGCCACGGTCGTCGTCACGCCGGAAGGCAGGACGCTCGCCTCGGTTGTCGCCGCGGTCGTCGCGCCGGAACGGGGGACGCTCACCACGGTTGTCGCGATCGTCACGCCGGAACGCGGGCCGCTCACCACGGCTGTCGTCACGCCGGAACCCACCACGATCCCCACCACGGTCGTCACGACGGGGACCAGCCGGCCGGTCATCACGACGCGGGGCGGCGGAACGGTCATCACGGCGGGGGTAGCTGCCACGGTCACCACGGTCGTCGTCACGCCGGAAGGCAGGACGGTCCCCGTCGCGACGGTCGTCCCTGCGGTCGTCACGGCGGAAGGGCGGTCGCTCGCCACGGCTGTCACCACGGTTGTCACTACGGTCGTCGCGCCGGAAGGGCGGGCGCTCGCCACGGCTGTCGTCACGCCGGAACCCACCACGATCCCCACCACGGTCGTCACGACGGGGACCAGCCGGCCGGTCATCACGACGCGGGGCGGCGGA
>NZ_JBIVNL010000015.1:0-1091 GCF_044753545.1 Streptomyces sp. NPDC088350 | reverse complement strand
CACGGTCATCACGCCCACGGAAACCACCGCGATCGCCACGGTTGTCATCGCTACGACGGTCATCGCGGCGGGGGTAGCTGCCACGGTCACCACGGTCGTCGTCACGCCGGAAGGCAGGACGCTCGCCTCGGTTGTCGCCGCGGTCGTCACGCCGGAACGGGGGACGCTCACCACGGTTGTCGCGGTCGTCACGACGGAACGCGGGCCGCTCGCCGCGATTGTCGTCGCGCCGGAACGGCGGACGTTCGCCACCGCCACGGCTGTCATCGCGACGGAACCCACCGCGATCGCCACCGCCACGGCTGTCGTCACGACGGAACCCACCGCGATCCCCACCACGGTCGTCACGACGGGGACCGGCCGGCCGGTCATCGCGACGCGGGGCGGCGGAACGGTCATCACGCCCACGGAAACCACCGCGATCGCCGCCGCTACTGCCTCGGTCGTCGCGGCGAGGGGCGCCGCCACGGTTGTCGTCACGACGGCCGTAGCCACCGCGATCGCCGCTGCCGCCGGTGCCGCCACTGCCGCCGCGGTCGTTCCCTCGATCGTTGCTACGGCTCGGGCCTCCGCGGTACCCGCCACGGTCGCCGCGGTCACCACTGTCCCGTCGCCGCTCGTCGCGCTCCGGTCGGTCCTCGGGAGAGTTGGTGGACATCGGTGACTCCTGTCTTCGGTACCGCAAGTCATTCTCGCGCAGCCAGCTACTCGGCGCGCTCCGGACTGTGTTTCTGGAAAAACAAAAGGACCCCTGGTCCCAGCGTGAACGCTGGGACCAGGGGTCCTCCAAAGATTGTTCGGCGGCGTCCTACTCTCCCACAGGGTCCCCCCTGCAGTACCATCAGCGCTGTAAGGCTTAGCTTCCGGGTTCGGAATGTAACCGGGCGTTTCCCTCACGCTATGACCACCGAAACCCTAATGGTTTCGAGCGAACAAGCACACTTTTCTGTTGTGTGGTTCAAGCTCTAGCCGACAACTGTTCGTTGTCTCAGAACTAACACAGTGGACGCGAGCAACTGAGGACAAGCCCTCGGCCTATTAGTACCGGTCACCTCCAGCGGTTACCCGCCTTCCAGATCCGGCCTATCAAC
>NZ_JBIVNL010000014.1:0-242723 GCF_044753545.1 Streptomyces sp. NPDC088350 | reverse complement strand
GGACGGGGTGGGGGGTTGCTGGAAGCCGGGTGTCAGACTAACCACTGGCATGGCATGTGAGCGGTTAGAAATGACCCCAGCCTCCAGAGGGTAGGGGGTGGGTGGGGGTGGGGGCGGGCGGCAAAGTGAGCCCCGGGCCGAGTAGGAATGGGCAGATGCGGGCTACCACCCAAACCGCCACCCCGCCACCCCGCCACCCCGCCACCCCACCACCCCGCTACCCGTCACCCGCACCCCGCTCGGTAGGTCCGTTCCCACCGGCGGTTGGCCGCCGAGACGGCCCGGCGTGCAGGCGAGAGGCGGGCGCGCCCCGCCGCACCGGCCCGGCGCATGCACCGCAGCCCGGGATGCCTCCCCGATACGCCCGGGTGGCCTCCCCCGATGCGGGTGTCCCCACCGGTGGTTGGCCGCTGAACCTGCCCGGCGTGCAGGCGAGAGGCGAACGCGCCCCCGCCACCGCGGCCCGGCATGCCACACAGCGTGGGCGGCATCACCCCCTCCGTCAGTCCCCACCGGGGGTTGGCCGCTGAGCCTGCCCGGCGTGCTGGCGAGACGCGGGCGCGCTCCCGCCGCACCGGCCCGCAGCGCAGCCCACCCGACGGGTTACCTGCCTGGCCACCCATCCCTCCGGGCCGCCCGCTCGCTTCTCCACCGGGATTGCGTGAGACGAGTCAAGGGTGGAGCGCAGCGCAATCGGCGCAGCCGACGCGCAGCGCAGCGGAGCGCCCTTTACTCGGCTCGCGCAATCCCGACACTGACAAAGAAGCGGGCGGCCCAACGTTCACGTATTGACACGCGCTCACTCCACCGACCCCCGGCCACCCGCGACACCCCCAAGTAAGCGAATCCCACCCCCGAGGCGTATAGGGAGTGTGAAGGAGCTGGAGTTCGCGGAGTTCTACAGCAGCAGCCGGGACGTGTGCCTCAGGGCCGTGCTCGCCGGTGTGGGGGAGCGGCAGCTCGCCGAGGATCTGGTGGCGGAGGCGTTCACCCGGGCGTGGATGGCCTGGCCGAAAGTCGGGCGGCATCCCGCGCCCCGGGCATGGGTCGTGCGTACGGCGTTCAACACGCGTGTCTCGTGGTGGCGGCGGAGACGGCGCGAGGTGGCCCTCGACGATGCCGGTCAGGACCGGCCCGCACCCGCGGTCGCTGACGTCGGCCTAGACCCCGCGCTGCTCGTCCTGCTGCGCCAACTGCCGCGCCGCCAGCGGGAGGTGATCGCCTTCCGGGTCTTCCTCGACCTCGACACCGAGGCGACGGCAAAGGCACTGGGGATCGCGCCCGGCACCGTCACCGCCCACCTGTCACGGGCCGTCGCGACCCTGCGCGGCCATCTCGTCACCCCGGAGGCCGGACCATGACCGAACACGACACGGACGTAACCGACGTACTCGACGCGCTGCGGACCTCGTTCGCCGACGTCACCCTCGACACCCCCGTCGAGCGGATCGCCGCCGCCGGACGCGCGCGGCGGAGCAGGCGGCGGGTCGTCACCCTGGTGGGCGCGGTGGCCGTGACCGGGCTGGCGCTGGGTGTGTCCACCTACGGCAACCCCTCCACGGCACCCCCGTCGGACGAACTCGCCACCGGCGCGGGCACCGTGCACATCCACACCGCCGCCTACGCCGTCGACAGCCTCAAGAACGGTTCCATCAGGGTGAGTTGGGACAAGCAGGCCTACTTCGACGATCACGCGGGGCTGGAACGGGCGCTGGATGCGGCGGGGTTCCCGGTGCTCATCAAGGTGGGCGAGTTCTGCAGGGGAGTCGATGACCCGGCGACGCTCGACCGGCACGGCTCCGGGCCCGGCGTCGAGAAGGTGCGTACCGCCCACCGGGAGGCTGACGGCCGTGTCGTCTTCGACTTCCATCCCGCCGCCGTGCCCACCGGGAAGCAGTTGTTCATCGGTTACCTGTCGGCAGCCCAGCTGAAGGTCACCGACGGTCGGCCCGGTTCCGTCGAGCGCATCGTCCCTGCGGACACAGGTCAGTTGACCTGCTCCAGCGACCTGCCGAAGTTCGGCTGACCCGAGGAGAGAGGCCAAAGAGGGGCCAAGGAGGGGGGCTCCGCAGCCAGGTCTACGGCTGTGGAGCCAGCACCGCGTAGTCCGCGAAGCTGCGGCGGTAAGGGTTACGAGCACCATGGACACGCGCGAACTCGGCGCGGCGACCTGGACCAAGAGCAGCTACAGCGACAACAACGGCGGCAACTGCGTCGATATCGCCCCCGCTTTCCCCGCCGTCGTGCCGGTGCGTGACAGCAAGCTCTGCGAGGGCCCGGTGCTGATGCTCACCCGTTCCGCTTGGTCGGCGTTCACGGCTGCTCTTCGCTGACGTCGTTCCCCGCCTTGCCGTACCGGCGAAAGGCGGACGTGTCCACCGTCCAGGGGCCGAAGGGCACCGCGTCCCCGAAGATGTAGGGGTCCTTACGGGCGTACCCGGTCCTGCACGGATCGGAGTGGACCTCGATCGTGCCGGTGCGGGGGTCGACGATCAGGTAGTGGGCGATGCCCATGGCGGGATAGTCGGCGAGCTTCTCGACGTAGTCGTTGTTCGGGTTGGACGGCGAGACGATCTCGATCACCGCCAGCGCCTGCGTCGCGTCGACCGCGAGGCCTTCCTCGTCGAGTGCGTCCTCGGGGATGACGACGGCGTCCGGGCGCCGCATGCGGCCGATCGACGGGTGCTCGATCTCCGGCCCGTTCTCGCACATATACCCGGGGTAGGTAGCGGGAAGCTGTGCGTTCAGCTGGTTCCGGATACGGCTGATCGTGCCCTCGTGCCGCTTCGACGGGCACATCATCGCCAGTATCGGGCCCGACGGGCCGATCTCGACGGTCCAGGTACCCTCAAGGCCCTCGGCATATGCCCCGAGCTCCTCCGCGATCGTGCGCATCTTCGCGTAGTCCATGTATCGAGGGTACCGAGGATCCCGCTCCAGGCCCGGTCAGCTGCTTAGTCCACCCACCCTGAGCAGCAACTTCCCCACACTCGTCCGCGCCCCCATCACCCGATGCGCCTCCGCCGCCTCCTCCAACCCGAACTCCCCGGTCACCGGCAACGACACCGCACCGGCGACCACCGTCGCGAACGCCCGCTCGGTCAACGCCCGTAGCGCCGCCGGGTCCGTCTTCGCGAGGGTGAGGATCGAGAAGCCGGAGACGGACAGGGCGCCGGGGTACAGCTCGGGTTGGCCCACCTGCCACGGTGTCGCCGAGCTCGCGTTGCCGAAGGAGACGAGGCGGCCGTAGGTCGCGAGGGAGGCCAGGCCGGCGCGGAGGGTCTCGCCGCCCACCGGGTCCAGGGCCAGGTCGACTCCGCGGCCGGACGTCGCCGCCCGCACCGGCGCCTCGAACTCGCCGACGAACACCTCGTCGTAGCCGTACCCGCGGGCGAACTCCGCCTTCGCCGCGCTCGATACGACCCCGTACACCGCCCCGGCCCCCGCCGCCCGCGCCAACTGCCCCACCACCGTGCCGATTCCGCCCGCCGCGCCCTGGACGAGGATCGTCTCGCCGGGTTGCAGTCGGCCGACCGAGTGGACGAGGGCGTAGGCGGTCGGGAGGACCGTGGGGAGCGTGGCCGCCGTGCGGAGGTCGATGCCCTCGGGGAGCGGGAAGACGGTTGCCGCGTCGGCGACGGCGACGTCCGCGTAGGCGCCGCCCGCCGTGAGGGCGACGACCTCCTGGCCCACGGTCAGGCCGTCGGAGACGCCCGCGCCGATCTCCCGTACGCGTCCCGAGATCTCAAGTCCCGGTACGAACGGGAGACTTGGCACCCGGTACCCCTCGGCCCGCGCCTTCAGGTCGGCGAAGTTCACCCCGGTGTACGCCACGTCGACGCTCACCTGGCCGGGGCCGGGCCGCGGGACCTCCGTTTCGACGACCTTCAGGACCTCGGGACCGCCGTACTGCTGGACCTCGACCGCGCGCATGCCACACACACTCCTCGCTCGGCTGTTCAATGAAAAGCGAACACTCGCGAGTGTATGGTTTTCATCGAACAGTCGGCAAGCGGGAGCGGGAGCAGGAGGCGGGCGTGGCGCAGCGAACCGGCACCAGTGGAAGTCATCGGGCCGCCCCCGAGCACACCCACCCCGACGACGTCCCCGTACAGACCGTCCTCGCCGCCCTCGCCGACCCCGTACGCCTCACCCTCGTACGGGAGTTGGCGGGTTCGGCGGAGTGGTCGCGGTCCTGCGGCAGCTTCGACGTGCCCGTCGGCAAGGCCGCTCTCAGTCATCACTTCGCTGTCCTGCGTGACGCGGGCCTCGTCGAGCAGCGTGACGAAGGACCCAAGCGGGTCAACCGGCTACGGCGTGAGGAGTTCGAGGCCCGCTTCCCCGGACTCCTCGCGCTCGTCCTTCCGTGACGTGATCGTCGAGTAACGCGGGGAGGGATCAGGCCGCCGACGGCTGCGCCCGCTCCTTCGGCCGCAGTACCGAACGCAGCACCACGTACAGCACCGCGCTCAGCACGAAGCCCACGATCGGGGTGCTGTCGCCGAACGACGGCCAGTGCTTCGGGACGTAGCCGACGTAGTCCTCCTGGTTGGAGAAGAGCGGGACCGAGACTCCGATGCCGATCAACAGGGCTGCCAGGCCGGGCCAGTTGGTGAAGGTGGGGTCGGTCAGGCGGGGGGCCAGTTCGGCGTCCGGGGTGCGGGACTGGAACCAGCGCTCCACCAGGACCACGCCCAGCCAGGGCGCCACCCAGTACGCGATGACCAGCAGGAACGCCTCGTACGCCGAGCCCGCGTCGGACAGTGACGCCCACGCCGCCGCCGTACCGGCCACGCCCGACACCACGACCAGGACGCTGCGGTTCAGCCAGGCGGGGAGCTTCAGGCCGAGGGCGGTGAGGGAGATCGCGCCGGAGTAGACGTTCAGGGCGTTCGCCGAGACCGCGCCGAGAATGATCGCGATCAGCACCAAGTCGCCCAGCCAGCCGGGGAGATGGCCCGTGAAGGCTGCGGTGGGAGTCGCGTCCTTCGGGGCGACGAGGGTTGCCGACGCCGCTCCCATCACCGCCACGAACGTCACCGACACGAACAGGCCGACCGCCGGGTAGAGGATCGTCTTGAACTTGTTCGCCGTGCGCGGGAGATAGCGCGAGTAGTCCGTCGCGTACGGGTTCCAGCCCGCCGCGTAGCCCCAGGCCGCGCTGAGCGCGAGCAGGAAGCCGCCGATGCCGCCGCCCGTGCCGCCCCCGCCGAGGTGCGCGTCCTTGAAGGTCCACACGCCGGCCAGCAGGAAGATCACCGCGAGCGCCGGGAAGGCGTACCTCTCGAAGGTGTGCACGAAGTTGTGGCCGATGAAGCCGATCAGGATCTCGGCCACGACCACCAGCAGCAGGGAGGGGAGGGGGCGCAGGCCGGTGAGGGTGTTCAGGGCGAACGCCGCGCTCACGCTGTTCACCGCGAACCAGCCCACGCCCGCCACCAGGCCGTTCGCCGCCGAGGGCAGGATGTTGCCGCGGAAGCCGAAGGAGAAGCGGCCGATCACCATCTGCGGGACGCCGAAGCGCGGGCCGTCCAGCGAGAGGAAGCCCTGCGTGATCGCGCCGAGGCCCGTGCCCAGCACGATCGCGGCGGTCGCCTGCCAGAAGCTCAGGCCGAAGAAGAGGACCGAGATCACGCCGATGTAGACGGTCGCGAACTCGATGTTCGGGGAGGCCCAGGTCCAGAGAAGCTGGAGCGGGCTGCCGTGTCGTTCGGCGTCGGGGATGGGCTCGGCACCCGCCGTCTCGACGGCGATGACCTTGTCACCGTATGCGGGGGCGAGGGTGCCGGTGGAGTCGGCGGGAGCAGTCGTCATGCGAGGTAAGTGTCCGGTTCCTGCCGGTCCGGGCCCAGAGGCGCATTGTCCGCATCGGGAGCCCCGTCGGCGTACAACCTGCACGTATCCCCGGCGACCTGCGGGCATCGACCGCGCCGATGCCCCCATCGGCAGGACACCCCACCAGCCCGTCGACCCGGACCGGCGCCCGGTCGTAGCTTCGTCCCCATGACCCCGGAGAACAAGGGCACGGCCCAGCTGACGGCGGCGATGATGCTCTCCGGCACCCTCGGCGTCTTCGTCGTCGAGTCCGGCGCCTCGCCCTTCGATGTCGTGTTCTTCCGTGTCGTGTTCGGCGCCCTGGCCCTCGGCGGCTATGTCCTCTCCCGCGGCTGGCTGCGCGACCACGGCTTCACCCCGCGCACCCTCGGACTCGCCGTCCTGGGCGGGGTGTTCATCGTCCTCAACTGGGTCCTGCTGTTCTCGGCGTACGAGAACACGTCGATCTCGGTCGCGACGGTCGTCTATCACACGCAGCCCTTCTACGTGGTGCTGCTGGGTGCCCTGCTCTTCCGCGAGCGGCTCACGGCCGCCAAGGTCGGCTGGGTCGTCGTGGCCTTCGCCGGGCTGATCCTGGTCTCGGGGGTCACCCCGGGCGACCTCACCAGCGGCGGCGGCTATCTGACGGGCGTCGGGCAGGCCCTCCTCGCCGCGCTGCTCTACGGTCTGTCCACCCTGGTGACGAAGCGGATCAGCGGGGTACGCCCGCATCTCATCGCCCTCGTCCAGGTCGTCGTGGGCATTCCGCTGCTCCTGCCCTTCGCCGACTTCGGCGCGATGAGCGGGGAGGGGGCCGACTGGGGGTGGCTGGTCGGGCTCGGGGTCGTTCACACCGGCGTGATGTACGTCCTGCTGTACGCCGCCTACGCCAAGCTCCCGACCTCGAAGATCGCCGTCCTCGCCTTCGTCTACCCGGCCGTCGCGATGGTCATGGACTGGGCGGTCTACGGCCACCACATCGGGCTCGTCCAGGCGCTGGGCGTCCCGCTGATCGTCCTCGCGAGCCTCAAGGTCACCCTTGCTCGGACACCAGCCTCCGCGCCTGCTCCACAAACAGCCGCACATGCGCCGGAAGCCGCTTCCCGGCCCGCCACGCGAGCTGCGTGCGAAGCGTGAACGGCGGCTCCCAGAGCAGCCGTTGGAGAGAACCCTCCGCGAGTTCGGCGGCGACCGTCACCTCGGGCAGTAACGAGATCCCGAGGCCGGCCGCCGCCGCGCGCTTGGTCGCCTCGATGGTCCCGAACTCCATGAACTCCACCGGTTCACCGAGCGACTTGAGCTCCTGCTCGAACAAGTCCCGGTAGGCGCAGCCGGGTTCGAGGGCGAGCAGGGGCTGTCGTACGAGATCGGCCTTCTCGGGATGCTTCCCGACGAGTGGATGGCCGGGGGCCGCCACCAGCACCAGGGGTTCCACCGTCAGGACCTCGGTCTCCAGGCCGGTGTGCTCGGTCTCCCGCTCCATGAGGAAGCCGACGTCGTACGTGCCCTGCCGCAGCGCCTGCCGGGTCTCGTCGCCGATCGTCGTGCGGAGGGAGAGGCGGACCTTCGGGTAGCGGTGGTGGAAGTACTCCAGGAGCGGTGAGAGGCGGTAGGAGGTCAGTGACTCCATCGTGCCGACCGTCAGCGAACCGGACGGTTCCGCCGTGCCGGTGACCGCCGCTCGGGCCTCCTCCGTCAGTTCGATGATCCGGCGGGCGTAGGGGAGGAGCCGTTCGCCCGCCTCCGTGAGGCGGATACGGCTGCCCAGGCGGTCGAAGAGTTCGGTGCCGAGGGACGACTCCAGGGCGCGGATCTGGCTGGTGACGCTGGACTGCGCGTACTTCAGGTCGGCCGCCGCCCGGGTGAAGCTCAGGACGGTGGCGACCTTCTCGAAGGTGACGAGGAGCCGGAGTTCCATCAGTCGGCCTTGGGATCGTCCTTGTTCAGGGACTTCAGGAACTCGGGGTTGTCGTCCGGCGCGATCCACTGGCCCTGCTCGGCGGTCGCCCCGGCCGGGTCGCGGCGGGCCCGGCCCGCGATCAGCCAGGCGATCGGGCCGACCAGGACCCCGCCGAAGAGCAGGATGACGAAGACCCACGCCAGCTTCGGCATGCCCCGTACGTCCCCCTCGGGCGTGTTCAGGCAGTCCACGAAGGCGTAGATCCACAGGGCCAGGACCAGCAGGGTGGGCAGATACCTGAGCATGGTGGCGAGATTCTCCTGAGAGGTGAGACGGCCCCGGTGACGGGGTCAGGTTAGCGGGTGGCCGATACTTGGACACATGGCTTACGACGATCTTCGCTCCCTGCTCAGGGCACTGGAGCACGAGGGAGACCTCAAGCGCATCAAGGCCGAGGTGGACCCCTGTCTGGAGGTCGGGGAGATCGTCGACCGGGTCCAGAAGGCCGGCGGACCCGCGCTGCTCTTCGAGAACGTGCGCGGCGCGAGCATGCCCCTTGCCATGAACGTCTTCGGGACCGACCGGCGGCTGCTGAAAGCGCTGGGGCTGAAGTCCTACGGCGAGATCTCCGAGAAGATCGGCGGGCTGCTGCGGCCCGAGCTGCCGCAGGGGTTCGTGGGCGTGCGGGACGCCTTCGGGAAGCTCGGGTCGATGACCCATGTGCCGCCGAAGAAGGTCAAGGACGCGCCGGTGCACGAGGTCGTGCTGCACGGCGACGACGTCGATCTCGACGCCCTGCCGGCCCTCTTCACCTGGCCGCAGGACGGCGGGTCCTTCTTCAACCTGGGGCTGACGCACACGAAGGACCCGGAGAGCGGGATCCGCAACCTCGGGCTCTACCGGCTCCAGCGGCACGACAAGCGCACCATCGGCATGCACTGGCAGATCCACAAGGACAGCCGGAATCACTATCAGGTCGCGGCCCGGAGGGGCGAGCGGCTGCCGGTCGCGATCGCCTTCGGGTGTCCGCCCGCCGTGACGTACGCCTCCACCGCGCCCCTTCCCGGTGACATCGACGAGTACCTGTTCGCCGGGTTCATCGCGGGCAAGCGGATCGAGATGGTCGACTGCAAGACCGTGCCGTTGCAGGTGCCGGCGCAGGCCGAGGTCGTCATCGAGGGGTGGCTGGAGCCCGGCGAGATGCTGCCGGAGGGGCCGTTCGGGGACCACACCGGGTTCTACACCCCGCAGGAGCCCTTCCCCGCGCTCACCATCGACTGCGTCACGATGCGGAAGCGGCCGTTGCTCCAGTCGATCGTCGTAGGACGGCCTCCGACGGAGGATGGACCGCTGGGACGGGCCACGGAGCGCTTCTTCCTCCCCCTTCTGAAGATCATCGTGCCGGACATCGTGGACTACCACCTGCCCGAAGCGGGCGGATTCCACAACTGCGCGATCGTCTCCATCGACAAGAAGTACCCGAAGCACGCCCAGAAGGTGATGCACGCGGTCTGGGGTGCGCACATGATGTCCCTGACCAAGCTGATCGTGGTCGTCGACGCCGACTGCGACGTCCACGATCTGCACGAGGTCGCGTGGCGGGCCCTCGGCAACACGGACTACGCCCGTGACCTGTCGGTCGTGGAAGGACCCGTCGATCACCTCGACCACGCCTCCTACCAGCAGTTCTGGGGCGGCAAGGCGGGCATCGACGCGACGAGGAAGTGGCCCGAGGAGGGCTACACACGGGACGGCGGCTGGCCCGAGATGGTGCTGTCCGACCCGGAGACGGCGGCGAAGGTCGACCGCCGGTGGAAGGAGTACGGACTTTCGTGAGCAGCGCATCAGCCGCGATCCCGCAGCCGGGGCGCACCAAGGCGTTCCTACGCCTCGTCATGATCGAGCACTCCGTCTTCGCCCTGCCCTTCGCCTACATCGCCGCGCTGACCGCGATGTTCCAGTGGGACAGGAACATCCACTGGGGGCGGCTGCTGCTGGTCACCATCTGCATGGTGGGGCTGCGGACGTTCGCGATGGCGGTCAACCGGATCATCGACCGGGAGATCGACGCCCGTAACCCGCGCACGGCGCACCGCGAGCTGGTCACCGGCGCGATGACGGTGAAGCACGCGTGGACGGGCGCGCTGGTCGCGCTGGTCATTTTCCTCGGCTCGGCGGCCCTCCTCAACCCCCTCTGTCTGGCGCTGGCCCCCATCGCGGTGATCCCGATGGTGGTCTATCCGTACGGCAAGCGGTTCACGAACTTCCCGCAGGCCATCCTCGGTCTCGCCCAGGCGATGGGCCCGGTCGGCGGCTGGCTGGCGATCACCGGCGAGTGGTCCTGGGACGCGGTGATCCTCGGACTCGCCGTCGGCGTCTGGATCGGCGGCTTCGACCTGATCTACGCCTGCCAGGACATCGAGACCGACCGCGAGACCGGCGTCATGTCGGTCCCGGCCCGCTTCGGCATCCCGGCGTCCATCTGGGGCGCGCGGGTCTGCCACGCCATCACCACGGCCCTCCTCGCCTGGTACGGCGCGGCGACCGGCGCCGGCGCCTTCTTCTGGTTCGGCCTGCTGATCGTCGCGGGCGCGTTCGTGTACGAGCACTCGATCGTCCGGCCGCATGATCTTTCGCGGCTGAACAGGGCGTTCTTCAGCGTCAACGGGTTCATCGGGATCGCGTTGTTCGTGTGTGCGTTGATGGATCTGCTGGTGCGGGGGCTGACTGTCTGAGCGCGGGGCGCTGGGCCGGCCTGTGCGGTAGGCAGCGCCGTGGCCTTGTGCGGTAGGCAGTGCCGTGGCCTTGCGCGGCCGGCGCGGCGGCCCCCTGGCCGGTCGGTGCGCGGCCCCACCCGCGGCCGGTGGTGCGCGGCCCTATCTGCGCTCAGCGCGGCCCCACCTGGGGTCGGTATGCGGCTCTACCTGCGGTCAGCGTGTGGCCCCACCTGGGGTCGGTATGCGGCTCTACCTGCGGTCAGCGTGTGGCCCCACCCGGGGTCAGTACGCGGCCCTACCTGCAGTCAGCGTGCCGCCCCACCCGCGCTCAGCGCGCCGCGCCCTACGCGCTCAGCGCCCCGCCCCCTACGCGCTCAGCGCCCCGCGCTGCCCAGTGGTGGTGCGGCGCCGGAACACGAACGCCGCCCCCACCCCCGCCACCAGCCCGACCAGATGCGCCTGCCAGCTCACCCCCGACTGTGTGGGCGCGAGCCCGAACAGGATCGAGGTGCCCCAGACCGCGCCGACGATCAGCCCGACGGCGATGCCCAGCGGGCGGCGCTCGACGAAGCCGGTGATCAGCAGGAAGCCGAAGAGGCCGAAGATCAGGCCGGAGGCGCCCGCCGTATTGGTGTGGGCCGGGGATATGAGCCACACGCCGAGGCCGTCCGCGACGATGACCAGCGCGCAGACGGCGGCGAAGCGGCGGATGCCGCCCAGCGCGGCGAGGAAGCCGAACACCAGCAGCGGCACGCTGTTCGCGGCCACGTGGGCGAAGCCGAAGTGGATGAACGCGGCGGGCACGATGTCGAGCAACTCGGAGGGCTCGCGCGGGACGATCCCGAGGCCGTCCAGGGCGTGGCCGCTGAGCACGTCGACCACTTCGAGCAGCCACAACAGCGCGACCCAGCCCACCATCAGTTTCGCCGCGGCCTTCGCACGGTCGCCCCGCGACCACGCCAACTCCGTACCGGACATGGCACCCCCCACCACTCGCTCGTCCCCACAGAAGAACGCCCCGGCACCCTTGGCCGGTTCCCGCCCCGCCACGCCAGCTAGGCTCGGTGTCGTGAACCCAGTCAAGCCAGGAGAGACGCCGCGTACGCCTTGGATCGTAGGGGTGTCCGGCGCTTCCGGCACCCCATACGCGGCTGCGGTCCTGCGCGCGCTCCTCGACGCCGGCGAAAGTGTCGACCTCGTCGTGTCCCGGGCGTCCCGGCTGACCCTCCTGGACGAGACGGGGATCGCCTTCAGGGACGCGCACTGGCAGGACGACCTGCGGGAATGGCTGGCCCGCGGCGCCGACGGCAAGCCCGGCACCTTCGCGCCCGACATCGACGCCGTACGGCACTGGAGCGCGGGCGACCTCGCGGCGGGGCCGTCCTCGGGGTCGTATCCCGCGAAGGGCATGCTGATCGTGCCCGCGTCGACCGCCTGTGTCGCCGGGGTCGCCCTCGGGCTGAGCAAGGACCTGTTGCAGCGGGCGGCGAGCGTGACCCTCAAGGAGGGGCGCAAGCTGGTGGTCTCCGTACGCGAGACCCCGTTGAACGGGCAGACGCTGCGGCACCTGGTGACCCTGGACGACCTGGGCGCGGCCGTGGTGCCGGCCTCGCCCGGTTTCTACGCCGGCGCCACCCACATCCAGGACCTGGTGGACTTCGTCGCCGGGCGGGTCCTGGACGCGGCGGGCGTCGAACACGGTCTGTACCGGCGGTGGAAGGGCGACCTCGGGGGCTCCCGCACCGCCGACTGACACACGGCACGCACTCATTCATCGTCATCACCATCGTTATCACCGGAAGGCAACCGATCGCATGGACGCGGTGGACAGGCAGCTCATCCAGGCCCTGAGAGAGAACGGCCGGGCCTCCTACGCGGAGCTGGGGCGCCTCGTCGGCCTGTCGGGACCCAGCGTCACCGACCGCATCAACCGGCTGGAGGCGGCCGGTGTCATCACCGGCTACCGCGCGACCGTCGACTCGGCCTCCCTCGGCCTCGGCGTGATCGCCCTGATCGGCATCTCGCTCTCCGACGCCGCCGACCACGAGGACGTGGCCCGCCGGCTGAAGGACCTCAGCGAGATCGAGGACTGCTGGTTCATCGCGGGCGAGGACTCGTTCATGCTCAAGGTGCGGGCACCGGACGTGGACGGGCTGGAGAAGACCATCCGGCGGCTCAGCGGGACCAAGGGCGTGTCCCGCACCCGTACGACGATCGTGCTCTCCACGAAGTGGGAGAACCGGGTCGGAGAGCTGCCGGAAGAGTCGTAGGCGTACCGTTCTAGAAGTCTGTCTTAGGAAGAGGTAAGGGCATGGATGTCGGGCTCAAGCGCGAGCTGGAGCAGAAGGTCCGCTCCGGTGAGCGGCTGTCCCGCGAGGACGGCATCGCGCTGTACGAGTCGGACGACCTGGCCTGGCTGGGCGGGCTGGCGCACGAGGTGCGGACGCGGAAGAACGGCGATGTCGTCCACTTCAACGTCAACCGGCACCTGAACATGACCAACGTGTGCACCGCGTCCTGCGCGTACTGCTCGTTCCAGCGCAAGCCGGGCGAGAAGGACGCGTACACGATGCGCATCGAGGAGGCCGTCCGGCTCGCCAAGGCGATGGAGGGCGAGAACCTCACCGAGCTGCACATCGTCAACGGGCTGCACCCGAACCTCCCTTGGCGTTACTACCCGCGGTCGCTGAGCGAGCTGAAGAAGGCCCTCCCGGAGGTCTCCCTCAAGGCCTTCACCGCCACGGAGATCCATCACTTCGAGACGATCTCGGGGCTCAGCGCCTCCGAGATCCTCGACGAGCTGATCGACGCCGGGCTCGAGTCCCTCACCGGCGGCGGCGCGGAGATCTTCGACTGGGAGGTCCGCCAGCACATCGTGGACCACCGCACGCACTGGGAGGACTGGTCGCGGATCCACCGGCTGGCGCACGAGAAGGGTCT
This sequence comes from Streptomyces sp. NPDC088350, assembly GCF_044753545.1. Lineage (NCBI taxonomy): Bacteria > Bacillati > Actinomycetota > Actinomycetes > Kitasatosporales > Streptomycetaceae > Streptomyces > Streptomyces sp. NPDC088350. The sequence goes on along the minus strand of NZ_JBIVNL010000014.1, from coordinate 229,352 downwards.
CAAGACCCCGTGCACCATGCTCTACGGCCACATCGAGGAGCCGCGTCACCGCGTGGACCACGTGCTGCGGCTGCGCGAACTCCAGGACGAGACCGGCGGTTTCCAGGTCTTCATCCCGCTGCGCTACCAGCACGACTTCGTGGACATGAAGGACGGCAAGGTCCGGAACCGGCTGCAGGCGCGGACGCAGATGGCCACCGGTGCCGAGGCCCTGAAGACCTTCGCGGTCTCCCGGCTGCTCTTCGACAACGTCCCGCACGTCAAGGTCTTCTGGGTCATGCACGGCGTCCAGACCGCCCAACTCGCCCTCCAGCACGGCGCGGACGACATGGACGGCTCGGTCGTCGAGTACAAGATCACGCACGACGCCGACAACTACGGCACCCCCAACAAGCTCACCCGCGACGATCTCCTCGACCTGATCCGCGACGCCGGTTTCCAGCCGGTCGAGCGGAACACGCGGTACGAGATCATCCGCGAGTACGACGGCCCGGACCCGGCACGGCGCGAGTCGCCGCAGCCGATGCGAGTCTGAACGGAACGATGGCGCTCACTTTCGAACTGGACCCCGCGATAACCCCTGCCCTGCGCGAGGAGATCCTCGCGCTGTGGGCGGACGTCTCCAACGCGGGCGGCTCGGTCGGCTTCGTGGCACCGGTCACGGTGGACGAGATCCGGCCCGAGCTGGTCAGGCACTTCGTCGCGATGGCGGAGGGCCGCACCCGGCTGCTGGTCGGCCGGGACGAGACGGGCACGGTCGCCGCGACCGTGTTCCTCGCCTTCAACACGCACCGGCTGATGCTGCACTGGATCTGGCTCTACACGGTGATGGTCCACCCCCGCCACCAGGGCAGGGGCTACGGCCGCGGCCTGCTCGCCGCCGCCGAACGGGCCGCCCGCGGCCTCGACGGCATCGAGGCGATCCGCCTCACCTGCCGGGGCGGCCACGGCCTGGAGCGGTTCTACGGCTCCTGCGGCTACAAGGAGGTCGGCCGGGTGCCCGGCGCGATCCGGGTGGCGCCCGGGGACGACCGGGACGACATCTTCATGCTGCTGCCGTTGCTGTGAGCCGTGTACCCCGCCGGAAGATCGGGGGCGGCGCGTGCTTCACTGGATGGCACTGTTCGGATAGGTCTGTTCGTTACGGAAGAGTGGATTGAGATGTTCCGCTACACGCTGATGCGCCTCGGGGTCTTCGCGGGCTGCCTCGGAGTCGTCTGGGGCCTCGTCTACCTCGGCGTCTTCCCGCGCGGCTTCGGCGAGTCCAACGGCATGTGGATCGTGCTGCTGGCCCTCGTGATCTCGGCGCCGATCAGCTTCGTGGTGCTGCGCGGGGTGCGGGACCGGGCCTCCGTGCAGATCGTCGACCGGGTCGACCGGATGAAGGCCAACCTGGACGCCAACCGCAGCCAGGAGGACGAGACGGTGGACGCCGCCCAGCCGACGTCCCACCCGCAGGGCCGGACTTCCTAGCACCGGGGCCCAACTACCCTTGCCCCCATGGGTGCCGTGAAGACCAAGCGGATGCCGCGGGCGGTCCGTGAGCAGCAGATGCTCGACGCCGCCGTGCGGACCTTCGGACAGCGCGGCTACATGGCCGCGTCGATGGACGAGATCGCCGAACTCGCCGGTGTGTCCAAGCCGTTGGTGTATCTGTATCTGAACTCGAAGGAAGACCTCTTCACCGCGTGCATCCGGCGCGAGGGACAGGCGCTCACCGAGACGGTACGGGCCGGGGTGGACACCGCCTCGCCCGCCGACCGCCAACTCTGGGACGGACTGCGGGCGTTCTTCACCCACACCGCCCAGCATCCGGACGGCTGGTCCGTCCTGCATCTCCAGGCCCGCACCCACGGCGAGCCCTTCGCGGCCGAGGTGGCCGCGATGCGCGCCGAACTCGTCGCGTTCGTCACCCAGTTGATAGCGGTCGCCGCCCGCGAGGCCCACCGCGACCCCGACCTCCCCGAACACGAGGTGGCCGGCCTCGCGGAAGCCCTCGTCGGCGCCGCCGAGTCCCTCGCCGCCTGGGCCAACACGACCCCGGGTGTCACCGCCAAGCAGGCGGCGGCGACCCTGATGAACTTCGCGTGGGCGGGACTGGGCGGCCTGATGGAGGGGCGGCCCTGGTCGCCGCCGGTCGCGACCGACGCCGAGCGCCCGTGAGGCTCAGGGGGTGAGCGGCCGGACGACCCCGTCCACATGGATCCGCTCGCCGCTCCGCAACTGGAAACGGTCCCCTTCCGCCGCGTACTCCACCACCCCCGGCAACAGCACCGGCGCCCTGAACTGGACCCGTACCAGCGTGCGTTCGGGTGTGCCGTGGGCCGCGAGGCACCGGGCCGCCGTCCACATGCCGTGCGCGATGGCGCGGGGGAAGCCGAACAGGCGGGCGGTGAAGGGGTAGAGGTGGATCGGGTTGCGGTCGCCGGACGCGGCGCCGTAGCGGCGGCCCACGTCCTCGCCGAGCCGCCATTCGGCGACGGTGGGCAACGGCGCCTGCGCCTCCGGGAGTTCGGGTGCGGGCGGGTCGGCGCGGTGGTGCCGGGCGAGATACGTACTCCGCGACTCCCATACGACCGCACCCCCGCCCCCCGCCCGCATCTCCGTGGTGACCGTCGCTTCGGTGCCGCGTCGGTGCGGGGCCAACTCGTCGACGTAGACGGTGAGTTCGTACTCCCCGGTGGCCGGTGCCGCCGTGTGCCGGGTGATCTCCACCGAGGTGTGGACCAGGCCGAGCAGCGGGAGCGGGAAGGCCCGGCCGCTCATCAGGCGCATGGCGAGGGGGAAGCCGAGGACGTGCGGATAGGTGAGGGGGAGGGCGTCGTCGCCGGTGGCGAAGCCGCAGACCCGTTCGTAGGCGGCCAGGCGGGCCAGGTCGACGCGTACGCCGGTCAGGACGAGGCGGGTGCGGGGGAAGTCGGCGTCGGAGCGCGGCCGTTTGAAGGGGGAGAGCAGGGCGCCGCGCAGGAGGAGCGGGGTGAGCGCGGGCGTGTCGGTGAGGGTCGGATAGGGGTTGGCCATGTCCCACTCCCGGGTGCGTCCTGGGCGGCTCTTTTCGGCTTACTTCGCAGTAAGGTTACCGCAGGTAAGGCCAAGTGGGACGAGCCGGACGGTCCATGGCGGGTACCTGGGTGACGCAGCGGCGACGCATGGCCGGCGCAGGGCGGACGGACGGCCGGCGAAGCCGGGTGAACCCGCCGAGGTTGCACAGGCCCGGCTCCTTACCACCCCCGAACCCGCACCAAGTCCCCACGCGGGGCCCGTACGATCTTCGACCTGACCCGCGGTAACACCCCGGTCCGGGCCGTGGGTGAACACCTCGGTACGCACCATGCGTACCTAATGCAGCAGAGCGGTACAAGCTGCACGCCTCAGGAGCTGACATGTCCCTCGCGTACCCGTCCGGCCACGACTACGACGGCGCGCCCGTACTCGTCGAGCCCGAGATCCGGCGGCTGGACGGTGTGGTGCGGGAGGTGTCCGTACCGCCGCTGGTGCCGCCGGCGACGAACGGCTCGCTCGCCGACGTGCCGTTCGAGAACGCGGCGCTCGCGCCCGCGTACCGGGTCCTCAGCAGGCAGGCGGAGGACGGGAGTTGGGTGGACGTGACGGCGGCGGAGTTCGCCGGGCAGGTGCAGGCCGTCGCCAAGGGGCTGATCGCGGAGGGCCTCCAGCCGGGCGACCGGATCGCGGTCATGGCGCGGACGTCGTACGAGTGGACGCTCCTCGACTTCGCCGCGTGGGCGGCCGGGTTGGTGACCGTTCCCATCTATCCGACCTCCTCGCTCTTCCAGATCCGGTGGATCCTCCAGGACACGGGCGCGGTGGCGATGGCCGCCGAGACCGTCGCGCAGGCGTCGGCACTCGGCCCGGAGACTCCCCGGCTCCCCGACCTGCGTCACATGTGGGTGTTCGAGAAGGGGCACCTGGAGCGGCTGGCCGAGCTGGGCCGGACCGTCCCGGACCAGGAAGTCGCCGTACGGCGTGGGGTGTTGCTGCCCGACACGCTCGCCACCGTCATCTACACCTCGGGCACCACCGGCCGCCCCAAGGGCTGCGCGCTCACGCACGGCAACTTCCTCGCGGAGGTCGACAACGCGATCGAACTCCTCTACCCCGTCTTCAAGGACAAGCCGAGCGAAGAGCCCTCCACGCTCCTCTTCCTCCCCTACTCCCATGTCTTCGGCCGGATGGTCGCGATCGCCTGCGTCCGCGCCAGGGTCCGCCTCGGCCACGCGGCGAGCCTCAAGTCCGAGGACCTGCTGGCCGACCTGGCGAGCTTCCAGCCGACCTTCCTGCTGGCCATCCCGTACATGCTGGAGAAGGTCTTCAACAACGCGCGGGCGAAGGCGGAGAAGGGCGGCCGGGGCAAGGTCTTCGACCGCGCGACGCATGTGGCCCGCCGCTACGGCGAGGCGGTGGAGGCCCGCCACTCCGGCACGGGTCCGGGCCCGAGCCGCCCGCTGAAGACGGCCCGCGCCTTCTACGACCCGCTGGTCTACCGCAGGATCCGCAACGCCCTCGGCGGCAGGCTCCGTTACATCATCTGCGGCGGCTCCCCGCTGGGCCGCCGCCTCGCCGCGTTCTACGCCGGCGCGGGCATCGAGATCTTCGAGGGCTACGGCCTGACCGAGACGACGGCGGCGGCGACCTGCACACCGCCGCTCAAACCCCGGCTGGGCACGGTGGGCTGGCCGATGCCGGGCACCCGGGTGCGGATCGCGCAGGACGGCGAGATCCTGCTCTCCGGCGGCCAGGTCTTCCGGGGCTACTGGGACCCGCACGCCGACGGGGTGATCTCCGCGTCCCCCGACGGCTGGCTCGCCACCGGCGACATCGGCCGCCTGGACGACGAGGGCTACCTCACCATCACCGGCCGCAAGAAGGAGATCCTGATCACCGCGGGCGGCAAGAACGTGGCCCCGGCCCCGCTGGAGAACTGGCTGCGCTCCCACCCCCTGATCGCCCAGTGCATGGTCGTCGGCGACCGCCGCCCCTACGTCGCCGCGCTCATCACCCTCGACCTCGAAGGCATCACCCACTGGCGCCAGATGAACGGCAAACACCCCGTCCCCGCCGAACTCCTCATCGACGACGAGGAGTTGAGAGACGTCCTGCAACGCGCGGTGGACGACGCCAACAAACTGGTCTCCCGCCCCGAGTCCATCCGCCGCTTCAGCGTCCTCCCGGTGGACTTCACCGAGGCGGCCGGCCACCTCACCCCGTCGATGAAGCTCCGCCGCGAGGTCCTCATGCGGGACTTCGCCCGGGACATCGAGGCTTTGTACGCGAACTAGCGGACGATCGGGGTCCAGTACGCGAACTAAGCGCCGTTCGGGGCGATTTGGTGAGATGGTGCGGACCTGGTTATTGACTTCACAAGACCCCCGCGCGACATTCCCAGCCCATTTCCTCGTCGGGCTGGAGGGGCCATGACCCCGAGCACGGACGCACATACGGAACTCCCTGGCAGAAGACGCGTGTTGGCCGGTGGTGCGGTCGCCGCGCTCGCCGTCGCCGCCGGGCTGCCCCAGGCGGCCCACGCCGCCGACCTCCCCCTCCTCGGCACCTACGACGTCGTCGTGATCGGCTCGGGAGCCTCCGGGATGACGGCCGCGCTGACCGCCGCCAAACAGGGCCTGAGCTGCGTGGTGGTCGAGAAGGCGCCGACGTTCGGGGGGTCCGCGGCCCGCTCGGGCGCCGGGATCTGGATCCCCAACAACCCGGTGATCCTGGCGGCCGGAGTCCCCGACACCCCCGCCAAGGCGGCCACTTACCTGGCCGCGGTCGTCGGCTCCGACGTGTCGGCGGACCGCCAGCAGTCCTTCCTCTCCCACGGCCCCGCCATGATCTCCTTCGTCATGGCGAACAGCCCGCTGCGGTTCCGCTGGATGGAGGGATACAGCGACTACTACCCGGAGTTGCCGGGCGGCCTCCCCAACGGCCGTTCCATGGAACCCGATCAGCTCGACGGCAACATCCTCGGCACCGAACTCGCCCACCTCAACCCGCCGTACCTGGCCGTCCCGTCCGGCATGGTCGTCTTCAGCGCCGACTACAAGTGGCTCGCCCTGGCCGCCGTGAGCGTCAAGGGCGCGGCCGTCGCCACCGAGTGCCTGGCCCGGGGCACCAAGGCCGCCCTGCTCGGCCAGAAGCCGCTCACCATGGGCCAGTCCCTCGCCGCCGGCCTGCGCGCCGGACTCCAGTCCGCGGGGGTGCCGGTGTGGCTCAACACCCCGCTCACCGACCTCTACGTGGAGAACGGCACCGTCACCGGAGCCGTCGTCACGAGCGGCGGCGCCGCCGGACTGGTCCGCGCCCGGCGCGGGGTGGTGGTCGGCTCCGGCGGCTTCGAGCACAACGCGGCGATGCGCGCCCAGTACCAGCGCCAGCCCATCGGCACGGACTGGACCGTCGGCGCGAAGGAGAACACCGGCGACGGCATCCAGGCGGGCCAACGGGTGGGCGCCTCGCTCGCGTTGATGGACGACGCCTGGTGGGGCCCGTCCATCCCCCTCCCCGACCAGCCGTACTTCTGCCTCGCCGAACGCACCCTCCCCGGCGGCCTGTTGATCAACCAGGCCGGTTCCCGCTTCGTCAACGAGGCCGCGCCGTACAGCGACGTCGTCCACACCATGTACGACCGCAACACCTCCGCCCCCGACATCCCGGCCTGGCTGATCGTCGACCAGAACTACCGCAACCGCTACCTCTTCAAGGACGTCCTGCCGACGTTCACCTTCCCCGACAACTGGTACAGCTCGGGCGCCGCGTACAAGGAGTGGACGCTGGACGCCCTGGCCTCGTCGATCGGTGTCCCGGCGGCGGCCCTCCGTTCCACGGTGAGCCGCTTCAACTCCCTTGCGGCGAGCGGCAATGACACCGACTTCGGGCGCGGCAACAGCGCCTACGACCACTACTACACGGACCCGTCGGTCCTCCCCAACTCCTGCCTCGCCCCCCTCTGGCTCCCCCCGTACTACGCCTTCCGCATCGTCCCCGGCGACCTCGGCACCAAGGGCGGTATGCGCACGGACGCACGGGCACGGGTGCTGCGGGCGGACGGTTCGGTGATCCCCGGCCTGTACGCGGCGGGGAACGCGAGTGCGGCGGTGATGGGGCACAGTTACGCGGGCGCGGGCTCGACGATCGGTCCGGCGATGACGTTCGGGTATGTGGCGGCGCTGGATCTGGCGGGGGCGCTGTAGCGGTCGTGGCACCGGTGCCGTGGTCTGGTCAGCACGGGGTCAAGGGATGACCAGGCCGGGGCCAAGCGGCCGTATGCATTGCGCATGCAACGGGTTCGGAGGGCTGACATAGCCGGATTTGGGCCCTCGGTCGGTGGCTACTGTGATGGCGCGAACACGTCCACAGTGGCCACGCTGCATCACAGGGAAGAGGAGACGGCGGTGGGGGAGCCGAACCGTTCACGCCTTCTTGACTACACACAGGGGGCGGTGGCGGCGGAGCCGCCGGGGCCGCGCCGGTCCAGCCTGCTCGACTACGCGGAGGCGGAGCCGGCGGCCCGCCCGACGTCGGACGGGCGACCGGGGCCCAGGCCGGGGGTGCCGCCGTACGAGACGGCGGTGTTCGTGCCGGCGCATCCCCGGTATGCCGACGCGGTGGACGAGGACGGGCGGCCGGTGCGGGTGCCGTTCGTCGTCTACGAGCTCTTCGAGCATCCCGCGCGGCGGACCGCGGCCTACGCCTTCACCACGGTGGAGAAGCTGGTGGACGCGTTCGGCGAGGCCCAGCCGTGGGTGATCACCTCGATCGGGCCGCTCGCCGAGGCGCTCGGCGAGCGGGGAGCCACCGTCCTCCTCGACCCGAGGGTCGCCCCGGGCCGGCACAACTGGCGGTCGGCCGACCTGGCCGCCTACGCGCGGGAGGTGCGCTGATGTCGGCCGACTTCAAGGCGGTACTGAGCGACCTCACGTCGATGGCGACGACCTTCCACGACCAGGCCACCGACTACCGGAAGCTGCGACCCCAGGTCTCCCCGCCCGTGGTGAGCGGCGGGGACGCCGGGCTCGACGACGCCATCAAGGAGGTCGCGCACCTCATCCTCGGCCTGCACATCGGCTTCGCCGACCGGCTGGACGACCACGGCGACAAGGTCGCGTACGCGCGCGACTCGTTCCACCGGCACGACGTCGACGTCCACGGCGTGTTCGAGGACCTGATGGTGGGGGAGGGCTGATGGGCGACAGCTGGGTGGGCGGCGACATCGGCGGGCTGCACACGATGGCCACCACGTACAAGAACGCCAAGGACCAACTCGACGACGTCGTCCGCCCGGTCACCAGTGCCGTCGAGTCGCTCGTCGACGACGCGGGCTGGAAGGGCGACGCGGCGGAGGAGTTCCGCGCGAAGTGGAGCGAGGACGCGCTGACGGCGGGCGCCTTCGCCAGTCTGGTGTTCGAGGTCGGGGACATCCTCGGCACCCTCGCCGACGCGCTGTCCACGTGCGAGACGGCACTGCAGAACGCGGAACACGTCGCGACGGGCAAGGGTGTGCCCATGGGCGACAAGGGCGTCCCCCTGCCCGTGCTCACGGCGAACCCGCCCAGCGCGGCCGACCAGAAGACGATCTCCGCGATGACCGAGTACGACACGGTCCGCCGGCAGGTCACGCACACCGCCCAGCACGCCCGGCTCGTCGCCGCGGACAAGCTGCGCGGGCTGTACGCGCAGGTCACGGACAAGGTGTCGACCGGCGACAAGATCACCATCGCCGACGCGCTGCGCGGTCTGTACGCCTACGACGCGGAGGACGCGCGGGCCGGCGGCAAGAAGGCGCGCGCCGAACTCGACGACGCGAAGGCCGCGGAGCAGACGGCGAAGAAGGAACTCCGGGCGGAGCGCAAGGCGTACCAGAAAGCGGGCCGCTCCCTCCCCAAGGACCTGCCCGCCAAGGGCGCCTACCGTGACGCGGTCATGCAGGTCGACTCCCTGGAGGAGGCCATCGCCCGCGCCGACGTCGGCAGCGGCAAGCTGCCGTACGACCGGCTCCTGAACGTCAAACTCGCCGACGCGGCGGACGCGTTGCGGCTGGGCAAGGGCCTTGAGGCACTCCCCGAGTTCCTCAAGGAGGTACCGGTCATCGACGTCGCCGCGGCCGCCGCGTGCGGGCTGGTGGAGGCGAAGGACGACCACGACAAGGGCTGGTCGTGGCAGCACTCCGTGACGGTGGATGTCGGGGTGGCTGTTGGGGGTGTGGCGGTGGGGGCGTTGGCGGTGGTCGCGTTGCCGGTCGAGGGCGCGGTGGCGGTGGCGGCGGTCGGTGTCGGTGCGACCATCGTCGCGACCAGCGTCCTCGATCACGCTTTCCACGAGCACTGGAGCGAGGACATCCACGACCACGGTGTCGTCGGCGGTGTACTGCACGGCGCCGGTGATGTCGCCACAGAGACGGTGGACGACGGGAAACGACTACTGAAGGACGTGTGGCATGGCGTCACGAGCCTCTTCTGAGGCCACGGCGGGGGTCCCCGTGGAGATCCCGAAACTGCCGAAACTCGGCAGAACCTGGTACGAGCGCGGCACGCTCTACTGGCTGTGCCGTGCGCGTACGACGGTCTTCCTGCTCGTCTTCATGGCCTTCTACTGCCTTTTCACCTTCGGCCTCTTCCAGGGGGTCCGCGACCTGCTGCCGTCCCATACCCGCACCGCCTACGACTGGGCGCAGGTCGTCCTGTGCTGCGCAGCCCTGGTCTGGGGCTGGATCAAGCAGCGCCGGAGTCATCGACAGGCCCTCCTGGACCCGCCCAGCCCGAAGCAGACCTGGATCGCCAAGCGCGACCACAACCGGCAGGCGGGCAGGTCCGCCGGATTCGGCGCCGCGGGCGGGCGGGTGCTCATCGCCCTGGCGGCACCCGTCATGCCGGCCTTCGCCGCGTACCTCGTCGGCTGGCTCGCCGCCTGGACCACCGTCCGCGAATACCCCAGCGAGGTCGGTGCCCGCCGAGCCCTAGAGCGCAGCGGCAGCGGCAGCCGCAGTCTTCCGGGCGAGCAGAAACGCCTGCGGTGACGACTCCCTGAGTTCCTCGTCCGCCTCCCGGACCGTCCGTGACCGCACCGCGAACCCCGCCGTCTCCAGCAGCTCGGCCACCCGCTCCGGTCGTCGCCGTTCGAAGTCCAGGCGTACCGGGTGGCCGAAGGGCCGGTCGAGGGTGAGGGGGCGGTCGCCCGTCTGGAAGGCGATGAGCAGGTAGCCGCCCGGGGCCAGGACGCGGTGGAACTCCGTGAAGAGGGACGGGAGTCGGTCCACAGGGGTGTGGAGGGACGAGTACCAGGAGACGGCCCCCGTGAGTGTTCCGTCGGGGATGTCCAGGGCCAGCATCGAGCCCTGCCGGAAGCGGAGTCCCGGGTTCTCGCGGCGGGCGATCGTGAGCATCGACGCGGAGAGGTCGAGGCCGAAGACGTCCAGGCCGAGGGAGGCGAGGTGTGCGGTCGTCCGGCCGGGGCCGCAGCCCAGGTCGGCCACCGTCCCGCCCCCGCTGCGGATCACCAGCTCGGCGAAGGCGGCCTGCACCGTCCAGTCGCGAGGCCTGCCGCCGGGCTCACCCGCGAACATCTCGGCGTAGTCCTCGGCGATCGCGTCGTAGAAGGTCCGAGTGGTGGTCACGAAATCGGCTTCGGCTTCGGCCTCGCCTTTGGCGGATGTCATGAGCCGGGAGATTAGCGACTCCCACTGACAACCGGCCGGGCCTCCGACACCCGCCCGGTGGCAACCGGCCGAGCCGAGGACACGCGCCCGGCGACAGCCAGCCCGCCCCACCGCCGGAGGCAAAGGCAGGAGCCCCGGCACCTTGCGGCGCGGGGCTCCTTGGGTACTGCTATCTGTTCCGGATCAAAGCACCAGGCTCCGAGACCGAATAACTGCGATCAGGTGACTCAGACGGGGGTGACGTTCTCCGCCTGCGGGCCCTTCGGACCCTGGGTCACGTCGAAGGAGACCTGCTGGTTCTCCTCCAGCGAACGGAAGCCGCTCGCGTTGATCGCGGAGTAGTGAACGAAGACGTCGGGGCCTCCGCCTTCTTGGGCGATGAAGCCAAAGCCCTTTTCGGCGTTGAACCACTTCACGGTTCCGGTAGCCATAAGCCCTCCTTGGGCCCAAAGGGTTGCCCTGCTCCAGAACCCTGCAAGTGTGAAAACAAGTCCCGCACTACTGCATACGTCTGAAAACGACAAGAGCCCGCGGTTACATGCTCCGCAGGCTCTGTACTGCAAGGGAAACCAAACTGCAACTTGCGGCGAGCCTAGCACTTGGGCAGCCGAAAGCAATAGAGGCCAAGATCACATCACCCGGACGTTTGAAGATCGCCGGAGGCTTGACTGTGGGGCCGAAGTATGGAGCGTACCTCATGAGGTCTAGCCTCACGTCGTGGACAATTCTCGCACCCGGCCGCGCGTCGGCCACATCCAGTTCCTGAACTGCCTGCCCTTGTACTGGGGGCTCGCGAGAACGGGCACGCTTCTCGACTTCGAGCTGACCAAGGACACCCCGGAGAAGCTCAGCGAGCAGCTGGTGCGGGGGGACCTCGACATCGGGCCCATCACGCTCGTCGAGTTCCTCCGCAACGCGGACGACCTGGTCGCCTTCCCCGGCATCGCCGTCGGCTGCGACGGCCCGGTGATGTCCTGCGTGATCGTCTCGCAGGTCCCGCTGGACCAGCTGGACGGCCGCCGGGTCGCCCTCGGCTCCACCTCGCGGACCTCCGTCCGCCTCGCCCAGCTCCTGCTCGCCGAGCGCTACGGCGTCCGGCCCGAGTACTACACCTGCCCGCCCGACCTGAGCCTGATGATGCAGGAGGCCGAGGCCGCCGTACTCATCGGTGACGCGGCCCTGCGCGCCAACCTGCTCGACGGGCCCCGCTTCGGGCTTGAGGTGCACGACCTCGGGACGCTGTGGAAGGAGTGGACCGGGCTGCCGTTCGTCTTCGCCGTGTGGGCCGCCCGCCGCGACTACCTGGAGCGCGAGCCCGTCATCACCCGCAAGGTCCACGAGGCCTTCCTCGCCTCCCGCAACCTCTCCCTCGAAGAGGTCGGCAAGGTCGCCGAACAGGCCGCCCGCTGGGAGGAGTTCGACGAGCAGGTCCTGGAGCGGTACTTCACCACCCTCGACTTCCGCTTCGGCGCACCCCAGCTGGCGGCGGTCGCCGAGTTCGCCCGCCGGGTCGGCCCGACGACCGGCTTCCCGGCCGACGTGAACGTGGATCTGCTCCAGCCGTAAGTAGCGGAGGGGTACGGCGCACTACCCTGCTGGAAGTCCTACGGGGGAGGGGTGGACGGCATGCAGCCGCTCGGAGGCGACGAACCCGCGGTCGTGGGGCCCTACCGGCTGCTCGGGCGGCTCGGTTCCGGCGGGATGGGCCGGGTCTATCTCGGGCGCAGCGCGGGCGGTCGTACGGTCGCGGTCAAGATCGTGCATCCGCACTTCGCGCTCGACGAGGAGTTCCGCGCCCGTTTCCGCCGCGAGGTCGACGCCGCGCGCCGGGTGGGCGGCGCCTGGACCGCCCCCGTGCTGGACGCGGACCCCGAGGCCTCCGTGCCGTGGGTCGCCACCGCGTACGCGGCCGGGCCCTCCCTCTCCGCCGCCGTCGCGGACGGCGGGCCGTTGCCCACGGCTTCCGTACGGGCGCTGGGCGCGGGGCTCGCGGAAGCGCTGACGGCGGTCCACGAACTGGGGCTCGTGCACCGGGACGTGAAGCCGTCCAACGTGCTGCTCACCCTCGACGGGCCGTTGCTCATCGACTTCGGGATCGCCCGCGCCACGGACGGCACGGCGTCCCTCACCTCCACCGGTGTCTCCGTCGGCTCGCCCGGATACATGGCCCCCGAGCAGATCCTCGGGAAGGGCGCGACGGGTGCGTCGGACGTCTTCTCGCTGGGTGCGGTGCTGGTCTACGCGGCCACCGGCGAGTCGCCCTTTCCCGGTGACTCCTCGGCCGCTCTCCTCTACAAGGTGGTGCACGAGGAGCCCCAACTCGGTGAGATGGACGGCGAGTTGCGGGAACTGGCCCTCGCCTGTCTCACCAAGGACCCTGCCGCGCGGCCTACTCCGGGCGAGGTGGCCCGGCGGCTCGCTCCCGACGGGGCGGCGCGGCTGGTGGCCGGTGGGTGGCTGCCGGGGGCGTTGGTGGAGCAGGTCAGCCGAAGTGCCGTACAGCTGCTGAATCTTGAGGCGGCGGGGGTGGCCGAGGGGGTGCCCTCGGGGCCGGTGGGGTTCAGCAGTCCCTCGGTGGGAGGCGGTGGCGGTGCCGGGGCGTTCGGGCCGCCGCCTGTGATGGAGGGCTCGGTGGACTGGGCGAAGACGCCGGCGCCGACCGCGCCGCCGTTCCTCGCGCCCGTACCGGAGTTCCGGGACGCGCCGCCGCCGCACGACACCGTTCCGCCGCAGTCGGGTCGCCGTACCGGGAAGGTGTCCGTCTCCGTCGCCGCCACGGCGGCTCCGGACGGCAACCGGCGGGGGCGCAGGGTCAGTTGCACGCTGGTGCTGGTCGTCGCCGCGTTCGCCGGGGTGACCGTGGGGTCGCTCGCCCTGTACTCGATGCTGCCCGGCGAGAAGGGCTCGGACTCCGCCGCGGGCTCCGCCACCGAGCCGACGGCGAGCGGCGGGCCGAGCAGCACGACGAGCGACGGGCGGAGCCCCACCCCGACCCCCACCCCGAGCAGCGCGCCGAGCGCGACCGTCGGCACCCCGGGCCCCGCCCCCGCCCAGACCGTGCCCGCCGCCTACCTCGGCACCTGGCAGGGCACGGGCACCGCCCTCGGCGGCACGCTCCCCGACGGGACCTTCCGGATCACGGTCGCCAAGGTCGGCGTGGGCCAGCGGCTGGGCATCCTCCGGCAGACCGACCAGCTCGGCGGTGTCTGCGACGACGTACTGACCCTGAAGCAGGTCACGAAGACCCAGCTCGTCGCGACGGCAGCGGGCGCGACCTCGAACCGCGACGTATGCAACCAGGCCGCCCACACCGTCACCCTCACCCCCACCGGCGACGACCTCACGTACGTGTCGGACAGCTCCGCCGAGGGCTCCCCGACCGCGCGACTGTCCAAGGTCAAGTAGCCGTCCGATGGACTACGGCCATCTCCTGATCGCCCTCGCGGGGGTGTGGGGCGCCGGTGCGGGAGCGGTGGTGGCGCGGGTCGGGCGGCGCGGTGCCGGTACCGCGCTCCTCGTGGTGCTGGTGTGCGTCGCCCTCGCCGTCGCCACCGGGATCCGGCCCGAGGTGGGGGTCTGGCTGCTGCTCGCGCCCGTCGCCGTACTGTCCGCCGCCGACCTGGCGCTGCCCGCCGCGGGTGTCGCCCTCGCCCTCCTCGGTGTCGTGACGTTCGTGCCCGAGCACGCCGGGCACTGGACGACCGCGCTGCTCGGGGCCTGCGCGCTCGGTGCCGGGTACTTCGGGCTGTCGCGCCTCGATCCCGGCGGAGGTGGGCTGGGTATCGGGGAAGTGAGGCTCGGGGTCGCGGCGGGCGTCGTGCTCGGGTGGTACGGCTGGCCGACGGTCATGCTGGGCACGTTCGCGGGGTTCGCGCTCAGGGCGGTCTACGGGGGTGTCCTTGCCCGAAAGGGGAGGACGGCAGCCCCTTTTGGCCCGTTTCTGCTCGCCGGTGCCTTCTTCGGCCTACTGGTCGGCGCGTACACGGCCTGAGGTCGGGGCAGGAAATCCGCTGGCGTAGGCTGGCTGAGTCCGTCCACAACCCTTGACGAAAGGGAATTCCCCGGTGACCGAGAAGGCCGAGCTTCAGTCCGTCCTCGACCGTGCCGCCGAGGGCGGGCGCATCACCCCCGAAGAGGCCCTCGACCTCTACCGCGACGCCCCGCTGCACGCGCTCGGCGCTGCCGCAGACGCCGTACGCCGACGCCGGTACGCGGGTACCGAGCACATCGCGACGTACATCATCGAGCGGAACATCAACTACACGAACGTGTGCGTCACGGCGTGCAAGTTCTGCGCCTTCTACGCCGCGCCCAAGGACACCGCCAAGGGCTGGACGCGGGACCTCGACGACATCCTGCGGCGCTGCGCCGAGACCGTCGAACTCGGCGGCACGCAGATCATGTTCCAGGGCGGACACCACCCGGACTACGGCGTCGAGTACTACGAGAAGCACTTCGCCGCGATCAAGGCCGCCTACCCGCAGCTGGTCATCCACTCCCTCGGCGCGTCCGAGGTCGAGCACATGGCCCGCATCTCGAAGGTCTCCGTCGAGGAGGCCATCTCGCGCATCCACGCGGCCGGTCTCGACTCCTTCGCGGGCGCGGGAGCCGAGCTGCTCCCCGCCCGCCCCCGCAAGGCGATCGCCCCGCTCAAGGAGTCCGGCGAGCGCTGGCTGGAGATCATGGAGACCGCGCACGGGCTGGGCGTCGAGTCGACGTCGACCATGCTCATGGGCACCGGCGAGACCAACGCCGAGCGCATCGAGCACCTGCGGATGATCCGTGACGTACAGGACCGCACCGGTGGCTTCCGGGCCTTCATCCCGTACACCTACCAGCCCGAGAACAACCACCTGAAGGGCCGCACGCAGGCCACGCTCTTCGAGTACCTGCGCATGATCGCCATCGCGCGCCTCTTCATGGACAACATCGCCCACATCCAGGGCAGTTGGCTCACCACCGGCAAGGAGGTCGGCCAACTCTCCCTGCACTACGGCGCGGACGACCTCGGTTCGATCATGCTGGAGGAGAACGTCGTCTCCAGCGCCGGCGCCAAGCACCGCTCCAACCGCCTGGAGATCATCGACCTGATCCGCAAGGCGGGCCGGGTCCCCGCCCAACGCACCACCACCTACGAGCACATCGTCGTCCACGACGACCCGGCGAACGACCCCGTCGACGAGCGGGTCATGTCCCACATCTCGTCCACGGCGATCGAAGGCGGCACGGCCCACCCGGAGCTGAAGCTCCTGTCGGCCAACTGACCTGCCCGTGCTGACGATTCACACGGCGGACGAGGGCGGGGCCGTCGCCGTCGAGGGTGCCCGGGTGGTGGGTGTGGGGACGCCGGCGGAGGTCCTGGAGCGGTTTCCGGGTGCGCGGGTGCGGAGTTGGCCGGGCGTCCTGGGCCCGTCCCGCATCCATGAGGGCCCACTTCCGGACGCCCCGAGCCCACGCGAGCGCGTCCACGCCGTGCTGAAGACGGGGGCGACCGCTGTCTTGGCGGCACACGTCGACTCACCCGAACTCCGGGCGGCGGCAGACCGGAACGGGGTCGAGATCCTCGTCGGCCCACGCCCTACGGCCGTGGTAGCTGGTGACCGTGCCGACCTGGCCGTATTCGACAAGGCCGGCACATGCATCGCAACGGTGTGTGCGGGCCGGCTACTTCACAGACTCCGCTAGGGGCATTGCCTTAGGGGCGCGGGGCTGTGACATTTGCGGCTCCGCCGCGTGGGCGCGACCAGCCACAACGAACCGCAAGTCGGCAACGCACCAGTCACCCGGCAAACGCTTCCCCGAACGCTCCAGATGTCTGCGTCACCCCACTGCAATCAGTAGCAGCATCGTCATCCGAACTCCCGCTCTCACACCGCTGATCCCGAAACGTCGACCACATCGACACCCACGCGATCTCCTTCTCCTCGGCGAACTTCCGCACCTGCGCCGCATCCGAGAGCGAGAACGTCTCACCGGACACATCGTTCACCCCGATCATCGACGTGAGCGCCATCCCCTGCCAGGCCCCCGCGTCCGACAACCCGAACACCTTCTTCAACTGGGTGTGCGTGGCCGTGGCAGACGTGACCGCGTAGTCGCCCATGTCACCGGTGTACGACTCGCCGTAGTTCATCGTCATGATGTTGACCGTGGAGACGGCGACCGCGTTGTCGTTGGCGGACTCCAGCAGCGCCAGGCTGTCGGAGTCGAGGCCGGACGGCATCACGGGGAGGGTGAAGGAGACCTTGAGGCCGGTGCGTTCCTTCTGGAGCAGGGCTATCGCCCGGGAACGCCGGGCGACCGAGCCGGAGTCGGTGAGGGTGTCGCCCTCGATGTCGAAGTCGGCCTGTGTGGAGCCGGCCGCGTCCAGCGCCTCGCCGTAGGCCTTCGCGAGCGCGGTCGCACTCGTACAGGTCTCCGCCAGCTCCTTCCCGGAGGCCCCGCCGAAGGAGACGCGGACGGTGGCGCCGGACGTCTTGAGCGCCGCGATCCGGGATGTCACGGCCGCGTTGCCGATGGCCGTCGTGCCGTTCCACTTCGGCGTGCACGTGCTGCCGTCGGAGATCGCGAAGGCGAGGTTGTACGTCGTCGGCGACCCGGCGCTGTCCGTGTCGGCGGCGGTCGTGACGCTCACGTAGGGGGCGTAGGACGTGGTCGACGACGATGTCGTTGGCGTCGAAGAGGCGCTTTCGGAGGGGGTCGTGCTCGCCTTCTGTGTCGCCGACGGGGCCGCGTCGGACGAGTCGTCGGAGCTCGAGGAGCATCCGGTGACCGCGAGGGCAAACAAGCAGGTGAGCCCGGCCGCCGGTTTCAGGAAACTCCTCATTGAGCATGCACCCTTTCCGTCTCGGGACGGTGATTTCTGTCTCAGGATGGAAACAGAGTCGGTTTCCGAAGCCTAAATGAAGCACATCGGGCTGTGTCTCGCGAAGACAGAAGAAGCATAGGAAACCCACGGGTATCGTCGCAAGAAACGGTCAATTCGGGCGACGGATCGGAATATTGAGGACACTACCGACACCGGCTGCTCATAAGGCAATTCCTGGGTTCTCTATGGAAAGGCACAGGTTGCGGCGTTTCTCTTGGCGGGCTCACAAGAGAACCAGAGTTTTGGTCACATAAAGGCGGCCTAATGTCTGGGGAATGCAATCCGAGTCCGCCATCGAAAACCGCGCCTCTGATCGGGGTCGCCGCCGCAAACGCGGCAACGGGTCAGCAGAAGGCCCTGTGTTCGTTGACAACTCCGGCCGCCGGTCAAAGGTGCTGCGCCGGATCGGCCTCCTCATGGGCACCGTCTGCCTCGGGTACGCGTTCGTACTCGGCATGGCGTTCATGGGCTGGGGCATCTCCGTCACCCCCTCCTCGCTGCTGCCGTTCGGCGGCGGTCAGGCCGGTTCGGCTCCCGGGGGCGGCTATGCCCCCAACGGAGGCAGAGGCGGCGTAGCGCCCTCCGGTGTTCCGACCGGCGCTCCGACCGACATCCCCTCGGGCGCCCCCACGGGTGCGGCCCCGTCCTCCTCAGCCACCGCACACTGACCGGAGCCCACCCGCAGCCATGACTACGACGACTCCCTCGCGTGGGCGCCGACGCGCCCCCACTCGGATGGAGCGCGCGGCCGGCAAGGCCGCCGCGCTCCAACGGCCCCGAGTGATTCTCGCCCTGTTGCTCCTGCTCGGTCTCACCTGTGTGATGCTGCTCGACGGCTACCTGCGCGCGGAAGTCGGCGGCGACCAGCGCGTCCGGGACGGCGCGAGCGCCAGCAAGGTCCCCGACAAGGTCCTCAACGGGGGCCCGATCCTGACCTTCCGCAACGGCCGGCCGGTCACCCAGACCATCCCGAAGAAGACCATCGTCCTCACCTTCGACGACGGCCCGAACCCCACCTACACGCCCACGGTCCTGAAGATCCTCAAGAAGTACGACGTCCCGGGCACGTTCTTCCTGGTGGGCTCGATGGTCTCGCGCTACCCGAGCATCGTGAAGCAGATGGTCGCGGAGGGCAACGAGGTGGGCATCCACACCTTCACCCACGTCGACCTCTCCTACCAGAGCGACGCCCGCATCACGCGCGAGATGCAGCAGACGCAGCTCGCGCTGGCGGGCGCGGCCGGCATCACGACGACGCTGTTCCGCGCGCCGTACTCCTCGGAGACGGACGCCATCGACAACTACAGCTACCCCGTCTACAAGAAGCTCGGCGCCGACGGCTACACCAGCGTCTTCGTCGACACCGACAGCGACGACTGGAAGCAGCCCGGCGTCGAGAAGATCATCAAGTGGGCGACGCCGTCCGGGACTTCGGGCTCCTCGGTGCTCTTCCACGACGCCGGCGGTGTGCGCTCGCAGACCATGAAGGCGCTGCCCAAGTACATCGAGAAGATGAAGGCGAAGGGCTACACGTTCACCACCGTGAGCGGCGCCCTCGCCAAGAACGACTCCGCCCGGCCCGTCACGAGCACGGGCGCCGCCGCAGGCACGAGCACCGGCGCGAGCGGCACCGGCGCGAGCACCGGCACGGTCGAGGCCGGCGGGGCACCCTCCGGAGCGCCCACCGCCGCGCCCGGCGGCAGCACGACGGTCGGGTCGGCCGTCGGCGGCACCGGGAGCGGCACCCGGAGCGGCACGCGGCGGACCTCGGTCCTCCAGGGCGCCCACCGCGAGGCCACCGGCATGACCCTCTACGAGGGCAAGGCGCTCATCTACGCCGTCACGGTCGCCGAGTGGGTGGTGCCGGGGCTCGCGGCCGGCCTCACCGTCGTCGGCGTCGCCGTGATGAGCCGGTTCGGGATGATGCTGATCCTCGCCCGGCGCCACTACAGACAGCGCAACAAACGCCGGTTCAGCTGGGGACCGACCGTCACCCGCCCGGTGACCGTGATCGTCCCGGCGTACAACGAGAAGGAGTGCATCGCCAACACCCTTGAGTCACTGGCGAAGAGCACCCACCCGATCGAGATCATCGTCGTCGACGACGGCTCCTCGGACGGCACCTCGGAGATCGCCCGCGAGGCGGCCCGCTCGTTCGGCATGGACAACGTCCGCGTCATCCGCCAGGAGAACGCCGGCAAGCCCGCCGCCCTCAACAACGGTGTGCGCAGCGCGAGTTACGACATCGTCGTGATGATGGACGGCGACACCGTCTTCGAACCCGACACCGTACGGCAGTTGGTGCAGCCCTTCGCCGATCCCGAGGTCGGCGCGGTCGCGGGCAACGCCAAGGTCGGCAACCGCAACACGGTCATCGGCGCCTGGCAGCACATCGAGTACGTGATGGGCTTCAACCTCGACCGCCGCATGTACGACCTGCTGCGCTGCATGCCCACCATCCCGGGCGCGATCGGCGCGTTCCGCCGCGAGGCGGTGCTCCAGGTCGGCGGCATGAGCGAGGACACCCTCGCCGAGGACACGGACATCACCATCGCCATGCACCGCGAGGGCTGGCGGGTCGTCTACCAGGAGCACGCCAGGGCCTGGACCGAGGCCCCGGCCTCCCTCAAGCAGCTCTGGTCCCAGCGCTACCGCTGGTCCTACGGCACCATGCAGGCCCTGTGGAAGCACCGCAAGTCCCTTACGGACAAGGGTCCTTCGGGCCGCTTCGGCCGGGTCGGCATGCCCCTGGTGGTGATCTTCCAGATCATCACCCCGGTCTTCGCCCCGCTCATCGACGTCTTCACCGTCTACTCGATGATCTTCGTCGACTTCTGGGCGTCCCTCGCGATGTGGTTCGCGGTCCTCGGCATCCAACTCCTGTGCGCGGCCTACGCGTTCAGGCTGGACCGGGAGAAGTACCGCTATCTGCTGATGATGCCGCTCCAGCAACTGGCCTACCGCCAGATGATGTACCTGGTCCTCATCCACTCCAGCATCACCGCCCTGACCGGCGGCCGGCTGCGCTGGCAGAAACTCAAGCGCACCGGCGAGGTCGGCACACCGGCGGGGGCGAGCTGATGACCTGGGAACAGCAACAGGGATACGGCGGTGGCTACGGTTCGCCCCAGCAGCCTCAGTACCCCCAACAGCCTTACGGCTACGAGGGATACGGCCAGCCCCAGTCGTACGGCCAGCCGCAGCAGCCGTACCCGTATCAACAGCAGCAACAGCAACAGCAGCCGCAGTACGTCGACTACGGGCAGCCGGTGTACGCCACGGCGCCTCTTCCCGTCGTAGAACCGGAGTTCGAGCCGGAGTTGGAGCCGGAGTTGGAGCCGGAGACCGCCCCGGAGCCGGTGGTCGAGGAGCCCGTCAAGGAAGTGGCGGAGCAGCCCGCGCCCCAACCGGCGGGCCGGGACCGGTACTTCGACACCCTGCGGGCCGTCGCGCTGATCCGGGTCGTGACCTATCACACCTTCGGGTGGGCCTGGTGCGGGATGGTGTTCCCCTCCATGGGGATCATGTTCGGGCTGGCCGGCACGCTGATGGCGAAGTCGCTGGAGCGGCCCGCGGCCAAGGTGGTCAGGAGCCGGATGCGGAGGCTGCTGCCGCCGTTCTGGTTCTGGGGCTTCTTCGTGGTCCTGGCGATGATGATCCACGACTGGATGCCGGGCTGGCAGATCGTGTTCTGGGTGGTGCCGGTCGGTGACCCGCCGGGCAACGCCTGGGGGCTGCAGGCCTGGGAGATCCTCTGGTACCTGCGGACGTATCTCTGGTTCGTCCTCCTCTCACCGGCCCTGCTGTGGATCTTCCGCAAGGCGCCGATCCCGGTGCTGCTGCTCACCCTCGTGCCGATCGTCGTCCTCAAGTACGTGTGGTCGGGGCCGGACAACCGCTTCGGCAACGCGCTGTGGGACCTGTCGACGTACCTCTTCTGCTGGATCCTCGGCTTCGCGCACCGCGACGGCGTGCTCCAGAAGCTGAAGCCCTTCCTGGTGGTCACACTGTCGATCGCCGCGATCGTCTTCGGCGGCTGGTACGCCTTCACGCACCAGGCCGAGGCGGGCACCTACGACCTGGACGAGAACCCGCTCGCCCAGACGTACTGGTCGGCCGGCTACGTCATGCTGCTGATGTGGGCCAAGGCCTACTTCACCATCGACTTCGCCTGGCTGACCCGCTTCAAGCGGCTCGACCGGATCGTCACGATCTTCAACGCGCGGGCCGTGACCGTCTATCTCTGGCACGAGATCGCGCTGGTGCTCGCCGTGCCGCTGACCGACCAGTTCTGGAAGGTGCCCGCCTTCGAGAAGTGGCTGCCGCTGGCCAGCCAGTGGTTCATGTTCGGCATCGGCTGGATTCTCATCGCCGTCTTCATCCTGCTCTGCGGCTGGGTGGAGGACGTGGCGGCGAAGAAGAAACCGAGACTCCTGCCGTCGTGAGGCTCCCCTTCACGTCGTGAGCTTCTTTCACGAAGGGGCCGCATGGGCCGGGCGCCTTCGGGGTGCCCGGCCCGTACTGCCACAATGGGCCCGTGACCCGCGCATCCCTGGACAAGCAGCCGCACGAAGTCGCCTCGATGTTCGACGACGTGGCGGAACGGTACGACCTCACCAACGACGTGCTGTCGCTCGGCCAGGACCGCCGATGGCGCAAGGAGGTCACCAAGGCGGTCGACGCCCGCCCCGCGCAGAAGATCCTCGACCTGGCCGCCGGTACGGCCACGTCCTCACTGCCCTTCGCCCAGAGCGGCGCCTACGTCGTCCCCTGCGACTTCTCCCTCGGCATGCTCCAGGTCGGCAAGAAGCGCCACCCCTGGCTGCCGCTCACGGCCGGCGACGCCACCAGGCTGCCGTTCAAGGACGACACGTTCGACGCCGTGACCATCTCCTTCGGGCTGCGCAACGTCCAGGACACGGACACCGCGCTGCGCGAGCTGTACCGGGTGACCAAGCCCGGCGGCCGGGTGGTGATCTGCGAGTTCTCGCACCCGACCTGGGCGCCCTTCCGCACGGTCTACACCGAGTACCTGATGCGCGCGCTGCCGCCGGTCGCCCGCGCCGTCTCCTCGAACCCGGACGCGTACGTCTACCTCGCCGAGTCCATCCGCGCCTGGCCCGACCAGCCCGCCCTCGCCGAACGGCTGCGCAAGGCCGGCTGGTCGAGGGTCGCCCACCGCAACCTGAGCGGCGGAATCGTGGCCCTGCACCGGGGCTTCAAGGACGACCGCTCGGACTCCGCTAGCTGATCACCGTCGCGAAGTACGCGTCGCCCGGCGGCTCGTCCAGCTCGCGCTGCATCCCGCCGCTCGGCGGCCTGGGGACGCGCGGCTCACGCATACCGCCCCCGCCGTCCCCCTCACCGAAGTCGAACCACACGTACACCACGGAGTCCCGCGGCACCTCGGCGTCGGGCTGCGGATACTGCCGTACGACGTAGTCGACGACGGCGAGATGGAAGTCGGGCCGGTCCGGCGCGTTGACGAACAGGCCGCGCGCCTTGGCCGTCTCGCGCGCGTCCACGGCCATCAGGCCGACGAGCCGCGGCACGCGCACTTCGGGTGTTTTGGGTGTTAAGCGCACAGATGTCACCCCCAGCGGTACCGGAAGGGTAACCCCGGTCCGGTCCCGACCGGAAGCGTCAAGTGTCGTTCTGTAGCCGTTAGTTACTCTGAGTTACAGTACGAGCCGGTAGCAGTGTCCCTCCTCCGCGCGCGAGGGCGTGGTGAACACCTCGTCGAGGTGCATGCCCAGCCGCCGGGTCACCGCGATCGACCGGGCGTTGCGGGCCAGCACCATCGCCACCACGCTCTCCACCCCGGCCGCCCGCACCCGCTCCAGGGTCAGCTCGGCCGCCGCCGTGGCGTACCCCTGGCCCCAGAACTCCCGCCCGAGCCGCCAGCCGATCTCGATCTCGCCCTTGGGACCCCAGTCCTGCGGCCACGGCTGGGCGCCGGTGAAGCCGATGACCCGGTCCGAGTCGTCGAGCATGGTCCACAGGCAGAAACCGCGTTCCGCGTCGTGCCGGCGCTGGCGGGCGGTGAGCTCCTCGTAGACGGACAGCTCCGCGGACTTCCCGCCGTGGAACTCCATGACGTCGGGGTGGTCGAAGGTCCGGTGCCAGGCGACGGCGTCCTCGTCGGTCGGGACGCGCAGCCGTACTGCGGGGAGAGCTCGGTTCACGGGGCAGCCCTTCAGCCTGGTGATCAGTGGCGCTGAATAGACTGCCCATGTCCAGTGCCGGTCGGCACGCAGATTCCGAACTTGGGGAGATCCCGCCGTGACCGAGCCCCTCTCCGAAAACACCGCCGATGTCATCGTCGTCGGCGCGGGGCCAGCCGGCTCCGCCACCGCCTACCACCTCGCCAAGTCCGGACTCGACGTACTCCTGCTGGAGAAGACCGAGTTCCCGCGCGAGAAGGTGTGCGGTGACGGACTCACCCCGCGCGCCACCAAGCAGCTCGTGGCCATGGGCATCGACATCTCCGAGGAGGCCGGCTGGCTGCGCAACAAGGGCCTGCGCATCATCGGCGGCGGCGTCCGCCTCCAGCTGGACTGGCCGGATCTCGCCTCCTTCCCGGACTACGGCCTCGTCCGCAAGCGCGACGACTTCGACGAGCAGCTCGCCCGCAACGCCCAGAAGGCGGGCGCCCGCCTCTACGAGCGCTGCAACGTCGGCGCCCCGCTCATCGACGAGCGCACCGGCCGGATCACCGGCGTCAACGCCAAGCTCGGCGAGGAGAAGCGCGAAGTCACCTTCCACGCGCCCCTGGTGGTCGCCGCCGACGGCAACTCCACCCGCCTCTCCCTCGCGATGGGCCTGCACCGCCGCGAGGACCGCCCGATGGGTGTCGCGGTGCGGACCTACTTCGAGAGCCCCCGCCACGAGGACGACTACCTGGAGTCCTGGCTGGAACTGTGGGACCGGCGAGGCACCGAGGACCGTCTCCTCCCCGGCTACGGCTGGATCTTCGGCATGGGCGACGGCACCTCGAACGTCGGCCTCGGCGTCCTCAACACCTCTGACTCCTTCAAGGAGTTGGACTGGCGCGAGGTCCTCAAGGCCTGGTGCGCGTCCATGCCCGAGGACTGGGGCTACACCCCCGAAAACATGACCGGCCCGATCCGCGGCGCCGCCCTCCCGATGGCCTTCAACCGTCAACCCCACTACACGAAGGGGCTGTTGCTGGTCGGCGACGCCGGCGGCCTGGTGAACCCCTTCAACGGCGAGGGCATCGCCTACGCCATGGAGTCCGGCCAGATCGCCGCCGACGTCATCGTCCAGGCCCACGCGCGCGCCACCCCGTCCCAGCGCGAACTGGCCCTCCAGCGCTACCCGCAGGTCCTCAAGGACACCTACGGCGGCTACTACACGCTGGGCCGCGCCTTCGTGAAGCTCATCGGCAACCCGAAGGTCATGAAGATCGCGGCCCAGCGGGGCCTGACGCACCCCCTGCTGATGAAGTTCACCCTGAAGATGCTGGCCAACCTCACCGACCCCACGGGCGGCGACGCGATGGACCGGATCATCAACGGGCTGAGCAAGGTGGCGCCGAAGGCGTAGCGGTGGCCGTAGGGCCGGGTTCGGGCGCGATCAGCCGCTGAGCGCGGCCGTCTTGGCGGCCCGGCGGGCGAACACCTCGTCCCGCCGGTCCGCCACCTGCCGCAGCGCCTCCTTGCGGTCCCGCTTGGAGAGCCGGTCCAGATAGACC
Organism: Streptomyces sp. NPDC088350; assembly: GCF_044753545.1. NCBI lineage: Bacteria > Bacillati > Actinomycetota > Actinomycetes > Kitasatosporales > Streptomycetaceae > Streptomyces > Streptomyces sp. NPDC088350. The sequence goes on along the minus strand of NZ_JBIVNL010000014.1, from coordinate 204,101 downwards.
TGACCGTTGACGTGGTCGGTCTCATGGGCGAGGCAGCGCGCGAAGTACCCCGTGCCCTCGATCACCAGCGGGTCGCCGTCCTTGTCGAGCCCGCGCACCACGGCCCGGTCCGGACGCGGTACGTCCATGACCGCACCCGGCACCGACAGGCACCCCTCGCCCTCGTCGAGCAGCCGGCGCCCGGCCGGGTCCAGCGGGTCCAGCACCGGATTGATGATGTGTCCGACATGCCGGACACCGTCGTCGTCGGGGCAGTCGTACACGAACAGGCGCAGATCGACGCCCACTTGGTTGGCCGCGAGGCCGGCTCCCTCGGCGACGTACATGGTGAGGAACATGTCGTCGATGAGCGCGGCGAGGTCGGGCCCGAACTCGGTGACGTCCCGGCTCGGACGGTGCAGCACCTCTTCGCCGACCTCGGTGACGCGCCGCACGGAACCGCGTCCGGCCTCGGGTGCGGGGCGGGGGTAGGAGTCCACGGGATTCCCCTGGACGAAGACACGTGGCATGACTTGCTCTCCTCAGGTTGGCGTCCGGCCATCTGGTCAGCCGAACTTGAGAACCTTGAGAACAGAGCCTTTCAGAGAACAGAGTTTTTCAGGAGGGCCGCGAACTCCGGTGGAGGGAACGCCCCGTGTGTCCGGGGCGCCGGAAGAGACGCCGAGGGGACCGCTGCCCCCGAGGCAACGGTCCCATGCTCACGGCGTCGTGCGCGGGTGTCAGAGCACCCGCACCGCGCCGGTCGGCGGGTCGTAGGACAGCGGCCGCTCCACGATGCCGGTGGAGGGGTTCTGCGCGCCGACGAACATGCCGCCGCCCACGTACACGGCCACGTGATAGGCGCTGCCCGCGCTGCCCCAGTAAAGGATGTCGCCGGGCTGCAGGTTGCTCAGGGACACCTGAGTACCGGCGGTCGACTGGTCCTGGGAGACGCGCGGCAGGCTGATGCCGACCTGCTTGAAGGCGGCACCGACGAGACCGGAGCAGTCGTAGGCGCTGGGGCCGGTGGCGCCCAGGACGTAGGACTTGCCGATCTGCGCCTTCACGAAGGCCACGACTTCCGCGGCCGAACCGGTGGCCGTCGACGTGCTCGTGCTCGTGGAGGTGCTCGTGGTCGCGGTAGAGGCCAGGGTGGTCCTCTGGGTGCTCCGCGACGCCGCGCGGGCCGCAGCGTCCTTACGAGCGGCTTCCTGGGCCTTCTTCTTGGCCTCCGCCTTCTGCTTGGCGTCCGCGAGGTCCGCCTTGGCCTGCTTCGCGGCGTTTGCGGCGGCCGTGTCGCGCTCGGCCTGCAGCTGGTAGTTCGCCGCGGCCTGCTGCGTGGCCTCGGCGGACTGGGCGACCTGTGCGGACAGATCGGCTGTCAGGGTGGGCAGTTGCAGGGTCTGTGTCGTCTCGGCGGCGTTGGCCGAGGCCGCACCAGCCGCCGCCATGCTGAGAACGCCACCGGCAACTCCGGCACGCACGGCGATGTTCGTCGTCGCGCTGCGGCGGGGTTTCCGGTGGCTGCGTATGTGAGCGGTGTGGGACATGAGACCAACCGGTATCAGGGGCTCCTCCATACCTTCAAGAAACGTGTGCTGCGCCACAATTGTTCAATGGGCCCCACCAACCCCGGGTGTGTCGTTCCTTATTGACGCCGTAACGGACATTGCGGACCTGGGTGATCCGGCCCGTGATCACGGGCTTTCGTCGTTACGCCCGAATTGCCTGGTGCCTACCACCTGTTGGGACAGGTGGCCAAGCCCGGTTCTCATGCGCCTCTCATGAGTGTGGTGCAGGTCACGGAACGGTTACCGGAATGCTCGCGTCTCGCGTGGGTATCGCCGGCGGCTGACTTCGTGAACGTGTGCACGCGTCCACACCGTGCCGCGGCCTCCCTCTGATGTGTGAACGGGCTTCCACTATCAAGCCGTCGCGTCCAACTCCAATTTGCATGCAAGGGAAGTCTCTTGATATTGAGACGCCACCCTCCGGCTGTGGTGACGAGCGGAAATGTCACCTCTGGTGATCGCCTGGGCGCTTCGCGTGTGAAGATCACCGCCTGTCCGACGCGGTGATCCATCGCCGGGTGGTGGAGATCACAAAGCTTGTGTAATACCCCGTGTCGCAGATCACAGAGCGGCGGGCATAAGATGCGGAGCGGTTGGGCTTGTGACCTGCTTCACATGTTCGCGATCTTCGCCGGGACGGGCGGGAGTTGCGGAGTGTGTGAGGTGGGTGTGAGTCCGACGCCATCGCCAGCAGTCAGTGCCGACTGAGAGGAGCGAGGAGCGGTGAACGCGTATGCGCCCATCCTCGTACTGGGAGCCCTCGGGGCAGGCTTTGCGATCTTCTCCGTGGTCATGGCCACGCTGATCGGTCCGAAGCGGTACAACCGGGCCAAGCTCGAAGCGTACGAGTGCGGCATCGAGCCGACCCCCACGCCGGCCGGCGGCGGGCGCTTCCCCATCAAGTACTACCTGACGGCGATGCTCTTCATCGTCTTCGACATCGAGATCGTCTTCCTCTACCCCTGGGCCGTCACCTTCGACGCCCTGGGTGTTTTCGGGCTCGTGGAGATGCTGCTCTTCGTGCTCACCGTCTTCGTCGCGTACGCGTACGTATGGCGGCGCGGCGGCCTGGAATGGGACTGAGGGGCCTTTAACTCATGGGACTCGAAGAAAAGCTGCCGAGCGGCTTCCTGCTCACCACCGTCGAGCAGGCCGCGGGCTGGGTGCGCAAGGCGTCCGTCTTCCCGGCCACGTTCGGACTCGCCTGCTGCGCCATCGAGATGATGACGACCGGCGCCGGCCGCTACGACCTGGCGCGCTTCGGCATGGAGGTCTTCCGCGGCTCACCCCGCCAGGCGGACCTGATGATCGTCGCGGGCCGGGTCAGCCAGAAGATGGCGCCGGTCCTGCGGCAGGTCTACGACCAGATGCCCAACCCCAAGTGGGTGATCTCCATGGGCGTTTGCGCCTCGTCGGGCGGCATGTTCAACAACTACGCGATCGTGCAGGGCGTCGACCACATCGTCCCGGTCGACATCTATCTCCCGGGCTGCCCGCCACGGCCCGAGATGCTGATGGACGCGATCCTCAAGCTCCACCAGAAGATCCAGTCCTCCAAGCTCGGTGTGAACGCCGAGGAGGCTGCCCGCGAGGCGGAGGAAGCGGCGCTCAAGGCTCTGCCCACCATCGAGATGAAGGGCCTGCTGCGGTGAGTGACGCGAACGGCACCAACGGAGCCGACCCGGAGCAGGATCCGGGCGCCTCCCACCTCCCCGGCCAACGCGGCGAGGGCGAGGAGATCCGCGTCCAGCGCGGCATGTTCGGCGCCGACAACGGCGGCGACACGTCCGGTTACGGCGGCCTGGTCCGCTCGGTCCGCCTCCCGGGAGCGGCCACCCGGCCCTACGGCGGCTGGTTCGACGAGGTCGCCGACGAGTTGGAGGGCGCCCTGGAGGAACAGGGCCTGCTGCCCGACAACGCGATCGAGAAGACGATCGTCGACCGGGACGAACTCACCTTCCACATCGAACGCGAGCACCTGCTCCGCGTCGCCCGCACCCTGCGCGACGACCCGGCCCTGCGCTTCGAACTCTGCATGGGTGTCAGCGCGGTGCACTACCTGCACGACAAGGGCCGCGAGCTGCACGCCGTCTACCACCTGCGCTCGATCACCCACAACCGGCTGATCCGCCTCGAAGTCAGCGCCCCGGACAGCGATCCGCACATCCCGTCACTGGTCTCGGTCTATCCGACCAACGACTGGCACGAGCGCGAGACCTACGACTTCTTCGGCATCGTCTTCGACGGTCACCCGGCCCTGACGCGGATCATGATGCCGGACGACTGGCAGGGCCACCCGCAGCGCAAGGACTACCCCCTCGGCGGCATCGCCGTCGAGTACAAGGGCGCCCAGATCCCGGCTCCGGACCAGCGGAGGTCGTACTCGTGAGCACGCAGTCAGCATCCGCTTCGGCCGCTTCGGCGCGGGAGACCACCGAGGGCACCGTATACACGGTCACCGGTGGCGACTGGGACGAGGTCGTCCAGTCCGCGGCCCGCGCCGACGACGAGCGCATCGTCGTCAACATGGGGCCCCAGCACCCCTCCACGCACGGTGTGCTCCGCCTCATCCTGGAGATCGACGGCGAGACGGTCACCGAGGCCCGCTGCGGCATCGGCTACCTCCACACCGGTATCGAGAAGAACCTCGAATACCGCACGTGGACGCAGGGCACCACGTTCGTGACGCGCATGGACTATCTGACGTCCTTCTTCAACGAGACGGCCTACTGTCTCGCCGTCGAGAAACTCCTCGGTGTCGAGGACCAGATCACCGAGCGGGCGAAGATCATCCGGGTGCTCCTGATGGAGCTGAACCGGATGTCCTCCCACCTGGTGTGCATCGCTACCGGCGGGATGGAACTCGGCGCCACCACGATCATGATCTACGGATTCCGTGATCGTGAAATGATTCTCGACATCTACGAGCTGGTCACGGGCCTGCGGATGAACCACGCGTACATCCGCCCCGGCGGACTCGCCCAGGACCTGCCGCCCGGCGCGGTGGACCAGATCCGCGAGTTCGTGAAGAAGATGAAGAAGAACCTTCCGGAGTACGACAAGCTCGCCACCGGGAACCCCATCTTCAAGGCCCGTATGCAGGACGTCGGTTACCTCGACCTGGCCGGCTGCATGGCCCTCGGCGCCACCGGCCCGATCCTGCGCTCCACCGGCCTCCCGCACGACCTGCGCAAGTCGCAGCCGTACTGCGACTACGAGACGTACGACTTCGACGTCCCGACCGCCGACACCTGTGACTCCTACGGCCGTTTCCTCATCCGTCTTGAGGAGATGCGCCAGTCGCTGAGGATCGTCGAGCAGTGCCTGGACCGGCTGCAGCCCGGCCCGGTCATGGTCGCCGACAAGAAGATCGCCTGGCCCGCCCAACTCGCCCTCGGGCCGGACGGGTTGGGCAACTCGCTCGACCACATCAAGAAGATCATGGGCACCTCCATGGAGGCCCTGATCCACCACTTCAAGCTGGTGACCGAAGGCTTCCGCGTCCCGCCGGGACAGGCGTACGCGGCGGTCGAGTCGCCCAAGGGCGAACTCGGGGTGCACGCCGTGTCCGACGGAGGCACCCGCCCCTACCGGGTCCACTTCAGGGACCCGTCCTTCACCAACCTTCAGGCCATGGCGGCGATGTGCGAGGGCGGCCAGGTCGCCGACGTCATCGTCGCCGTCGCGTCCATCGACCCCGTGATGGGAGGCGTCGACCGGTGACCACCAGTTCTTCGGAGCAGGGCGTCAGTCTGGGCATGCCCCAACTGCCCGCGCCCGCCTACCCGGACGACGTCCGGGCCCGGCTGGAGGCCGACGGGCGGGAGATCATCGCCCGCTACCCGGACTCCCGCTCGGCCCTCCTGCCGTTGCTGCATCTCGTGCAGGCGGAGGAGGGTCATGTCACGCGCACAGGACAGCAGTTCTGCGCGGACCTGCTGGAGCTGACGACGGCCGAGGTCGCCGCCGTGGCGACCTTCTACTCGATGTACCGGCGCCGGCCGAGCGGTGACTACCAGGTCGGGGTCTGCACCAACACGCTGTGCGCGGTGATGGGCGGCGACGCGATCTTCGAGTCGCTCCAGGAGCACCTGGGCGTCGGCAACGGTGAGACCACCGACGACGGCAAGGTCACCCTGGAGCACATCGAGTGCAACGCGGCCTGCGACTTCGCGCCGGTGGTGATGGTCAACTGGGAGTTCTTCGACAACCAGACCCCGGCCAGCGCCCGCCGCCTCGTCGACGACCTGCGCGCGGGCGCACCCGTGGAGCCCACGCGCGGGGCGCCGATGTGCACCTTCAAGGAGACCGCGCGGATCCTGGCCGGCTTCCCCGACGAGCGGCCCGGGGCCGTCGAGGCGAGCGGCGGTGCGGGACCCGCGTCGCTGGTGGGCCTCCGCCTGGCCAGGGGAGAGACCGCACCCGCGCGCGTGGTCCATCCGCGCGGCTCCGGAGCGCCGCAGAACGAGCCGCCGACCGAGCACCTCGGTTCGCACGATGCGCCGCAGGACACGTCGGCCTCCGACCCCGCCCACCCGGCGGGGCCTGTCGCCGAGGAGGGGGAGTGATGACCTTGGCACCCGAACTGAAAGACCACAGCCCCGAGAAGCTGCTCGCACCCGTGCTGTCGGCCTTCTGGGACGAGGACGAGTCCTGGACTCTGGACACGTACCGAAGGCACGAGGGTTACGAGGGGCTCCGCAAGGCGCTCGCCATGTCGCCGGACGACCTCATCGCGTATGTGAAGGACTCCGGTCTGCGCGGTCGCGGTGGCGCCGGCTTCCCCACCGGAATGAAATGGCAATTCATTCCCCAAGGGGATGGAAAACCACACTATCTAGTTGTCAACGCCGACGAGTCGGAGCCCGGAACCTGTAAGGACATCCCGCTCCTCTTCGCGAACCCGCACAGCCTCATCGAGGGCATTGTCATCGCGTGTTATGCCATCAGGTCGTCGCATGCCTTCATCTATCTGCGTGGTGAAGTCGTCCCCGTTTTGCGGCGGTTGCACGAGGCCGTGCGTGAGGCCTACGCGGCGGGCTACCTCGGCGAGAACATCCTGGGCAGCGGACTCGACCTGCAGCTCACCGTGCACGCGGGCGCCGGCGCGTACATCTGCGGTGAGGAGACCGCACTGCTCGACTCGCTCGAAGGCCGCCGTGGTCAACCGCGGCTCCGTCCCCCTTTCCCCGCCGTCGCGGGCCTCTATGCGTGCCCGACTGTGGTGAATAACGTCGAGTCGATCGCGTCAGTTCCCGCGATTCTACAAAAAGGCAAGGAATGGTTCAGGTCGATGGGCAGCGAGAAGTCTCCGGGCTTCACGCTCTACTCGCTCAGCGGCCATGTCACCAGTCCCGGTCAGTACGAGGCGCCGCTCGGCATCACACTCCGCCAACTGCTCGACATGAGCGGCGGGATGCGCGCCGGACATCGCCTCAAGTTCTGGACGCCGGGCGGTTCTTCCACGCCGATGTTCACCGACGAGCACCTCGACGTCCCTCTTGATTACGAAGGAGTGGGTGCCGCGGGTTCCATGCTCGGCACAAAAGCTCTGCAGTGTTTCGACGAGACGACCTGCGTCGTGCGTGCCGTCACCCGCTGGACCGAGTTCTACGCCCACGAGTCCTGCGGCAAGTGCACCCCGTGCCGTGAAGGGACGTACTGGCTCGTGCAGTTGCTGCGCGACATCGAGGCCGGCAAGGGCGCGATGTCCGACCTCGACAAGCTGAACGACATCGCCGACAACATCAACGGCAAGTCCTTCTGCGCCCTCGGCGACGGCGCCGCCTCGCCGATCTTCTCCTCGCTCAAGTACTTCCGCGAGGAGTACGAGGAGCACATCACGGGCCGGGGCTGCCCCTTCGACCCGGCCAAGTCCACGGCCTGGGCCGACCGCACGGAGGTGAACGCATGACCGTACAGCAATCTGATAGCGGCTCCGCCGCGGGCCAGCGCACCTCCGGTGGGGGAGAGGCGGCGGTCCCGCCGGAGGATCTCGTCTCGCTGACGATCGACGGCGCCGAGATCAGCGTGCCCAAGGGCACCCTGGTCATCCGCGCCGCCGAGCAACTCGGCATCGAGATCCCCCGGTTCTGCGACCACCCTCTCCTCGACCCGGTCGGCGCCTGCCGTCAGTGCATCGTCGAGGTCGAGGGCCAGCGCAAGCCGATGGCGTCCTGCACGATCACGTGCACGGACGGCATGGTCGTCAAGACCCAGCTCAGCTCGCCCGTGGCCGAGAAGGCCCAGCACGGTGTGATGGAACTGCTCCTCATCAACCACCCGCTGGACTGCCCGGTCTGCGACAAGGGCGGCGAGTGCCCGCTGCAGAACCAGGCGATGTCCCACGGCAACGCCGAGTCCCGCTTCGAAGGAAAGAAGCGGACCTACGAGAAGCCCGTCCCGATCTCCACCCAGGTGCTGCTCGACCGCGAGCGCTGCGTGCTGTGCGCCCGCTGCACCCGCTTCTCCCACCAGATCGCGGGCGACCCGATGATCGAGCTGCTGGAGCGGGGATCGCTGCAACAGGTCGGCACCGGCGAGGGCGACCCCTTCGAGTCGTACTTCTCCGGGAACACCATCCAGATCTGCCCGGTGGGCGCGCTGACCTCGGCGGCGTACCGATTCCGCTCCCGCCCCTTCGACCTGGTCTCCACGCCCTCCGTGTGCGAGCACTGCTCCGGCGGCTGCGCGACCCGCACCGACCACCGGCGCGGCAAGGTCATGCGGCGCCTGGCGGCGGTGGACCCCGAGGTCAACGAGGAGTGGATCTGCGACAAGGGGCGCTTCGCCTTCCGGTACGCGCAGCAGCGCGACCGGCTGGAGACGCCGCTGATCCGCAACCCCGAGGGCGAACTCGTCCCGGCCTCCTGGCCGGAGGCGCTGCAGATCGCCGCGCAGGGACTGCTCGCCTCGCGCGGCCGGACCGGTGTCCTGACCGGTGGCCGGCTCACCATCGAGGACGCCTACGCGTACAGCAAGTTCGCGCGCGTGGCGCTCGACACGAACGACATCGACTTCCGCGCGCGCGTGCACAGCAGCGAGGAGGCCGACTTCCTGGCCGCCCGGGTCGCAGGACGCGGCCGGGACCTCGACGGCAAGGGCGTCACGTACACCTCCCTGGAGAAGGCGCCCGCCGTTCTGCTGGTCGGGTTCGAGTCCGAGGAGGAGGCGCCCGGCGTCTTCCTGCGGCTGCGCAAGGCCTCGCGCACGCACGGGCAGCGGGTGTTCTCGCTCGCCACGCACACCACCGGCGGACTGAGGAAGGCGGGCGGTGTCCTGCTGCCGGCCGCTCCCGGCACCGAGACCGAGTGGCTGGACGCGCTCGCCAGCGGGTTCGGTCTGGAGGACGACGGAGCCCGCGCCTCCGAGGCGCTGCGCACCGAGGGCGCGGTGATCGTCGTCGGCGAGCGGCTGGCCGCCGTCGCAGGGGGCCTCACCGCGGCTGTACGGGCCGCGTCCGCGACCGGTGCCCACCTGGTGTGGATTCCGCGCCGGGCCGGGGAGCGCGGGGCGATCGAGGCGGGGGCGCTGCCGTCGCTGCTGCCGGGCGGGCGCCCGGCCACCGATCCCCGCGCGCGTGAGGAGGTCGCCGTCGCCTGGGGCGTCGCCGAACTCCCGCACCGCTACGGCCGCGACGCAGGCCAGATCGTCGAGGCCGCCGCCGGCGGTGAGCTGCGGGCGCTGCTCGTCGCCGGTGTGGAGGCGGGCGACCTGCCCGACCCGGCACGCACGCGTGCGGCACTTCAGGAAGTGGGCTTCCTGGTGTCGCTCGAACTGCGGCCCAGCGAGATCACCGAGCACGCCGACGTCGTCCTGCCGGTCGCGGCGGTCCCGGAGAAGGCGGGCTCCTTCCTCAACTGGGAAGGCAGGGTCCGCTTCTTCGACGCCGCGCTCAAGCCCGACCAGATGACCCGGCACCTCGCCCCGACCGACGCGCGCGTCCTGCAGATGCTGGCCGACGCCATGGACGTACACCTGGGTCTGCCGGATCTGCGCACCACGCGCGCGGAGTTGGACCGGCTCGGTGCCTGGGACGGGCCGCGGGCCACCGAACCGCTGGAGACCGCGGGCGTGCTGCCCCGGCCGGCCGCCGGGGAGGCCGTGCTCGCCGGACACCGGCTGCTGCTCGACCAGGGTGTCCTCCAGGAGGGCGACGAGGCGCTCGCCGGTACCCGGCACGCCGCCCACGCGCGCGTGTCGGCCGCCACGGCCGCCGAGGCGGGTGTGAAGGACGGCGACACCCTCGCCGTGACCGGCACCTCCGGAACCGTCGAACTCCCGCTGCGGATCACCGAGATGCCCGACCGGGTGGTCTGGCTCCCGCTGAACTCCACCGGCGGGGGCGTCGCCTCCGACACCGGGGCGCTGCCCGGCGCACTCGTCCGCATCGGCCCGGCCACGCTCGCGGGCGAGGCCCCCAAGGAGGTGGAGGCATGAGCCCGTACCCGTACCTCGCTGCCGAAGACCTCTCGATGTTCGGCCGCGACCCCTGGTGGCTGGTCGTCGTCAAAGCGGTGTTCTGCTTCGCGTTCCTGATGATCACCGTGCTGTTCTCCATCGTCTGGGAACGCAAGGTCGTCGCCTGGATGCAGCTGCGCATCGGCCCCAACCGGCACGGCCCCTGGGGCATGCTCCAGTCGCTCGCCGACGGCGTGAAGCTGATGCTCAAGGAAGACCTGATCGTCAAGCGCGCGGACAAGGTGATCTACGTCCTCGCGCCGATCGTCGCGGCCATCCCGGCCTTCATGGCGATCGCGGTCATCCCCTTCGGACCGGCCGACAACGAGGTGTCGATCTTCGGCCACCGCACCACGATGCAGCTCACCGACCTGCCGATCGCGATGCTCTACATCCTCGCGGTCGCCTCGGTCGGCATCTACGGCATCGTCCTCGCGGGCTGGAGCTCCGGCTCCACCTACCCGCTCCTGGGCGGCCTGCGCTCCTGCGCCCAGATGATCTCCTACGAGATCGCCATGGGCGCCGCGTTCGCCTCGGTGTTCCTCTACTCCGGGTCGATGTCCACGTCGACGATCGTTGAACAACAGCACGACCGCTGGTACATCATCCTGCTGCCGGTCTCCTTCATCATCTACGTCATCACGATGGTCGGCGAGACCAACCGCGCCCCCTTCGACATGCCGGAGTCCGAGGGCGACCTGGTCGGCGGCTTCAACACCGAGTACTCGTCCATCAAGTTCGCGCTCTTCATGCTCGCCGAGTACGTGAACATGGTGACGGTCTCCGCGGTGTCGACCACGCTCTTCCTGGGCGGCTGGCGGGCCCCGTGGCCGATCAGCTCCTTCTGGGAGGGCGCGAACCACGGCTGGTGGCCGATGCTCTGGTTCGTCGTCAAGGTCCAGCTGCTGCTGTTCTTCTTCATCTGGCTGCGCGGCACCCTCCCGCGCGTGCGCTACGACCAGTTGATGAAGCTCGGCTGGAAGGTCCTCATCCCGGTCTCCGTGGTCTGGCTGATGCTCGTCGCGACCGTACGGACCCTCAAGAACGAGAACTACGACTTCGCCGACATCGCCCTCTACATCGGCGGCGGTGTCCTCGCCCTGCTGTTGCTGTCCTTCATCGCGGACATGTTCCGCCAGAAGGCGAACGAGAGCGCGCAGGCGGCCGAGGAACCCGCCGGGTTCGACGCGATGGCGGGCGGATTCCCCGTACCGCCGCTGCCGGGACAGGAGTTGCCACCGGTGCCTCGGCGCCCCTCGCGACGCGAGCGGGAGCTGATTGTCAGTGGTGGCTCGGATACTGGCAGTGACGGATCTCTGGATGGAAAGGAGGCGTCCGATGGCTGAGGAGCCCAAGGAAACCAAACCCGGTTTTCAGAACCCCGTGGCCGGCTTCGGCGTGACCTTCAAGGCCATGTTCAAGAAGCGGCTGACCGAGCAGTACCCGGAGCAGCAGAAGACCACCGCCCCCCGGTTCCACGGACGGCACCAGCTCAACCGCCATCCGGACGGCCTGGAGAAGTGCGTCGGCTGCGAGCTGTGCGCCTGGGCCTGCCCCGCCGACGCCATCTATGTGGAGGGCGCCGACAACACCGACGAGGAGCGCTACTCGCCGGGCGAGCGGTACGGCCGCGTCTACCAGATCAACTACGCCCGCTGCATCCTGTGCGGCCTGTGCATCGAGGCGTGCCCCACGCGCGCGTTGACGATGACCAACGAGTTCGAACTGGCCGACACCAGCCGCGCCAACCTCATCTACACCAAGGAACAGCTGCTCGCCGGCCTCGACGACACCATGGTCGACAGCCCGCACGCCATCTACCCGGGGATGACCGAACAGGACTACTACCGGGGCCTGGTGACGGAGGCCGCGCCCGGCACGGTGCCCCAAGTCGCCGTCTCCAAGGGCGAGAAGCCCACCGAAGAGGGGGTGGAAGCATGAGCCCCCAGCTCGCGGCTGCCTACTCCACCTCCACCGGCGAGGCCTTCCAGTTCTGGGTCCTCGGCACGGTCGCGGTGATCGGCGCCCTGTCCACGATCCTCATGAAGAGGGCCGTGCACAGTGCCCTCTCGCTCGCCGGGACCATGATCATCCTGGCGGTGTTCTACCTCGCCAACGGCGCCTACTTCCTGGGCGTCGTACAGATCGTCGTCTACACCGGCGCGATCATGATGCTGTTCCTGTTCGTGGTGATGCTGGTGGGCGTCACGGCGGCGGACTCCCTGAAGGAGACCATCAAGGGCCAGCGCTGGCTGGCCCTTCTCTGCGGGCTCGGCTTCGGCATCCTGCTGTGCGCGGGCATCGGCAACGCCTCCCTCAGCCAGTTCGACGGCCTGGGTACGGCCAACGCGAACGGCAACGTGCAGGGCCTGGCCGCCCTCATCTTCACCAAGTACGTCTTCGCCTTCGAGATCACCGGCGCCCTGCTGATCACGGCCGCCGTCGGCGCCATGGTGCTCACGCACCGCGAGCGCACCGAGCGGCCCAAGACCCAGCGCGAGCTGTCCGAGCAGCGCGTCCGCGAGGGCAAGCACGTCCCGCCGCTCCCGGCCCCCGGCGTCTACGCCCGGCACAACGCGGTGGACGTCCAGGGCCTGCTGCCCGACGGCACCCCGTCCGAGCTGACGGTCAGCAAGACACTCCGTGACCGCGGCCAGATCCGTGACGTGTCCAGCGAGGCACTGAACGACCTGCGGGCCCTGGAACAGCGCGCCGAGGAGCGCCTGGAGCGGACCGAGATCGCGCCGGCGAACCTCAAGCGGACCGAGGAGGCGTCGAAGTGAACCCCGTCAACTACCTCTATCTCTCCGCCCTGTTGTTCACGATCGGCGCGACCGGCGTGCTGATCAGGCGGAACGCGATCGTCGTCTTCATGTGCATCGAGCTGATGCTCAACGCCTGCAACCTCGCGTTCGTGACCTTCTCCCGGATGCACGGCAATCTCGACGGTCAGGTCATCGCCTTCTTCACGATGGTCGTCGCCGCCGCGGAGGTCGTGGTCGGGCTCGCGATCATCGTGTCGCTGTTCCGTTCCCGCCACTCGGCCTCGGTCGACGACGCCAGCCTGATGAAGCTCTGAGGGGTCGCTGAATCGTGGAGAACCTGATTGCGCTGCTGGTAGCGGCGCCTCTGCTCGGAGCGGTCGTACTGCTGTGCGGCGGCCGGCGGCTCGATGCCGTCGGCCACTGGATCGGCACGCTCCTGTCGTCCGCCTCCTTCGTGATCGGTGTCGTCCTCTTCACCGACCTGCTGGGGAAGAACGCCGAGCACCGGACGCTCATGCAGCACCTGTGGACCTGGGTCCCCGTCGAGGGCTTCCAGGCGGACGTCACCTTCCGCCTCGACCAGCTGTCGATGACCTTCGTCCTGCTGATCACCGGCGTCGGCTCACTGATCCACCTGTACTCGGTCGGGTACATGGAGCACGACGAGCGCCGCCGCCGCTTCTTCGGCTATCTGAACCTGTTCCTCGCGGCGATGCTGATCCTCGTCCTCGCCGACAACTACCTGCTTCTGTACGTCGGTTGGGAGGGCGTCGGTCTGGCGTCCTACCTGCTGATCGGCTTCTGGCAGCACAAGCCCAGCGCGGCGACCGCCGCGAAGAAGGCCTTCCTGGTCAACCGGGTCGGCGACATGGGCCTGTCGATCGCCATCATGCTGATGTTCACGACGTTCGGGACGTTCGCCTTCGGGCCGGTCCTCAGCCATGTCGGTGACGCCTCCCAGGGCAAGCTCACGGGCATCGCCCTGATGCTGCTGCTGGCCGCCTGCGGCAAGTCCGCCCAGGTGCCGCTGCAGTCCTGGCTCGGCGACGCGATGGAGGGCCCGACCCCGGTCTCGGCCCTCATCCACGCGGCGACCATGGTGACCGCCGGCGTGTACCTGATCGTCCGTTCCGGAGCGATCTTCAACGCCGCGCCGGACGCGCAGCTCGTCGTCACCGTCGTCGGTGCCGTCACGCTCCTGTTCGGTGCGATCGTCGGTTGCGCGAAGGACGACATCAAGAAGGCCCTCGCCGGCTCGACGATGTCGCAGATCGGCTACATGGTGCTCGCCGCCGGACTCGGCCCCATCGGCTACGTCTTCGCGATCATGCACCTGGTGACACACGGCTTCTTCAAGGCCGGGCTGTTCCTCGGCGCCGGTTCGGTCATGCACGGCATGAACGACGAGGTCGACATGCGCAAGTACGGCGGCCTCAGGAAGTACATGCCGGTCACCTTCATCACCTTCGGCCTCGGCTACCTCGCCATCATCGGCTTCCCGGGCCTGTCCGGCTTCTTCTCCAAGGACAAGATCATCGAAGCAGCCTTCGCCAAGGGCGGCACCGAGGGCTGGATCCTCGGCGGCGCCGCCCTGCTGGGCGCGGCCATCACGGCGTTCTACATGACGCGCGTGATGCTGATGACGTTCTTCGGCGAGAAGCGCTGGCAGCCCGACGAGAACGGCCACGAGCCGCACCCGCACGAGTCCCCGAGGACGATGACGATCCCGATGATCGTGCTGGCCTTCGGATCGGTCTTCGCCGGCGGCGTCTTCGGCATCGGCGACCGCTTCCTGCACTGGCTGGAGCCCATCACCGGCCACGAGGAGGGCAACTCCCCGGTCAGCGCCCTGACGGTCACCCTGGCGACCATGGTGGTGCTCGTCATCGGCGTCGGGATCGCCTGGGCACAGTACGGCCGCCGCCCGGTCCCGGCCGTCGCCCCGCGCGGCTCGCTGCTCACCCGGGCCGCCCGCCGCGACCTCCTCCAGGACGACTTCAACCACGTCGTCCTGGTCCGCGGCGGCGAGCACCTCACCCGCTCCCTGGTCTACGTCGACCACACCCTGGTCGACGGTGTCGTCAACGGCACGGCGGCCTCGATGGGCGGCCTCTCCGGAAGGCTGCGGAAGCTGCAGAACGGCTACGCGCGGTCGTACGCGGTCTCGATGTTCGGCGGTGCGGCCATCCTCGTCGCCGCGACCCTGCTGATGAGGGCGGTCTGATACCGATGTCCTTTCCTCTGCTGACAGCGACGGCGGCGCTTCCGGCCCTCGGGGCGGTCGCCACGGCCGCCGTCCCGGCCGCGCGGCGCACCGCCGCGAAATGGCTGGCGCTGCTCGTCTCGCTGGCGACGCTCGCGCTGGGCGTCGTCATCCTGGTGCGGTTCGACCCGGGCGGCGACCGCTACCAACTCACCGAGTCCCACGCCTGGATCGCCGACTTCGGGGTCCGCTACGAGCTGGGTGTGGACGGCATCGCGGTGGCGCTCATCGGGCTCACGGCGCTGCTGATTCCGTTCATCATCCTCGCGGGCTGGCACGATGCCGACCCCTTGGAGACCGGCAGCAAGCGCTGGCGGCCCACCCAGGGCTTCTTCGCGCTCATCCTGGCGGTGGAGGCGATGGTGATCATCTCCTTCGAGGCCACCGACGTCTTCCTCTTCTACATCTTCTTCGAAGCCATGCTGATCCCGATGTACTTCCTCATCGGAGGCTTCGGGGACCGGGCCCACGAGCACGGCGACGAAGCGGCGGCCACCCAACGGTCGTACGCCGCCGTCAAGTTCCTGCTCTACAACCTGGTCGGCGGCCTCATCATGCTGGCGGCCGTGATCGGTCTCTACGTAGTGGCCGGGAACTTCTCGCTCGCGGAGATCGCGCAGGCGCGGGCCAACGGCACGCTGCACATGGCGACCAACACCGAACGCTGGCTGTTCCTGGGCTTCTTCTTCGCCTTCGCGGTGAAGGCGCCCCTGTGGCCGCTGCACACCTGGCTGCCCAACGCGATGCAGGAGTCCACCGCGCCGGTCGCCGTGCTCATCACGGCGGTCGTCGACAAGGTGGGCACCTTCGCGATGCTCCGCTTCTGCCTCCAGCTCTTCCCGGAGGCCAGCAAGTGGGCGACGCCCGTGATCCTGGTCCTCGCCCTGATCAGCATCATCTACGGGGCGCTGCTCGCGGTCGGACAGCGGGACATCAAGCGGCTGGTGGCGTACGCGTCGATCTCGCACTTCGGGTTCATCGTCCTGGGTATCTTCGCGATGACCAGCCAGGGCCAGTCCGGCGCGACGCTCTACATGGTCAACCACGGTATTTCCACGGCCGCGTTGATGCTGGTCGCCGGATTCCTGATCTCGCGGCGCGGCTCGCGTCTGATCGCCGACTACGGAGGGGTGCAGAAGGTGGCCCCGGTGCTCGCCGGCACCTTCCTGATCGGCAGCCTTGCGACCCTGTCGCTGCCGGGACTCGCGCCCTTCGTGAGCGAGTTCCTGGTCCTGGTCGGCACGTTCACGCGTTACCCGGCCATCGGGATCATCGCCACCTTCGGCATCGTCCTCGCCGCGCTCTACACCCTCGTCCTCTACCAGCGGACGATGACCGGCCCGGTGAAGCCCGAGGTCGCCGCGATGCCGGACCTCCGCGCGCGTGAACTCGTGGTCGTCGCCCCGCTGATCGTGCTGTTGATCTTCCTGGGCGTCTACCCGAAGCCGGTCACGGACATCGTGAACCCGGCGGTCAAACAGACCATGTCCGACGTACACAAGAAGGATCCCAAGCCCTCGGTGGAGGCGGCCAAGTGAGCGCAACAGCCGTCCACAGCCTGTGGACAACGGCGGCAACCGCGGACCCGATCGCGAAGATCCCCGCGCCGAAGATCGAGTACGCGCAATTGTCGCCCACCTTGATCATCCTCGGCGCGGCGCTCATCGGGGTGCTGGTCGAGGCGTTCGTCCCGCGCAAGTCCCGTTACTACGCGCAGGTGTTCGTGTCCGTCGTAGCGCTCTGCGCAGCCTTCGCGGCGGTCGTGGCGCTCGCGGCGGACGGGTACGGCACCACCAAGGCGCACATCGCGGCGATGGGCGCGATCGCGGTCGACGGACCGTCCCTGTTCCTCCAGGGCGTGATCCTGCTCTCCGGCCTTGTCGGCCTGTTCACCTTCGCGGAGCGGCGGCTCGACCCCGAGGCGCACGGCAACCGGGTCGACTCGTTCGCCGCGCAGGGCGCGTCCGTGCCGGGCAGCGACAGCGAGAAGGCCGCGGTCAAGGCCGGTTTCACCACCACGGAGGTGTTCCCGCTCCTGCTCTTCGCGGTCTCCGGCATGCTGGTCTTCCCGTCCGCCAACGACCTGTTGACCCTGTTCGTGGCCCTGGAAGTCTTCTCGCTCCCGCTCTACCTCCTGTGCGCCCTGGCCCGCCGCAAGCGGCTCCTGTCCCAGGAGGCCGCGGTCAAGTACTTCCTCCTCGGCGCCTTCGCCTCCGCGTTCACCCTGTTCGGTATCGCGCTGCTCTACGGCTACGCGGGCTCGATGTCGTACTCCACGATCGCGCAGGTCGTCGACGGCTCCATCACCAATATCGACCCCGCCCTCGCCGACACCATGGGCAACGACGCGCTGCTGCTCATCGGCGGCGCGATGATCGTCATGGGGCTGCTGTTCAAGGTGGGTGCGGTGCCGTTCCACATGTGGACGCCCGACGTCTACCAGGGCGCGCCGACCCCGGTCACCGGCTTCATGGCCGCCGCGACCAAGGTGGCCGCCTTCGGGGCGCTGCTCCGGCTCCTCTACGTCGTGCTGCCGGGCCTGCGCTGGGACTGGCGGCCCGTCATGTGGGGCGTCGCGATCATCACGATGCTGGGCGGCGCGATCGTCGCGATCACCCAGACCGACATCAAGCGGCTCCTGGCGTACTCGTCGATCGCGCACGCGGGCTTCATCCTCGCGGGTGTCATCGCGACCACCCGGGACGGCGTCTCGTCCGTGCTCTTCTACTTGGGCGCCTACTCGTTCGTGACGATCGGCGCCTTCGCGGTCGTCACTCTCGTACGGGACGCCGGTGGCGAGGCGACGCACCTGTCCAAGTGGGCCGGGCTCGGGCGCAGGTCACCGCTGGTCGCGGCCGTGTTCGCGGTGTTCCTGCTGTCCTTCGCGGGCATTCCGCTGACGGCCGGCTTCGCCGGGAAGTTCGCCGTGTTCAAGGCGGCGGCGGCCGGCGGCGCGGCCCCGCTGGTCGTGGTCGGTGTGCTCTCCTCCGCCATCGCGGCGTTCTTCTACATCCGCGTCATCGTGCTCATGTTCTTCAGCGAGCCGAGGCCCGACGGCCCCACCGTCGCGGTCCCCTCCCCGCTGACCATGGCGACGATCGGGGTGGCCGTGGCGGCCACGCTCGTCCTCGGTGTGGCCCCGCAGTACTTCCTGGACCTGGCGAACCAGGCGGGAGTCTTCGTCCGCTGAGCGCAGCGCGAAGGCCCCGGTTCCCTTCGTGGGAGCCGGGGCCTTCGCGCATGTGCGGTCAGGCTGTCGGGCAGACGACCTCGGGGTTCCACGCGGCGAACAGACCCGAAGAGTTGGGCTTGTAGATCCAGGCGTGGAGGGTGAAGTAGCCGGGCAGCTGGCCACTCTGGAAGGTCTGCCCGAACAGCGTCGGCACGGCCTGCCCCGTGTCCTTCACCACCCACTCCACCGCGACCAGCTTGCGCCCGTCGGTGAACTCGGACCCGTCCGCGTAGTCGCTCTTGAACCCGTCCGCGTACAGCAGGGCCGCCGGCTTCGCCGGATCGAGTGAGCCGATGTTCGCCGGGTTGACGTAGTGGTAGCCCATACCGCCCTCGGTCGGGTCGGCGACACAGGTGTCGGTGCGGACGTAGCCCCCGCCCGCCGCGAAGCCCTCGTACCCGTACTTCGAGGTGGCTTGGTACGTCTTGCTCAGCGTGGTCCACACCGACGGGTCGGGGTCGGACGCTGCGTGGGCGGGGGCGGCGGTCAGCGCGAAGGCCGCGGCCGTCGCCACCGCGACGGCGGCCTTGACGGCGCCCGGCAGGAACCGGGAGGGGGGCCGAGGGGACAGTGGCCGAGGGGACATGGTGGGGCTCCTTGGACTTCGTGAGGCGTCCGCACACACGGCGCGCCGTCCGTTCGGTGGCGTGACGGACCTCCCCCGTCCCGCCCGAGCAGCATGTCCCGGCCGTATCGGTCGCGCCATGTGACGACAGCCATTCGGCTGACCACGCCCCGTCACCGTCACCAGCCTGTGGATAACTCCGACGCTGTCAGCGCGGAGCCCTATCGTGGACGCAGTGGTCGAGGGACGACGTACGGGGGACGAGCGATGCACGGGATGGGCGGGACGGTTGTGACGACCGAAGTACGGACGCCGACGGCACACGGCGAGAGCGAGGCACTGGCCACGCTCCACCGCGTCTTCGGCTACGACAGCTTCCGCGGCGCGCAGGAAGAGGTCATCGAGCATGTGGTGGCCGGCGGTGACGCCGTGGTCCTCATGCCGACCGGTGGCGGCAAGTCGCTGTGCTACCAGATTCCGTCCCTGGTCAGAGCGGGTACGGGCGTCGTCGTCTCGCCGCTGATCGCGCTGATGCAGGACCAGGTGGACGCGCTGCGGGCGCTCGGCGTGCGGGCCGGGTTCATGAACTCCACGCAGGACTTCGACGAGCGGCGCGTGGTCGAGGCGGAGTTCCTGGCCGGCGAGCTGGACCTGATCTATCTCGCGCCGGAGCGGCTGCGGCTCGACTCCACCCTGGACCTGCTCTCGCGCGGCAAGATCTCGGTGTTCGCGATCGACGAGGCGCACTGCGTGTCCTCGTGGGGTCACGACTTCCGGCCCGACTACCTGTCCCTCTCCCTGCTGGGCGAGCGCTGGCCGGACGTCCCGCGGATCGCCCTCACGGCGACGGCCACGGACGCGACGCACCAGGAGATCACCCAGCGGCTGAAGATGCCGGACGCCCGGCACTTCGTGGCGAGCTTCGACCGGCCCAACATCCAGTACCGGATCGTGCCGAAGGCCGACCCCAAGAAGCAGTTGCTGAGCTTCCTGCGCGAGGAGCACGCGGGCGACGCGGGCATCGTGTACTGCCTCTCGCGCAAGTCCGTGGAGGCGACCGCCGAGTTCCTGTCCCGCAACGGCATCGAGGCGGTGCCGTACCACGCGGGCCTGGACTCGGGCACCCGCGCGGCGCACCAGTCCCGGTTCCTGCGCGAGGACGGCCTCATCGTCGTCGCGACCATCGCCTTCGGCATGGGCATCGACAAGCCGGACGTGCGGTTCGTCGCCCACCTCGACCTGCCCAAGTCCGTCGAGGGCTACTACCAGGAGACGGGCCGCGCGGGGCGTGACGGAATGCCGTCCACGGCCTGGATGGCGTACGGCCTGAACGACGTCATACAGCAGCGCAAGATGATCCAGTCCAGCGAGGGCGACGAGGCGTTCCGCCGCCGGGCCGCCGCCCACCTGGAGGCCATGCTCGCGCTGTGCGAGACCGCGCAGTGCCGACGCGGCCAACTGCTCGCCTACTTCGGCCAGGACCCGGACGCGGCGGCCTGCGGCAACTGCGACACCTGCCTCACCCCGCCGGAGACCTGGGACGGCACGGTCGCCGCGCAGAAGGTGCTGTCGACGGTGGTGCGGTTGCAGCGGGAGCGGGGCCAGAAGTTCGGCGCCGTGCAGATCGTCGACATCCTCATGGGGCACCGGACGGCCAAGGTGATCCAGTTCGACCACGACCAGCTGTCCGTGTTCGGCATCGGCGAGGACCTCGCCGAGGGTGAATGGCGGGGCGTCGTACGGCAGTTGCTGGCACAGGGGCTGCTCGCGGTCGAGGGGGAGTACGGCACGCTGGTGCTCACCGAGGCGAGCGGCACGGTACTGCGGCGCGAGCGGGAGGTGCCGCTGCGCAAGGAGCCGAAGAAGCCGACGGGTTCGCGGTCGGGGTCGTCGTCCTCGGGTCGGGGCGAGCGCAAGGCCAAGGCGGCGGCGGTGGAGTTGCCCGAGTCGCTTCAGCCCGCTTTCGAGGCCCTGCGTGCGTGGCGTGCGGAGCAGGCGCGTGAGCAGGGGGTTCCGGCGTACGTCATCTTCCATGACGCCACGCTTCGGGAGATCGCGACGGTGTGGCCCACGTCGGTGGCGCAGTTGGGCGAGATCAGCGGGGTCGGCGAGAAGAAGCTGGCGACGTACGGGGAGGGTGTGATCGGGGTGCTGGCTTCGCTGGGTGAGGCTCCGGCTCCGGCTGAGGTTCCCGCTGCGGCGCAGGTGCCGGTGCGGGCACAGGCATCGGTGTCGGTGTCGGCACCCGCGCCGGGTCGGGCGGCGAAGGACGTTGACCCCGGCGCGGATTACTGGCCGGAGATGGATGCGGAGCCGGAGCCCGAGGACTGGATATAGGGGCCGGGACCGGGGTGCAGGGACCGGGAGGGAGGCCGGTACGGAGCCCGGTGCTGCCCTCGGTCCAGGACCGTCAGGCCGAGACCCTCGGTCCAGGACCGTAAGTTCGGGACTCTCCGGCCAGGGCCGTAAGTCCGGGCCCCCTCGGTCCAGGACCGTCAGCCCGAGACGCTCGGTCCAGGACCGTAAGTTCGGGGCTCTCCGGCCAGGGCCGTAAGTCCGGGACCCCAGTCGAGGGCCGTTAACCCAGGGCCCTCAGCTCACGGCCCTCAGCTCAGGGTCGTAAGAAGCCCCGGTGCGAACACGATCAGCAGGGGCAGGAGCGGGACCAGGGCCGCCACTGTCGTCGTCAGGGCGCGGCGTCGGCGGCCCAGCCTCGGGCGGGGGTCCAGGAGGCGGTCGACGCGTTCGCCGAGGAGGCGGTGGCTGGAGGCGCAGGAGAGGACGCCTCGGTGGTTGTTCAGCTCGATCAGCGCCAACGCCGTGGTCAGGTGGCCGCATTGACGGGAGGCGGTGTCGTCGGCGGCGAGTTCGACCAGGCGGTGGGTCTGGTCGCAGAAGTGGGCGAACAGGGGGACGTGCGGGAAGCCGGAGGCCAGCGCGGTCGACAGGTGCAGCAGCCAGTCGTGGTGGGCGCGGGCATGACCGCGTTCGTGGGTGAGGACCGCGTCGAGCTGGTGGCCGGTGAGGCGGTGCAGGGCGCCCGTGGTGACGACCAGTTGGGGCGGATGGCCCGGCATCCACCAGGCGTCCGGGTACTCGTCCTCCAGGACGAGCAGAGGACCCCGTGCGGGGGGCAGGCCGGCGGGCAGGTCGGGGGCGCGCTCGCGCAGATGCGCGCGGGCCTGGCCGCGACGGCGGCGGGCCTCGGCGAGTTCGCGGGCCAGCATCGCCGTGGTCCAGGCGGCACCGCAGGCGAGTGACAGCGTGAGGGCGACCGCCCAGACGGGGGCGGCGGAGAGGTCGTAGGCCGCGGTGACGGCGGAGGGAGCGGGGGCGAAGACATGGTCACGGACGGTGTGGAAGACGGCGGCGGCACCCAGCACGAGGGCGGCCAGACAGCACAGCAGGACGGTCGCGACCAGACACTGCCATGCCCACAGGCCGACCACGGGTTCCCGCTCCGGCCACACGGCCCGGGTCAGCGCGCGCGGAGCCGGAACGGCGGCCGAGACGGCGACGACGCTCAGCAGGAGCAGGCAGACGGTCATGCCACGGGCTCCGGATCCTGGTCAACGGAACGAACAGAAGGGGCGGAACGAATGAAAGGAACAGAAGGGGCGGGAAGGGTGGGAGGGGCGGAACGTGCGGGTGCGGCTGTACCCGCGGGCGGGGCCACGGCGTGTGGGTCGCCCGCCGTCAGTATGACGGCACCGGCGGCCGGAGTCAGGTGTACGGCGAGCACCGGACCCACCCCGTCCGCCGCGCCCCGCACCTCAGTCCCGTGCCACGATCCGCCCGATGACCTCGCCCAGCCCGACTCGTGTACCGTCCGCCCCCGGCGCCCACGCCGACAGGGTCACGACATCCCCGTCCTCCAGGAACGTCCGCTTGCCGTCCGGGAGTTCGAGGGCGTCCCGGCCGTTCCAGGTCAGTTCCAGCAGCGAACCGCGTTCGCGTTCCGCCGGCCCGCTGACCGTGCCCGAGCCGTACAGGTCGCCGGTGCGCAGGGAGGCGCCGTTGACCGTCATCTGGGCGAGTTGCTGCGCGGCCGTCCAGTACATGGTGGAGAACGGCGGCTCGGAGACCGTGTGGCCGTTGATCGCGACGGAGATGCGGAGGTCGTAGCCGCCGGGTTCCTCGGCCGAGTCGTCCAGGTAGGGCAGGAGTTCGTGCGTGCGCTCGGGCGGTGCCACCCGCGACTCCTCCAGCGCGTCCAGCGGGGTGATCCACGCCGACACCGACGTGGCGAAGGACTTGCCGAGGAACGGGCCGAGGGGGACGTACTCCCAGGCCTGGATGTCCCGTGCCGACCAGTCGTTGAGGAGGCACAGGCCGAAGACGTGCTCGCGGAAGTCGGCGAGAGCCACCGGTTCGCCCATCTCGGACGGCGTCCCGACCACGAACCCGACCTCCGCCTCGATGTCCAGCCGGACGGACGGGCCGAAGACGGGCGCCGGGTCGGACGGGGCCTTGCGCTGGCCGGACGGGCGTACGACATCCGTGCCCGAGACCACGATCGTGCCGGAGCGGCCGTGGTAACCGATGGGCAGGTGCTTCCAGTTGGGGGTCAGCGAGTCGGGGGCGTCGGGGCGGAAGATGCGGCCGACGTTCCGGGCGTGGTTCTCGGAGGCGTAGAAGTCGACGTAGTCCGCGACCTCGAAGGGGAGGTGCAGGGTCACCGACGAGAGTGGGTGGAAGTAGGGCGCGATCGTCTCCTGGTGGGACGGCACCGTGACCCACGCGGTCAGCGCGCGCCGGACGTCCGACCAGGCCGTGTGGCCGGCGGCGAGCAGCGGGGTGAGGGTGGGGTGCGCGAGCAGGGAGACGTACGGCGAGCCGAGCGCGGTGGCGGCGGCGCCCGCGTCGAGCACGTGGTCGCCGAGCCGGACGCCGACGGTCCGCCGGTCCGAACCGGTTGGGGAGCCGGTCGGGGAGCCGGTCGGGGAGAAGACGCCGTACGGAAGGTTGTGCGGACCGAAGGGGTCGCCCTCGGGAAGGTCGAAGGGGGGCATGGGTACTGCCTCACTCTCGTGCGTACTCGTGCGATCCGTATGTCGGGTGATGGCGTATCGCCGCGCCAAACGTTACGGGTGAGTTGCACGTCTCGGCAGTGTCTAAAGAGTTCGCAATGTCCGAATAGGTCTTGTCGGAAGCGGCAATTCCGGCTTAGCGTCCTTTGGGGGACACGGACGGGGTGGGTCCGGTCCGTAGGGGGGACACGTGGGGGGACCCGTGGCCAAAAGCACCGGCAGCGTGCCTTTCGAGGCCGACCGCCAAGTGCCGGGCCTGATCGTGAAGTTCGGCGACTATCCGCTGCATCACGGAGGCGTGGGCGCGATCCGCAGTCTGGGGCGCCTCGGCGTGCCGATGTATGCGATTACGGAGGACCGTTACACGCCGGCGGCCGTGTCCCGTTATCTGGAGCGCGCGTTCGTGTGGCCGACGACCGGCACGGAGGAACCCGGGCGACTCGTGGAGGGTCTGCTGCGCATCGGGCGCCGTATCGGCCGTCCCACGGTCCTCATACCCACCGACGAAGAGGCCGCCGTCCTGATCGCCGAGCACCAGGACGCGCTCGGCGACCGCTTCCTCTTCCCGCGCGTGGAGCGGGAGTTGCCGCGCCACCTCGCGAGCAAGCAGGGACTGCACGAACTCTGCGTGGAACACGGCATACCCAGCCCCACGGCCGCCTTCCCGCAGTCGTACGACGACATCGTCGACTTCGCGGAGAAGGCCCGTTTCCCGATCGTGGCCAAGAACAGGGAGGCGTTCGTACGGCGCTCGCAGCCGGCGGTGAACGGTACGACGAAGATCACCACCCGCGAGGGGCTGCTCACGCTCGCCCGTGACTGGGGTGAGCACCCCGGCGTGATCCTCCAGGAGTACCTGCCGAGGGAGGACGCCGAGGACTGGATCGTGCACGCCTACTTCGACCAGGACTCGACCCCGCTCGCCATGTTCACCGGCGTCAAGGTGCGCTCCTGGCCGCCGCACGCGGGCATGACGGCGAATGCGTATGTCGTGGACAATCCGGAACTCGCGGACCTCGCCGCGCGTTTCATCAAACAGATCGGCTTCACCGGAATCGTCGACCTAGACCTGCGCTTCGACCGGCGCGACGGTCAGTACAAACTGCTCGACTTCAACCCCCGCATGGGCGCCCAGTTCCGGCTCTTCGAGAACGAGTCGGGGGTGGACGTAGTCCGCGCCATGCACCTCGACCTGACCGGCCGCTCCGTCCCGGAGGGGGAACAGCGCGCCGGGCACCGGTACATCGTGGAGAACATCGACCTGCCCGCCCTCCTCGCCTACCGGCGCAGCGGCTATACGACACCGCACGCGCCGGCGAGGGCGACCGGGACGGAGCTGGCCTGGCTCGCGGGTGACGATCTGCGGCCGTTCTTCACGATGCTCGCCCGCTTTGTGCGGCCGGGCGCGCGGCATCTCTACCAGCTGTGGCGTACCAATCGGCGTGGCAGCAGTACCAGTACCAGCTAGTGGCTAGTGGCTAGTGGCTAGGAGTGGGCAAGTAGCCAGTGACCTCTGGCAGCAGTACCAGCACGAAGTGACGAATTGACGTCCTCGGGAGGGACTTCGTGATTCAACCGGTAGCAGTCATCGGCGCCGGGCCGTTCGGCCTTTCCACCGCCGCGCATCTGCGGGCGCGCGGCATTCCGGTCCGTGTCTTCGGCGAGCCCATGGTCAGTTGGCGTGACCACATGCCCGCCGGGATGCTCCTGAAGTCGACCCCCGCCGCCTCCAGCTTCGACGCCCCGCAGCCCGGCCACAAGCTCGTCGACTACTGCGACGCGGCCGGCATCCCCCGCCTGGTCACCGACGAGGACATCATCCCGGTGGAGACCTTCATCGGTTACGGCGAGTGGTTCCAGCAGAAGCTGGTGCCCGAGCTGGAGCGGGTGCGGGTCGTGTCCGTGGACCGGAACGTCGATCGGAACGTGGACCGGAACAAGGGCGGTGGCTTCGAGATCAAGCTGGACTCGGGGGAGTTGTTCACGGCGCGGGCGGTGGTCGTGGCGACCGGGCTCTCCGGGCTCGCCAAGCTCCCGCCCGAGCTGGCCGCAGCGGCGGCCGACGGGCCCGCGCCCACCGGTCCCGTCTCGCACAGTTCCCAGCACCACGACCTGAGCGGGTTCAAGGGCAAGGAGCTGATCGTCGTCGGCGCCGGGCAGTCCGCGCTGGAGACGGCGGCGCTCGCGGCGGAGGCGGGGGCGAGTGTGCGGATCGTCTCGCGCGGGCGGGGGCGGGTCTCCTTCGGCGCGGCGCCGTGGGAGCAGCCGAAGCTGCGTCCCGAGTCGCCGTTCGGGCGGGCGTGGTCGCTGTGGGCGTTGAGTTACTACCCGCAGCCGTACCGCTATCTGCCCGAGCAGACCCGGCACTACCTGGTCCGCCGGGTGCTCGGTCCGCTCGGGGCGTGGTGGCTGCGTGAGCGGTTCGAGGGGAAGGTGCAGGTCAGCGAGGTCGAGCGGATCGTGCGGGCGGAGGTGGGCGGGGTGAACGGCGGGCCTGTGCTCACGGTCGCGACTCCGGGTGGGGGTACGCAGCAGCTGACCGCCGATCACGTGATATCCGCGACGGGGTATCGGGTGGACATCGCGGCGATGGACTTCCTGGGGCATGAGTTGCGGACCCGGTTGGCGGTGAGCCGGGGTACGCCGAAGCTCGGGGCGGGGTATGTGTCGTCCGTGCCGGGGGTGTACTTCACGGGATTGCCTGCGGCTTCGTCGTACGGGCCGGTGATGCGGTTCGTGTGCGGGACGGAGTTCGCTTCGCCGAGGTTGGCCAGGCATCTGGCGGCGGCGCACGGGTAGTTGACGGGCTGCTTGACGGGTTGGTTGACGGGCTGGTTGACGGGCCGTTACTTCGGCAGAGTCGATGATCGGGCGACGCGGAAGCCCACGTCGTCGACGCGGAAGGTCGGGTGGCTTCGGCGTCGTACGGAGGCACGGCAGCTCCAGTGTTCGTCGAACCATCCGCCGCCGCGTAGTACGCGGTACGTACCGTAGATCTCGGGGTCGTAGAGGTCCCAGCACCATTCCCATACGTTGCCCAGCATGTCGTGCAGGCCCCACGGGTTGGGCTGTCGGGTGCCTGGTTCGTGGGGGCGTTCCTCGGAGTTGCCGCGGTGCCAGGCGATGTCGTCGAGTGGTCCGTAGCGTGGGCCGCTTGTCCCTGCCCGGCACGCGTACTCCCACTCGGCCTCGGTGGGGAGGCGGTAGCCGTCGGCGGAGAGGTTCTGCCGGACGGCGGCTTCGGGGGCTTCGGGGGCTTCGTCGGCTTCGCCGGCCTCGCCGGGGGCGGCGAAGTCGTACGCGGGGGTCAACTTCTCTTGTTGGGAAAGGGAGTTGCAGAAGTGTGCCGCGTCGCGCCATGACACGGTTTCTACGGGGAGACGGTCGCCCCGTGCGGTGCTGGGGTGTTCGCCGGTGACCTGGGCGTACTGCTCCTGGGTGACGGGGAGGGTGCCGAGGTGGAAGGGGGCCAGGTCGACGGTCCAACTGCGTTCCGTGCGGCGGTCGGAGAGGGTGACCTGGCCGGACGGGACGGGGGTGAGGTCGATGTGTGTGGTCGTGCCCATGTGTTACGTCGGCTCCGTTGTTGTGGACGCGATCGTCGTGGACGTGATCGTCGTGGTCAGGGCGGGGCGGGGTTCTGGTGCGGTGGCGGGTTGGCGGGTTGGTGGGTTGGCGGGTTGGTGGGTTGGTGGGTTGGCGGGTTGGTGGGTTGCGGTGGGTGGCCGGGTGCGGGTGTGTGGGTGGTTCGCCTGCGGTTTCGTTGTGGGTCGGTGCCGCGCCGGGGGGTATCCGTCCTCGGAACGGCGCGGAATCGGTTGCCTACCAACGCGGCCGTGTTGACGCGCCAACCGCTGCGGGCGGACACCCCCCGACACGTCACCTTCGCGCCGTACGCGGGTGGCGGCCCTGCCACGCCGTGGCGTTCAACCGCCGGGGCGGTCCCCGGGCGCCGAACTCGGACTCCGGTGCGAGGTGATGTCCAGCTCCACCCACCCGGGCAGCAGGATCACGCGGATGACGTCGAGAGCTTCCCGGTCATCTCATGAACGCAATCACCAACGGGTCCGACTTCGGCGCGATGTAGTCGTACGTCGGGGAGTCGACGTGGAGATGATCGCTTGTGTCTGCCTCGGAGGCGAAGCCTTCGATGTTGTCGGCGAGGAGGTTGAGAGCTTTTCGCCCTCCCTGGATCCTCAGGATCCTGTCCTCCGTGACGATCGATGCGGTGTCGCGGTCTGGATCCTCCCGGGACGCGATCTCGGACAGCGGCCTCTCGTAGGGGGAGGGGTGCCGGTTTTTCGAGCTCTCGGGTTTCCCTGTTGTACAGAACCTGCAACATCGCGTCCCCCACTCCGGCCTGTCGATACCTACCGATCACCAAGGCGGGGCGTCCTGCCAGTTCTTCGACCTCAGGACCAACTTGTGCGCGTGCAGGTGGGGTTCGGTGGTGGTGGGGGGAGTGGGGGTAGTGGTGCGCGACGGGGGCCTGGCACCGGTTGATCACCGTGCATAGGGTTTCCCGTATGAATGACGAGATCATGGCTGTGGTCGGCCACCAGTTGTACTCGTTCGACGGTCGGATTCTGGAGATCTTCGGCAACTACCCCAAACGCTTCCACATCCGGCACATGCGCCTGAGTGTCACCGGCCCCGACCGGAAGGGGAGGCGGGTCGTGGAGATCGACGCCGTGGGGACGAGCGTCATCATGACCTATACGGCCGCGGAGTGGGAGGTGCCCGGCCTGGCCGCGCTGCTGGAAACGGTACAGGCGGCCATCGCACAACTCTCCGAGTAGAGACGCTCGTTGAGGTGAGCGGTGAGCGGTGGCCTTTGCCCGGCGGATGCTGTAGCGGAAATGTGACACTTCGGGGTGGAGTGTCACATTTTTGGCGAAGGGTGGGGGTGGGGGGTGGGTCAGGCTTCGGACGCGTACGTCACGAAGTTCGTCCATGCCGCTGCCGTGACGGTGAACCGGGGGCCCTGGGTGTTGTGCTTGGAGTCACGGATGTGGATCGTGGCGGGGGTGTTGGCTACTTCGACGCAGGAGTCGCCTTCGGAGCCGCTGCTGTAGCTGCTTTTGAACCAGGCCAGTTCGGGCTCGCGGATCATGTTTCCCCCAGCAGTTGCTCGATGAAGGCTGTTGACTCACGCGGGGTGAGAGCCTGAGCCCGGATGATGCCATACCGCAGTTCAAGGATACGTAGCTGCCTGGGCTCCGAGACCGGTCGGCCGTTCGCCACCACCGGCGAGCGTCCCACCGCCGAGCCGTCGGCGAACTTCAGCACATCGATTCCGCCGTCGACTCCCGCGTGCTCCTCGCGGTCCATCGGCATCACCTGAAGCTCTACGTTCCTCAACTGTCCTGTCTCCAGGAGATGTTCCAGCTGTCGGCGCAGCAATGCCTTCCCTCCGAGCGGACGTCGTAGCGTCCACTCCTCCAGGACGAAGCTCAGTTCGGGCCCGGGGTCCCGCTTGAAGATCGCCTTGCGGGCCAGACGTGCGGCGATGTACCGCTCCACCTCGTCCTCGGTGTACGCGGGGCGCCTCATAAGAAGAAGGGTGCGTGCGTACTCCGGCGTCTGGAGCAATCCGTGGATGTTCAGGGGATCGTAGAGCTGAAGTTCGACCGCCTGTGCCTCCATCTTCGCCAGCGCCCGCACCTTCTTGGGGTACCGGACCCGCGCGACGTCCTCCTTCATCGCCGCGATCAGTCCATCTGCCCTCAGCACCTCTTCGGCCTTGTCCAGATACTCGGGCCGGGGAATCCGCTTCCCGCCCTCGATCTTGTAGACCAGGTCCTCGCCGTACCCCGCCGTCACCGCGAAGTCCGCGACCCGCATCCCCACCGCCTCGCGCCGCAGCCTCAACTGCCGCCCGACCGTCGCGAGGACCGCCAAACCCCACTCGTCGTCCGGGTCCACCTCCCAACCCGGCTCGTCCACCTCGTTGTCCACGCTCATCCCGCGCTCCTCCGTCGTACGGCCATGCCGCACACGCCCCTACCCGTACAGCACTTGCCAGCAGTCCGGACAGCACCGGACAAGCACTGGACAAGTCACCGTACGGGTTGGACTCGTCACGCGGAGGCGTTATGACCGGTAGCGGCCCAAAGTCCTCAACCCCGGCAGCGCCTTGTCGTCGAAGTCGAACAGCGCCAGGTTCTCCCACGCGTTGCCGGACGTCGGGTCGGCCGGGTCCCAGCCGTCGCCCTTGCGGTAGGTCCAGACGCCTTCCCAGTAGCAGTAGCCGAGGCCCTTGCCGCCGGGGACGTTCGCCATCAGGTCGGCGACCGTGCGGAGCCACGCGGCCTGGCCCGCCGGAGTCGCCGGGTACCCCTCCGTCAGCTGCGAGGGGTCGTACATGATGTCGTTCGTCGCGTCCTCGCTCTCCAGCGTGAACGGGTACGCCGTCTCCGCGATCAGCACCGGCTTGTCGTAACGTGCCGCCAGATCCGCCAAGTTGGCCGCCGCCGCTGCCGGGGCGCCGTGCCAGAACGGGTAGTACGACTGGGCGATGATGTCGAAGTCGACCCCGTCGGCCACCACGTTGTCGTACCACCAGCGGGACGTGCCGTTGTCGCCGCCCGAGGCGATGTGGAGCATCGTGCGGATGCGCGGGGTCGTGTCGCGCGCCGCGTTCAGGCCTGCCTTGAGGAACGTCGTCAGGGTGCTCCAACCCCCGGCGTCGTCGCCCCAGTTCTTGCCGGTGGGCCAGAGCAGGCCGCCGTTGATCTCGTTGCCGATCTGGACCAGGTCGGCCGGGGTGCCCTGGCGGCGCAGGGCGCCCAGTACGTCGGCCGTGTGGTCGTAGACCGCCCTCGTCAGGCCCGCCACGTCCAGGTCGGCCCAGGCCGCCGGCTTGGTCTGGTGGGACGGGTCGGCCCACGTGTCGGAGTAGTGGAAGTCGACCCAGATGCCGATGCCCGCCCGGCGCAACCGCCTGGCCAGCGGCAGGATGTGCTGCTTGGTGTTGTAGCCGTCGGCCGGGTTCACCCAGACCTTGAGGCGGGCGTGCGTGATGCCCGCGTCGGCCAGGATGCGGATCGGGTCGTCCCTGCGGCCGTCCGCGCGGCGGTACACCGCGCCGTACGCCTCGTCCTTGGGGAGGGACGAGATGTCCATTCCCCGGATCTCCAGACAGCGCCGGTCCGCGGCCATCGCGGGCGTCGCGCCCAGTACCGGTACCGCGAGCGCGGCGGCACCGGCCGCCGTAAGAACACTGCGTCTGCGCATTGCGAAGTTCCCTTTCACTGACAGAGAAGAAGTAACTGGGCTCCAAAGCAAGGGAGTTGATCAGTGCGGGTCCCGGAAGATCTCCACCCCGCCCGCCGGTACGGCCGCCCGGCTCCCGTCCGGCAGCACCACCTTCACCTCGCCCCCGGTGTGGTTCACCGCGAAGCGAAACGTCCCCGACTCGCCCTCCCGTACGACGAGTTCGACATCGCGGGGAAGATCGACCGGCGTGATCCCCGCGTCCGCGAGGGCGAGGTCCACCACGGCGGCCAGGTCGGCGCCCGTCAGCCGCGTCGCCAGGTACCACGCCGCCCCCGACCCCAGCGCGTGCCGGGTCAGCGCCGGGCCGCCCGTCGTACGGCCGTCGGCGAAGACGGCGAGCGTCTCGCAGCCCGCACCCGGCACCACGACCTCCGACCAGAGGTCCGCCGTGTACAGCGCGCCGTCCGTCCCCCGTACCGACACCGCCTCACCCGGCAGCAACGGGTCGAACTCCTCGACCGTCAGGCCGAGTACGTCCCGCAGCGCCCCCGGATACGC
Organism: Streptomyces sp. NPDC088350; assembly: GCF_044753545.1. Lineage (NCBI taxonomy): Bacteria > Bacillati > Actinomycetota > Actinomycetes > Kitasatosporales > Streptomycetaceae > Streptomyces > Streptomyces sp. NPDC088350. Next base: position 172,460 of record NZ_JBIVNL010000014.1, on the reverse strand, counting down.
GCCCGCGTGCAACGTGTCGTTCTCGTCGACGATCCCGGAGAAGAAGGAGACCAGCAGCGTGCCGCCCCGCGCCACGTACCGTTCCAGGTCCGCGCCCACCCCGGCCGGCGCCGAGTACAACTGCGGTACCACCAGCAGCGGATACCTCGCCGGGTCCAGGTCGGCCAACCCCGTCGGCGGGAGGAAGTCCACCGTCAAGTGCCGGTCGTAGAGCGCCTCGTAGAAGGAGTCCAGGCGTTCCCGCGCGTCCAGGTCCTGGCTCGGGCGCCACTCCAGGCTCTGCGCCCACCAGGAGTCCCACGACCACACCATCGCCACGTCGCCCCGGGTCCGCGTGCCGCGCAGACCGGCCCGACTCAACTCCCCGACGCGGTGGCCGAGTTCCGTCACCTCGCGCCAACCCCGGTTGTCCGTACCCGAGTTCGCCAGCATCGCCGTGTGGAACTTCTCCGCGCCCGACTGCGACTGCCGCCACTGGAAGAACATCGCGCCCTCGGAGCCCCGCGCCACGTGCCCGAGTGAGTTGCGGGCCATCTCGCCGGGGCGCTTCGCCGGGTTGTACGGCTGCCAGTTGACCCCCGACGTGGCGTGTTCCAGCAGCAGCCACGGGGCGCCGCCCGCCACCGAGCGGGTCAGGTCCGCCGCCAGCGCCAGGTTCACGTGGGTGCGGCGGCCGTCGGTCATCAGGTAGTGGTCGTTGGTGACCAGGTCGACCTCCTTGGCCCAGGCCCAGTAGTCGACGGTCTGGCCCTGGCTCGGCGCGACCATGAAGTTGGTGGTGACGGGGACGCCGGGGGAGAGGCGGTGCAGGATGTCGCGCTCGGCCACGAAGTTGGCGCGGGCCTGGGCGTCGGCGAAGCGCCGGTAGTCCAGTTGCTGGGTGGGATTGCATACGGACGGGGTCGCCCGGGGCGGAGTGATCTCCTCCCAGTCGCCGTACTGCTGGCCCCAAAAGGCCGTTCCCCAGGCCTGGTTGAGGGCGTCGAGGGTGTCGTGGCGCACGCGCAGCCAGTCGCGGAAAGCCGCCGCGCACACATCGCAGTAGCAGGCGAGCACGGGGGCGCCGTACTCGTTGTGGACGTGCCACAGGACCACGGCCGGGTGGCTGCCGTAGCGCTCGGCCAGCACCCGCGTGATCGTCGCCGCCGCCGCACGGTAGTCGGGGTTCGAGTGGCAGATCGCGCCCCGCGAGCCGAAGGCGAGGCGCACGCCCTCGCGCGTCACCGGGAGCGCGTCGGGGTGCGCGCGGTAGAACCATGCCGGCGGGACGACGGTGGGCGTGCCGAGGTTCACGGAGATCCCGGCCGTGTGCAGCAGGCCCAGCACCGTGTCGAGCCACTCCCAGTCGTACTCGCCGGGGCGCGGCTCCATGCGGGCCCAGGAGAAGACGCCGAGGGAGACCGCCGTGACGCCGGCCTCCCGCATCAGCCGTACGTCCTCCTCCCAGACCTCCTGCGGCCACTGCTCGGGGTTGTAGTCACCTCCGAAGGCGAGCGGCAGACGGTCGTGCGGGGCGGGTGACGGCATGGGTTCGCTCCCGGAGGTCGGCGGCTAAAACTCGGCTGGTTCTGTGATCGTGCACATAGGTGGTCGTGGCTGCCACCCGTCAGCAACAAGTAGGTAACCCCAGGCTTCATCCATTGACAAGGGTCCGAAACAATTCTCTACTGTGCACGGTCACAGAGCCGTGCGGGGCATGCGGGATCTCCGATGGGACATCGGGGACCGGCTCGCACTCAGTCAGGGGAGATGAACATGTCGATCTACCGCCACCAGTTGAGCAGGCGCGGCATTCTTGCCGGGGCAGCAGCCGTCGGCCTCACCGGCACCCTCGCCGCCTGCGGCGGTTCCGACGACAGCTCCGGCAAGAGCAGCGGGCCCGTCAAGCTGACCTACTGGTCCTGGGCGCCGAACATGGACAAGGTCGCCGCGATCTGGAACAAGAAGAACCCGGACATCACGGTCACCGTGTCCAAGCAGGCCGCCGGCAAGGACATCGTCTCCAAGCTGATCACCGCGAAGAAGGCGGGCAACGCCCCCGACCTCATCCAGGTCGAGTACCAGTCGCTGCCGACGCTGGTCTCGAACGACGTGCTCGCGGATATCTCTAAGTACGCGAAGTCCGCCAAGTCCGAGTTCGCCGAGGGCCTTTGGGCCATGGTCACGCTCGGCACCGACGCCGTGTACGCGATCCCGCAGGACTCCGGGCCGCTGATGTTCTTCTACCGCGAGGACCTGTTCAAGCAGCACAATCTGACCGTCCCGACGACGTGGGACGACTTCGCCAAGACCGCCCGTGCCGCCAAGAAGGCCGTTCCGGACGCCTACTTGACGACGTTCTCGTCCAACGACCCCGGTCTGTTCGCGGGGTTGGCGCAGCAGGCCGGCGCCAAGTGGTGGACCGTGGGCAGCGGCGGCAAGTGGACCGTCGGCATCGACGACGCGGCGACGAAGAAGGTCACCGACTTCTGGGGCGGTCTCGTCCAGGAGGGCGTGATCGACAACCAGCCGATGTACACGCCGGCTTGGAGCAGCGCCCTGAACAAGGGCACCCACCTCGCCTGGGTCTCCGCCGTGTGGGCGCCCGGTGTCCTGATCAGCTCGGCCCCCGACACCAAGGGCAAGTGGCGCATGGCGCCGCTCCCGCAGTGGAGCGCGGGCGAGAGCGTCACCGGCAGCTGGGGCGGCTCCTCCACCGGTGTCTCCACCGACTCCAAGCACGCCGAGGCCGCGACCAAGTTCGCGAACTGGCTGAACACCGACCCGGAGGCGCTGGCCGCCCTGGTCAAGGAGGCGGGCATCTACCCGGCGGCCACCAAGGGCCAGTCCGGCTCGGTGCTCACCACGCCCGCGTTCTTCCCGAACCAGACCGACTTCTACGACACGGCCGCCAAGATCGCCGCGACCACGGCCGCCTCCGCCTGGGGCCCGAACGTCCAGGTCGCCTACGACACGTTCAGCGACGCGTTCGGCAAGGCCAGCAAGGCGAAGAAGTCCGCCCAGTTCGACACCGCGCTCGCCACCATGCAGTCGGCGACCTTCACCGACATGAAGAAGCAGGGCTTCAAGGTGACCGAGGCATGACCAGCACTCCGCTCAAGGGCTCCGACCGGCTGACGGCCGGGCCCTTGGCGGACGGCACCGCCACCTCCGTCCGCCCCCGCCGCCGTGGCCGCAGCGCGCCGTACTGGTTCCTCGTACCGGCCGTGCTCCTGTTCGCCGCCTTCACCGTCGTACCGATCGGGTACGCGGTGTGGCTCAGTCTCCACAAGGTCCAGGTCAAGGGCATCGGCCTCGGCAAGGGCGCCCGCCAGCAGGTGTGGAACGGCATCGGCAACTACACCGACGTCCTGCACGACTCCGAGTTCGGCCACAGCGTCCTGCGCGCCTTCGGCTACGGGCTGATCGTCATCCCCACGATGCTCGGTCTGGCGCTGGTCTTCGCGCTGATGCTGGACACCCCGCAGGCGCGCAGCGCCAAGTTCGCCCGGCTCGCGATCTTCCTGCCGTACGCCGTCCCCGGGATCATCGCCGCCCTGATGTGGGGCTTCCTGTACCTGCCGGCGGTCAGCCCCTTCTACTACCTCCTGCGCGAGTTCAACCTCCCGCAGCCGGACCTGTTCGACGGCGGCAACCTGTACCTGTCCTTCGCGAACATCGCGGTGTGGGGCGGCACCGGCTTCAACATGATCGTCATCTACACCGCCCTGCGCGCGATCCCGCAGGAGATCTACGAGGCCGCGAAGATCGACGGCGCCTCCGACCTGAAGATCGCCCTGCGGATCAAGATCCCGATCGTGCTGCCCTCCCTCGTGCTCACGTTCTTCTTCTCGGTCATCGCCACGCTCCAGGTCTTCACCGAGCCCATGGCACTCAAGCCGCTGACCAACGGCCTCTCCAGTTCCTGGAGTCCGCTGATGGCCATCTACGACGCCGCCTTCCTCAGGTCGGACATCTACGGCGCCTCCGCCACCGCCGTGGTGCTGGCCCTGGCGACCTTCGCGCTCTCCTTCACGCTGCTGCGCGTCTCCGACCGCTACACCCGGGAGGACCGGGCATGACCCCCCTCACCCTCACCGCCGTCGACACCCGGCAGGGCCCCGCGAAGCCGAAGCGCACCGCCTGGGTACCCACCCTGGTGCTGGTCCTCGGCTCGCTGTACTGCCTGATCCCCGTGATCTGGGTGGTCATCGCGGCGACGAAGGGCCGCGGCGAACTCTTCTCCACGTTCACCTTCGCCCCCGGCACCGGATTCCTCGACAACTTCAGGGAGTTGAGCTCCTACCGGGACGGCATCTTCTGGCAGTGGATGCTCAACTCCCTCTTCTACGCGGGCGGCGGCGCCCTGCTCTCCGCCGCGGTCTCCGCCGCCGCGGGCTACGCGCTGGGCCGATTCGCCTTCCGCGGCCGGGAGTTCGTCTTCAAGCTGATGCTGGCCGGCGTCCTGGTCCCGAGCATCGTGCTGACCGTCCCGCAGTACCTGCTGCTGTCCAAGATGGGCCTGGCCGACTCGTACTGGTCGATGCTCCTGCCGTCGATCCTCTCTCCCTACGGCGTCTACCTCGTCCGTATCTACGCGGCGGCGGCCGTGCCCAACGAACTCCTCGAAGCCGCCCGCATGGACGGCGCGAGCGAGTGGCGGATCTTCTCGCGGATCGCGGTGCCGATGATGATGCCGGGGCTCATCACGGTGTTCCTGTTCCAGTTCGTCGCCATCTGGAACAACTTCCTGCTGCCGTACGTGATGCTCGCGGACGACAACAAGTTCCCGCTCACACTGGGCCTTTACACCCTGCTCTCCCAGGGCGCCTCGCAACCGGCGCTCTACACCCTGGTCATCATGGGCTGTTTCCTCGCGATCCTGCCGCTGATCGGGCTCTTCCTGGTGATCCAGCGGTTCTGGTCACTGGATCTCTTGAGCGGATCGGTAAAGGCCTGAGACACAAGCACTGAGTCGTACCTCCCCCCACCGCACCCGAACGGGCAGAACGAGGAACATGACCACCAGTCCGAACGGACGCCGAAAACCGCCCACCATCCACGACGTGGCCCGGGAGGCAGGGGTCTCCCGGGGGACCGTCTCCCGGTACCTGAACGGCGGCCACTACGTCTCACCGGCCGCGCGCACCGCCGTGGAGACGGCGATCAGGAAGACGGGCTACGTCGTCAACCGGCACGCCCGCTCCCTGAGCACCGGACGGTCGGACTCGGTGGCGTTCCTCCTCACCGAGCCGCAGGAGAAGTTCTTCGAGGACCCCAACTTCAATGTCCTGCTGCGGGGTTGCACCGAACACCTGGCCCGGCACGACATCCCGCTGCTGCTGATGCTGGCCTCCTCCAAGGACGACCGCCGCCGCCTCACGCGGTACATCACCTCGGGCCACGTCGACGGCGTCCTCCTGGTCTCCAACCACAGCGGCGACCCGGTCGCGGCCGAACTCCGCGACGCCGGCATCCCGTTGGTGGCCTGCGGCAAGCCGCTCGGCACCGCCTCCAAGTACAGCTACGTGGCCGCGGCCGACCGGGACGGCGCCCAGGAGATGGTCCGCCACCTCGTCGCCGGGGGTCGTCGCCGCATCGGCATGGTCACCGGCCCGCTCGACGCCCCGGGCGGCCCCGACCGCCTGGCCGGCTACCGGGACGTCCTCACCGAGGCGGGTCTGCCCCACGACCCCGCGCTCGTGGTCGAGGGCGACTACCGCCGCACGGGCGGCGAGGAAGCGGCCCGCAGACTCCTGTCCCAGGCCCCCGACATCGACGCGGTGTTCGTAGCCTCGGACCTCATGGCCCTGGGAGTCGTCAACACCCTTCAACAATCCGGCCGTTCGGTCCCCGATGACATCGCTGTCGGAGGCTTCGACGACTCGGCGGCGGCCACCTCCATCACCCCGGCCCTCACCACCATGCGCCAGCCCTACGACCGCATCAGCGCCGAGATGGTGCGGATGCTGCTGGCCCAGATCGCCGGAGAGGACACGGCGGGCGTGATCCTGCCGACGGAACTGGTCGTCCGGGAGTCGGCATGACCGCCGTCACCGTCAAGTCAACCGGAACACCGGTCAACGCATGTGAAGGCGGCAGCCGTCCGGTTCGCGTCGAGTCCGGGGGCCTTTCCATCCGTATTCTCTGATCATGGCCGCACCCCTCGCATATGCACTGATCGCCACCGACCTGGACGGAACGCTGCTGCGCGGCGACGACACGCTCTCCGACCGGTCCCTCGCCGCACTGCGACGGGTCACGGCGGCCGGCGCCCGGCACCTCGTCGTCACCGGCCGGCCCGCCCCGAGGGTGCGCCCGCTCCTCGACGACCTCGGCAGCAGGGGGCTCGCGGTGTGCGGACAGGGCGCGCAGTTGTACGACGCCGGCGCGGACCGTCTGCTCTGGTCGGTCACCCTGGACCGGGAGCTGGCCGAGACCGCGCTCGGCAAGATCGAGGCGGAGGTGGGCCAGGTGTACGCGGCCGTCGACCAGGACGGCGTGGACGGCCTCACCCTGATCGAGCCCGGCTACCTGATGCCGCACCCCACGCTCCCCGCGGTACGGGTGGGCCGGCGCGACGACCTCTGGTCCGAACCCATCAGCAAGGTGCTGCTGCGCCACCCCGCCCTGGCGGACGACGAGTTGGCGTCCACGGCGCGCTCGGTGGTCGGTTCACTGGCCTCGGTCACCATGTCCGGCCCCGGCACCGTCGAACTCCAGCCACTCGGCATCACCAAGGCGACCGGCCTGGCCCTCGCCGCCCAACACCTGGGCCTGACCCCGTCCGACACCATCGCCTTCGGCGACATGCCGAACGACATCCCGATGTTCGACTGGGCGGCACACGGAGTGGCGATGGCCAACGCCCACCCCGAACTGAAGGCGGTGGCGGACGAGGTGACGTCATCGAACGAGGACGACGGAATCGCCCTGGTCCTGGAAAGACTCCTCAGCGAAGGTTTTTAGGGGCGCGGGGCTGTATCAATTTGCGGCTCCGCCGCGCGGGCGCGACCAGCCACGACGGCGGTGCCACTCAAAACACAACCGTCGTGGCTGATCCAACGTTTTCTAGTAAGCCCCGTAAACGTTGTCGATAGACCCGTACACCGCCGCCGCGTAGTTACAAGCAGCCGTGATGTTCGCAACCGGGTCATACGGATCGAACGCAGTCCCGGCAACGTGATACGCGCTGAACGTCGGGTCGATCACCTGAAGCAACCCCTTCGACGGCGTACCGGCCGCCGCGTTGGAGTCCCAGTTGTTGATCGCGTACGGGTTACCGGACGACTCACGGATCACGTTCCGGTAGATCCCGTTGTACGTCCCCGGAATCCCCTTCTGCGCCATGATCGCGAGCGACTCCCGGATCCACCCGTCAAGGGTGTTGGGGTACCCGGCGAGCGTGGTCGAGGTGGAAGACGTGGTGGCCGCGGAAGCGGAGGTCGCCCCGACGATCGGCAGGGCGAGGATCGCGACACCGGTACCGGCGACAACGGCACGGCGGACAAGGCGGGCGCGGCGGGACTGAGCGGTTGCAGGCATGACGAGGTTCCTCTCCGTCGCCTGCGAGGTGAGCTGTCGGGTTCGGGCTGGGAGGTGCCCGGCCACGCCCTCACGGACGTGACTTAACCCCAAGCCGTCCCGGTGCAATGGCCGGTCCGGCGACTTACCTGGTTCCCCCGCTCCTGCCGTGCGAGATGTGTTCGTGACTGGGATGCCGGGCGGCGGCAGGATTCGGCGTTCCGCTCGACAGGCCGGGAACGTATGCGAGAGCACATGTCCGGAACAAGTGGCGGAATCACACCTCACCCCTATTGACCTTGGTCTGGGGCGTATGGGGCACTTGATCCTTTGCGCGAGCCAAGCTTCAACTGTCAAACGGCGCAAGGGGAAACGCGGGCAGACCGGGACACAGGCCATTCATGGAAACGCGTGACCCAACTCACGGAAGAATGAAGAACGGCAAATCGGGCATTCATCCTCAACTGGCAGTTCTCGGAATCCTTTTCTCCCGGGTCCGGTGAAAGATCACTTCGCCACCCTCGGTGCAAATCACCTCGTTAGAGGTGAGAAAGTCCGTTTCGTCGCAAGTGATCTCCGACCGCGTCCGCACGGTCGTGTCCCACCCCGGCTCCGGCCGGTGCGGCCGGATCGACCGGTCGGACCGCGTACGGGCCGACAACGGGTCCGCCTCGTCGATCGTGTACGTCTCCAGCGCGTCCTCGGTGAATTCGAGCCCGTCCGGGTACACGCGCGTGCCGCCGTGCCGGGGTTCGTCGAGCGTGGCCGGGTGGTGCACCCCGAGCGGCTCGGCCTCCTCGGGTTCGCCGAAACGAATATCGGCAGTCAACTCCCGGTCCCGCACCGGGAGTTCCAGCGCACTCCCCTCCGGGTCCGGCGTGAACCCCGCCGCCGACTCCGGCTGGGGCCAGATCCACGGCCAGTACGCCGACGACACCGCGAGCCGGATGCGACGCCCGGGTGCTTGCCTTGACCAGGCCGAGGATGCGGTCGGCGAGCCAGCCGTCCGAGACCGAGACGAGATAGGCCGGCGTTCCGTAGGCTGCGGACACGGACGCGGCCGTTCCGGACGACATGCCCATGCCGCCGTGCGCGACCGAATCCGCGAAGTGGAGGACGAGGATGGCCTGCATGCCGAGGAACGAGAAGCGCTCCCAGACCTCCAGCCCCGAGAGTGTGAGCAGGCCCCTGGGCTGGCCGAAGAAGGCGTGGTCGTCCTCGGGAGGCGGCTCGCTGTCGGGCTCGGCTTCCAGTGCGGTTCGGGACGCGCTCCACTACTTCCAGGTAAGTCGATAAATGTCCGTTCTTATCAGTTGATCAAAAACATACCGGTCGTGATCCGATACCGCCTGGCCTGGACGGGGGTGGGTGGCACCGGTGATCGAATGCCGACCGGATACGCTGACTTGAGTGATGGCAGCGACCTATCGACAATCCGTGTGACCGCCCAGGGACACCAGCAGACAGGAGACCCCTCGTGACCGTCGTCGGGCCGTTCGGGCTGAGCGTGCGGGACCAGGCTCTGGAAGCCGATGTCCAGGCCGGAATGGCGGCAGTCGAGGAGGGTCTGCTCGAAGCCACCAAGAGCGAGGTCCCCTTCATCACGGAGGCCGCCCAGCACCTCGTGCGCGCGGGCGGGAAGCGGTTCCGGCCGCTCCTCGTGATGCTCGCCGCCCAGTTCGGCGACCCCTACGCGCCGGGTGTCGTGCCCTCGGCCGTCGTCGTCGAGCTGACCCATCTCGCCACGCTGTACCACGACGACGTGATGGACGAGGCGGCCGTGCGCCGGGGCGTGGACAGCGCCAACACCCGCTGGGGGAACTCGGTCGCGGTCCTCACCGGCGACTTCCTCTTCGCGCGCGCGTCGCACACTCTGGCCGACCTCGGCCCCGAAGCGGTGCGCGTGCAGGCCGAGGCGTTCGAACGGCTGGTCACCGGCCAGATCCTGGAGACGGCCGGCCCGTCCGACGGGCGCGACCCGGTCGAGCACTACCTCGACGTGCTCGGCGGCAAGACCGGCTCCCTGGTCGCGGTGGCGTGCCGCTTCGGCTCGATGATGGCCGGCTGCGACGACACGGTCGTGGACGTCCTCACCCAGTACGGCGAGCGGCTCGGCGTGGCCTTCCAACTCGCCGACGACGTCCTGGACATCGCCTCCGACGGCCACGAGTCCGGCAAGACCCCGGGCACGGACCTGCGCGAGGGCATCCCCACCCTGCCGGTGCTGCGGCTGAGGGAGCGGGCGGCCCGCCTCGGTCTCGCCGAGGACATCGCCCTGTGCGAACTCCTCGACTCCGACCTCACGGACGACGCCCGGCTCGCCGAGGCCCTCTCCCGCCTCCGTGGACACCCCGCCCTGGAGCAGGCCCGCCGCGACACCGTGCGCTACGCGGAGGACGCCCGCGCGGCCCTGGCGCCGCTCCCCGAGTGCGACGCGAAGGTCGCCCTCCTGGAGATGTGCGACGCGGTGGTGCACCGCGCGGGCTGAGCCCGTTCAGTAGCCGCTGCCTCCCGTGCTGCCGGAGGCGGTGGCCGCCGCGGCCTTCGCTCCGGTGGGTGTCACCGCCCACCAGGTGCCGTCCACGCCCTGGCCGTAGGCCTCCTTGGGCTGGTCGTCCTTGGCGTACCGGTACAGGGGCCAGCCCGCCAGGGTGAGCTGCGAGGTCCCGTCGGAGCGCTTGACCGTGGAGACGAGCTTCTTGTCGATGCCCTTGACGCTGACGGCGCCCTTGGCGGTCGCGGCGGGCCAGACCACCGCGCAGGTGCCGTAACAGCTGACCTTCGTCGGGTGGATCGAGTCCGCGTCGAAGCGGTAGAGGACGTACCCCTTGCTGTCGGTCACGACGGTGCCCACCTTGGCGACCTTGGCGGTCATCAGGGTCGTCGACGTGGTGACCGCGGCCGGTGCGGCGGCCGAGCCGCCGCTTCCACTACTGCCGCCGCTTCCGCATCCGGCGAGTGCGAGTGCCAGGACCGCGGCGCCCGTGGCCGCGTATCCGGTGAGGTGCTGGGTGGCGTGCATGGCGACCCCTTCGGTCGATGCGGTGTGCTGCCACCCATAAGTACGGATTCAGGCGGTTTGTGACTCGATGCGACGCGTACGACTTCGGAGTGGGCCGCGGGACGGGGTCGTCCTGGCCGGTCCCGGTCAACTGCCTTGCGCGGGCGGTGCCTTCCCCCTAGGGGTTTGGGGGAGGCACGGCCTCCGTGTGTCATACCCCAGTCGTACGCGGAGTTGGCTCCCGGGTCTGACGCTTATCCCTCGGGGATTTGGTCAGATGGAGAACACGGAAATCACCACTCCTCACCGATTCGGGTGAGAATGGCGGCACAGGGTGGGACGTGCAGAGGACGGACTGGCCGCCGCCGACGACGGAGGTAAGGCAGACATGGCACCGTACGAAACCGACGACAGCGCGGACACCGGAGAGCGCGACGAGCTCCGGGCCGGGCGGCGCAGGGCGGCGCGGTACATCGTCCCGGTCACCGTGGTGGGGGTGGCGGCGGCGACCATCGGACTGGTCCCGGCGCTCGCCGACTCCGGCGACCCGAATCTCCCGAAGATCACCGCACAGCAGCTCATCGACAAGATCGCCAAGTCGGACGTCCAGCAGCTGTCCGGCACCGTGAAGATCAGCACTGACCTGGGCCTGCCCAACCTCGGCGGCCTGGAGAGCAGCATGCTGTCCGGCGCCACGAAGTCCGGCGACGGCTCCTCCGCCGACCCCACGACCAAGCTCACCGAGCTGGCCACCGGCACCCACACCCTGCGCGTCGCGGCCGACGGCCCCGACAAGCAGAAGATCTCCCTCCTGGAGAACGCGGCGGAGTACAGCCTCATCCACAACGGCAAGGACGTCTGGGGCTACGACAGCCAGTCGAACGAGGTCTACCACGGCACCGCCGCCGACTCCTCGAAGAGCGACGAGACCAGGGCCACACCCAAGGGCCTCACCGACGAGGCGCTGAAGTCGGTCGACGCCACCACCTCGGTCACCGTCGACGGCACCGAGCACGTCGCGGGCCGCGACGCCTACAAGCTGCTGATCAAGCCCAAGCAGTCCGGTACGACGGTCGGCACGATCAGCATCGCGGTGGACTCCAAGACGGGCCTGCCGCTCAAGTTCACGCTCACCCCGGCGAGCGGCGGCGCGGCCGTCGTAGACGTCGGCTTCACCCAGCTCAGCCTCGCCAAGCCGGCCGCCTCGACCTTCGACTTCAAGACGCCCAAGGGCGCGAAGGTCACCACGGAGGACAGCGCCAAGAAGGCGGCCCCGGACCACTCCGGCAAGCCGGGCAGGCTCGGCAAGCCCGGCAAGTCCGGCGGGGACCTCGGCAAGGGCCCCGACGGCCTCACGGTCCTCGGCAAGGGCTGGAACTCCATCGCCACCTTCGACACCGGCGGCCAGGGCGTCCCGTCCGGCTCCGCGTCCGGCGGCGGCGACCTCGGCGGCGTCATCAGCTCGCTCGGCGACAAGGTGAAGGGCACGTTCGGCTCGGGCACGGTCTTCTCGACCCGCCTGATCAACGCCCTGGTCACCGACGACGGCAAGGTGTACGTCGGCGCGGTCACCAAGAGCGCGCTGGTGAAGGCGGCCGACGCGGCGAAGTAGACACCTACGGCCGGCCAACCGCCGTAGGGGGACGAGGAATTGAGGGAGCCGATGGGCGAACCGTCCGCTGACGAGACGGAACGTGTGGGGGCGGGTGACGGCATCATCGCCACCCGCGGTCTCACCAAGCGCTTCCGCGGCGGACAGCTCGCCGTGGACGGTCTCGACCTGACCGTCCCGGCGGGCAGTGTCTTCGGCTTCCTCGGCCCGAACGGCTCGGGCAAGACCACCACCATCCGCATGCTGATGGGCCTGATCGAACCGACCTCCGGCACGGCCCGCGTCCTGGGCCGCCCCATGCCGAGATCCGTCCGTACCGTCCTCCCGCACGTCGGCGCCCTGATCGAGGGCCCCGCCCTGTACGGCTTCCTCTCCGGCCGCGACAACCTCCTGCGCTACGACGCCGCCGACCCGACCGCCGACCCGCGCACGAGGCGGGACCGTGTCGCCGCCGCCCTCGACCGGGTGGGTCTGACGGCCGCCGCCGGCAAGAAGGCGAAGGCGTACTCCCTGGGCATGAAGCAGCGGCTGGGCCTCGCCTCCGCACTGCTCCAGCCCCGCAAGCTGCTCGTCCTCGACGAGCCGACGAACGGCCTCGACCCGCAGGGCATGCGCGAAATCCGTTCCCTGATCCGGGAGTTGGCCTCCGACGGCACGACGGTCTTCCTCTCCTCCCACCTCCTCGACGAGATCGAGCAGGTGTGCACCCACGCGGCGGTGATGGCACAGGGCAAGCTGATCACCCAGGGCTCGGTGGCCGAGCTGGCGGCAGGCACCAGGGGCCGGCTGTTCGTGACGACCCCCGACACCGGGGACGCGGCACGGGTACTGAAGGAACAGGGGCTGGCGGACGTGGCCGTAGCCGAGGAGCGGGTGACGGCGGAGCCGCCGGACCGTGAACTCGCCGAACTGAACGCGGCGTTGGTGACCGCCGGAGTCCGCGTCCGCGGCTTCGGGGTCGAACGGGCCTCCCTGGAGGACGCGTTCGTGGCGCTCACGGGGGAGGGCTTCGATGTCGCAGGCTGACCTCGCCGTGCGGGCGCCCCGCCTGACGTGGACCTTCGGACTGCTGCGCAACGAGCTGGTGACCACCTTCCGCCGCTGGCGGACGATCGCGCTGCTCGGTGTGCTGGCCGCCGTGCCGATCCTGGTCGGGATCGCGGTCAAGCTGGAGACGCAGGGCGGGGCGGGGCGCGGGGACGGCGGGGGCGGCCCGGTGTTCATCGCGCAGATCACCAACAACGGCCTGTTCCTGGTGTTCACGGCACTCGCCGCGACCCTCCCCTTCTTCCTCCCCATGGCCATCGGGGTCGTCGCGGGCGACGCGATCGCGGGCGAGGCGAGCGGCGGCACCCTGCGCTACCTCCTGGTCGCCCCGGCCGGCCGCACCCGCCTGCTGCTCACCAAGTACGCGACGGTGATGACGTTCTGCCTGGTGGCCACCCTGGTCGTGGCGCTCTCCGCGCTCACGGTGGGGGCGTTGCTCTTCCCCCTGGGCGATCTGACGACGATCTCCGGCACCCAGATCAGCTTCGCGGAGGGCCTGGGCCGGGCCCTGCTGATCGCGCTGGTGGTCGCCGCGTCACTGACCGGCATAGCCGCCCTGGGCCTGTTCATCTCGACGATGACGAGCAGCGGCATCGCGGCGATGGCGACGACGGTGGGCCTGCTGATCACCGTCCAGATCCTCGACCAGATCCCCCAACTGCACGCGCTCCAGCCGTACTTCTTCTCCCACTACTGGCTGTCCTTCGCCGACCTCATGCGCGAACCGGTCTACTGGGACGACCTGGTGAAGAACCTCGGTCTCCAGGCCCTGTACGTGGCGGTGTTCGGGTCGGCGGCCTGGGCGAGGTTCACGGCGAAGGACATCACGGCGTAGGACGACACCGCGTAGGACGACACGGCGTAGGGCTCGGTCAGTCTCCGGTCTCGTGCGGGAAACGGGCGAGGGCGGCTTCCTGCGCGAAGAACGTCTTCGCCCGGGACAGCGCCCCCGAGTCCTTCAGTACGTCGCCGCGTCCGCTGCCGTTGCCGAGCAGGACCCCGCCGAAGCGCATTTTCAGGTAGGCGGCCGAGTTGTTGAGGGTGCCGATCAGCGGGTCGGCGACCAGGGGTTCGCCGTCGGCGAGAGCGGCGACGCCCCAGAGGGTGCGGCCGGCCATCGTCGCCCTGAAGTCGGCGCCGGGGACGCGCAGCCAGTCGGACCAGTAGTCCAGGTAGCGCTTGGTGAGACCGGAGAGCGCGTACCAGTAGACCGGCGAGGCGATCACGATGTCCGTCGCGGCCAGGGTGGCGTCGAGGAGCTGCTTGACGTTGTCGTCCGTGGGCGCCTGGACGGGACCGTCGTGCCGGATGTCCACGAAGTCGGGGAGCGGGTGGTCGGCGAGGTGTATCCACCGCTGCTCGACGTCCGAGGGGAGCTGTTCCGCGGCCCTGCGGGCGAGGAGTTCGGTGTTGCCCTCGGTACGGGCGCTGCCCAGCACGAAGAGGAAACGGCGGGTCATGGGTCCCCCAGGTTCGGTCGGGTTCGGTTGGGTTCAGTCAGGTTCAGGAAGATTCGATCGGCGCGCAGCGATTACCGGCATCTGCATTATATGCACGCGCAATCATCTGTCCATGGGGTGTCGGTCCATGGGGGTGTCCGTCCATGGAGTGTCTGATCAGGGGGCCCGTGTACGAGGTGTCAGCGAGGATGCCGGGCCGCGCCCGTGAGCCGGGCCAGCGTCTCCGTCTCGCGGGGCGGTTCGCCGCTCAGGTCGCCGATGCGCCAGGCCGGTACCCACGGCACCCGGTACACGTCGATCACCGACTCGATGGCCTTGGCGTACTGGGCCAGCGGCCGGGGCAGCCGCCCGGGCGCGTCCGCGACGAGGACGACCGCGTCGAGGCCGAGCCCCGCCGGTGCCGCACCACGCCGGAAGACCTCCAGGGCACGGGAGACGGAGGCCAGCCCGGCCGCGTGCGTGCGGGCGACGAGCAGCACCGACGGCGGGTCCTCGGGCCCGGGCCAGTCGCGTCCGCAGTCCTGGCCGCCGTAGACGGAGGTGAGGGTGGTGACGCCGGCGCCGCCGTGGGTGGCGACCCAGGAGAAACGGCGCGGGGCGGCGGGGATACTGGAGGGGCGCTCGGGCACCTGCGGTGTCCCCGCGTGCGGACCGTTGTCCACCGGTCCACGGAGCCAGATCTCCGGCCCCCGCTGTCCACCTGTCTGCATGACCGAGCTCCTCCCTCGTGGTCCCGCCGCATCCTCACGGCATCCGAACGGGCGCGCGACGGCTCCGGGAACTCCTGGGACGAGGCTGTGACGTCGCGGTGACCTGAGAACCGGAAGGGAACGGCGAGACTCAACAGTACGCGTACGAACGGATCTTGACGCTGGGGAGCGCTGGCCGCGCCTCTCCGACGCATGCGAGTGAGGGAACCGATGACTCGACTCAGCCGCGAGCAGAAGCGGGAACAGAAGCGAGCCGCACGCTCGGCACCCGCCGCGTCCCCCTTCGAGGTACGGGTACCCGCGGACGGCCCGAGCGCGGGCGGCGCGTCGATCGGCGGCGTGCCGGTCGCGGTGCCGCCCGGCGAGGAGATCCAGCACGTGGTCCTCAGTCACCTCCACCGCATTGCCACAGCCACCGGCCACCCCGTCCACGCCACGATCCATGACGACCGCATCGGGTACGTCGTACCGCTCCAGGTCGACCCGGACGGCTCCAGCCACTTCTCGGCGGAGCCGGTGGCGATGGGGGCGGTGTCGGCGGGGGCGACGGGGGCGACGGGGGCCGCGACCGGGTTTCCCGCGCCGCCCGCGGTGCCGCCCGCGGAGGTCGTAGCGCCCGCGGAGGTCACGGGGGTCGCGGCGGTCGCGGCGGTCGTAGAACCGGAACGGCGTCCGGAGGCGCAGCCGGAACCCGAGGGCGACCGGCGTCGGGGTGGTGACCCGGTGACGCATCGGCTGCGGGCGGTGCCGGAGTCGGCGGGGGAGGTGGTTCCGACCTTCCCGTTGCGGGCGGTGCCCGAGGCGGCGGGGGAGTCGGCGCCGACGTTCCCGCTGCACGCCGTGCCGGAGTCGGGGCAGGGCGGTATCCCACTCGGCTCGGTGCAGCCGCCGACGGGGGCGTTCGGGCCGCCGCCGAGCATGGACGGGGCGCCGAGCATGGACGGGGCGCCGGTCGTGGGCATGCCGCCGGTCTTGGGCGCGGGGGCGGTCGCGAACGTAGCGCCGGATGCGGATATCGCGCCGGTCTGGGGCGCGGGGGCGGTCGCGGATGTGCCGCCGGTCGTGGACGCGGGGCCGGTCGCGGATGCGGCGCCGGTCTGGGACGCCGGGTCGGTTGCGGAGGCGGCGCCGGTCCTGGACGTGAGGCCGGTTTTGGACGTACCGCCGCCGGTCACGGGCGTACCGCCGTTCATGGACGCGAGGCCGGTCGTGACGGACGTACCGGAGACGACGTACGCCCCCGAACGCGCCCCCCGCCCGACACCCATCCCAAGCCCCATCGCAAGCGCCACCCCCATTCCCGCTCCCATTCCCGCTCCCATCCCCATCCCCGATCTCGCCCTCACCGCCCCGGAACCGGACCCCAAGCCGACACCCGCCCGGGGGTTCGACGCGGTGGCCGAGGCGGTGCTCGGGGACGAGCCGATGGCGACCGACGGGGAAGGCACCGCGTTTCTCGTGGAGCCGATGGGACGGATCAACGAGGCCGTGAAGGCGGGGCGGCTGGAGGAGGCGGCGGGGCTCGCTGAGCGGACCGTGGACGAGGCGGCGGGCGGGCTCGGGCCGGAGCACCCGGAAGTGCTGCGGTTGCGTGAACTCACCGCCTACATCGCCTACTTGGCCGGTGACCCGCTCCGCTCCTTCCACCTCTCCCTCGACCTCGCCGGCATCCGCCACCGTGCCCGCGACGCGGAGGCCGCCTACGGCAACGTGCAGAGCGCGGCCACGGCCTGGCGTGCCGTACGCGACCCGGAGCAGGGCCTGGCCCTCGGCCGCGCCCTGATCGACCTGTGGACCGAACTCGCCACCGAGGACGGCCCCGCCGCCGAGGACATAGAGCAACTGGAGTCCGCCCGCGCCCGCATGGGCCGCCTCACCGAACGCGCCCGCAGGTCCACCGGCTGAAGCACGCCCGAGTTCCGCCGGCTACGCCACGCAGAACTCGTTGCCCTCGGGGTCCGCCATCACCACCCACGCGCCGGCGGGCTCCGACACCCGGCGCAGCACGCTCGCGCCCAGCGCGGTCAGCCGTTCCACCTCGGTCTCCCGCCGGCCCTCGCCCGGGTGCAGATCGAGATGCAGCCGGTTCTTGACGGTCTTCGTCTCCGGCACCCGCTGGAACAGCACCCGCCGGCCCAGCCCGGTGCCGCGCTCCTTGTCGTACGGGTCGTCGGGATGCCGTACGGCGATGAGGTCACGGAAGGCCGGGCGGCCGTGGAAGTCGACGGTCGCGGCGGCGGGCAACGCGCCCAGTTCCAGGAGCCGTTCGACGAGCGCGCTGTTGTCCTCGGCCTCGTAGTGGAGGGCGGCGGCCCAGAAGTCGGCCTGCGCGTGCGGGTCGGCGGCGTCGATGACGAGCTTCCAGTGGAGAGGGGTGGGAGTGCCGCCTGTCGGCGCGGGAGTCTGTGTCATGGCACTCACTCTGGCACCGGTGCGACGCGCCCGCGGGGCTACGCCTCGACCGGGTCGACAGGGTTCGTACGCGCGGTCGCGGTCCTGTCGTGCGGGACCGCCGCCGCTGCCGCCCTGCCCCTGCGTGCCGTGCGCCACGCGTCCGTCGTCAGGAGGACGAGGGCCAGCCACACCAGGGCGAAGCCCGCCCACCGTGCGGGTGGCATCGACTCGTGGAAGTAGAAGATGCCGAGCAGGAACTGGAAGACCGGTGCCATGTACTGCAACAGCCCCAGCGTCGACAGCGGCACCCGTATCGCGGCGGCGCCGAAGCAGACCAGGGGGAGTGCGGTGACGATGCCGGTGGAGGCGAGGAGCGTGGCGTGGCCGACGCCCTCCTGCGCGAACGTCGCCTCACCGTGCGCGCCCAGCCACAGCAGATAGCCGAGCGCGGGCAGGAACTGGATCGCGGTCTCGGCGGCCAGCGACTCGATACCGCCGAGGTTGACCTTCTTCTTCACCAGGCCGTAGGTCGCGAAGGAGAAGGCGAGGCAGAGGGAGATCCACGGCGGCCGGCCGTAGCCGACGGTCAGGACGAGCACGGCGGCGACGCCGACGCCGACCGCGGCCCACTGCGCCGGGCGGAGCCGTTCCTTCAGGAGCAGGACGCCCATCGCGATGGTGACGAGGGGGTTGATGAAGTAGCCGAGTGAGGCCTCGACGACGTGGCCGCTGTTCACGGCCCAGATGTAGACGCCCCAGTTGACGGTGATGAAGGCCGCGGCGATCGTGACGAGCGCCAACTTGCGTGGCTGGCGCAGCAGTTCACCGGCCCAGGCCCAGCGCCGGACCACGAGGAGCGCGACGGCGACGAAGGCGAGCGACCACACCATCCGGTGGGCGAGGATCTCGGCGGCGCCGGCCGGCTTGAGCAGCGGCCAGAAGAGTGGGACGAGACCCCACATGCCGTATGCGGCGAAGCCGTTCAGCAGACCTGTCCGGTGCTGTTCGCCCTTCGGCTTCCCGCTCACGGGCCCCTCCTTCGCACGCCACGCCCGACTGCGTCCGCGCAGCCAGGACGAAGGTAACGCCGGGCGCCCCCGCGTGTCATGCCCGTATCGCTATACGGTCATGACGCACGGGGGCGGGAGGCGTCCTTCGGACTTCGGGGGTCCTTCGCGCTTCGGTGGCCCTTCGGGGTCCTGCGGTGGGTCCTCAAGGGTCCTTCAGCGGCCCTTAGGGGCCCTTAGGGGCCCTTAGGTGGTTCGGTGGGCCTTGGGGTCCTTGGGGCCCTTGGGGGTGTCAGCCCTTGAGTGCGACCGCGATCGACTCGGCCATCGGCGTCGTGGGGCGGCCGGCCAGGCGGGAGAGGTCGCCGGTGGACACGACCAGCTCGCCCTTCCCGATGGAGGCGTCGACACCGACGAGGATCGCGGCGAACGGCTCGGGCAGTCCGGCACCGGTGAGGATGCCGACGAGAACCTCGCCGGGGACGTTGTTGTAGGCGATCTCCTTGCCGGTCTGCGTGCTCAGCTCGGCCGCGTACTCGGCGAAGCTCCACGCCTCGTCGCCGCCCAGCTCGTACGTCTTGTTCTCGTGGCCCTCGCCGGTCAGCACGGCGACGGCGGCAGCGGCGTAGTCGGCGCGCGTGGCGGAGGAGACCCGGCCGTCACCGGCGGCGGCCAGGACCGCGTTGTGCTCCAGGACCGGGGCCAGCTGCTCCGTGTAGTTCTCGTTGTACCAGCCGTTGCGAAGCAGGGTGTACGGCAGACCGGAGGCGAGCAGTGCCTCCTCGGTGCCGCGGTGGTCGTCGGCCAGCGCGGCGGTGAGGCTGCCGGGGGCGCTGGTGTAGGCGAGGAGCGCGACACCGGCGGTCTTGGCGGCCTCGATGACGACCTTGTGCTGCTCGACCCGGCCCTTGTCGAACTCGTTGCCGGAGATCAGCAGCACCTTGTCGCCGGCGGCGAAGACGGTGCCGAAGGTCTCGGGGGTGTTGTAGTCCGCGACCACGAGCTTCACCCCGCGGTCGGCGAAGTCGGCGGCCTTCTCCGGGGTGCGGACGACGGCGGTGATCTGGTCGGCCGGAACCTTCTCCAGCAGCTGCTCCACTACGTGACGGCCGAGATGTCCGGTGGCTCCGGTGACGACGATGCTCATGGTGACGACTCCTTGTGGGGTGCGGTGCCACTAACCCTAGGGGGTGCGCTAACTCTGCGAAAGTACCCACTTTGAAGTAAGGTACTGGCATGGCAGTAAGCAGTGAGGTGGCAGGCGCGAACGCCGACGGCAAGACGATCAGCGAGACGATGTGCCCGTACCGCCTGGTCCTGGAACACGTCACGTCCCGCTGGGGCGTTCTGGTCCTGATCGAACTCCTCGACCGCCCGTACCGCTTCAGCGAACTCCGCCGGGCGGTCGGGCAGGTGAAGCCGGTGAGCGAGAAGATGCTGGCGCAGACGCTGCAGACGCTTGAGCGGGACGGCCTGGTGCATCGCGACGCCAAGCCGGTGATTCCGCCGCGGGTGGACTATTCGCTGACCGGGATGGGGCGCGAGGCGGCGGAGCAGGTGCGGGGGCTGGCGCTGTGGACGCAGGAGCGGATGGGGGAGGTGGAGAAGGCGCGGGAGGCTTATGACGCGGCGAGGGGGCGAACCGGTACCGCCGGGGTGCTCTAGACCTCCCCTGTGCGTGGCACGTCCTTCCGTGCGCCCCCTTTCCGCCTCGCGCGCTGCTTCCAAGGGGTGGCCGGCGTGAGAGTGTGCCCGTCCGAGAGGAGCCCATGCATATGCGCCACGAGCCCTCAACCGCCCGCATGGTCCGTCGCCTTGGCGATTCTCCGAGTCGACGCGGCTCCAGCTCCGGCGCGACCTGTCCCGACCTCTTCGAGCTCGCCGACGGAGACTTCGCCGTCATCGGGACGGACCGTACCGAGGAACTCGACCGACTACTCCCCAACGACGCATCCCGTGCCGATCACGAACGCCTTGTCGTCATCACCCGCGAGACCCTGATCCGGGCCAAGCGGGACATCCCCGACGCGTGACGTGACCCGACATGACGTGACCCGACGTGACCCGACGCGTGACGTGAGCGGACAAGAGGGCCCGGGCAGTGAGCCCAGGCCCTCATGCTTCAGAGAGACGGAAGCTGTCAGCCCACGACCGTCCAGGTGTCCCCACCCGCCAACAGCGCGGCCAGGTCACCCTTCCCGTTCTGCACGAT
This sequence comes from Streptomyces sp. NPDC088350, assembly GCF_044753545.1. Lineage (NCBI taxonomy): Bacteria > Bacillati > Actinomycetota > Actinomycetes > Kitasatosporales > Streptomycetaceae > Streptomyces > Streptomyces sp. NPDC088350. The sequence goes on along the minus strand of NZ_JBIVNL010000014.1, from coordinate 151,514 downwards.
CGCCGTGTCCAACTGGTCGGCCATCTGCGTGTCGTACACAGCCCGCTCCACCGACCGCAGCACCCCGATCGGCGTGTGGTGCAGGGTGTCCGGGTCGGCCAGCCGGGACAGGGCGAAGGCTGTTGTCGGGGACGTCGCGTGGGCGTCGTGGACCAGGATCTCGGACTCGTTGGCCGGGGTCACGTCGACCACCTTCAGGTCACCCGTGGCCGCGTCCCGCACGACCCCCCGCGCGCCCTCCGCGCCGAACCGGATCGGCTTCCCGTGTTCGAGGCGGATCACCGCCTCCTCGGCCTGCTGGCGGTCCTTCAGCGCGTCGAAGGCGCCGTCGTTGAAGATGTTGCAGTTCTGGTAGATCTCGACCAGGGCCGTACCGGGGTGGGCGGCTGCCTCGCGCAGGACCTGGGTCAGGTGTTTGCGGTCCGAGTCGATCGTGCGGGCCACGAAGGACGCCTCCGCGCCGATCGCGAGCGACACCGGGTTGAAGGGGGCGTCGAGCGAGCCCATCGGCGTGGACTTGGTGATCTTGCCGACCTCGCTCGTCGGCGAGTACTGGCCCTTCGTCAGGCCGTAGATCCGGTTGTTGAAGAGGAGGATCTTGAGGTTGACGTTGCGGCGCAGGGCGTGGATCAGGTGGTTGCCGCCGATGGACAGCGCGTCGCCGTCGCCCGTGACCACCCATACCGACAGGTCCCGCCTGCTCGCCGCCAGTCCGGTGGCGATCGCGGGGGCCCGGCCGTGGATCGAGTGCATGCCGTACGTGTTCATGTAGTACGGGAAGCGGGAGGAGCAGCCGATGCCGGAGACGAAGACGATGTTCTCCTTGGCGAGGCCCAGTTCCGGCATGAAACCCTGTACCGCCGCGAGGATCGCGTAGTCACCGCAGCCGGGGCACCAGCGCACTTCCTGATCGGACTTGAAGTCCTTCATGGACTGCGCGGCCTCGGCCTTGGGGACGAGTGAGAGCGCCTCGATCGTGCCCGTGCCTTCCGTGGACGTCTCAGCCATCGATGGCCTCCTTGAGAGCCGTGGCGAGCTGCTCAGCCTTGAACGGCATGCCGTTCACCTGGTTGTACGAGTGGGCGTCCACCAGGTACTTCGCCCGGACCAGCGTGGCGAGCTGGCCGAGGTTCATCTCGGGGATCACCACTCTGTCGTAACGCTTCAGGACCGCGCCGAGATTCCGCGGGAAGGGGTTGAGATGGCGCAGGTGCGCCTGCGCGATCGACTCGCCGGACCCGCGCAGGCGCCGGACCGCCGCGGTGATGGGGCCGAACGTGGAGCCCCAGCCGAGGACCAGCGTGCGCGCCTCGTGGGGGTCGTCGACCGTCAGATCCGGTACGTCGATGCCGTCGATCTTGGCCTGGCGGGTGCGGACCATGAAGTCGTGGTTGGCGGGGTCGTAGGAGATGTTGCCCGTGCCGTCCTGCTTCTCGATGCCGCCGATGCGGTGTTCGAGGCCGGGGGTGCCGGGGACGGCCCAGGGGCGGGCGAGGGTCTGCGGGTCGCGTTTGTAGGGCCAGAAGACCTCGGTGCCGTCGTCCAGGGTGTGGTTCGGGCCCTGGGCGAACTGGACGGTGAGGTCCGGGAGTTCGTCGATGTCGGGGATGCGCCAGGGCTCGGAGCCGTTGGCCAGGTAGCCGTCCGAGAGGAGCATCACCGGGGTGCGGTACGTCAGCGCGATCCGCGCGGCCTCGATCGCCGCGTCGAAGCAGTCGGCCGGCGTGCAGGGGGCGACGATCGGGACCGGCGCCTCGCCGTTGCGCCCGAACATCGCCTGGAGCAGGTCGGCCTGTTCCGTCTTGGTCGGCAGCCCGGTGGACGGCCCGCCGCGCTGGATGTCCAGGACGAGGAGCGGCAGTTCGAGGGAGACGGCCAGACCGATCGTCTCCGACTTCAGGGCCACCCCCGGGCCGGAGGTCGTGGTGACGGCGAGGGAACCGCCGAAGGCCGCGCCCAGCGCCGCGCCGATGCCCGCGATCTCGTCCTCGGCCTGGAAGGTCCGTACGCCGAAGTTCTTGTGCTTGCTGAGTTCGTGCAGGATGTCGGAGGCCGGGGTGATCGGGTACGAGCCCAGGAACAGCGGCAGGTCCGCCTGCTGGGACGCGGCGACCAAACCGTAGGACAGGGCCAGGTTCCCGGAGATGTTGCGGTAGGTGCCGGTCGGGAAGGCGGTGGCGGCCGGGGCGACCTCGTAGGAGACCGCGAAGTCCTCCGTCGTCTCGCCGAAGTTCCAACCCGCCCTGAACGCGGCGATGTTGGCCGCCGCGATCTCCGGCTTCTTGGCGAACTTGGACTTCAGGAACTTCTCGGTGCCCTCGGTCGGCCGGTGGTACATCCACGACAGCAGGCCCAGCGCGAACATGTTCTTGCTGCGCTCGGCCTCCTTGCGGGTCAGGCCGAAGTCCTTCAACGCCTCGACGGTGAGGGTCGTGAGGGGGACGGGGTGCAGGCTGTAGCCGTCCAGTGAGCCGTCGTCGAGCGGGGAGGCGGCGTAACCCACCTTCTGCAGCGCCCGTTTGGTGAACTCGTCCGTGTTGACGATGATCTCCGCGCCGCGCGGCACATCGGCGATGTTCGCCTTCAGGGCGGCGGGATTCATCGCGACCAGCACGTTGGGCGCGTCGCCCGGGGTCAGGATGTCGTGGTCGGCGAAATGCAGCTGGAACGACGAAACCCCCGGCAGGGTGCCTGCGGGGGCGCGGATCTCGGCCGGGAAGTTCGGCAGGGTGGAGAGGTCGTTCCCGAAGGACGCCGTCTCCGAGGTGAAGCGGTCACCGGTGAGCTGCATACCGTCACCCGAGTCACCGGCGAACCGGATGATCACCCGGTCCAGGCGTTGGACGTCCTTCACCCCCGCCGGTTTGCGCTGTTCCCCTACGACGGCTCCGTCGGCCTGCTCCGCTGGGCTACTGACCTGGCTGGTCACTGAACTGGACCTCCTCTTCGAGGACGCTGTCCGGGCATGGTCGTACTGCCGACCCTCCCAGGATCAACCCTACGTCTGTAAGGGTCGCCTTCCTTCGGCCGTTCGCATGATGGACGCTGTTTTGAGACGGCTGGACGCCCTGACTTGTCATGATTTCCCGCCCCCCGACGCTTCCCTTGAAGACGCTCCCGTTGCGCTGGCTGGTTCTCGGACTCGGCTGACAGTGGACTGACGGCTGACTGACGGCGGCGGACAACCGCCGGTGGATGGCCGGACAGCTGACACAGTGTCAGTTTGTCAGGAGTTGAGGTAGGTGAGGACGGCCAGAACACGCCGGTGATCCCCGTCACTCGGCGACAGCCCCAGCTTCAGGAAGATGTTGCTGACGTGCTTCTCGACCGCGCCGTCGCTCACCACCAGCTGCCGGGCTATCGCGGAGTTCGTCCGCCCCTCCGCCATCAGCCCCAGCACCTCGCGCTCCCGCGGGGTGAGCCGGACCAGCACATCCTGCTTACGGCTGCGCCCGAGCAGCTGCGCGACCACCTCAGGGTCCAGCGCCGTACCCCCCGAGGCCACCCGCACCACCGCGTCGACGAACTCACGCACCTCGGCCACCCGGTCCTTGAGCAGATAGCCGACGCCGTGCGTGGAACCGGCCAGCAGTTCGGTGGCGTAGCGCTCCTCCACGTACTGCGACAGCACCAGCACGCCGAGACCGGGATGCGCCTTGCGCAGCTCCACCGCCGCCCGTACGCCCTCGTCGGTGTGGGTCGGCGGCATCCGTACGTCTGCTACGACGACGTCCGGCAGCGCGCCCTGATCGGCCAGCTCGGTGATGGTCTTGACCAGCGCGTCCCCGTCCCCCACCCCGGCCACCACGTCGTGCCCCCGGTCGGTCAGCAACCGGGTCAGGCCCTCCCTGAGCAGCACTGAATCCTCGGCGATGACCACCCGCACCCTGTCCTCCACGATGTTCGGCCCCCCATAGCCTGCCCCGCCGTCCCGCGCCGGCCGCGCCCTGTTCGCGTCCGTCCGCACGGCAGGTCCAGCATTCCAGTATTCGGACCGCGGTGCGTCCGGGCGACTGGAATAGGGGGGTGGTGGGGTGGGTTCAGGCCAGCGGATTCCGGCCTGGGAGGGGCTCGCTTGTCAGTGGGGGACGGGTTCGTCCAGCCGGTTCGGTGATCGCTTTCAGCGGGGATCGGCAACATCTGGCCCGTCCGGCGTCCGCTTTTCAGCGCAGGCCGGCATCAACCGGCCCGTCCGGCGTTTGAGGACGAGGCCGTTCAGGCCGAAGGGGGTCCGGGGGCGCAGCCCCCAGGGGGACGGGCAGGGGGCTCGACCTCTCAACTCCGCACCCCTCACCCCCGCCAGGGCAGCTCCGCCGTGATCCGGGTAGGCCCACCCGCCGGTGAGTCGACCACCAGAATCCCGTCCACCGCATCGAGCCGCCCGGCAAGACCGGCCAGCCCCGAACCGCCGGAGGCATCCGCACCGCCCACCCCGTTGTCCACGACCTGAAGCATCAGCCGGTTCTCGACCCGCCACACGTCCACCGCCGCCGACGTGGCCTTCGCGTGCTTGCTGATGTTCTGCAGCAGCTCGGAGACGGTGAAGTACGCGATCCCCTCGATGGCCGCCGCCGGCCGCGCCGGCAGATCCACGTCCACCTGCACCGGCACCGTGCAGCGCGAGGCGACGGACGACAGGGCCGCGTCGAGCCCCCGGTCCGTCAGCACCGCGGGATGGATCCCGCGCGCCAGATCCCGCAGCTCCTGCAACGCCGTCTTCACCTCGCCGTGCGCCTCGCCCACCATCCGCGCCGCCGCCTCCGGGTCCTCCGTCAGCTTCTCCTTCGCCAGCCCCAGATCCATGGCCAGCGCCACGAGGCGGGCCTGCGCGCCGTCGTGCAGGTCCCGCTCGATGCGCCGCAGGTCGGCCGCCGCCGTGTCGACCACGACACCCCGGTCCGACTCCAGCTCCACGACGCGCGTCGCCAGCTTCGACGGGCCGAGCAGCCCGTGCACCATCAGCCGGTCCACCATCGTCAGTGCCCGCACGATCCACGGCGTGGCCAGCGTGAACAGCAGTCCCACCAGCGCGGTCACGGTGATCTCGAAGGGGTTGTCCAGATAGATCCGGTGGTGCTCGTCGCCGTAGAGCTGAAGGCCGCCCCCACCGCCGTACATCGGGAAGAGCCAGAACCAGAGCGGGTACGTCAGCATGGCCCAGCCGTACGCCCAGAAGCTGAGGGCGACGACGAAGGAGAAGACCGCCCAGGGGAAGTGCAGCACCGCGTACAGCAGATGGCGCCAGGACGTGCCGCTCTTGAGGACGGCTCCCATCCAGGACATCGGGCCGTTCTTCTTCATCCGCAGCGGCTCGGGGTCGGCGACGTCCAGGTGGAGCAGCCCGCGGGCCCGCGCCCGCTCCAGCGCGCCGAAGCCGCGGCAGCCGGCCAGCGCGCCCGCCAGGACCGGAATACCGAGGAACGTGATGAGCAGGCCCGCGCCCAGCGACACCATCGTGATCGCGTAGGTGAAGAGCAGGATGCTGATCGGCAGGCTCAGCAGGACGTAGCCGAACTCGCGCCAGTGGCGCGCCTCCAGGGGGGCGCGCAGCGCGGTCGGCAGCCGGCGCCGGCCTCGGCGTCGCTCGTCGAGGTCGAACCTGCCGTGCGATCCGTACCCCTGCCCGTACTCCGTGGCCATTGACGTCGTCCCGTTCTACTCGTTTCCGCAGCCGTGTCGCAGCCGTGCTGTCGTATCTCCAGACTGCTCGGCCGCAGCTCCGCGGACCATGGAGTCCGTCGGCCTCTCGGGAGGGGGGTTTTCCCTACCCCCGGCTTTCCGCTACCTGCGGCTCCGCCCTCCCCGGACCGGTTCGGTGGTCCGTTCACGCCAGGGCGGGTCCGCCGTGACGGTCGTAGGGCCGCCGGGGTGGGGAATCGAGGATGAACAACAGCCCGTCGGGCAGCGGGGGTCGCTACCTCTGACCACCCGGCTCGGCGGTCCGCTCGCGCCACGGCAGCTCCGCCGTCACCGTCGTGGGCCCCCCGGGCGGCGAGTCGAGGACGAAGAGCCCGTCGACCGCCCCGACGCGGTCGGCGAGGCCGCGCATCCCCGTGCCGCCGTCGAGGCGGGCGCCGCCGCGGCCGTCGTCCCAGACCTGGATGAGCAGCCGGTCCTCCGCCCGCCACACGTCCACCGACGCCGAACGGGCGCCGCTGTGCTTGCTGATGTTCTGCAGCAGCTCGGAGACCGTGAAGTACGCGATGCCTTCGATCGCCGCCGCCGGGCGCGCGCCCAGGTCGGCCGTCACCTTCACCGGCACCGTGCAGCGCGAGGCGACGGAGGAGAGAGCCGCGTCGAGGCCGCGGTCGGTGAGGACGGCGGGATGGATCCCGCGCGCCAGATCCCGCAGCTCCTGGAGCGCGAGCTTCACCTCGCCGTGCGCCTCGTCGACCATCGCGGCGACGTGCTCGTCGGACTGCCCTTCGAGCAGCTTCTCCTTGGCCAGCCCCAGCCCCATCGCCAGATTGACCAGCCGGGCCTGCGCCCCGTCGTGCAGATCGCGCTCGATCCGCCGCAGATCCGCCGCCGCCGTGTCGACCACGACCCCCCGGTCGGACTCCAGTTCGGCGATACGGCGCTCCAGCTCGTCGGAGGGGGAGAGGAGGCCGCGCACCATCGCCCGGTCCGCGTTCGCCAGCCCGCGCGCGATGAACGGCAGCACCGGCCACAGCACGAACAGCGAGGTCAGCGTGATGGTGAAGGTGACGATGCCCCACGGCAACCGCATCCCGTCGTACAGCACCGTCCGCCAGCCCACCGGGTCCTTCAGTGCCATCCACACCCGTTGCAGCAGCCCGCCCCCCTTGCGCAACGGCAACGGCAACGGGCTCGGCTCGTCGATCCGCACCCCGAGCAGCCGCCGGGCCCGGCCCCGCTCGAACTTCCCGATCAGCCGCGCGCCCATCAACCCCAGCGCGAGCAGCGGAAACCCGACCACGGTGATCGTGAGCAGGGAGCTGGTGAACAGCACCGTCGCCACGTAGACGAAGCCGAACACCGACATCGGCAGATTCGCCAGGAGATGCGCGATCTCCTTCCAGGTGTGTCTGTCGTAGGCGAAACGGGCCCGCGGCAGGGGCTCGTCGAGCTTCTCGCCGCCGGATGCCGCCGGGTCGGCGAAGGGGATGCGTACGGTCATACGGGCCAGGGTGCCGCGCGGCGCGCCCCGGCGCCATGAGGTCTGCCGCCCCGGCCCCCGGGGGAAAACCCCACCACGGCATCTCGGGCGGATCTCAAGCCGTGACGGGCTGCTTACGGTCCCTTTAACAGGGCCTAGACTCCCGTGCGTACGGATCGTCGAACACAGAGTTCACACGGGTCACCGGGGTACCAGGGGCACCGGGGTGCCGAGGTACCGGGCCGAACTGCCGGCCACCGGCGAAGAGGAGGGGTCGGACTTGCGGGAGACGTTGCCAGGGACCTTGCCGGAGAGCCTGGCGGGGACCTTTCGGGAGACCTTGCGGGAGCCGACCGTGGTCGTCGCGGCGGACTACTTCCGGTCCTACTCCGTCGTGGGCCTGCTCGCCGTCGTCGGCGTCCTCTTCGTCGCCGTGGCCTTCGGCGCGGGCCGCCTGCTGCGCCCGGTCGTCCCCACCCCTGAGAAACTCCTGACGTACGAGTGCGGCGTCGACCCCGTCGGCGAGGGCTGGGCCCACACCCAGGTCCGCTACTACGTCTACGCGTTCCTGTACGTCGTCTTCGCCGTCGACTCGATCTTCCTCTTCCCCTGGGCCACGGTCTTCGCCGCGCCGGGCTACGGCGCGACCACCCTCGTGGAGATGTTCATCTTCCTCGGCTTCCTCGCCGTGGGCCTGCTGTACGCATACAAGAAGGGCGTCCTGGCATGGACGTGACCCCCGAGCCCGTGCTGTTGCCGGAGCCGAAACGGCTGGGCACCCTCGCCCGCCTCGCCCCCGAACCGATGAAGGTGGTCCTCAACTGGGGCCGCCGCTACTCCCTCTGGGTCTTCAACTTCGGCCTCGCCTGCTGCGCCATCGAGTTCATCGCCGCGTCCATGGCCCGCCACGACTTCATCCGCCTCGGCGTCATCCCCTTCGCACCGGGCCCGCGCCAGGCCGACCTGATGGTCGTCTCCGGCACGGTCACCGACAAGATGGCCCCCGCCGTGAAACGCCTCTACGAACAGATGCCGGAACCGAAATACGTCATCTCCTTCGGCGCCTGCTCCAACTGCGGCGGCCCGTACTGGGACTCCTACTCCGTCACCAAGGGCGTCGACCAGATCATCCCGGTCGACGTCTACGTCCCCGGCTGCCCACCCCGCCCCGAAGCCCTCCTCCAGGGCATCCTCAAACTCCAGGAGAAGATCGCCCGGGAGTCGCTGGGGGAGCGGTACGGGTACGGATCCGGGTCCGGGGCCGGATCCGCGGGGGCGCGCCCCTCGACGGCGGCACTGCAGAGCGGGCTGGTGACAGCGCCGGTGCGGGGTGGTGGCTCGGCGGGTGCGGGTACGGGTGCGGGTACGGGTGCGGGTGAAGGTGAGGGGTCGTCCTCCGATTCCGACTCCGGTACGGCTGGTACGGCTGGTACGGCTGGTACGGCTGGTACGGCCTCGGGGGATCCCCGATGACCGCCGTCGGTTGGCTGCCCGCCCCCACCGAGGAACTCTTCGGTACGGAGGCCACGGCCGAGGAGTCGTACGAGCTCCTCACGGTCGACGTACCACCCACCGCCTGGATCCCCGCCCTGCGCACCGCCCGCGACGACCTGGGCTGCACCTACTTCGACTGGCTCAGCGCGGTCGACGAACCGGGCACCGGCTTCCGCGTCTCGGCCCACGTCGTGGCACTGGCACCGGTACGCCGTCTCCTCGTCCGTACGACGGTTCCGCACGAGAACCCGGCACTCCCCACCGCCGTGGACGTCTACGCGGGCGCCGCCTGGCACGAACGCGAGACCCACGAGATGTTCGGCGTCGACTTCGAGGGCCACCCGGCACTGGACCACCTCCTCCTCCCGGAAACCTTCGAAGGCCACCCCCTCCGCAAGGACTTCGTCCTGGCGGCCCGCGTAGCCAAGGCCTGGCCCGGCGCCAAGGAACCGGGCGAGTCCGACCACGGCGGCCCCAAACGCCGCCAGATGCTCCCACCGGGCGTCCCCGACCCGAACGAATGGGGCCCCCTGAAGGGCCAACTCCCCCCGGCCCCCGCCCGCCCCACCCGAGGCGCAGCCCGAGCGGCGGGAGACCGCCCGGTGCGAGCGGCAGGTGAACGTCCGGGGCAAGCGGCGGGCGAGCGGCCGGCCCGAGCGGCAGGTGAACGCCCGGTACGCGCGGTAGGCGACCGTCCGGTACGACGCGCCCGCACGGCATCGGAGGGCTCGGCGAGCCAGACGGCACCGGGCGGGGGCGCGGTGCCGGCACCCGCGACGGAACCGGCATCACCAGCAGAGCCAGCACCAGCCCCCGCGACGGAACCGGCACCACCAGCAGAGCCAGCACCAGCCCCCGCGACGGAACCGGCACCACCAGCAGAGCCAGTACCGGCACCCGCAACAGAACCGGCACCGGAATCGGCGCGGGAGGGCGCCCCCACCAAGCCCACCACCACCCCCCGCAGCACGGACGCACCGTGGCACTACGCCCGCCCAGCCTTCGACGAGCCCGAGCCCGAGCCAGCGGCGGCGGCGGCGAAGCCGAGCCCTGCGAATCGGCCGGCCGACGGACCGTCAGTCGAAACCGACTCGGCCGCACCTGAACCCGCACCTGACCCCGCTCCGGAAGCGGCTCAACTCGACCCGGCCGCAACCGAACCCACTCCGGTCGCACCTGAACCCACTCCGGAAGCGACCGAACCCGCTCCAGAACCAGCCGACCCCACCCCCGGCGCAGCCGACCCCACCCCCGACACCCCAGCAGGAGGCCCGCAGTGAACGACGCGCTCGACGTCGCCCTGCGACTCCTGATCGTCTTCGTCGTCTTCCTCACCTTCCCCCTGATCGTCGGTCAGACCGAGCACAAGGTGATGGCCCACATGCAGGGCCGCCTCGGCCCGATGTACGCCGGCGGCTTCCACGGCTGGGCCCAACTCGTCGCGGACGGCGTGAAGTTCGCACAGAAGGAAGACATCGTCCCGGCGGGCGCGGACCGCCGTATCTTCCAACTCGCCCCCGCTGTCGCCCTCCTCCCGTATCTGCTCGTCCTCCTCGCCATCCCGATCGGCCCGAGCGAAGGCGCCGTCGGCCAACTCCTGGACGCGGGTATCTTCTTCGTCCTCGCGGTGATGGGCGTGAGCGTGCTCGGCTCCCTCATGGCCGGCTGGGCCTCCGCCAACAAGTTCTCCCTCCTCGGCGGCCTCCGCACCGCCGCGCAACTCCTCGCCTACGAACTCCCCATGCTGCTCACCGCCGCCTCCGTGGCGATGGCAGCCGGCACGGTCTCCCTCCCCGGCATCCTCGACGCCTTCCACTGGTGGTGGCTGCCCTGGCAACTCGTCGGCGCGATCGTGTTCTTCGTGGCGGGCCTGGCCGAACTCCAGCGCCCTCCCTTCGACATGCCCGTCGCCGACTCCGAGATCATCTTCGGCGCCTACACCGAGTACACCGGTCTCCGCTTCGCCCTCTTCCTCCTCGCCGAGTACGCCGGAATCGTCGTCCTGTGCGGCCTGACCACCGTCCTCTTCCTGGGCGGCTGGCACGGCCCGTGGGGCGCGGACGGCCTCGGCTGGGTCTGGACCCTGCTGAAGACCGCACTCCTCGCCTTCGTCGTCATCTGGCTCCGCGTCACCTATCCCCGCCTGCGCGAGGACCAGCTCCAGAAACTCTCCTGGACCCTCCTCGTCCCCCTCTCCCTCGCTCAGATCGCCCTCACCGGCATCGTGAAGGTGGTGTTCCTCTGATGTCCCCGATCCCCGGCTCCGGCCTGGCCAAGGGTCTGGCCGTCACCCTCCGCACGATGACGAAGAAGACCGTCACCGAGCAGTACCCCGACACCCAGCCCGACCTCCCGCCCCGCACCCGGGGTGTCATCGGCCTGTTCGAGGAGAACTGCACGGTCTGCATGCTCTGCGCCCGCGAGTGCCCCGACTGGTGCATCTACATCGACTCCCACAAGGAGACGGTCCCGGCGGCGGCCCCCGGTGGCCGCGAGCGCAGCCGCAACGTCCTCGACCGCTTCGCCATCGACTTCTCCCTGTGCATGTACTGCGGTATCTGCATCGAGGTCTGTCCTTTCGACGCGCTGTTCTGGTCCCCGGAGTTCGAGTACGCCGAGACCGACATCCACGAACTCACCCACGAACGCGACAAGCTCCGCGAGTGGATGTGGACCGTCCCGGCCCCACCCGCCCTCGACCCCGGCGCCGAGGAACCCAAGGAGATCGCCGCCGCCCACAAGACCGCCGAGAAGCTGGCCGCGACTCAGGCCCTTGCGCAGGCAGCGCCCGTCGACCCCACCGACCCGCCGGAGGGACAGTCGTGACCCTCGCCGCAACCGCAACCGCAACCGCAACCGCAACCGCAACCGCCACGACAACCGCCACCATCGCCCCGGCAACCGTCGCCGCCACCCACCCGCACGGCTTCCTCTCCCCGACCGGCGTCGAGATCGCCTTCCTCCTCGTCGGCCTGGTCACCTTCGGCGCGGCCCTCGTCACCGTCACCACCAAGCAGCTGGTGCACGCCGCCCTGTGGCTCGTGGTGGCCCTCGGGGGCCTGGCCGTCGAATACCTCCTGCTCACCGCCGAGTTCATCGCCTGGGTGCAGGTCCTCATCTATGTCGGTTCCGTCGTCGTTCTCCTTCTCTTCGGTCTGATGCTCACGAAGGCCCCCATCGGCCGCTCCCCGGACGCCGACTCCGGCAACCGGTGGGCCGCCCTCGCCGTGGCCGGCGCCGCCGCGGCGGCCCTGGTGTGGGTCGTCGTCGACGCCTTCCGCGCGACCTGGATGGACCTGGACGGCCCGGCCGCCGGCTCGACCGCGGTGACCGGCGCGAGCCTGTTCCAGAACTGGGTCCTCCCTTTCGAGGCCCTCTCCGTCCTTCTCCTCGCGGCCCTGGTCGGCGCGATCGTCCTGTCCCGCAAAGCGAAGGCGGAGTCGAGCTCTCCCCCTGTGAACTCTCGGCCAGCGACCGGTAGTTCCCCATCCGTGCCGGATTCCCGTAATCACACGTTCGGGCGAAATGGCCGGCTTCAAGGCAACGGTCCGACCGAGCGGAACACGGGGCCGGACACCGAGCGGAACACGGAGCCGGGCACCGAGCGCAACACCCCGTCGGAGCAGAACAACCCCGCCGAGCAGAAGGGAGCCCGCTGATGCACCTCGCCTATCCCGCCGTGCTCTCCGCCCTCCTCTTCTGCACGGGCATCTACGGCGTCCTCGCCCGCCGCAACGCGATCCTCGTCCTGATGTCGGTCGAGCTGATGCTCAACGCCGTCAACCTGAACCTGGTCGCCTTCGACGTCTGGCTCAGCAGGACCGCCGAGGACAAGCTGCACTCCGGCCAGGCCCTGACCCTGTTCACCATCGCCATCGCCGCCGCCGAGATCGGCATCGGCCTGGCGATCGTCCTCGCCGTATACCGGGGCCGCGGCACCTCGGACATCGACAAGCTCCGCGACACCGCCGAGGGCCACGAATCCGACGGCCCGGACGGGTCGGACAGCGACGCCGCCGACGGCGACGGCACCGAGCCCCCCGCGGCCGAGAAGGCTGAGGCCACCGCGTGACCACGACCACCCTCGCCGTCCTCGTCCCCCTCCTCCCGTTCCTGGGCGCCGCGGCCGGACTGCTCCTGGGCCGCACCGCCCCCGGCTTCGTCCGCCCGCTCGCCGTGCTGCCGACGCTCGCCGCGCTCGCGCTGGCCGCGGTCGTCGCCGTACGCCAGGGCGGCGGCGCGGCCATCGACTCGGCCACCGAACTCACGCCCACCGGCTCGGTCCCCGTCGAACTCGCCCTGCACATCGACGGCTTCGCCGCTCTCGTCGCCGTCCTGGTCGGCTTCGTCGCCACCTGCGTGCAGATCTACTCGACGGGCTACCTGCGCGACGACCCGCGCTACCCCTCGTACGCCGCCCTCGTCTCCCTCTTCACCTCCGCGATGCTCCTCGTCGTCTACTCCGGCGACCTGATCGTGCTGCTGGTCGGCTGGGAAGTCATGGGCATCTGCTCCTACTTCCTCGTCGGCCACTACTGGGAGACCCCGGAGGCCCGCGCCGCCTCCATCAAGGCCTTCCTCGTCACCAAACTCGGCGATGTCCCCTTCCTGATCGGCCTGTTCGCGCTCGCCACCGACGCCGGGTCCTTCCGCATCACCAAGGTCCTCGGCACCGTCGCGAGCGGCGACCTGCACCATCCGACGCTGATCGCCCTGCTGCTCCTGGCCGGTGTGGCGGGCAAGTCGGCGCAGTTCCCGCTGCACACCTGGCTCCCCGACGCGATGGCCGGCCCCACTCCCGTCTCCGCGCTGATCCACGCCGCGACGATGGTCGCCGCCGGTGTCTACTTCGTCGCCCGGCTCCTTCCGGTCTTCGAGGCCTCCTCGGCCGCGATGGTCGTCCTCGCCGTCATGGCCGCCGTGACGATGGCCGGTTCGGGCCTCGCCGCGCTCGCCCAGGACGACATCAAGCGTGTCCTCGCCTACTCGACGATCGGCCAACTCGGTTACATGACCGGAGCCCTCGCCGTCGGCGACCGCGGTGCCGCCGTCTTCCACCTCCTGTCCCACGGCGCCTTCAAGGCGCTGCTCTTCCTCGCGGCCGGCGTGATCATCCACGCCTCCGGCACCAACTCGCTGGCCGCCATGTCCCGCATGGGCAACCTGCGCGCCCGTGTCCCCGACGCCTTCTGGACGATGACCGTGGCGCTCCTCGCGCTCGCCGCGATCCCGCCCTTCAGCGGCTTCTTCTCCAAGGAGTCCGTCCTCGGCGCCGCCGAACACGCGGCCACCGAGCACACCTCGCACATCCCCGGCGCCGCGGGCTGGATCGTCCTCGTCGCCGGCCTGCTCGCGGCCCTGCTCACCGCCGCGTACGCCACGCGCCTGTGGCTGCTCGCTTTCAACGGCCGGGGAGTTGAAGCACCCGACCACGGCAGGCAGCCCGTCGCGATGAACGCCGTGCTGTGGGTGCTCGCCGTCCCGTCCCTCGCCCTCGGCGGGCTCGCCTACCGCGTGCTGCCCGACTGGTTCGACGGCCGCGACCTCACCCCGACGCTCACCACATCCGTACTCGGTACGGGTGTCGCGCTCGCCGGCGGCATCCTCACCTACGGCGCCTGGCGGCACACCACCGCGCTCGCGGCCCGCGCACCGATGGGTGCGGTCGCGGCCCACCCGGAGGGCGATGCCGGACTCGTCGAGGCCGAGGCCATCGCGAGCCACACCGCCGCCTACGGAGACGTGGCCTCGGCACCCGACCCGGGGGACCCGGGCCGCCTCCTGCTCGGCCCGCTGCACCGCCACGCGGCCTCCGGCTTCCACCTGGACGCCGTCTACGGGGCGCTGTTCGTCCGCCCGGTGATGGCGGCGGCGAGTCTCGTCCGGTTCCTCGACCGCGAGGTCGTCGACACCTACGTAGGCGGCGCGGGCACCCTGCCCCGCCTGCTCGGAGCCGCCGTACGGCGCGCCCAGACCGGCAATCTGCAGACCTATGTGAGCGCGCTGCTCGCCGGCACCGTCGTCCTGACGGTCGCCGTCCTCCTCGTCGCCACGGGAGCGTGAGCAGGCGTGATCGATATCAACGAGTCCGTGATGCAGGTCCTTCTGGCGTTCGTCGTCGTGGGCCCGCTCCTCGGCGCCGTCGCCGCCCTGCTGCCCGCCCCGCCCGGGCTGAAGGGGAAGTCGCCCGAGCAGGCCGTCCTACGGCACGGCGTCACCGTGACCGGCGTGATCCTCATCGCCGCGATCGTCCTCGCGCTCGGCTTCGACCACGACCATCCGTCGAAGATGCAGGCCACGACCGACATCAGCTGGATCCCCGCACTCGACGTGCGCATCCACCTCGGCATCGACGGCATCTCCCTCCCCCTCCTGGTCCTGACCGCGCTGCTGACCTTCCTCTGCGCGCTCTACTCCTACTTCAAGCAGCAACATCAGCGGCTGACGCCGCGGGCAGCGGGCCCGTCCCCGAAGGCGTTCGTCGCCCTGCTGCTCGTCCTGGAGTCCGGCACCCTCGCCACCTTCGCCGTCCTCGACCTGATCCTCTTCTTCCTCGCCTTCGAGACCGTCCTCATCCCGATGTACTTCCTCATCGCCCGCTGGGGTGGTGCCCAACGGACCCGGGCCGCGTGGAAGTTCATCCTCTTCACCCTGCTCGGTTCCGTCGTCATGCTGCTCGGCCTGCTCCTGATCGGAATCAAGGCGGGCACATTCGACATGGTGGCACTCGCCACTGACAACGGCCGGTCGCTGACCACATCCGTGCAGGTCATCGCCGTTCTGGCGGTCGGGATCGGGCTCGCGGTGAAGACGCCGATGTGGCCGCTGCACAGCTGGCTGCCCGACGCGCACACCGCCGCCCCGACCGTCGGCTCGGTCCTGCTGGCCGGCGTCCTGCTGAAGATGGGCACGTACGGGTTCGTCCGCATCCTGCTGCCGATCGCACCCGACGGCATGCACACCTTCGCGCCCTACCTAGCCGCTTTCGCCGTCGTCGGGATCATCTACGGCTCCCTGGCCTGCCTCGCCCTCGCCAAGCAGGGCGCGAAGGGTGACCTCAAACGCCTCATCGCCTACTCCTCCGTCGGCCACATGGGCTTCGTCCTGCTCGGCATCTCGACGATGACCCCGACCGGCGTGAACGGCGCGCTGTTCGCCAACATCGCCCACGGCCTCATCACCGGCCTGCTCTTCTTCCTCGTCGGCGCCCTCAAGGACCGCACGGGCACGACGGACCTCGACAGCCTCGCCAAGGAGACGGGTGCGGCCCTCTACGGCAAGGCCCCGCGCCTCGGCGGACTGCTCGCCTTCGCCGCCGTCGCCTCGCTCGGACTGCCCGGACTCGCCGGATTCTGGGGCGAGATGCTGACGCTGTTCGGCGCGTTCAAACCCGCCGCCGGCCTCAGCCGCCCGGCCTTCCTCACCTTCATGGCCATCGCCGCCTTCGGCACCCTGCTGACCGCCGCGTACATGCTCGCCGTGGTCCGCCGCGTCTGCATGGGGGCCGTGGCGCAGGAGGCGCCGAAACTCGCCGACGTCCAGACGTACGAGTTCGCGGCCTGGACCCCGCTCGTCGCCCTCACCGTCGCCGCCGGCCTGTGGCCGAAGGCACTCCTCGGCCTGACCGACCCGGCCGTGCAGCAGCTCCTCGCAGGAGGCACCCGATGAGCTCCCTGGCCCAGCCTCTCGCGGAGTCGATGGTCCAGTCCGTCGACTGGCTCGCGATCGCACCGCCCACCATCACGGCGGTCGTCGGCCTGGTGGTCCTCGTCGCCGACCTGTTCCTCCAGGAGGCCCGAAAAGCACTCCTGGGCTGGGTGTCGGTCGCGGGACTGGCGGCCTCGGCCCTGATGCTGCTGCCCCTCCTGGACGGCGACCGCGCCACCTTCTGCCTCACCGGAGACGCGACCGCCTGCAGCTATACGGCGGACCGCTTCACCCTGGTCATCCAGTTCCTGGTCCTCGGCGGCGCCCTCCTCGCGGCCCTCCTGTCGATCACCACCCTGAAGGATGCCGACAAGGGACTCCCCGAAGGGGAGTACTGGTTCCTGCTCCTCTCCTCCGCCGCGGGCGCAGCCCTCCTGCCCGCCTCCCGCGACCTCGCGACCCTGATCGTCGCCCTGGAGGTCGCCTCCCTGCCCGCCTTCGCCCTCGTAGGCATCCGGCACGGCGACAGGAAGTCCGCCGAAGCGGCCCTCAAGTTCTTCCTGTCGTCGGTCACCGCGACCGCGGTCAGCCTCATGGGCGTCAGCTTCGTCTACGCCACCACAGGCACCCTGTACTTGACCCGGATCGCCGACCGCATCCAGCACGTCGACGGCCAGTTCCACACCCTCGCCCAGACAGGCGTCGTCCTCACCCTCGTCGGCTTCGCCTTCAAGACGGCCGCCGTCCCCTTCCACTTCTGGGTACCCGACACCTACGTAGGAGCGCCCCTCCCGATCGCCGCCTACTTGTCGGTCGTCGGCAAGGCGGTCGGCTTCTCCGGCCTGATCCTCGTCACCGTCGTCGCCTTCCCGTCGTACGCCGACGTGTGGGGCCCGGCGCTCGCCGCACTGGCCGCCCTCACCATGACGGTCGGCAACCTGGGCGCCCTGCACCAACAGGCCACGCGCGCGTACAGCGCGGTACGGCTGCTCGCCTGGTCCTCCGTCGGTCAGGCCGGCTACCTCCTCGTACCGATCGCCGCCGCCGCGTACTCCAAGGACGCCCAGAAGTCGATCGGCTCCACCGTCGCCTACGCCCTCATGTACGCCGCCGTGAACCTCGGTGCCTTCGCGGTGGCCGCCCTGGTGGGCCGTAACAGGGCCCTCAACCGCATCAGCGACTACCGCGGCCTGTACGCGTCGAACCCCCTGGCCGCCCTCCTCCTGGCCTTCTTCCTGCTGTGCCTCGCCGGACTGCCGCCGGGCGTCATCGGGCTCTTCGCGAAGGTCACCGTGTTCTCGGCGGCCGTCGACGCGGGCCTGGGCTGGCTGGCCGTCGTCATGGCCGTCAACGTGGTGATCGCGCTCTTCTACTACCTCCAGTGGACGGCCCTGCTGTTCCGCGCCCCCGAGGGCGAGCACGCCAAACACCGCGTCCCCGCGCCCCTCACCGCCGCGCTCGCTCTCACCGGCGCCCTCGGGATCGCCCTCTCCGGAGCACCCCAGTTGGTCCTGCGCTTCGCCGGCACCGGACTCTTCTGAGCCACCGGCGCATACCACCGTCCTCACCCGGACGGCCCACCCCCGGCGCCGTACGCACAAGGGAACTAGAGCCCCCCGCCTGGCGTTGACCAGTACGGGAGGGTCCACTGGACGTGGCACCACGACACCAGTGGCATCAGAGATCAGCAAGCAAAGGGTTCCCCTGCTGCACGATTTGGAGGGCGTACCGTGCACCGCCGGCACAACGGGCTCAGGACCGCAGTTCTCCTCGGGGGACTGTCCGCACTCATCATCGTCATCGGCAGCTTCTTCGGCCGCACGGGGCTCGTCGTAGCGGTCGTGATCGCGCTGGGCACGAACGCGTACGCGTACTGGAACAGCGACAAACTGGCGCTACGCGCGATGCGCGCCCGCCCGGTGAGCGAGTTCGAGGCCCCCGCCCTGTACCGCATGGTCCGCGAGCTCTCCACGCAGGCCCGCCAGCCCATGCCGCGCCTGTACATCTCGCCCACGGAGGCACCCAACGCCTTCGCGACGGGCCGCAACCCGCGCAACGCCGCCGTGTGCTGCACGGAAGGCATCCTGCGCATCCTGGACGAGCGCGAGCTGCGCGGAGTCATCGGCCACGAGCTGAGCCATGTCTACAACCGCGACATCCTGATCTCGTCGGTCGCCGGCGCCCTCGCCTCGGTGATCATGTTCCTGGTCAACTTCGCCTGGCTGATCCCTGTCGGCCGCTCGAACGACGACGACGGCCCCGGCATCCTGGGCATGCTGATGATCATGATCCTGGGGCCCCTCGCGGCCAGCCTCATCCAGTTGGCCATCAGTCGCTCCAGGGAGTACGAGGCCGACGCCTCCGGCGCCCAGCTCACCGGAGACCCCCTCGCCCTCGCGAGCGCCCTGCGCAAGCTCGACGCCGGCACCAAGCAGCTCCCGCTGCCTCCGGAGCCCCGCATCGAGACCGCGAGCCACATGATGATCGCGAACCCCTTCCGCCCGGGCCAGGGACTCTCCAAGATGTTCTCGACACACCCGCCGATGGCGGAGCGCATCGCCCGGCTCGAGAAGATGGCAGGTCGCCCCCAGTGAAAACCATCCTGAACGTCATTTGGCTCGTCCTGAGCGGCTTCTGGCTGTTCCTCGGGTACCTCTTCGCGGGCGCGCTGCTGTGCATCACCATTATCGGCATCCCCTTCGGTATCGCAGCCTTCCGTATCGGCGTCTACGCCCTGTGGCCCTTCGGGTACACGACGGTCGAGCGCCGGGACGCGGGCGCGCCCTCCTGCGTCGGCAACGTCCTGTGGCTGGTCCTCGCGGGCTGGTGGCTGGCCCTCGCGCACATCGTCACCGGCATCGCGATGTGCATCACGATCATCGGCATCCCGTTCGGCATCGCCAACTTCAAGCTGATCCCGGTCTCGCTGTTCCCCCTGGGCCGCGAGATCGTGCCCACGGACCAGCCGTTCGCCACCCGCTGACGGCGGGCAGTGGTGGGGGCGCCGAAGTACGTCCTGCTGTCGTACGACGAAGGGGCCGAGTCCACCGGCGAGCACGGCTACGAGCAGACCTGGGCCCTGTGCCAGGACGCCGCCGACCTCTTCGCCGACCCGTCCCCACCCACGCGGGAGACGTACGAACTGCTCGGCTGCGCACCCGAGGGCGGGTTGCGCACGGCCCTCGCACGCGCGCGTGCCGACGGTTCGGCGCCGCTCGGCCGCCTCACCCTGGAGACCCTCGACAAGGCCGGCGGGGGAGAGGGCGAGTGGTGGCTGGAGGACGTACGCGTCGTCGGTGACCGCCCTTGCGCGCGTGACCTGTCGTTGAGAGACGTCACCGTCGAGGGCAGACCGTCCGACGACAACCTCTACGACTATCCGCAGTGCCCGCCCCTGTCCCCGGGCTACCGGATGCTGGGCGCGGACGGGGAACCATGGGGCGGCTGCCGGGACTTGGCCCACATCCAGGAGGACCGTCCCGAGCCGCTGGAGCCTCCCCTCCACCTGTTGGGCTGCTCCCCGCGCGGCGCGCTGCGAGCGGCACTGGACGGCGGGGAAGAGGATCTCGGCCACGCCAAGGTGGTCCGTATCGACTCGTCAGGTCGGCCCGTACAGCCCGCCGTCGAGGGCGAGTTACGGGCCTGGATCCCGTCCGCGCGCGGCCCGGGCCTGGTCGATCTCACCCTCGACCCCTGGTCGGAACGGCCACCGCTCGCGGCCCGGGAGGTATGGGACCTGTGGGGTGAGGGCCGCCCCACCGAGCCCGGCCGCTGGGCAGGCTGTGCCGCCGACGGCCGCCGATTCTGGTTGGACACGGCCCTGGCGAACCACACCCACACCACCCCGGACCGGCCCCCGGGCACCACTTACCACCTCGACGGCAGACACATCACCGACCCGCCCGGCTTCTTCTGCGCCCTCGGCGAGGCGGTCAACGGACCTGCCGGATACCTCGGTTGGGGCCTGGACGCCCTGAACGACTGCCTGCGCGGCAGCTGGGGAGCCACCACGCCCTTCACCCTCGTCTGGCACGACGCCACTGTCGCCCGCACCTGTCTCGGCGTCAGCCCGCAAACCTGCCGGCGCCCGCCGACGTTCGAGGACCTGCTCGCCTTCCTCGCCGAGAGGCATGTCGACGTCCGCCTGGCCTGACCGTCCCTCACCGAGCCACCCCGCCAGGCTCGCTGCCTGCAGCTTTTCCACAACCGCCGGGTTGTCCACAGGCCGCCCCGATTGTCAGTGGCGCGCGGCACGATGAAGCCATGACCGAGAACGAGCAGCGACTGCTGGCACGAGTGGCGACCGAGGCACGCAACACCCGCCCATGGGGCTGGACTTCACTCCCCGCCCCTGTGGACGAGTCCACGGTGACCCGCGCCGAGGCCGCCCTGGGCTTCAACCTGCCCCCACTGCTCGCCGCGCTCTACCTGCGGATAGGAGACGGCGGATTCGGCCCGGACTACGGCCTGTTGCCCCTGCTCGACGACCCGCCCGCCGGCGAGCCCGCCGCCGTCACGCAGTACCTCGCCAACCGCGAGAGCGGACACGAGGACCCCGACTGGCCCTGGCCCGAGGGAGTCCTGCCGATATCCCACTGGGGCTGCGCGATGTACGCGTGCGTGGACTGCCGAACCCCGCAGGCCACCGTCCTGCTCTACGAGCCGAACGCCGACGAAGCGGACCACGCGTGGTACGTGGACGCGCCCAGCCTCGCCGAGTGGCTCCAGGGCTGGCTCGACGGCACGGGTTGGTACGCGGAGGACGAAGGCGACGCCGAGCCGAAGCCGTGGCCCGACTTCCGCGTCCGTACGACGGCAGAGGGATCCTGAGCACTCCCCGGCGCGGATGACCTCCCAGGCACCACCTCGCGGACGCCTGCAACCACCACACGCGTCCGTGACGTCCTGTTCATCGACACGGCGCAACATGCAGCCACAGGCCGTGCGCAAGGACCTACGAACACAGCCTGTCCGGACGGAATTCACAGCTCCGGATCAGTGCGAGCACAGCGTGGAAGGGCAGGTTCACGGCATGGGCATCATCAGCTGGATCATCCTGGGACTGTTGGCCGGAGCCATCGCCAAATTCCTGCTGCCGGGCCGCGACCCGGGCGGCTTCATCGGTACGACCGTCATCGGCGTCGCGGGCGCGTTCATCGGCGGCTGGATATCGGCCCGTTGGCTGGACCACCCGGTCGCCAAGAACTTCTACGACGGCGCCACCTGGGCCTCCGCGATAGGCGGCGCGCTCGTCCTCCTGATCGCCTACCGCATCCTGTTCGGCAACTCGCGCAACTAGGACCTCTCGGGCCGGACAGGTCCTCGCGCGCCCCCGTGCCGCAGCCAGCAGGCGAGAAGGGTGGGTACCGACACGGGTGCCCACCCTTCCT
The DNA here is from genome assembly GCF_044753545.1 of Streptomyces sp. NPDC088350. Lineage (NCBI taxonomy): Bacteria > Bacillati > Actinomycetota > Actinomycetes > Kitasatosporales > Streptomycetaceae > Streptomyces > Streptomyces sp. NPDC088350. The sequence continues at coordinate 129,863 of NZ_JBIVNL010000014.1, read as the reverse complement.
CGTACTCCTTCGTACCCGCGCGCGGCGGACGCGCGAAGTGCCGTTCTACCGGTAGTTCACGAACTGCAGCGCGAAGTCGAAGTCCTTGCCCTTGAGCAGGGCCTGCACGGCCTGAAGGTCGTCGCGGCTCTTCGAGCTGACCCGCAGCTCGTCGCCCTGCACCTGGGCCTTCACGCCCTTGGGACCCTCGTCACGAATGATCTTCGCCACCTTCTTCGCGTTGTCCTGGGAGATGCCCTCCTCGATCGACGCGAAGATCTTGTACTCCTTGCCGGAGAGCTGAGGCTCACCGGCGTCCAGCGCCTTCAGCGAGATGCCGCGCTTGATCAGCTTGGACTGGAAGACGTCGAGGACCGCCTTGACCCGCTCCTCGGAGTTCGCCTCCATGAGGATCTTCTCGGCGGACCACGAGATCGAGGCACCCACGCCCTTGAAGTCGTAGCGCTGCGAGATCTCCTTGGCGGCCTGGTTGAGGGCGTTGTCGACCTCCTGCCGCTCGACCTTCGAGACGATGTCGAAACTGGAGTCGGCCATGTCCTGTGGCTCCTTGTATCGGGGTGCGTATCGATGCGTGTCTCTGCGTATCGGCGTGCGTGGGGACAGCCGCCGAGCCCGGTGTAGGCCCCGGGCCGCATCCGCATAAGCCTAGCCACCCCTCCCCTCTGAACGCCGATCTATCGGGTGGCGAAGCACCCCTGTGCATCGGGTATCGTTTACGTCGTTGCCACGGAGCACCGCCGAAAAGCGGTTCGAGGGGCAGCAAACCCGGCGGTGTGCCCGAGTGGCCAAAGGGAGCAGACTGTAAATCTGCCGGCTTAGCCTACCCAGGTTCGAACCCTGGCGCCGCCACACGACCGAAAGGGTCTGTGATCAGCAGCAATGCTGATCACAGACCCTTTCGTCGTTCCCAGGGCATTCCATGGCGTCGCAGCACCCTGCCGCCAGCCTTGAGGGCCGTCACCTCGAACGTCTGTGTCGGCCGGATCCCCCTCGGCACCAGCGGTACGTCCACCAAGCCGCTGCTTGAGCTGCACTACCGGTCGAGCGGCGACATCGTCCTCGGCACGGAGAACTCGCCGTCCGGAGGACAGCCCCCGCACACCGTCGGCAACGTGCCGGTCGGCAGGGCATGGAGCTACACGATCGGCGTCTCGGGCGGAAACGTCTCTCATGGCTGAGCGAGCCCCGGCAGCCGACGCGGTCTGCGGCGGGGCAGACTGAGCCCATGTCGTCGCGCCGCAGAAGCTGCCCCGAGTGCCGTCGCGAAATCGCCGTCGTGGCCGGACGGTTCGCGCGGCACGACCCGCCCGGCGCGCGACAGAGCGGGGAACTCGTGTCGTGCGCCGGGTCCCGCAGGCAGGCCGAACTCGGGGCGGCGCAGCCCGCGTTGGACGGATACGCGGTACCGGATTTCCCCGGGCAGATGCCGCTGTTCTAGACGGTGGCGGTAGGACGTTCCAGGCAGTGGCAGTACGTCAACGTCCGGCGGCGAACCTCAGTTCCCCGCCACCGACTTCACCGCCACCGACACCGGCGCGGTTCCGCCGATCAGTTCGAGTGTCAGACCGGCCGTCGCCGGCGTCTCCACCAACTCCGCGAGTACGGCGGCCACGTCGTCGCGCGGGATCGAGCCGAGACCGGTGTGTGCTTCCAGCCGGACCAGACCGGTGCCGGCGCCGTTCGTGAGCGAACCGGGGCGCAGGATCGTCCAGTCCAGGGCACTCAAGCCGCGTACGTACGCGTCGGCCTCGCCCTTGGCCCGCAGATACACGTCGAACACGCCGTCCCCGCCGTGCGCCGGATCCGCGCCCATCGAGGACACGACGACATGGCGCCGTACGCCCGCCAGGACCGCCGCGTCGGCGAACAGCACCGCCGAACCCCGGTCCACCGTGTCCTTGCGCGCCGTGCCGCTGCCCGGGCCCGCGCCCGCCGCGAAGACCGCCGCGTCGGCGCCCCGCAGCAGCGCCGCGACCTCCTCGACCGAGGCCGACTCCAGGTCGAGCACGAGCGGTTCGGCACCGGCCGCCCGTAGATCCTCGCTCTGTCCGGCGTTGCGGATGATGCCCGCGACCTCGTCACCGCGCGCGGCGAGCAGGCGCTCCAGCCGCAGCGCGATCTGACCATGACCTCCAGCGATGACAATGCGCATGCCTTCGACCGTACGCCCGGACGGCCGCACGCGCCGCATGACTTCAGCCGCGTCCCAGCAGCACGCGTCCACGGCGCACGCGCCGGGCACGCGAACACGAGCCCCAGCGCCTCAGGCGTACGCCCCGGCGCGGGAACGGCGGCTCACGACAACTCGCCCCGTCCCTGCCGCGGCAGCCCCAACTCCGAGCCCGCCGCCGTGTTGCAGTACTCCCGCACCGCGCTCGTCCGTGCCACCACGCGCCCCCGGTGCACCACGATCCGGCTGTACGCCAGCGAGAGCGCGCCCGCGAGGCGGTCGCCGCGCACCGCGAGCAGTTCGGCCGGAAACCCCGCCTCGACCCGCACCTCGGGCAGGCCGAGCGCCGCGCGTGCCGACGAACTCACCGTGTCGTACGCGTCCTCGGGCCGCATCCCGTGTCGCGAGGCCAGTAGGTAGGCCGCCTCCAAGGGGTCCCCGCGGCCCACGGGGTTGGACACGTCACGGAGGGCGCCGCTGCCCGCCGCCACCTGGACGCCGGCGGAGCGCAGCAGTCGTACGGGAGCCGTGCCCCGTCGGTCGACGCCGCCGCAGCCGCCCTGCGGCAGGCACACCACCGTCACGCCGGCCGCCGCCAGTTGGTCCGCGATCCGCGTGACCGTGTCCGCGGGCAGCCGTCCCAGACCGCCGCACGGGCCGAGCGTCACCCCGGGGCGCATCCCGCCCGCGACCGCCGCCAGCCGGGCGAGACGGGTCGGGTCGGCGGCATCCGTGTGCAGATCCACCGGGCAGCCGTGCTCGGACGCGACCTCCAGGACCGCCTCCACGTACCCCGTCGGATCGGGGTCCAGATCTGGACAACCGCCCACTACGGAGGCACCCATTTTCAGCGCGTCCCGCAGTATCGCGAGCCCGTCAGCCCCCGCCACTCCGGTCAGCAGCCGAGGCATCGCCACCGCCGTCAACTCCGCCAGCCCCCGCAGCGCCCGCCGCGCCTGCAGTACGGCGGCCAAGGCACCCAAACCCTGAACGTCCCCCACGCGCACGTGTGCCCGCTGTGCCGTGGCCCCGTGCCCGAGTTGCAGCAGGGCGGCCTCGGTGGCGCGGCGCTGGACGTCGTCGGGGTCGTAGGAGACCGGTCCGCCGTTCTCGGCCGACAGGGCGGTGTCACTGTGCGTGTGCGGCTCGGCCGGGGCCGGGAGGAGGAGGTAGCCGCTGAGGTCCACCCGCGACCCGCACGCGCGTGTGGCGTCCGTCGCCAGACTGCCGGCCGTGCCGACCGCCTCGATGCGCCCGCCGCCCAGCCGCACGTCCACGGTCCTGCCGTCGGTCAGCCGGGCCCCGCACAACAGGAGCGCGGCCGGGTCGGCCGGTCCCGACGAGCCTGAGGAACCCGACGGACCAGACGACGAGTGGGACGGCTGGGGCTGGCTGTCGGGCATCGCGCTCCAGGGGATCGGGGCTTCGCGGGCTCGGCTTCGGGGCTCAGGACTGGGGCTGCGCAAAGGGGCGCAAGATCACGCAGAGTGAGTCGAGCCTAGGGCGGTGATCCGCTCGCGGCCGGGAGGAGCGCAATAGTCGTACCGGTGTGGTCCGCCGTGCGGGAGGGGCTCCTGAGGCCGCTGGGAGGGCCGCCGAAGGGGCTGGAGCCGTGCCGCGAAACGGATTTGGGTGAACGGCGGCGGAGCGTGTAATGTCTTCATCGCTCGCCCCAATAGCTCAGTCGGTAGAGCGTCTCCATGGTAAGGAGAAGGTCTACGGTTCGATTCCGTATTGGGGCTCTGGTGTGAGAGGTTCCTACCGCAAGGTGGGAACCGATCCCATCACAGCGGTGTAGCTCAGTCGGTAGAGCAAGCGGCTCATAATCGCTGTGTCACCGGTTCAAGTCCGGTCACCGCTACTGACAGTAGCCGATTGTGGGGTCGGTCCTTCGATCGGCTACTCTGTTATGCGTTCATAGTCCCATCCGTTCGTCAAGGAGCACTCCTGTGGCTGCCACCGACGTCCGCCCGAAGATCACGCTGGCCTGCGTGGAGTGCAAGGAGCGGAACTACATCACCAAGAAGAACCGGCGTAACAACCCGGACCGACTGGAGATGAAGAAGCACTGCCCGCGTTGCAATGCGCACACCGCGCATCGCGAAACGCGATAAGTATCAGGCTCGTACACGAGGCCGTCCCCGCATGTTGGGGGCGGCCTCGTGTCGTTTATCAGAAGAAGTAAGCATCAGGAGGTGCCGAGGCATGGCGCTCGACCAGTCCTTCGTAGGGCGGTCCTACCCGCCCACCGACCCCTATGAGGTGGGCCGGGAGAAGATCCGTGAGTTCGCGGAGGCGGTGGGGGACGCCAACCCGGCATACACGGACCCGGAGGCCGCCAAGGCGCTCGGTCACCCCGATGTGATCGCCCCCCCGACCTTCGTCTTCTCCATCACCTTCAAGGCCGCGGGACAGGTCGTCCAGGACCCGCAGCTCGGCCTCGACTACAGCCGGGTCGTGCACGGCGACCAGAAGTTCTTCTACGTCCGCCCCGTGCGCGCCGGTGACCGCCTCACGGTCACCTCCACGATCGAGGCGATCAAGTCCATGGCGGGCAACGACATCCTGGACATCCGCGGCGAGGTCCACGACGAGGCGGGCGAGCACGTCGTGACCGCCTGGACCAAGCTCGTGGCCCGCGCGGCGGAGGAGAGCTGACATGACGGCGAAGATCGCGTACGACGACATCGAGGTCGGCACCGAGCTGCCCGCCCAGGCCTTCCCCGTGACCCGCGCGGCCCTCGTCCAGTACGCGGGCGCCTCCGGGGACTTCAACCCGATCCACTGGAACGAGAAGTTCGCCAAGGAGGTCGGGCTCCCGGACGTCATCGCGCACGGCATGTTCACCATGGCCGAGGCGATCCGCGTGGTCACCGACTGGGCCGGCGACCCGGGCGCGGTCGTCGAGTACGGCGTCCGCTTCACCAAGCCCGTCGTCGTCCCGAACGACGACCGGGGCGCGACCGTCGAGGTCAGCGCCAAGGTCGCGGCCAAGCTCGACGACAACACGGTCCGCGTCGACCTCGTGGCGACCAGCGCCGGGCAGAAGGTGCTGGGGATGTCACGGGCGGTCGTACGGCTGGCCTGAGCGGTCGGACATCGGCCGGGGTGAGTTGCGGTAAGGGGCGTCTGCCATTGCGGGTGCCCCTTACCTATGGGCCGGTGAACCCCGCACCCGTCGCCGGTCAGTGAGCCGGGCGTCCGACCTCCCGGACCCACACGGGAAACGGCGCGTCGTCCGACTCGGGCAGATCCGCGGCGAGGAAGGTCTCGACGATGGGCGCGAGATCGTACGAGGGCCGGTAGCGTCCGCCGAACGGCAATTCGGTCACCGGCAGTGACGCCGTCGAGCAACGGAGGTGGCCCGACTGTGTGTCGTGCCACACGTAGAACGTCGCGACTCCCTGGAAGTCCAGTTCGCGGATCCGGGACCGGATGGCTTCGGCGGTGCGCTCGACGGCGGTCACCACAGCGGCGACGGAGGGGGCGTGCCTGTCGCCCGGCTCAGGGCCCAACCGCCAGGTGTTGGTGTGCAACTCCGTACTCCGGTCGGCCGGGTTCAGTATCAGCGGCTCGTCCGCCAGCTCCGCGATCCAGGTCAGCAGCACGGGAGCAGTATCCCGGCCGCCGCTCCGGAACCCCATCGACCCACCCCTTGACGTAGTTAGTGATTGAGTACTAACTTTCTCGCATGGTCAGGATGAGCGCAGAGGAGAGGCGCGAGAGCGTCATCCGCGCGGCGATCGCCGAGTTCGCGCAGCGGGGGTACTACGGCACCTCCACCGAGGCGATCGCCAAGCGGGTCGGGGTCTCGCAGCCGTATCTCTTCCGGCTCTTTCCGGGCAAGAAGGCGATCTTCGCCGCCGCCTCGCTGCGGTGTGTCGGCGACGTGTGCCAGGTGCTGGAGAAGGCGTGCAAGGGGCTGGAGGGCGAAGAGGCCCTGCACGCCATGGCCAACGCCTATGTGCAGCTCATCACGGAGTATCCCGAGAAGCTCCAGATGCAGATGCAGACGTACATCACGGTGGCCGCCGCCGAGGCGGAGGGCGACCACGAGTTCGGCGAGGCCGTGCGGAAGGGCTGGATGAGGCTCTGGGACGTCGTGCATGTGCCCCTGGGGGCGGATGTGGACCAGACCACGACCTTCCTGGCGTACGGAATGCTGATCAACACTCTTGCGGCCATGGGTTTTCCGCCCCAGCACCGGGTCTGGGAGGGGTTGTACCCGGAGGCCCGTGTCACCGGTCGGCTGGAGAAGTCATAGGCGCCGGCAAGAGGCGGATTCTGCGCCTTTTCGTGAGCGCGAAAGTTAGTCATCGATAACTAATCGCCAGTAGCGATCACCCACTGGGGGAGCGATGTCAGAACAGACCGCACCGCGCGGGGGCATGGTCTGGGCCCTCGTCATCACCAGCGTCGCCGGATTCATGGCGGCCCTCGACAACCTCGTCGTCACCACCGCCCTGCCGTCCATCCGCAAGGACCTCGGGGGAGCGCTGGGCGACCTGGAATGGACCGTGAGCGCCTACACGCTCACCTTCGCCGTCCTGCTCATGTTCGGCGCGGCGCTCGGCGACCGGTTCGGCCGCCGTCGGCTCTTCCTCGTCGGCATCACCGTCTTCACCGGCGCCTCCGCCGCCGCGGCCATGGCGCCCGGCATCGAGTCCCTGATCGCGGCCCGCGCGGTCCAGGGCGTCGGCGCGGCGATCATGATGCCGCTGACACTGACCCTGCTGACGGCGGCCGTACCCGCCGCCAAGCGCGGGATGGCGTACGGCATATGGGGCGCGGTGAACGGACTCGCCGTCGCCTCAGGACCGCTCATCGGCGGCAGCCTCACCGAGCACATCTCCTGGCACTGGATCTTCTGGCTGAACGTCCCGCTCGGTCTGGCCCTGCTCCCGCTCGCCCGACTGCGCCTCTCCGAGTCGCACGGCACCGGCGCCCCGCTCGACATCCCCGGCACCCTGCTCGCCAGCGGCGGCCTCTTCGGCATCGTCTACGGCCTGGTCCGCGGGCCCGCCGACGGGTGGACCAGTTCGCTCGTCCTCGCCGGTCTGTTCGCGGGCGGCGCGCTGTTCGCTGGCTTCGTCCTCTACAGCGTCAACGCCAAGAACCCCATGCTCCCGATGCGCCTGTTCCGCTCCCGCGCCTTCTCCGGGATCAACGCCGCGAGCCTGCTGATGTTCCTCGGGATGTTCGGTTCGATCTTCCTGCTCAGCCAGTACATGCAGGGCGTCCTCGGCTACTCGCCCACCGAGGCGGGCCTGCGGATGCTCCCCTGGACCGGTATGCCGATGCTCGTCGCCCCCATCGCCGGGATCCTGTCCGACCGCATCGGCGGCCGCCCGGTCGTCGCCAGCGGCCTCTTCCTGCAGGCCGCCGGCCTCGGCTACATGTCCTACGTCGTCACCACCGACGTCTCCTACGCCGCCCAGCTGCCCGGCCTGATCCTCAGTGGCATCGGCATGGCCCTGTTCTTCGCGCCGGCCTCCAACCTGGTCATGTCCAGCGTCCGCCCGCAGGAACAGGGCATCGCCTCCGGCGCCAACAACGCGCTCCGCGAGGTCGGCGGCGCCCTCGGCATCGCCGTCATGGCGTCCATCTTCTCGGCCCAGGGCGGCTACCAGACCGCCCAGACCTTCGTCGACGGCCTGAAGCCCGCGCTGGTCACCGGCGCGGCGGTGGTCGCCCTCGCCGGGGTCGCGACCCTGCTGATCCCGACGAGGCGCCGGGCGGCGCAGCTCGCGGCGGTGGGCGGCGCCGCTGAGTCGGCGGAGGGTGCGGAGCCGACGGGGAGCGCGGATTCGGCCGGGGGTTCCGGGTCCGACCCGGTGCTGGAGGCTGCGAGCCGCTGAGCCGAACATCCGGCACGCACGCGTGGGGTCCCGCCATCGCTGGTGGGGCCCCACGCGCGTGTGCGCCTTCGCCGGTGGTGGGCGTCTGTCCGGGGAGCGTCTGCTCAGGGTGGACATCCGCTCAGGGTGGACGCGGCACCCGCGTCCCGCGTATCCGCACCCCGCGCGATCGGCAGTGCCCTGCGCTGAACGCGTGCTCCGTGCCGGACGCGTACCACCCGGTGGGTGCCGCCCGCGCCCTCGGTACCGAACGCCTGCCTCGTACCGCTCCACCCCGCCCTACGCTCAGCCCCCGCACGCACACCCGCCCACCCCGCTCACCCACACCAAAAGCAGACGCGCCCCACCCCACCCCGCCCGGCGTTGTCAGTCCCGTCTCGTACTCTTGGCCCCGTGCAGGAACTCCACGACGCTCCCCTCGCCCCCCTCACCACCTTCCGGTTGGGCGGGCCCGCCGCCCGGCTGGTCACCGCGAGCACCGATGCCGAGGTGATCGACGCCGTGCGTGAGGCCGATGACGCCGGGACGCCCTTGCTGGTGATCGGGGGCGGGTCGAACCTGGTCATCGGGGACAAGGGATTCGACGGCACCGCCCTGCGGATCGCCACGCGCGGCTTCGAACTCGACGGCACGCGGCTGGAGTTGGCGGCCGGTGAGGTGTGGACCGATGCCGTCGCTCGCACCGTGGAGGCCGGGCTCGCCGGGATCGAGTGCCTCGCCGGGATTCCCGGATCGGCGGGCGCGACCCCGATCCAGAACGTGGGGGCGTACGGCCAGGAGGTCTCCGCCACCATCACCGAGGTGATCGCCTACGACCGTACGACCCGCGAGACGGTCGCCCTCACCAACGAGGAGTGCGCCTTCTCGTACCGGCACAGCCGCTTCAAGGCCGACCCCGAGCGCTATGTCGTGCTGCGTGTCCGGTTCGAGTTGGAGGACGCGGACGGGCTTTCGGCGCCGGTCAAGTACGCCGAGACGGCCCGTGTGCTCGGTGTCGAGCCCGGTGACCGGGTGCCGCTCGCGCGGGCCCGTGAGACCGTGCTCGGGCTGCGTGCGGGCAAGGGCATGGTCCTGGACCCCGAGGATCACGACACCTGGTCGGCCGGTTCCTTCTTCACCAACCCGATCCTCACCGACGCGCAGTTCACCGCGTTCCACGCGCGCGTGAAGGAGCGCCTCGGCGAGGGCGCGGAGCCGCCCGCGTACCCGGCGGGGGAGGGCCACACCAAGACCTCCGCCGCCTGGCTGATCGACAAGGCCGGCTTCACCAAGGGGTACGGCGGCGGGCCCGCCCGCATCTCCACCAAGCACACCCTCGCCCTCACCAACCGCGGCGAGGCGACCACCGAGGACCTGCTCACCCTGGCCCGCGAAGTCGTCGCCGGGGTCCACGACACCTTCGGGGTCACCCTGGTCAACGAACCGGTGACGGTCGGCGTCAGCCTCTGATCGCCCCCTCCGGAGGGCCTCAATAGGCCACCCCCACCCCCTGCTTCACCGTCCGGGGATCCTCGGTCATCGCCAGCATCGCGTGGGCGACATCGGCCCGCGCGATGAACCGGCCCTTGTCGGGGAAGCCGCCCACGACCGTGCGGTACGTGCCGGTCACCGGCTTGTTCTGGAGGCGTGGCGGGCGGACCGACGTCCAGTCGGTGGTGCTGCGGGCCAGTTCGGCCTCCATCTCCCGCAGGTCGGCGTAGACGTCCTTCAGGAGCGCCGAGATCAGCCCGCGCGCGGTGCGGTCGAGGAACCCGGCGCCCTCCGCGTCCGGGCCGACCGGACCGGCGCTCACCACCAGCACCCGGCGCACGCCCTCCGCCTCCATGGCGGCCAGAACCGTCCGGGTGAGCCGGGTCGCGACCCCCGCGTCCTTGCGGCTGCGGGCGCCGAGCCCGGACAGGACCGCGTCCCGGCCCGCGACCGCCGGGCACAGAGCCTCGGGGTCGGTGAGGTCCGCGCGCACCAGCTCCAGGCCCTCGCCCCGCACGGTCAGCCGCGCCGGATCCCGGACGACCGCCGTCACCTGGTGGCCCGAGGCCAGCGCCTGGCGGACGATCTCCTGGCCGATGCCTCCCGTGGCACCGAAGACAGTGAGTTTCATGGCCTACTCCTACGCCTGTCGCGAGGTGGGTGAGCGTTCACTCACCCCTGTCTCCCTCTAGAGTGAGTAAGTACTCACCCACCCGTCAAGCCCGCACGGAACCGGTCATGGAATCCTTGGACCCCATGCAGCAGAAACAGGCCGCGGAGCCCGCCGCGCAGAAGCCCGCCCGGGTCCGCATCCTCGACGCCGCCCACGAGTTGATGCTCACCGTCGGTCTGTCCCGGGCGACCACCAAGGAGATCGCCAAGGCGGCCGGCTGCTCCGAAGCCGCGCTCTACAAGTACTTCGCGAGCAAGGAGGAGCTGTTCATCCACGTCCTCGCGGAACGGCTGCCCCAGCTGAGCCCGCTGCTGCGCAGCCTCGCCGCCGAGCCAGGACAGCACTCCCTGGAGGACAACCTCACCGAGATCGCCCGCCAGGCGGCCCTTTTCTACGAGCAGAGCTTCCCGATCGCGGCCTCCCTGTACGCCGAGACCCAGCTCAAGCGCCGCCACGACGAGGCGCTGCGACAACTCGGCTCCGGCCCCCACAAGCCGATCGAGGGCCTGGACGCCTATCTCCGTGCCGAACAGACCGCCGGCCGCGTCCGCCCCGACGTGGACACCTTCGCCGCCGCGTCACTCCTCCTCGGCGCCTGCGCACAGCGCGTGTTCGCCTACGAGGCGACGGAGACCGGCGTACGCCCGCCCGTGGACGAGTTCGCGCCACGCATCGCCCGGACCCTGCTGGGCGGAATCTCCGTTGCCGAGGCCCCCTCCTGACCGCGACCCTTGCCGTATGAGGCATCCCGAATGGAGCTGAGACTCCGCCAGTTCAGACCCAGGACCGGCCCGCACGAACACCGTGTCGTCCAGCCCGCGCAACCCCTGCGCCACACCTCACTGCGCGACCCGGCGTCGTACGGGATGCTCATGGGGGACCATGACGGGCTGAACCGGCTGGCCGGGCTCTTCTCGTTCGCCGCGTACTCCCGGCACACCATCGTGCACATCCCGCTGCGCGAGAGCGTGCCGCCCGACGAGGGGTGCGGGGAACTGGTCGATCTGGTGCTGGCCCGCCCGGAGACGGGGCTGCGGCCCTCCCAATGGCCTGAACTGCGGCGGGCGTTGGGGCGCGGCACACCGCTCACCGTCCGCACGGACGAGGCGCGTACCGAGCTGCACGCGCGCGCGTGGCGGGAGCGGCCGTACGACCGCGGGCTGTTGCGGCACACGACGCACGCGCGCACGTACTTCCTCATCGGCGGCCGTGATGTCCTCGCCGGCGCGGCGACGGAGTTCGCCTACGCGGCCGGCTGGGGGCCGCGGGAGAAGCGGGTCGTCGAGGGGCAGGCGGCGTGCGTGACCTGTCTGCACCACGAACTGGTGCCCCCAAGGGGCGGCCTGCGCCACCCCGAGCTCGCGATCTGCTTCAAGCCGTATCCGCCCTACGCGCACTTCAAGCGACCGGGGCGCTGAGCCAGTCGTCGATGCCGGACAGGAGCTTGGTCTTCATGTCCTCCGGCGCCGCCGATCCCCGTACCGACTGCCGGGCCAGTTCGGCCAGTTCGCGGTCCGAGAAGCCGTGGTATTGGCGGGCGATCTCGTACTGGGCCGCCAGCCGGGAGCCGAAGAGGAGGGGGTCGTCGGCGCCGAGCGCCAGGGGCACACCCGCTTCGAAGAGGGTCCGTAGCGGTACGTCCTCGGGCTTCTCGTAGACGCCCAGCGCCACGTTCGACGCCGGGCACACCTCGCAGGTGATGCCCCGGTCCGCGAGCCGCTTCATCAGCCGCGGGTCCTCGGCCGCGCGCACCCCGTGGCCGACCCGGGTCGCGTGGAGGTCGTCCAGGCAGTCCCGCACCGAGGCCGGGCCCGCCAGCTCGCCGCCGTGCGGGGCCGACAGCAGGCCGCCCTCCTGGGCGATCGCGAAGGCCCGGTCGAAGTCCCGTGCCATACCCCGGCGTTCGTCGTTCGAGAGGCCGAAACCGACCACGCCCTGGTCCGCGTACCGCACGGCCAGCCGCGCCAGTGTGCGGGCGTCCAACGGGTGCTTCATCCGGTTCGCGGCCACCAGCACCCGCATCCCGAGCCCCGTCTCGCGGGAGGTCGTCTCCACCGCGTCCAGGATGACCTCCAGCGCCGGGATCAGCCCGCCCAGGCGGGGCGCGTACGACGTCGGGTCCACCTGGATCTCCAGCCAGCCCGAGCCGTCCCTGACGTCCTCCTCGGCGGCCTCGCGCACCAGCCGCTGGATGTCCTCGGGTTCCCGCAGGCACGACCGCGCCGCGTCGTACAGCCGCTGGAAACGGAACCAGCCCCGCTCGTCCGTCGCCCGCAGCTTCGGCGGCTCCCCGCTGGTCAGCGCCTCGGTCAGGGCGTCGGGCAACCGCACGCCGTACTTGTCGGCCAGCTCCAGCACGGTGGCCGGCCGCATCGACCCGGTGAAGTGCAGGTGCAGATGGGCTTTCGGCAGTTCAGAGACATCACGTACACGCTCCATCCGGGAATCCTGCCGTACGTTCCCTCCGTGCCGGTACCACTTTCCCCGATAGTGGTCTTGCTCGCACAAAGCAGCGGGCCGCCTCCCCGGAGGGAAACGGCCCGCACGCACGCGTGGAGGTACGAAAACGTCAGTCCGTGGCCTCCGCCAGCAGCTTCTGGATGCGGCTGACGCCCTCGACGAGGTCCTCGTCACCCAGGGCGTACGACAGCCGCAGATACCCGGGGGTGCCGAAGGCCTCGCCCGGGACGACCGCGACCTCGGCCTCCTCCAGGATCAGCGCGGCCAGCTCGACCGAGTCCTGCGGGCGCCTGCCGCGGATCTCCTTGCCGAGCAGCGCCTTCACCGACGGGTACACGTAGAACGCGCCCTCGGGTACCGGGCACAGCACGCCGTCGATCTCGTTCAGCATGTGCACGATCGTCTTCCGGCGGCGGTCGAAGGCCTCGCCCATCTTCGCCACGGCCTCCAGGTCACCGGAGACGGCGGCCAGAGCGGCGACCTGCGCCACGTTTGAGACGTTCGAGGTGGCGTGCGACTGGAGGTTGGTCGCGGCCTTGACGACATCCTTCGGGCCGATGATCCAGCCCACCCGCCAGCCGGTCATCGCGTACGTCTTGGCGACGCCGTTGACGACGATGCACTTGTCGCGCAGCTCCGGCAGGATCGCGGGCAGCGAGGTGAACTTGGCGTCGCCGTAGACCAGGTGCTCGTAGATCTCGTCGGTCATGACCCACAGGCCGTGCTCGACGGCCCAGCGGCCGATCGCCTCGGCGTCGGCCTCGCTGTAGACGGCGCCGGTCGGGTTGGACGGCGAGACGAAGAGGACGACCTTGGTGTTCTCGGTGCGGGCCGCCTCCAACTGCTCGACGGTGACGCGGTAACCGGTCGTCTCGTCGGCGACGACGTCCACCGGGACACCGCCCGCGAGCCGGATCGACTCCGGGTACGTCGTCCAGTACGGCGCCGGGACGATGACCTCGTCGCCCGGGTCGAGGATCGCGGCGAAGGCCTCGTAGATGGCCTGCTTGCCGCCGTTGGTGACCAGGATCTGCGAGGCGTCCACCTCGTAGCCCGAGTCGCGCAGCGTCTTCGCGGCGATCGCGGCCTTCAGCTCCGGCAGGCCGCCGGCCGGTGTGTAGCGGTGGTACTTGGGGTTCGAGCAGGCCTCGATCGCGGCCTGCACGATGTAGTCCGGGGTCGGGAAGTCCGGTTCACCCGCGCCGAAGCCGATCACCGGACGCCCGGCGGCCTTGAGGGCCTTGGCCTTGGCGTCCACGGCGAGGGTGGCGGACTCGGAGATCGCGCCGACTCGGGCGGAGACCCGGCGCTCGGTGGGAGGGGTTGAGGCGCTCATGGGCCCATCGTTTCAGACCGGAAACCCGCCCGGCACACCGGTTTCACAGACTGAACAGGATCGGGAAGGCACTGAACAACCGTCCGGTTTTCCGCCCAGGCCTGGGCGATCTTCCTCCGGCAATCCCCGTACAGGCACTTTCTGTTCGACGACCGGCCCCGGAGCACGTACACTCCTAGCTCGTTGGCCTTCAACAGCCGCGCCCTACTTGGTGCACACCGAGCACTCGGGCGGATGCGGTACGTTGGAGAACGTCACAAAGGGTCGTAGCTCAATTGGTAGAGCACCGGTCTCCAAAACCGGCGGTTGGGGGTTCAAGTCCCTCCGGCCCTGCTACACACACCTTCGCCAGGATGTGTGCGCAGCGCATGTTTACACAGCAATGCACCGCCGTGCGGCTCAGACCGGGCGCGGCACGGCCACGACCCGGGAACAGGTGAGGACGAATGGCGGACGCCGTGGGCTCCATCGACATGCCTGATGCCCAGGACGAGGTGTCGGAGTCCAAGAAGAAGGCCCGCAAGGGTGGCAAGCGCGCCAAGAAGGGCCCGCTGAAGCGCCTCGGCATCTTCTACCGCCAGATCGTCGCGGAGCTCCGCAAGGTCGTCTGGCCGACGCGCAACCAGCTCACGACGTACACGACGGTCGTGATCTTCTTCGTCCTCATCATGATCGGTCTGGTGACCGTGATTGACTATGGACTCAATCACGCCGCGAAGTACGTCTTCGGCTGAGGCCGGAAGCGAAGGGCGCCCTGACCGGCGCCCCTTTCGCGTGTTCCACCCCCATGTATCCAGGAAGAAGCAGCCACCGTGTCTGACCCGAACCTGAACGAGGCCGTCGAGCCGGACGAGTCCGTGGAAGACGAACTCGACATCGTCGAGGGCGCGGACGACGACCTGGACGAGGTCGAGGCTGCAGACGCAGACGCGGGCGAGCCCGCCGAGGAAGCCGCCGTACACGTCGACGACGAGGACGAGGACGAGGAAGCGACCGAGGAACTCGACGCCGAGGACGCGGTCGAGGGCGACGAGGAAGAGGCCGAGCCGGCCGAGCCCGTCGACCCCGTTGCCGCCCTGCGCGAGGAGCTTCGCCTCCTGCCCGGCGAGTGGTACGTCATCCACACGTACGCCGGTTACGAGAACCGCGTGAAGACGAACCTGGAGCAGCGCGCCGTCTCGCTGAACGTCGAGGACTACATCTTCGCGGCCGAGGTGCCGCAGGAAGAGGTCGTCCAGATCAAGAACGGCGACCGCAAGACCATCAAGCAGAACAAGCTCCCGGGCTACGTCCTGGTCCGCATGGACCTGACGAACGAGTCCTGGGGCGTCGTCCGCAACACCCCGGGTGTCACCGGCTTCGTGGGCAACGCCTACGACCCGTACCCGCTGACCCTGGACGAGATCGTCAAGATGCTCGCTCCGGAGGCCGAGGAGAAGGCCGCGCGTGAGGCGGCCGAGGCCGAGGGCAAGCCGATGCCGCAGCGCAAGGTCGAGGTCCAGGTGCTGGACTTCGAGGTCGGCGACTCGGTCACCGTCACCGACGGGCCGTTCGCGACGCTGCAGGCGACCATCAACGAGATCAACGCGGACTCGAAGAAGGTCAAGGGTCTCGTGGAGATCTTTGGTCGCGAGACGCCGGTCGAGCTTTCGTTCGATCAGATTCAGAAGAACTAACCAGTAGTACTTCGACTGCGGGTCGTGGGGGCTGGTCGCGCAGTTCCCCGCGCCCCTAGGTGGGGCAGGTCAGGTGGGTTCCCAGTGAACCCCCTGACCTTTCTCGTTTTTGGCCACGGCGTCATACCCGCTATCGTTGTGCGGTATGCCTGCGTCCGGGTGATTCCCGGAGGTGGGCAGGACCCGAATCGAAAGGACCCGGAGAGCAATGCCTCCCAAGAAGAAGAAGGTCACGGGGCTCATCAAGCTCCAGATCAACGCCGGTGCGGCGAACCCGGCTCCGCCGGTCGGCCCCGCGCTCGGTCAGCACGGCGTCAACATCATGGAGTTCTGCAAGGCCTACAACGCGGCCACCGAGTCGCAGCGTGGCTGGGTGATCCCGGTGGAGATCACGGTCTACGAGGACCGCTCCTTCACCTTCGTCACCAAGACCCCGCCGGCCGCGAAGATGATCCTCAAGGCCGCCGGTGTCGAGAAGGGCTCGGGCGAGCCGCACAAGACCAAGGTCGCCAAGATCACCCAGGCGCAGGTCCGTGAGATCGCCACGACCAAGCTCCCCGACCTGAACGCCAACGACCTGGACGCCGCGTCGAAGATCATCGCCGGCACCGCCCGTTCCATGGGCATCACGGTCGAGGGCTGACCTTCACCCCGTAGAAGTACCGTGGTGGGGCCTGCTCGGCCCGTACCACGACTCCTCAGACATACACAGGAGCAGTAGTGAGCAAGCGCAGCAAGTCTCTCCGCGCTGCGGACGCCAAGATCGACTGGGACAAGCTCTACGCCCCGCTCGAGGCCGTCCGTCTCGCCAAGGAGACCTCCACGACCAAGTTCGACGGCACCGTCGAGGTCGCCTTCCGCCTGGGTGTCGACCCGCGCAAGGCCGACCAGATGGTCCGTGGCACCGTGAACCTCCCGCACGGCACCGGTAAGACCGCCCGGGTCCTGGTCTTCGCGACCGGTGACCGTGCCGAGGCCGCGACCGCCGCGGGCGCCGACATCGTCGGCTCCGACGAGCTGATCGACGAGGTGGCGAAGGGCCGTCTGGACTTCGACGCCGTCGTCGCCACCCCGGACCTCATGGGCAAGGTCGGCCGCCTCGGCCGCGTGCTCGGTCCCCGTGGTCTCATGCCGAACCCCAAGACCGGCACCGTGACCCCGGACGTCGTCAAGGCTGTCACCGAGATCAAGGGTGGCAAGATCGAGTTCCGCGTCGACAAGCACTCGAACCTGCACTTCATCATCGGCAAGACGTCCTTCGACGACACCAAGCTGGTGGAGAACTACGGCGCGGCCCTGGACGAGATCCTCCGTCTGAAGCCGTCCGCCGCCAAGGGTCGCTACATCAGGAAGGCCGCGATCAGCACCACGATCGGCCCCGGCATTCCGCTCGACCCGAACCGCACCCGCAACCTCCTCGCCGAGGAGGACCCGGCCGCCGTCTGAGCCCCGCGCTCACCCCGGTAGCCGCGTCGCGTACGCGTCAATTGGGCGAGCCCCGCAACCTTCGTGGTGCGGGGCTCGTCCTCTTTTCGTACGGGGTGTCAGTGCGCTGCGCTAGCGTCATGGGCAGGCACAGCAATCACATAGGGGTGGGGACGAATGAAGAGCAGGACCGTGCGCCGGGTGGGCCTCTCGATCGCGGTGGCGACGGCGCTGGCCGGAGTGGCCGCCTGCGGCTCCTCGGGCTCTTCAGGGGGCTCGGGCAAGGACGACAGGGCCGCGGGCCGGAGCGCGACCCGGGTGAGCCCGATAGCGGCCCTGCGCAGCGCCGAGCAGTCCACCGACAAGGCGGACTCCGCCAAGGTCGAGTCCTCCACCGTCATGGGCTCCCTGATGTCCATGGACGCCAAGGGCAACCTCGGCTGGAGCGACGGCATCACCGGCACCCTCACGATGACGTACACCGGCGGCACGGTCGCCGACACGATGCGCGCGGCCGGCAGCACGTCGATGGAGGCCCGCTATCTGCCCGACGCCTACTACGCGAAGATGGGCGAGAAGTTCGCCGAGCAGGCGGGCGGCAAGCACTGGATCAAGTACGACTACGACGACCTGGCCAAGCTCGGCGGCAGCTCCGGGGCGTACCTCAAGGACCAGATGCAGAACTCCACGCCGAACCAGTCGGTGAAGCTCCTGCTCGCCTCCGGGGACGTCAAGAAGGTCGGTACGGAGTCGGTGCGCGGCCAGAAGACCACGCACTACTCGGGCACGGTGAACGTCGCCGACCTCGCCTCCAAGAACTCCAACCTCACCGCGAGCCAGCTCGCCGGCCTGAAGAAGCAGCTCACCGCCGCCGGTGTCTCCACGGAGCAGGTCGACATCTGGGTCAACGCCCAGGACCTGCTGGTGAAGAAGATCGAGAAGGGCGAGATGTCCTCGGGCCACTACACCCAGACCGCCTACTACAGCGACTACGGCGTGAAGGCCGATGCCACTGTGCCCCCGGCGAGCGACACCGAGGACTTCACGGCCCTGCTGAAGAAGCAGGGCGGCGACGCCGCGAGCGGGTCCGGTTCGAGTTCCTGAGTGGTCGGGACTGAGCCGTACGGGCGGATTTGCTTGAATCCGTGACGCTCGCGTACTCTGCTCCAGAAGCCAAAGACCGCTGGTCGTTGCCGTGCGCTTGCAAGAGGGCGCGGTGACCGAAGGATCCGCTGAACAGTGGACGACCCGCGCAGGTGAACTGGATGTGCTCCCGGTGTGTTTCGTTGCCGGTCGAGCTACGCCCCGTGCGCCTGCGCCGGGGCGTTTCTTCTGTCCCAGCCCCTTCTGAGCGGTCCTCATCACCCGGAAGGAGGCCGACGCTCTATGGCAAGGCCCGACAAGGCTGCCGCGGTAGCCGAGCTCGCGGGACAGTTCCGCGACTCGAACGCCGCCGTGCTGACCGAGTACCGGGGTCTCACCGTGGCGCAGCTCAAGACGCTGCGTCGTTCGCTCGGTGAGAACGCCCAGTACGCCGTGGTGAAGAACACGCTGACCAAGATTGCGGCCAACGAGGCCGGGATCTCTACGCTCGACGACCTGTTCAACGGTCCGACGGCGGTCGCCTTCATCACCGGTGACCCGGTGGAGTCGGCGAAGGGTCTTCGTGACTTCGCCAAGGACAACCCGAACCTCGTCATCAAGGGCGGTGTCCTTGACGGCAAGGCGCTGTCCGCCGACGAGATCAAGAAGCTCGCGGACCTCGAGTCCCGCGAGGTTCTGCTCTCCAAGCTGGCGGGTGCCTTCAAGGGCAAGCAGACTCAGGCTGCGCAGCTCTTCCAGGCGCTCCCGTCGAAGCTCGTCCGCACTGTGGACGCCCTTCGCGCCAAGCACGAAGAGCAGGGCGGTGCCGAGTAATTCGGCTCGCGAAATGACCGCCGCCCAAGGCTCCGGCCCGAGGCAGTGGTCGTAGCGGGCCGAACGTACGCCCGCCAGACATGTACATCCCGGCACCAGCCGAAAATTAGTGGAAGGAAGCCATCGTGGCTCTCACCCAGGACGAACTGCTCGCCGAGTTCGAGACCATGACCCTCATCCAGCTTTCCGAGTTCGTGAAGGCGTTCGAGGAGAAGTTCGACGTCACCGCCGCCGCCGCGGTCGCCGTGGCCGGCCCGGCCGGTCCGGCCGCCGCCGCCGAGGCCGTCGAGGAGCAGGACGAGTTCGACGTCATCCTCACGGGTGCCGGCGAGAAGAAGATCCAGGTCATCAAGGTCGTGCGTGAGCTGACCTCCCTGGGCCTCAAGGAGGCCAAGGACCTCGTGGACGGCGCCCCGAAGCCCGTCGTCGAGAAGGTCGCCAAGGACGTCGCCGAGAAGGCCGCCGAGTCCCTCAAGGCCGCCGGCGCCTCCGTCGAGGTCAAGTAACACCGCCGAGGTCGTGGACGAGGTCCCAAAGACCTTGTAACGCCTAGGCACCGAAGAGCGATCATCCATCTGGGTGGTCGCTCTTCGGCGTTCCTGGGTCGGGTGAGCGGCAGCCTTGCGATCAGGGGTTCGCGGAGTATGGTGATCTTCTTCGTGCCTCCGGGCAGCCCTGGTGGCATGTGGTGTGGGCCATGGAGGCCTTGACGAACCGCACGCAGCGCGCAATTCTCAGGACGCGTCGTCACAACGATCCGAATCCGAGGCATGGATCGGCGGCGAAGAGGGCAGTATCAACGCGTTGAGGACGTGAGCTTGCCGAGGGTGTTGAGCACGACGAGGGTCTCAAAAAAGCGGGGCTGGACATCAGTGCGCCAAGTGGCTACACTGACCCTTTGCGCTGCCTGTTAGCTGCTCCCTGCCCGTCACCAGGGGCATGCCCTCACTTGAGCATCGATGACCGGACCAACTCTGACCTGGCCTTTCCGGGCCGACTCAGGAAGTCCATGTCTCTTTGCCCCTGAGAGGGGCCGGTACGCGCGTAGTGAGTCCGAGCCCTCGGAAGGACCCCCTCTTGGCCGCCTCGCGCACTGCCTCGACCGCGAATATGAACAACGGCGCCAGCACCGCCCCGCTGCGCATCTCCTTTGCAAAGATCAAGGAGCCCCTCGAGGTTCCGAACCTTCTTGCGCTGCAGACCGAGAGCTTCGACTGGCTGCTCGGCAATGCCGCGTGGAAGGCTCGTGTCGAGGCGGCTCTGGATTCAGGTCAGGACGTCCCCACCAAGTCCGGTCTGGAGGAGATCTTCGAGGAGATCTCCCCGATCGAGGACTTCTCCGGGTCGATGTCGCTGACCTTCCGCGACCACCGCTTCGAGCCTCCCAAGAACAGCATCGACGAGTGCAAGGAGCGCGACTTCACGTACTCCGCGCCGCTCTTCGTCACCGCTGAGTTCACCAACAACGAGACCGGCGAGATCAAGTCCCAGACGGTCTTCATGGGCGACTTCCCGCTCATGACCAACAAGGGCACCTTCGTCATCAACGGCACCGAGCGTGTCGTCGTGTCGCAGCTGGTCCGTTCGCCGGGTGTCTACTTCGACTCCTCCATCGACAAGACGTCCGACAAGGACATCTTCTCCGCCAAGGTGATCCCGTCCCGGGGTGCCTGGCTGGAGATGGAGATCGACAAGCGCGACATGGTCGGTGTCCGTATCGACCGCAAGCGCAAGCAGTCCGTCACCGTCCTGCTCAAGGCTCTCGGTTGGACGACCGAGCAGATCCTGGAGGAGTTCGGCGAGTACGAGTCCATGCGCGCCACCCTGGAGAAGGACCACACCCAGGGCCAGGACGACGCGCTGCTCGACATCTACCGCAAGCTGCGTCCGGGTGAGCCCCCGACCCGCGAGGCCGCGCAGACGCTTCTTGAGAACCTCTACTTCAACCCGAAGCGCTACGACCTCGCCAAGGTCGGCCGCTACAAGGTCAACAAGAAGCTGGGCGGCGAAGCCCCGCTGGACGCCGGCGTCCTGACCGTCGAGGACATCATCTCGTCGATCAAGTACCTGGTGAAGCTGCACGCCGGCGAGACCGAGACCGTCGGTGACAACGGCACGACGATCGTCGTCGAGACCGACGACATCGACCACTTCGGCAACCGTCGTCTGCGCAACGTCGGCGAGCTCATCCAGAACCAGGTCCGTACGGGTCTGGCGCGTATGGAGCGAGTCGTCCGCGAGCGGATGACGACCCAGGACGTCGAGGCGATCACGCCGCAGACCCTGATCAACATCCGGCCGGTCGTCGCCTCCATCAAGGAGTTCTTCGGCACCAGCCAGCTCTCGCAGTTCATGGACCAGAACAACCCGCTGTCGGGTCTCACCCACAAGCGCCGTCTGTCGGCTCTTGGCCCGGGTGGTCTCTCCCGTGAGCGGGCCGGCTTCGAGGTCCGTGACGTGCACCCCTCGCACTACGGCCGCATGTGCCCGATCGAGACCCCCGAAGGCCCGAACATCGGCCTGATCGGCTCGCTCGCCTCCTACGGCCGGGTCAACGCGTTCGGTTTCGTCGAGACGCCGTACCGCCGGGTCACCGACGGTGTCGTCACCGACGAGGTCGACTACCTGACGGCCGACGAAGAGGACCGATTCGTCATCGCGCAGGCCAACGCGCCGCTGAGCGAGGACTTCCGGTTCGAGGAGACCCGCGTCCTGGTCCGCCGTCGTGGCGGAGAGGTCGACTACGTCCCCGGTGACGACGTCGACTACATGGACGTCTCCCCGCGCCAGATGGTGTCCGTCGCGACCGCGATGATCCCCTTCCTGGAGCACGACGACGCCAACCGTGCCCTCATGGGCGCGAACATGATGCGTCAGGCCGTGCCCCTCATCAAGTCCGAGGCGCCGCTGGTCGGCACCGGCATGGAGTACCGCTGCGCGGTCGACGCCGGTGACGTCCTGAAGTCGGAGAAGGACGGTGTGGTCCAGGAGGTCTCCGCGGACTACATCACCACCGCCAACGACGACGGCACGTACACGACGTACCGCCTCGCGAAGTTCTCCCGCTCCAACCAGGGCACGTCCGTCAACCAGAAGGTTGTCGTGGACGAGGGTTCCCGGGTCGTCGCCAACCAGGTGCTGGCGGACGGTCCGGCGACCGAGAACGGCGAGATGGCGCTCGGCAAGAACCTGCTCGTGGCGTTCATGCCGTGGGAGGGTCACAACTACGAGGACGCGATCATCCTGTCGCAGCGCCTCGTACAGGACGACGTCCTCTCCTCGATCCACATCGAGGAGCACGAGGTCGACGCCCGTGACACCAAGCTCGGCCCCGAGGAGATCACCCGGGACATCCCGAACGTCTCCGAGGAGGTCCTCGCCGACCTCGACGAGCGCGGCATCATCCGTATCGGTGCCGAGGTCGTCGCCGGTGACATCCTCGTCGGCAAGGTCACGCCCAAGGGTGAGACCGAGCTGACCCCCGAGGAGCGCCTGCTCCGCGCGATCTTCGGCGAGAAGGCGCGCGAGGTGCGCGACACCTCGCTGAAGGTGCCGCACGGCGAGATCGGCAAGGTCATCGGCGTCCGCGTCTTCGACCGCGAGGAGGGCGACGAACTGCCGCCCGGCGTCAACCAGTTGGTCCGCGTGTATGTTGCGCAGAAGCGCAAGATCACCGACGGCGACAAGCTGGCCGGCCGCCACGGCAACAAGGGTGTCATCTCCAAGATCCTGCCCATCGAGGACATGCCGTTCCTCGAGGACGGGACTCCGGTCGACATCATCCTCAACCCGCTGGGTGTCCCGTCCCGAATGAACCCGGGACAGGTCCTGGAGATCCACCTCGGCTGGCTCGCCAGCCGCGGCTGGGACGTCTCCGGCTTCAGCGAGGACTGGGCGCGCCGCCTGCAGGTCATCGGCGCCGACCAGGTCGCGCCGGGTACCAACGTCGCGACCCCGGTCTTCGACGGTGCCCGCGAGGACGAGATCTCCGGTCTCTTCGAGGCCACGATCCCGAACCGCGACGGCGACCGGCTGGTCCAGGCCTCCGGCAAGGCCAACCTGTTCGACGGCCGCTCCGGCGAGCCGTTCCCGGAGCCGATCTCGATCGGCTACATGTACATCCTGAAGCTGCACCACCTGGTCGACGACAAGCTGCACGCCCGTTCGACCGGTCCGTACTCGATGATCACCCAGCAGCCGCTGGGTGGTAAGGCGCAGTTCGGTGGACAGCGCTTCGGCGAGATGGAGGTGTGGGCGCTGGAGGCATACGGCGCCGCCTACGCCCTCCAGGAGCTGCTCACCATCAAGTCCGACGACGTCACCGGCCGCGTGAAGGTCTACGAGGCCATCGTCAAGGGCGAGAACATCCCCGAGCCCGGCATCCCCGAGTCCTTCAAGGTGCTCATCAAGGAGATGCAGTCGCTCTGCCTGAACGTGGAGGTGCTGTCCAGTGACGGTATGTCCATCGAGATGCGTGACACCGACGAGGATGTCTTCCGCGCAGCGGAGGAGCTCGGCATCGACCTGTCCCGGCGCGAGCCGAGCAGCGTCGAAGAGGTCTGACGGGAGTCCGGAGACCTGCCGCGCGCAGGTCTCCGGCCCCAGGACCCCCGTATCAGACCCCAAGACTTACAACCCTGAGAGGGATTGACGCATAGTGCTCGACGTCAACTTCTTCGATGAGCTCCGGATCGGTCTGGCCACCGCTGACGACATCCGTCAGTGGAGCCACGGCGAGGTCAAGAAGCCTGAGACCATCAACTACCGCACGCTCAAGCCCGAAAAGGACGGACTCTTCTGCGAGAAGATCTTCGGTCCGACCCGGGACTGGGAGTGCTACTGCGGCAAGTACAAGCGCGTTCGCTTCAAGGGCATCATCTGTGAGCGCTGCGGCGTCGAGGTGACCCGCGCCAAGGTGCGCCGTGAGCGGATGGGCCACATCGAACTGGCCGCGCCCGTCACGCACATCTGGTACTTCAAGGGTGTCCCGTCCCGACTGGGATACCTGCTCGACCTCGCCCCGAAGGACCTCGAAAAGGTCATCTACTTCGCGGCGTACATGATCACGTTCGTCGACGAAGAGCGCCGGACGCGTGACCTGCCCTCCCTGGAGGCGCATGTCTCCGTGGAGCGTCAGCAGGTCGAGAACCGTCGGGACTCCGACCTCGAAGCCCGCGCCAAGAAGCTCGAGGCCGACCTGGCCGAGCTGGAGGCCGAGGGTGCCAAGGCCGACGTGCGCCGCAAGGTGCGCGAAGGTGCCGAGCGCGAGATGAAGCAGCTGCGCGACCGTGCGCAGCGCGAGATCGACCGCCTGGACGAGGTGTGGACCCGGTTCAAGAACCTCAAGGTCCAGGACCTGGAGGGCGACGAGCTCCTCTACCGCGAGCTGCGTGACCGCTTCGGCACGTACTTCGACGGTTCGATGGGTGCCGCGGCGCTGCAGAAGCGCCTGGAGTCCTTCGACCTGGACGAGGAGGCCGAGCGCCTCCGCGAGATCATCCGCACCGGCAAGGGCCAGAAGAAGACCCGCGCCCTGAAGCGGCTGAAGGTCGTGTCCGCCTTCCTGCAGACCTCCAACAGCCCCAAGGGCATGGTCCTCGACTGCGTCCCGGTCATCCCGCCGGACCTCCGCCCGATGGTGCAGCTGGACGGTGGCCGCTTCGCGACCTCCGACCTGAACGACCTGTACCGCCGTGTGATCAACCGCAACAACCGCCTGAAGCGCCTTCTCGACCTCGGTGCGCCCGAGATCATCGTGAACAACGAGAAGCGCATGCTCCAGGAGGCCGTCGACGCGCTCTTCGACAACGGCCGTCGTGGCCGCCCGGTCACGGGCCCCGGCAACCGTCCGCTGAAGTCGCTGTCCGACATGCTCAAGGGCAAGCAGGGCCGCTTCCGTCAGAACCTGCTCGGCAAGCGTGTGGACTACTCCGCGCGTTCCGTGATCGTCGTCGGCCCGCAGCTGAAGCTGCACCAGTGCGGTCTGCCGAAGGCCATGGCGCTGGAGCTCTTCAAGCCGTTCGTGATGAAGCGCCTGGTGGACCTGAACCACGCGCAGAACATCAAGTCGGCGAAGCGCATGGTCGAGCGCGGCCGTACGGTCGTCTACGACGTCCTGGAAGAGGTCATCGCGGAGCACCCGGTTCTGCTGAACCGTGCGCCCACGCTGCACCGCCTCGGCATCCAGGCCTTCGAGCCGCAGCTGGTCGAGGGCAAGGCCATCCAGATCCACCCGCTCGTCTGCACCGCGTTCAACGCGGACTTCGACGGTGACCAGATGGCCGTCCACCTGCCGCTCTCCGCGGAGGCGCAGGCCGAGGCCCGCATCCTGATGCTGTCCTCGAACAACATCCTGAAGCCGGCCGACGGTCGTCCCGTCACCATGCCGACCCAGGACATGGTGCTGGGTCTGTTCTTCCTCACCACCGACGGCGAACTCCGTGACGTCAAGGGCGAGGGCCGCGCGTTCGGCTCCACGGCCGAGGCGACCATGGCGTTCGACGGCGGCGAGCTGGCGCTCCAGTCGGCCGTCGACATCCGCTTCCCGGTGGGCACCATCCCGCCGCGTGGCTGGGTGCCGCCGGTCCGCGAGGAGGGCGAGCCCGAGTGGCAGCAGGGTGACACCTTCCGCCTCCGTACGACCCTGGGCCGCGCGCTCTTCAACGAGCTGCTGCCCGAGGACTACCCGTTCGTCGACTACTCGGTGGGCAAGAAGCAGCTCTCCGAGATCGTCAACGACCTGGCCGAGCGCTACCCCAAGGTCATCGTGGCGGCGACGCTCGACAACCTGAAGGCGGCCGGCTTCTTCTGGGCGACCCGTTCCGGTGTCACCGTGGCCATCTCCGACGTCGTCGTTCCCGAGGCGAAGAAGGAGATCGTCAAGGGCTACGAGGCGCAGGACGAGAAGGTCCAGAAGCAGTACGAGCGCGGTCTGATCACCAAGGAAGAGCGCACGCAGGAGCTCATCGCGATCTGGACCAAGGCGACCAACGAGGTCGCCGAGGCGATGAACGAGAACTTCCCCAAGACGAACCCCATCTTCATGATGGTTGACTCGGGTGCCCGAGGAAACATGATGCAGATGCGTCAGATCGCCGGTATGCGTGGTCTGGTGTCGAACGCCAAGAACGAGACGATTCCCCGTCCCATCAAGGCGTCCTTCCGTGAAGGCCTGTCCGTGCTGGAGTACTTCATCTCCACCCACGGTGCCCGTAAGGGTCTGGCCGACACGGCCCTCCGTACCGCCGACTCGGGTTACCTCACCCGTCGTCTGGTCGACGTCTCCCAGGACGTCATCATCCGCGAGGAGGACTGCGGCACCGACCGCGGCCTCAAGCTGCACATCGCGGAGCGCGGCGCGGACGGTGTCCTGCGCAAGGCCGACAACGTCGAGACCAGCGTGTACGCCCGTGCGCTGGCCGAGGACATCACCGTCGACGGCAAGGTGCTGGCCCCGGCCAACACCGACCTCGGCGACGTCCTCATCGACGAGCTGGTCAAGCACGGCATCGAGACGGTCAAGACCCGCTCGGTCCTGACCTGCGAGTCCGCCGTCGGCACCTGCGCCATGTGCTACGGCCGCTCGCTGGCCACCGGCAAGCTGGTCGACATCGGTGAGGCGGTCGGCATCATCGCCGCCCAGTCCATCGGTGAGCCCGGCACGCAGCTGACGATGCGTACCTTCCACACCGGTGGTGTGGCCGGTGACGACATCACCCAGGGTCTGCCCCGTGTCGTCGAGCTCTTCGAGGCTCGTACGCCGAAGGGTGTCGCCCCGATCTCCGAGGCCCAGGGCCGCGTGCGGATCGAGGAGACCGAGAAGACCAAGAAGCTCGTCGTCACCCCGGACGACGGCAGCGACGAGACGGCGTTCCCGATCTCGAAGCGTGCCCGTCTCCTGGTCAGCGAGGGCGAGCACGTCGAGGTGGGCCAGAAGCTCACCGTGGGTGCCACCAACCCGCACGACGTGCTGCGCATCCTGGGTCAGCGTGCCGTCCAGGTCCACCTGGTCGGCGAGGTCCAGAAGGTCTACAACTCGCAGGGTGTGTCGATCCACGACAAGCACATCGAGATCATCATCCGGCAGATGCTCCGCCGCGTGACGATCATCGAGTCCGGCGACGCCGAGCTGCTGCCCGGCGAGCTGGTCGAGCGCTCCCGCTTCGAGCAGGAGAACCGTCGTGTGGTGCAGGAGGGCGGTCACCCGGCCTCCGGTCGTCCGCAGCTCATGGGTATCACCAAGGCCTCGCTGGCCACGGAGTCCTGGCTGTCGGCGGCGTCCTTCCAGGAGACGACCAGGGTCCTGACGGACGCGGCGATCAACGCCAAGTCCGACTCCCTGATCGGCCTCAAGGAGAACGTCATCATCGGTAAGCTCATCCCGGCCGGTACGGGCCTGTCCCGCTACCGCAACATCCGGGTCGAGCCGACCGAGGAAGCCAAGGCCGCGATGTACTCGGCCGTCGGCTACGACGACATCGACTACTCGCCGTTCGGCACGGGCTCCGGCCAGGCCGTCCCGCTGGAGGACTACGACTACGGTCCGTACAACCAGTAGGCAGCGAGCGATCGCTTGAGTTGAACTGAAGGGCGGCCACCCCGTTTCGTACGGGGTGGCCGCCCTTCGGCGCGTCCGGTTCTCGGGTCTCAGGCGTCTTCGTCAGTGAAGATCTCTTCGGCGGACGGTGCGACGACGGCGCGGGTGAGCCAGCGACGCAGGATGTCGGGGTCGTCGCAGGCGGTGATGCGGTCGCGGAGGTCGTCGGGGACGTCGATGCCACGGGCATCCAGGACGACGAAGATGTCCTCGACGCGGCCCTGGACGCGGCCCTCGCCCCGGCCTTCGTCGCGGATTTCCTCGGAGATGTACGACTTGTGGAAGGAGAGATCCACGGCCACCAGTGTCCTCCAGAGTTCAAGGGCCTGGGGCGCGCTGTCCAGGCCTTGTGTGGTGAGTTCGATGATGGGGTCGGCAACAGCTTCGGGCACGTCCCGCAGAGCGGTGGACAGTGCTTTCAGCATCCCATCGACGACCGGTTCCTTCGCGTGGGTGATGGCGGACAGTGTCGCCAGCGCCAGGTCGGCGGAGGCCTTGTCCGGGTCGGTGATCACCGGCATGTTGTGCGGACCGGCGACCAGGTAGTAGGCCCAGGCGGAGCGCTTGTCCGCGGCCTTCTTGCCTTGCGACTAGATGGCCAGCAGGAACGAGTCGTCGTCTTCGGAGTCGGACGGAGCAGCGTGCTTCACGCCGCGGCGGGATCGAGGCCCGCAGTGCGGCAGTCGCGGCAGTAGGCGCCTGGCCGTGCGGTCCGGATCGCCCGGTCACAGCCCTCGCAGTTGTGGAACGGGGGAGGGGCAGCAGGCCGGTCCTGTGGGAGCGGTGGTGCCATCGGCACGGGTGGCGGCAGGAGTTCGGCGAGGCGGTGGGTGAGAAGGGCCGCCGGGTTGCGGAGGGGTTCGGGAAGGTCGGCGGTCAGGGTGTGGCGTACGGCCTCGGGGCGGGCTCCGCGTTCGAGCCAGGCGGCGACCGCCGGGGCGAGGCGGCGGACGGCGCGTTCGGGGAGGAGGAGGCGGGGGTCCTGGTGGTGGAGGGTGCTGAGGAGGGCTGTGGCCTTGCGATGCCGGTCGAGGTCGGGGGCCTGGGGTGCGGGAAGCGGGAGTCTGGCGGCAGCGGGTCGGGAGTCGGGTTCGGGGCGGGCTTCGGGCTGAGGTGCCGGTCCGGGCTCGGGTTCGGCTGCCGGTCGTGGTGGTACGTCGGCGGGCGGCCTTGACGCTGCGGTGGGGGTGGCCGGTCGTGGTGGTACGTCGCCGGCGGGGGGCCTGGGTGTCGCGGTGAGGGTGGCCGGTGCCGAGGCGGCCTCGGGCGGCTGGGCCTGGGGCTGGTTGTACGACACCGTGTGCGTGACGACCCGGCCGTTGGGGAGGCGTTTGCGGACCTGGGCCAGGTAGCCGTGGGCCTTCAACTCCCGCAGGGCGGCGGCGATTCGGGTCTCGCCCTCGGGGAAGCGGTCGGCGAGGGTCTTGATGTCGACGCGGGTCTGCTCCGGCAGCGACTGAATGTGCAGCGCGAGGCCGATCGCGGTGAGGGAGAGCTGCCGGTGCTGGGCGAGGTGGTTGCCGACGACCGTGTACCGGGTGGTGTGCGGGGTGTTGATGTGGGTGATGCCGCGCGGATTGAGCTGCTGAGGGCAGGCGGGCGCGCTAAAGTTCCGGGTATCCATCGGGAAGCTCTTCTCTTCCTCGGTGGTCAGGCCCTCGCATTGGGATTGCAGTCCCGGCGGGGGCCGTCGCATGTCTGCGGTTGTGGTTGCCGCGAGCATATGGCAGCCAACCGGCCCGAAATCCAGCCGAATTGAAGATCGTCACTCTTCCGGGTGACCAGGGTTGCTGGAGGGGGTCGGTGGGGTGGGGTTGGGTCGGTATTCGCCCCAGGGTCAGGGAAAAGCTTTGATCGCGCGTCGGGCCGGGCGGTGGGTCACCGGCACGTGACAGGCCGCGATCCGGTGGGGCGGAGCACGACTTCGGCCCAGACGGTCTTGCGTGGGGCGGGGCCTACGGCGACTCCCCAACGGTTGGCGAGCGCGCCCACGATGAGGAGCCCTCGGCCGGACTCGCCGTCCGGAGTGCCCTGTCGGGCGTGGGGCAGTCGGTCACCGCATGTGTCGGTGACCTCGATACGGAGGGTGCCGCCGGCTACGTAGAGCGTCAGGCGGAAGTTGCGGCCGGGGACACGGCCGTGGGTGGCGGCGTTGACGGAGAGTTCGGCCACGATGTGCTCCGCCGGGTCCAACGGGATTTCCCAGGTGAGGAGTTGACATCTTCTGTTGCTCGACGGCGTCCGATCCTGTGAGGGACGGACGACACATCCCGTATGGCCGTCCTTCGGAGCCGTGGGGGAACCCGTGCCGTTTTCGGTGCGTTGGAGCATCATGGAGGCATTCGGTCTCCGGCGCCGGGGGAGGTGTTCCATGTCGTACCCGACACCGTGGCAGGGGCAGGGGCCGCAGCAGCCGTGGCAGGGGCACAGCGGGGCGTCGATGCTGGCTGCGACCGCGGACCGGGAGCGGACCGTGGACGTGCTCAGGGCGGGCTTCGCCGAGGGGCGGCTGCGGGAGGACGAGCTGGAGAAGCGGGTCGCGCGGGCCTACGACGCCCGTACGGTGGGCGAGTTGATGCTGCTGGTCGCCGATCTGCCCCAGGGGCCGCACACGACGGTCGTCGTCCAGGGACCGCACACGGGCTTCCGGCCGGTGCCGCCGACGTTCCTGCCGGCTCCGCCGCCGACCAACGGCAAGGCGGTCGGCGCCCTGGTCTGCGGTCTGCTGACCGTGTTCACGGCCGGTCTGACCGGCATCCCCGCGGTGGTCCTCGGCCACACCGCCCGCGCGGAGATACGGCAGACCGACGAGGGCGGGGACGGGTTCGCGCTGACCGGACTGGTCTTCGGCTGGCTCGCCATCACGGGCTGGACCCTGATCCTGCTGTTCGCGATCGTGGCCGCCGCGAGCTCCACCTGAGGGCTCGGAGCGGGCTCGGGGCGGGCTCGGAGCGGCCCGGCGGCCGTAGATTCGAAGATCGCGGACGGTGTGCGGCTTCGGCATGTTTCGTGCCGGGACGTGGGTGCCACCCATTTGTTTTGACCGCAGCGAATGAGGTAGGTACGCTCAGACCTTGTGCCTGGGGTGTGCCCTGGCTCCCGTGCGTGCCTTGAACCGCACTAAGGGAGCCGACACCGGCCACCGCGATCTGCGCCCCTTTTGCTTACCGGCGAAAGTCTGCGGGATACGACACACCCGACCGCGTGGGTCGGCGACGTTCCAGGTTAGCTTCACCATCGGCACACAGAAACCGGAGAAGTAGTGCCTACGATCCAGCAGCTGGTCCGGAAGGGCCGGCAGGACAAGGTCGAGAAGAACAAGACGCCCGCACTCGAGGGTTCCCCTCAGCGTCGTGGCGTCTGCACGCGTGTGTTCACGACCACCCCGAAGAAGCCGAACTCGGCCCTGCGTAAGGTCGCGCGTGTGCGTCTGACCAGCGGGATCGAGGTCACCGCTTACATTCCGGGTGAGGGACACAACCTGCAGGAGCACTCCATCGTGCTCGTGCGCGGCGGCCGTGTGAAGGACCTGCCCGGTGTTCGCTACAAGATCATCCGCGGTTCGCTCGACACCCAGGGTGTCAAGAACCGCAAGCAGGCCCGCAGCCGCTACGGCGCCAAGAAGGAGAAGTAGAAAATGCCTCGTAAGGGCCCCGCCCCGAAGCGCCCGGTCATCATCGACCCGGTCTACGGTTCTCCTCTTGTCACCTCCCTGATCAACAAGGTGCTGCTGAACGGCAAGCGCTCCACCGCCGAGCGCATCGTGTACGGCGCCATGGAGGGCCTGCGCGAGAAGACCAGCAACGACCCGGTCATCACGCTGAAGCGCGCCCTGGAGAACATCAAGCCCACGCTTGAGGTCAAGTCCCGCCGTGTCGGTGGTGCGACGTACCAGGTTCCGATCGAGGTCAAGCCCGGTCGCGCCAACACGCTCGCGCTGCGCTGGCTGGTCGGCTACTCCCGCGCCCGTCGCGAGAAGACCATGACCGAGCGTCTGCTCAACGAGCTTCTCGACGCTTCGAACGGCCTCGGTGCGGCCGTCAAGAAGCGCGAGGACACCCACAAGATGGCCGAGTCCAACAAGGCCTTCGCGCACTACCGCTGGTAGTCGCTACCCACGACGAGACCGAGAGAAGACCGAAGCCTTATGGCTACCACTTCACTTGACCTGGCCAGGGTCCGCAACATCGGGATCATGGCTCACATCGACGCGGGCAAGACGACCACCACTGAGCGGATCCTCTTCTACACCGGCGTCAGCTACAAGATCGGTGAAGTCCACGACGGCGCCGCCACCATGGACTGGATGGAGCAGGAGCAGGAGCGTGGCATCACGATCACCTCTGCTGCCACCACCTGTCACTGGCCGCTTGAGGACAACGACTACACCATCAACATCATCGACACCCCCGGGCACGTCGACTTCACCGTTGAGGTAGAGCGCTCGCTGCGCGTCCTCGACGGTGCCGTCACCGTGTTCGACGGTGTCGCCGGTGTCGAGCCGCAGTCCGAGACGGTGTGGCGTCAGGCCGACCGTTACGGCGTGCCGCGCATCTGCTTCGTCAACAAGCTCGACCGGACCGGCGCGGAGTTCCACCGCTGCGTCGACATGATCAAGGACCGCCTCGGTGCGGTTCCGCTGATCATGCAGCTTCCGATCGGTGCCGAGATGGACTTCAAGGGCGTTGTGGACCTGGTCCGCATGAAGGCGCTCGTGTGGTCCGCCGAGGCGGCCAAGGGCGAGATGTACGACGTCGTCGACATCCCGGCCACGCACGCCGAGGCCGCCGAGGAGTACCGCGGCAAGCTCGTCGAGGCCGTCGCGGAGAACGACGACGAGATCATGGAGCTGTTCCTGGAGGGCCAGGAGCCCACCGAGGAGCAGCTGTACGCCGCGATCCGTCGCGTCACCATCGCGTCCGGCAAGTCCAACGGCATCACCGTCACCCCGGTGTTCTGTGGCACCGCGTTCAAGAACAAGGGCGTCCAGCCCCTGCTCGACGCGGTCGTGCGCTACCTGCCGACCCCCCTCGACGTCGAGGCCATCGAAGGCCACGACGTCAAGGACCCCGAGGTCGTCGTCAAGCGCAAGCCGTCCGTGGACGAGCCGCTGTCCGCGCTCGCGTTCAAGATCATGAGCGACCCGCACCTGGGCAAGCTCACCTTCGTCCGGGTTTACTCGGGCCGCCTGGAGACCGGCACCGCGGTGCTGAACTCCGTCAAGGGCAAGAAGGAGCGCATCGGCAAGATCTACCGCATGCACGCGAACAAGCGTGAGGAGATCGAGGCGGTGGGCGCCGGCGACATCGTCGCCGTCATGGGCCTGAAGCAGACCACCACCGGTGAGACGCTGTGCGACGACAAGAACCCGGTCATCCTGGAGTCCATGGACTTCCCGGCGCCGGTCATCCAGGTCGCCATCGAGCCCAAGTCCAAGGGTGACCAGGAGAAGCTGGGTATCGCCATCCAGCGTCTCGCGGAGGAGGACCCCTCCTTCCACGTCCACTCGGACGAGGAGACGGGCCAGACCATCCTCGGCGGTATGGGCGAGCTGCACCTCGAGGTGCTGGTCGACCGTATGAAGCGCGAGTTCAAGGTCGAGGCCAACGTCGGCAAGCCGCAGGTCGCGTACCGTGAGACGATCCGCAAGGCCGTCGAGCGCGTGGACTACACCCACAAGAAGCAGACCGGTGGTACCGGTCAGTTCGCCAAGGTGCAGATCGCGATCGAGCCGATCACCGAGTCCGACGGCCCGGCGTACGAGTTCGTGAACAAGGTCACCGGTGGCCGTATCCCGCGGGAGTACATCCCGTCGGTGGACGCCGGTGCGCAGGAGGCCATGCAGTTCGGCATCCTCGCCGGGTACGAGATGACGGGCGTCCGCGTCACGCTTCTCGACGGTGCCTACCACGAGGTCGACTCCTCCGAGCTCGCGTTCAAGATCGCCGGATCGCAGGCCTTCAAGGAGGCCGCGCGCAAGGCGTCCCCCGTGCTCCTCGAACCGATGATGGCCGTCGAGGTCACCACGCCCGAGGACTACATGGGTGAGGTCATCGGCGACATCAACTCCCGCCGTGGCCAGATCCAGGCCATGGAGGAGCGTGCCGGTGCGCGCGTCGTGAAGGGCCTCGTGCCCCTCTCGGAGATGTTCGGCTACGTCGGCGACCTCCGCAGCAAGACCTCGGGTCGCGCAAGCTACTCGATGCAGTTCGACTCCTACGCCGAGGTTCCCCGGAACGTCGCCGAGGAGATCATCGCGAAGGCCAAGGGCGAGTAACACACACCGTTTGCACGCTTTAGGCTTGACACCGACCGCCGGGGCTCACCCGGGAGGGCAGAACCCCGGCGGGCGGCATCCCAGCAAAGATCACCTGGCGCCGATGAGTAAGGCGTACCAGAACCACTCCACAGGAGGACCCAGTGGCGAAGGCGAAGTTCGAGCGGACTAAGCCGCACGTCAACATCGGCACCATCGGTCACATCGACCACGGTAAGACGACCCTCACGGCCGCCATTACCAAGGTGCTGCACGACGCGTACCCGGACCTGAACGAGGCCTCGGCCTTCGACCAGATCGACAAGGCTCCTGAGGAGCGCCAGCGCGGTATCACGATCTCGATCGCGCACGTCGAGTACCAGACCGAGACGCGTCACTACGCCCACGTCGACTGCCCCGGTCACGCGGACTACATCAAGAACATGATCACGGGTGCCGCGCAGATGGACGGCGCGATCCTCGTGGTGGCCGCCACCGACGGCCCGATGCCGCAGACCAAGGAGCACGTGCTCCTGGCCCGCCAGGTCGGCGTTCCGTACATCGTCGTCGCCCTGAACAAGGCCGACATGGTGGACGACGAGGAGATCCTGGAGCTCGTCGAGCTCGAGGTCCGTGAGCTCCTCTCCGAGTACGAGTTCCCGGGCGACGACCTGCCGGTCGTCAAGGTCTCGGCGCTCAAGGCGCTCGAGGGCGACAAGGAGTGGGGCCAGACGGTCCTCGACCTGATGGCCGCCGTCGACGAGTCGATCCCGACCCCGCCGCGTGACACCGAGAAGCCGTTCCTCATGCCCGTCGAGGACGTCTTCACGATCACCGGTCGCGGTACGGTCGTCACCGGCCGTATCGAGCGTGGTGTCCTGAAGGTCAACGAGACCGTTGACATCATCGGCATCAAGCAGGAGAAGACCACCACCACGGTCACCGGCATCGAGATGTTCCGCAAGCTGCTCGACGAGGGCCAGGCGGGCGAGAACGTCGGCCTCCTCCTCCGTGGCATCAAGCGCGAGGACGTCGAGCGCGGCCAGGTCATCATCAAGCCCGGCTCGGTCACTCCCCACACGGAGTTCGAGGCCCAGGCGTACATCCTGTCCAAGGACGAGGGTGGCCGTCACACGCCGTTCTTCAACAACTACCGTCCCCAGTTCTACTTCCGCACCACGGACGTGACCGGCGTCGTGACCCTCCCCGAGGGCACCGAGATGGTCATGCCGGGCGACAACACTGAGATGACCGTTTCGCTCATCCAGCCCGTCGCCATGGAAGAGGGCCTGAAGTTCGCCATCCGCGAGGGTGGTCGCACGGTGGGCGCCGGCCAGGTCACCAAGATCAACAAGTAGTCTTGGCTGATCCGACCGGTCTCTGACCGGTAGGTCTCGAAGGGGCCCGTACGACTTCGGTCGTACGGGCCCCTTTGCTGTTACGAAAGTATTCGGCGGGTACGACCTGTTGTTCCCTCCCGCCACTCGTCCCACCATTTGTCATGCCGCTGACCAAATTGGGTGTGGAGGGGTGTGCCATGTCTGCGTCCGTCAGTCGAAGAGCCGTTCTGGGTGCGGGACTCGCCGCGGTGCCGGTGCTGTCGTCGGGGTTCCCGCGGTCCACGGCGGCGGGTACGTACATCTCCTTCTCGCGTACGACGGGTGCCTTCCCTCTGATCGGAGCCCCTGTCGTGGTGGACCCCGACGATCACCCCGGAGTCGTACGGGTGGCAGGGGATCTGCGCGACGACATCGAACGCGTCACCGGCGTACGCCCCGGAAGCGCGCCCGCCCGCTTGGTGGTTCTCGTCGGCACGATCGGCCGCAGCGCGCTGATCGACGGGCTGGTGGCCGCCGGGAAACTGGACGTGTCCGGGATCCGCGGCCGGTGGGAGACCTCGCTCCAGACCGTGGTCGAGCGTCCGATGCCGGGCGTGGACCGGGCGTTCGTCGTCGCGGGGAGCGACCCGCGCGGCACGATCTTCGGTGCGTACGACGTGTCGTACGGCATCGGGGTCTCGCCCTGGCACTGGTGGGACGACGTACCGCCGACGCGTCGGGACGAGGTGTGGGTGCTGCCCGGGCGGTACTCGCAGGGCACGCCGGTGGTGAAGTACCGGGGTTTCTTCATCAACGACGAGAACCCGGCGCTGGGGACATGGGCGCCGGCGTACTTCGGGCCGGGCAAGGCGCCGGGGTATCCGGGCGGCTTCACCGCGGACTTCTACGGCCGGGTCTTCGAGGTGCTGCTGCGCCTGAAGGGGAACTACCTCTGGCCGGCGGTGTGGGGCCGGGCCTTCGCGGAGGACGACCCGGAGAACCACAGGCGGGCCGCAGCATATGGCGTTGTCATGGGCACGTCGCACGAGGCGCCGATGATGCGGGGCATCGAGGAGTGGAACCGGCATGCCGTGGCCGCCGTCCGGGACTCCTCCGGCGCGATCGTGACACCGGGCCACGATCCGTACGGCGGGACGGGCGAGTGGTCGTACCGGCTGAACTCCCAGGCGATCCGGGCCTATTGGCGGGCCGGCGTGCAGCGCATGGTCGACCAGGGCTTCGAGGGAGTCGTCACGCTCGGCATGCGCGGGAACGGCGACACGAGCCTCCCCGACGGCGACGGCATCGAGCTGATGCGGGAGATCATCGCGGCGCAGCGAAGGATCATCGAGGAGGTGACGGGGCGGCCGGCGGCCGAGACCCCGCAGGTGTGGACGCTGTACAAGGAGGTGCAGCGGTACTGGGACCGGGGGTTGAGGGCGCCGGACGACGTCACGGTCGTCCTCACGGACGACAACTGGGGGAACATCCGTAAGCATCCGGAGGTGGCGGCGGGGGAGCGGGCCGGGGGTTACGGGCTGTACTACCACTTCGACTATGTGGGCGCCGGACGGAACTACAAGTGGGTGGACACGGCGAACCTGCGGAACGTGTGGGAGCAGCTGCACGCGGCGTACGCGTACGGGAACCGGGGGCTGTGGGTCGCGAACGTGGGCGACCTCAAGGGCAACGAACTGCCGACCGAGTTCTTCCTCAACTACGCCTGGAATCCGGAGGGTTGGGATGCCGATGAGCTGTCCGGCTGGGAACTCCGGTACGCGCGGCAGAACTTCGGAGCGGCGGAGGCTGTCGCGATCTCCGAAGTCCTGGCGGAGTACGGGCAGTTGCAGGCGCGCCGCAAACCGGAGTTGCTGAACCGGCGGATCACTCTCGTCGACGGCCGGGTGGTCTACGACGACCAGCGGACGCCGTTCGCCTTCGGGCACCGGGAGTTGGAGCGGGTCACGGAGGAGTGGCGGGAGCTGGGGCGGCGGGCGGAGCGGATCGGGAGGCGGTTGCCGGGGGGCGGGGTGCGGGACGCGTGGTTCGAACTCGTCGGGTACGAGGTGCTGGCGACCGCCAACCTGTACGCGCTGCGGTCGGCCGAGTTCACGAACCTGCTCTACGCGGCGCAGGGCCGGGCCGCGACGAACGACCTCGCGGACGCGGCGGAGGCGGGTCTGGCGGCGGACCTCGCGTTGGCCGAACGCTTCAACTCGGCGGTGGCGGGCGGGAAGTGGCGCGGCTTCCAGACACAGCCGCACATCGACTACGGGGATGTGGAGCGGTACGGGCCCAACGCCGGGTGGCAGCAGCCGGAGAAGAACAACGTGGCGTTGCCGGATGTGCTGTTTCCGGCGGTGCGGCGGATTGAGGTGCCGGAGGGAGCGGGGTTGGGGGTGGCGGTGGACGGTGCGTCGGAGGTGGGTGCGGGTGCGGAGTCGGGTGCGGGGGTGTGGTGGCCAGGGGGTGCGTCGGGGGTGGCGGCCGTACTGCCCGCGTTCAGTCCGTGTCAGACGCGTCCGCAGCAGTTCGTCGAGGTGTTCAACCGGGGGCGTACGGCCTTCGACTACCGGATCGACACGTCGTCGGTGCCGTGGTTGGTGGTGGACCGGCCGCGGGGGCGGGTCGAGCGGCAGGTGCGGGTGGAGGTGGGGGTGGACTGGGCCCGGGTGCCGGTCGGGCGGGTGGAGGGGGCGTTGACGGTGACCGGTGCGGGGGCGTCGGTGACTGTCGCCTGTGTCGCCGAGAAGCCGTCGGGCCGGGGGCTGCGGGGGTTCGTGGAGGCGGGCGGTTATGTGGCGATCGACGCGGAGCACTACGACCGGGCGGTCGGCGGGTGGCGTCGTATCGAGGGCATCGGGCGTACGGGGGCAGGCGTGACGCCGTGGCCGGTGACGCTGCCCAGGCAGACGCCGGGCGGGGTGGGTTCGCCTCGGTTGGAGTACGAGGTGAGCCTGGTGTCGGTGCCTTCGGGGGGTGAGATGACGGTGTGGGCGTATCTGTCCCCTCGTAACCCTGCGTTGCCGACGGGCGGGCTGCGCTACGGCGTCTCCCTCGACGAGGGGCCGGTCGAGACCGTCGACATCAACGCCGGTGCGGATGACGGGCTGTTGAACGCGGTGTGGGCCCGCAACACCTCCGACAACGTCAACGCGACGGCGACGAAACACTCCGTGACGAAGGCCGGGGTCCACCGGTTGAAGTTCTGGATGGTGGACCCGACGGTGGTGCTGCAGCGGCTCGTGATCGACACGGGGGGTCTGCCGGCGCTGTACCTGGGGCCGTTGGAGAGTCGGCGTGTGTAGCGAAGGGGGCGTAGTGGGCGTGCGGAGTCGGCCGAGCGGGTCGAGCGGGTCGAGGGCGGCGGGTGTGCCGAGTGTGCTGGGTGT
This sequence comes from Streptomyces sp. NPDC088350, assembly GCF_044753545.1. Lineage (NCBI taxonomy): Bacteria > Bacillati > Actinomycetota > Actinomycetes > Kitasatosporales > Streptomycetaceae > Streptomyces > Streptomyces sp. NPDC088350. Next base: position 91,315 of record NZ_JBIVNL010000014.1, on the reverse strand, counting down.
GTCGGGTGTGCCGGGCGAGTTGGGGGTTTCCGCAGCGAGGAGGGATCTGGCCTCCTCGCCGGGGGAGAAGCGGGCGGCGGCGCGGGCGATCGAGGAGCACATCGGGCCCGACACGCGTGCGGCGGGGCGTTGGGCGGAGGAGGAAATGGGCGCCGCCGTAAGGGAGTTCGCCGCGAAGGACGGGGACGGGTGGCTCACCTCGGCCGCTCTCCAGAAGGCGCACGGGGCATGGGTGGACCAGGTGAAGAACCTGATGGACCGGCTCGGCGCGGAGAAGGACGCGCTGCGGAGCGGGAGCGCGGTGCTGACGCGTACGGACCTGGCGGTGGGGTCGGCGGTGCGGGAGCGGTCCTCGCTGGACACGTACTGATGGATTGCCGGGGGTCAGGGGGACTGGCGTACTGGGGACTGAGGTACTGAGCGCATGCCGACGTATCACGAGATCATGACCACCGACCTGGCGACGCTGACCACGGCCGCCGAGCGCTGGGACGGTATGGCGGGTGAGTTCGAGAAACAGGAGACGGCGTACCGGCGTGATGTGCACGGCATCTCCATGGGCACGTCGTGGACCGGGCTCAGCGCCGACGCGGCGAACGCCCGCTTCGACACCACGCTCAAGGAGTTCCAGTACGCGCGGACGGAGGCCAAGGCCGTCGCGTCGCTGTTGCGGGACGCGCACGACCGGTTCGTGGAGCTGCGGGGCGGGGTGGTGGCGGCGCGGTGGGACGCGGTCAGGGCGGGCATGACGGTCTCGGAACAGGGCGTGGTGAGCCCCGGCCCGGACCAGCCGGACACCCCCGGCGATCCCCATGCCGTGCGGCCGTGGCAGGACCGCATCGACAAGGCCGTACGCGATGTGTCGGACGCGGACACGGGTGTCCGGATCGCCCTGGCGGGGGTCGTCGTCGACTCGGAACTGCTGGCCGGCGGCCGGGGTTTCAACGGCAGGGCGAGGGGCGACGTCGAACAGTACGAGGCGGAGAAGGCGGAGACGTACCTGGAGAAACTGGCCAGGGGTGGCCAACTGACGGATGCTCAACTGGTCGAACTGGAGCGGTCGTTCCGCGACAACAGCGGTGACGAGGCGTTCTCGCGGATGCTGCTGGACGACCTGGGTCCGGCCGGCACGATCCAGCTCACGAACGAGCTGAACGACCGCATCCACGTCCAGGGCGGCGCCGGGGCGGGCACCGCGGGCACCTACTCGACGATCGAGGCGGGCCTGGCGAACACGCTCGCTACGGCGACGAAGCATCCGAAGTCCGACTGGTACCGGAGGTGGCGTACCGGTATGCGGCACGCCGGCATTGCGCACTACGCCAACGACGCGCAGGGCCTGCACCTCGACAAGGCCGTCGGCTACCAGTCGCTTGTCACGCTGATGCAGAAGGGCCACGGGTACGCCCCCGGGATGGTCGAGGACCTCACCGGCGACATGATCGCGGCCGAGAAGAAGAACCCCGGGATCTGGCGGGTGAAGGGCGGCTACAGCGGGGCACGTGACGGCTGGTTCGCGAACGACCCCGTCGACGGCATGCTCGGCATCATGAGCCGCGATCCGGCCGAGGCGGCGCGTTATCTCCACTCCGAGGCCCATATGAAATACCTCATGAAGGACCGTGACTGGAATGTCGCCCTCTATGAGGACGTGGTCTCGAAGGGCGGCCACTACGTTTCCGGGTTGGACGGGGACGATCGGGTGGGGTTCGGGGCGGCGTTGCAGGCGGGGGCTATGGGGATTGATCCTGCGGATCCGCGTGGGGGGCAGGTGGGGGATCGGGCGGTGAATGACGCGGTGTTCAAGTCGGCGTTGGCTTATTTGTCCGACAGTGGGGATGATTTTCCGCCGTCGTTGAGGAGGCCGATGGCTAATGTGCTGGTTAATCATGGGGATGCGGTGCATGCGGCTATGAGCGAGGTCAAAATCCGCGACTCGCCCTTGGACCAGAGTCAGCTGTTCGAAGTCGCGAAGCAGGTGTCAAAGGACGAGGGGGCGTATGGGGCGTTGAACGGCGGGATGAACCAGGCCATGGTGTCGGCTATCCATAGTGACCATTCGAACTCGTCCGAATCTCTGACTCGAGCAGGTCGAACGGTCGGTTTCCTGGAGGAGGCGCGAGTGCAGGCCGAGGGGGATCCGAAGGTTGCAGAGTTCGAGACCAAGCCGTTCTTCGACAAGGCGATCAGCTACATCCCTGTAGTTAGCGATGATGTGCAGACAGGCTTTGACTACGTGACGGATCAGTGGCTGGCTGATGAACAGCGTCGACTTGATCAGGCGCAAGCCGATCACAACGTCAACGCTTATTCTGCGAGAAACGGCCAGTTGATGGCTCTTGCTGATGAATGGAGAAAGTTGCATCCGCAAGCTGGTGGCTTGTACCTCGATCCACAGGCGGAGATCAGCCGATCGGCTGAGGACGGGATCGCCCATGCGACCGGAATGTCTGGGGAACGGTCTAAATGAAGGCGCGCCTCCGCATCGGCCTCACGTGTGTGACCTTGTTCCTCTCGTCCACCTCTGCTGCGTCCTGCGGCAGTTCCGCCGATGGAGAGATTCCGGACGTGATTTGCGGGACGCCTATCGCTCCCGATCTTGCACGTCCACTCGTGACGTCTGCAGAAGACTGGCATGAGTACGATCGTGTTGACCGTACCCAGGCGATTACAGCCCCTTGTCTAGTGCTGTCGGGGCGAAAAGTAGTGCTGGGCTTCCGCTTCTCATGGCGTGAGAGCGCGACGGACCTCATGTACTTGGCCCAGAACACCGGATCGGTCTCGCGGGTCACGGATCCCCGAAGCATCGACTTCACCTACAAGACAATCGTCGGCACCGACGGAGCCATCTCGACCACCCCCTGTAAAACGAACGGCGGCAACTACTTCACCCTCACCCTCCAAGCCCCCCGAATCCCCCTCACGGACCAGACCCACCGCAAGGACATTGAGAAGTTCATGCGGGCCTACTTCCCGGCGACCCTCAAGACTTTGGGGTGTGGGTGACAGACGAGGCATGACGATGTGGTGGCCCTGGCTGCGGAGGCCGGTGCGGTATCCGCAGCCAGGGCGACGACTACTGTCAGGGCACTTCCAGGATGGTGTCGATGATTCCCTGGGCGTACGCCTGCAGCTGCGCGGACCGTGTCTTCTTGAACTTCGCCGGCAGGATCTTCTGCCCGGGGTTCTTGGCCACCCGCAGCTCCGGCGACGGGGTCTGCAGCAGGGCTTCTCCCTTCTCGGACATCATCTGAACCCCGTCGAGGAAGGCCCAGCTCTCCTGGTTGTCGTCGACCTCGACGGTGAACACGGGGGCGCCGGGACGCGCGCCGAGGCCCTTCGAGGAGGGGACTTCGACGGGTCCCCAGTCGCCGAGGGAGAAGGCCTCGGGCGTAGTGCTCGCCTTGGCGTAGTGGACGACGGGAACGGCCTCGGCCACGTGATTGCCGCGTACGAGCGTCGGGTCCAGCTTGGCGATGGCCTGTGCGGCCTTGAGGGCGAGAGCGTCGTCCGCCTTGCCCTCCGGGGTGCGTGCCGAGTCGAAGCGCCGGTCCGTCCCCTTGCCGTCCTTGCCCGCGCTCTGCACCGGGAAGGCCGGGTCCAGGAGGGGGTCGAACTTGCAGATCTCCAGATCGAACTTGGGGCAGTCCTTGCCGAGTTGGTATCTAGGGTCGACGAAGATGCCCGGGAAGTTCACCCCCTTGATGGCGGAGACGCCGTCCCACTTCTTGATGTCGTCGTTGCTCATACCGGTCTGGGCCTTTCTGGCCGTCAGCTCGTCCCTGGTCACCGGATGGGTGCCGTGGACGCTGACGATTCTGATCGGCCGGAACTGCTCGACGAACTGGATGACGTACCGGATCTCAGGCAACTGGGGCAGCGTCAGTTTGCCTTCCCGCAGCGCAGTGCCGTCCCGGCCGATGAGCAGCCCTTTCTTCAGGGCGCTCAACGGCTCTCCCGGTGGGGGGAAATGGCGGGCGGGGTGAAAGTCCGGACCGTCGGAGCGCGGGATTTCCCGCCAGGTGTTGCCCGTGTCTCCGCGCTTCCACTCGTCGGTCCGGGCGAGGAGCCCCCGTTCGGGAAAGACGTCGGGGATGACGACCGCCCCGAAGCGGGTCGGCTTCTTCCGGGCCGCCAGCTTGGTCCGGATCCAGTGCGCCACCTCGATGCCGCCCTGCTCGCTCTCGTGGATTCCCGCCACGATAAGGACGAACTGCGGCTCCGAGCCGAAGAAGACGTAGCTGTTCGCGGTCATGAAAGGTCACCGGCCCTTCACTGAGGGGTCCAGTTGCCGTGGCTGTCGAGTTTCCCGAAGTCGGGGGTCCACTTGCCGGCCACGATGCGGCCGGGCACCCAGAAGTCACGGCCGTCGACCTGGAACTTGCGCCACTCCGGCAGGGTCTCGTCCGCCCGGAGCCTGACGAGGGTGGTCGGCAGCGAGACCTCCCAGGGATCGCCCTGCGGCACCTCGTCGCCGGGCGCGTCGTCGCGGGCGCGGATCTCCTCGGTGATCGGGAGGTAGTCGGTGTCGGTGATGCCCGGCACGGCCCCGCCGTTCCAGATCTGCCCGACCATGAGGAAGTACCGTACGTCGCCTTCGAGTTGAGGGCGGACCGGTACGACGACCCGGGCGGCGCCCGCCTTGAGGAACTCGGCGAACAGCGGGTCGGGGTCGTCGGCGAGCGCGTTGGCGTACCACGTCTCGCGGCGGGCCCAGTAGTACGGGTAGAACACGTACATCATGTGTTCCCACTCGAAGGCCTGCTCGAAGAAGCGGATGAACGCCTCCTGGTCGGCGCCGACGACGTTCTGGTTCGAGTGCGGCGGAACGTTCGGGCGCGGGAAGGCGGGCGCGGTGGCGTTCACCTTGACGTCGTCGATCTCCGCGTCGTAGAGATCGGTGCCGGACAGCAGGGAGATGCACGCCTTCTTGAGTTCCGCGCGCTCGATCAGCCTGTTCTGCGCCGGATTGCGGCCGAGCGAGACGGTGGTGGCCGCCTGCACCGCCTGGGCCTTCACCTTGTCCTGGTAGCCGCTCACCAGGTTGTCGTGGGCGTTGACCAGCGAGTTGTACGTGTCGAGCTGCCACTGCTCCAGCGCGGTGTCGGTCCGTACGCACGCCACCTCGACCGTGACCGCGAAGTCCCGCGCCTGCTGGGTCTCGACGGCGATGGGCATGCTGCCCTGCTCGTCGACGACCGTGGTGGTGGGGTCGGGCAGCAGCGCGGCGCCGGGCGGCAGGGTGCCGGCGCCCTTGCACTCGAAGCGGTGTTTGCCGACGAACACCCACATCCGCTCGTCGCCGTCCTCCTCCTCGAAGAGGGTGAAGGCGCCCTGGGCGGTGATGGCCGTCGCCCGGTAGCCCTGCGGGATCGTCAGATCGTCGACGACCGCCAGGTGGTCGTGGTCGTCCTTGTTCCCGGTGAGGCTCTTCGCGACGGTGGTGAAGGGCTCCGGGGGCGCGTTGACCCCCAGGGCGCCGTACTTGCCCATGAACGTGCCGTAGTACGTGGCCGAGCCGGGCTCCGAGGACACGTCGGCGGGTGTGAGCGGCCGGGAGACGACACCCGACTTGAGGAGTCCGTCCGGGCCGAGGTCGCCGGGCTGGACCGCGCGCCAATGCGCTGTCGCCGTACCGTCGTTGACGACGACGAAGGGCTCGGGCGGTGTGATCGTCGCCTGGACGCCCTTCACGGTGGTGGCGTCGACGATGAAGGCCGCCGGCTCCGGGACCGTGAGGTCGAACATCAGGCGGCTGCCGTAGTTGAAGGTCTGCGCCTCGTAGACCTTGTTCACCCACTGGTAGACGCCGCTCACGTTGGCGTTGCCCGGGCCGGTGTTCTCGAACGAGTGGAGTTCCCGGTCCTTGAGCACCTCGATGGTGCGGGTCGTCTCCTGCCGCCGCACGGTCTCGGTGACCTTTGTCGCGGCCCGGTTCGTCACGTCCCGGGCGTGATCGGTCGCGACCTTGGTGGACTCCTCCTTGGACAGCTTGTAGGCCACGCTGGCGTTCGCGTTGATCTCCACGGCGCCGTACTTCGCGGAGACGTTCACGCCGCCGTTGATGGACAGGTCCTCGCTGACGGTGTTCTGCACCTCGTTCTTGAAGTCGAACCGCTCGGTGACGTCGAGCGAGGTCGTCGTCTCCGTCGTCTTCGAGGTCTCCGTCACCACGGTCGTGTCGAGGGTCAGGTTGTGGTGCGTCAGCTTCTCGCGCTTCTCGCCCTTGAGGATGTTCTCGATGTTGGCGACATCCCCGGGCTCGTACCGGGTGAGCTGCTGCTTGACGACGAGCAGGTCCCCGACGCCGACCGGCTGCGGCAGGCCGCCCCGCAACGGGAACACCGCGGTCGGCAGCACCAGCGACTCGCTCAGCGCGCGCTGGATCCCACCGGCGTCCTCCAGCGAGGTGTCGGCCGCCGCCACCCGTGCGATCAGCGCTGTCAGGCGGGTGAGTTGGGCGAGGTCGCTGATCGGGTGCGACCGCGTGGCCGGCAGCAGGAAGAGGGCGACGATCGTGTCGTGCACGTTCTGCACGAAGAGTTTGAAACCCGCGTCGGCGACCAGGACCTGCGGCGTCTTCCCGAACCCCGACTTGATCACGGCGGTCAGGTCCGCCGCGTGCTGAGCGGTGGCGGCGGTCGCGGTGAGCCTGTCGTAGGCGCCCTGGTCCGGGATCGCGTCGCTCTCCTTGATGAACCCCGGGCCGTAGTCGCCGATCAGATACCGCCCGGCCACCTGCTGCGCGGCGTCGACCGGACTCTCACTCTGCCGGGCCCCGGCCAGCGCCTTCTGGAACGCGCTGGACGACGCCAGATCTATGGAATGTGTGGGTGCGGTGCGCACGGGCGCGCGCAGCGCAACAAAACGGAACAGGTCAGTCACTTTTTCCCCCGTTGTACGCATCTCAGGCGTGTGCGGGGAGTCTTGTGCTTCGCCGTCGGTGATCGGTACCCCTGTGGCCGGATCGGGGTCGTTTGTGCCGGTGGGCGGTCAGCGTTGTTTCGCGGAGTCCTGATCTGGGTACTACGGCGGGCCCTCAGTCGGGATCGTCCACTCGGTGGTCAGGGGCGCGGGTCGGCAGTCGCGGCAGCGACCGGGTTCGGGCGCGCGGAAGGCTCGCTCGCAGCTGTCGCAGTTCTGGAGTGAGTGCCTACGGCTGGTGGTCCGGGCCCGGCGAGCCCAGAGCTGGGCGCCGCTGCTCGTCGCGTGCGGGAGCCGCGCGGGCTGGATGGCCGTCATGGCCCTCGTGGGACGGATCTAGCCAGGAGGTTTCCGGCGTCGGCGGGGGCCGATCAAGAACACCGGTTGGGTTTCCCGGGTTACGGGACCGCTCCCTATGGATTCGACGCTGTTGGCGAATCCACGGGGGGCGGGTTCCAGTTTCGCGAATGTGACACTCTGGGGAGGAAGTGTCACGTTCGTGGGGACAGCATCCCGGATCTCCGGTACGGACTCACCGTGGCCGGGATCGCCGAGGCGGAATTGGCCAACAGCATCCGTACGGATTCCTGCGGGCCTTCTTCCCCGCCCCCCTCAGGACTCTGGGCTGCCAGACCCCGCATACCGCGGCAAGCCCTCCGTCGAGATGGTCCACTCGGCGATGGTGATGTCCTCGCCGTAGACGAAGTCCTTGCGGGTGGCGTAGCGGGGGCCGTCGGGGGTGGCGTGGATGTCGGTGAGGACGGCGCCCGTGCCGGTGCGTGGGTCGAAGACGGCGTAGGTGGGGATCCCGATCAGGGGATAGTCGCGCATCTTGCCCACCCAGTCGTTGTCCGGGTTGGAGCGGGAGACGACTTCGATGGCGGCGAGCAAAGTGCGCGGGTCGAACGAACCTGGCACGTCCATGTCCGCCCACGCGATCACCATCACATCGGGACGGCGCATGATGCCCTCGCCTTCGACTTCCACATCCGGTGCACCCGTGTGAGCGACCAGTTCGTCCGGCATGACCTTCTCCAGGCGCTTGCGAAGACGCAGCGTGGTCAGCTCGTGCGGCTGGATCGTCCCCTTCATGCTAGGCGGCCTCCGGAAGATCGGTTCGGCAGTCATGGCAGCGTCCTGGGGTGGGCGAGCGGAAGGCGCGGTCGCAGCCGTCGCAGTTGCGGAGAGGGTGCCGTACGGCTGGTGGTGGTGCCGGGGCCCGGAACGGTGGTGGGGGCGGGAGTTGGGCCGTCAGGCGGTGGGCCAGGAAGGCTGCTGGCCGTCGTAGGCCTTCGGGTGGCAGGTCTGTGGTCAGGGCGTGGCGTACGGCGGCGGGGCTGACGTCTCGCTCCAGCCAGGCCGCGACTCCTGGGGCGAGGTGGGCCGTGTCGCAGGCCGACAGGAGGAGGTCGGGGCTGTGGCGGCGGAGGTCCGCGAGCAGGTCGGTGGCGGTCTGGAGAAGGGCGGGGGCCGGGTAGGCCGGGCGCGGCACGGGTGGGAGCGCCTTGCGGGGGGCTTTGGCGGCTTTGGGTCGCGCCTGGGGTTCCGTGTGGTCTCTACGGCCGCCGGGCTGGTTGCAGGAGATCGTGCGGGTGACGATGCGGCCGTCGGGGACGCGGTGGCGTTCGCGGCGCAGATAGCCGTGGGTTTCCAGTTCGCGCAGGGCGGCGGCGATGCGGGTCGCGCCCTCGGGAAAGCGGCCGGCGAGGGTCTTGATGTCGACGCGGGTGCCTTTGGGCAACGACTGGATGTGACAGCCCAGCCCGATCGCGAGGAGTGACAACTCCGGGTGCTGGGCGAGGTGGTTGCCGATCACCGTGAAGCGGGTGGTGTGGCGGGTGTGGTCGTGTGTGAGCCCGCTGTGTGCGCTGTGCCGCTGGTTCGGGTGTTTGTCGGCGGTGTGCCGGGACTGGGCGCGCGGGGGCGCGGTAATGTCGCGTGTATCCATCGGGAAGCTCGAATCTTCCTAGGTGGTCAGGCCCTCGCCTTGGGATTGCCGTCCCGGCGAGGGCCGTCGTATGTCTGGGGTTGTTTGCGCTGAGCCTAGATCACGCAACCCGCTCGGAATCCAGCCCAGTTGGCGATGTTCACCCGGATGGGTGATCGGTGGGCTGTGCTGCCGGGAGGGTGGGGTGGGGCTTGGTGGGGGTTCTTTCACCGTCGTGGTTCTTTGGGAAGAGCGCCCCTTGTACCGGAGCACGAGGACCCGTGCTCCGGTTTCTGGGCGAGGTCCAGTTCCGCCCAGATCGTCTTGCGTGGGCGCGGTTCCCGGGCGACGCCCCAGCGGTCGGCCAGCGCCTCGACGAGGAGGAGTCCCCGGCCGGACTCGGCGTCCGCAGCGGGGTGTTGGGGGAGGGGCGGGCGGTCCCCGCAGGTGTCGGTCACCTCGATGCGCAGGGTGCCGCCGACGACGTAGAGCGTGAGCCTGAAGTCCCGGCCCGGAACGCGGCCGTGCGTGGCCGCGTTGGCCGCCAGTTCGGCCACGATGTGCTCCGCCGGGTCCAACGGGAGGCCCCAGTCGCGGAGTTGCCCCACCGCGAGCAGGCGGGCCTGGCGGGCGCCGTGGGGTGTGGGTGACAGGCGCGCGCTGAAGTTGCGGACGGGGTGGGCGAGTTGGACTTCGGGCTCGGCTGTTTCTTGATTCATGTCACTCAGCGTGGCCGACCGTGCTTGCCTTGACGTGCGATGACGCCTGTACGTATCCGCGCTGTCCCGTCGTTGTCTCGCCTTGTCTCGGCTGTCTCGGACGACCTACGGGTACGGGTGCGCGTTGGAGGTGGGTGGCCATGAGTGACGAAAACGTGAGCAACGAGAACGAAGGCGTGGACGAGGCCGGCTGGGACCTCGAACCCGGGGACGAGAGCGCGCCGTTGGTGGAGGCCGTGGGGCGGTTCGTCAAGTTCTGCCGGGAGCAGGCCCGGATGACGGTGGCCGACTTCGCCCAAGTCATGGGGTACGGCGAGGACATGATCCGCAAGATCGAGCGCGGGGTGCGGATTCCCAGGGTGGAGTTCCTGGACCGGGCCGACGACGTCCTGAACGCGGGCGGGCATCTGCGGGCGTTCCGGGAGGACGTGGAGAAGGCCCGGTACCCGAAGAAGGTGCGTGAGCTGAAGGAGTTGGAGGACCGGGCGGTCGAGGTGTTGCTGTACAGCAACCACAACATCCAGGGGTTGCTTCAGACGCCGGAATACGCACGCGCACTCTTCGAGATGGCGCAGCCCGCGTACTCGCCGGACGAGGTGGAGCTGGGGATCGCCGCACGTATGGCACGGAAGTCGATCTTCGAGCGGGAGCCTGCCCCGACGCTCAGTTTCATCCAGGAGCAGGTGACCCTTGAGCGCCCCCTCGGTGGGAAGATGGTGCTGCGCAGGCAGCTCGAACATCTGCTGGAGGTGTCGCAGTTGCGGAACGTCACTCTTCAGGTCATGCCAACCGACCTGGAGGAACATGCCGGAGTGCATCACGGCCCGGTTCAGGTGCTGAAGTTCGCGGACGGCACGGCGATCGGGCGTTGCCCCGGTGCGTTCAACGGGCGCCCGGTCTCTGACCTCAGGGAACTCCGTACCCTGGAACTGCGGTATGGCATGATCCGGGCGCAGGCTCTCCCGCCGAGGGAGTCACGGGTCTTCATCGAGCGAGCGCTGGGAGCACTATGAGCACCCCCGAACTCCACTGGTTCAAGAGCAGCTACAGCGACAGCAGCGATATCAACGACTGCGTCGAGATAGCCACCACCCCGGACACCATCCACATCCGCGACTCCAAGAACACCCAGGGCCCCCGCCTCACCCTGGCGCCGACCGCCTGGTCGGACTTCGTCTCGTACGCGTCGGGCACCCCTCTGGCCTGAGTGCGAGCTTCCCAGCCCGGAATCCGGCCGGTGAACACATGCCCGAAGGGGATCACACACTGCGGCAGCCCGTGAGCCGCTCGGCCGTCTCCGGGACCCGGACAGGTCTGGCCGTAGAAATATGACACTCCGCCCCGAAGTGTCACACTTCTACGGCGCGGTCGGTGAGGCGTCGTAGGGGGCCGTACGACCGAAGCCGTACGACCCCTGCCCTTACGGGTTCACCACCGTCCCCCCGAACGTCACCCTCAACGTTCCGCTCGACGCGAACGACCATCCCAGAGCGCCGCTGTACGACGCGCACCGGGACCCGTTCGTCCCGGTCCAGAACTGGTTCGAGCTGTCCGCGTCGCCCACCGTCTTGTCGTTCGAGCCGCTGACCGCGAACCGGCACGACGTGTTCGTGCGGAACACCGAAGTCCCCGTGTCGAACGAGAAGTTGCGCTCCGCGTTGTCGATGCCGACGTTGTTCGAGATCGTCATCGTGCCCGGGTTGCTGTTGTAGGTGAACCCGTGATGGCCGTTGCCGTAGGCGATGTCGTGCCGGACCACGTGGTTGACCGCGATGGCGTCGCCGCCGAGCTTGTAGCCGTTGCGGTCGCCGTTCGCGTTCTGGGTGCCGTCGGTGAGGGTGCCGTTGCCGTAGGAGAGGGAGTACTCGATGGTCACCGGGCCGATGGCACCGGTGTCGGTCTTGGTGTAGAGGTCCCACCCGTCGTCGATGTTGTTGTGGGAGACGTCGTAGCGGAAGACATTCCCCGTGCCGGTGGTCAGCTTCGAGGCGAAGCCGTCGGCGTTCTCGCCGCCGGAGTCCTCGTTGTCGTGCGACTCCGAGCTCACGATCAGGTTGTTCGAGGGCCATTGGGAGCTCGGCGTGCTGGAGGAGATGCGGCCCAGCTGCAGGCCCGTGTCGCGGTTGTACGCCGTCACCGTGCGCTCGATGACGTTGTTGCTGCCTCCGACGTAGATCCCGTTGTCCCCTGCGTGCGACACCGTGAGGCCGTAGACATGCCAGTACGACGCGTTCAGCTGGAGGCCGCGGTTCGACGAACTCTCGCTCTGGGAGGAGAAGTTGAGGACCGGGGTCTCGCCGTTGTAGGCGGAGAGGGTGGTGCGGGCCGCCGACGTGCCGTCCGCGCCCGCCGGGATCGTGATGGTCGAGCTGTACGCGTACGTCCCGCCGCGCAAGTAGATCGTGCCGCCGGACGCGATGCGGCTGATCGCCGTGGCGAGGGTGGTGGGGGCGGCCAGGGTGCCGGCCGCGCTCGTGGTGCCGGTCGGTGACACGTACTGGGTGGCGCTCGCGGCCTGCGCCGGGGTGCCGGAGAGTGCGACGAGCGTGCCGGCCACCAGGCCGACACATGCCATGACTGGTCTCACTTGCATCGTTCTGCCTCCAGGGTCGTCCCATGACCAGGAATCCAGGGTTCCGTGCAGGTGCTCCTTGCGGGAGAAAGCGCTTTCCCGCGTCTCGTCAGGGACCGTAAGCGCTTGCTATGGGCGCGTCAAGGTGCGCGTACTTGATTCTCGTTCACAGGGGTGAATGCGACCCGGAGGCCCGTCGCGCGCGTGTGTTTGACCTGCGTCACTCCAGGGGTAATCTCTACGCCCCGATTGGCCAGCTCCCTGCCCCATATGGCAGACTGTCGGAGTTGCTCGGTCGAGTGTTGATGCTGCGCGCCTCCCGTCGGGAGGACCGGAAGCGAGTCCCACAGTACTCGTCGCCCCAACTGCCTTACGGCAGCGCTGAGGCGGACGTACGGGAATCTTTCGGGAAGTGTCAGTGCAGCGCCGGCCAGGCACCCGGTGGGCTTCTTCGCCCTCGGCTTGCGGTTCCGGACGGGCCGTGCTTTCCCAGCTGGGAAGTTCCGAATACGGGACTTCTGTGTCGGTGAGAGCGCGACACACCCGACCGCGTGGGTCGGAGGAATCGAAGAGCGAAGCGAGCAGAAGGGCTTACCGGGGTGCAGAGCGTTACTAGAGACAGGACTACTGAGTAGCCATGGCGGGACAGAAGATCCGCATCCGGCTCAAGGCCTACGACCACGAGGTCATCGACAGCTCGGCGAAGAAGATCGTCGAGACGGTGACCCGCACTGGTGCGTCGGTCGCGGGCCCGGTGCCGCTGCCCACTGAGAAGAACGTGTACTGCGTCATCAAGTCGCCGCACAAGTACAAGGACTCTCGCGAGCACTTCGAGATGCGCACGCACAAGCGCCTGATCGACATCCTCGACCCCACCCCCAAGACCGTTGACTCTCTGATGCGACTCGACCTCCCGGCCGGTGTCGACATCGAGATCAAGCTCTAGGGGCCGGTGAGCTGAAGATGGCAAAGCAGATCAAGGGCATCCTGGGCGAGAAGCTCGGCATGACGCAGGTGTGGGACGAGAACAACCGTGTTGTTCCGGTCACCGTCGTCAAGGCCGGTCCGAACGTCGTGACCCAGGTCCGTACGAACGACAGTGACGGCTACGAGTCGGTCCAGATCGCCTTCGGCGAGATCGACCCGCGCAAGGTGAACAAGCCCCTCAAGGGTCACTTCGCCAAGGCCGATGTCACGCCGCGTCGCCACCTCGTCGAGATCCGCACCGCGGACGCCTCCGAGTACACGCTCGGCCAGGAGATCACCGCTGAGGTGTTCGAGGCCGGCGTCAAGGTCGACGTGACCGGCAAGAGCAAGGGCAAGGGCTTCGCCGGTGTCATGAAGCGCCACAACTTCCGTGGCCTCGGCGCCGGTCACGGTGTCCAGCGCAAGCACCGCTCTCCCGGCTCCATCGGTGGCTGTGCCACCCCGGGCCGTGTGTTCAAGGGCGTCCGCATGGCGGGCCGCATGGGCAACGAGCGGGTCACCACCCAGAACCTGACCGTTCACGCCGTTGACGCGGAGAAGGGACTGCTCCTCATCAAGGGAGCCATCCCGGGTCCGAACGGCGGCCTCGTCCTGGTCCGCACCGCGGCCAAGGGGGCCTGAGGACACTATGAGCACCATTGACATTCTGTCGCCCTCCGGCGACACCGCCGGGACCGTAGAGCTCCCGGCCGAGATCTTCGACGTAGAGAAGATCAGCATCCCGCTGCTTCACCAGGTCGTCGTCGCACAGCTGGCCGCCGCCCGTCAGGGCACGCACAAGGTCAAGCGTCGTGGCGAGGTCCGCGGTGGCGGCAAGAAGCCGTACCGCCAGAAGGGCACCGGCCGCGCCCGTCAGGGTTCGACCCGCGCCCCGCAGTTCGCCGGCGGTGGCGTCGTCCACGGCCCCACGCCGCGTGACTACTCGCAGCGGACCCCGAAGAAGATGAAGGCCGCGGCCCTGCGCCACGCCCTCACCGACCGGGCCCGCAACGCTCGCATCCACGTCATCACCGGCGTGATCGAGGGCGAGACCCCCTCCACCAAGGCCGCCAAGAGCTTCCTCGGCAAGGTCAGCGAGCGCAAGAACGTGCTCCTGGTCATCGAGCGCTCGGACGAGGCCGCGCTGCTTTCCGCGCGCAACCTGCCCCAGGTCCACATCCTGGAGCCGGGCCAGCTGAACACGTACGACGTTCTCGTCTCGGACGACGTGGTCTTCACCCAGGCCGCTTTCGAGTCCTTCGTGTCTGGCCCCCAGGCCGCTGACACCGAAGGGAGCGAAGCCTGATGGCTACGCGTCACCCGAGCATCGCCTCGAAGGCCGCCAAGGCCAAGAAGGTCGCGCGCATCGCCAAGGCGAAGCGCCACGAGACCGAGGGCAAGAACACCGTCGAGACGCCGATCAGCAAGTCGTTCACGGACCACCGTGACGTACTGCTGAAGCCGGTCGTCTCCGAGAAGAGCTACGCCCTTCTCGACGGCGGCAAGTACACGTTCATCGTCGCCCCGGGCGCCAACAAGACCCAGATCAAGCAGGCCGTCCAGGCGGTCTTCTCGGTCAAGGTCACCGGGGTCAACACGATCAACCGCCAGGGCAAGCGCAAGCGCACGAAGACCGGCTTCGGTCAGCGTGCCAGCACCAAGCGCGCGATCGTGACCCTCGCTGAGGGCGACCGTATCGACATCTTCGGCGGTCCGACCGCGTAAGCGGGTCGGATCGTCCGATATCGGACGAGGACTGAGAAATGGGAATCCGCAAGTACAAGCCGACTACGCCGGGCCGTCGTGGCTCCAGCGTCGCCGACTTCGTCGAGGTCACGCGGTCCACGCCGGAGAAGTCGCTGGTTCGCCCCCTGCACAGCAAGGGCGGCCGTAACAATTCCGGTCGTGTGACCGTTCGCCACCAGGGTGGCGGACACAAGCGCGCCTACCGCGTCATCGACTTCCGTCGCCATGACAAGGACGGCGTGCCGGCGAAGGTCGCGCACATCGAGTACGACCCCAACCGCACCGCGCGCATCGCGCTGCTGCACTACGCGGACGGCGAGAAGCGTTACATCCTCGCCCCCCGCAACCTGTCGCAGGGCGACCGCGTCGAGAACGGTCCCGGGGCCGACATCAAGCCGGGCAACAACCTGGCGCTCCGCAACATCCCGGTCGGTACCACGATCCACGCGATCGAGCTCCGTCCCGGTGGCGGCGCCAAGTTCGCCCGCTCCGCCGGTGCCTCCGTGCAGCTGCTGGCGAAGGAGGGCACGATGGCCCACCTTCGTATGCCCTCCGGTGAGATCCGCCTGGTCGACCAGCGCTGCCGCGCCACGGTCGGCGAGGTCGGCAACGCCGAGCAGAGCAACATCAACTGGGGCAAGGCCGGCCGCAAGCGCTGGCTGGGCGTTCGCCCGTCCGTCCGTGGTGTCGCGATGAACCCGGTCGACCACCCGCACGGTGGTGGTGAGGGCAAGACCTCCGGTGGTCGCCACCCGGTCTCCCCGTGGGGTCAGAAGGAGGGTCGTACTCGCTCGCCGAAGAAGGCTTCGAGCAAGTACATCGTCCGCCGCCGCAAGACGAACAAGAAGCGCTAGGAGCGGGTTTAGATGCCGCGCAGTCTCAAGAAGGGACCCTTCGTCGACGGACACCTCATCAAGAAGGTGGATGTCCAGAACGAAGCCGGTTCCAAGAACGTCATCAAGACCTGGTCCCGCCGCTCGATGATCGTCCCGGCCATGCTCGGCCACACGATCGCGGTGCACAACGGCAAGACCCACATCCCGGTGTTTGTCACCGAGTCGATGGTCGGCCACAAGCTCGGCGAGTTCTCGCCGACGCGCACCTTCCGGGGTCACGTCAAGGACGACCGGAAGTCGAAGCGCCGCTAGCGCGGGGTGAACGACCATGACAAACACTGAAGGGACAACCATGGAAGCCAGGGCCCAGGCGCGGTACATCCGCGTCACGCCCATGAAGGCCCGCCGCGTGGTGGACCTCATCCGTGGCATGGATGCCACGGAGGCTCAGGCGGTCCTGCGTTTCGCCCCGCAGGCCGCGAGCGTGCCGGTCGGCAAGGTGCTGGACAGCGCCATTGCCAACGCCGCGCACAACTACGACCACACCGACGCCGACAGCCTCTTCATTTCCGAGGCCTACGTCGACGAGGGTCCGACCCTGAAGCGGTTCCGGCCGCGTGCCCAGGGCCGTGCCTACCGGATCCGCAAGCGGACCAGCCACATCACCGTGGTCGTCAGCAGCAAGGAAGGAACCCGGTAATGGGCCAGAAGGTTAACCCGCACGGGTTCCGGCTCGGCATCACCACGGACTTCAAGTCCCGGTGGTACGCCGACAAGCTGTACAAGGACTACGTCAAGGAAGACGTCGCCATCCGTCGGATGATGACGTCCGGCATGGAGCGCGCCGGCATCTCGAAGGTGGAGATCGAGCGCACCCGTGACCGCGTGCGTGTGGACATCCACACCGCTCGTCCGGGCATCGTCATCGGCCGCCGCGGCGCCGAGGCCGACCGCATCCGCGGTGACCTCGAGAAGCTCACCGGCAAGCAGGTCCAGCTGAACATCCTCGAGGTCAAGAACCCCGAGACGGATGCCCAGCTGGTCGCGCAGGCCGTCGCCGAGCAGCTCTCCTCCCGCGTCTCCTTCCGCCGCGCCATGCGCAAGAGCATGCAGTCGGCGATGAAGGCCGGTGCCAAGGGCATCAAGATCCAGTGCGGTGGCCGCCTCGGCGGCGCCGAGATGTCCCGCTCGGAGTTCTACCGCGAGGGCCGCGTGCCCCTGCACACGCTCCGCGCGAACGTGGACTACGGCTTCTTCGAGGCCAAGACGACCTTCGGCCGTATCGGTGTGAAGGTCTGGATCTACAAGGGCGACGTCAAGAACATCGCCGAGGTCCGCGCCGAGAACGCCGCTGCCCGTGCGGGTAACCGCCCGGCTCGCGGTGGCGGCCCGGGCGGCGACCGCCCGGCCCGTGGCGGTGGCCGCGGTGGCGAGCGTGGCGGCCGCGGCCGCAAGCCGCAGCAGGCTGCTCCCGCTGCCGAGGCCCCCAAGGCCGAGGCTCCGGCGGCGGCTGCTCCGGCTGAGAGCACCGGAACGGAGGCCTGACCAAAATGCTGATCCCCCGTAGGGTCAAGCACCGCAAGCAGCACCACCCCAAGCGCAGTGGTCAGGCCAAGGGCGGTACGCAGGTTTCGTTCGGCGAGTACGGCATTCAGGCCCTCACGCCGGCGTACGTGACGAACCGCCAGATCGAGGCCGCTCGTATCGCGATGACCCGCCACATCAAGCGTGGCGGCAAGGTCTGGATCAACATCTACCCGGACCGCCCGCTCACGAAGAAGCCCGCCGAGACCCGCATGGGTTCCGGTAAGGGTTCTCCCGAGTGGTGGATCGCGAACGTGCACCCGGGACGGGTCATGTTCGAGCTGTCCTACCCCAACGAGAAGATCGCCCGTGAGGCCCTCACTCGCGCAGCGCACAAGCTGCCGATGAAGTGCCGGATCGTCAAGCGCGAGGCAGGTGAAGCGTGATGTCGGCCGGTACCAAGGCGTCCGAGCTGCGCGAACTGGGTGACGAGGAGCTTCTCGCGAAGCTCCGCGAAGCCAAGGAAGAGCTGTTCAACCTCCGCTTCCAGGCGGCGACCGGTCAGCTCGAGAACCACGGTCGGCTCAAGGCCGTCCGGAAGGACATCGCGCGGATCTACACCCTGATGCGTGAGCGCGAGCTGGGCATCGAGACGGTGGAGAGCGCCTGATGAGTGAGAGCAACGTGACCGAGACCGCTGAAGCTCGCGGCTTCCGCAAGACCCGTGAGGGTCTCGTCGTCAGCGACAAGATGGACAAGACCGTCGTCGTCGCCGTCGAGGACCGCGTGAAGCACGCGCTGTACGGCAAGGTCATCCGCCGTACGAACAAGCTCAAGGCGCACGACGAGCAGAACGCTGCCGGCGTCGGCGACCGTGTCCTCCTCATGGAGACGCGTCCGCTGTCGGCGACCAAGCGCTGGCGCGTCGTCGAGATCCTCGAGAAGGCCAAGTAATTCCTGCGGGGTAATTCCGCAGGACAGTTCCGCCAGGCTCCAACGGAGCTGAGAAATCAGCTCCGTTGGGGAACCGGCAGACGATCAGGAGATAGACGTGATCCAGCAGGAGTCGCGACTGCGCGTCGCCGACAACACTGGTGCGAAGGAAATCCTTTGCATCCG
The DNA here is from genome assembly GCF_044753545.1 of Streptomyces sp. NPDC088350. Taxonomy (NCBI): domain Bacteria; kingdom Bacillati; phylum Actinomycetota; class Actinomycetes; order Kitasatosporales; family Streptomycetaceae; genus Streptomyces; species Streptomyces sp. NPDC088350. The sequence continues at coordinate 72,982 of NZ_JBIVNL010000014.1, read as the reverse complement.
TGTGCTCGGTGGCTCCGGTCGCCGCTACGCGGGCATCGGTGACGTCATCGTCGCCACCGTCAAGGACGCGATCCCCGGTGGCAACGTGAAGAAGGGTGACGTCGTCAAGGCCGTCATCGTTCGCACCGTGAAGGAGCGCCGTCGTCCGGACGGCTCGTACATCCGCTTCGACGAGAACGCCGCCGTCATTCTGAAGAACGACGGCGACCCTCGTGGTACCCGCATCTTCGGCCCGGTCGGGCGCGAGCTGCGCGAGAAGAAGTTCATGAAGATCATCTCGCTGGCTCCGGAGGTGCTGTAAGCATGAAGATCAAGAAGGGTGACACGGTTCAGGTCATCACCGGCAAGGACAAGGGCAAGCAGGGCAAGGTCATTGCCGCTTACCCGCGCGACGAGCGCGTCCTGGTCGAGGGTGTCAACCGGGTCAAGAAGCACACCAAGGCCGGCCCCACCGCCAAGGGCTCGCAGGCCGGTGGCATCGTCACGACCGAGGCGCCGATCCACGTCTCCAACGTCCAGCTGGTCGTTGAGAAGGACGGCAACAAGGTCGTCACGCGTGTCGGCTACCGCTTCGACGACGAGGGCAACAAGGTTCGCGTTGCCAAGCGGACGGGTGAGGACATCTGATGACTACCACCACCACTCCGCGTCTCAAGACGAAGTACCGCGAGGAGATCGCGGGCAAGATGCGTGAGGAGTTCTCCTACGAGAACGTCATGCAGATTCCCGGCCTCGTCAAGATCGTGGTGAACATGGGTGTCGGCGACGCCGCCCGTGACTCCAAGCTCATGGACGGTGCCGTCCGTGACCTGACCACGATCACCGGTCAGAAGCCGGCCATCACCAAGGCCCGCAAGTCCATCGCGCAGTTCAAGCTGCGCGAGGGCCAGCCGATCGGTGCCCACGTCACGCTCCGTGGCGACCGCATGTGGGAGTTCCTGGACCGCACCCTGTCGCTCGCGCTTCCGCGCATCCGCGACTTCCGCGGTCTGTCTCCCAAGCAGTTCGACGGTCGTGGCAACTACACCTTCGGTCTCACCGAGCAGGTCATGTTCCACGAGATCGACCAGGACAAGATCGACCGCGTCCGGGGTATGGACATCACCGTGGTGACCACGGCGACCAACGACGCCGAAGGCCGTGCCCTTCTCCGTCACCTCGGCTTCCCCTTCAAGGAGGCGTAAGCGAGATGGCGAAGAAGGCTCTGATTGCCAAGGCTGCTCGTAAGCCCAAGTTCGGAGTACGCGGCTACACGCGCTGCCAGCGCTGCGGCCGTCCGCACTCCGTGTACCGCAAGTTCGGCCTCTGCCGCGTGTGCCTTCGTGAGATGGCTCACCGTGGCGAGCTGCCGGGCGTGACCAAGAGCTCCTGGTAGTCCGGTACTTCCGGACTCCCGAAGCTCTCGGTAAGCAGAGGGCACGGTCAGGTGCCCACCCCTCCATGGCTTAGGCTAGGAGGGTTGGGCGCCTGATTGCCGCCCATACGACTTACTACGCCGTAGGTCCACCGCACCGCACCCGCCTCGTCTCGGATCGAGGAGAGGGATGGGCACCTGGAAACCCCGGCGAGAGAGGCCGAAGGCCAATTCATGACCATGACTGATCCGATCGCAGACATGCTTACGCGTCTGCGGAACGCGAACTCGGCATACCACGACTCCGTGACGATGCCGGCATCGAAGATCAAGTCTCACATCGCGGAGATCCTCCAGCAGGAGGGCTTCATCACGGGCTGGAAGGTCGAGGACGCCGAGGTCGGCAAGAACCTCGTTCTCGAGCTGAAGTTCGGCCCGAACCGTGAGCGCTCCATCGCGGGCATCAAGCGGATCTCCAAGCCCGGTCTCCGGGTTTACGCGAAGTCCACCTCCCTGCCCAAGGTGCTCGGTGGCCTCGGCGTGGCGATCATCTCCACGTCGCACGGTCTCCTCACCGACAAGCAGGCCGGCAAGAAGGGCGTAGGCGGAGAAGTTCTCGCCTACGTCTGGTAGCGGAAAGGAATCGGAAGAAGCTATGTCGCGTATTGGCAAGCTCCCCATCACGGTTCCCGCCGGCGTGGACGTCACCATCGACGGCCGTACGGTCTCGGTCAAGGGCCCCAAGGGCTCGCTGACCCACACCGTCGCTTCGCCGATCGACATCGCCAAGGGTGAGGACGGCGTTCTCAACGTCACCCGCCCCAACGACGAGCGTCAGAACAAGGCCCTGCACGGCCTGTCCCGCACGCTGGTGGCGAACATGATCACCGGCGTGACCGAGGGTTACGTGAAGAAGCTCGAGATCAGCGGTGTCGGTTACCGCGTTGCGGCCAAGGGATCGAACCTCGAGTTCGCGCTCGGCTACAGCCACTCGATCACCGTCGAGGCGCCCGAGGGCATCTCGTTCAAGGTCGAGAACCCGACGCACTTCTCGGTCGAGGGCATCGACAAGCAGAAGGTCGGCGAGGTTGCGGCCAACATCCGCAAGCTGCGCAAGCCCGACCCGTACAAGGCCAAGGGCGTCAAGTACGAGGGCGAAGTCATCCGGCGCAAGGTCGGAAAGGCGGGTAAGTAAGCCATGGCATACGGTACGAAGATCGCTAAGGGCGACGCTTACAAGCGTGCTGCCATCAAGCGTCGTCACATCCGCATCCGGAAGCACATTTCCGGTACGGCTGAGCGTCCGCGCCTGGTCGTGACCCGCTCCAACCGCCACATCGTGGCCCAGGTCATCGACGACATCAAGGGTCACACCCTGGCGTCGGCGTCGACCCTGGACACCTCGATCCGCGGCGGCGAGAGCGACAAGTCCGCGCAGGCCAAGTCGGTCGGCGCCCTGGTCGCCGAGCGCGCCAAGGCCGCCGGTGTCGAGGCTGTCGTATTCGACCGCGGTGGCAATCAGTACGCGGGGCGCATCGCCGCCCTGGCGGACGCCGCCCGCGAAGCCGGACTGAAGTTCTAGTCGCTTCCGTAGCTAGCGGAAAGAGAGAGGTAATCCAATGGCTGGACCCCAGCGCCGTGGAAGCGGTGCCGGTGGCGGCGAGCGGCGGGACCGGAAGGGCCGTGACGGCGGCGCTGCTGCCGCCGAGAAGACCGCGTACGTTGAGCGCGTAGTCGCGATCAACCGCGTCGCCAAGGTTGTCAAGGGTGGTCGTCGCTTCAGCTTCACCGCGCTGGTCGTGGTGGGCGACGGTGACGGCACCGTGGGTGTCGGTTACGGCAAGGCCAAGGAGGTGCCGGCCGCGATCGCCAAGGGTGTTGAAGAGGCCAAGAAGCACTTCTTCAAGGTCCCCCGTATCCAGGGCACCATCCCGCACCCGATCACGGGCGAGAAGGCCGCGGGCGTCGTCCTGCTCAAGCCTGCTTCCCCCGGTACCGGCGTTATCGCCGGTGGCCCGGTGCGAGCTGTCCTGGAGTGCGCCGGCGTTCACGACATCCTGTCGAAGTCGCTCGGCTCGTCCAACGCGATCAACATCGTGCACGCGACCGTGGCGGCCCTCAAGGGCCTGCAGCGTCCCGAGGAGATCGCGGCCCGCCGCGGTCTGCCCCTCGAGGACGTCGCCCCCGCGGCTCTCCTTCGTGCACGTGCCGGGGCGGGTGCGTAATGGCTCGCCTCAAGGTCACGCAGACGAAGTCGTACATCGGCAGCAAGCAGAACCACCGTGACACGCTGCGGTCGCTTGGTCTCAAGGGGATCAACACCGTGGTCGTCAAGGAGGACCGCCCCGAGTTCCGCGGAATGGTGCACACCGTCCGCCACCTCGTGACGGTTGAGGAGGTCGACTGATCATGGCGGAGAACAACCCGCTCAAGATCCACAACCTCCGTCCCGCCCCGGGCGCCAAGACCGCCAAGACCCGTGTGGGTCGTGGTGAGGCGTCGAAGGGTAAGACGGCCGGTCGTGGAACCAAGGGTACGAAGGCCCGTTACCAGGTTCCGGAGCGCTTCGAGGGTGGCCAGATGCCCCTCCACATGCGTCTTCCGAAGCTCAAGGGCTTCCGCAACCCGTTCAAGACCGAGTACCAGGTCGTGAACCTCGACAAGCTGGCGTCCCTGTACCCGGAGGGTGGCGAGGTCACCGTAGAGGGTCTCGTCGCCAACGGCGCGGTGCGCAAGAACAGCCTCGTCAAGGTCCTCGGCCAGGGCGAGATCTCCGTGGCGCTGCAGGTGACGGTGGACGCCGTCTCCGGTTCCGCCAAGGAGAAGATCACGGCTGCCGGCGGTACCGTCACCGAGCTCGTCTGAGCCCGGGCGGTCCCACCGCACACGTACAAGGGCCGGGCGGTTCCCCTTCGGGGGAGCTGCCCGGCCCTTGCCGTTGCCCTGCGTGACGGAGACCGACCGAATGGATCTTGAGGAAACCATCGGCCTGCGAGAGGGACCGTCAACGTGATTTGACTCGCGGGGGGTGACGGTTTGAGCCGTTGCGCGGCAGCCTGGGACCGGCCGTCTCACAGGGAACTTCACCTGGCTGCACGCGCACTGTTAGAGTCCGTAGGTCCACCTGTACGCGCGCGCGGTATGCCGTTCGGTGTCGGGGTGGTAGAAAACATCGTTCGGCCCCGCTGGGCCCTGTTCATACGACTAGTCCCTGCCGCGCGCGTCGCGGGGGTCGCAGGAGGAACCGTGCTCACCGCGTTCGCCCGGGCGTTCAGGACGCCCGACCTGCGCAAGAAACTGCTCTTCACGCTCGGCATCATCGTGGTCTACCGCGTAGGTACCCACGTTCCGATCCCCGGCGTCAACTACTCAGCAGTGCAGGAGTGTGTGTCCGAGGCCTCGGGCAACCAGGGCCTCTTCGGCCTGGTCAACATGTTCAGCGGTGGCGCGCTGCTGCAGATCACCATCTTCGCGCTGGGCATCATGCCCTACATCACGGCGAGCATCATTCTGCAGCTGCTCACCGTGGTGATCCCGCGTCTGGAAGCCCTCAAGAAGGAGGGCCAGGCCGGTACGGCGAAGATCACGCAGTACACCCGTTACCTCACGGTGGCGCTCGCCATCCTGCAGGGCACCGGTCTGGTCGCCACCGCCCGCAGCGGTGCGCTGTTCAGCGGCTGCCAGGTCGCCAGCTCGATCGTCCCCGACCGCGCCATCTTCACGACCATCACCATGGTCGTCACCATGACCGCCGGCACCGGCGTCGTGATGTGGCTCGGCGAGCTCATCACCGACCGCGGCATCGGCAACGGCATGTCGATCCTCATGTTCATCTCGATCGCCGCGACCTTCCCGTCCGCGCTGTGGGCCATCAAGAAGCAGGGCACCCTGGCCGGCGGCTGGATCGAGTTCGGCACCGTGATCCTCGTCGGCCTGGTGATGGTCGGCCTGGTGGTCTTCGTCGAACAGGCGCAGCGCCGCATCCCGGTTCAGTACGCGAAGCGCATGATCGGCCGCCGTTCCTACGGCGGTACGTCGACCTACATCCCGCTGAAGGTCAATCAGGCCGGTGTGATTCCGGTCATCTTCGCGTCGTCGCTGCTCTACATCCCGGCTCTGGTCGCGCAGTTCTCCGGAAGCTCGTCCGGCTGGAAGACCTGGATCCAGACCAACCTGACCAAGGGTGACCACCCGATCTACCTGGTCAGCTACTTCCTCCTGATCGTTTTCTTCGCGTTCTTCTACGTGGCGATCTCGTTCAACCCCGAGGAAGTCGCGGACAACATGAAGAAGTATGGTGGCTTCATCCCGGGCATCCGGGCTGGCCGGCCGACCGCTGAGTACCTGAGCTACGTACTCAACCGGATCACCTGGCCGGGTTCGCTGTATCTGGGTCTGATCGCTCTCGTACCGACGATGGCGTTGGTCGGTTTCAACGCAAGCGGCAACTTCCCGTTCGGCGGGACCAGCATCCTGATCATCGTGGGTGTGGGTCTTGAGACGGTGAAGCAGATCGAGAGCCAGCTCCAGCAGCGCAATTACGAAGGGTTCCTCCGCTGATGCGAATCGTCCTCGTCGGGCCGCCGGGTGCCGGTAAGGGAACGCAGGCTGTGCGACTGGCCAAGACGCTGCACATCCCGCACATCTCCACCGGCGATCTCTTCCGTGCCAACATCAGTCAGGCCACGGAACTCGGCAAACTGGCGAAGTCCTACATGGACGCGGGAAACCTGGTCCCGGACGAGGTCACCATCGCGATGGCCAAGGACCGCATGGAGCAGCCGGACGCCGTCAACGGCTTTCTGCTGGACGGTTTCCCGCGCAACGTGTCGCAGGCCGAGGCGCTGGACGAGCTGCTGAAGACCGAGGGCATCAAGCTGGACGCGGTGCTGGACCTGGAGGTCTCCGAGGAAGAGGTGGTCAAGCGCATCGCCGGCCGCCGCATCTGCCGGAAGGACTCCAGCCACGTCTTCCACGTGACGTACAGCCCGCCGAAGCAGGACGGTGTCTGTGACACCTGCGGCGGCGAGCTGTACCAGCGTGACGACGACTCCGAGGACACGGTCCGTACCCGCCTGGAGGTCTACCACACGCAGACCGAGCCGATCATCGACTACTACAAGGCCCAGGGCCTGGTGGTCACGATCTCGTCGTTCGGTCCCGTGGAGGAGATCACGCAGCGGGCGCTGGACGCGCTGAAGCGCGAGGACGAGGACAAGGGCGACAAGTAGTCGTCAGGCAGATCCGGCCGCGGTGCCCGCAGGGGTGCCGCGGCCGTACTGTTGTGTACATACATAAGCCGTAGGACGCGGAAGACGGAGAGCGCAGGCCCCCATGGTGCAGATCAAGACCCCCGAGCAGATCGCCAAGATGCGCGAGGCGGGACTGGTCGTCGCCGCCATCCACGCGGCGACCCGTGAGGCCGCCGTGCCCGGCGCCAGCACGAAGGATCTGGACGAGGTCGCCCGCAAGGTCCTCGCGGACCACAACGCGAAGCCGAACTTCCTCGGCTACGGCGGCTTCCCGGCCACGATCTGCACGTCGGTGAACGAGGTCGTGGTCCATGGCATCCCCTCCGAGGAGGTGGTGTTGAAGGACGGCGACATCATCTCCATCGACTGCGGCGCGATCATCGACGGCTGGCACGGCGACGCGGCGTACACCGCGTTCGTCGGCTCCGGCCACGCCCCCGAACTGATCGAGCTCTCCCGGGTGACCGAGGAGTCGATGTGGGCCGGCATCGCGGCGATGCGGCTCGGGAACCGGCTCGTGGACATCTCCCGCGCCATCGAGACGTACATCCGCCGTCAGCCGAAGCCGGGCGGGGGCAAGTACGGGATCGTCGAGGACTACGGCGGTCACGGCATCGGTACCGAGATGCACATGGATCCGCATCTGCTGAACTACGTGGAGAAGCGGCGGGGTAAGGGGCCGAAGCTGGTGCCGGGGTTCTGCCTCGCCATCGAGCCGATGGTGTCCCTGGGTACTCCGAAGACCGAGGTTCTCTCGGACGACTGGACGGTCATCACGACGGACGGGACGTGGTCGTCCCACTGGGAGCACTCGGTTGCTCTGACGGAGGAGGGGCCGCTTGTGCTGACGGCTCCTGATGGTGGTAAGGCGAAGCTGGCCGAGTACGGGATCACGGCTGCGCCGGATCCCGTTGCGTAGTTGTTTGTCTGCGCGGCCGGTGGGGGCGCGTCCCTCAGGGCGCTAAATAGCCCTGCGTGCTTAATGATCTCTGTCCTCGGGCATCCTTCCTCGATTCGTCTTTCCGAGGGCCCTGACGTAGACTGACTCGTCGGCTCTCGTGCACCCGCATGTCCGCATGCACCCCGCAAGGGGAACGCACCGAGTCGATCAAGGTAGTCGATTCGAAGGGCGAAGCGTGGCCAAGAAGCAAGGTGCCATCGAGATCGAAGGCACTGTCGTCGAGTCTCTTCCGAACGCCATGTTCAAGGTGGAGCTCCAGAACGGCCACCAGGTCCTGGCACACATCAGCGGCAAGATGCGTATGCACTACATCCGCATCCTCCCTGACGACCGGGTCGTGGTGGAGCTGTCTCCGTACGACCTGACGCGTGGCCGGATCGTCTACCGCTACAAGTAGATCTTGCCCAGGCTCCGCGCGAGCGGCGCCGAAGGCAACTGACCCGGAGAACCTCACCAATGAAGGTCAAGCCGAGCGTCAAGAAGATCTGCGACAAGTGCAGGGTGATCCGCCGTCACGGTCGGGTCATGGTCATCTGCGAGAACCCGCGCCACAAGCAGCGCCAGGGCTGACGCACGACCTTCCCTCTGCACCGATTCGCAGAGTTTCGCGCGACGCGAGCAATACATGTTCATACGCAGGACCCGGGCGTAGTAGGCGCTCGACACCCCCGGCTCGGAGGCTGGGGACCCACGCCGTACCAAATCTTCGACAGAAGAGGCCGGCGGCTGGGATCCGGTTCTGCGGAAGACCTCCGAAGATCAACTGGAGCCATTGAATGGCACGCGTTTCCGGTGTCGACATCCCGCGCGAAAAGCGCGTGGAGGTCGCCCTCACCTACGTGTTCGGCATTGGTCGGACCCTTTCCCAGCTGACGCTGGCCGAGACCGGCATCGACCCCAACACCCGCGTTCGCGACCTCTCGGAAGAGCAGCTCGTCGCGATTCGTGAGTACGTCGACGCCAACATCAAGACCGAGGGTGACCTCCGTCGCGAGATCCAGGCCGACATCCGCCGCAAGGTGGAGATCGGCTGCTACCAGGGTCTCCGTCACCGTCGTGGTCTGCCCGTACGCGGTCAGCGCACCAGCACGAACGCTCGTACCCGCAAGGGTCCGCGTCGCGCCATCGCCGGCAAGAAGAAGCCGGGCAAGAAGTAGTCCGCAGCGGACAACGCTTCACCAGCGGTCTTCGCTGTAGGACCGACCACCTCCCCGTAGGAGTAATAGATGCCCCCCAAGGGTCGTCAGGGCGCTGCCAAGAAGGTGCGCCGCAAGGAAAAGAAGAACGTCGCTCACGGCCACGCGCACATCAAGAGCACGTTCAACAACACGATCGTCTCGATCACCGACCCCTCGGGCAACGTGATCTCCTGGGCCTCCGCCGGCCACGTCGGCTTCAAGGGCTCGCGCAAGTCCACCCCCTTCGCCGCGCAGATGGCCGCCGAGTCGGCCGCCCGCCGCGCGCAGGAGCACGGCATGCGCAAGGTCGACGTCTTCGTGAAGGGCCCGGGTTCGGGTCGCGAGACGGCCATCCGTTCGCTGCAGGCGACCGGTCTTGAGGTCGGCTCCATCCAGGACGTCACCCCCACCCCGCACAACGGCTGCCGTCCGCCGAAGCGCCGCCGCGTCTGACGCACGGTTGTCTTGAGGTTTCGGGCGGTACGGCACTTCGGTGACGTATCGCCCGTACCCTTGCAGTAACAGCAGGACATCAAATAGTGGGTGTCCATGACTGAAGGAATCGCAGCATGCTGATTGCTCAGCGTCCGTCTCTGACCGAAGAGGTCGTCGACGAGTTCCGCTCCCGGTTCGTGATCGAGCCGCTGGAGCCGGGCTTCGGCTACACCCTCGGCAACTCTCTTCGTCGTACGCTCCTCTCCTCGATCCCCGGTGCGGCTGTCACCAGCATCCGGATCGACGGCGTTCTGCACGAGTTCACCACCGTGCCGGGCGTCAAGGAGGACGTCACCGACCTCATCCTCAACATCAAGCAGCTGGTCGTCTCCTCGGAGCACGACGAGCCCGTGGTGATGTACCTGCGCAAGCAGGGTCCGGGTCTGGTCACCGCCGCCGACATCGCGCCTCCGGCCGGTGTCGAGGTGCACAACCCCGACCTCGTCCTGGCCACGCTCAACGGCAAGGGCAAGCTGGAGATGGAGCTGACCGTCGAGCGCGGTCGCGGCTACGTCTCCGCCGTGCAGAACAAGCAGGTGGGCCAGGAGATCGGCCGTATCCCGGTCGACTCCATCTACTCGCCGGTTCTGAAGGTCACGTACAAGGTCGAGGCCACGCGTGTCGAGCAGCGCACCGACTTCGACAAGCTGATCGTCGACGTCGAGACCAAGCAGGCCATGCGTCCCCGTGACGCCATGGCTTCCGCCGGTAAGACGCTCGTCGAGCTGTTCGGTCTCGCCCGCGAGCTGAACATCGACGCCGAGGGCATCGACATGGGCCCGTCCCCGACGGACGCCGCCCTTGCCGCCGACCTGGCGTTGCCGATCGAGGAGCTGGAGCTCACGGTCCGCTCCTACAACTGCCTCAAGCGCGAGGGCATCCACTCCGTGGGTGAGCTCGTGGCTCGTTCCGAGGCCGACCTCCTGGACATCCGCAACTTCGGTGCGAAGTCCATCGACGAGGTCAAGGCGAAGCTGGCCGGCATGGGCCTGGCCCTGAAGGACAGCCCGCCCGGATTCGACCCGACCGCCGCCGCCGACGCCTTCGGCGCCGACGACGATGTGGACGCGGGTTTCGTGGAGACCGAGCAGTACTGATCGGTTGTTGCCGGTGAGCGTCCGCTCGCCGGGTCCTGACCCCGGTACCTGATACGGCCGGGGCAGATACCAAGGAGAAAGAAATGCCGAAGCCCACCAAGGGTGCCCGTCTGGGCGGCAGTGCCGCGCACGAGAAGCTCCTCCTCGCGAACCTCGCGAAGAGCCTCTTCGAGCACGGCCGTATCACCACCACCGAGGCGAAGGCCCGCAAGCTGCGGCCGTACGCCGAGCGTCTGATCACCAAGGGCAAGAAGGGCGACCTTCACAACCGCCGTCAGGTGCTTCAGGTGATCACGGACAAGAGCGTCGTCCACACGCTCTTCACCGAGATCGGCCCGCGCTACGAGAACCGTCCCGGTGGTTACACCCGTATCACCAAGATCGGTAACCGTCGTGGCGACAACGCGCCCATGGCTGTCATCGAGCTGGTCGAGGCGCTGACTGTTGCACAGGCTGCGACGGGTGAGGCCGAGGCGGCGACGAAGCGTGCCGCGAAGGACGCCGAGGCTGTTGTCGAGGCTCCGGTTGAGGTTGTTGAGGACGCGAAGCCGGCCGAGGTTGAGGGCGACGAAGAGGCCAAGGACGCGTAACACCGTTTTTTGGCTGACCCGCCGTCGTGGCTGGTCGCGCAGTTCCCCGCGCCCCTAAGAGCAGAAGCAGGGCGTGTGGCGGGTCCGTTCCTTTCCAGGGGCGGGCCCGCTTTTGTATAGGTGAAAGGATCTCTGTGTGAGTGATGACGTAGAGCCCGGGTTTGTTCGTGTCCGGCTCGATCTCTCCTACGACGGGACCGAGTTCTCCGGGTGGGCCAAGCAGGCCGGGGGGCGGCGGACCGTGCAGGGGGAGGTCGAGGATGCGCTGCGGACCGTCACCCGGGCGGGGGAGGCGGTGTACGACCTGACCGTGGCCGGGCGGACCGATGCCGGGGTGCATGCGCGGGGGCAGGTGGCGCATGTCGATCTGCCGGGGGAGTTGTGGGCGGAGCACCGGGAGAAGCTGCTGAAGCGGCTTGCGGGGCGGTTGCCGAAGGATGTGCGGGTGTGGGGTGTGCGGGAGGCTCCCGAGGGGTTCAACGCGCGGTTCGCGGCCCTGTGGCGGCGTTACGTGTACCGGGTGGGGGATCGGCCGGGGGGAGTCGATCCGTTGCTGCGGAACCATGTGCTGTGGCACGACTGGGAGTTGGACGTCGACGTGATGGACGCCGCTGCCAAGTCCCTTGTGGGGGAGCATGACTTCGCCGCGTACGCGAAGAAGCGTGAGGGCGCCTCGACCGTTCGGGAGGTTCTCGACTTCGGGGTGCGGCGGAGGGGGGACGGTGTCGTCGAGATCGAAGTGCGTGCCGACGCCTTCTGTCACAACCAAGTGCGGTCCATGGTCGGCGCGTTGCTGTTCGTCGGCGACGGGCACCGTGGCGCTGAGTGGCCGCGGGAGGTGCTGGACGCGGGGGTGCGCGACAGTGCCGTGCATGTCGTACGGCCGCACGGGCTGACGTTGGAGGAGGTCGCGTACCCGGCGGACGGGCTGCTGGCGGAGCGGCAGTCGCAGGCGCGGCGGGTGCGGGGTGCGGTGCACTGAGGGGGGTGGGCCCGGCGGCACCCGGTCGTCAGCCCTGGGCCGCCGCCGAAGCCTGGGCCTCGCCTCGCCTGCCGATCTGGCGGAACGCGAACTCGGCCAGGTCGTCGCCGGTGGTGAAGACCTTGGTGTCCTTGGTCGTCACGTCCTTGCCGTTGGTGAAGCCGGCGATCGTGAAGTAGGCGTAGCGGCCGTAGGAGTTGGTGGTGGTGCGGCAGACCGCGCCGTCGCAGAACGGCTTGACGCCCTTGCCGGACAGGGACTTGATGATGCTCTTCGTGTCCGCCTGGCCCTTGGCCTTCGTGGCCTGGGCCTCGGTGTCGAAGACGGCCACGCCGACCGTCACCGCGACGTTGTCCTTGGTGTAGGTGACGCGCATCAGGCGGGTGCAGTCGTTCGCCGTGAGGACCTTGGGGAGGGTCGCCTGGGCGGCCGAGGCGCAGTTCGTGGTGTCGGCCGTCGGGCCCTTCTTGTACACGGTCGAGCCCATGGTCAACTGCGTGCCGGGGAACAGGAGTTCCGCGCTGAGCGGTGCCGTGTCCTTGGCCTTGCTGGAGATGAAGTCCTTCGGGTCCAGCGGCGGGGGCGCGCTGGTCGGCGCGAACGACGGCGTGATGTCGCCGGTGCCGCTCGGCAGGGACCCGCTCGCGGGCAGGTTCGTCGGCCGGCCCGACGCGCTGTCGTCGCCGTTCGCCGACATCACGGCCATGGCCACGGCCGTGCCGACGCCCACCGTCGCGAGCGCGCCGCCGACTATGAGCAGCAGTCTCTTGCGCCGGTTGCGTGTCTCCGCAGCGTCGGCGAGCGCGGCCCAGTCCGGGGACTCGTCGTCGACGTTGCCGCCCCACGGCTGCTGCGATTGCGGTTTCCAGGGATCCCACTGGGACTGGGGTCCGCCCTGCCCGAAGCTCATGGGTCGCATCTTAGACGGGGCAACGGGCGTACAGGTGCGCCTCAATGAGCCCTGGAGCAACAGACGTTGGGGCCGTCACGGTGTGTGCCGGATCCGTCGCTGTGCGCTGCCGCCCGGGGTGGGTCCCACCCCGTTTTGACCCGTCCGGGGCGGCGCGGGTAGTGTTGCAGTTTGTTATGCGTATCGGCTTGGTCGCTCTCGCGCGAGAGGCCCTTACGTAGGTTCCCTGGAGCAGTTACCAGTGGGCGGCATACGGGCATCTGGCCCCGGCAGTGTCGTCCCCAGCTGCACGATCGCTTCAGTGATGCCATGTGCCAGGACCCATCCACTGAAGAAGAAGGCTGCGAAGTGCGTACGTACAGCCCCAAGCCCGGCGATGTGACTCGCCAGTGGCACGTCATCGACGCCCAGGACATCGTTCTGGGCCGTCTGGCTACCACTGCCGCGAACCTCCTCCGTGGCAAGCACAAGCCGACCTATGCCCCTCACATGGACATGGGCGACTTCGTCATCATCATCAACGCCGACAAGGTTCACCTGTCCGGCAACAAGAAGACCCAGAAGCTGGCGTACCGCCACTCCGGCTACCCGGGTGGTCTGCGCTCCGTCCGCTACGACGAGCTGCTGGCGAAGAACCCCGAGAAGGCCGTCGAGAAGGCCATCAAGGGCATGATCCCCAAGAACACCCTGGGCCGTCAGATGATCAGCAAGCTGAAGGTCTACTCGGGCGACCAGCACCCGCACGCTGCCCAGCAGCCGGTGCCGTTCGAGATCACCCAGGTCGCGCAGTAGTTCCGGCCACACCCCCTAAGACAGAAAAGAATCTGAGGAGAACCGTGGCCGAGACCACCGTTGAGCAGCCGGTCGAAGAGACCGAGACCGAGCTCGTCGACATCGAGAGCTACACCACCGAGTCCGAGGTGCCCGTCGAGGGCGAGTACACCTCGGAGTCGCTCGCCGGCCGCTTCGGCGACCCGCAGCCGGCCGCCGGCCTGGGCCGCCGCAAGAACGCCATCGCGCGCGTCCGCATCGTGCCCGGCACCGGCAAGTGGAAGGTCAACGGGCGCACGCTCGAGGACTACTTCCCGAACAAGGTCCACCAGCAGGAAGTCAACGAGCCCTTCAAGGTGCTCGAGCTCGACGGCCGCTACGACGTCATCGCCCGCATCTCGGGTGGCGGCGTCTCCGGTCAGGCCGGTGCCCTGCGCCTCGGCGTGGCCCGCGCGCTGAACGAGGCCGACGTGGACAACAACCGCGGCGCCCTCAAGAAGGCCGGTTACCTCCGTCGCGACGACCGTGCGGTCGAGCGCAAGAAGGCCGGTCTCAAGAAGGCCCGCAAGGCTCCGCAGTACAGCAAGCGCTAAGCCTGCTCGCTGTCGTAGTACTCCGAACGCCCCGGCGGCACGCCACTCGTGCCGCCGGGGCGTTCGTTTATCACAGTCCGGGGCGTATAACGGCACAAGACGCTCAAAGGCTCGTGTGATCGGATGATCAGGCATCGTGTGCCTGGAACGCAGGACTTTCGCCTTGCAGAAATTTCGCCTTCCTCAGGAGGACAAGTGGGACGACTCTTCGGCACGGACGGCGTGCGCGGTGTCGCCAACGCGGATCTGACGGCCGAGATGGCCCTCGGCCTCTCCGTCGCGGCGGCCCATGTGCTCGCCGAGGCGGGCACCTTCGAAGGCCACCGCGCTACGGCCGTGGTCGGGAGGGACCCGCGCGCGTCCGGGGAGTTCCTGGAGGCCGCCGTGGTCGCGGGCCTGGCCAGCTCGGGAGTGGACGTACTGCTCGTCGGTGTGCTGCCCACCCCCGCGGTGGCGTATCTCACCGGTGTGCTGGGCGCCGACCTCGGGGTGATGCTCTCCGCGAGCCACAACGCCATGCCCGACAACGGACTGAAGTTCCTCGCGCGCGGCGGGCACAAGCTCGACGACGAGCTGGAGGACCGGATCGAGAAGATCTACGAGGAGCACCGCACCGGCGCCCCCTGGGACCGCCCGACCGGCTCGGGCGTCGGCCGGGTCCGGCACTACAACGAGGGGTTCGACCAGTACGTCGCCCACCTCATCGGCGTGCTCCCGAACCGGCTCGACGGGCTGAAGATCGTCCTCGACGAGGCGCACGGCGCCGCCGCCCGGGTCTCCCCGGAGGCCTTCTCGCGGGCGGGCGCCGAGGTCATCACCATCGGCACGGACCCCAACGGCCTCAACATCAACGACGGCTGCGGTTCGACCCACCTGGGTCTCCTCCAGGCCGCCGTCGTCGCGCACGGCGCCGACCTCGGCATCGCGCACGACGGTGACGCCGACCGCTGCCTGGCCGTGGACCACACCGGTGAGGAGATCGACGGGGACCAGATCATGGCCGTGATCGCGCTGGCGATGCGGGAGCGTTCCGCACTGCGCTCCGACACCGTCGTCGCGACCGTCATGTCGAACCTCGGCTTCAAACTGGCCATGGAGCGCGAGGGGCTGACGCTCGTGCAGACCGCGGTCGGCGACCGCTACGTCCTGGAGGAGATGAAGGAGCACGGCTACGCGCTGGGCGGCGAGCAGTCCGGGCACGTCATCATCCTGGACCACGCGACCACCGGCGACGGCACGCTGACCGGGCTGATGCTGGCGGCACGGGTCGCCGACACCGGCCGTACGCTCAAGGACCTCGCGTCCGTGATGACGCGGCTGCCGCAGGTGCTCATCAATGTGCCCGACGTGGACCGCACCCGGGTGGGCACCTCCGCCGACCTGGCGGCGGCGGTCGCCGAGGCGGAGCGTGAACTCGGTTCCACCGGGCGGGTGTTGCTGCGTCCGTCGGGCACCGAGCCGCTGGTACGGGTGATGGTGGAGGCCGCCGACATCGACCAGGCGCGGTCGGTGGCGGGCCGGTTGGCGGATGCCGTGAAGTCGGCGCTCGGCTAGGTGAGTTGAGCGGTGGTGCGCTCGCGCTGCCAGGTCCAGAAGGTTTTCTGGGCCAGCAGTGTGAGCGTGCCCGCCACGACGATCCCGCCGAGGTTGGCGAGGAGCTGCCAAGTGGAGCCCCACGTCTGGGAGTAGTCCGTGTAGCTGAAGGCCACGGCGGCGTTCGCGGCGGCAGGGACGGTCGTCACCGAGATCGCGACGCCGATCAGGGCACCGGACTTGGCGGACGTCAGCGACAGGGTGCCGGCGATGCCGGCCAGGAAGGCCACGACGAAGGACATCCAGTCGGGCTTCCAGATGAAGGCGGTGTTGGGCCGCGCGGCCTCCACCATGGACTTCTCGAAGAGTCCGAAGGCGTCGAGGAGCCAACTGAAGCCCGCCGTCAGCACCATGGCCGCCGCGAACCCGGCGAGCAGCGCCCACAGCGACCGCCCCACCAGCCGCGGCGCCTTCCGCACCAGCGCCGTGGAGATCCCCGCGAGCGGCCCGAACTCCGGTCCCACGGCCATCGCGCCCACGATCAGGATCGCGTTGTCCAGCATCACCCCGCAGGCCGCGAGCATCGTGGCGACGGTCAGGAACGCGACGTAGGTGACGGTGAGCGTCGACTCCTCGTGCGTCGCGTCGGCGAGATGCTCCCACAGCACGGCGTCGGCACCCTCGCCGGGCGCCTCGTCCTCGGCCTTGTCGGCCTGCTCCGACAGCGACAGGCCGATGTTGTCGACGGCGATGGAACCGGTCCGGTCCAGCTCCAACTCCCGTAGCGCGCCGATGAGTTCGTCACCGGCCTCGCGGGCGACATCGCACATGACGACATCGCCGGCCGGGTTGCGGGCGGCGCCGGGGAGGACGACGAGGTGTGCGGTGCCGACGGTCGTCTCGATCAGCCGGACGACGGCGTCGGTCCGGTCGGCGGGGGTGATCAGGCGCAGGTGCAGCATGCGGGCAGGGTAGCCGTCACAGTTTGCGCAGGCTGAGCCGCTGCACCTTGTGGTCGGTTCCCTTGCGGACGACGAGGGTGGCGCGGCCTCGGGTGGGGGCGATGTTCTCCACCAGGTTGGGCTTGTTGATGGTGCGCCAGAGCGTACGGGCGTAGTCGACGGCCTCGTCCTCCGAGACCTGGGTGTACTTGCGGAAGTACGAGTCCGGGTTCTGGAACGCGGTGGCGCGCAGCTTGCGGAACCGGTTCAGATACCAGCGCTCGATGTCCTCGGCGCTCGCGTCGACGTACACACTGAAGTCGAAGTAGTCGGCGAGCCCGACGCGGGTACGGCCGTCCTTGCCCGGGAGGGCGGGCTGCAGCACGTTCAGCCCCTCCACGATCAGGATGTCGGGCCGCCGGACCGTGAGCCGCTGATCAGGGAGGATGTCGTAGATGAGATGCGAATAGACGGGCGCGGTGACCTCGTCCTTCCCCGCCTTGATGTCGGCGACGAAACGGGTCAGCGCCCGCCGGTCGTACGACTCCGGGAACCCCTTCCGCGACATCAGCCCCCGCGCCTCCAGCTCCCGCGTGGGCAGCAGGAACCCGTCGGTGGTGACCAGCTCGACGCGTGGATGCTCGGGCCAACGGGAGAGCAGCGCCTGCAGCAGCCGGGCGACGGTCGACTTTCCCACGGCCACGGAGCCGGCGACGCCTATGACGAACGGGGTGCCGGACTGGGAGCCCTGTTCGCCCAGGAAGGTGTTCAGGGCGCTTCTGAGGCCGTCCGTGGCGCCGACGTAGAGGTTGAGGAGTCTGGACAGCGGGAGGTAGATGTCACGCACCTCGTCGAGGTCGATGACATCACCGAGCCCGCGCAGCTTCTCGACCTCCGCGGCGGTGAGCGGCAGCGGCGTCTTGTCGCGCAGCGCGCTCCACTCGGCTCGGGTGAGGTCGACGTAGGGAGTCGCCTCCGGCTTGTGCCGGTGGGCGCTCCGGGGCATCGGGGAGACCGGAGAGATCACAGTCCATTGTTAACGGAGTTTGAACGGGGTGGTGGGTGGGGTGCGTCACGTGCGGTGGGGCGGGCCGCATCGGGCAGGTCGCTCGGGGCGCGATCAGGTGAAGTCCGCGTAGGCGAGGTGGGTCTCGCAGACTCGGCACCGGAAGAGGTACGCGGTCGGTCCGCCGTCCTTGTCGAGCGAGCCGAGGAACTCCTCGACCTGGCCGGGCGGCCACTTCCACGCGGCGCACTGCCGGCGGAGGTGGTCGACGGCGTCCGGATACGCGGTGAGCTCCTTGGTCCCGGCGGGGCCGAGGAAGGCGGCGCCGTCGCCGCAGTGCGTCAGCCAGTACGGGGACTGCCAGGCGGTGAACCCCGGTGTGCGCCTCAGGATCGCCGTGACGACTTCCTGAGGTACGTCGCCCTCGACGGTGTCGGCGAAGCAGGCGTCGTAGCGGTCGGCCGCGGTTCCGAGGGCGACGCAGTACGGGCAGATGCCGGTGGCCGGGGCGTCGGCGGCGTAGACGGGACCCGTGTACAGCCAGCCGCGTTCCTGGCCGCAGCATGCGCAGGGCTCGTCGGAGGGGGTCACGGAACCGGTGGCCACCGGGTTCGGGTGGTACGGGAACCGGGGGAGGGGCGGCCGTCGGCGTGGTTCCGGCTGCGGGAAGACGGTCACCTGGATCGCCTGCCCGGTCAGGGCCCGGGGCGGGGGCGGGATGGCTCCCGTCCGGAAGCCTGCCAGGCGGTGTTTCCGGTGGGTCTCGGCCGTCAGGACCGCCGGACCGTCGCCCGGGACGACCACCGTGCCGGTGCGGCGGGCGAGTTCGGCGATGCGGTCGAGGATGCGGCCGGAGGAGGAACGGTGGAAGGTGAGCCTGTGGGCGTCACCGTGGACGTCCACCGTTCCGCCGTCCTCGGCTTCGAGTTTCCAGGACTCCAGGAAGATCGGTGGGCGGGACACCGCCCACGGTGACGGGGCCGAGCACGTCGCGGATCTCGGTCCCGTCCGTCGGGGCGGGGTCTCCGTCGGTTCGAAGCCGGGTTCCCTCATGCGTGAAACGTGGGTCGCAGCGCGGTCGGCAGGTCGGACATCATCGCGAACACCAGGACATGGTCGGGATTCGTGGTGTCGTTGTCCAGCGTCGCGATGACTCCCGCCGACAGCAGGATCTTGATCAGCGAACTCTGCATGTGCAGGCCGATGGTCCCGGGACAACGGACGGCGGGTGCGTCGGGATCGCCGGAGGTGAGGCTGTCGACGGCCGCCCGGAGCATGGCGGGGTCGCATCTCCAGCTCACGCACACGGGCGCCGAAGCCGCCTCGGCGTCGGGATCGACGTGGACCACAGCGCCTGCCCGGTCCGTTGCCGGGGTCTCCCCTTCCAGGAAAGCGGGCAGGCCGGCTTGCTGGAGCGCCTGGACCACCTGCCCGGCCAATTCGTGCCGGAGGGCGAGGAACTCATCGGACGCGCGGGCGAAACCGTACTCGGATGCTCGGCGATCGTCTTGGACGACTGCCCGCTCAGGACGACCAGGGCCGCGGCCGAGTCGGTGGTGAGGTAGGCGAGCCGAGCTGGATCGCGTCGTTGGCCGGGGCGGCGACCTGCTCGGCGGATGTGGTCGCGTCCACCGCCGCCCGGGCGGTGACATGGGCGAAGCCCGCCGCCTTCGCCGCGGCGACCCGGGCGTTGGCGGCCTCCTTGAGCGCGGCGTTCGCGTTGGTCCGCACGGTCCTGGCCAACGCCTCGGCCTGGTCGGCCAGTTGGACCGCGGTCTTCGCCTCCTCGGCGGCGTGCGCGGCGGCCTTGACGGCGTCGGCGACCGCTGCCGTGGCGGTGCGTACGGCGGCGTCGGCCTTCAGCTTGGCGGCCTGGGCGGCGTCCGCGTCTGCGCGGGCCCGCTTGGCGGCGGCCTCGGCCCGGGTGGCGGCGGCGTCCGCGTCGGCGGCGGCCTGGGTGGCGGCGTTCGCCGCGGCACGGGCGTTGGTGGCGGCCGTCTCGGCCTTGACTGCCTGGGTGTCCGCCTCGTTCGCGGCACTTCGGGCCGCGTCTGCCGCGTCACCGGCGTCCAGGGAGTCGGCGTAGGCACCCTTCGCGTCGGCCTTGGCGCGGGCGGCGTCGGCCTTCTGTTCAGCCTCCCACGCGTCGTCCCGCTTGTCCTTGGCCTTGGCGCGGGCGGCGACCGCGTCGTCCCGTCTGCTCTGCGCGGTCTGCTCGGCGGTCTCGGCCTTGTCCTGGGCGTCCTTGGCCCTGGTCGCCTCGGCCTGGGCCGTCTGCTTGTGCTGGTTGGCCTCCGCCTGCTTGGCCTCGGCGGTCTCCTTCTCCTTCTTGGCGGTGGCTTCCTCGGACTCGGCCGCGAGCCGCTTGGCGTGCGCGTCGGCGGCGGCGGCCTTCGCGTCGCTCTCGGCGCCCAGGGCCACGGTGAGCTTCGCCTCCGCGGTCTCCTTGTCCTTCTTGGCGTTGTCGCGGTGGATCTTCGCCGCGTCGGCCGCGGCCTTGGCCTGCAATTCGGCCTTCTCGGCGGCCTTCTTGCGGAACTCGGCCTTCACCTGCGCGGCCTGTGCCAGCGCCCGCTGGGTGATGGTCGCGCTGTCCGCGGCGGCGGCGCGGGGGGCGGCCTCGGCGGTCTCGCCGGCCTTCACCATCGCCTCCAGCGCGGCGACCGCGCCCTTGGTGACCTGGGCCTTCTGCTGACCGACCAGCGGTCCGCGGCCCCGGGGCGCGTTGTTGGTGTCCGCGACCGTGTACGCGGCCTGCTCGGCGGTGTCCGAGGCGGTGGCCGCCTTCTGCGCGGCGGTGAGCTGGGCCTTGATGTCGGCGAGCTTGCCCCCCGACACCGCGCGGGCCTTGGCGAGGCCGGCGGCGGCCTTGGTGAACTGGGCCACCGGCGGCACGGTCCCGGTGTTCTTCAGGGCCGAGGTGGCCCGGAGGTTGAACTCCCAGGTCTGCGCGGGCGAGCTGTTGCACGTCCACTGGTGGATCTTCGTGCCGTTGGCCGGGTTGTTGCCCGCGACGTCCAGGCACCTCAGGGAGTTGACGTTGCGAGGTGCAGGCCCTTGTCGTCGCCGTAGATCTCCCACTTCTGCGCGGCCGAGGTGGAGCACGTGTTCAGCTGGACCGCGGCGCCGTCGGTCTTGGCGGCGTCCTGGACCTCCAGACACTTGCCGGCGGCCGCGTGCACCTTGATGGCGGCCGGCGCGTTGCCGACCCAGCCGACCCCGCCGTCGGACCAGTAGTCCTGCCAGCGGGTGAGCCGGTCGGCTGCCCAGGACTGGCCCAGCAGATCGCCGAGCGACTTGGACGCGGTGGCGAGGGCCTCCACGGCGGTCTTGTTCGCGTCCAGGATCTGGTTGCGCTGGGTCGCCTGCGAGGCGATCTCCTGCTGCCACTCGGCCGCCGCGGTGGCACCGGCGGCGCTCAGCACGCCGTTCGGGTCGAGCGGATCACGCCACGCACAGGTAGAGAACCTGGACTTCAGATTCTCTACGGCGATGCGGTACTCGGCGCTGTCCGGTTCCGGGGCGGTACGGGGGAAGCCGCCGGACTCCAGGAAGATACGGGCGTCGTCGGCGTCCGTGTGCCGCCCCGGGCCCGGTTCCACTCACCGGTCGGCAGACCCGGGTCGGGGTCGGGTGAGGACCGGGCCGGCGAATCGTCTCGACCTCGGAGGTCCCGGTCGTCTTGGTTCTCTCTGTCGTCCGGGTGGTACAGGTGGTCGGCCGAGTCTGAGTCGCATACGTGGATCCCCTGTCAGGGGGAACTCGGCGCGCGTCCGGTCCGGTGGACGCACGCGTGCGGCAGTGCGGCGTGGCGACGTGATCCCCCGTGGCGTGGCGACGCTGTTCCCCCGGTCGCTGGCTTGAACTGAACGCTTATGGCTTGGTCAAGAGCCGGTCAAGCGCGTGCCACCGTAAGCGGGAGGTAAGTGCTTTGGGCAAGGCCTTTCCGTCGCGCTCGGGTGCGGTGGCGCGAAGTCACCGATGCCCGCGACCGGTGGCGCGTCCTGCGGAACCTAGCCGCCCCATGGGGAAACCTGTGGTTCTTTTGTGGTCGATCTGTGGGGTCTGTGAGGGTGTGGCGGCCGGAGTTGGCCGGTTTTCGACCATGGCCGGAATTTCCGAAATCGGGCACGAAGTGCCGTGTTCGGGTGGGCTTCGGCGCCTAGGCTGCGGCGCATGTGCGGAATTGTGGGATACGTGGGGTCGCAGTCGGCGCTCGATGTGGTGATGGCCGGACTGAAGCGGCTGGAGTACCGGGGTTACGACTCGTCGGGCGTCGCCGTGCTCGCGGACGGCGGGCTGGCGGCGGCCAAGAAGGCCGGGAAACTCGTCAATCTGGAGAAGGAACTGGTCGACCGCCCGCTGCCGGCGGGGTCGACGGGCATCGGGCACACCCGCTGGGCCACACACGGCGGCCCGACGGACGCCAACGCCCACCCGCATCTCGACAACGCGGGGCGCGTCGCCGTCGTCCACAACGGCATCATCGAGAACTTCGCCTGTCTGCGGGCCGAGTTGGCGGAGCGCGGGCACGATCTGGCCTCCGACACGGACACCGAGGTGGTCGCGCATCTGCTGGCCGAGGAGTTCTCGGCGTGCGCGGACCTGGCGGAGGCGATGCGGCAGGTGTGCCGGCGGCTGGAGGGCGCGTTCACGCTGGTCGCGGTGCACGCGGACGAGCCGGACGTGGTCGTCGGCGCCCGCCGCAACTCGCCGCTCGTCGTCGGGGTCGGCGAGGGCGAGGCCTTCCTCGCCTCCGACGTCGCCGCGTTCATCGCCCACACGCGGTCCGCGATCGAACTGGGCCAGGACCAGGTGGTCGAGCTGCGCCGCGACGGCGTGACCGTCACCGGTTTCGACGGTGCCCCGGCCGAGGTCCGCTCGTACCACGTCGACTGGGACGCCTCCGCCGCGGAGAAGGGCGGCTACGACTACTTCATGCTCAAGGAGATCGCCGAGCAGCCGAAGGCGGTCGCCGACACGCTGCTGGGCCGCATCGACGCGGCCGGCCTGCTGACCCTGGACGAGGTCCGCATCCCCGTCCATGAACTCCGCGAGGCCGACAAGGTCGTCATCGTCGCCTGCGGTACGGCCTTCCACGCGGGCCTGATCGCCAAGTACGCCATCGAGCACTGGACCCGGATTCCGTGCGAGGTGGAACTGGCGAGCGAGTTCCGGTACCGGGATCCGATCCTGGGCTCGCGGTCCCTGGTCATCGCCATCTCGCAGTCCGGCGAGACGATGGACACGCTCATGGCGCTACGGCACGCCCGCGAGCAGGGCTCGAAGGTGCTTGCCATCTGCAACACCAACGGCTCGACGATCCCCCGTGAGTCCGACGCGGTGCTGTACACGCACGCCGGGCCGGAGGTCGCCGTAGCGTCGACGAAGGCGTTTCTGACGCAGCTCGTGGCGTGTTATCTGGTCGCCCTCTATCTCGGCCAGGTGCGGGGTACCAAGTGGGGCGACGAGATCCTGGCCGTCATCCGGGACCTGTCGCAGATCTCCGGCGAGGTCGAACGGGTCCTGGAAACCATGGAGCCGGTACGGGAGTTGGCACGGTCTGTCGCCTCCAAGAACACCGTGCTGTTCCTGGGGCGGCACGTCGGATATCCCGTTGCTCTCGAAGGCGCCCTGAAGCTCAAGGAGTTGGCGTACATGCACGCCGAGGGCTTCGCGGCGGGCGAGTTGAAGCACGGCCCGATCGCCTTGATCGAGGAGGGTATGCCGGTCGTCGTCGTGGTTCCCTCGCCGCGTGGGCGGTCTGTCCTCCACGACAAGATCGTGTCCAACATTCAGGAGATCCGGGCGCGCGGTGCGATGACCATCGTGATCGCGGAGGAGGGGGACGAGACGGTCGTCCCGTACGCGGACCACCTGATCCGGATCCCGGCCACGCCCACGTTGCTGCAACCGCTGGTCGCGACCGTGCCGTTGCAGGTGTTCGCCTGTGAGCTGGCCACGGCTCGCGGCAACGAGGTGGATCAGCCTCGGAACCTGGCGAAGTCGGTGACCGTGGAGTAATCCTTCACGCCGTCGAGGAAGCCGCAAGTACGTGCGGTGTGAACTGGACGCTGTTTGTACGTGGCCGTCGGGCCACTCGCTCGCCAGCACGCCGGGTGGGCTTAGCGGCCAACGCCCGGTGGGGACACCCGCATCGGGGGGATGCAAGTGGTGGGCGGTGGGTGGTGGGTGAATTGGCAGATCCGGGCCACGGGGATCGGTCAAGGCTCCGGGTCGCTCGCGGATGGTGGTGGGGTGGCGGTCTGGGTGGCGGCACGCATCTGCCCCGTTGCCACTCCGCCCGGGGCTCACTTTGCCGCCCGCTCCCCACCCCCCCACCCTCTACCCTCTGCAGGCTGGGGTCATTTCTAACCGCTCACATGACATGCCAGTGGTTAGTCTGGCACCCAGCTTCCAGCAACCCCCCACCCCGTCCTTCGCCCGCCCCACCCGCTACCCACTCGCGGTTGGCCGCTAAGCCGGCCCGGCGTGCTGGCGAGACGCAGACGCGTCCCCATCGCTCCGGCCGGGGACGTAGCTCAGGTAGGGGGCTTCCTGCCTGGGCCCCCGTTCTTTCGGGCCGCTCGCTCGCTTCTCCAACGGGCTGGAGCGTCCCGAGTCAAGGGTGGAGCGCAGCGGAATCGGCGTAGCCGACGCGACCGTAGGGAGCGCCCTTTACTCGGGGCGTGGAAGCCCGACACTGGCTAAGAAGCGAGTGGCCCAACGGTTACTTCGGGAACGTCGGGAGTGCGAAAGGGCCGCCACACCCCGAAGGGTGCAGCGGCCCTCGGCCGAAGTTGCCGTAGACGGGTGTCAGTGGACGTCGCCCATGAGTTCCTTGACCTTCTTGCGGTACATCCAGACCGCCGTGCCCGCCAGCACCGCGAGGACGGCCTGGAACGCGACGATGCCCGTCTTGTTCAGGTCCACGCCGGCGATGGAGAGCAGACCCGTCGTGGCGTCGCCGGCCGTCACCGCGAGGAACCAGACGCCCATCATCTGGGAGGCGTACTTGGCGGGAGCCATCTTCGTGGTGACGGAGAGTCCGACGGGGGAGAGGGTCAACTCGCCCACCGTCTGGACGAAGTAGATCGCCACCAGCCACATCGCCGCCGCCTTGTGACCGCCGTCGGCGATCGCGAGCGGGGCGAGGAAGAGGAAGAAGGACGCGCCGATCAGGACGAGGCCCATCGCGAACTTCGTCGCCGTGCTCGGTTCCTTGCCGCGGCGGGCCAGGGCCAGCCAGGCCCAGGCGAAGACCGGGGCGAGGGCCATGATGAGGACCGGGTTGACGGACTGGTACCAGGAGACCGGGAAGTTCCAGCCGAAGACGGTGTTCTTGGCCGAGGAGTCGGCGAACAGCGACACCGTCGAGCCGCCCTGGTCGTAGATCATCCAGAAGACGGCCGCGGCGACGAAGAACCAGATGTACGCGGACATCTTCGACTGGTCGGCGCGGCCGAGGGTCTTGTCGCGCTTGATGCGGGCGATGACGAGGACGGGGATGAGCAGGCCGGCGACCGTGATCGGGACCAGCAGCCAGTTCAGCGTGTAGTGGCCGGAGAAGCCGACGATCGCGTAGAAGACGACGGCGACGGCGGCCCACAGCGCGGACTTGCGCAGGGTGGCCGACTTCTCCGCGGCGGACAGCGGCGTGGGGACGACGTCCGAGCGGGAGCTGAGGTGGCGCGTGCCGAGCAGGTACTGGGCGAGGCCGAGCGCCATGCCGACCGCGGCGAGCGCGAAGCCGAGGTGCCAGTCGACGTTCTCGCCGACGGTGCCGATGGCCAGCGGCGCGGCGAAGGCGCCGAGGTTGATGCCGATGTAGAAGAGGGTGAAGCCGCCGTCGCGGCGCGGGTCGTCGGGGCCCTCGTAGAGGTGGCCGACCATCGTGGAGATGTTGGCCTTGAGGAGGCCGGAGCCGATCGCCACCAGGCCCAGGCCGGCGAAGAACGTGCCGGAGGTCGGGAGGGCCAGGGTGAGGTGGCCGAGCATGATGATCACGCCGGCGACCGCGACGGTCTTGCGGGGACCGAGGATCCGGTCCGCGAACCAGCCGCCGGGCAGGGCGAGCAGGTACACGAGGGACAGGTACACCGAGTAGATCGCGGTAGCGGTGGCCGCGCTCAGGTGCAGGCCGCCGGGGGCGACCAGGTACAGGGGGAGCAGGGCCCTCATGCCGTAGTAGGAGAAGCGCTCCCACATCTCGGTCATGAAGAGCGTGGCCAGTCCGCGGGGGTGGCCGAAGAAGGTCTTCTCGGAACCGGGGGTGCCCGGAGTCACCGAGTCCTTCGTCAGGCTGGACGCCATGGTCGATCCTTGCTGGTCGGGAGGGCCGCACGCAAAAGGGACCTTCAGCTGTGAATGCTCGCCAAAGGTCCCCAGTGTCATTACAGGCGGTCCAGTCACCATACGACAGGACACTGCCGGATATGGAAGGACTTGAGACATCGATCACAGGAAGAAGGGGAACCGCAGCCGACCTTTCCAAGGTGATCGCAAGGATGGCATCCCACAGGCGCAGGTTCGGACCAGATTCTTCGCGCGAGCGAATCCGACGTGCGGCAAGGTAAGAATCACTCGTGGCGATCACACCCCGACCGCTGTCCGAGGCGGACTACCATCACCTCATGACCCGTGTACTGCTCGCCGAGGACGACGCGTCCATTTCGGAGCCGCTGGCCCGCGCTTTGCGACGGGAAGGTTACGAGGTCGAGGTGCGCGAGGACGGACCGACAGCGCTCGACGCCGGCATTCAGGGCGGCATCGACCTGTGTGTCCTGGACCTGGGCCTGCCCGGCATGGACGGCCTGGAAGTGGCCCGCCGACTGCGCGCCGAAGGCCACACCGTTCCGATCCTCATCCTGACCGCACGCGCCGACGAGGTGGACACCGTCGTCGGTCTCGACGCGGGCGCCGACGACTACGTCACCAAACCCTTCCGGCTCGCCGAACTGCTCGCCCGTGTCCGGGCCCTGCTGCGGCGCGGCGCCGCCGAACCCGCGCAGCCGCCCGCCACGCACGGCGTCCGGATCGACGTGGAGTCGCACCGCGCGTGGATGGGCGACGAGGAACTCCAGCTCACCGCCAAGGAGTTCGACCTGCTGCGGGTGCTCGTGCGGGACGCCGGGCGGGTCGTCACCCGGGATCAGCTGATGCGCGAGGTCTGGGACACGACGTGGTGGTCGTCCACCAAGACCCTCGACATGCACATCTCCTGGCTGCGCAAGAAGCTCGGTGACGACGCGGCCAACCCTCGGTACATCGCCACGGTGCGTGGTGTCGGGTTCCGGTTCGAGAAGAGCTAGCGGCCCGTGCGTCGTCGGCTCATCCAGTCCACGCTCGCCGTGGTGCTCGTGGTCATCGCCGTGTTCGGTGTGTCCCTCGTCATCGTCGAGACCCGCACGATCAGCAACAGCGCCCAGGAACGCGTGGATTCCGAGGCGCTCAGGCTGGCCAGCATCGTGGACAGCCGGATCCTCGGGGCGGAGATCGTCGACTCGGAGGTGCTGCGCACCCAGGTCACGGAGGACCGCTACGCCGTGATCCGGATTCCCGGGGACCCGGTGATCGCGGTCGGCACCAGGCCGACGGGTGACGCCATCCGCTCCACCGCCAAGGGCGAGGAGGGCGAGACGGTCACCGTGGAGGAGCCGCGCTCGACCGTCACCCGTGAGGTCGGGCGGACGCTGCTCATCATCGGCGCCGTCGCGCTGCTGGCCGTGGTGGCCGCCGTACTGCTCGCGGTACGGCAGGCCAACCGGCTCGCCTCGCCGCTCACCGACCTCGCGGAGACCGCCGAGCGGCTCGGTTCGGGTGACCCGCGCCCCCGGCACAAGCGGTACGGCGTCCCCGAGTTGGACCGGGTCGCCGATGTCCTCGACTCCTCCGCCGAGCGCATCGCGCGCATGCTCACCGCCGAACGCAGGCTCGCCGCCGACGCCTCGCACCAGCTGCGTACGCCGCTCACCGCGCTGTCCATGCGCCTTGAGGAAATCACCCTCACGGACGACCCGGACACGGTGAAGGAGGAGGCGACGATCGCGCTGACGCAGGTCGAGCGGCTCACGGACGTCGTGGAGCGGCTGCTGACGAACGCGCGCGACCCCCGTACCGGCTCCGCCGTCTCCTTCGACCTCGACGAGGTCATCCAGCAGCAGCTCGCCGAGTGGCGGCCCGCCTACCGCAGCGCCGGCCGCGCGATCGTCAGCTCGGGCAAGCGGCATCTGCGGGCCGTCGGCACCCCGGGCGCGGTCGCCCAGGTGCTGGCCGCGCTGATCGAGAACTCCCTGATGCACGGCGGCGGCACGGTCGCCCTGCGCACCCGCGTCACCGGCAACCAGGCCGTCGTGGAAGTCACGGACGAGGGTCCGGGGGTCCCCACCGACCTCGGCGCCCGGATCTTCGAGCGCACGATCAGCGGCCGGAACTCCACGGGGATCGGCCTCGCCGTCGCGCGTGACCTCGCGGAGGCGGACGGCGGGCGGCTGGAGATGCTGCAGCTGCAGCCGCCGGTGTTCGGGCTGTTCCTGTCGCGTACGCCGCCGACGAAGCGGCTGCCGGTGGAGAACGAGGAGCCCACGGTCCGCTGAACCCCGGTGGAAAACGGGTGATTCAGCTCACGTGCTGCTTGGGGCGGGGCAGCGGCTCGGGCTTCGGCTCCGGGAAGGTCTCCGCCCCGGCGGCCGGTTCCTCGGGCTCGTCCTCGACCGGCAGGGCCTTGAACACCCAGGTGCGGTACGACCAGAAGCGGAACAGCGTCGCGATGCCGATGCCGAGCACCTTGAAGACGTTGCGCTGCAGCGAGCTGTCCCAGCCGAAGCCGTAGATCGCCGCGAACAGGACGCCGTTCTCGATCACCAGGCCGACGAGGCTGAACGCCAGGAACAGGGTGAGTTCCTTGGTGCGGGCGCCCTTGTCGCGGTCACGGTAGGTGAAGTAGCGGAAGCCGACGTAGTTGCACGCGATGGCCACGATCGTGGCGATCACGTTGGCGCGCACGGCCTGCAGGCTGGTCAGATGCCACAGCAGGTTGGAGACCGCGAAGTTCACCACGGTGCCCACCACGCCCACCGCGCCGAACTTGGCGACCTCGCGTGCGAGCCGTTTGAAAGGCCCTTCGGAACCACGTTCCATGGCTGGGCAGGCCTCCGTCTTCTCGGATTCTGGACCCAGCCATGCTAACCACCGCTTTCGTCCGGCGCCCGCGAAGCCGCTCACAGGTAGGGAAGAGACCCGGAAAAGGACGGTAAGAGGTACGGAAATCGGGCCGCCCCGGCGTGACCGATACCCTGGGGGAGTGACGTTCCCGGTAGTCGGCATGGTCGGCGGGGGGCAGCTCGCTCGTATGACACACGAGGCGGGCATCCCGCTCGGCATCAGATTCAGGCTTCTCAGTGACACCCCTCAGGATTCCGCGGCGCAGGTCGTCGGCGATGTCGTCATCGGCGACTACCGCGACCTCGACACGCTGCGTGACTTCGCGCGGGGCTGCGATGTGATCACCTTCGATCACGAACACGTACCCACCGAGCATCTGCGCGCCCTGGAGGCGGACGGCGTCCCCGTGCGCCCCGGCCCGGACGCGCTCGTGCACGCCCAGGACAAGGGCGTGATGCGCGCGAAGCTCGTCGAGATCGGTGTGCCGTGCCCGCGGCACCGCATCGTGAGCGACCCGGCGGACGTGGTCGCCTTCGCGGAGGAGGGGGACGGCTTCCCGGTCGTCCTCAAGACCGTCCGCGGCGGCTACGACGGCAAGGGCGTGTGGGTCGTCGACTCCGTGGAGGAGGCCGCCGATCCCTTCCGCGCCGGCGTCCCCGTGCTCGCCGAGGAGAAGGTCGACTTCGTCCGGGAGCTGGCGGCGAACGTCGTACGCTCCCCGCACGGCCAGGCGGTCGCCTACCCGGTCGTCGAGTCCCAGCAGGTCAACGGCGTCTGCGACACGGTGATCGCACCCGCCCCCGGTCTGGACGAGTCCCTCGCGCTGCGGGCCGAGGAGATGGCCCTGCGCATCGCCAAGGAACTCGGCGTCGTCGGCCACCTCGCCGTCGAGCTGTTCCAGACCGTCGACGGCCGCATCCTCGTCAACGAACTCGCCATGCGCCCGCACAACTCGGGTCACTGGACCCAGGACGGCGCGATCACCAGCCAGTTCGCCAACCACCTCCGCGCGGTCCTCGACCTCCCGCTGGGTGATCCGCGCAAACGTGACACATGGACCGTCATGTGTAACGTTCTCGGCGGCGACTACCCGGACATGTACTCCGCGTACCTGCACTGCATGGCCCGCGATCCGCGGCTGAAGATCCACATGTACGGCAAGGACGTGAAGCCCGGCCGCAAGGTGGGTCACGTCAACACCTACGGCGACGACCTGGACGACGTCATCGAGCGCGCCCGCCACGCAGCCGGCTATCTGAGAGGCACGATCACCGAATGAGCCCCGTCGCAGGACCCGTCGCAGGACCCGTCGTAGGAATCGTCATGGGGTCGGACTCCGACTGGCCCGTCATGGAGGCCGCCGCGCAGGCCCTCGACGAGTTCGAGATCGCGTACGAGGTCGACGTCGTCTCCGCGCACCGCATGCCGCGCGAGATGATCACATACGGCGAGCAGGCCGACGGCCGCGGCCTCAAGGTGATCATCGCGGGCGCCGGCGGCGCGGCCCACCTCCCGGGCATGCTCGCCTCGGTGACCCCGCTGCCGGTGATCGGCGTCCCCGTACCGCTGAAGTACCTGGACGGCATGGACTCGCTGCTCTCCATCGTGCAGATGCCGGCCGGTGTCCCCGTCGCCACCGTCTCGGTCGCGGGCGCGCGCAACGCGGGCCTGCTCGCCGCCCGCATCCTGGCCACCCACGACGACGAACTCCTCGTCCGCATGCGGGAGTTCCAGCAGGAGCTGAACGACCAGGCCACCGAGAAGGGCAGGCGCCTGCGCGCCAAGGTCGAGAGCGGCGGCGGCAGCGGCTTCGGCTTCGGGAAGTGACGGGCATGACCTCGCTGGACCAGGCCCGCGAACTGCTCCGCGAGTTCCCGGTCGTCGACGGCCACAACGACCTGCCCTGGGCCCTGCGCAACCAGGTCCGCTACGACCTCGACGCCCGCGACATCGCCGTCCACCAGAACGCCCATCTGCACACCGACATCCCGCGCCTGCGCGAGGGCGGCGTCGGCGCGCAGTACTGGTCGGTGTACGTCCGCTCGGACCTGCCCGACCCGGTGCCGACGACACTCGAACAGATCGACTGCGTACGGCAGTTGCTGGCCCGCTACCCGCGGGACCTGGCGCCGGCGCTGACCGCCGCGGACATGGAGTCGGCGCGCGCGGAGGGCCGTATCGCCTCCCTCATGGGTGCGGAGGGCGGGCACTCGATCGCCAACTCCCTCGGCACGCTGCGGGGGTTGTACGCGCTCGGCGTCCGCTACATGACGCTCACCCACAACGACAACGTCGCGTGGGCGGACTCGGCGACGGACGAGCCGGGCGTGGGCGGACTGTCGGCGTTCGGCCGTGAGGTCGTGCGGGAGATGAACCGCGAGGGCATGCTCGTCGACCTCTCGCACGTGGCGGCGACGACGATGCGCGACGCGCTCGACACGTCGACGGCCCCCGTGATCTTCTCCCACTCCTCCTCCCGGGCGGTCTGCGACCACCCGCGCAACATCCCGGACGACGTGCTCGAACGCCTCCCCGCCAACGGTGGTGTGGCGATGGTGACGTTCGTACCGAAGTTCGTGCTCCAGGCCGCCGTGGACTGGACGGCCGCGGCCGACGACAACATGCGCGCGCACGGCCTGCACCACCTGGAGACCACCGCCGAGGCGATGAAGGTGCACCGCGCCTTCGAGGAGCTCAACCCGCGCCCGATCGCCACGGTCTCCACCGTCGCCGACCACCTCGACCACATGCGCGAGGTCGCGGGCGTCGACCACCTCGGCATCGGCGGCGACTACGACGGCACGGCCTTCACCCCCGACGGCCTCAGCGACGTCTCCGGCTACCCGAACCTCATCGCGGAACTCCTGGACCGCGGCTGGTCCAGGACCGACCTCGCCAAACTGACCTGGCGGAACGCGGTACGGGTGCTGGGCGCGGCGGAGGACGTGGCGCGGGAGCTCCGCGCGACGCGGGGGCCGTCGAACGCGACGATCGAGTCGCTGGACGGGTGACCGGCGCGGCGCGGGAGCGCCGACCTCCCGCGCCGTACCCCGAACGCCCCGCTCACCAGGAAGCCCCCACGTCGGCGTGCGACGGTGACCGTACTGCCGTAACGACGTACGGAGCCCCGCCATGGCCGACCTCCAGGACCAACTGCACGCGACGACCGAGGTCGGCGAGCTCGACGACTTGGTCCACGAGCCCTTTCCCGCCGGGCCCTTCCCGCCGGACACCGCGGAACCGTACGACCCCGTCTCCGACCCCGACGCGGCCCCGCTGGAGCGCGCCCGCGCCATCCTCGCCGCGCACCCGGTCGCGGACGGCTACAGCGGGCTGCCGTGGGCGCTGCGGCACCTGCCGTGGTTCGACCTGGAGCTGGGCGAGAGTTCCGTGGACACCGATGTGCCGCGGCTGCGCGAGGGCCATGTCGGCGCGCTGTTCTGGTCACTGCACCTGCCGGAGGGGCTGGCCGGGGACCGGGCGGTGGGCGCCACCCTGGAGCAGCTGGACCTCGTGAACACGGTGGTCCGCGCCCACCCCGAGGGCCTGCGCCTGGCGTACACCGCAGGGCAGACCACCGACGTGCGCAACTGCGGCCGTATCGCCGTCCTCCTCGGCCCCGCCGGAGCCGCCGCGCTCGGCGAATCCCTGGGCATCCTGCGCTCCCTGCACGCGCTGGGGCTGCGCGTCCTCACGCTGTCCGGGGTGTCCTGGGCGAGCGAGGCCGGGCTGACCCGGTTCGGCGAGGAGGTCGTCCGCGAGATGAACCGGCTCGGCGTGCTCGCCGACCTCTCCGGCGCCTCCGAGGAGACGATCCGCCGCGCTCTCGCGGCGTCCAAGGCGCCGGTGCTGTTCACCCGTTCCGCCGCCCGCAGCCTGCGACCGCACCCGGCCAACCTCTCCGACGAACTCCTCGCCGCGGTGGGCGCCGCCAAGGGGCTGTGCATGGTGCCGCTCACCGCCGAGCAGACCGGCCCGTCCGTCCGGGACGTCGCCGACCACGTCGACCACGTCCGCGAGGTCGCGGGCCGCGAGTGCGTCGCCCTGTCCGGCACCTACGACGCCGGCACCGCCCACCCGCAGGACCTCGCCGACGCCTCCTGCTACCCGCACCTCGTCGCCGAACTCCTCCACCGCGGCTGGTCCGAGCCCGACCTCGCCCTGCTCAGCTGGGGCAACGTCCAACGCGCCCTGCGCGGCGCCGACTTCACGGCCCGCGCCGCACAGCAGCGCCGCGAGCCGTCGACGGCGAAGATCGCCGAGCTGGACGGGTAGCTCTCCGGTCAGTGGTCGATCCGGCAGAGGCAGAAGGGATGCCCTGCCGGATCGGCGTACACCCGGAAGTCCTCCTTGTCCTGCCTCTCCAACAGCCGCGCGCCGAGCGCCAGTACGGCACTCTCCGCCGCGTCGATCCCCTCCCATGTCGACCCGGCGTCGAAGTCGAGATGGAACTGCTGCGGCCGGTCGGGGCGCGGCCACTCCGGCGGGACGTACTCCGTCACCCGCTGGAAGGCGATCCGGGGCCCGCCCGGAATGTCGAGGACGACCCACTCGTCGTCGGCGGCGCGAGGCGTGCCGCCCAGGATCCCGGCGTAGAAGGCGGCCAGCGCGAGCGGATCCGGGCAGTCGATCACGGTGGAACGGAAACGTGCGACGGCAGTCAAGGCGACCTCCTGGGTCAGTGGGCGCAGAGGCAGAACGGGTGCCCCGCCGGGTCGGCGTACACGCGCCAGGCGCGGGAGCGGTCGTCGGTGTCCAGCGGCCTCGCGCCCAGCGCCAGTACGTCCTTCTCGGCCGCGTCCAGGTCCTCGACGGTCAGGTCGAGATGGAACTGCTGCGAGTCGCCGGGTGTCGGCCATTTCGGCGGTACGTGTCCCAGGGCCTCCTGGAACGCCAGCGACTGTCCGCCGGGCACCTTCAGGTCCACCCAGTCGCCCTCGCCCTCTCCTTCGACGGTGCCGCCCAGGATCCCGGCGTAGAAACCGGCGAGCGCGCGCGGGTCGGGACAGTCGAGGACGACGGCACCGAGCTTGGCGATGGCCATGACGAACTCCTCCTTGTTACCTGTATACGGCGTCAGTCAGTAACGGTTACTGCATGCTCCCGCATTGGAGGTAACGTCGCAAGCATGAGTGAGAGAGTTCCCGCGCCCGGAGACCTGGCCCTGATCGAGGCCCTGGTCAACACGCTGGACATCGAGGCGGGCGCCGACGCACTCGGCACGGCGGACGGCCGCGCCCGCTTCGGACTCACGGAGGGGCAGGTGCCGCAGGCCCGCGAACTCCGTGAGTCGCTGCGCGCGATCCTGCTCGCCCACGCCGGCCACCCCGCGCACCGCGAGACCACCCCGCTGGGCGAACTCCTCGCGCGGGCCCCGCTGTTGATCGCGATCGACGCCCACGACGGCTCCGCGCGCATCGAGCCGGCCGACGCCGAACCCCTCCTCGCCCGCGTGGCCTCGGCGATCGCCCGGTCACTCGCCGAGGGCACCTGGCCCCGCCTCAAGGCCTGCGAAGCCCCCACCTGCCACTGGGCGTACTACGACCGCAGCCCGGCGGGCAGAGGCCGCTGGTGCTCGATGGCGGTGTGCGGATCGCGCGCGAAGATGCGCCGGTACCGGGCCAAGTAGCCCTGGCCGGAGGCGACTTGGGCGGTCGCCGCACCGAGGGGGGCCCAGTGGTGCAGAATGCAGCAAGACGCCGGTCCGGCCGACTGAGCCTCGGCCGGACCGGCGTCGCCTGCGCGCGGACGGACACCTATGCCGTGGGGCGGCCCATCGCGCGGAACGTCCAGCCCGCCTTCCGCCACAGCGCGGGGTCGAGCGCGTTGCGCCCGTCGAGAACCACCCGGGCGCGTACGGCCTCGCCGAGCGCCGCCGGGTCCAGCTCGCGGAACTCGCGCCACTCCGTGAGGTGCAGGACGACATCGGCGCCCCGGACGGCCTCCACGGCGGTGTCGGCGTAGCCCAGCGTCGGGAAGAGCCGTAGCGCGTTGGTCATGCCCTTCGGGTCGTACACCGTGACCTGGCCGCCCTGGAGGTGGATCTGGCCGGCGACGTTCAGCGCGGGGGAGTCGCGGACGTCGTCCGAGTCGGGCTTGAAGGTCGCGCCGAGGACGGCGACCCGCTTGCCCAGGAAGGACCCGCCGCCGAGCGCCTCCCGGGTCATCTCCACCATCTGCCCGCGCCGCCGCATGTTGATGGAGTCGATCTCGCGCAGGAAGGTGAGGGCCTGGTCGGCGCCCAGTTCACCGGCGCGCGCCATGAACGCCCGGATGTCCTTCGGCAGGCACCCGCCACCGAACCCGATCCCGGCCCGCAGGAACTTCTTCCCGATCCGGTCGTCGTGCCCGATCGCCTCGGCCAGCTTCACGACGTCCCCGTCCGCGGCCTCGCAGACCTCGGCCATCGCGTTGATGAAGGAGATCTTCGTGGCGAGGAAGGAGTTCGCGGCGGTCTTCACCAGCTCGGCGGTCGGGAAGTCGGTCACCACGAACGGCGACCCGGCCCGGACCGGCGTCGCGTACACCTCGCGCAACAGCCTCTCGGCCCGCTCGCTCCGCACCCCGACCACGATCCGGTCCGGATGCAGCGTGTCCTGGACGGCGAACCCCTCCCGCAGGAACTCCGGGTTCCACGCCAGCTCGGCATCCACGCCGACGGGCGCGTGCGCGGCGAGATAGGCGGCCAGCCGGTCCGCCGAACCGACCGGCACGGTGGACTTGCCCACGACCAGCGCGGGGCGGGTGAGGTGCGGGGCGAGCAGCTCGAAGGCCCGGTCGACGTACGACATGTCGCAGGCGTACTCGCCGTGCTTCTGCGGGGTGTTCGTGCACATGAAGTGGACGTCGCCGAACTCCGCGACCTCGGCCCAGTCCATGGTGAAGCGCAGCCGCCCGCTGGAACCCTCGATCCCGGCGACATGCTTGCGCAGCAGCTCCTCAAGCCCCGGCTCGTACATCGGGACCTCACCCCGCTGGAGCATCTCGATCTTCTCGGGAACGACGTCGAGCCCCAGCACCTCGAAGCCCAGTTCGGCCATGGCCGCGGCGTGCGTGGCGCCGAGATAGCCGGTGCCGATCACGGTGATCTTGAGGGCCATGAGTGCTCCAGAAGGGGTACGGGGGCGATGCGCGCCCGAGCATAACCGGCGGTCCCACCGGGCACCTTTCCCCCTGTCGCCAAGCTCACGTATCACTCCCGTGGGCGGGCCCCTAAAATTTGGGTTACTTAACAGTAATTAGCATCGTCATCACAGCGTCCTTGGAGCGTGAGAGACCTTGGCCGGATCGGCTGACTTCGACCTGTACCGCCCGTCAGAGGAGCACGACATGCTCCGCGACGCGATCCGCTCACTGGCCGAGGCGAAGATCGCGCCGTACGCCGCAGCGGTGGACGAGGAGTCACGCTTCCCGCAGGAGGCCCTCGACGCCCTCGTCGCGAACGACCTGCACGCCGTCCACGTACCCGAGGAGTACGGCGGCACCGGCGCGGACGCGCTGGCCACGGTGATCGTGATCGAGGAGGTGGCCCGCGTGTGCGCGTCCTCCTCCCTCATCCCCGCGGTGAACAAGCTGGGCTCGCTCCCGGTGATCCTCTCGGGCTCCGAGGACCTGAAGAAGCGGTACATGACCCCGCTCGCCAAGGGCGACGCGATGTTCTCGTACGCCCTCTCCGAGCCGGACGCGGGCTCGGACGCGGCCGGCATGAAGACGAAGGCGGTCCGCGACGGCGACCACTACGTCCTCAACGGCGTGAAGCGCTGGATCACCAACGCGGGCGTCTCCGAGTACTACACGGTGATGGCGGTGACGGACCCCGAGAAGCGCTCCAAGGGCATCTCGGCCTTCGTCGTCGAGAAGTCCGACGAGGGCGTCTCCTTCGGCGCCCCGGAGAAGAAGCTCGGCATCAAGGGCTCCCCGACCCGCGAGGTCTACCTCGACAACGTCCGCATCCCGGCCGACCGCATGATCGGCGCCGAGGGCACCGGCTTCGCCACCGCGATGAAGACCCTGGACCACACCCGCATCACCATCGCGGCCCAGGCCCTCGGCATCGCCCAGGGCGCCCTCGACTACGCCAAGGGCTACGTCAAGGAACGCAAGCAGTTCGGCAAGCCGATCGCCGACTTCCAGGGCATCCAGTTCATGCTCGCCGACATGGCCATGAAGATCGAGGCCGCCCGCGCCCTCACCTACCAGGCCGCGGCGGCCTCGGAACGCGGCGACAAGAACCTCACCTTCCAGGGCGCGGCGGCCAAGTGCTTCGCCTCGGACGTGGCGATGGAGGTCACCGTCGACGCGGTCCAGCTCCTGGGCGGCTACGGCTACACGCGTGACTATCCGGTGGAGCGGATGATGCGCGACGCGAAGATCACGCAGATCTACGAAGGCACGAACCAGGTCCAGCGCATCGTCATGGCGCGCAACCTGCCGTAACGGCAAGCAAAGAAGGGGGCCCTTGCCGGTTCCGGCAAGGGCCCCCTTCTCATGTCA
Source organism: Streptomyces sp. NPDC088350 (assembly GCF_044753545.1). NCBI lineage: Bacteria > Bacillati > Actinomycetota > Actinomycetes > Kitasatosporales > Streptomycetaceae > Streptomyces > Streptomyces sp. NPDC088350. The sequence goes on along the minus strand of NZ_JBIVNL010000014.1, from coordinate 35,663 downwards.
CCGGTCGCGTCAGTTGCCCGAGACCGTGACCTTCTGGTCGTTGTTCAGCTCGTTCACCAGGGTCTTCACCTTCGCCTTGTCCCAGACGAGGTTGCCGCCGACGGAGCCCGAGAGCGGCATGTTCATCGAGGTGCCGTCGCCGCCGCTGACGCCCTTCATCGCCCAGAACATGGACGCCAGGTCCCAGAGCGACATGCCCTTGTCGACGGAGAGGGAGTCGAGGCCGGCGCCGAGCGTCGGGTAGAGCTTGAACGGGTTCAGCAGGGTCCCCGGGGTCGCCACCTGGTGGGCCAGGGCCGACAGGAACTTCTGCTGGTTCTTCGTGCGCTGGAGGTCGGAGGCGGCGAACGCGTGCCGCGTACGGACGAAGGCCAGCGCCTGCTCGCCGTTCAGTGTCTGCTTGCCGGCCTTGAAGTCGGCGCCCGAGTACGAGTCCTTGAAGCCCTTGTCGATGGTGAGCGTGACACCGCCGACCGCGTCCACGATGTCCGCGAAGCCGTTGAAGCCGATCTCGACGTAGTGGTCGATGTGCAGGCCCATGTTGTACTCGACCGTGCGGACCAGGAGCGTCGGCCCGTCCTCCGCGTACGCCGCGTTGAGCTTCGTCTGCCGGCCGGTGTTCTTGTACGTCTTGCCCGAGGTGGAGCCCACGTACGACGGGATCGTGACGTTCGAGTCGCGCGGCAGCGAGATCAGGGTGTCGCCGCTGGAGCCCACGTGCAGGATCATCATCGAGTCCGTGCGCTTGCCCGCGGCGGAGCCGGTGTGCAGCTTCTTCTTCTCGGCGGCGGACAGTCCCTCGCGGCTGTCGGAACCGACGATCAGGTAGTTCGTGCCGTCGCCCCCCGACGGCCGGTCGATCACCTTCGACAGGTCGACGTCGCGGTTCAGCTTGGAGTCGGCCCAGAAGTAGGTCCCGACGGTGGTCACGACCAGCACGGTGACCACGGTGATCGCGGTCCACTTGATACGACGGCGCCAGTTCGGCGCCCGCCGCGGACCCCGCCCGCCGTCCGGTCCGCCCGGCCCACCGCCGCCGTAGACCTGGCCGGTGTTGTAGCCGTCGTACCCGTTGTTGTCGTAGCCGCCCTGGCCGTAGCCGTTCTGGCCCTCGTCGTAGCCCTGGCCGCCCGTGTACGACGGCTGCGGGGGGACTCCGGCGCCGTACGGCGGGGCCTGGGGGCCGCGTCGTACCTGGCGCATCACACGTGCGCTCTCCGGCTGTGCGTTCGCGCTACCGCGTCCGTACTCGTCGCCGCGGTTGCCGCCGGACCATCCCTCGGGCCAATCGTTCATGGGGCCCAGTGTGCAGGTTGCGCCCAGGTCCTTTACAAGGGTCGTAGGAAAATCAGGGCACTGCTGTTGCGAAGCCAACACAAAGTCCGCAGATGTCCACGCGGCACAGGGTGAAGCCCATGACAGACCTGCCGGGCAAGCCGACGTCCGCCTCCCGGACCACGCGCAGCCACATCATGGAGCTGCGCGAGAAGCGCGCCGCGGAGGGACTCGATTTCTGAAATGTGACACACGGACCCCCGAGTGTCACATTTTCAAGAACACCCCACCTCGTCCCCGGTCACCACCCCGGACCCGCCCTGCTGCACATCCGCCGCCCGCACCCGGGTGACCTGCTGGAAGTCACTCCCGGCGATCACCTTCAGCACCGGCCCCTGCCCCTTCACCGCGCGCAGTTCGCTCCCGGGCAGCGCCGCCGCGAGCGACCTTGCGGAACGGTCCCAGCGGGGGTCGTAGGAGACGACCGTCCGTCGTACGGTGCGGTCGGCCGCGCTCGTCGGCAGGTGCGTCGTACGGAACCCGGTCGCCGCCAGTGCCGCGTCCACGCGCTTGCCGAGGCCGCCCGTCGCCGTGCCGTTCTCCACCTGGACCTGGATCTGCTGCGGGGCCACGTCCACCTTGACGGCGCCGGCACGCGGCGCCCGGTGCACGGTCAGGGGCTGGTCGTCGCGCAGGGCCTGGAAGAGCTTGGCCGCCTTCGGCTCGTCCCACTTCAGGGTGGAACCGATGTCCTTCACGACGTACCCCATCTGCCCGATCGGCACGGTGGTGAACTCGGAGGAGGACGGGGAGAAGCTGCGCATCGCCCGCCCGAGGTCGAGGAGTTCGTCGGTGCCGAAGCCCTTGTCCGCGCGGACCGAGCCGAGCACGGCCCGGGTCACGTCACGGAACCTCAGCGGGTTCAGCAGCACCCCGGAGGAGGTGGCCTGGTCGATCAGCGCCGCCAGGAAACGCTGCTGGCGCTTCATCCGGCCGAGGTCGGAGGCCGCGTCGACGTGCCGCGAGCGGACGTACTGGAGGGCCTGACCGCCCATCAGGGTGTGCGATCCGGCGGGTAGGTCGAGGCCGGTGTAGGAGTCCTTGAGCGGTTCGGCGGTGCAGATCCTGACTCCACCCAGCACGTCGACCGTCTTCATGAAGCTGGTGAAGTCGACCTCCAGGTAGTGGTCGATCTTCACGTGGGTCATGCTCTCGACGGTCTGGACGGTGAGGTTGGGGCCGCCCTCCGCGTACGCCGCGTTGAGCTTGATGGGGTGCGCGGGACGGCCCTGGATCCCCGGTACCTCCGCGTAGGAGTCGCGCGGCAGGCTGACCACGCTGGCCCGCTCCCGGTCCTCCGAGATGTGCACGATCATGATCGTGTCGGTGCAGTGGCAGGGCGCGCCGCCGAGGTGGTACTTGTGCCGCTCCTCCTCGGTGATCCTGTCCCGGCCGTCGGTGCCGACGAGCAGGACGTTCATGCCGTGACCCGCGCGCGGGCGGTTCTTCATGTCCTTGAAGGGGTCGACGCGGGCGATGTCCGCGTCGAGGCTGGTGACCACCGCGTGGCCGATCCCGGCGGAGGCGAGCACCACCACGGACAGCGTCGTCGCCGCCCGCATGGCCCAGCGCGGCCTCTTCGGCCGTACGGGGGGCCGTGGGCGGCGCTGCGGGGGACGGGCGGCGGGGGAGCGGCGGGGCGGCGTGGGCATGGGGGACACCTCCGCGAGGGCCGTACGTGGGATCTTGAGCACCGTAGGCCGATACGATCTGATACCACGGTCGCCGCCCCGGGCGGGCGCATCGGTGTCCCCCGTTCGCGGTAACGTGAGCCCCCTATGAACGCCAAGCCCGACGCGCGACTCCCCGCCGTTTCTGTGATCATGCCCGTCCTCGACGAGGAGCGGCATCTGCGCGGAGCCGTCCAAGCGATCCTCGCGCAGGAGTACGACGGAGAGATGGAGGTCGTGCTCGCCCTCGGTCCCTCGAAGGACCGCACGGACGAGATCGCCGCCGAACTTGTGGCAGAAGATCCGCGCGTGCACACCGTCCCGAACCCGGCCGGCCGCACCCCCGCAGCCCTCAACGCCGCGATCAAGGCCTCCCGCCACCCGATCGTCGTCCGCGTCGACGGCCACGGCATGCTCTCGCCGAACTACATCGCCACCGCCGTACGCCTCCTGGAGGAGACCGGCGCGCAGAACGTCGGCGGCATCATGCACGCCGAGGGCGAGAACTCCTGGGAGGACGCGGTCGCCGCCGCGATGACCTCGAAGATCGGCGTGGGCAACGCGGCCTTCCACACGGGAGGACAGGCCGGGCCCGCCGACACGGTCTACCTCGGGGTGTTCCGCCGCGAGGCACTGGAGCAACAGGGCGGCTACAACGAGGAGTTCATCCGCGCCCAGGACTGGGAGCTGAACTTCCGCATCCGCGAGGCGGGCGGCCTCATCTGGTTCTCGCCCGAGCTGCGGGTCTCGTACCGCCCCCGCCCGTCGGTGAAGGCGCTGGCCAAGCAGTACAAGGACTACGGCCGCTGGCGGCACGTCGTCGCCCGCTACCACGAGGGCTCCATCAACCTGCGCTACCTCGCCCCGCCGACCGCCGTCTGCGCGATCGCGGCCGGCATCGTGGTCGGCGCGGCCCTGACCCCCTGGGGCTTCCTGGTCCCGGCCGGCTACCTCGCGGCGATCACCCTCGGCTCCCTCCCGGCGGGCAAGGGACTCTCGCTGAAGGCCCGGCTGCAGATCCCCGTCGCCCTCGCCACCATGCACATGTCCTGGGGCTACGGCTTCCTCACCAGCCCCAAGTCCCTCGCGAAGCGCGTCATCGCGTCCCGGAGGCCCGCGGTACTCAGCTCGACCAACAGCTGAGTACCGCCACGGCGAACGACGCCCCGGACCGCTACCAGACGTAGTTCGGGTCGACGTGCATGCACGCCGTGGTGTCCGAACCGTTGAGGACGTCGGCCGACGCCGGGGTCGTGTCGTCCTCGGCCGGTGCCTTGTACTTGGTGCCGGTGCTCCAGTCGGCGCCGACGACCAGGGTGACCCCGGAGACACTCGTCGACTTCTTCACCGCGCTCGTCGGGATGCCGAGCGCCTTGGCGACCCGCTGGGCGTCGCCCTCCAGGTCGGCGCTCGGATAGCGGACGACCGTCGTGGCCTCGCTGAGGATCTCCGACGAGTCCGCCACCGCCTCCTTGAAGCCCTTGCCCACGAGGAGCCCGGCCACCGTGGTCGCCCGCCCCCGTACCGCGCCGGTCGTGTCGGTCCGCGTGCCGTTCTCCACCTGTACGGCGATCCTGTCGTCGGCGGCGGCCGGATCGGTGGACGCCGTCACCGCCGTAGTGGTCGTCTTCTTCTTGTCCTTGCCGTCCAGCGCGATGTCCTCACGGACCAGCCGGAACAGCTTCGCCGCGTCGGCCGGCTTGGGCACCACCCGGCCGCTGCTGCCCGAGTACTCCCACGGCATCGTCGTCATGGTGATCCGGCCGGTCGGAACCTTCCTCAGTTCCGTGCTCAGGTCGTAGAGCTTGGCGACCGTCCCGAGACCGTTGTCGACGGTGATCGCCTTCGTCGCCGTCTCGGCGAGGCTGCGCAGCTTGGTCGGGTTGCTCAGCGTGGCGTTCTCGCGCAGCTGGCGGACCATCGAGTTCATGTACTGGTGCTGCGCCTTGGTGCGGGCGATGTCGGTGTCGTCCTCGAAGCCGTAGCGTGTCCGCAGCCACTGCAGGGCCTGCTTGCCCTTCACCGACGTCGTGCCCGCCTTCAGCTTCAGGCCGGAGCCCTTGCCGGAGGAGGTGTGCGAGTAGATGTTGGCGTTCACACAGACCGGCACCCCGCCGATCGCGTCCGCCATCGACACCACACCCGAGAAGTCGACCATCATGAAGTGGTCGATGTGGATGTCGGTGAGCTTCTCCCAGGTCGCCACCGTGCAGCCGGGGCCGCCGCGGCCCAGGGAGTCGTTCGTGATGACGTTCGTCTCGGCCGCGTACGTCTTCTTGGTGTCCGGGTCCGTGCACTTGGGGATGTCCACCAGGGTGTCACGGGGCATGCTCACGACCGACATGTTGGAGCGGTCCGCGGAGACGTGCAGCAGCATCTGGACATCTGCGCGGGCCGGGGTGCCGAAGGTGTCCTTCGCGCCGCCGAGCTTCTGGTTCTCCGCGGAGTCCCGCGCGTCCGAACCGATCAGCAGGATGTTCAACGGGGTCTGCCCGGCCGCGTTGGCCTTGGACTGGGCCGCCCTGTCCTTCTCGTCCCCGATGTTCAGGGGGTCTTTCTTGATGTTGTGGTTGAGATGCTCGTAGTACAGGTATCCGGCGCCGGCCGTCCCGGTTATGACCACCGCGAGGACGATCGCGGACCAGCGCAGAGCCCGCCGTCCACGGCCCTTGCGCGCTTCCGCCTTGCCGCTGCCGGGTCTCTTCCCGCCCTGCGGTATGAGCGACATCGTGTCCTCAACCGCCGGCACCTCCCCGCGCACGCTGCTCTGAGTCAAGTCCCCACCCCTCCCACGCCGCGCCCTGACGCACGGGTCCGCCCCGCGCCCTGTGAGACGCGGAACGGACCCGTGTGGTCACTTACTTGGCGCACTCAACCTTGTCCGCCGTGGACTTCTGGACCCCCTCCGGCGTCGACCCCGCGGTCGAGGTGAGCGGGATGCCGGCTCCCTTGAAGTCCTTGCCCAGGGTCAGCGTCATCGCCGGCAGGCCCTGGGAGTTCCGCACACTCTTGCCCGGCTTCATCGCGGACCCCGAGAGGCCCAGGATGGCGGCGAGCCGTCGAGCCTGGTCCGCCTGGTCGGGTGCGTACTCGAGGGTCGTCTTCGCGAGCGCAGCCGGAGCGTTGCCCGCGTTCTCGGACTTGAGCACGCCCTCATCATTCTGCAGCCACGTAAGAGTTTCCTGTGCGCTGCCGGCGACGGCCCCTCCGTTGAGGATCCGGACCCGCACCGCGGAGGCGGCGGACTTGGTGCCCTTGAGCCGGGCGGCCACGGCGGCCTTCTCCTTCGCCGCCTTCTGCTTGACGGCGGTGAAGGAGGTGTCGCTCTTGATCAACGAGAAGACCTGCGGGGCGGTCGAGTTGTTGAGGACGACCGTCACCGGGGTCTTCTCCGCCGGGTTGTCGACGACCGGCACGGTGGTGAAGGTGAGGTTCTTCGGGTTGAGTTTGCCCAGCTCCAGACCGAGGTCCTTCAGCTTGACGATGGAGTCGAGGTTGTCGTCGACGGTCAGCGCCTTGGTGCCGGTCTCCGCCAGCTTCAGCATCTTCCCGGGGCTGGTGAGCGTGGAGTTGGACTTCAGCTTCCGCATCAGCGCGCTGAGGAACTGCTGCTGGAGCGTGATCCGGCTCAGGTCACCGCCGAAGCCGACCGAGTGCCGGGTGCGCACGAAGGCCAGCGCCTGCTCGCCCGAGATGTTGTGCGTGCCCTTGGACAGCTTCAGATGCGAGTCCGAGTCGTCGATGTCCTTGGCCAGACAGACCTCGACCCCGCCGACCGCGTCCGTCAGCGTCTTCACGGCGTTGAAGTCGGCCACCATGAAGTCGTCGGGCTGGATCCCGGTCAGCTCGGTGACGGTCCGCAGGGTGCAGCTGGGCGTACGGCCGTCCTGGCCGAGGCTGGTGTTGAAGCGGACGCTCGTCGTGCCCGGGATGACCTTGGAGGTGCCGTCCGACTGGGTCGTCGGGCAGTCCGGGATGTCGGTGATCAGGTCACGGGGGATGCTGAGCGCGGTCGCGTTCGAGCGGTCCTTGGACACGTGCAGCAGGATCGTGGTGTCCGCGTGGCCGACGCTGCCGGCGTCGCCGTAGCCCTCGTTGCCCGCACCGGTGCGCTTGTCGGTGCCGATGATCAGCAGGTTGATGGCCTTGCCCTTGCTGAAGCCACCGGTGCTCGCGCCGTCGTCGGAGACGGCCGTGATGTTGTCGTTGAGATGCTTGATGTAGAGGTAGCCGCCCGCGGCGACGGCGACCAGCACGAAGGCCAGACCGCCACCGGTCCACATCAGGATCTTCTTGCCCTTGGCCTTCTTCTTGACCGGCCGGCGCCCGCGCCGCACCGGTGGCTCCTCGGGCGCACCCCGCCGTCTGCGCGGCGCCGGTACCTCACGCCCAGGGGTCTTCGGGACCGCCTCCCGCTCCGGCGCCGCCACACTGCGGTTCTGCACAGTGGCTCTACGGGGCCCCGGCACCGCTGACTGCGGTGTGGAAGGAGTCAGTCGCAGTTCGTATTCGCCAGTGTTCGGATTGAGTACCCACTGGTCTGCGGGGTCGATGTCGTCCGCCCGCCCACGGCCTTGCGCGTCCACGGTTTACCGAATCCTCCGTCGGGGCCACGCGGCGCCTTCCCCCTCCAGGCGCTCGGGTCTCGTTCATCCGGTGCGGCAAGCACACCGGATCGCTCACACTATCCGTCCAGTTGGGCGGCAAGTGACTGCGGTGACAAATTCCACGTCCCTACAACCGGTCAATCCGCCCTATTTTTCGGAACAAAAGTTCGTCGACCCGGTGAGCGCATTACCCGCAGGTGTCCTCGGCGGCGGTGTTCCCACGAAACGTGGGCGCGGGCGTGGCCCCGCCAACAGGCGCCGCATTACTGCCGTTTTTCCCTGAATCCAGCGGAACTTCCTTGGTCACGGCGACCGTTGCGTCGGCCCGCAACCGGGCGAACAGCTTTTCGGCCTCGGGCTCGACAAGTTGGTCGCGATTCGCGTTGTAGAGGTACGACTCCCGTGGAACGGTGAGGAATTGCACATGTTCGGTGGGGATGTTCCGCAAGCCGCGCACCAGTTCGTACAAACCGCGCAGATTAGCCAGATCCGGATCGGTCGTCAGTGACGAAGTCGCAGCGTCCAGCACGGGATACAGCTTCACCGGATTGAACAGCACGTCGTCGCTCCGCACCTTGTTGACCAGCGCGCCCAGGAACCCCTGCTGACGGTCCATCCGATCGGTGTCACTGCCGTTCCCCAACGACTTCCGCGCCCGCACATACCCGAGCGCCTGCTCCCCGTCGAGGGTCACGCGCCCCGCGGGCAGCGCCAACTTGGCGGCTTTGTCGCGAATAGGAGCTTTGAGGCAGACCTGTACCCCGTCCACGGCATCGACCATGTCCTTGAACCCATGGAAGTCCACCACCATGTGATGGTCGATCCGCACGTTCGTCAGCTTCTCCACGGTCCGGATCGTGCACCCCGAACCCCCCACCTGGAACGCGTAGTTGAACATCGCGAACATCGGCTCGCTCCGCGTCCCGTCCGGCCGCAGACACCCCGGCACATCCACCATCAGGTCCCGCGGCAACGACACGGCGGTGGCACTGCGCCGGTCGGCCGCCAGATGCAACAGGATCGTCGTGTCCGACCGCTCGGTCCCCGAGTCCCGCCCGTACTCCCCGTTCCCGTCCCCCGACCGCGAGTCCGACCCGATCAGCAGAATGTTCTGCGCCCCCTTCACGAGGGCGGTCGGCCGCTCCTTGTCGTACCGGGCGAGCTCGGCGGCGGCGGCGTTGTCGGGCGTGATGTTCGAGTCGAGCTTCGCGTAGACGGCCCATCCGACACCGGCGGCCCCTACGACGACCACGGCAACCCCGAGGGCCACCCCCCGCACCCACCGCCGACGCCGCCGACGTATGAGCCCCGCCCCGGACGCGGAGACCCCCGCACCCGGCCCGAGAACGCCTCCTGCGGTGTCGTCGAACACGTGCGGTTCCACCCCTCATGGCCGTCGTAAGAGTGCGTGGTCCTGCGTGCGGTTCTGCGTCGGCTTCTGCTCTTACGACCATGGCGTGGATGGGGTGGGGAGGCGGGCGTTACTGACCCATTCGGGTGAGTGCGATGCCCCCAGGGGCGCGGGGAACTGCGCGCTCAGCCCCCACCGGCCCGCACCCGCCAAACAATCCTCGCCACCCCCTTCAGAGGCGCGAAACAGTCACGCGCTCACTCTCAACCCGCTTGGCCAGCGATTCCTCACTCAACTCCGCCAGATTCCGACACAGGACCACGGAACCCCCGACGGCGAGCGGCCCGTACAACCCCGCGCTCAACCCCTCCCAGGTGCCATACGACAGCCCCGACAACACCCGAGCCCCCGTATCCCCGTCCGACCGCGCCCGCTCGACAACCTGCACCCCCGTCAACTCCACCCCGCCCACGACCAACGCCACCCCCTCAGGATCAACCGGCGAGAACGCGACAAACCGATCCCCCTGGCTCGGCACCTCAACCGCATAGTCGACAAACCCGGCCGGAGCCTGCGGAAACCGCCCCCCGAGCGGCCGCAACGCAAGAGCAACCCGCTCCCCACCACACGCCCGAGCCGCGTCCAACGACTCCGGCCCACTGACAACCACGTCGGCCCCGGAGGGATCCCCGCCCACGTCCGCGACCACCCCCACAGACGAACAGGCCAGCAACCACACCGCCGTCTGCCAGTGCGCAGGCAACAACAACACGACCCGATCACCGGGCCCCGCCCCAAGATCCCCCTGAAGCAGATTCGCGGTCTTGGCCACCCAATTGGCGAAGGTGGCCACGGACAATTCGACACGTTCCCCCGTGGCGTCGTCGTAGAAGGTCACCAGGGGGCGGCCGGGATCCGCGGCGAGCGCGGAACGCAGCAGGTCGGCAGGGGTGCGATCGGTGGCGTTCACCCGCGCAAGCGTACGCGGGCACCCACCGGCGCACGCCCTCGCACAGGCGCTCCGGACCACCGGTTCGGACGAACCGCAGCCGACGGTCCGTCAATTCCCGGATAGACAGATATGTATGACTATGTCCAGGATCAGGGGCATGCGTGGATTCCTTGCTTCCTCGATCGGCGTCACCTGCGCGGCCGCACTGGCCCTCCCGCTCACCCTGCCCGCGGTCGCGGCGCCCACAAAGGCACCTACGAAGGCACCGGTACCGGCATCGGCAAAGGCACAGGCACCGGACCTCCCCGGCAGCACCCAGTCGCTGCCCCTCACCCCCCGTACCCGCGACCGCACCCTCGGCGCGGCCCCCGAACAGGGCCTGACCCGCGACGACGTCCAGCGCTTCTCCCTCGTCGGCGTCATCTGGGACAACCCCGACACCGAACTCCGCGGCCGGGTCCAGGTCCGCGCCCGCGCCACCGGCACCGGTGAGTGGTCCGGCTGGCAGGACGTCGACACCCACAACGAGGACCACGGCGCCGACCCCGGCACCGCCGAACGCGCCTCCGGCCACGTCCACGGCTCCACGGCCCCGCTGTGGGTGGGCGACTCGGACGGAGTGGACGTACGCGTAAGAGCGGACGAGACGGCGAGACGCACGGTCGTAGGGAACGTGGAAGAACAGTCGTCCCCCCTGCCCACCGGCCTGCACCTGGAACTCGTGGACCCGGGCGCGGCGGAAGCCCCGCTCGCGGGCGCCCGAGCGGCCACCGGCCGTGCCGCCGCCGTCCCCCTCGCCGCCACCGAGATCCCGGCGCTGAGCAAGGAGGCGACCGAACGGGAACTGGTCGCGCTGGGCGGCAAGGCGCAGCCGTACATCGGGCCGAGGCCGCGCATCGTGACCCGGCGCGGCTGGGGGGCCGACGAGAGGCTGCGGGAGAAGGGGTTCGTGTACACGAAGAAGGTCAAGGCGGTCTTCGTGCACCACACCGCCTCCGGCAACAACTACCGCTGCTCGCAAGCGCCTTCAGTCATTCGTGGTATCTACCGCTACCACGTGGAGAGCAGCGGTTGGCGCGACATCGGCTACAACTTCCTCGTCGACAAGTGCGGAACCATCTACGAGGGCCGCGCCGGGGGAGTGGCGAAGGCGGTCCTGGGTGCCCACACCCTCGGTTTCAACACCGACAGCATGGGGATCGCGGTCCTCGGAACCTTCGGCAGCGCCAAACCGTCCTCCGCGGCAGTGACGGCCATCGCCAGGCTCGCCGCGTGGAAGCTCGGGCTCTACGGTGTCAATCCGCGCGGCAAGACATACCTGAAGTCCGCTGGTGGCAATCTCTACCGAAAAGGCAAGAACGTACGACTCAACGTGATCTCCGGCCATCGGGACGGGTTCGCCACGGAGTGCCCAGGACGGCAGCTCTACGGCAAGCTCGGCTCGGCCCGCTCCACGTCGGCCCGCTTCCAGGGCCGCTGACAGAGGACCGACAGGGGCGCCGGGGAAGGGTCTGCGGGACACGCGCACGGTCCGCACACACTGGCCGGCCGACGAAACAGTTCGGCCGGTCCCGGCAGGAAGCAGAGACGACAGGTGACAGAAGCGATCCTCCTGGTCGGCGGCAAAGGCACCCGGCTGCGCCCCCTCACGGTGCACACCCCGAAACCGATGGTCAGGGCGGCGGGGGTGCCGTTCCTCACGCATCAGCTGGCGCGAGCGAGAGCGGCGGGCGTGGACCACATCGTCCTGGCCACTTCCTATCTCGCGGACGTGTTCGAACCGTACTTCGGCGACGGCTCGTCCCTGGGCCTGCACATCGAGTACGTCACGGAGGACGAGCCCCTCGGCACGGGCGGCGCGATCCGCAACGTGTCCTCCCGCCTCCACTCGGGCCCCGACGACCCGGTCCTGGTCTTCAACGGCGACATCCTCACCGGCCTGAACATCAGGGCCCTGGTGGACACCCACGAGTCGACGGGCGCGGATGTCTCCCTCCACCTGACGAAGGTCACGGATCCGCGCGCGTACGGCCTCGTCCCGACGGACGCGACGGGCCGGGTCCTGGCCTTCCTGGAGAAGCCCCAGACCCCCGAGGAGATCGTCACCGACCAGATCAACGCGGGCGCGTACGTCTTCCGCCGCTCGATCATCGACACGATCCCGGTGGGCCGCCCGGTGTCGGTGGAACGGGAGACCTTCCCCGACCTGCTGTCGGCGGGAGCCCACCTCCAGGGCCTGGTGGACTCGACGTACTGGCTGGACCTGGGCACCCCGGCGGCCTTCGTCCGCGGCTCGGCGGACCTGGTCCTGGGCCGCGCCCCGTCCCCCGCGATCCCCGGCCGCTGCGGCGACCGCCTGGTCCTCCCCACGGCCCGGGTGGCCCCCGACGCCAAGCTGACGGGCGGCACGGTGGTGGGCGAGGGCGCGTTCGTGGCGGAGGGCGCGAGGGTCTTCGGCTCGACGATCCTCCCCGGCGCCGTCATCGAACCCGGCGCCGTCATCACCGACTCCCTCATCGGCACCCGAGCCGTCGTGGGCGAACGCTCCGTCCTCACCGGCACGGTCGTCGGCGACGGTGCGATCATCGGCGCCGACAACGAACTCCGCGACGGCATGCGGGTGTGGTGCGACGCGCGGATTCCGGCGGGGGCGGTGCGGTTCTCTTCCGACCAGTAGGAAGTGGGGGGTGCCTGGGTGGGTGACTTCTAGGCGTACCGAGTCGGGTGGTGGGCGGGCACAGGCCCGGGGGTCCGGGGGCGGAGCCCCCAGGGACGCCCACGCCCACCCCCCGGCAGCTCACAACTTCCCGATGTCCCCGCGAGGCATCTTCGGCGCCCGCCGCGCAGGCGTACGCCCGCTCAGCAGAATCAACCGAGCCGCCCGATGCCGCTGCCCCGCATACGGCTCCAGCAACGACAACATCACCGCGTCATCCGCATCCCGGTCCCCGGCCAACGCCCACCCCACGATCCCCGGCAGATGCAGATCCCCCACAGTCACCGCATCCGCCGCCCCATGACTCCGCTGCACAGTCTCCGCGGACGTCCACACCCCCACCCCCGGCACCATCTCCAACCGAGCCCGTGCATCCTCCGCAGACATCGCCCCCGCCTGCTCCAGCCGCGCGGCAACCCGTACGGCACGCAGAATCGTCGAGGCCCGCTTGTCGTCGACCCCGGCCCGATGCCACTCCCACGAGGGAATCAACGCCCAAGCCCGAGGCGCCGGCATCACCCACATCCGCCCGCCGACAGGCCCGGGCGCCGGCGACCCGAACTTCCGTACCAACAACCGCCAGGCCCGATACGCCTCGTCGGTCGTCACCTTCTGCTCCAGCACGGACGGAATCAACGACTCCAGCACCAGCCCGGTCCGCGTCAACCGCAACCCCGGCCGCCGATGCCGAGCGACAGCCAGAAGCCGATGCCGAGGAACAAACGCGCCGGGATCATCGGCGGCACCCAACATCTCCGGCAACCGCTCAAGCAACCACTCACCCCCGGGCCCCCACGCTTCTCCCCGCACCTCACCCCCGTGAGCGGACACCCGCAAGGTCCCCGGCCCGACAGGCGTAAGACTGGCCCGCCACACGGCCCCGTCCGCCGTAGCGCGAAACGTGGGATCCCCGGGCCCCCGCCGCAACGGCCCGAGCACCAGCCCGAGATCAAGCACCCCGTCCGGCACCCAGCTCCGCGTCCGCCCGGCCCCGCCAACCTGCCGAGGCACACCTCCAGGCACCACAACATCCCCACCCCGCACAGTCGTACGAGTGGGCCGAGGAGCAAAACGTCCGGCCACGGCGAGATCCAGGGGTGAGGTGAGTTACCTGACGAGTCTTACGAGCCTAGGTGCCAGCGCCCCTTCAGGGGCGCGGGGAACTGCGCGACCAGCCACACACGGCCCGCACCCGCAAACGAGACCAGCCCCAACGGCGCTTCACCGCACCTCAATAAACGCCCCCGCATCCCGCTCAGCCCGAGCCGCAGGCTCCGACACCGCATGCCCCACAGCCACCGCCCCCATCGGATCCCACCCCTCCGGCAACCCCAACACACCCCGCACAACATCCCGGCAGAACAGCGTCGAAGACACCCACGCCGACCCCAACCGCTCCCCGGCAAGCGCCACCAGGAAGTTCTGCACACCCGCCCCCGCCGCCACGACGAACATCTCCCGCTCCGCCCCGTCCCGCCGAGCGTCCCCATACGCGTGCGACCCGTCCATCACCAGACACGGCACCACCAGATACGGCGCCCCGCGCAGCACATCCCCCCGCCGCACCCGCTTCGCGATGGACTCCTCGGACTTCCCGTCCCGCCGCAGATCGGAGATCCACGCGTCCCGCATCGCGTCCAGCAACGCCCCCCGCGACTCGGCGGACTCCAGCAGCACGAACCGCCACGGCGTCGTGTGATGCGGCGCCGGCGCGGTCACCGCCGCCGCCACGGCCCGTCGTACCGCACCGGGATCGACCGGCTCGTCGGTGAAGGCCCGTACCGTACGGCGCTGGGTCACCGCCTCCCGTACCGCCTCCGACGTCCCGAGCCGGAACATGTCGTCGCGCCCACCCCGCACCAGGGCCCGCGCGCCCACGCCGTAGTCCCCGGTGACTACATGCGGCAGCCCCCGCACCACCGCGACCGGCAACCCCGCGGCCTTGCCCTTCACCAGATCACCCGCGGCGGCCAGCTCATCGGCCGTCGCCACGACCGTCGCGCTCAGCGGATTGCCGTAGGCATCCGCACCCCCGCGCAGATCATCCAGCACGTGCACCCCGGCGGCGCCGATCGCAACGTCCGTGAGCCCCGTGCGCCAGGGCCGCCCGAAGGTGTCGGTGACGATCACCCCGACGTTGACGCCGAGCGCGTCCCGCAGCCCGTCGCGGATCGCGCGCGCGGACGCGTCCGGGTCCTCGGGCAGCAACAGCACAGTGCCGGCCGGGGTGTTGGAGGCGTCGACCCCGGCGGCGGCCATGATCAGCCCCTGCCGGTTCTCCACGATCCGCAACGTCCCGCGCCGCGCCACGACCCGTACGGTCTCGGCGTCGATCGCGGCCTCCCGGTCGGCCGCCTCGACGATCCGTCCCTCCGCCTTGGACACGATCTTCGAGGTGACGAGGAGCACATCCCCGTCTGCGAGCCCGGGTCCGGCCGCCGCGATCAGCTTGGCCAGGTCGTCCCCGGCCGCGACCTCCGGAATCCCGGGCACGGCCCAGACCCGGTAACCCTCCACAGGTGGTACCTCGCTCATGCCGCCCGCACCTCCTCCGCCAGCGCCAGCGCCTCCCGAGCCATCCGCGCGGTCGCCTCGGTGTCGGTCATCATCAGCGGTACGGCCCGGCAGCGGATGCCGGCCGCCTCGACGTCCGCTACGGAGGCGGCGTCCACGGTGTCGACGAGCCAGCCGTCGAGCAGCCCGGAGCCGTAGTGCTCGGCCACCGCCGTGGCCGTGGACTCGACGCCCACCGCCGCGAGGACCTTGTCGGCCATCCCGCGCACAGGCGCGTCCCCGACGATGGGGGAGAGTCCGATCACGGGCACCCCGGCGTCGGCGATCGCCTCGCGGATACCGGGCACGGCGAGGATGGTGCCGACGGAGACGACCGGGTTGGACGGCGGGAAGAGGATGACGTCCGCCTCCGCGATCGCCTCCAGGACCCCGGGCGCCGGCTTGGCCTGCTCGGCCCCGACCGGTACGACCGCCTCGGCGGCCACGGACGCGCGCAGCCGTACCCAGTACTCCTGGAAGTGGATCACCTTGCGCTCGCCGTCGACCTCGACGGCGACATGCGTCTCGACGCGGTCGTCCGTCATGGGGATGAGCCGCACTCCCGGTTTCCAGCGGTCGCACAGCGCCTCGGTGACCGCGCTCAGCGGAAACCCGGCGCCGATCATCTGCGTCCGCACGATGTGCGTGGCGAAGTCCCGGTCGCCGAGCCCGAACCACTCCGGCCCGACCCCGTACGCCCCGAGCTCCTCCTTGAGGTGGAAGGTCTCGTCGGCCCGACCCCAGCCCTGCTCCTCGTTGATGCCGCCGCCGAGCGTGTACATCACCGTGTCGAGGTCCGGGCAGACCTTCAGCCCGAAGAGGTGGATGTCGTCCCCCGTGTTGCCGATCACCGTGATGTCCGCGTCCGGCACGGCCTGCTTGAGACCGCGCAGGAACCGGGCACCACCGATACCGCCTGCCAGAACCACAATGCGCATGGGCACAAGTCTTGCAGGCGGGTGTGACAACGCGGCAGCCAGTCACCGCATCGACCGGTTCCGAAACGTGTCAGGCGGTCACGGCGTCGACCGGCTCCGCCCCGCTGCGCCGCGCGCACGCCATGGGGGTCCCCCCGGTCGAACGAAGCTGAGACTGGGGGAGCATGGGCATCTCGGTGAGGCCGGGGAAGTAGACGTGCAGGCTTATGGCCGGTTCCAGGGTGTCGTTGACGACCTCGTGGACGTACCCCGGCGCGAACACCCGCTGCGCGCCCGCCCCCAACGCGCGCGTGCCCCGCTCGGTGCGCTCGGTCAGCGTGCCGTCCAGGACGGTCAGCACACCGGAGGAGAGGCCGTGGTCGTGCAGCCCGCTGCCCTGCCCGGGCACCCAGGACAGCAGCCACACCTCGTAGCCGGGGCCGGTGCGCAGCCGGTGGTACCAGCGGGTCGTCGCGTCGTACTCGACGAGGTGTTCCCACTGGGCGCGGTCGGCGGCGACGGACCGCGCCAGGCCGACGAACTCGGCGACGGTGGCCGGGTGTTCGCGCTGGGCCTGGAGGAGGTGCGGGACTTCGAGGATGTCGCCGGCGATCTGGAGGTCGCTGTCGCTGTTCATGGGGGTGCGGTGGTTCCTCGGCGTAAGAAGTAACGGCGGGGGATGGGTGTCACCAAACAGACAAGCAGGGGGGCCGGAGCGCGTGGGGCTCAACAGCCGGAGCAGCAACAACAGCTACAGCGAGCGCGGGCAGCACCGAGGGACCCGGCGGTGCGGGTCGAGGTGAGTGCCGAGTTCGCGAGCATGCCCACAAGAACAGCGGTTCACACCCGCACTGTCAACTCGACGCCCGGTATGTGGGACATGTTTCACCCCATCCGGTTCATCTCGGAGGTGAAAGGTTTGTTCATGCGCCTACCGGGACACATGGCGCACAACCGGGCACTCGCACCCCAGTGGAACGAGATCGAACTCCTGGGCGTCCTCCCCCGTACAGGCTCCGTCTCGGGGTAGGAGGCCCGCGAGGGTCTCCTCCGCTTGTCAAGGTTTATGCCGATTTGAACACTTTCCGCTAGGCCTTGGTTCCGCAGAGTGAATAAGGGGCCCAATAGCAGATCTCGGCTTGACTCGCCCGGAGCAGCACACTTGTAATTTCACTCGTGTCGTTCAGCCGACATCGGTAACGGCTACATCACGGGGACGCGAAAGACAGACGAGGGGCGCACATGACCGAGCTGGTGCAGCAACTGCTGGTCGACGACGCGGACGAGGAACTCGGCTGGCAGGAGCGCGCGCTGTGCGCCCAGACCGACCCCGAGTCCTTCTTCCCCGAGAAGGGCGGCTCCACCCGCGAGGCCAAGAAGGTCTGCCTCGCCTGTGAGGTCCGCTCCGAGTGCCTCGAATACGCCCTCGCCAACGACGAACGCTTCGGCATCTGGGGCGGCCTCTCCGAGCGCGAGCGCCGCCGGCTCAAGAAGGCCGCCGTCTGAACCGGACGGCACACCTGGGGACCTGCCTCGGGACATCTCCCGGGATCCCCCTCGGGACCTACCTCGGAACGTACTGAACGGCCCGTCGCAGCTGGGTTATCCACAGGCGGCGGGCCGTCGCTGTGCCCAGCCGATAGTGTGGGCGCTCGTCCGAGACGTACCGCAGTCCCCTCGGGACGCGTGCGTCCACCGCAGTCCATCGAACCGGGGCCCGTACCTCGATGTCCGTGCACAGCCACACGGCAGCCCAACACGACGCTGCCACTCCTGAGTTCCCGCGTCACGTGGTGACCGCGGTGCTCGTCTCCCACGACGGCGCCCGCTGGCTGCCCGACGCGCTCGCCGGGCTGCTCGGCCAGGAGCGCCCCGTGCAGAGCGTCATGGCCGCCGACACCGGCAGCGCGGACGACTCCGCCCAGCTCGTCACCGACGCCCTCGGCGCCGACCGCGTGCTCCACCTCGCCCGGCGCACCGGCTTCGGCCAGGCCGTCGAGGAGGCGAACCGCACCGCGCCCCTGCTGACGCCGGACGAGCTGCCGTACCTGAAGCGCCCCAGCGGCTGGGACCCCGTCACGCGCACGTGGCGCGACGACGCCTACGACATGCCGGAACTCCCGCACGGCGAGCCCGTCCAGTGGCTGTGGCTGCTGCACGACGACTCCGCCCCGGAGCCGGACGCCCTGGCGCAACTGCTGCGGGTGGTGGACCAGGAGTACGAACTGGGCCGCGAGGACGTGGCCGTCGTAGGCCCCAAGCTGCGCGGCTGGTACGACCGGCGGCAGCTGCTGGAGGTCGGCGTCACGATCGCCCACTCCGGGCGCCGCTGGACCGGTCTCGACCGCCGCGAACAGGACCAGGGACAGCACGACCACGTGCGGCCCGTACTGTCCGTGTCCACCGCCGGCATGCTCGTCCGGCGCGACGTCTTCGACGAGCTGGGCGGCTTCGACCGCCGGCTGCCCCTGATGCGGGACGACGTCGACCTGTGCTGGCGCGCCACCGCCGCAGGCCACCGCGTCCTGGTCGCCCCCGAGGCGGTCGTACGGCACGCCGAGGCGGCCTCCCGCGAGCGCCGCGCCGTCGACTGCGCGGGCCGCACCGTCGCCTCCCCGCACAAGGTCGACAAGGCCGGCGCCGTCTACACCCTGCTCGTCAACAGCCGTACGGCCGTGCTGCCCTGGGTCCTCTTCAGGGTCGTCGTCGGCACACTGCTGCGGACCGTCGCCAACCTCGTCGGCAAGGTCCCCGGACAGGCCCTCGACGAGATCCGCGGCCTCCTGGGGACCCTGTTGCGCCCCGAGCGGATCCTCGCCGGGCGGCGCAGGCGCAGCGGCGCGCAGATCGACAAGGCCGAACTGCGACCGCTGTTCCCGCCGCCCGGCGCGACCGTGCGGGCCACGTTCGAACAGGTCGCCGGGAGCTTCGTCGACACCTCCGACCCCGAGATCACCTCCGGAGCCGGCCGGCACGGCGGCGCCGTCGAGTCCGGACCCGGCGGCGACGACGCGGACTTCCTGGAGATCGAGCAGTTCGCGCGCGTGAAGCGCATCGCCCGCAAGCCGGGCCCGGTGCTGTTCCTGGTGCTGCTGCTCGTCTCGCTCGTCGCCTGCCGCGACCTGCTCGGCGGCGGCGCGCTCACCGGCGGCGCGCTGCTGCCCGCCCCCGGGGACTCCGGCGAACTGTGGTCCCGCTTCCTTGACTCCTGGCACCCGGTGGGCGCCGGCGGCACCCCGTCCGCGCCGCCGTACCTCGCGCTCGTCGCGATGCTCTCCTCGCTGCTGTTCGGCTCGACCGGCTTCGCCGTCACGGTCCTGCTGGTCGCCTCCGTCCCGCTGGCCGGGTTCACCGCCTACTTCGCGTCCCGCCCGCTCGTCGACTCGCGCCTGCTGCGCGCGTGGGCGGCCGTCGTCTACGCCTTCCTGCCCGCCGCCACCGGCGCCCTCGCGGGTGGCCGCATCGGCACCGCCGTGCTCGCCGTGCTGCTCCCGCTGACGGCCCGCGCGGGCATCGCCGCCGCCGGCCTCACGCACGCCTCCGGCGCCCGCGGCAGCTGGCGCGCCACCTGGGCGTACGCCCTGCTCCTGACGATCACCACGGCCTTCACACCGATCATCTGGCCCATCGCGCTGATCCTCGGCATCGCCCTGCTGGCCGTGCGCCGCGGCGACCTCCTCGCCTACGGGCCGCGTTTCCTGGCCCAGTTCGGCACCCCGCTGCTGATCCTGGCGCCCTGGTCGCTGACCCTGCTTCCGTTCGGCTTCTTCCAGCAGGCCGGCCTGGAGTACGGCTCCGGGGCCGCGTCCGCCCTCGACCTGCTCGGCGCCAGCCCCGGCGGCCCCGGCACGGTCAGCGGTCTGATGCTCATCGGCATCGTGCTGGCGGCGCTGGCCGCCCTGCTGCGCGGCGAGCGCACCTTCGGCATCTGGACGGCCTGGGGCGTCGCCCTGGTCGGCCTCGTCTTCGCCGTCCTGTCCAACAGCTCCACCTGGGCGGGCCCCGCGACCCTCGTCTACGGCCTCGCCCTCCTCGCCGCCGCCGCGCTCGGCGCCGACGGGGCACGCGCGCGTGTGGCCGAGCAGAGCTTCGGCTGGCGCCAGCCGGTGGCCGTGCTGATCGCCTTCGCCTCGGCGGCCGGCCCGCTGCTCGTCGCCGCCGGCTGGATGATCCGCGGCGCCGACGGCCCCCTGGAGCGCCGCGACCCGACCCAGGTGCCCGCGTTCGTCGCCGAGGAGAGCGGCACCCAGGACCAGGCCCGCACCCTCGTCCTCGACAGCGACTCCGCGGCCCACGTCGGCTACATGCTGGTGCGCGGCTCCGGCGCCCGCATGGGAGACGGCGAGTTCGCCGCGGCGGACGGCGAGAACACCGAGCTCGACAAGGTCGTCGCCAACCTCGTCGCCGGTTCCGGCGCCGACCAGGCCGACGAACTCGGCGGCTTCGCCGTGCGCTACGTCCTCGTCCACAAGGGCGCGCCCCGAGAGGTCAGCCGCGTCCTGGACGCCACCCCGGGCCTCAGCCGGCTCAGCCAGGCCGACGGCAGCGCCCTGTGGCGGGTGGACGCGCAGGTCTCCCGCGCGGCCATCGTCACCGGCTCCGCCGCCCCGACGCCCGTCGCCGCCGGACCGGTCGACATCCACACCACGATCCCGTCCGGCGCCACCGGCCGCGTCCTGCGCCTCGCCGACAGCGCCGCCGCGGGCTGGACGGCCACGCTGGCCGGCACAGCGCTGACCCGCACCACGGTCGACGGCTGGGCCCAGGGCTTCCAACTCCCCGCCTCCGGCGGCACGTTGGACGTCACCTACGACGACCCGATCGGGCACACCGCCTGGCTGTGGACGCAGGGCGCGCTCGCCCTCGTCCTCGTCGTGCTCGCCCTCCCGGGCCGCCGCCGCGACGTCGACGACGACCTCCCCGAGGAGGAGCTGATCCCGGCCCAGGCGGTCGAGGGCGAGGGCCGCCGTGCCCGCCGCCTGCGCGCCCAGGCGGAGGCCGACTCCACCGACCAGCCCGACGAGGCCGCGGACACCGGCCAGTTCGACGCGTTCGCCACCAACACCCCTCCTCCTGCGGAGGAGGAGGTCGCCGCGATCCCGCAGCAGCAGTCCTACGGAGAGTGGGACACGGCGAGCTACGCGGGCGCCGAGTACGGCACCTACGGCGGTGAGCAGTACCAGGCCAACGAGCAGTACCAGACGGGCACTTACGACCAGTCGTACCAGGCGGACCCCTACCAGGGCGGCCAGTACGACCCGTACGCCTACGGAGGCCGGCAGTCCCCGGCACCGGCCTACGACCCGACGTACGAACAGGGCTACGACCAGGGGCAGAACCAGGGCTACGACCCGAACTATGACCCCGCCTACGACCCGACGTACGACCCGGCCCAGCAGCATCCGCACGGCAATGAGCGCCCCGACGGGAGCCAGCAGTGAACCGCACCACCCTGTCCTTCCTCGCCGGCGTGGCCGCGCTCGCCGCGGTCACCGGGTTCGCCGAGATGAACGCTCCGGCCGCGTCCGGCGCCGACACCGCCAGGGCGGCCGCCCAGCTGCCCGTGGAGCGCACCAGCCTGCTGTGCCCGGCACCCAGCACCTCCGACCTCGCCGACACGTCGTACACGTCCTTCACGCCCGTCACGACGGGCACGGGAAGCAGCGGCAAGGCCGAACTGAAGTCCGCCACCGAGGAGTCGGGCGACGGCACGAGCAGCAAGAAGAAGCCCGCCAAGCCCGTCCTGGAACCCAAGGACCCCGGCACCCCGGCCACCGGCGACAGCTCCGGCGCCGACTCGCCCGCGCTGCTCGGCACCGCCGAGGGCAAGTACGCGCCCGGCTGGAGCGTCCAGGAGACCACCGAGGTCGCCGCGGGCACCGGACGCGGCCTCCAGGGAGTCAACTGCACCGCCCCGGACACCGAGTTCTGGTTCCCGGGCGCCAGCACCTCCGCCGGCCGCACCGACTACGTGCACCTCACCAACCCGGACGACTCCGCCGCCGTGGTCGACATCGGCCTCTACGGCAAGGACGGCGACCTCAAGTCGACGGTGGGGGAGGGCATCACGGTCGAGCCGCACGCCAGCGAGCCGATCCTGCTGTCCACGCTCACCGACGCGCAGGAGACCGACCTGACCGTGCACGTGACCGTGCGCAGCGGCCGGGTCGGCGCTTCCGTGCAGGCCCTCGACGCCAAGCTCGGCGGCGACTGGCTGGCCGCGTCCACCGACCCGGCGGGCAGCCTGGTCATGCCGGGCATCCCGAAGGACGCCACCTCCGTGCGGCTGATCGCCTTCACGCCGGGCGACTCGGACGCCGACCTGAAGGTGCGGCTGTCCTCACCCACGGGGATGATCACGCCGGCCGGGCACGAGACCGTGCACGTGAAGGCGGGCATGACGACCGCCGTCGACCTGGGCGACGTCACACGCGGCGACCCGGGCTCCCTGGTGCTGACGCCGACCGACCAGTCCGTGCCGGTCGTCGCCGCGCTCAAGGTCGTACGGGGCAAGGGCAGCAAGCAGGAGACGGCGTTCATCCCGGCGACCAGTCCGGTCGGCACGCGCGCGACGTCCGCCGACAACAGCGCCAAGGGCTCCACGCTGTCCCTGGCCGCGCCCACCCGCACCGCGACGGTCAAGGTCACCGCGTCGGCGGGCAGCGGCGGCGGTACGCCGGTCTCCAAGACGTACACGATCAAGGCCGGCACCACCGAGGACGTCCAACTCCCGGTCCCCGGCGGCCTCAAGGGCACGTACGCGCTGACGGTCGAGTCGCAGTCGGGCGGCCCGGTGTACGCGGCCCGGACCCTGGCGGCGACCGAGGAGGGCGTCCCGGGCTTCACCATCCAGACACTGCCCGACGACCGGGGAACGGTGTCGGTGCCGCAGACGGACGAGGACCTGTCGGTGCTGCAGAAGTAGCGGCGGCGCGGGGCACGCGCGCGGGGGAGGGTTCAGTCCTCCCCGTAGCGCGGATCGACCGTCTCCGGAGTGAGCCCCAGCAGCTCGGCGACCTGCTCCACGACGATCTCGTGGACCAGGGCGGCCCGTTCGTCGCGTCCCTTCGTGCGGATCTCGACCGGCCGCCGATAGATGACCACGCGCGCGGGATGCCCCTCACGGGCGGCGATCGTCCCCCCCAGGGGCACCGACTCGTCGTTCCACCCCTCGCCCGCACCACCCAGCCGAGGGACTTCGAGCACGAGGAAATCGATGTCCGCCAGCTGCGGCCAGCGTCGCTCCAGACGCTCCACGGAGTCCTGCACCAGATCGGCGAACGCGTCCGCGCGGCTCGCGGCCAGCGGAACCTGTGGCGGTGCGATCGGGCCGCGCATGCCCCGGCCGTGGCGATCGCGGCGGCGGGGCCCGGGGCCGGCGGCAGGGGGCGGTACGGGGGTGTCCATCACTGGTGAAGCGTAGTCCCCGCCGGGTCCGGCCGCCCGACTCCACTCGCCGTCCGGCCCTTCGCACCCCATGTCACCGGATGACCATTCCGGCCAAGGTTGGGCTCGATTCCGTATGTCTCCAAGACCGTCGCTCTCACGGCAATTGACGGTGTTTGTGCCGAGTGGTGACCGGGTCCGACTCTGTTCGAGATCCCGGAAAGAGGTGTCCGCGCAGGTCAGCGGCGCGTTACCGGAGTGGCGTGTGGGGCGTTTCACAGCCCGACACGGTGGAGTGACCTGGGGAAGAGTCGTCGCGGCCCGCTCAAGAGTGCGGTACCGTCCAACGTCGTGAGCCCTGTACGTCGCTGTTCGCGCACCGCTTGCGGCCGCCCCGCCGTCGCGACGCTGACGTACGTCTACGCCGACTCGACCGCGGTCCTCGGCCCGCTCGCCACCTACGCCGAACCCCACTGCTACGACCTGTGCGCCGAGCACTCCGAGCGCCTCACCGCGCCCCGCGGCTGGGAGGTCGTCCGCCTCCTCGACAGCTCCGCTCCGGCCCGCCCGAGCGGCGACGACCTGGAAGCCCTCGCCAACGCCGTCCGCGAGGCCGCCCGCCCCCGGGAGCGCGCGGCCGAGGCCGGCGGCGGAGGCGGTGCCCGCACGGTGGACCCGATGGAGGTCGCCCGTAGGGGTCATCTCCGGGTGCTGCGCTCACCGGACAACTGACGGCGTCCGTCCACGAGTTCGTTCAACGATCCCCACAGTGGCCGCGTCCCCTGAGAGGGAAGCGCTGCGCGCAGCGCTTCCCTGAGCCCAGGTAAGAGTCTGTGGACGGCTCAGTTACCGCACGTCGAGATGCTGTTGCGGGCGGGTACTTTGGGGCGACCGATAGGACTTTCCGGAGGGATGGCCGTGTCTTCTGATCTGTCACAGCTCGTGAAGGCGTACGACGTTCGGGGCGTCGTCCCGGACCAGTGGGACGAGTCGCTGGCCGAGCTGTTCGGAGCGGCCTTCGTCCAGGTGACCGGCGCGAGCGCGATCGTCACCGGACACGACATGCGCCCCTCCTCCCCGGGACTGTCCGCCGCCTTCGCGCGCGGGGCGGCGGCACGCGGCGTCGACGTGACCGAGATCGGCCTGTGCTCCACGGACCAGCTGTACTACGCGTCGGGCGCGTTCGGCCTCCCCGGCGCCATGTTCACGGCCTCGCACAACCCGGCGAAGTACAACGGCATCAAGATGTGCCGGGCCGGCGCGGCCCCCGTCGGCCAGGACACCGGCCTCGCCGAGATCCGCGAACTCGTCGAGTCCTGGCTGGACTCGGGCGCCCCGGAGGTCTCAGGACCGACGGGAACGATCACGCGGAGGGACACGTTGGAGGACTACGCGGCGCACCTCCGCGGCCTCGTCGACCTGACCTCCATCCGCCCCCTGAAGGTCGTCGTCGACGCGGGCAACGGCATGGGCGGCCACACGGTCCCGACCGTGTTCGCCGGCCTGCCGCTCACGCTGGTCCCGATGTACTTCGAGCTGGACGGCACCTTCCCGAACCACGAGGCCAACCCGCTCGACCCGGCCAACATCGTCGACCTCCAGGCACGCGTCCGCGAGGAGGCCGCCGACCTCGGCATCGCCTTCGACGGCGACGCCGACCGCTGCTTCGTGGTCGACGAGCACGGCGACCCGGTCTCCCCGTCCGCGATCACCGCCCTGGTGGCCTCCCGCGAGCTGGCGAGGAACGGCGGCCAGGGCGTGATCATCCACAACCTGATCACCTCCTGGTCGGTCCCCGAGGTCGTCAAGGAGAACGGCGGCACACCGGTACGCACGCGCGTGGGCCACTCCTTCATCAAGGCCGAGATGGCCAAGGCCGGCGCGATCTTCGGCGGCGAGCACTCTGCGCACTACTACTTCAAGGACTTCTGGAACGCCGACACGGGCATGCTGGCCGCCCTCCACGTCCTCGCCGCGCTGGGCGGCCAGGACGGCCCCCTCTCGGCCCTGGTGGCCCAGTACGACCGCTACGTGGGCTCCGGCGAGATCAACTCCACGGTCGACGACCAGCAGGCCCGCCTCGCGGCGATCCGCGCGGCGTACGAGAACCAGGACGACCTGACTCTCGACGAACTCGACGGCCTGACCGTCTCCTCCGCCGACTGGTGGTTCAACGTCCGCCCGTCCAACACGGAACCGCTGCTGCGGCTCAACGCGGAGGCGCGGGACGAGGCGACGATGGGGAAGGTGCGGGACGAGGTGCTGGGGATCATCAGGGGGTGACGGTGCTTCGGCCGACGGTTCTTCTCGATGCCGGTCGGCAGATCCGGTGCGTCCGGCTTCTGAGGCCGAGTTCACCGTCCCCAACCCCCACCCGCCCGGAGGAGGGGGGCGTACCTCTCCGACGCCGGCCGGTATTTTCAGCCCGTCCGGCGTTTGAGAACGAGGCCGTTCAGGCCGAAGGAGGGTCTGGGGGCGCAGCCCCCAGGGCGCTCGGCCCCAACCCCGGCGCACGCCTCCCACCGGCGGTACCCTGACCAGGCACATCCGCCCAAGCGTCGCAGACACCCCCTCGGAAGGACATCCCATGCCGCTCGAAGCCGGCCTCCTGGAGATCCTGGCCTGCCCGGCCTGCCACGCCCCCCTCAAGGAGCAGGACACCGAGCTGATCTGCACCGGCGAGGACTGCGGCCTGGCCTACCCCGTCCGGGACGGCATCCCCGTACTCCTCGTCGACGAGGCCCGCCACCCCGCGTAACCGACGACGACGCGATCGGAGGCCGCCGCCCATGCTCGACGAATCGCTGCTCGACTCCCCGGACGCGCTGACCGAGGCCGACCGCCGAGCCCTGCTCCGCGGTGCCGCCGAAGCCGGCGCCCGGGTGCGCACGGCCGCCCGGCACGCCGCCGAGGCCGGCGTCAACGACCTGAAACCGGACGGCCGCCCCCGCGCCATCCTGATCGCGGGCCCCGGCGCCGCCGCCACCTGCGTCGCCGACCTGCTCGGCAAGCTCGCCGGCGCCAGCAGCCCCGTCACCCGCCTGGCACCCACCGGTGTGGCCCCCGCGGCCGGCGCCCTGCGCTGGGAACTCCCGGGCTGGGCGGGCTCCGTGGACCTGCTGCTGATCACCACCCCGGACGGCACCGAGCCCGGCCTGTCCCTGCTCGCCGAGCAGGCCTACCGCCGCGGCTGCACCGTCGTCGCCGTGGCCCCGTCCCGCAGCCCCCTCACCGAGGCGGTGGACGGCGCCCACGGCCTCTTCGTACCGATGGCGACCGCGCCGTACGAGTACGACGAACCCCTGGCCGCCTCCGCCCCCGGCGTCCTCTGGGCGCTGCTCACCCCGCTGCTCGCGATCCTGGACCGCACCGGCCTGCTCAGCGCGCCGCCCGAGGCCCTGGAGAAGGTCGCCGACCGCCTCGACCAGGTCGCCGAGCGCTGCGGGCCCGCCGTCGCGACGTACAGCAATCCCGCGAAGACCCTGGCCGCCGAACTCGCCGACTCGCTCCCGGTGATCTGGACGGAGGGCACGTCGGCGGGCCCGGCGGGCCGTCGGTTCGCCGCCGCGCTCGCGGAGTTGGCCGGCCGCCCCGCGCTCGTCGCCGAGCTGCCCGAGGCGCTCTCCGAGCACAACGCCCTGCTGGCCGGCCCGCTCGCCGCCAGCGCCGACCCGGACGACTTCTTCAGGGACCGCGTCGACGAGGTGCCCGCGCTGCACGCACGCGTGGTGCTGCTCCGGGACCGTCCGATCGGCGGTCTCACCGCCGCTCCGACCGCCCGTGAACTGGCCCTCAGCCACGACACGCCGATCAGCGAGCTGGAGCCCGAGGAGGGTGGCGAGCTGGAGACCCTCGCGGAGCTGATCGCCATGACGGATTTCGCCGCCGTTTACCTGGCGCTCGCCTCGGGCGCCTGATCTTGTCGTCGAAGCCCTGAGCCGCCGTACACCGTCGTACGGGGCGCGAAGCCACGTCGTACCCAGGTCGTCCTCGGGTCGTACGCAGAGAGAACCGGTAGAGAGCCACATGGACCGCCTCGACAACACCGTCCGCCCCTACGCCTGGGGTTCCATCACCGCCATCCCGAAGCTCCTCGGTGTGGAGCCGGGCGGCGAGCCGCAGGCGGAGATGTGGATGGGCGCGCACCCGGGAGCACCCTCGCGCACCGCGCGCGGGACACTCGTCGAGGTCATCGAGGCCGCTCCGGAGCGGGAGTTGGGCGACAAGGCGGTGGCGAAGTTCGGCCCCCGGCTGCCCTTCCTGCTGAAGATCCTCGCCGCCGGCGCCCCGCTCTCCCTCCAGGTACACCCCAACCTGGAACAGGCGAAGGAGGGTTACGCCGACGAGGAGCGCCGGGGCATCCCCGTGGACGTCCCGCACCGCAACTACAAGGACGCCAACCACAAGCCCGAACTGATCTGCGCGCTCACGGAGTTCGACGGCCTGTGCGGCTTCCGCGACCCGCTGCGCGCCGCCGACCTCCTCGCCGGCCTGGGCGTCGACTCCCTCAAGCCGTACGTCGACCTCCTGCACGCGCACCCCGAGGAAGCCGCCCTGCGCGAGGTCCTCACGGCGATCCTCACCGCCGACCCCGAGGAGATGCGCCACACGGTCACCGCGGCGGCGACCACCTGCACCCGCCTCGGCGGCGACTACGCCCCCTACGCCGACATCGCCCACCACTACCCGGGCGACCCGGGCGTCATCGCGGCGATGCTCCTCAACCACGTCCGACTCCAGCCCGGCGAGGCCCTGTTCCTCGGCGCCGGCATCCCGCACGCCTACCTCAACGGCCTCGGCGTCGAGATCATGGCCAACTCCGACAACGTCCTGCGCTGCGGCCTCACCCCCAAGCACGTCGACGTCCCCGAACTCCTGCGCATCGTCAAGTTCGAGGCGAGCGACCCCGGAGTGCTGCGCCCCGAGGCGTCCCCCGACGGCGAGGAGGTCTACGAGACCCCCATCGACGAGTTCCGGCTGTCCCGGTACGTCCTCGCGGAGGGCGCCGGCGCCCGCGACCTCACCCTCGACACCCCGCAGATCCTGCTCTGCACGGCCGGTGCGGTGAGGGCGGGCGAGTTCGAACTCGCCCCCGGCCAGTCGGTCTTCGTCCCGGCCGGCGACAGGGCCGAGGTGTCCGGAGTCGGCACGGTCTTCCGCGCCACTGTGATCGTATGACCGGGCTTGTGGATACCTGACGAGCCGTCGCCGGGCAGGGCTGCAAGAATGGCCCACCGGCAAAGGACGGGCAAAGACGGTCGGACGGCCGATCCGGGGCACACGTCCGGACCAGACGTACGAAGGCGAAGGGACACCGCGAACACATGAGCGCGTCAGGCGGCACCAGGGCGATCGTGGCGGCACTCGGCGCCAACCTCGCGATCGCGGCATCGAAGTTCGTCGCGTTCGCCTTCAGCGGCTCGTCCTCGATGCTCGCCGAGGGCGTCCACTCCCTCGCCGACTCCGGCAACCAGGCACTGCTGCTGATCGGCGGCAAGAAGGCCCAGCGCGAGGCCACCCCGCAGCACCCCTTCGGCTACGGCCGCGAGCGCTACATCTACGCCTTCCTCGTCTCGATCGTCCTCTTCTCGGTCGGCGGCATGTTCGCCGTCTACGAGGGCTACGAGAAGATCAAGCACCCGCACGACATCGAGCACTGGTACTGGCCGGTGGGCGTCCTGGTGTTCGCGATCATCGCCGAGGGCTTCTCGTTCCGTACGGCCATCAAGGAGTCGAACGAACTGCGCGGCACGCACTCCTGGTCGCAGTTCATCCGACGCGCCAAGGCCCCCGAACTGCCGGTCGTCCTCCTGGAGGACTTCGGCGCGCTCATCGGCCTGGTCCTCGCCCTCGGCGGTGTCGGCATGGCGCTGCTCACCGGCGACGGCATCTGGGACGGCATCGGCACCCTCTGCATCGGCATCCTGCTCATCCTGATCGCCCTGGTACTGGCCGCCGAGACCAAGTCGCTGCTGCTGGGGGAGTCCGCCGGCATCGAGGACGTCAAGAAGATCGAGGCCGCCGTCGTCGACGGCCACACGGTCACCGGCATCATCCACATGCGCACGCTCCATCTCGGCCCCGATGAACTGCTCGTCGCCGCCAAGATCGCCGTCCAGCACGACGACACGGCCGCCGAGGTCGCCACCGCCATCAACGCGGCCGAGTCCCGCATCCGCGAGGCCGTCCCGATCGCCCGCGTGATCTACCTCGAACCCGACATCTACAGCGAGTCCGAGGCCACCAAGGGCGCGGACCGCGAGGCGACCCCCGGAGGCCCGGCCCAACACCCCGCGGAGCACTGAGTTCGCGGCTCCCGCTAGACCTGCCGCATCGGCCACGGCGCCACCGGCGCCGCCTTCCGCCGCCGTACGAACGCCGCGATGCCCAGGCCGACACCGACCAGGGCGAGGACGACCCCGCCGATGGCAGCCGTCCCGAGGGCGAGGGGGACCTTGCGGTCGTCGGTCACCCGGCCCCGTACGGCGGACTCGGCCACCGTCCCGTCGTGGTCGCTCGCGAAGAAACGCGAGTCCTGCGAGTCCGCCCGGTTGTCACCGAGCAGGAACAGCCGCCCCGTCGGGACCTTCACGTCGTACGTCTTGTTCAGGCCGTCGACGTCACCCTGGTTGACGTAGGGCTCCGCCAGCGGCTTTCCGTTCACGGTGATCCGCGCGTCCGTGCCCGAACCCGTGCAGCACGCCACGCGGTCGCCGCCCACCCCGACGACCCGCTGCATCACATTCGCGCTGAACCCGTAGCGGTCCGGCGCGGAGAACAGCACGACATCACCGCGGTGCACCTCGCCGCCGGCGACCTTCTCGTAGATGATCCGGTCGCCCGGCTTGTACGTCGGCGACATGCTCTGGCTGCTGATGGTGGAACTCCCGTACGATTGCCGTGCGTACGCGAAGGAACCGAGCGCCAGCACCACCCCCAGCAGCCCCACTATGACGGCCGTGACCCCGAGTCCCCGCCCTTTGCCCGACATCGTTTCCCTCCCCATGCGGCACTTCCGCGGCGCCGAGGGTAGCGGGTGTCTGTGAACGGACTGTGCGGGCCCGCGACGGCCGACCGCCCTCGCTCGGCGAACCGTCCCGCAAGACCGATCCGAGGCCTTTGATCTCCGCGCATCCCGCGACATCCGACGCCGGAAACCCGATCCGACGCCGGACGCCCGCCGGAGTTCGGCTGGATCTGTCCGGAGCTGACTGGGGGCGGCCGGTCCCACCGGTGTAGCTTGGGACGGAGCCAGACGTCGCTGCTGATGGCGGTCGGGCGGTCCCACCGCGGACCGACCGAGGGAGAGAGGGCCTCCGACGGACTGCGCTGCGCGTACGGGGGCCTTGCTGTGCCCTCCTTCGGGCACTCCTGTGTCCGCCGCCGCGCAGACCAGCCGTACCCACCTCGCCCCAACCCCGAGGAGTACCTCGCAATGACGACTGTCGACAACCGACAGGACTTCAAGGTCGCCGATCTCTCCCTGGCCGAGTTCGGCCGCAAGGAGATCACCCTCGCCGAGCACGAGATGCCCGGCCTGATGTCGATCCGCCGGGAGTTCGCCGCCAGCCAGCCGCTGGCCGGCGCCCGCATCATGGGCTCGCTGCACATGACCGTGCAGACCGCCGTCCTCATCGAGACCCTGGTCGCCCTGGGCGCCGAGGTCCGCTGGGTGTCCTGCAACATCTTCTCCACCCAGGACCACGCGGCCGCCGCCATCGCCGTCGGCCCGAACGGCACGCCCGAGAACCCCCAGGGCGTCCCGGTCTTCGCCTGGAAGGGCGAGACCCTGGAGGAGTACTGGTGGTGCACGGAGCAGGCGCTGACCTGGCCGAACACCCCCACCGGCGGCCCGAACATGATCCTGGACGACGGCGGTGACGCCACCATGCTCGTCCACAAGGGCGTCGAGTACGAGAAGGACGGCAAGGTCCCCTCCCTCGACACCGCCGAGTCCGACGAGCACCGCGTCGTCCTCCAGGTCCTGCAGCGCACCATCAGTGACGGTTCGCAGAAGTGGACCCAGGTGGCCTCGGAGATCCGCGGCGTGACCGAGGAGACCACGACCGGCGTGCACCGTCTGTACGAGATGCACCGCGACGGCACCCTCCTGTTCCCGGCGATCAACGTGAACGACGCCGTCACCAAGTCGAAGTTCGACAACAAGTACGGCTGCCGCCACTCCCTGATCGACGGCATCAACCGCGCCACCGACGTCCTCATCGGCGGCAAGACCGCGGTCGTCTGCGGCTACGGCGACGTGGGCAAGGGCTGCGCGGAGTCCCTGCGCGGACAGGGCGCCCGCGTGATCATCACCGAGATCGACCCGATCTGCGCGCTGCAGGCGGCGATGGACGGCTACCAGGTCACGACCCTCGACGAGGTCGTCGACAAGGCAGACATCTTCGTCACCACGACCGGCAACAAGGACATCATCATGGCCGCGGACATGGCCAAGATGAAGCACCAGGCGATCGTCGGCAACATCGGCCACTTCGACAACGAGATCGACATGGCCGGCCTCGCGCAGATCCCGGGCATCGTCAAGGACGAGGTCAAGCCGCAGGTCCACACCTGGAAGTTCCCCGACGGCAAGGTCCTCATCGTGCTTTCCGAGGGCCGCCTGCTGAACCTGGGCAACGCCACCGGCCACCCCTCGTTCGTGATGTCCAACTCCTTCGCGGACCAGACCCTGGCCCAGATCGAGCTGTTCACCAAGCCCGAGGAGTACCCGACCGACGTCTACGTGCTGCCCAAGCACCTCGACGAGAAGGTCGCCCGCCTCCACCTGGACGCGCTCGGCGTGAAGCTGACCACGCTCCGCCCGGAGCAGGCCGCGTACATCGGCGTAGAGGTCGAGGGCCCGTACAAGTCGGACCACTACCGCTACTGAGCCGACGACCCCGCCCGCTGGGGCCGCGTCCGTGCGCTGACGCGGCCCCAGCGACAGGTCCACCGAGGCAGGCCCCCGCACCCCCGTGACGGGGGCCTGCCCCTTTGGCGGACCGGCCTGTCAAGACCCAGGACCCCGATGCCCCGCGGCCGTTATTCGCTCCACGATCCGCACGATCACACCCCCCTCGCGGAAGAACACTTCCAGTGCGCCCCCGGCCCGTCCGGCTGGCGTTATGTCTCCCAACTCACCACCCCCTCCGGCGACCACAGCGGCTCCGTCGACCTCACACTCGACGAACTCGGCCGCCCTATCCGCCTGGAACTCCACGCGGCGAGCTGGCAGGTGCGCGGCGCCGCTCTCGACGGCGTCACCTGGGTCCGCACCGACCCCACCGGCACCGATGCCACCGAAGGCAACGTCAGAGCCCACGCCTTCACCGGCACCTCCCCCGCGTTCCTCATCGCCACAACCCGTCTCCTGCGCCTCACCCCGTCCTCCGCCGCGACCCGCGTCCGCCTGGTCACCTTCACGGACCCGGTCCTCGCCCCGCGCACCGTGGACCAGTCCTGGGCCTTGCTGAAGAGAGAAACACACGCCACTGACAACGGCCCTCTGCCCGTGGACGAATACCAGGTCACAGCCCTGGACACGGGCGAGCAGCACGCCGTACACATCGCCGGAGACGTCGTGCTCGCGGCCCCCGGCATCGAGCTGGAGGAACTGGAGTCACCGCCCTCCGTCTTCGACTGAGCGGCGGCGTTCAGGGCAGGCGACGGGGCAGGGCAATCCGGTCCGGTCACGGCAGGGTCAGGCGGGCGGCGCGAATCCGGTGGAGGGCCGGGTCTCAGCCGGCGAGGGGTTCTGCGGCGCCGGGGGCCGGGGAGCCGGCGTCTGGACACCGGGCGCGACCGGTTCGGCTCCAGTGGGCGGAGGGGGAGCGGCGGTCGCCCATGAAGCGGGAACGGAACCGGAAGGCTGCTGAGGGGCCGGCGAAGGCTGGAGCGCCGCGTTGCCGAAGGCGCCCGGCACACCCGCCCCAGGCCTGAACCCGCCGACCGGTGCACCCCCGGCCGCACCCTTCCCGAAGGCCCGCCGCGCATCCCGCGCCTGCCGCTCCTGCACCACCGCCGCCAGATACGCGGCCGGCGGAACACCCTGCGGCGCGGGGGCACCTGTACGAGCCACAAGCTCCGCAGCGAGCCGCTCGGCCATGGCCCAGCCGACCTGCGGATCCAACTGCTGCATCCGCGTCAGGTACTGCCGGATGGCCAGCCACAGCCCATCGGGGACGGCCGACAGGTCAAGCTCGGCGAAACGTCCCGTGAGCCACATCGGCGGAGGAGGCACGAAGGCCGTCTGCCCGGCGGGCACCCTTTCCCGTACGACGAGAGTGCCCGCGAACACATCCCCGAGCCGCCGACCGCGAGCCGAGACGAGCGACGCGATGCACGCGACGACCCCGAAGGTCATCTGGATCTCGATCACACCTATCGCGCCCCGCACCAGCGCGTGCCGGAACCGGATCGGCCCACCGTCGTCCCGGACCACACGCAGCCCGAACGCCAGCTTCCCGAGCGACCGCCCATGACTCAGTGTCTCCACGGCTATGGGCCCGCCCACCAGCACCAGCACGAAGGCCGCGATCGACAGCGCGATCTGCGCCGCGTCGTCCAAAGAGGCCGTGGAAAGGATCAGGACCACGGTCACGCCGGTATAGGCGGCCACGGCCACGATCAGATCGAGAATCACCGCCAGCGCCCTGCTGGGCAGTCTCGCGGGGCGCAACTCCAGCGCCACCGCCTCGCCCGTCACCAGCTCACTCACGCCTGCCGCCCTTCCCCTGCCCTGCCCCTGGAACAGCCAGTCTGCCAAGCTGAGGGCACATCGCGCCCCAGTACGACAAGCTGATCCCGAACCAGCAGTCGACGAGCAGCCGAGGAGCAGGCAACCAGATGGACCTCGACGTCTTCGTCTCGGCCCACCGAGCCGAGTGGGACCGCCTCGACGCACTGCTCCGCCGCCAGCGCCGCCTCAACGGTGCCGAGGCCGACGAACTCGTCGCCCTGTACCAGCGCACGGCCACCCATCTCTCCCTGATCCAGTCCAGCGCCCCGGACCCCCAGCTCACCGGACGGCTCAGCCAACTCGTGGCACGCGCGCGTAGTGCGGTGACGGGAACCCGTCGTGCCTCCTGGCGCGATGTCACGCGCTTCCTGGGGCACAGTTTTCCGGCCGCGGTGTACCGCGCACGCCACTGGTGGGTTCCCACGGCAGTGCTGTCGACCGTGGTCGCGATCCTCCTGGGCTGGTGGATAGGCACGCACCCCGAAGTGCAGTCCTCCATCGCGGCCCCGAGCCGACTGCGCGAACTCACCCGCCCCGGCGGCGAGTACGAGACCTACTACTCCAGCCACCCGGCGGCGGCCTTCGCGGCACAGGTCTGGACGAACAACGCCCAGGCCGCCGCGATGTGCCTGGTCCTGGGCGTCTTCCTGGGTCTACCGGTCCTTTGGATCCTCTTCGAGAACATGCTCAACCTCGGTGTCGGCATCGGCCTGATGTCGTCCGTCGGCCGGCTCGACACGTTCCTCGGCCTGGTCCTCCCGCACGGCCTGCTCGAACTCACGGCGGTCTTCGTCGCGGCCGGCACAGGGATGCGCCTCGGCTGGACCCTCATCGACCCCGGTCCCCGCTCGCGCCGCACCGCCCTCGCCGAAGAAGGCCGAGCAGCCGTGGGCATGGCGATCGGCCTGGCCCTGGTCCTGTTCGTCTCCGGCGCCATCGAAGGATTCGTCACCCCCTCGGGCCTCCCCACCTGGGCCCGCATCGGCATCGGCATCGTCGCCGAAGGAGCCTTCCTGACGTACGTCTACGTCCTGGGCGGCCGTGCCGTGCGCGCCGGTGAGACGGGTGACGTCGAGGCGGCCGAGCGCAGCTCCACCGTCCCCACGGCCGCCTGATGTGCGGGCACTCCGGCTGAGCTGCTAGTCTCCTCTTCGCCCCACAGGAGCCGTTGACACGGACCGGTTGGGGAGGTAGATTCGAACAGTTGCCTAGAACTGGATCTGGTCCGGTCGGCGACAGTGAGTGTCTGTCTGCTTCTAGAGACTTCGATTTCAAAGAAGCCACACTCCCGATGAATCGGAAAAGAGCGGCTGGTCAGTCCGGCCCAAAGCTTCTGATAAAGTCGGAACCGCCGGAAAGGGAAACGCGGAAGCGGAAACCTGGAAAGCACCGAGGAAATCGGAACCGGAAACGGTCTGATAGAGTCGGAAACGCA
>NZ_JBIVNL010000013.1:0-283310 GCF_044753545.1 Streptomyces sp. NPDC088350 | reverse complement strand
ACCCACCGGCCCCGCGCACGCAACGCAGCCCGGGCAGCCTCCCCGATACGGACGTCCCCACCAGCCGTTGGCCGCCCAGACGGCCCAGACGGCCCAGACGGCCCAGACGGCCCGGCGAGACGCACACGCGCACCACCCACCCGGCGTTGGCCGCCGAGACGGCCCGGCGTGCCGGCGAGACGCGAACGCGCCCCCATCCACAAGCCGTTGGCCGCTGAGACGGCCCGGCGTGCCGGCGAGACGCGAGCGCGCCCCCGCCGCACCGGCCCGGGACGCAGCTCAGGCAAGGGGATACAGGCCCGGGCCCCCCGTCCTTCCGGGCCGCTCGCTCGCTTCTCAACCGGGCTGGAGCGGCCCGAGTCAAGGGTGGAGCGCAGCGGAATCGCCGCAGGCGACGCGACCGCAGGGAGCGCCCTTTACTCGGGGCGCGGAAGCCCGACACTGGCAAAGAAGCGAGTGGCCCAACCCCCGCCTACGCGTTCACTTTCCGCCGCCCCACCTGCGTCCGCACCGCCCCCATACTCGCCACGATGACCAGCCCGATGGCCAAGGTCTCCGGGAGGGACAGGGCTTGGTGAAGGATCAGGAAGCCTGCCGTTGCCGCCACCGCAGGCTCCAGGCTCATCAGGATGGCGAAGGTGGAGGCGGGGAGACGGCGCAGGGCGAGGAGTTCGAGGGTGTAGGGGAGGACCGAGGAGAGGATCGCCACTGCCGAGCCGAGGGCGATCGTCGTGGGGTTCAGGAGTTTTGTGCCCGACTCGACGATGCCGAGCGGCAGGAACGCCACCGCCGCCACGACCATCGCCAGGGCAAGACCGTCGGCCTGAGGGAATCGACGGCCTGTGCGGGCACTGAAGATGATGTACGTCGCCCACATGGCGCCGGCGCCCAGCGCGAAGGCCACGCCTATGGGGTCCAGGCTGCTGAAGCCTCCGCCGCCGAGGAGGAAGACGCCGGCCAGGGCGAACCCCGCCCACACCGCGTTCAGCGCGCGCCGCGAGGTCAGGACCGAGAGGGCGAGCGGACCCAGTACCTCCAGCGTCACCGCGGGGCCGAGGGGGATGCGGGCCAGCGACTGGTAGAAGAGGCCGTTCATCGCGGCCATCGTGATACCGAAGACGACGACCGTGCCCCAGTCCGCGCGGGAGTGGCCGCGCAGGCTCGGCCGGCAGACCGCGAGCAGGACGATCGCCGCCACCAGCAGGCGGAGTGTCACCACACCCAGCGCACCCACCTGCGGCATCAGCGTCACCGCCAGCGCGCCACCGAACTGCACCGAGATACCCCCGGCCAGCACCAGACCCACCGGCCCGAGCGAACCGATGCGGCGCGGGGCGGTGGCCGGAGTGGTCACGGGGGAAGTGGTCGGGGTCGACGTACTGGGAATGCTCACGGCGCTTCCAGGGGTTCAGCTCGGGATTCGTCCATCATGATGCACTGCTCGGTCCATGCTAATGGACTTCGACAGGTGTGTGAACCCTTTATGCAGCTGTCCAGCAGTGCCCTCTAGGTGCCCTGGAGGCGATCAGTGGTTCAGATGCCGCTCCAGGGGACCTCGTCCCGGTACAGGGGGCGACCGTCGGGGAGGGTGGTGGGCATCGGGCCGAAGAGGGGATCGGAGTACTCCACGTACTCCACGTACTCGACTTGTTCCACGTGCTCGGCGTACTCGGCCTCGGGGTGTGGCGGCTGGTACGGCTGCGGCGCCCAGCTCTCCGTGAAGAGCGGCTGCGGGGAGTGGCTGGAGTAGCCGTAAGCGACCGCCGGCTCCGCGAACAGCGGCAGCTTCAGTTCCCCGGTGTCCATCACCGCGTTGTTCTGGGAGCGGTGCAGTCGCGAGTACGCCCCGCCCCGCGCCAGCAGCTCCTCGTGCCGGCCCGTCTCCACGATCCGGCCCCGGTCGACGACCAGGATGCGGTCGGCGTCGGGAGCGAGGTTGAGGTCGTGGGTGATCATGATGGTCGTACGGCCCGCCATCAGTCGCCGTAGGGGTTTCACGACCCGGCGGGCGGCCATCGAGTCCAGGCCGGTGGTCGGTTCGTCGAGGACGAGGACCGGGGCGTCGCGGAGGATCGCGCGGGCGATCGCCAGGCGCTGGAGCTGACCGCCGGACAGGCGGGCCGAGTTGGGGTCGACCTTCGTGTCGTAGCCGTTGGGGAGGCGGAGGATGAACTCGTGGGCGTCGGCCGCCGTCGCCGCGTCGACGATGGCCTGCTCGCTCGCGCCGGGGCGGCCGCAGGCGATGTTCGCGCGGACGGTGTCGTGCAGGACGAGGGTCTCCTGGGGGAGCAGGGTCACGTACTCGCGCAGGCGGGCGAGGGGGAGGTCCCGCAACGGGACGCCGTCGAGGAGGACTTCGCCCGCGTCGGGGTCGTAGAAGCGGAGGAGCATTTTGGAGACCGTGGACTTGCCGGCGCCGCTGGGGCCGGTGACGATCACCAGCTCGCCGGGGTTGACGGTGAAGGAGAGGCCTTCCAGGGCGGCCCGGTCGGCGCCGGGGTAGCTGAAGGAGACGTCGCGGAGTTCGACCGTGCCGTCGGGGCGGCCGGTCTCCGTGTCGTGGGCGGGGTCGGCGACGGAGGGGCGTACGTCGAGGATCTCGATGAGGCGCTCGGCGCCGGCGGTGGCGGCGGTGATGGTCAGGCCGAGTTGGGCGAGGCCGCGGACGGGCGGGTAGAGGTAGCCGAGGAAGGCGGAGAAGGCGAGGAGCTGGCCGAGGGTCATGCGGCCGGTGGAGATCTCCCAGGCGCCGATGCCGATGACGGCGAGCACGCACACGGTCTCGATGACGGCGACGAGTTGCTCGTAGGCCTCGTTGAGCCGTGAGGAGCGGACGGAGGCGCGGAACCAGGCGCCGGCTTCCTCGTTCAGGCGGCGGCGTTCGGCGTCGCGGCGGCCGTAGGCCTGGGTGAGGACGATGTTGCCGAGGGACTCCTCGACGACGGAGGTGATCGCGCCGTCGGCGACCCGGCCCTCGCGGGAGACGTCCTTGATGGAGCCGGAGAAGCGGCGGGCGGCGAGCCAGAAGAGGGGGGCGAGGACGAAGGTCGCGACGGCCAGGTCCCAGCGCAGCCAGAACGCGGCGGCGGCGTAGAAGAGGGCGGAGAAGACAGCGGAGGCGGTGCCTACGACGCCGGACACGACGAGGGTCTCGATCGCCTCGACGTCGCCGGTCAGGCGGGACAACAGGTCGCCCTGGCGGTGCCGTTGGAAGAAGTGCGGCGGCAACTGCTGTACGTGGTCGAAGACATGCTCGCGCAGTCTCATCACGAAGCGTTCGGTGGCCCAGGCGGCGAGGGAGTTGCCCGCGTACGAGACGAGGGCGCCGACGATCGCGACGCCCAGCCACTTGGCGGCGGGGCTCCAGAACGCGCTCAGTGAGCCCTTCGCGAGGGCGCGGTCGGTGAGGTCGCTGAAGAGGAGGATGGCCTCGGTCTCGGCGAGCGCGCCGATCACCGTGCACACCCAGACGAGGACCAGCCAGCGTCTGAGACCCCGGGTGAGCGGCCAGAAGCGACGGAAAGCCGTACGGGCGGGAATGGTGGGAGTTTCGTCGTCCTCGCATTCGAGGTCTTCCTCATCCGTAACCATGTCCACAATACGCTCGCTTTCCGTCATCAGAATTCCTTGGATTTTCGAATTCAGGAAAGAAAAGAGGGCCGACTGCGTGGGTCGGCCCTCCCTCTGCTACCGGTTCAGCTGTCCTGGCCGGGCAGCGGCTTCGGCAGGGGCTTCGGCTCGTGCTTCTTGCGCGGCTTCGGGGGCGGGGGCGGCGGCAGCTGCTGCTTCTTGGGCTTGGGCAGCGGGGCGAGCTTGTTGAGGCCCATTCCGAACTCCTAGGTTGTGCAGTGGAATTTCGTGCGTCAAAGTCGAGCGTTTTACCGCCCGGGGAATTCCCGACACCGAGAAACCTACACGCCGCCGATGCCAAGGAGCAGCAAAGTCGGCAAGTAAAAGGCAAGCAGCCGCTGTGAATACCTTTGCGGATCCTGAGTGACGGCGGCGAACCTGAGAGTTCTCTAATAAACCTGAGAGCAGCCTTAACGAACCTGTGCTTCCGCCCTCAAACGAGGCCCCCGGGAGCCCTCAGCGACGGGCCATGGAGAGGTCCAGCGCCTTGTGCAGCAGGTGGTCGGACTCCTCCAGGGTGTCGGTGATGCCCCTGAAGTCGTATACGGCGGCGGCTGGTGGAGGCGCCGTAGGAGTACCAGACGTGCCGGCCGACGGTCAGCATCGTGGCCGCCCTGGACCACCTTCACCCCGGCCTTCTCGGCCTTCTTGATGTTGCGGCGCCACTGCTGGTTGAGGCCCCGGTGGATGTCGTCCAACGAGCGGCCGGCGAACGGCACTTGGAAGACGTACCGCGGCTGTCCGGCCGCGAACCCGTCCTCTCCCCCGGGTTCCGTCTGCTGCCAGCCCGCGCGGCGCAGGCGGTCGGCGATCTCGTAGGCGCGCGGTTCGTACGACGTCGGTTCCGCGTCCCGCAGGCGGCGTGTGTCCGGGTCGGCGATCGCCGCCTTCACCGCGTCCGCGCTCCAGCGGCGTACGACGACGGGCGGGCCCATCTTCACCGTGAACGCGCCCTGCGACTTGAGGTGGGCGAGCATCGGGTCGAGCCAGCGGTCGAGGTCGGCGGTGTGCCAGTCGATGACCGGCCCCTCGGGCAGATAGGCGAGGTACTTCTTGAGTTTGGGCACGGGACGGTACAACACCAGCCCGACGCCGACCAGTTGGCCGCCCGTCTCCTCGAACCACCCCAGGCTCTCCGCCCGCCGGTCGGGCTTCACCTCGCCCCACGACGGCACCTGCATATGGCTGGCGGAGGGGCGGCCCGCGACGAACGCGAGGTGTTCGTCGCGGGTGATGGGCCGGACGCGGAGGTTCGTCATACGGGGGGCTCCCTGGCAGTTCGAGACCGTGGTCGAGCGGCCGGCCCAGGCAGTCACCCCCGCCCGTCCCGAGGTCCGAACGCCTCCAGTGCCTCTGTGTCCGACGCCCGCGCGTTGAGGAAGTAGTCGGCCCACTCGGCGATCTCCGGGTAGCCGGACTCGCGGGTGAGGCGGGTGATCGCCGTGGGGATGTCGTACGGCGTCACGCGCAGGTCGGTGCCGGGGCCGAGCAGGCACCAGTGGGCGCCGGGGCGGCCGTACGGCATGCCGACGCTGCCCGGGTTGACGATGAGGCGGCCGTGGGCGAGGCGGATGTACGGCATGTGGGTGTGGCCGCAGACCACTGTGCGGATGTCGTCGTCGACGGTGGCCAGGACCTCCGTCCAGCGGGCGGGGCGGGAGTCGACGAGGACGACTTCCTCGTCGTCCCGGGGTGTGGCGTGGCAGAACAGGACCTTGCCGAGGCCTTTGACGGGGAGCGTCAGGGTTGTGGGGAGGGTGGCCAGGAAGTCGACCTGGTCGGCGCGGAGGGCTGTCGCCGCGTACGGGGCGATCGGGTCGGGGATGTCGTCGCGTTCGCCCCTGCGGTACTCGACCAGTTCGCGGTCCGCGTTGCCCGCGATCCACAGCATCCGGTCGCCCTGCGCGCGCAACAGGTCGACCACTTCCGCCGGTTGGGGGCCGGCCGTGATGTCGCCGGTGAGGACGATGCGGTCGGCGGTGGTCACCTCCGGTTCGGCGAGGACCGCTTCCAGGGCGGGGAGTACTCCGTGGATGTCGGAGAGGACGGCGACTCGGGTCGGTTCGTCGGTCACTCGTCTTCTCCGTCCAGCGCGTCCGCCGGTTCTCCGTCCAGCGCGTCCGCCGGTTCTCCGTCCAGGGCGTCCGCCAGTACCTCCGCCAAGTGCCGGCCCCGTACCCCCGCCAACTGCTCCAGCTGTGTGCGGCACGAGAACCCGTCCGCCAGGACCACCGCCTCCTTCGGGGCCTCCCTCACCGACGGCAGGAGTTGTTCCTCCGCGCAGGCCGCCGACACCTCGTAGTGGCCCTTCTCGAAGCCGAAGTTGCCCGCCAACCCGCAGCAGCCGCCGGACAGTTCACCGGTGAGGCCGGCCGCGGAGCGCAGGCGGCGGTCGGGGGTGTCGCCGAGGACGGCGTGCTGGTGGCAGTGGGTCTGGCCGACGGCGGGGCGGTCGACGCGGGGCGGGGTCCAGCCGGGGGCGGCGAGGCGCTCCAGGGCCTCGGCGAAGGTGAGGACCGAGGCGGCGAGGCGGGCCGCCCGGGGATCGTCGGGGAGGAGTTCGGGGAGGTCGGTGCGGAGGGCCGCCGCGCAGCTCGGCTCCAGGACGACGACGGGTGGGGCGCCGTCGCCGAATCGGGGGTCCAGCAGCATGCCCATCCGGTCCAGCGTGGTGCGCATGACCTCGCGGGCACGGTCGAGTTGGCCCGTGGACACATAGGTCAGTCCGCAGCAGACGGACTTCTTCCTCCGCATCATCACCGGCAGGACCGGGAGCACGCCCAGTCCCGCCGCCTCCAGCACCCGCACGGCCGCCTTCCCCACGGACGGCGAGAGGTACTCCGTGAAGGTGTCCGGCCACAGGTAGACATGGTGTTCGGGCGTCTCCTCGTACTCCACCCCCGCACGCACGCTCCGCCGCGTCTGCGCCCTGACCTCCCGCCGCCACGACCGCGTGAACGTCACGCCCGCCACCCGCGGAATCCGCCGCTCCCCCGCGATCCCGCCCAGCCGCTTGGCCACCCACGCCAACGGCCCCACGGAAGCGAGGGAGTTGACCAGCCACGCCGTGCGCGTCCGCTGCACCAGCCGCAGCCAGCGCGGCAGCCAGCCCATCGCGTAGTGCGCCGCGGGCCGCCGTCGTCCCTGGTAGTGGTGGTGCAGGAACTCCGCCTTGTACGTGGCCATGTCGACCTCGACCGGGCAGTCCGTGCGGCAGCCCTTGCAGGACAGGCACAGGTCGAGGGCGTCGCGTACCTCCGCCGACCGCCAGCCGTCGGTGACCAGTTCACCGGCGAGCATCTCGTGCAGCAACCGGGCCCGCCCGCGCGTGGAGTGCCGCTCCTCGCCGGTCACCCGGAACGACGGGCACATCACCGACGGCCCGTTCACCTCGGTCGTACGGCACTTGGCCACCCCCACGCACCGCCGCACCGCCGCCGAGAAGTCGCCGCCGTCGGACGGGTAGCCGAAGACCACGTCCACCGGTTCGCGGGGCAGGACGGAGAAGCGGAGGTTCGTGTCGAGCGGGGCCGGG
Organism: Streptomyces sp. NPDC088350; assembly: GCF_044753545.1. Classification (NCBI taxonomy): domain Bacteria; kingdom Bacillati; phylum Actinomycetota; class Actinomycetes; order Kitasatosporales; family Streptomycetaceae; genus Streptomyces; species Streptomyces sp. NPDC088350. Next base: position 276,145 of record NZ_JBIVNL010000013.1, on the reverse strand, counting down.
CGGACCAGCATGCCCGGGTTGAGGAGGTCGTCCGGGTCCCAGACGGCCTTCGCGCGCTCGAAGAGGGCGACCATCTCGTCGCCGTACATCTTCGGCAGCAGTTCGGCGCGGGCCTGGCCGTCGCCGTGTTCGCCGGAGAGGGAGCCGCCGTGGGTCACCACCAGGTCGGCCAGGTCCTCGGAGAAACGGCGGAAGCGGGCGACCCCCGGATCCGTCAGCAGGTCGAAGTCGATGCGGACGTGGATGCAGCCGTCCCCGAAGTGGCCGTACGGCGTGCCCCGTAGGCCATGCGTTCCGAGCAGGCCCCTGAAGTCCCGCAGATACGCGCCCAGTCGGGCCGGCGGTACCGCGCAGTCCTCCCAACCCGGCCACGCCTCCGAACCGTCCGGCATCCTCGTCGCCGTACCGCTCGCGTCCTCGCGCACGCGCCACAACGCCCGTTGGGCGGAGGCGTCCGTCACCACCAGGGAGTCGAGGACATCGGCCGCGCGGACGACGGTCTCCGCACGCGCGCGTGCCTCCGCCTCCGTGTCGCCGCCGGTCTCCACGAACAGCCAGGCGCCGCCCCGGGGGAGGTCCGCCGTGGAGGGGACCAGGTCGGCCGCCATCCCCTCGACGGTGAGCGGTGCGAGCGGCAGCAGGCCCGCCGCCGCTTCCGCCGCCGCGCTCTCGTCGGCATACGCCAGCACGGCGAGCGCACGCGCGCTGGGTGCCTCGACGAGTCGTACGACCGCTTCCGTGAGGATGCCCAGGGTGCCCTCGCTGCCGCAGAGGGAGCGGGCGACGTCCGCGCCCTTCTCGGGGAGGAGGGCGTCCAGGGCGTAGCCCGAGATACGGCGGGGGAGGTCGGGGAAGCCGGTGCGCAGGCGGGCCAACTCGCCCTCCACGAGCGGCCGGAGACCCTCCGGAGCACCCGTCCAGTCCTGGCCGGGGCGCAAGCGGTCGCCGCGCGCGGTGATCACCGACAGTTCGCTGACGTTGTCGGCCGTCGTGCCCCAGGCGACCGAGTGGGAGCCGCAGGAGTTGTTGCCGATCATGCCGCCGAGGGTGCAGCGGCTGTGGGTGGAGGGATCGGGGCCGAAGCGCAGGCCGTGCGGGGCGGCGGCCTGTTGGAGGCGGTCGAGGACCAGGCCGGGCTGTACGACCGCCGTGCGGGAGTCGGGGTCCAGGGAGAGCAGGCCGTTCATGTGGCGGGTGAAGTCGAGGACCACGCCGGTGCCGGTCGCCTGGCCGGCGATGGAGGTGCCGCCGCCGCGGGCCACGACCGGCACCCCGTGCGCCCGGCAGGCCGCGAGCGTCGCCGCCACGTCGTCGGCGTCACGGGGTGCGACGACACCCAGCGGTACGCGCCGGTAGTTGGACGCGTCCATGGTCATCAGCGCCCGGGACGTCACGTCGAAGCGGACCTCGCCCCGGACGGTCCTCCGCAGCTCCGCCTGGACACCCGCCGGTTCCGCCTGAAGGTCCACCTGAAGATCCGCCATGCCCCCAGCATGAAGGGATTCTGCAAACGCATCCAGAACCTCCCCAGTTCGATCACTAACTCTCATATAGTGACCGTCAGTTGAGCACCCGGTGTCGCGTCTCGCCCAGGAACCCGACGAGCACTCCCCGAGGACACGACCGAGGACGACTGAGGACCCCGACCAAAGACGCCCGAGGACCCGACCGAGGACCCCCTTCATGACCGCCCCCATACTTGCCGGCGAACGCCCCACCTTCCGCACCGTCGCTCCCGCCCCCGTACTCACCGCCGTACTGGCCGGGCTCGCGGTCGTCGGCGCGGTCTATGTGACACCCGACGCGAAGCGCCTCCCGATGGCCTGCGGTGCGGCGGCCGGAGCGCTGCTGCTGTGCGCGGCCGTCGCGATCGCCGCGCACGCCTACCAGACGGTCCGTATCACCCGCCGCCGGCTGGAGGCCGTCACGCTGGACGCGGGGCGGCTGTTGCAGGAACGGGCGCGGCTGAGCGCGGAGTTCGACCGGGAGCGGGTGCAGCTGACCGAGGAGCTGACCCACGAGCGGGCCCGGCTGACCGCGGAACTCTCGCAGGAACGCGCCCGGTTGATCTCCGACTTCTCCCAGGAGCGGATGCGGCTCACCACGTCCTTCGCCGAGGAGCGCACCCGCCTCACGGAGGAGAGCGAGTTGGAGCGCGCCCGGCTGACCGCCGAGAACAAGCAGTTGTCCGAGCGGGCCCGCCGGGACTCCCACGAGCGTGCCGCCGCGCTCTCCGCGACCGCCAACGCGGCGGGCCGGATGCAGGCGTTGGCCACCGGCATGCTCGCCGACCTGCGCGGCATGGAGGAGCGGCACTCGGACGAGGACGTCCTCACCGATCTCCTCCACCTCGACCACCGCACCGCGCAGGCGGGCCGGCTGGCCGACTCCGTCGCCGTGCTCACCGGCGCCCGCTCCGGACGCCGTTGGGCCCGTCCCATCGTCATGGAGTCGATCCTGCGGGGCGCGATGGGCCGGATCAGCGGCTACCAGCGGGTGCGGGTGCACTCCGCGAGCGACGCCGCCGTCGCCGGGCACGCGGCCGAGGGGGTGATGCACGCGCTGGCCGAACTCCTCGACAACGCGGCGAACTTCTCGCCGCCGAGCGCCGAGGTGCATGTGTACGTCGAGGAGGTGCCGGCCGGGGTCATCGTGTCCGTGGAGGACAGCGGCCTGGTCATGGGCGACATCCAACTGCGGCGCGCGGAACGGGCGGTGAGCGGCGACTCGGCCGAACTGGGCGGCCTCACCGGCACCCGGCTGGGCCTCGCGGTGGTCGGCAGGCTGGCCCGCAAGTACGGCCTGAAGGTGTCGTACCGGCCCTCCGCGCGCGGCGGCACAGGCGTCCTGATGCTCGTACCGCAGGACATCCTGGTGCCTCAGGACGCCCCGGTACCGCAGGAGTCCCTCGCGCTGCCCGAGCCGCCGGCCGCGCGGCCCGGCCCTGAGCCGGAAACCGGGCCGGAACCGGGGCCGGAACCTGGCGCCGCAGAGGAGCCGTGGGTGTCGTACGCCTCCGGGCGCTCCCTCTCCGACCTGGACCCCGACCCGGTGCCCACCCACGAGTCACCGGACCGCGGCCCCCTGTCCGACGCGCCGAGCAGTCTCCCGGAAGGCCTGCCCAAGCGGCGCCGGGGCCAGGCCCTGGCGGAGGCCGAGCGGTCACGCGCGCGTGCCGAGTCCCCGCCCGTGGCGCCCGTGCCGAGCCGCGCGCCCTCGGCCGACGACACCCTGGCGCGGGCGGCCCGCTTCCACAGCTTCCGGCAGGCCGTGCGCGGCGCGGGGGCCGAACAGCCCACGCCCGCACCGGAGTCGGAGCCGGAGCGCACCGAACCGGCAGAGCCCCTCTCCCTCTCCCACCCGCACGCGGAAGGCAACCCCACCTCATGACCGGCACGACGACAGCCGACGAGAAGCTCACCTGGCTCATCGAGGGCCTCCTGGAGCGCACCCCGGGCGCGCGGCACGCGCTCGTGCTGTCCCGGGACGGCCTGAAGCTGTGCCGGACGCCCGAACTCTCCGTCGACCAGGCCGACCAGCTCGCCGCGATCGCCGCCGGAATCCAGTCGCTGTCGCACGGCGCGTCGGTGGAGTTCGGGGACGGCAGCGGCGGTGTGCGCTCCGCGATGACCGAGTTCTACGGCGGGGTGCTGTTCATCGTCGAGGCGGGCGAGGGCGCGCACCTGGCCCTCGTCACCAGCGAGGACGCGGACGCGGGGCTGATCGGGCACAACATGAGCGAGCTGGTGGAACAGCTCGGCGAGCACCTGCGCGCGGAACCCCGTTCGTGATGAGCCGCCCCGGCAGGGACGACTCACCCGACCGCCTCTACACGCTCACCGGAGGCCGCGCCCGCTCCGCGCCGGACAGCCCGTTCGACCTGGTGACCCTCGTGGTCGCCGAGTGCGATCCGGTGACCGGGATGCAGTCGGAGCACGCGGCGATCCTGCGGCTCACCGAACACCCCACGGCCGTCGTGGAGTTGGCGGCCGAACTGAAGCTCCCGGTGAGCATCACCAAGATCCTCCTCTCCGACCTTCTCGCGGCCGGCCGGGTCAGTGCCCGGCATCCGCGCAAGGCGGTCCTCGATCCCGACGTCCTGGAACAGGTGCTCGTTGGACTCCGCAACCTCTGACGCGCGCACCCCGTTGGGTGCCTCCGCCGACAACGGCCTGAAGATCGTGGTCGTGGGCGGCTTCGGCGTCGGCAAGACCACGCTGGTCCGCTCGGTCAGCGAGATACGTCCCCTCAACACCGAGGAGACGATGACGAAGGCCGGCGAGGCCTTCGACGACATCAGCGAGGTGCGCGGCAAGTCCGCGACCACGGTCGCCTTCGACTTCGGCCGCGTCACGCTCGACGCCCGCAACGTGCTGTACCTGTTCGGCGCCCCCGGCCAGGAACGCTTCTGGTTCCTCTGGGACCGCCTGTTCTCCGGCACGCTCGGCGCGGTCGTCCTCGTCGACACCCGCCGCATCGGCGACTCCTGGTACGCCATCGACCGCCTCGAACACCACGGCACCCCCTTCATCGTGGCCTGCAACGACTTCGGCGGCCCCACCTACGCCCCGCAGCAGATCCGCGAGGCCCTCGACCTCGACCCGCACATCCCCCTCCTCGACTGCGACGCCCGCTCCCGCGCGTCCGCGAAACAGGTCCTGATCACCCTGGTCGAGCACGTCAAGAGCGTCTACGGCGCCACGGGCCCCGCCCGCCCCGAAGTCCCCGCCCCGCACCAGGAGTTGGCCCTGTGACCGCGCCCGTACCGCTGAGTGGACCCAGGTTCCAGACCGAACCGGCGCGGCTGTACCGGGAGATGAGGAGCGCGCACGGCGCCGTGACCCCGGTGGTGCTCGACGGCGACATCCCGGCCTGGCTGGTGCTCGGCTACCGCGAGCTGCACCAGGTCACCGGCGATCCGGTGCTGTTCAGCCGGGACTCGGACCTGTGGAGCCAGTGGGACCACATCCCCGACGACTGGCCGCTGCTGCCGATGATCGGCCGCAAGCAGCCGTCGATCCTCTACACGGTCGGCGAACGCCACCGCGAGCGCGTCGGCATGATCAGCGACGCGCTGGAGGCGGTGGACCCGTCCGAACTGCGCGGCTACGCCGAGAAGTTCGCGGACGAGCTGATCGACGGGATCTGCGCCAAGGGCGAGACGGACCTCGTCGGCGACTACGCGATGCTGCTGCCGGTACGCGTCCTGGCCCGCCTGTACGGCTTCGCGGACGAGCAGGGCCCCGGCCTGGTCACCGCGCTCAACGACATGATCGACGGACGTGAGCGGGCGATCGCCGGGCAGACCCATCTCGCCGAGTCCATGGGGCAGTTGCTGGCCGACCGGAAGGCGAGGCCGGCCGACGACGTCGTGTCGCGGATGCTCACGCACGCGAGCGGCTTCTCGGACCTGGAGATCGCCCAGGACCTGATGGTGATGATGGCGGCCGGCCACCAGCCGACCGCCGACTGGATCGGCAACTCGCTGCGCCTGATGCTGACCGACGACCGGTTCGCGGCCTCCCTCTTCGGTGGCCGCAACAGTGTCGCCGAGGCGATGAACGAGGTCCTGTGGGAGGACACCCCGACGCAGAACGTCGCCGGGCGCTGGGCCTCCCGCGACACCCAGCTCGGCGGCCGTCGCATCCGCGCCGGCGACCTGCTGCTCCTCGGTCTCCAGGGCGCCAACTCCGACCCCCAGGTCCGCACCGACGGCTCCGCGCTGACCGGCGGCAACAACGCGCACTTCTCCTTCGGGCACGGGGAGCACCGGTGTCCGTTCCCCGCGCAGGAGGTCGCCGAGGTCGTCGCGCGGACGGGCATCGAGGTCGTACTGGACCGGCTGCCGGACATCGACCTGGCGGTCCCGGCCGAGTCCCTCACCCGCAGGCCCTCGCCGTGGCTGCGGGGCCTGACCGAACTGCCGGTCCGTTTCACGCCCGTACCCGCGCTCTGATCTCGCGTACGTCCTACGTCCGTCACGCCCCTGGAGGCATCCCCGTATGACCAGCACGCGCATAGTCCTCGACCCCTTCGTCGGCGACCTGGACGGCGAGAGCGCCAGGCTTCGCGCGGCCGGTCCGCTGGCCGCCGTAGAACTGCCCGGTGGCGTGCCCGTGTGGGCGGTGACCCGTCACGCCGAGGCGAAACAGCTGCTCACGGATCCGCGGCTGGTGAAGGACATCAACGTCTGGGGTGCCTGGCAGCGCGGTGAGATCCCCGCGGACTGGCCGCTGATCGGGCTGGCCAACCCGGGCCGTTCGATGCTGACCGTGGACGGCGCCGACCACCGCCGGATGCGCACGCTGGTCGCGCAGGCGCTCACCCCGCGCCGGGTGGAGCAGATGCGGGAGCGGATCGCGAAGCTGACGGAGGGCCTGCTCAACGGAGTTGAGGCGGCCGAGGGTGAAGTCGTGGACCTGAAGGCGGAGTTCGCGTACCCGCTCCCCATGTACGTCATCGCCGACCTCATGGGCATGGCGGAGGACCGACTGCCGCGCCTGAAGGAGCTGTTCGAGAAGTTCTTCTCGACGCAGACCCCGCCGGCGGAGGTCATCGCGACGCTGACGGAACTCGCGGGCATCATGGCGGAAACGGTCGCGGCCAAGCGCGCCGAGCCCGGCGACGACCTGACGTCGGCGCTGATCGCGGCCTCCGAGGACGGCGACCACCTCACCGACGAGGAGATCGTCTCCACACTCCAGCTGATGGTCGCGGCGGGCCACGAGACGACGATCTCGCTGATCGTCAACGCGGTCGTCAACCTGTCGACGCACCCCGTCCAGCGCGCCCTGGTCCTGGCCGGCGAGGCCGACTGGTCCTCGGTGGTCGAGGAGACCCTGCGCCACTCGACGCCCACCTCGCACGTCCTGATCCGCTTCGCCACGGAGGACGTCCAGGTCGGCGACAAGGTCCTCCCGGCCGGGGACGCGCTGATCGTGTCGTACGCCGCGATCGGCCGCGACGAGCAGGCGCACGGCCCGACGGCGGGCGAGTTCGACATCACCCGCACCAGCGAGAACCGCCACATCTCCTTCGGCCACGGCCCGCACGTCTGCCCCGGCGCGGCCCTGTCCCGCCTGGAGGCGGACGTGGCACTCCCGGCCCTCTACGAGCGTTTCCCGCACCTGGACCTGGCCGTCCCGGCGTCGGAACTCCGCAACAAGCCGGTGGTGACGCAGAACGACATCTTCGAGCTGCCGGTACGGCTCGCTCCGCGCGCCTGATTCCAGCTGTCCGCCTGTCCACGGGCCGGAGGGGTCGTCTCATCGAACGGACGGGTTTCCGTCCGGTTTCACCGAGGGGATACCCTCCGGTTCGTGGCTGATATCCAGATCCCCGCTGACATCAAGCCCGCCGACGGACGTTTCGGCGCTGGCCCCTCCAAGGTGCGGACGGAGGCGCTGGACGCGCTGGCCGCCACCGGTACGTCTCTGCTGGGTACGTCCCACCGCCAGGCCCCGGTCAAGAACCTGGTGGGCAAGGTGCGCGAGGGCGTCTCCGCGCTGTTCTCCCTCCCCGAGGGCTACGAGGTGATCCTCGGCAACGGCGGCTCGACGGCCTTCTGGGACGTCGCGACGCACGGCCTCATCGAGAACAAGTCGCAGCACCTGACCTTCGGCGAGTTCAGCTCGAAGTTCGCCAAGGCGGCCAAGCTGGCGCCGTGGCTGGCCGAGCCGACGGTGATCTCGTCCGCCCCCGGCACACACCCGGAGCCGGCCGCCGAGGCGGGCGTGGACGTGTACGCGTACACGCACAACGAGACGTCGACGGGCGTGGCCGCTCCCATCAAGCGCGTGGCGGGCGCCGACGAGGGCGCGCTGGTCCTCGTGGACGCCACCTCGGGCGCGGGCGGCCTCCCGGTCGACATCGCCGAGACGGACGTCTACTACTTCGCCCCGCAGAAGTCCTTCGCCTCCGACGGCGGCCTGTGGATCGGCGTCTTCTCCCCCGCCGCGATCGAGCGCGCGGAGCGCGTCCACGCGTCCGGCCGCCACGTCCCGGAGTTCTTCAGCCTCCCCACGGCGATCGACAACTCCCGCAAGAACCAGACGTACAACACCCCGGCCCTCTCCACCCTGTTCCTCCTCAACGAGCAGCTGGAGTGGATCAACGGCCAGGGCGGCCTGGCCTGGTCGACGACCCGCACGAAGGACTCGTCCAGCCGCCTCTACACCTGGGCGGAGGACAGCAAGTACGCGACGCCCTTCGTCGCGGACGCCACCAAGCGCTCCCAGGTCATCGGCACGATCGACTTCGCCGACGAGATCGACGCGGCGGCCGTCGCCAAGGTCCTCCGCGCGAACGGCATCGTCGACACCGAGCCCTACCGCAAGCTCGGCCGCAACCAGCTCCGCGTGGCGATGTTCCCGGCGATCGACCCGGCGGACGTCGAGGCGCTGACGCGCTGCGTCGACTACGTCATCGAGAAGCTGTAGTCGTCTTCGCTACGACGCCGGAGGGCGCCCTGCGGATCGACCGCGGGGCGCCCTTTGTCGTCGGGTCTTCGAAGTTGCGCGGTGAGCGGGGACGCTCGGTGCCAGGGAGGTGGGGCGCGGAAATGTGACAGTTGGTACTGGAAGTGTCACATTTCTGCGCGGAGGGTCCTGTCTGGTGGGGTCAGAACTGCTGGATGAAGCCGTGCCAGCTCTCGCGGGAGACAGCGAGGAGGGGGCCACCGTCTCCCGGGTGCTTGCTGTCGCGGACGGCTCGGCCGTGGGTGGATGTGTCGGCGACCTCGACGCAGGCGTTCTCCGCCCCCGAGTACGAGGACTTCCAGAAGGGGCTAACAACCTCGGTCACGATGCGTCTTCCTTCAAGCTCCGCAATATGCCCCGGATGAGCTTCGCGCTCGCGTCCGGTGTCAACGCTGACGATCGTAGTAGGTCGAACGCACTGGCGTAAGCGGCAAGGTCTTCGGCTCCTTCAAGGATCGACGTGCCTCGCAGATTGTCCATGGCGACCGCTTCGACCGTCGGTTCCTCGTCGAAGCTGAAGGAGGAGAAGGCGGAGGAGTAACCCGCCAGCACGCCCGCACTGACCGGCAGCACCTGTACGGTGACGTTCTTCCGCTTTCCGACTTCAAGGATCGCGGACAACTGCTCCCGGTGAATCTCGACACTCACCAGCGGTTGCGCGAGGACGGCTTCCCAAAGGATCGCTGTGTACGAGGCCCCACCCTCTTCGATCTTCACCTGCCTCCCCACACGGACCTTCACCAACTGGGCGGCCCGCTCCGGCTCGATGTAGTGGGGACTGGCGGCGATAACTGCCTCCGCATAGCCCGGAGTTTGCAGGAGGCCCGGCATCATCACCGGCTGCCACTCGCGGATATAGCTCGCGTCGTCCTCCAACGCGATGTGATCGACGTAGTCCGGCCTCAGGTGTGCGGCATGCTCCAGCCACCAGCCCCGGTTCTTGGAGTGCTTGGCCAAGTCCTCCAGTTTGACCCGTACTTCATGGTCCGTGACGCCGTACGCATCCAGCAGCAGCCGCACTTCGATCACACGCGCGGTGACATGACCGCTCTCAAGGCGACTGATCCTGGCCTGACTTGACGCGATGACCTCGGCGGCCTCCGGCTGATCGAGCTTGGCGGCGTGCCGGTACTGCCTGAGTGCCGTACCCAAACGCCTGCTGCGTACCGTCGGCCGTCCCCCTGCGGGCATGGGACCTCCCCTCTCCTTCGGCAACGATGCCACACAGACCGCTACATCCGAGAGCATGTCACTCGATCGAGTGGACAAGTGAATGCATTCACTCGAACCTGTTGCGAGGACGCCGAATCCGGCCGTAGCTTCATCAAGGCGCCGCAGCACAGCCCACCTTGACGGCACGTCAGGACGGAGTTCCCCATGCCCGCGTCCGAGAGCTTCCGCATCCCCAAACACCGCCGGCACGTCCCCACCGCCCGCCAACGGCTCCGCAAGACCCTCGCGGACTGGGGTATCACCGACGAACTCGCCGACGCCGTAACCCTGTTGGCGAACGAACTCGTGACCAACGCCGTGACCCACTGCCGGGTCTCCCACTCCCAGATCAAGGTCGAACTCACCCTCGACGACACGGAGTTGGTCCTTGAGGTGTCCGACCCGGACCGGGACAGACTCCCCCGCCCCCACGACTCGACCCCGGAGGAGGAAGGCGGACGGGGCCTCGCACTCGTCGCCGCGTTGGCCGACGGCTGGGGATGCCGACAGGAGCCGTACGCGAAGTGCGTGTGGGCCCGGTTCGGGCTGGAGGGGGCGCATGTTCCGGCGGCTTTATGACGCGCCGGCCCGCCTGGTCACGCCCCGAACTCCCTTGAGAGACATGGAATTCTCGCGGGCGTCCATTCTCAGCCGCTCGCTTCAGCCGCCGGCCTCAGCGGAACGCGGCGATATTGCGCCCCGCCCAGTCGGCGAACGGCCGCGGGGCGCGCCCGAGGACCCGCTGGATGTCCGGGCTGACGCGCAGCTCGGCCGGGTTCGGGGCGCCGAGGATGGTCAGGGTGTCCTCGGCGAGCTCCGCCGGCATGCTCTGGGCCATGGCTGCCTTGGCCTCGTCGCGGGTGAGTTCGTGGAACCGCACCGGCGAGCCCAACTCGGCGGCGATGGCCTCCGCCTGGCCGCGCGGCGTGATCACCTCCGGGCCGGTCAGCTCGTACACGCCCCCGTTGTGACGGTCTTCCAGCAGACAGGCCGCCGCGACCTCGGCGATGTCCGCCGGGTCGACGACCGGTACCCCGATGTCGCCGAAGGGCGCGGCGGCGACCCGGCGCTCGCGGATGGACTCGGCCCACCACAGGGCGTTGGAGGCGAAGCCGCCCGGTCGCAGGACGGCCCACTCCAGGCCGGACTCCCGCAGCACGTCTTCCAGCGCGCGCATCGCGATCCGCGTCGCGCCGAAGGGCCTGGTCACCACGCCCAGTGTGGAGAGCAGGACGACCCGGCGGACCCCGGCGGTCCCGGCCGCGCGAATGATGTCGGCCGGGTCGGCTCCGGCGGCGTGCAGGTCGCCGGACAGCAGGAGGAACAGCGCTTTCGCTCCGGCCAGCGCGGGTTCGAGGCCGGCCGGGTCGGCCAGGTCGGCCGTGACGTGGCGCACGCCGTCCGGCACCTCCGCCGTGTGCCGCGACACCGCCGTCACCTGCCGGCCCGCCTCGGCCAGCGCCCGCGTCAACGGCCGGCCGATATTTCCGGTAGCCCCGGTCACCACGATCATGATCAGCCCCTTGTCACCTGTCACCTGGCACCTGTCTTCTGTGGCCTTCACGCTAGAGGCAGGGCTAACTATCGGTAAGGACATACCTCGGGGTAAGCTCCGCACATGGCGGGAGGCGTGCAGCGCAGCGGGGGCGAGGCGGAGAAGCCGTATGAGGTGTTTCACACCGACTGCCCCGCGCGCGACGTGGTCGACCATGTGACCAGCAGGTGGGGCGTGTGGGTGTTGATCGCCCTGCGGGCCAACAGCCTCCGGTTCTACGAGCTGCGCGAGAGCATCCAGGGCATCAGCGAGAAGATGCTCGCCCAGACCCTGCGCGCCCTGGTCCAGGACGGCCTGCTCTGGCGGGAGGTCGAGCCGACGACCCCGCCCCAAGTCACCTACGGGCTGACCGAGTTCGGCCGGGAAGTCGGCGAGCCGCTGACGGACCTGCTGGACCGGGTCACACGGCGACTGTCGCCGCGCGACGCGGGATAACACTCAAGCCCTGAGCCGGAGTTCCACCCCTTCGCCACCTTCGCCACCTTCTCGGCAACGAGGCAACAAGGCAACAAGGCAACAACGTGAGGGGTTGCCTCACCCGGCTGCGGCGATGCGCTCGAACGCCGCCGCGAGCTTTCCGACGTCGACGCCCTCCAGCTGGTCGAACAGCCGGTGCCGGACGCCCGCGATGTGCAGCGGCCAGGCCTGTTCGAGGCGCGCGAGGCCGGCGGCGGTGAGGACGGCCCGGAAGGAACGGGCGTCCTCGCTGCACTGCTCCCGCACGACCAGCCCTTCGCCCTGGAGTCGCTGCACGGTACGCCCCATGTGGGAGGCGGACTGCTGGCACAGCTCGGCCAGGTCACCCAGGCGCAGCGCGCGGTCGGGGGCCTCGGACAGGAACATCAGGGCGACGTACTCGGCGTGCGTCAGACCCATGGGCTGAAGGTTCGCGTCCAGGGTGCGGGTCAGGGCGGCCATCGCCGGCCGTAGCGCCTTGACCAGGGCGTATTCATCGGCGGTCAGAGGGGCGATCGGGTCGCTGTCGTCGGGCATGGACCCATTCTATGACTACTTGCATGCGCACCTAACTTATGTAATTGTGTGCGCAGGTAAAGTTCTCGCCAACTGCTCAGCAGGAGTGATGACACATGGATCGTCGTGCCGTGATCAGGGGTGGCGCCGGAGCCGCTTTCGGCGCCCTGGCCCTCACCACCGTCCTCGACGGCGGGACCCCCGCCGAGGCCGCCGGCCGCTACCCCGCCCCGGGCACGCACACGGGCGGGCGGGGCGACCGCGGGCGCGTGCTGAGGAACGGGCGCAAGATGGGGGATCCGGTCAAGACGCGCGAGGAGTACCCCTGGCCCAGGGACCTCACCCGGGAGGAGCGCCGCAACCTGGAGATGTTCGACGTCGCGGACTTCGACGTCTACACCCATCAGGAATGGGACCGGTTCGACGAGAGCCACGACCAGGACGTGCGCGTCCACTGGCCCGACGGCCACTACACCGACGGGCTGGACATCCACATCGAGGACATGAAGGCGCAGTTCCTGTGGGCGCCGGACATCAAGATCGAGGTGCACCCCGTCCGCATAGCCAAGGCGAACTTCGTCGCCGTGACCGGCGTCTGGGAGGGCACCTTCACCGGCCCGATGCCGGACGGCGAGGGCGGTTTCATCCAGCCCACCGGGAAGCCGTTCGCTCTGCACATGGCGACGATCGGCGTCCTGAACAAGCGGGGCGTGATGGAGGAGGAGTACCTCTTCTTCGACCAGCTGACGATGCAGCGGCAGATCGGCCTGGCCTGAGGATCGGGATCGGAACCGCCGGAGGAAGTGAACCGCCGGAGGAAGTCCCTGCCGGAGAACTACCCTTCGCCACCCGCGTTGTTCAGCGCCTCCATGATCATGCGGGTGGCGAACTCGGGGTTCTCGGTGATGCGGTTGATGTGCTCAGCGAGCAGGAACGCGGTCGCCTCCAGCGGAGTCATCTCCTCCTTGGTCCAGTCCCCGTACTGCTGACGCCACAGGTTGGGACTCAGACCGGTGCCGGCCGCGATGGTCAGGCCGGCCATCATCGGGATGACCTCGGGGGGACAACTCCGGGGCATCATCCGCATCGTGGCCACCAGCGTCGGCACCACGTACTCCAGGACGTCCTTGTCCTGGCTCTCGTGGGCCTTCCTCAGCCACGTCATGAACATATAGATGAGCGTGCACGCGCCGTTCAGCAGATCGTCGAGCCCGCCGGGACCCAGCGACGCGACGAACTGGTCCATCAGCGCCTGCTGTTCGGGGTCGGTCGCGGACTTGCCGTCGTGTACGGCCTTGAGCCGGGAGTCGACCATCATGAGCACCGCGCCCACGTCACCGACGGGTGCGTACTGGGGGTCGCAAGGCGATGACACAGGATTCCTCCTCAGTCCGGCCGCACTGAGTAACACGGCGTAACCGCAGAGTAGTTGCCGGGCGGAGTGGGGGTGCGCGAGTCGGTCACCTTCACCGCAACAAGGCGAGGGGTTGCATCGACCGGCGCCGTCGCACCACGAACACCTACCGGCTGAGCCTGCGGAACCTCCGTACCGCCAACGGCAGGAACACCAGTGTCAGCGCGGCCGGCCACGCCCCGGCGAGCAGCAGCGCGTGCTGTTCCGGCCAGGACGTGCCCTGGCCCGTCGGCGCGCCGAAGAGCGCGCGGGTGGCGCCGGCCGTCGAGGAGAGCGGGTTCCAGAGGGCCGCCCGGCCGAGCCAGTGGGGCATCTGCTGCGGGGAGACGTAGATGCTGGAGATCATCGTCAGCGGGAACACGATCGCGAACAGCCCGCCCACCTGCTCGGGCCCCGGCAGCAGCAGCCCGAGCCAGACACCCACCCAGATCAGCGCGAAGCGCAGCGACAGCAGCAGTACGACGGCCTTCACGAAGCCGAGGCCGTGGCCGAAGAGGGGGCCGGTGCCGAACTCCGGGCGCCAGCCCATGCCGTACGCCGTGGCCATCATGATGCCCAACTCCGCGCAGGAGACGATCAGATCGGTCGCGCCGCGGCCCGCCACCACCGCCGACGGCGCCATCGGCATGGAGCGGAACCGGTCGATGACACCCTTCTTGGAGTCGTTCACGAAGATCGTCGCCGTGGAGACGAACCCCATCGCGACCGTCATCACGAACATCCCCGGCATCAGGAACGACTTGTAGTCCCCGCCGCCCGGCACCTGGATCGCCTTGCCGAAGACATACCCGTACAGCAGCACGGACAGGATCGGGAAGCCCAACTGCCAGAGGATGCTGACCGGTTGACGCCGGTAGTGGGTCAGACCGCGCCGGACGACGTTCCAGCAGTCGGCGACCGTCCAGAAGAGGCGGCCGTGCTGCGGTCGTCTGCGGTACGTACGGCCGGTGCCGTCCGCCGTCGGGACACCGCCGCTCATGCCACCGCCTCCTCGGTCTCCGGGGCCTCGGCCGCCTCCGGTTCTTCTTCCGTACGGCGGCCGGTCAGGCGTAGGAACACGTCGTCCAGGCTCGGGCGGCGCAGGCCGATGTCCTCGACCGGGATGCCGAAGTGCTGGAGGAATCCGGCGACTTCGGTCAGGGAGCCCACCCGGTCGGCCACCGGTGCGTGGACGCGCAACTCCGCGATGTCGGCCTCCGGTTGACCGCCGTGGGCGACCCGGGCGACCGCCTGCAACGCGTAGGGGATGTGGGCGGGTTCGCGCACCACGACCTCGACGCGGTCGCCGCCGACGCGGTTCTTGAGGCCGTCGAGGGTGTCGTCGGCGATGGCGCGGCCCTGGTCGATGACGGTGATGCGGGAGGCCAGCCGGTCGGCCTCCTCCAGGTACTGGGTGGTGAGGAGGACGGTGGTGCCGTCGGCCACCAACTGCCGTACGGCTTCCCAGACTTCGCCCCGGCTGCGCGGGTCGAGACCCGTGGTCGGTTCGTCCAGGAAGAGGACGGCCGGGGCGAGGATCATCGACGCGGCCAGGTCCAGACGCCGCCGCATGCCACCGCTGTAGCCGCCGGCGCCCTTGTCGGCGGCGGCCTCCAGGTCGAACTGGCGCAGGAGTTGGGTCGCCCTCAACTTGGCCCGCCTGCGCCCGAGATGGAAGAGGCGGCCGAACATCTCCAGGTTCTGCCGGCCGGTGAGGATCTCGTCGATCGCCGCGTACTGGCCGGTCAGCCCGATCCGGGTGCGCACCTGGCGCGGCTGCCTGGCCACGTCGAGACCGGCGACCGTCGCCCGGCCGCCGTCGAGCCGGACGAGGGTGGAGAGGATGCGGACGGCGGTGGTCTTGCCGGCGCCGTTCGGCCCCAGCAGACCGTGCACGGTGCCCTCGCGGACGGCCAGGTCGAAGCCGTCGAGGGCGCGTTTGTCGCCGTAGCGCTTCTCCAGCCCCTCGGCCTCGACGACGTACCCGTCGGCACCGGACATGCTCTTCCCTCCCTCCCGTACCGAGCGTTCCAAACAATGCGAACTGCGTGCACCGTATCCGATTGCGCGTACGGTGTACTCGGTTTTCGCCCCGCCGCCTAGACTCCCCGCATGACGAGCAGGCCCGCCCACTCGACGGAATCCAGCGGCAGCGGTGACATCGCCCGCACCCTCGAACTGCTGTGGGACACCGGCCCCCGCCCCAGCCGGGGCCCCAAGCCGGGCCTGACCGTCGACCGGATCGTGGACGCGGCCATCCGCATCGCGGACGGGGAGGGGCTCGACGCGGTCTCCATGCGGCGCGTGGCCACCGACCTGGGCACGGGCGCGATGTCGCTGTACCGGTACGTCCCCGGCAAGGCCGAACTCCTCGACCTGATGCTGGACCGCGTCCGCTTCCCGGACCGCCCCGCCGCCGAGGCCGCCACCTCCGGTTGGCGCGCGGCCCTGGAGACGGCGGCCCGCGACGCCCTCGCCGTCCACCGCCGCCACCCCTGGCTGCTGCGCGTCAACCAGTCCCGCCCGCTGCTGGGCCCGCGCGCCCTCGCCGCCCTGGAACACCTGCTGAGCCGCATCCGCCCCATGGGCCTGACCGACCCGGAACTCGTCTCGACGGTCGTCATGATCGACGGCTACGTCGTCGGCGCCGCCCGCACCCAGGTCCACCAGGAGGAGGCGGCCCGCAGCACCGGTCTGAGCGACGCGGAGTTCTACGGCGCCCAGGTTCCGGCCCTGGAGAAGGCCATGGCGACCGGCGCCTACCCCACCCTCGCGTCCCTCTCCCCCGACACCTTCACCGCCGGCTTCGACCACTTCGAGTTCGGGCTCGGCCGCATCCTCGACGGCCTGGAGGTCGTCGTCCAACAGCGCGGCGGGGCAAGCGAGTTCACCTAGGCCCTCACCCGGGACTTCACCTAGGCCCTCACCCAGGTCTTCACCCGGGACTTCAGCTACGGCGCGTGAGGCGCCGCAGCCCGAACACGGCCCCGCAGACGACCACGACGGCCAGGGCGCCCACCTTCACATCGTTCCCCGAGCTGCTCCCGCCGTCGCCACCACTCGCCGAACTCCCGCTCCCGGAAGGCGACTTGGACGAGGACGACGTGGCCCCCTCGGGCGCGTCCTCCGCCTGCACCGGACTGTCGGTGCCCTCGCTCCCGTACAGGAGCTTGGTCCCGTCGAGGGAGTAGCTGACCGACTCCCCCTGCCCCTGCAACGGCACGTCGAGGCGCCCCTCGCGCTTGATCCTCCCGCCGTTCCAGTCGTAGTAGATACCGCCGAAGTAGCCGCGTACGGCGAGCTGTTGGCCGTTCGGCGAGAAGGCGGCGTCGGTGGCCCAGAGGTCGACGGCGGCGACGGGCTTGAAGTAGTTGGTGCCGGAGGAGGAGAGGGCGGCCGGTCCTTCGAAGAGATGCCCCCCGTCCTCCTTCTTGTCGATGATGTAGACGCGCCCGGTCTTGGGGTGCACGATCAGCGACTCGGCGTTGCGCGCCCCGTCCGAGTACTTCACGACGTACTGCGTGGCCCGGATCGTCTGGTCCTTGAGCACCTTCGGCTCGGGCAGCTTGTAGATCCAGACGTACGGCCAGGTCCCGTCGAGGTTGTCGCCGATGTCGCCGACGTAGATCTGATTGCCCGGCCCGATGGAGATGGCCTCGACGTCACGCGGTTTGCCGACCCCGCCGAAGGTGACCGTGGCGACGGTCTTGCCGGTGCCGCTGTCGACGGCGTAGATGTACGGGCCGTCGTCGCTGTCGTTGTGCGTCCAGTAGATGCCCGGGTGCAGGTGCGAGGCGGCGAGTCCGCTGGACTCGGTGATCCGGGAGTCCATGATCGTGAACCCCTTGTCGCCCTTGCCGCCGCCGTCGTCGGCGGTCGCTGCTGCTGCGGGAAGGGCGAGCGCGCCGACGAGGAAGCCGGCGCCGAGGAACGCGAGGAAGCGACGCATGCGCCAAGCCTGCCATCCCGCGCCGTACGGCACGGAGAGCGCCCCGGCGGGCCGGGCGTGGTGGGCCTCACACCGCACCCGTTCCGTCGATCGGTGGTTGATCGTCCATCATGAGCGGATGCTCAGGTTCATGCCCGTAGGCGACTCCATGACGATCGGGAGCGCGGGCGAACACACATGGCGTTACCGGATGTGGCAGCACCTGCGCGCGACCTGCGGCGGCCCGTTCGCCGTGGTCGGCCCGCGCGAGACGCTGTACGACAAGGCCACGGACACGCCGACGTCGTACGAGTACGCCGACCCCGACTTCCCGCACTTCCACCTCGCCGGCTGGGGCGAGGGCTGGCTGCACATGGCCCCGCTGATCGGCGAGGCGGTGCACGCACACCGCGCGGACGTCCTCCTGGTCTCCCTCGGCCTGATCGACCTGGGCTTCTACACGAACGCGACCCAGACCGCCGACAACATGCGGTCCTTCGTGGCGCGGGCCCGCACCGCGAAGCCGTCCGTCCGCATGGTGTTCCTCCCGGTCATCCCGAACGTCCGCGCCCGGAGCGACGCCCCCTTCGCCACCGAGGTCGCCCTCTTCAACGAACTCCAGGCCAAGGCCGTCGCCGACCTGGACGACCCCCGCTCCCCCCTCCTCCTGGCCTCCCTCCCCGAGTCGTACGACGTCACCCACGACACGTACGACGGCACCCACCCGAACGCGTCCGGCGAGCACAAGATCGCGGGGGCGTTCGCGGGGGCGATGCATCAGGCGTGGGGGGTGGGTGGGGAGTACGACGAGGACGGCTCGGACTCCTCCTCGTTCAGCGCATCCGACGATCAGAGGGCGGGGGGCGGCAGCCGGTACCGGGCACCCCACTCCTCGTTGAGGCGGTCGGCCTGGCGCTGATGACTGGGGGTGACGCGGCCCCCGGCGGGGAGCGTGAGACCGAGGTGGTCGAGGACGCGGAGGGTGACGGCTTCCGGGTCGGCGGAGAGGTCCTCGTAGCGGATGCGGTACGGCCGGATGCCGTAGCGGTCGAACCAGCGCTCCCACCCCGCGTTGTGCTCGTCGATCGTGCGCATGATGCGGGTGAGGGCGTCACGGTCGAAAGCGGGCCGGCTCCCGGCGGGGTCCTGCCCTCCGCCGATCTCGCCCCTCCCCCCGACGAACCAGACACCGGTCTGCTCGGCCCGCAGCCACGAGACGGCCTGGGCCAGCGTGTCGTCCCGCCGCAGCTGGACGAACCTCACCCGCCTCCCGAACTCCCGCTCCAGCAACCGCAGTTCGTCCCCGGCGAGTTCGGGGTGCCACCCCGCCAGCCTGCCGGTCAGTTCGGCGTGCGTCCCCCACATGAGCTTGGCCCCGAAGACCCCGTTACGGGTCCGGCCCGCCACCAGCGCGGCCCGCACGAACTCGCCGTAGTCCAGGGCCCCTTGGGATGTGCGGGCGATCCCCCACCGCTTGGCCCACGCCACCTCGTCCGGCGCCCGGAAGTAGGCCTGCGGGTGCCCGGCGACGCCGGTGGAGTCGAGCAGGCCCAGGAGGAGGGAGCTGCCGGTTCGGGGGGTGGCGCAGATGAAGTACGTGTCCGTGTCCGTCGGCTGGGTCACCGGAACAGGGTCGGGGGTGGGGGCGTGGGCGGCAACCGAATAACGACGGTGACGATGGCGTGATCACTACGCATCCCGGTCACCGTGCGTATCGTTGTGCTGCGCGGCTGGACCCGTCCGTGGGGCAGCCGGGGAGGAGCGCCACGATGACCGTCCTTGAAGACAGGATCGCGATGGCCGACGCCGACGCCAACACCAAGCGCTTGGACGAATGGTTCGAGCGGCTTGAGCGTATGCCCGTCCCCGAAGGATTCAGGGTCGAGATCGTCGGGGGCAGCGTCCACATGACGCCACAGCGGGACACACACTGGGAGATCATCCGCGAGTTCCTGTGGGCCATCGAGGACAGGTTCGGGAGGAAGGTCAAGGTGTTCTCGGACGTCCGCATCGACTTCCCCGGCCACGAGAACGGCTTCTGCCCGGACATCGCCCTGCTCAAGGACACGGCGAAGAAGGACGCCAAGGGGCACTGGCGCTACCAGGACGTACGGTTCGTCGCAGAGGTCATCTCCAAGGGCACGGCGGGCAACGACTACGTCCACAAGAGGCTCGCGTACGCGGAGGCCGAGGTCCCCCTCTATGTCATCGCAGATCCCTACCAGGGCCGGTGCCACATCTACACCGACCCCAAGAGCGGCGACTACGACGACCCCGTACGGGTGGACTTCGGCACCGACATCGACCTGACCGGCACGGTGGTCGACCTCGTCCTCAAGACCGACGGGTTCCCCCGCGACTGACCCCCTTGCATAGAGCGCGCTCGAAGTCGTTGGCTGGTTACCCATGAAGTACACGCAGCTCGGACGCACAGGCCTCAAGGTCAGCCGACTGGTCCTCGGCACGATGAACTTCGGACCCCAGACGAACGAGGCGGACAGCCACGCGATCATGGACGCGGCGCTGGACGCGGGCATCAACTTCTTCGACACCGCCAATGTGTACGGCTGGGGTGAGAACAAGGGCCGTACCGAGGAGATCGTCGGCAACTGGTTCGCCAAGAGCCCCGACCACCGCGACAAGGTGGTCCTCGCCACCAAGGTCTACGGCAACATGGCCGCCGACGGCGAGTCCTGGCCCAACCACGACAAGCTCTCCGCACTCAACATCCGCCGGGCTGTCGACGCCAGCCTCAAGCGGCTCCAGACGGACTACATCGACGTCTACCAGTTCCACCACATCGACCGCGCCACCCCCTTCGAGGAGATCTGGCAGGCGATCGACACCCTCGTCCAGCAGGGCAAGATCCTCTACGTCGGTTCCTCCAACTTCCCCGGCTACAAGATCGCCCAGGCCAACGAGACCGCCGCCCGCCGCGGCGGCACCATCGGCCTCGTCAGCGAGCAGTGCCTCTACAACCTCGCCGAGCGCCGCGCCGAGATGGAGGTCATCCCGGCCGCGCAGGAGTACGGCCTCGGGGTCATCCCCTGGTCCCCGCTCCAGGGCGGCCTGCTGGGCGGCGTCATCAAGAAGGAGATCTCGGGCGGACGCCGGGCGAGCGGCCGGGCCGCCGACACCCTCGCCAACCCCACCTCCCGCGCCCAGATCCAGGCCTACGAGGACCTCCTCGACAAACACGGCATCGAACCCGGCGAAGCGGCCCTGGCCTGGCTCCTCACCCGCCCCGGCGTCACCGGCCCGATCGTGGGTCCGCGCACGGCCGAACAACTCGACAGCGCGCTGAGGGCCGTAGAGCTGGACTTGGGCGAGGAACTCCTCACCTCGCTCGACGAGATCTTCCCGGGTCCGGGACCGTCGCCGGAGGCCTTCGCCTGGTAATCCCGTGAGGACAGCGCCCCTTTAGGGGCGCGGGGCTGTGACATGTGCGGCTCCGCCGCGTGGGCGCGACCAGCCGCACTCGGCCCGCACCCGACAACGACGCGCAGTTCCCCCCACCCTCACCTACCGAGCGCGGCAGCCAACGCGACGACAACGAACAACAACACAAGCGCACCGGCCATGATCCGGTTCCGGGTTTTCGGGTCCACGTACCCGAGCCTAACCGCCCGCCCCAAACCCCCAACGGCCGACCGCCTCGTACCGCGGCTGCTCCCCAGGAACCCCCGACCTCGGCAGGTTGCTCCGCACCAGCACCAACTCGTCCACCGTCCACGCCCGCCCCACGAATCCGTCGAGCCGGTCGAGATACGGCCGCACATCGACCGCCTCCCGGCTCCGCGCCAGCGTGAGGTGCGCGCGATAACGCCGGTGCTCCCGCGCCACCGCCTCCTCGCATCCCTCCGCCAACAGCCGCAGCGCAGCGAGATCGCCCGCCGCCCCTGCCCACAGCGCCCGCCCCTCCCCGAACTGCCCGCCCCCACGCACCGTCAGCCCGAACGGTTCGGTCCGGCGCGCGGTCCGCTCCAGGGCGGCCGACAGTTCGGGTACGACCTCCTCGTCGACCTCGCCGTAGAACGCGAGGGTGAAGTGCCACCCCGGGCGGCCGGTCCAGCGCAGGGCGTCCGCGCCCGGGAGGCTCCTCAACTCGGCCACTTTCGTGGCGAGTTCGGCGGTGACGTCCTCCGGGGGCAGCACGGCGGCGAAGAGTCTCATGCCGACCAGCCTGCCACCATGGACGCATGGCGATCAGCATCAGGGACGGCGGCGCGGACGACATCCCCGCGATACTCGGCATGCTCGACAGCGCGGTGGCGTGGCTCGTCGCTCAGGGGCGTACCGGGCAGTGGGGCAGCACGCCGTGGTCACGGAATCCGAAGGCCGTGGCGATGGTGGAGCGGTATGTGGCGCAGGGTTCGCCCTAC
The DNA here is from genome assembly GCF_044753545.1 of Streptomyces sp. NPDC088350. NCBI lineage: Bacteria > Bacillati > Actinomycetota > Actinomycetes > Kitasatosporales > Streptomycetaceae > Streptomyces > Streptomyces sp. NPDC088350. The sequence continues at coordinate 254,226 of NZ_JBIVNL010000013.1, read as the reverse complement.
ATCGCCGAGGTCGACGGCGTCCCCGTCGGCACGCTCACCCTCACCGACTCCCCGGGGTCGTACATCGCCGCCGTGGACGAGCCCGAGCGGTACGTCCATCTCCTCGCCTCCGACCGCCGGTTCAAGGGCTACGGCGTCGGCGGCGCGCTGCTCGCGCACGCGGCGGAGGTGACGCGGGCGGCCGGGATCTCCCTGCTGCGGGTGGACTGTTACGCGGGGGACGACCGCAAGCTCGTCGCCTACTACGAGAGCAACGGGTTCACGGCGACCGAGGCGTTCGTCGTCGGTGAGGACGCGTGGCCGGGACAGGTGCTGGCCCGGAGGGTGTAACCCCCGGGCCAGTCCAGTCGTACCGCGCAACTCTCAGGCCACCGTGGCCAGTTGCTCCCGCTCGCGTGGGACGAAGGCGACGCTCGGGTGGCCGTGGTGCCAGCCGAACGACAGGCGCAGGTCGCCCATGCGGGCCAGGACCAGGCCGATCGTGGCCGCCGCGGCGGCGGCGATGACACCGCCGAGGGCGAAGCTCACCCGGGGGCCGTAGGCGTCGGTGATCCAGCCGACGATCGGTGCGCCCACCGGCGTACCGCCCATGAAGACCATCATGAACAGGGCCATGACGCGTCCGCGCATGGCGGGGTCGGTGCCCATCTGGACGGCGGTGTTGGCCGTGACGTTGACCGTCAGGCCCGCGATGCCGATCGGGATCATGAGGAGGGCGAACAGCCAGTAGGAGGGCGCTACGGCCGCCACGATCTCCAGCAGGCCGAAGGCCACCGCAGCCGCGATCAGTACGCGCAGGCGGGTCGTGCCGCGGCGGGCGGCCAGCAGGGCGCCGATCAGGGAGCCGACCGCCATCAGGGTGTTGAAGAGGCTGTAGGCGCCGGCGCCCGCGTGGAAGATGTCGTCGGCGTAGGCCGACAGCCACACCGGGAAGTTGAAGCCGAAGGTGCCGATGAAGCCGACGAGGACGATCGGCCAGATCAGGTCGGGGCGGCCGGCGACGTAGTGCAGGCCTTCGCGGAGCTGGCCCTTGCCGCGCGGGGCGCGCTGTACGGAGTGCAGGTCGCGGTTGCGCATGAGCAGCAGGCCGGCCAGGGGCGCGACGAAGGACAGGCCGTTGAAGAGGAACGCCCAGCCGGTGCCGACGCCGGTGATCAGGACGCCCGCGACGGCGGGGCCGACCAGGCGGGCGGACTGGAAGTTCGCCGAGTTGAGGCTGACCGCGTTCTGCAGCTGCTCGGGGCCGACCATCTCGGAGACGAAGGACTGGCGGGCCGGGTTGTCGACCACCGTGGCGAGGCCCACGGCGAAGGCGGCGACGTAGACGTGCCAGACCTGGACATGGCCGGAGAGGGTCAGGAAGGCGAGGGCGAGACCGGTGAGGGCCATCGCGGACTGCGTGACGAGCAGCGTGGGGCGCTTGGGCAGCCGGTCGACGAGGACACCGCCGTAGAGCCCGAACAGCAGCATCGGCAGGAACTGGAGGGCGGTCGTGATGCCCACGGCGGCGGAGGAGCCGGTGAGGCTGAGGACCAGCCAGTCCTGGGCTATGCGCTGCATCCAGGTGCCGGTGTTGGAGACGACCTGGCCGATGAAGAACAGGCGGTAGTTCCGGATCCTCAGCGAGCTGAACATCGAGGACTTGCCGGGGGTGTCAGGGGTGGGCGGGGAGTCGGGGGTGGCTGGCGCGGGGGCGGAATCTGCTCCGGGTCCCGAACTCAAAGGGTCGCCTCCTACATAGATGGACTTACAGATGCGCGAGTTTCTCCAGCACGGGGGCGGCGGCGACGATCTTCGCCCACTCGTCCTCGTCGAGGCCGTCGACCAGGCCGGCCAGGAACGCGTTGCGCTTGCGGCGGCTCTCTTCGAGCATCGCCTCTGCCTGGGGGGTCTTGGTGACGACCTTCTGACGCCGGTCCTCGGGGTGCGGCTCCAGCTGGACCAGGCCCTTGGCTTCGAGCAGCGCGACGATGCGGGTCATCGAGGGCGGCTGCACATGCTCCTTGCGAGCGAGCTCGCCGGGGGTCGCGCTGCCGCAGGTGGACAGGGTGCCGAGCACCGACATCTCGGTGGGGCTGAGTGACTCGTCGACCCGCTGGTGCTTGAGTCGACGGGACAACCGCATCACGGCTGATCGCAGGGAGTTCACAGCGGCAGCGTCGTCGCCATGGGTAAGGTCCGGCATGTTGTTTAGCGTAACTCATTACTCTCGCTAAAGACCAGCCGAATGCCATGCGACACGCCGAGATGCCCGTGACCCTGGCCACTGAACCCTTCCGTCACCCATATGAGTGATCCGCGAGCGGAACGTGACACGGCACCCGCGACCGCCCCCGACCCTCGACTTCATGGGGACCAGTGTGCTCAGCCTGCGGATAGACGGGGAGCTGCTCGAACGGCTCCGACACCATGCGGCGAAAAGGGGAATGAGCGTCCAGGACTATGTGGTCCAGACGCTCATTCGGGACGACTTCGACGAGCGGTTCCAGACCGCCGTCGAGGAGACGGAGAAGTTCTACGGCGTCACGTGACGGCCCGTAGAAACGCGGGTCACGTCAGGCCCAGCGCCGGCATCAGGTAGTAGAACCCGAACACCGCCGCGACGACGTACATCGGCACCGGGACCTCCCGGCCCCGGCCCGCCACCAGCCGCAGTACCACGAACGTGATGAAGCCCATGCCGATGCCGTTGGTGATCGAGTAGGTGAACGGCATCATCACCATCGTGATGAAGGCCGGGATCGCGATCGTGTGGTCGGCCCAGTCGATCTCCTTGACGGAGCCCGCCAGGATCAGGAAGCCCACCGCGAGCAGCGCGGGGGTGGCCGCCTGGGAGGGGACCATCGTGGCGATGGGCGTGAGGAACAGCGCGACGGCGAAGAGCGCGCCGGTGACGACGTTCGCGAAGCCGGTGCGGGCGCCCTCGCCGACGCCCGCCGTGGACTCCACGAAGCAGGTGGTCGCGGACGAGGAGCTGGCGCCGCCGGCCGCGACCGCGATGCCGTCGACGAAGAGGACTTTGTTGATGCCGGGCATGTTGCCCTGGGCGTCGGTCAGCCTGGCCTCGTCGCTGATGCCCATGATCGTGCCCATCGCGTCGAAGAAGCACGACAGCAGGACCGTGAAGACGAAGAGGACGCCGGTCAGTACGCCGACCTTGCCGAAGCCGCCGAACAGGCTGAACTTGCCGATCAGGCCGAAGTCCGGGGTGGCGACCGGGTTTCCGGGCCACTTCGGGGTGGTCAGGCCCCAGGAGGGGACCGTCGCGACCGCGTTCACGATCACCGCGAGGACGGTCGTCGTGACGATCGAGATCAGGATCGCGCCGGACACCTTGCGGACGATCAGCGCGAGCGTGAGCAGCACACCGATGACGAAGATCAGGACCGGCCAGCCGTTGAGGTGACCGTCGCCGCCGAGCTGGAGCGGGACGGTGGTCTGGGCGGCGTCCGGGATGCGGGTGATGAACCCGGAGTCCACGAGTCCGATCAGCATGATGAACAGGCCGATACCGATCGAGATGGCCTTGCGCAGGCCGTAGGGCACGGCGTTCATGACGCGCTCGCGCAGCCCGGTGGCGACCAGCAGCATCACGACCAGGCCGGCCAGCACGACCATGCCCATCGCGTCCGGCCACGACATGCGCGGCGCGAGCTGGAGGGCGACGACGGAGTTCACGCCGAGTCCGGCGGCGAGCGCGATCGGCACGTTGCCGATGACGCCCATGAGGAGGGTGCTGAACGCGGCCGTCACGGCGGTGGCGGTGACCAGCTGGCCGTTGTCGAGGTGGTGCCCGTACATGTCCTTCGCGCTGCCGAGGATGATCGGGTTGAGCACGATGATGTACGCCATCGCGAAGAAGGTGGCGAACCCGCCCCGGATCTCGCGGGGGAGGCTGCTGCCCCGTTCGGAGATCTTGAAGTAGCGGTCGAGGGCGGTCGGCATGGGATGTTCCTACGAGCAGAAGTGGACAGACGGAAACCGTTTCAGTATGAACATATGAAGACGTCAGGCGCTATCTCCGCGCGTAGATCCGAGAGTGTTGCCTGGCCTCGTAAGCTGTGGGCATGGCGAAGTGGACACCGACACACGAGGCACCGGAGCCCCTGGAGGGCCCGATCGTCCCGACCATCATCGGCGGCACGATCCTCTGGTTCGTCCTCTTCCTGGTACAGCTCCCCTTCTACGGCTGGTTCGAAGACCACGGCCATCTGTGGTGGCTGTGGACCTGCCTGGCCGGGGCCGGGCTCGGGCTGATCGGCATCTGGTACGTCCGGGGGCGGGACGCGGCGCTCAAGCGCGCGGCGGCCACGGTGAGCCCCGACGGGCCGCCGGCTGCTGCCGAGTAACGACACCCCCGTACAACCACGGCATCACTCCGCCCCGCCCGCCGTCCTCCCCTGGTCGGATCTTCCGGGCACTCGGCGGGTGAAGCCGTAAATCCGCACGTACCGTCGAATGCATGACGCACACCGACGCGGGCGCCGAACTCGATCCTGTGCACCCCGTGCCCGTTCCGGCGCGGCGGGCCCATGGACTCAGCACCGCCGAGGTCGCCGACCGGGTGGCGCGCGGGGAGGTCAACGACGTCCCGGTGCGCAGCAGCCGCTCCCTCGGCGAGATCGTCCGCGCCAACGTCTTCACCCGGTTCAACGCGATCATCGGCGTGCTCTGGCTGGTCATGCTGTTCGTGGCGCCGTTCCAGGACAGCCTGTTCGGGTACGTGATCATCGCCAACACCGGGATCGGCGTCATCCAGGAGTGGCGGGCGAAGAAGACCCTCGACTCCCTCGCGGTGATCGGCGAGGCGAAGCCGACGGTACGGCGTGACGGGGCCGCGGTGGAGGTGAGCACCTCCGGGATCGTGCTGGGCGACCTCATCGAGATCGGGCCCGGTGACAAGGTCGTGGTCGACGGGGAGTGCGTCGAGGCCGACGGTCTGGAGATCGACGAGTCGCTGCTCACCGGTGAGGCGGACCCGGTCGTCAAGCGGCCCGGGGACCAGGTGATGTCGGGCAGTTTCGTCGTCGCCGGCGGTGGCGCGTTCGAGGCGACGAAGGTGGGGCGCGAGGCGTACGCCGCCCAACTCGCCGAGGAGGCCTCCCGGTTCACGCTCGTCCACTCCGAACTGCGCAGCGGTATCTCCACGATCCTCAAGTACGTGACATGGATGATGATCCCGACCGCGATCGGCCTGGTCATCAGCCAACTCGTCGTCAAACGGCACGGGTTCAAGGACTCCGTCGCCCGGACGGTGGGCGGCATCGTCCCGATGGTCCCCGAGGGGCTGGTGCTCCTCACCTCGGTCGCCTTCGCGATCGGTGTCATCCGGCTTGGCCGGAAACAGTGCCTCGTCCAGGAGCTTCCGGCCATCGAGGGCCTCGCCCGCGTCGACACGGTCTGCCTCGACAAGACGGGCACGCTCACCGAGGGCGGGATGGACGTCACCGAGTTGCGTCCGCTCGGCGGGGCCGACGAAGCGTACGTACGCAAAGTCCTCGGCGCGCTAGGGGAGTCGGACCCGCGGCCGAACGCGTCCCTGAAGGCGATCATCACCGCCTACCCGGACAGTGAGGAGTGGCGCTGCGTCGAGTCGCTCCCCTTCTCCTCGGCACGCAAGTACAGCGGGGCGTCCTTCAGCGAGGGCAACGGCGAGTCGAGCACATGGCTGCTCGGCGCGCCCGACGTCCTGCTGGGCGCCGACGATCCCGCGCTCGCGGAGACCGGGCGGCTCAACGAGCAGGGGCTACGGGTGCTGCTGCTGGCCCGGGTGGCGGGCGAGCTGGACGATCCCGGGGTCGCGCGGGAGGCCGAGGCGACCGCGCTCGTCGTCCTGGAGCAGCGGTTGCGGCCCGACGCGGCGGAGACGCTGCGCTACTTCGCCGAGCAGGACGTGCACGCCAAGGTCATCTCCGGGGACAACGCGGTGTCCGTCGGCGCGGTCGCCGGGAAGCTCGGGCTCACTGGGCAGGTCGTCGACGCCCGCCAACTCCCCACCGGCCAGGAGGAGATGGCCAAGTCCCTCGACGAGGGCACGGTGTTCGGGCGGGTCACCCCGCAGCAGAAGCGGGACATGGTGGGCGCGTTGCAGTCGCGCGGGCACACGGTCGCGATGACCGGGGACGGCGTGAACGACGTACTCGCCCTGAAGGACGCCGACATCGGGGTGTCGATGGGTTCGGGTTCCGAGGCCACGCGGGCGGTCGCGCAGATCGTGCTGCTCAACAACAGCTTCGCGACGCTGCCTTCGGTGGTCGCGGAGGGCCGACGGGTCATCGGCAACATCACGCGGGTGGCGACGCTGTTCCTCGTGAAGACGGTCTACTCGGTGCTGCTGGCGGTGCTGGTGGTGTGCTGGCGGGTGGAATACCCGTTCCTGCCAAGGCACTTGACCCTGCTGTCCACCCTGACGATCGGCATCCCGGCGTTCTTCCTCGCCCTGGCGCCCAACAAGGAGCGCGCGAAACCCCACTTCGTGCGGCGGGTGATGCGGTACTCGATCCCGGGCGGGGTCATCGCCGGGGCGGCGACCTTCGTGACGTATCTGATCGCCCGTCACCAGTACACGGGGAAGGGGTCGTTGGCGGCGGAGACCAGCGCGGCGACCCTGACCCTGTTCCTGATCTCGATGTGGGTCCTGGCGATCATCGCCCGCCCCTACACCTGGTGGCGGATCACCCTGGTCGCCTCGATGGGGGCGGCCTTCGTGGTCGTCCTGATCGTGCCGTGGCTCCAGCACTTCTTCGCGCTGAAGCTGGTGGGGGTGACGATGCCGTGGATCGCGGTGGGGATCTCGGCGGTGGCGGCGGTCGCCCTGGAACTCGTGTGGAGAGTGGTCGACCGCCGCGTGCCCGCGTAAAGCGGTTACCGCTTACTTCACGTCGACGTAGTCACCCGTGGCGTTGACGGCCGGGGTGGTCGAGGTGCCCGCGAAGCTGTAGCGGAAGAAGCCGTCGACCGTCGCCTTGACGGTGGTCTTCAGGGCGCCCGTCGAGCTGGTCTTGATGGTCTTGACCGTCGTGTACGTGCTGGAGCCGTTCTTGCGGAACTGCAGCTTCACCGGCTGGCTCGCGTAACCGGCGTCCTTGTTGGTTTCCCAGTTCGCCCGGGTCAGCTTGCCGGTGACCGTGATGGTCTTGCCCTTCTTGACCGGCTCCGGGGTGGCGTCGGCCGTGAGCTTGGCCAGACGCTTGACCGGGACGCTGCCCAGGTCGCCCTGGGTCTTGGTGCCGTCGGCGTTGATGGCGAGGCCGCCCGCCTTCCAGGTGGCGGCGTCAGTGTTCGCCAGGTCGCTGGTCGGCCGGATGTAGATGGTGGCCTTGCAGTTCAGGACGGTCGTCGAGGCGGCGGTGCAGGTGCCCGGGTCGTCGCTGATGATCTCGTTGGTCGGGCTCGTGACCGAGGTGCCGCGGTAGATGAGCGGGCCGCTGGCGAAGTTGTCGGCGCTGACGTCGAGGCCGGCGGCGTGCGTCAGGGTGTAGGTGACCGGCACGGCGACCTTCGCGGTGGCACCGACGACGACGGCCTTGCCGCTGTTGACCTTCATGTTGGAGAAGGTGACGTTGAGCGTGGCCGCGGCGGCGGACGTGGCGGAGCTGAAAGCGGCCTTGCCGGACGAGGCGTCGGCGGCCTGTGCGGCCGGCACGGCGAAGGCGGAGAGAACCAGGGCGCCGGAGACGGCGGCCACGGTGGCGCGTATGCGCATGCGTGTTCCCCAAGTGGAGAAAGGGGCCCCAGCGCGCTGGTCGCTCCGAACGGCTCGTCGTCGGCGCAGGGGCCCAAGTGATGGCGGAGCCTGTTGGCTCATGTGATCTGATCCACGAGGGGTGTTAAGGGTTGTACGCCGGAATCAGGTTTTTGTACGGGGTTTGCGAACCGATGACGAAGTACGGAGACTCCGCAGGTCCACAGGACTGCTTCAGGGTCTCGCTCTCAGTCGAACCACCGGTCCCGAGCCAGCTCCGCGGTCCGCGAAGGATCCTCCAGGAGTGCCGCCACCTCGAACCGCCGGGGCCACTGCCCCGCCGCCCAGGCGAGCCCGGCGGCGACGCCCTCCAGCGTCGAGGCGTGCAGCACGCCGTCGCGCGTCCGGCGCCAGTCGATCTCCACGCCGTCCACGACGAGTTCCTCGTGTTCGACGTAGGTGGCGGGGGTGAGCGGGCCGAGGAGGGTGCGGACGGAGTCCGGTACGTCGTGTTCGGTGCCCTCGGAGGTGACTTCGCCGGTGATCGACTCGCTGAGTCGCCGCACCTGGAAGAGTTCGGCCAGCTCGGCGGCCCGGGACGGCCGTACGGGGAGGAGCGGGACACCTTCGGTGAACGGCAGCAGGTCCGGTGAGTCGACGACCACGGCGTCGGCGGCGTCCACGACGGTGACCTCGCCGTCGACGACGGCGCGCAGGTCGTCCGGGAGGGTCACCTGTTCCGGGTCCAGGTCGGCCAACGCGCCGTAGAGAGCGTGGAGTTGGGTGCCGGTGACCTCGCGGTCCGGGTCGGCGAGGCGGTCGAGGAGTTCGGCGGCACCGCCCGGCTCGTCGAGGAGCGCGGCCACCGACGTGCGGACGCCCAGCGCCCGCAGCACCTGTTCGTCGTCGAAGCCGGTCGCGTCGGCCTCGTCGTAGAGGCCGCGCAGGAGCGGGTCGCCGCCGGCGGCGAGCAGGCCGGCCGGGCGGCGGCCGTCGAGGACCGGGTGGCCGCGCAACCACCAAGCGGTGTAGGGCCGTACGACCTCGTGGGTGCCGTCGGGCAGGAGGATGCGGACCTGCTGGGTGATCGCGTCACGGAGAGGGGGTTGGGCGAGGAGGGCGAGGGCTTGGGGCCAGCGGTCGTCGTCCACGAGGTCGAGGTCGCGGACCGCCACGAGTTCGGTGGCCACGGGAGGTACGGGGGTGTCGGGGAAGCGGTCCAGGACGTCCTCCGACCACACGTCCACGGAGTCCAGCAGACCGGGGTCGTCGGGTTCGGCGAAGTCGCTGTCGCGGGGCTCCAGTTCGTCCGGGTCGAGGACCACGTCGGTGGCCCTGACCAGGGCGAAGGTGGCGAGAACTCCGCAGGCGGCGAGGGGCTGTTCGCCCCAGCGCTCAGCCAATTCCGAGTCCACGAAGGCGAGTTCGTCCTCCCGCATCACCTGGGCGAACGGGCTGCCGGGCAGGACCAGTTCACCGGCGGGCGCGAGTTCGCCGTCCTCGTCGGGCAGCGCGAGGGCGCCGAGCCAGGGCTCGTCACCGGGTTCGAGATCCGCGTCCCGCACGAGGGCCAGCACCGTGTCCGCCAACTCTTCGGCGTCCGGGGCGGGTTCGTCCCATACGGCCCCGCCCTCGTCGTCGAGGGAGGCGGCCACGGCGGCCCGCACCTGGGGCGTGGTGAGGACCGCGCGGGGCGTGGCGGGCAGCGCGCCGAGCTTCTCCAGGAGGGAGTGCGCGGCGTCCGGGTGGGCCACCTTGAGCCCGAGCCGGGCGAGGACTTCGGGCTCCACCTGGGCGGAGTCGGGAGTGGGGAGCAGAACCTGCCGGGGCCCGATCGTCGTCCGCCCGTCGGCGAGCGGCACGGGCAGCCCGCTGAGCCGGTCGGGGTCGACGCCCGCGAGGCTGTCGTAGAGCCGCCGCCACCAGCCGGGTTCCTTCTCCAAGCCGGCCAGCCGGTCCACGGCGTCGGTGAGCGGAACGCGGGCGACGCCCAACGTCCTTAGTTCCACGCGTCGTTCGAGCCCGGCGGGGAGGAGGGTGGGGAGCACTTCGGCGAGGACCCGCACGGTGTCGTCGCCGGCGCCCTCGACGACCTCGGCGTCCCGGGGCCGAAGGGACTCGGGCAGTTCGTCGGATTCGTCGCCCGTGGGTTCGATGGCGGGCGGCAGGAACGAAGTACGCGGCAGCCGTTCCAGAATCGCCTGCCGCAGCGTGCCGTCCAGCTCCCCCTTCCCCAGCGGTCCGGGCACGAGGTCGATGATGCCGGTGGTCACCGGCCGCCAGGCGGCGAGGAGTTCGACGTACGCGTCCGCCGCGCGCTCCACGACGAAGTCGGTCAGCGGACCGGGCGCGGCATGCCGGCGGGTGGTGTCGAGCGGGAGCGAGGCGATGAGCAGCGCGGGCACACCGAGGGGTTCGTCACTGGGCGTGGGCGCGTGCACGACGGGGCTGGTGCGGGGCCGAGCCGGAGTCCCGTCGTCATCGACGGGCACGGCCCAGGTGACGGACCAGTACGGCCGCGCCCGCTCCTCGACGGGCCGGCCGTCGAGCAACTCCTTGTCGAGCGCCCCGTGCGCGGCGGCGGTACGCCAGCGGGTGGTCCCGTCCCGCGTGTCCTCTACGACGGTGTCGGCGCCGTCGGCGTGCCGGGTGAGGGTACGCGGGGCGGCCTGGTCACCCACCTCGACCACGACTTCCGTCACCCCGGGGAGAGCGAGCAGCAGGGCGTCATCGACGGCATCGAGCAGGCGCTCGGCGAGGTCCTCGGCGGCGGTGTCGCGCAGCGGGAGGATGACGACGGTGTCGTACGAGTCGGGGGCGGTGCCCTCGGCGGCGAACGGGAGGCGGAGGAGGGGGACATGACCGTCGCGGCGGCGGATCTCGGTGCCGAGTCCGGGGCTGTGCCGGGCGGTGTCGTCGGCGAGCGCGCGGGCCTCGGCGAGAGACCACCGGATACCGCCGTGCCGCCCGACGACGGCGGGTTCGTCGGTGACGGCGACGACGGCTGCGAAGCCGACCCCGAATCGTCCGACGGCACTGTCGCCCGCGTCGCGCTTCGCGGAGGCGCGGAGGGTGGAGAGCGATTCGACACCGGCCGCGTCCAGCGGGGCACCGGTGTTGGCGGCGCAGAGGACGCCGTCGCGGAGGGTGAGCCGCAGTCGCCCGGGTACGCCCGCGCGGGCGGCGGCGTCGGCGGCGTTCTGAGCGAGCTCGACGACGAGCCGGTCCCGGTACCCGCCGAGGACGAGATCCTCCTCGGCGTTGGCGTCCTCCCGGAACCGGGCGGGGCTGGTCGCCCAGGCGTCGAGCACCCCACGCCGCAGACGGGCGGTCCCGAACGGGTCGGCACCCTCGGCAGCGGGCCGCACGAACTTACTCACGTACGTTCACTCTCCTCATCGACGTCGCGATGAAGGTACCGCGCGGAGGGGGGTGGGGTTGTCCGGGAGCGGGGTGGGTGCGGGGTATCCGGTGCGGGGGTGCAGGGGGTTGCTGGAAGCCGGGGGTAAAACTAACCGTTGTGCACCTCGGTGGACGGTTAGGAATGGCCCCGGCTTGTGGAGGGGTGAGGGTGAGGTGGGGGGGGGGGACGTGTCTTCGCGGAAATGTGACACATGGGGGTCCGAGTGTCAGATTTTCTGGAAGGGGTGGGTGCGGGTCAGGCCTCGGACGCGTACGTCACGAAGTCCGCCCAGGCGGCCGGGGCAACAGTGAAGCGGGGGCCCGCGATCGTCTTGGAGTCACGGACGTGGACCGTGCGGGGCGCTATCGCGATCTCGACACAGGAGTCGCCGTCAGGGCCGTCGCTGTAGCTGCTCTTGAACCAGGCCAGTTCGGGCAGAGTCACGCTTCTCCCAACTGGTGCACGAAGCCCGTCCACGCGGCCGGGGTGACCGCGAACCGGGGGCCCTCAATGGTCTTGGAGTCACGAACGTGGACCATGCCGGCGGCTACGGCGACCTCGACACAGGACTCGCCGTCGTTGCCGCCGCTGTAACTGCTCTTGAACCACGCGAGTTCGAAGGCATCCTCGGCAGCGGTCTTGCGGATCATGTCTCTCCCAGCAGTTGTTCGATGAGGGCCGATGACTCCCGTGGGGAGAGAGCCTGCGCCCGGATGGTGCCATACCGCAGTTCGAGGATGCGCAGCTGTTTCGGATCCGTGGTCGGGCGACCGCTGAACGCACCGTCGGAACGCCCCACCGCCGTGCCGTCCGGGAACTTCAGCACCTCGATCCTCCCGTCCAGACCGGAGTGGACCTCGCAGTTCATCGGCATCACTTGAAGTACGACGTTGCGCAGCCTCCCCACCTCCAGCAGGTGTTCGAGCTGCCCTCGCCACGCCATTGTGCCTCCGATGGGACGGCGTAGCACCGCCTCCTCCAGGACGAAGTGGATCGACGGAGCCGGGTCTCGTTCGAAGACCGACTGCCGGGCCAGACGGGCGGCAACCATGCGCTCCACGTCATCCGGTGAGTACGGAGGTTGTGCTGCTTCGATCACAGTCCGGACATGCTCTGGCGTCTGCAACAGCCCCGCGATGATGTTGCACTCGTAGATGCCGATCTCGACCGCCTGGGCCTCCATCTTCGCCAGCGCACGTACCTTCTTCGGGTACCGGACCTTGGCGGTGTCCTCCTTCATCGCCGAGATCAGCCCGTCCGCCCGCAGCACCTCCTCGGACTTGTCCAGATACTCGGGCCGCGGGATCCGCTTCCCAGCCTCGATCTTGTAGACGAGATCCTCGCTGTACCCCGCCGCCACCGCGAAGTCGGCGACCCGCATTCCCACCGCTTCACGCCGCAGCCTCAACTGCCGCCCGACCGTCGCGAGGACCGCCAACCCCCACTCGTCGTCCGGGTCCACCTCCCAACCCGGCTCGTCCACCTCGCCGTTGACCTGCTCCGGTTCGCTCATCCCGCACCCCTCCAGATCCGTACGACCGTGCCGCGACGCCCCTACCCGTACGACCGGTCTCGACAGCCTGGACACGACCGGACAACGCCTGGACAGTCACCGTACGCAACGGCCATGTCACTGTTCACGGTAAGCACACACGGCCACGCTGAGTGACGTGATCCAAGAAACCACCGCCACCGAAGCCCAACCCAAACCCCAACTCGACAACCCCATCCGTAACTTCACGGTGCAGCTGTCCCCCACCCCCCGCGGCGCCCGCCTCGCCCGTCTCCTGGCCACCGAACAACTCCGCGCCTGGGCACTCCCGTTGGACCCCGCCCGCCAACTCGTCGCCGAACTCGCCTCCAACGCCGCCACGCACAGTCGCGTACCCGGCCGGGACTTCAGACTCACCCTCTACGTCGTCGGCGGCACCCTGCGCATCGAGGTCACCGACACCCGGGGTGACCGCCCGCCCCACCCCCAAGACCCCACCCCGGACGCGGAGTCGGGCCGAGGCATCCTCCTCGTCGACGCGCTCGCCGACCGCTGGGGCTGGGCCCCGGGACCGCACCCGCGTAAGACGGTCTGGGCGGAACTTCACGTCGTAGCGGAGCCACCGAACTCCGGAAACCCGAACTCCGGTGCAAGTGACGCCTTTTCCCAAGAACCACGACGGTGAAAGAACCCCCACCAAGCCCCACCCCACCCTCCCGGCAGCACAGCCCACCGATCACCCATCCGGGTGAACATCGCCAACTGGGCTGGATTCCGAGCGGGTTGCATGATCTACGCTCAGCGCAACACAACCCCAGACATACGACGGCCCTCGCCGGGACTGGCATCCCAAGGCGAGGGCCTGACCACCTAGGAAGACTCCAACTTCCCGATGGATACACGCGACATTACCGCGCCCCCGCGCGCCCAGTCCCGGCACACCGCCGACAAACACCCGAACCAGCGGCACAGCGCGCACAGCGGGCTCACACACGACAACGCCCGCCACACCACCCGCTTCACGGTGATCGGCAACCACCTCGCCCAGCACCCGGAACTGTCGGCCCTAGCGATCGGCCTCGGCGTCCACCTCCAGTCCCTCCCCGCAGGCGCCCGCGCCGACATCAACACCCTCGCGGCCCGTTTCCCGGAGGGCAGGACCCGAATCGCCGCCGCGCTACGGGAGTTGGAGACCCACGGCTACCTCCGCCGCGAACGCCACCGCATCCCCGACGGCCGCATCGTCACCCGCACGATCTCCTGCAACCAGCCCGGCAGCCGCCGTAGGGACAGCCATGCCCCGGCGACGCAGAAAAAGCCGAAGAAACACACCCCCCGCAAGGCGCTGCCGCCCGTGCCGCGCCCGGCCCACCCCTCCCCCGCGCTCATCCAGCGGGCCACGGACCTCCTCGCAGACCTGCGCCGCCACGACCCCCGCCTGCTCCTCTCGGCCTGCGACACAACCCACCTGGCCCCCGGAGTCGCCGCCTGGCTGGAGCGGGACGTCACCCCCACCGCCGTACGCCACACCCTGACCACCGACCTGCCACCCGACCCCCTACGCCGCCCCGCAGCCCTCCTGGCCCACCGCCTGGCGGCCCAACTCCCGCCCCCACCACCGTTCCGGGCCCCGGCACCACCACCAGCCGTACGGCACCCGCTCCAGAACTGCGACAGCTGCGACCACGCCTTCCGCTCACCGGTCCCGGGACGCTGCCATAACTGCCGCACGCCGGTTTCCGCTGGCCGCATTGGTCAGTGAACGTCCTTCTCCGGCTCCGGCAGGGGGAGTTGGTCGAGGTCAAGGGTGAAGGTGCGGCCGTCGGCCAAGGGGATGGGGAGTTTGCCGGTGCCGTACTTGTGGGTGTGGGCCGCGATGTAGCCCGTGCCGGTGGGTTGGGTGTGGAGGACGACTTCCCGCGCGTAGGGGTCGACGACCAGGTAGATGGGGATGCCGTAGCGGCCATACTTCGCCGTGCAGTCGTCGTAGTCCTTGCGGATGGAGGACGTCGAGACGACCTCGGAGATCAGCAGGACGTCCTCGAAGCTGTACCGATTGCCTTCCGGGCGGGCGTCATCGCGCACGATGGCCAGGTTAGGAGCGGAGTTCTCGTCGGCGGGGAAGTCGATGTACACGTCAGAGGGGGTTTCCGCATGAAGCCCCAAGGACAAGATCGTGTTGTACTGCATCACCTTGATGGTCCTGGAGTGCTCAAGGCTCTGCGGCGTCAAAATGATCTTCCCATCGATTCCGAAGAAAACCACATGCCCTTCGGGGAACTCGGTACGCGCGATCGAGCTGATGCTCATGCCCCTGCTCCTTCCGACGTACAGCCAGCATTGGGCCCTACGAGTGCCCCAACTCCGCAGATTCCTCGTCCGCCCCCACCGATACCGACCCCGAATCCGCCGCAGGCCGCAGCGGGAACGGGTCCACCATCGTCTCGTCGATCACCGGTGCCGGCGGCTGGGGCGGTTTGGGCATGATCGCCGCTTCCGAGTGGCCCCCGCAGCCGTAGGCCAAGGACACGACGTGGCCGTCCGCCGGCGAGAACTCGTTGGCGCAGACGCCGAACGCCTGGCCGAGGGAGCCGCCGACCGCGACCAGGAAGCCGCAGCTGACGCAGGCCGCCGGGGCCGCCTGGGCCATCGGGGTCTTGGAGCCGAAGCCGTCCTCCCAGCGGTCGGCGGCGACGTGGAGGCCGTAGCGGGAGAGGACTCGGGCGCGGCGGATGCCCAGTTCCTCCGCGACCGCGGCGATCGAGCCGCGGGTCGGCGCGACGGGCAGGGTCGAGGGCGCGCCCGCCGTCACCTCCGCGTCCTCCGCCTCGGCCAGTTCCGCCATCTCCTCGGAGACCGCGGAGTTCGGCGGGGGCTCGTCCTCGCCCGTGTAGCCGGGCTCCAGACGCAGGTCCTCGGCGTCGGTGGGGAGCAGGTCGCCGGGGCCCATGTCGCCGGGGCGCAGGCGTTCGCTCCATGGGACCCATTCGGGGGCCAGGAGCGAGTCGGGGCCGGGGAGCAGGACGACCTCGTCCAGGGTGATCAGCTTCGCGCGGGACGCCCTCGCGACCGTCACCGCCCAGCGCCAGCCCCGGTAGCCGAACTCCTTGCACTCGAAGAAGTGCGTGACCACACGGTCGCCCTCGGATGCGAAGCCCGCGTGCTCGCCGACCACGCCGGGCGCGGCGGCCTCCTCGGCTGCGGCACGGGCGAGGTCGACGGCCTCGGCGCACAGGCGGTCGGGGGTGCGGCTTCGCGTGGTCGCTGCGCTCACAGGTATCGCTTCTCTCCTACGCCGTCTCACGGGTGCGCCTGGTGTGGCGAAGGGAGCGGACGGAGCGGCTGAAAGACATGTACCAGGCCCTTGGGGGCACTGGTGGAGGGCCGCGTCGACGTCCGCGCCCGATCGCGCTCGGGCACGCCTACGCCATCCATTCTGCGGGATGGCCGAGAGGCGCGCGGCCGAGAACAATCGCCACGGCGCGCTACGCACGCTACCTTCTCCCGCGCCATGCGCCCACACCGACAGCCTCTTGGGCGCCGCGCCGCGCCCAAACGGTGACCTGTGCAACGGCCCAGAATCCGCCCCCGTACACCTCCATACGCGCGGTAACCGCACTACTCGCGCCTTTCTCGGGGCACTATGACGGGGTGGCAGCCGCGAGGTCGCCCCAGGGTGCCACCGGGATCGGTGGCACGAAGGGGAGCATCCGAGGTGGCGGTTCGGGCCGGGTCGGCGGTTCCGTCCGCGCGATGGGTCGTGCCCTGCACTTCCCGGTGACCGGTACCGCCCGGGGCATCCGCAAGGCGACCCACGCGCACGGCGCGGGCGAGTCGGGCCTCGGCCGGCTGATCGAGCTGCACGCGGTGAACGGCGCCGGTGACGTCATGATCACCGTCGCCCTCGCGTCGACCGTCTTCTTCTCCGTCCCGACCGACGAGGCGCGGGGGCGGGTCGCCCTGTACCTCGCGATCACGATGGCGCCCTTCACCGTCCTGGCTCCGGTGATCGGGCCCCTCCTCGACAAGCTCCCGCACGGCCGCCGCGCCGCGATGGCCGCCGCGATGCTGGCCCGCGCCCTCCTGGCGCTGATCATCTCCGGCGCGGTCGCCAGCGGCAGCCTGGAGCTGTATCCGGCCGCCCTGGGCGCCCTGGTCGCCTCGAAGGCGTACGGCGTCGTCAGAAGCGCCGTGGTGCCCCGGCTGCTGCCACCCCGCATCTCCCTGGTGAAGGCGAATTCCAGAGTCACCCTCGCCGGGCTCCTCGCCACCGGCGTCGCCGCCCCGATCGCGGGCGGCCTGCACGCCATCGGCGACCCCTGGCCGCTCTACGGCGCCTTCGTGATCTTCGTCGCGGGTACGGTCCTGTGTTTCTTCCTGGACCCCAAGGTCGACTCGGCCAAGGGCGAGGACACGGCGCTGCTCGCGGCGGACGAGCACCATCTGCACGGCCCGCATCCCAAGGAGGTCAAGCGTCCGGGGCTGCGCACGGTCGGCATCGCCGTCACCCACGCGCTCGGCGCCAACGCGGCCCTGCGCTGGCTGTCGGGCTTCCTGACCTTCTTCCTCGCGTTCCTGCTGCGCGAGCACCCCATGACCGGGCAGAGCGCGGCCGTGTCGCTGGGCATAGTCGCCGTCTCGGCGGGCGTCGGCAACGCGCTCGGTACGGCGGTCGGCTCCTGGCTGCGCCAGCGGGCGCCGGAGCTCATCATCGTGACGGTGATGGCGGTCGTGCTGAGTGCGGCGGTCACGGCGGCGATCTTCTTCGGCGCGGCCCTGGTGGCGGGTCTCGCGGCCACGGCCGGGTTCTGCCAGGCACTCGCCAAGCTGTCCCTGGACGCGCTGATCCAGCGGGACGTACCCGAGCTGGTACGCACCTCGGCGTTCGCGCGCTCCGAGACGATGCTCCAGATGGCCTGGGTGTTCGGCGGCGCGATCGGCATCGTGATGCCCCTGAACGGCGCCCTCGGCTTCACGCTGGCCGCCGGAGTCATCGCCCTGGGCTGGCTGACCACCCTGCGCGGGCTGCTCGCCTCGGCACGTCACGGGGGCAGCGGGCGCCCGCGAGTGGCTTAGGGCCTGTCCGGCGGATCCTGTCGCAGACGCGGGGTGTGGCACGCACATCTGCCGCGTTGTCGTCGGTTGCCGACGCTCCGCGTCGCCGCCCTCCTCCGCCTTGCAGCTGCACGCACCACACCCCGCTCGTCGGAGCTGATCAGGCACCGTCGCTTTCCTGCGTCCTGATCCGCCGAACAGGCCCTAACCCGCACCACCCGGCCCGGCACGCCGCACCCCACGTGGGGGGAGTACTGGACGGGCCCGATAGCCTTCGCCCCATGACCATGCAATCCGCTGTGCGACGCCGCCGCGCCGTCGCCGCCGCCGGCGCCGTATCCGCCGGACTGCTCGTCCTGTCGGCGTGCGACAAGCCGACGCCGATCGCGACGATCACCGTCGGGAGGAACTCGGTCCACACGGAGGCCACCTGCTACAACGACGGCGACGCGGTGAAGACCGCCGAGCTGACGAAGTGCCTCAAGGCCTCCACGTCGATCTCGGTCGACCCGGACGAGACCGTGCGCTTCGGTGTCGACCCGAAGATCGCCGACAGCGGCTGGACGATCCTGATGAACGGTCAGCCGCTGACCGACGCCAGCAAGAAGACCTACCGCACGATCCCCGGCAGCGTGTTCTTCAACACCCAGTACGGCGCGACCGGCAACTCGACCGTCGTCTCCATCAAGGAGGGCGACAAGACGGTCAAGGGCCTGTGGTCCTTCAAGTTCAAGAAGGACTCCTGACCACGTCTTCTCCCCGTGTCCTCGTCGCCACCGCCGTCCCGGCCGAACGGGACGCGGTGGCACGGGCGTTGACGAGCAACAACTGGGTTGATGTCATCGCCGCCGGGGTGGGTCCGGCCGCCGCTGCCGCCGCCACCGCGACCGCCCTCGCCCGCACCCCGTACGACCTCGTCGTCTCCGCCGGGATCGCCGGCGGCTTCCAGCCCGAGGCCCCCGTCGGCTCCCTCGTGATCGCCGACGAGATCACCGCCGCCGACCTGGGCGCGGACACCCCCGACGGCTTCCTCCCGGTCACCGAACTCGGCTTCGGCACCGTCACCCACCGTCCGCCGATTGCACTCGTACGAGACCTCGCGACCGCGACCGGCGCCCGCACCGGCGTCGTACTCACCGTCTCCACGGTGACCGGAACCGCCGCCCGCGCCACGGAACTCCGCGCCCGCCACCCCCGGGCCCTCGCGGAGGCGATGGAGGGCTTCGGAGTGGCCGAGGCCGCCGCCGCCCACGGCGTCCCCGTCCTGGAACTGCGCGCGGTCTCCAACCCCGTCGGCCCGCGCGACCGCGCCGCCTGGCGCATCGGCGACGCGCTCGCGGCCCTGACGGACGGATTCGGGAAGTGCGCGCCCGTACTGGAGAGTTGGAAACAGGTATGACCTCATCGACCAAGGCTTTGCAGATCGCCTACTCCCCCTGCCCGAACGACACCTTCGTCTTCGACGCCTGGGCGCACGGCCGGGTGCCTGGCGCGCCCGCGCTCGACGTGACCTTCGCGGACATCGACATCACCAACGGCATGGCCGAGCGCGGCGAGCTGGACGTGCTGAAGGTGTCGTACGCCGTGCTCCCGTACGTCCTCGACGAGTACGCGCTGCTGCCCTGCGGGGGTGCGCTGGGCCGGGGGTGCGGGCCGCTGGTCCTCACCCGGGGACCAGGAGACTTGACGGGTCGTACGGTCGCCGTGCCGAGCGAGCGGTCGACGGCGTATCTGCTCTTCCGGCTCTGGGCGGCGGACACGATTCCGGGCGGGGTGGGCGAGATCGTCGTCATGCCGTTCCACGAGATCATGCCGGCCGTGCGGGACGGGAAGGTCGACGCGGGGCTCGTCATCCACGAGGCGCGCTTCACGTACCAGAACTACGGTCTGCACAAGCTCGCGGACATGGGCGAGCACTGGGAGGCCACCACCGGTCTGCCGATCCCGCTGGGCGCGATCATCGCCAAACGGTCCCTGGGCGCCGACACGTTGACGCTCCTCGCCGACTCCGTCCGCACCTCCGTCCGCGCCGCCTGGGACGACCCCGAGGCCTCCCGCCCGTACGTCATGGCCCACGCCCAGGAGATGGACCCGTCCGTCGCCGACCAGCACATCGGCCTGTACGTCAACGAGTTCACGGCGGATCTCGGGGAGGACGGGTACGCGGCGATCCGGGGGTTGCTTACGCGCGCGGCGGCCGAGGGGCTGGTGCCGCCCCTCGGCCCGAACTCGCTCGAATTCCCCTAGATCTGCTGGATATCTACACGTCCAACTGGTCCGCCACCGCCCGCAGCAGGCCCGCGATCTTTCCGCCGGAGGCCTTGTCGGGGTAGCGGCCCTTCTCCAGCATCGGGGTGATGTTCTCCAGGAGGGTCGTCAAGTCCTGGACGATGGAGGCCAGTTCGTCCGGCTTCTTGCGCTGGGCCGCCGCGACCGACGGGGTCGGGTCGAGCAGGGTCACCGAGAGGGCCTGGTCGCCGCGCTGACCGGCGACGACCCCGAACTCGACACGCTGTCCGGGCTTCAGGGCATCAACTCCGGCGGGCAGAACCGAGGAATGGACGAAGACGTCACCGCCGTCGTCGCGGGAGAGAAAGCCGAAGCCCTTCTCGCTGTTGAACCACTTGACCTTGCCGGTAGGCACGTCTGTCCTCGTCCTCGTACTCGTCGGAAAACTGCTCTGGATAACACACCGGCGGGTCGTCGGGACCCGCCGGTACCAAGGCTAATGGTCTTCAGGCCGGTGACAAGACGTCGCCGGGTTGTTCCTTTGCGCAGGGAACTACCCTGGTCCAGTGCGTGACAAAACCCAAACGAATTCCGCCGTGGCCGGTGACCGACTGGTCCGTGCCGGTGCCATCGTCTTCTTCGTCGGTGCGGTGGCCACACTCGTCACCGTGGTACCGCTGTTGCTCCACACGACGCCTTTCCCGACGTACATGTACCTCTTGAGCATGCTCATGGGCGTCGGGTTCGTGCTCGCCGCCGCGGGCGTGCTCCAGTCGGTCGCCGCGGGCCGCCGTCAGGCGCGCGCCGGAAGGTAGTCCGAAAGCCATCGCGGGAAGTCGGTGAGACCGCCGAGCACGACGTCCGCGCCGGCCGCGCGCAACTCGTCCGCGTCGCACGGCCCGGTCGCCACGGCGACCGACAGGGCACCGGCGCCGCGGGCTCCGCGCACGTCGCCGACGTGGTCGCCGACGTAGACGCTCGCGCCCTCCTCGCGCAGCGCCTCCGCCTTCCGCTCGGCCCACAGGTCGCCGATCACGGCGTCGGCGTCGATGCCGAGATGGGCGAGGTGCAGCTTCGCGTTGGGCTCGTACTTCGCGGTCACCACGACCGCCCGGCCGCCCGCCGCCCGTACCGCCTCGATCGCCTCGGGGGCGCCGGGCATCGCGGGGGTCGCGGCGATGGCGATCGACGGGTACATCTCGCGGTACAGGTCGGCCACCGCGGCCACCTCGTCCGCCGGGAACCAGTTGATCAACTCGTCCGCGAGCGGCGGCCCGAGCCGGGTGATCGCCAGATCGGCGTCGATGTACGTCCCCGTCCGCTCCGCCAGCGCCAGATAGCAGGCGTGGATACCGGGCCGGGAGTCGATGAGGGTCATGTCGAGATCGAAGCCGACGGTGGGGGCGGGCGCGGAGTACGAAGTCATATGGGCCATTGTGCCCAGCGACTACGACAATCCCACCGGCGCTCCCCTTCGCCCTAGCGTTGCCGCTGCGACCGCCACACCAGAAACAGCGCCGACGCCACGGCCGCGCCCCGCACCACCCACGGCCAGGTCTCGGAGATCGCGTCGTTCATGTGGCCCTGGGCGATGGGGGTGCCCCAGCGGCCGGTGTTCCTGCCCCAGAGCCAGCCGATCCCGGCCGCGACGGCCGTCGCCGGCAGGCCGATCACCGCCGCCTTCGTCTCGGCGTCGCTCAGCCGCCGCGAGGCGTACGCGATCAGCCAGCCGAGCAGCAGCGCGAACCAGTTCCCGAGTACGGCGCCGACGACGAGCAGCGCGGCGGCGATCAGGAGGAGGGGGTTGGACCAGCGTCCGGCGGGGAGGCGGGGGACCATGCGGCGCCGGCGGGCGGGGGCTTCCGGCGCCTGCGGTGCCTCGGGGACGGTCACCGCTGCCTGCTCGACCGCCGACTCCGGCGCCGCGGGCGATTCCTTCGGTGTCTCCTTCGGCGGCGGGGGCTTGAGGAGTTCGGGGATCTCGACCCCGCCGGTGAACCCGGGCACGCTGTCGCCGAGCGCGAACCCGTTGCCGCCCTCCGCCCGCCACCAGTCGGGCTGCATGACACTGGCACCGAGTTCGGACGCGCTCGCGAGGTGCGGCGGGGAAGGGGCGGTGTCGGGTTCGGGCGCGGTCCGGGTGGGGCGCGGACGCGGGAGCGGTACGACCCGGCGCAGGCCCTTCGGCCGTAGATCGTCCTCGTGGTCCCGTTGTACGGGCACGGAGGCGGTCGGCGCCTGGGGGACACCGGTGCCGGTGCCGGCCGCGGCGACGACCTCGTCCGGGCTGCCGAGGCCCTTGAGGATGCGCTGGACGGCGGCGGGGGTGTCGGCGGTGGCACCGGCCCGCCGCCGGTCGATCTCGTTGCGCAGCTCGGACACGAGCCGCATCCGTGTGACCGAGGGCAACTGCCGCTGGTGCGCGACATCACCGACACGGCTCAGATACTCGTAGACGACCTGGTCGCTCTCGATACCCACGAAGTCCCCTCCGGGGCGGGTGCGTTGGATACCCCGCCGGAACGACGGTAGCGCAGGTGGAGTGTCGTGTCGGCGCGCGCATCAGCGGTTACGGGGGGTCGGGGTGAGAACGGGCGACACCGGCCCGACCCCCGTACCCGCTACCGTGGGTCGGATGAGCACCCCGGCCACGCCGCCCCGTTCGCTCGCGGAGGCACTTCGAAGCAGGGACGACGTCTCCCTGGCCGCGCTGCTGCGCAGCCGTCCCGACCTCATCACGCCCGTGCCCACCGACCTCACGCAGCTCGCGACGCGGGCCGGCACGCGGGCGTCGGTCGTGCGG
Source organism: Streptomyces sp. NPDC088350 (assembly GCF_044753545.1). NCBI lineage: Bacteria > Bacillati > Actinomycetota > Actinomycetes > Kitasatosporales > Streptomycetaceae > Streptomyces > Streptomyces sp. NPDC088350. Next base: position 231,560 of record NZ_JBIVNL010000013.1, on the reverse strand, counting down.
GCGCTGGAGCGGCTGGACCGTTTCACGCTGCAGACGGCGGAGGCGCTGGCCGTGGCGGCGGACCCGGCGCCGTACGACGAGCTGCTCGGGCTCATGGCGGGGGACGCGCGCGACCCGGCGGTCGCCGACGCGCTGCCCCGCGCCGTCGTGACCCTGCGCGAGCAGGCGCTGGTGTGGGGCGGGGACGACCGGCTGCGGCTGGTGCGTACGGCGCGTGAGCTGCTGGCGCCGTCGCCGCAGCATCCGTCGCCGACCGGCCTGGGGCCCACGGTCGCGGAGGCCACGGCGGGGATGTCGCCGGGCCGTATCCAGGAGATCGTGACGGCGGCGGGTCTGCCCTCCACACACGACTCGGTGTCCGCGGTGGCCGCGCTCACCAAGCTGTTCACCGGCCGGCGGCGGATGAAGGCGTTGCTCGCCGGCGCCCCCGAGGAGTCCCTGGAGGTGCTGAACCGGCTGGTCTGGGGGCCGCCCTACGGGCAGGTGACCGCCGACCCCGCGGCCCGGCTGCGCTGGCTCATCGACCGGGGGCTGCTGCTGCCGACGGCGCCCGGCACGGTCGTACTCCCCCGCGAAGTGGCCCTGCATCTGCGGGCCGGGCGGGCGCACCGCGGAACGGAGCCGGTGGCGCCGGCCGTCGAGGCGAAGGCGACGCACCGTCCACAGGTTGTGGACGAGGCAGCGGCCGGGCAGGCGTACACGGCGCTCGCGACGGTCGAGGAGCTGCTGAAGGACTGGGACGAGGGCGGGCCGACGGTACTGCGGGCGGGCGGGCTGAGCGTCCGGGACCTGAAGCGGACCGCCGTCGCGCTGGACGTGGCGGAGCCCGTCGCCGCGTTCTGGGTCGAACTCGCCTACGCGGCAGGCCTGTTGGCCTCCGACGGCGAGGCGGACGAACGGTACGCGGCGACCCCGGCCTACGACGAATGGCTGGAGCAGCCCGCCGCGCAGCGCTGGGCACGGCTCGCGGAGACCTGGCTGACGGCGACCCGGACGTCGGGGCTGGTCGGGGGGCGGGACGCGAAGGAGCGGACGTTGTCGGCGCTGGGGCCCGGTCTGGACCGCTCGGCCGCGCCGGAAGTACGACACCGGGTGCTCGGGCTGCTCGCCGGGCTGCCCGAGGGTGCGTCGCCGTCCGCCGAGTCGGTGCTGGCGCGGTTGCGGTGGGAGCGGCCGTTGCGGGGGGCGGGGGGTGTGCAGGCGAATCCGCCGGGGGGTACCCAGGGAAGTGCTCAGGGGGACGACGATCTGCGTAGTCGCCTCGCGCGGTGGACGCTCGGCGAGGCGGAGATGTTGGGGGTGACGGGGCGGGGGGCCTTGTCGGGGCAGGGGCGGGCGTTGTTGGGGGCGGGGAAGGGGGCGGTGGCGGGTTCGGGGGCGGGTTCGGGGGCGGGTTCCGCGACGCGTGTGGCGGCGGGGGGCGGGCTTGCGACGGCCGGCCCTTCCGGCGGCTCCGGCGGCTCCGGCGGCTCCGGCGGCTCCGGCGGCTCCGGCGGCTCCGGCGGCTCCGGCGGCTCCGGCGGCTCCGGCGGCTCCGGCGTATTGAACCCCTCCGGTGCGTCGGGCTCCTCCGGTCCCGGCGACAGGCTTCCCGTCCACCACTACGCCCACCGCCCACCCACACCCACACCCGCACCCCCCGAACCCCTCTCCCCCGCCGAGCAGTCCGTGGCCAGTGCCGCCGCCGCTCGGCTGCTCGCGCCGTTGCTCCCCGAGCCGTTGGACCACGTGCTGCTTCAGGCGGACCTGACGGCGGTTGCCCCCGGCCCGCTGGAACGGCCGTTGGCGGACATGCTGGACGTGCTCGCGGACGTGGAGTCCAAGGGCGGTGCGACGGTGTACCGCTTCACGCCGGGCTCGGTGCGCCGCGCGCTGGACGCGGGGCGTTCGGCCTCCGACCTGCACGACTTCCTCACCGCGCACTCCCGTACGCCGGTCCCGCAGCCGCTCGCCTATCTGATCGACGACGTGGCCCGCCGGCACGGCCATCTGCGGATCGGCGCGGCCTCGGCGTACGTGCGCTGCGACGACGACGCGGTACTCAGCGAGATCCTGGCCGACAAACGGTCCGCGGGCCTGCGCCTGCGTCGTCTCGCCCCGACCGTGCTCGCCGCCCAGGCCGACCCGGCGGCACTCCTCGACGGCCTGCGCGCGATGGGCTTCGCCCCTGCCGCCGAGTCCGCCGACGGCGATGTCGTCATCACCCGCGCCCACGCCCACCGCACCCCGCCGCGCACGGCCCCGGAACCGGTACCGGACGGCCCGCCGACCCCGGACACGACGCTCCTGTCGGCCGCGATCAGGGCGATCAGGGCGGGCGACCGGGCCTCCACGACTCCCCTCAAAACGACCCCGTCCCCGGCCGGCGAACTCCCCCGCACCAGTTCCGCCGAGACCCTCGCCACCATGCAGGCCGCCGTCCTCACCGGCGACACCCTCTGGATCGGCTACGTCAACGCCGAGGGCTCCGCCAGCCAGCGCGTCATCGCCCCCCTCCGCGTGGAGGGCGGCTTCGTCACGGCGTACGACCATACGGCGGACGAGGTACGGACGTATCCGCTGCACCGGGTCACGGGGGTCGCCGAGCTGGCGGAGGGGTAGGCGGCTGGAGAAATGTGACACCCCTACCCCCATGTGTCACATTTCCGCAGAAGGCAGTGGCTGGGGTCGGCGCGGCTCAGCTCAGGTAGCGGTCCAGCGCCTCGACGGAATCCGCCACGAACGTGGGGCGGCGGGCCATCTTCCGCACCTCGTCCTCCGTGACCCACGCGTGCCAGGCGATCTCGGTCGGGTCAGGGGTGATGTCCGTGCGGAGGACCGCTTCGTGGACGCCCATCCAGTACGGGCTGATCACGCCCCGGCACAGGTACTTGAACGCGAACCGCACCGGCGCCCGCACCCCGAGTTCCTCGGTGAGTTCACGGGCCGCCGCCTCCTCGTAGGACTCCCCGACCTCCGCGGCGCCGCCGACCAGGAAGTTGTACTGCCCCGGGAACCGGGACATGTCCGCCGCCCGCCGGTGCACCAGGACGCGGCCCTCCCCGTCCCGGCACACGGTCGTCGCTACGCGGTGCAGCCAGTGCTGCGCGATGGCCTCGCCCCGGTCCACGATCCCGAGCACCCGGTCCCGTTCGTCCACCCGATCCACCAGCTCTCCCATGGGCCCACCCTCGCAGAGCGCACGCCGTGATCATCGGCCGGTAGTGCACACTGGACGTTTGGCCGTGCGGAAGGGATGTGTACGTACGTGAATGGCCCCCTCATCGTCCATACGATCAGGCGTGATGCACACACTATGGGATAGGTCCGAGCTGTGGAGCGGTTTGCCTGGTCACGGGCGCTGTGGTCAACACGAGATCCGCTGGCCCCGCGTTCCACTCGGACACCTGCCACCTTCCGATGCGTAGCCGTGACCCTCGGACGGCGTCTCCTGCTGGGCCCATAGGGTGATCAATTCCCTCCCCCTCACGGGACGGCAAAACCTTCCCACGCCTTCGATCAAGCGTTCGCCTCCTTTCGCGTCCACCCGTAGCGTGATCACGACCGATTGTCATGCACAGCAATAGGGGGAACCGCATTGCGAGCAAGACTCAGATGCACCATCACCGCGCTGACCCTCGGGGCCAGCCTGCTCGTCGGAGGAGCCACGGCATCGGCCGCGGACCCGTCCACAGACGGCAGCACCACGGCGGACAGCAGTACCACCGCCCCCGAGGGTGAGTGGCACTCATACGCGGACGCCACGGGGGCCGACGCGGATGCGATCAACACCGCCAGCTCGGCCGGCATGTCGGATGACGACGTTGCCGACATGGCGGAGGTGAACACATCCACTGCAGCCGACGACACGGATGCCACAACCGACGCCGTGACACCCGCGTCCGATCCTCCCACGCCGCAGACCTCGTGCCCGAGGGGGACCACCTACAACGGTGCTCATGCGGCCTGGTCCTGCATGGACATCATGAAGGACAACGCGGACAGAGGGCACGCCGTGTGGATCCGTGTCGGAAAGGCGAACCCGAGGGGGTTCGGCTACACCCACGCATTCGTAGATCACAACCTGTACGAGGATCCCATGCTCGTCGTGATCTACAACAACTCCCACGGCATCAAGCAGAGCAACGGCCGGTATCTGTACGGCATGTACTTCAAGGGGCCCAGAGGCATCAAGCAGTTCGTCGAGCTGTACGAGCAGCGAACCAAGGGATCGGGATCTCCGGACGATCACCCGATGGGTGTCGTGACTGCCTTCTGCAGGAACGCCTCCTTCCAGGAGGAGAACCAGTGCCCCGACTGGGTCAACACCTCACTCTGACAGGTTGAAAGGGGCGTGGGATCCCGGCCAGACATAGCCTGATACCTGTCCGGCCGGGATCCCACGCAGAACGAGAAGGGCACCATGGACGCATTGCTGATGGAGTCTGTCGTTGCGGATCTGTCCCGCGTCCTGCCCCAACTGGCAAGAGAAGCCCGCGAGAGTCAACCATCGTCCGAAACCATGAATGATCACCCCGGATGGCACGCTTACGCTCCCCTCGACAGCGACGCGCCCCCGTACCAACCTCCGTCACCCTGGGACCAGGTCGAAGTACTGGATGTCAGCGCAGCGGGCCAACTGATCATCGTCAGCTTTCGCTGGCTGCCCACCAACCGGCTCTTCGCGCATGTCACCGACCTCAGAGCATGGGACGCCATGCCTGACCTAGCCGCCCTGCAGATCGAGCACGCGGTAACGCGAATGCTTGCCTCGGCCGAGTTCCCCGATCTTCCGAAATCCATGGAAGTCGGAGACGTCACTCTGGTCACCGGCGGGTAGGACGAGCCCCACTGAGATCATGTAGTGACGTCCGGCACGACCGGGCACTATGCCCGGTGCCCAATAAGAACTCCTAACAGGATGCTGCTTCTCTCCTTGGAATGTTGGTATTTGATGGCGGGTTAGCCTTCACATGAGGAGGGGTGAGAAGCTGCCGTGGATCGTGTCCGATGAGTTGTGGGCGCGGATCGAGCCGTTGTTGCCGGTCGTGCGCCGCCGCGCGGATCACCCGGGACGCAGGCGTCTGGACGACCGCAAGGTCCTGTGCGGGATCCTGTTCGTGCTGTACACCGGCATTCCGTGGGAGTTCCTGCCCCAGGAACTGGGTTTCGGCTCCGGCATGACCTGTTGGCGGCGCCTGCGGGACTGGAACGACGCGGGTGTGTGGCGGCGTCTGCATGAATCGCTGCTGGCCGAGCTGCACGCCGCCGGCGCTCTGGACTGGTCCCGGGCGGTGATCGACGGCTCTCACGTGCGGGCCATGAAGGGCGGCCCAAAACTGGACCGAGCCCTGTCGACCGTGCCCGAGCAGGCTCCAAGCACCATCTGATCACCCAAGCGCACGGCATCCCCTTGGCCGCCTCCCTGACCGGCGGCAACCGCAACGACGTCACCCAGCTCATGCCCTTGATCGAGGCCATTCCGCCAGTACGCGGCCGACGCGGACGACCCCGCCGACGCCACGACCGCCTCTACGCCGACCGCGGCTACGACCACGACAAGTACCACAAGCAGGTCCGGGCCATCGGGATCACCCCGGCCATCGCCCGCCGCGGCACCGAACACGGCTCAGGGCTGGGCGTCCACCGGTGGGTCGTCGAACAGAGCTTCGCACTCCTGCACTGGTTCCGCCGCCTGCGGATCCGCTGGGAGATACGCGACGACATCCACGAAGCCTTCCTCACCCTCGGGTGCGCGCTCATCTGCTGGAGGAGACTGTGCCGTGCCACGGGTTCGTGAGGTGGCATGCGGGATTCAGGGCTCAGTGGCGCCTTCCGCCAGGGCCTTGATGGTGTTGAGGCGGTGTTCCCACTGGGTGGCGAGGGCGGCCATCCACCGCGTTGTCTGCTTCAGCGGTTGCAGGTCGGCTTCGTAGCGGACCTCGCGGCCGGCCCGGTGGGCGCGGACGAGCCCAGCTCGGTCCAGGACGGCCAGGTGTTTTGCCACCGCCTGGCGGGTGACGGGGAGGCTCGCTGCCAGGGATGTCGATGTGGCGCCGCTTTCGCGGGCAAGCATGGCGAGCACTTCTCGACGAATCGGGTCAGCCAGGGCTACCAGCACATGCTCGGAGACCTGATCGTCATCGGCAGTGCGGGTCATGCCTTGGTCGGTTCGCAGACCGCGCGCAGTTGGTCGAGCTTGCCGGGCCAGTTCTGGCTGTTGGCGCGGTGACGTTCGGCAGCCTCGTCGGTTGGCAGCCCGAGCCGCGCGAATCCGCTCTCAATCAAGGTGAGTTGGGTGCTTCCGGTGGAGTCGTCTTCGGCCAGGGTGAACTCGACCAGGGTGGCATTGGTGTCGTCCGGCTCTTCTCCAGCGGCGCCTTGGGACCACCTCCAGGAGAAGAGCCGCGGCGGCTCGACGGTCTCGATACGGGCGGGAATAACGCCATGGACACCGTGGTCGAAGACGAGAAGACCGCCGGGGCGCAGGTCGATCTTGACTGGCTCTCCGTTGCCGAACCAGCGACCGAGGAAGGCGGGTTCGGTCAGCACGGACCACACCCGCTGCACGGGGGCGTTGATCGCGATGGTGCGTTCGATCGTGTCGTGGATCATTGCAACCTCATCTCGTCTGGGCCTGCCACATCAAGGTTGCACACTCGCTACCCGATGCGCAACCAACTGGTTGCGCATCGGGTGGCGAGTCCCCGCGCCAGATTCACACCGTGCATTTCGTCAGGAGTTCTTAGGGTCCAGACAGGCCAGGCCGATCTCGTTGAACCGGTGGATGACGTCCCGGACGGTGTCCTCGTCGGCTTGCACCAGCTGGGCGATCACCGGCACACGGTTCCCGCCGGCCGAGGCCAGCAGCATCATCGCGCGCCGGTAGCGCACCGAACTCGTGCTGCCACGGCGCACGATCTGCTGCAGCCGCTGTCCTTCCTGGTCGGTCAGTCTGCGCACACGGACAGGCTCAGCCACCGCGCCTCCAGCGGTCGGGTCAGACGTCACCGCACACCCAACCGCCACGACCATCAAACCGGCGAACCTACGCGGTCAGAGCACTAGCTAGCCTTCGACCTTCTGATCCGTGGGATCGGTCAGAGCGCGGCGAGAGGCGTCTGCGGTCGGCCGCTCCAATTGCCCAGTGCAGCGATCATGCGCTTCCGTGTGCCGTCGTTGCCGTCAGGACTGCCGCCAACTTCGGAAACTCAGGGCTTCATCGGCACTTCCGGCGAGAAGCGCTGCCGCTCAGCAGGCGCGATGGACATAGCCCATCCGACCCGCCCAGCTGGTCTGATCATGATTTTTATGATCTTGCATGATCCAAAAAAAACTGTGATCATGACAAGTCGTGAAAGCGCTTCACGAGACCTTCACGGTCAAGCGTCGGTGACGGACAGCATGGTTGGGGCCGCAGCGAGGCAACGCTGCGACCCCGCCCCCGCCATCGGTCTGCACATCAGGAGGAGACAGTGATGACGGAGCACACTCAGCCCACAAGACGGGCACGGAACACAATAGCGCGGGTTGCTGCGCTCACAGGCGCGGCGGTCGCTGTCGTCGCCCTGGCTGCGCCATCCGCGATGGCGAGCGGCACGAGCGCCAAACTCAACGGTTGCTACTCCACCTGGGGAAGTACCGGATCAGTGGGGCACTGCGTCTCCGTGACGAAGTCCGGCCAGTACAAGAACCGCGGCGTGTGCACCTTTGGTAACGAGGACTCACTCTGGACGGTCTTCGGGTACGGGGAGTCGGACTCGAAGTGGGGCGGCGTCGAGTGCACATTTGATATCGAGAAGTCTTACATCTTGTACACGTCTTGAGGTATATCGGCAGTCAGAGGTGACGTGACCGGGTGCCACCCGAGGGTGGCACCCGGTCACACACGTGAAAGGAACAACGTGGGACCGATCGCGTCACTGTCGGGAATCACTCAGGGCTACGGCCGGCACCAGGTGATCACTGGACTCGACTGGGATCTCGACGTGCGAGTCTATGGACTTCTGGGCCCCAACGGTGCGGGTAAGACGACACTTCTCCGCACTCTTGCCACGGTTGCGCCTCCCCGGGAGGGGACTCTGGAGATCTACGGCAGAAAGGTGCACTCCGAGCGGTCGGCGAGGGCGGCTCGCCCCATGATCGGCTACCTGCCTCAGGAATTCGGATACTATCCGTCCTTTTCCGTCTACGATTTCGTCAGATACAGCGCGTGGTTGCGCGGGGTTCCTGACCGTGAGGCGCATGGCGCGACTCTGAAAGCAATCGCATCCGTCCTTCTCGACGGACGGGCGCAGGCCAAGATGAAGTCCCTCTCCGGTGGCATGTTGCGTCGCGCAGGCATTGCCGCCGCAATCGTCGGCTCGCCGAGACTCCTGCTCCTGGACGAGCCGACCGTCGGCCTGGACCCTGAACAGCGCCTGCAGTTCCGCGAGCTGATCAGGTCGCTGACGGGCTCGGCGATCGTGCTGAGCACACACCTCGTCGAGGACGTGGCGGCAGTCTGCGATGAGGTCGTCGTCATGCAGTCCGGACGGTTCCTCTTCCGCGACACCCCTGAGGCCCTTGCGGGCAACACCCGATCTGGAGTGGCGGGCGACAGCCCGTTGGAACGCGGATATATGGCGGCCTTGTCAGGACAAGGAGAGCCTGCCTGATGCGTATCCTCTTGATGGAGTTGCGGCGCTCTCCCCTGCGATGGTGGTTCCCCGTCCTCGTCGCCCTGGACGTGGCAGTTCTTTTCGGACGGTCTCAATGGTGGATCGGGGTCTGGCCGCAGGCCAGCGCGGCGGCCCAGATACCCGCCTTCTATATCGGCCCGTTCCTGGCGGCCTACGCCGCTTGGGCCTCCGGCCGGATCCATCGACTCGGCTTCGAGGACCAGCACACTGCGGGAACCAGGCCCAGATGGCAGGTCGAGGGAACGCACATCGCGGCAGCCGCCGTTTACGGTGGTGCCGCCTACGTCGTGGGCGCCGCGGTTGCCGCGGCAGTCAGTTACCGCGACGCCGGACCTGGATTCCTGTGGCCCAGTTACCTGCTGTTGGGAGCGGCCCTCATCGTTCTGTGCATCGCTGTCGGCCACAGCGCCGGACGTTGGTTCCCGTCCGCTTTCGCCACCCCGGTCATCTCCGGTCTGGTCTGCTTCGTAGTAGTGACGATGAACGGGGGCCCGTCGAAGGCCGGCCTGTTCGTGCTCTCCGGTGCCCCTGCCGTGGAAGTGAATTCGGAGCGTCTCGCCATTCGGTGGGCTCTGGCGCTCGCCGCGGTGGCCGTCGCCGTTCTCACGCCACGAAGCTTGCCCGGATACACCGGCGCACGCGGGAAACTGATCGCGAGGCTGCCAGCCGTCGGCAGCTCGGCACTGGCTGTCGCATGCCTGGCAGGCGTGATCGCGGCAGGACCGGTGCAGACGGCGCGAGCGAATCCGAGTGCTCCGGCGTGCACGCTTACAGCGCCGAAGATCTGCGTATGGCCCGAAGAGCGCATGTATCTACCGCGGCTCGATGCGATGGCAAAGCGTATATCCGGGCTTCCTCCTGCTATCAAGTCGCCCTCGGTGTTCTACGAGGAAGGGCTGAGGGGCCACAAGGCGCAGGACACCGACTTCTCGATCTTCGAAGGGTCCATGTGGGAGGTGGCCGACAGCATGTCCATCGCAATCTCCCGGGCGTCCACTCCGCCTTTCTGCCAGGCAGCGAACAGCAGCGCGGAAGACCGGCGCCTGATGGCGTACTTCGAGCTGGACTCATGGCTTGCAGCCCGAATCTCAGGCGCTGGACAGCCGTCCGGCATTCACGGCGGGCCGCCCGGTGTTGACCAGAGAGCGATCGCAAGGCTGATCAAGCAGTCCCAGTCGGCACAGCAGGACTGGGTGGAGAAGCGGATCAAGGTGATCAAGGTGACGCGCTGTGCTTGATCTCCGCGAGACCTGGATCCGTTACCTGCAGGCTCATCGCTTCCACGGAATCGCAGTGGCCTGGGCTGTGGTAATCGCATGCGATGTGGCGTTCGGGTCCGCCCGTCTCGATTTTCCCTTCAGCGGTGGCGGATCCTCGGCAACTCCTCTGAGGCATGAGATTCCCCTCGCCCTGGCCGTGATCGCCGTAGGCGGCCTCGGCAGCGCCATGGATTCCCTGGAAGAGGCGGCAGCGAAGGGCTTCAGACGAGTCGAGATCTCCTGCCTGGTCGGAGCCGTCTCAGCTGCTGCGGTGCTGCTCGTCGCGGCAGAAGCGCTCGTAAGCCCCATGGGCACCGTTCTGCTGCTCCTCCGAGGCTTGCTGATCTGGGTCGGGCTCGCCCTCCTGTCCGGGCGGGCATGGGGATGGAGATTCTCCTGGATCCTTCCGCTGGTCACTCTGTTCCCCCTGACGTACTGGCAGATCGACGGCCTGGGACGGTTCCGGTGGTGGGACTGGACGGATCAGCCCGGCTTCTCGATTCCCTGCTGGGGAATCGCAATCGGCAGCATGTTTGCGGGCGGAGTCGCAATGGCGTTGACTCCATGGCGCGTAAACCGGTTGCGACGCGCATTTCAGCGCAACAGGTAGCAGCAGAGAAATTAGTTCCGACGTATGCGATCATCTGATTGCCCATACGCATGCTCAATGGACGCGCTGCGGGGGTGCCCCGAACCGGAGCACCCCCGCAGCGCTGATCTCGCGTTGCCTCTTACGAGTCAATCTTGAAGTTTATCCAGGACTTGTTTGCGGAGAAAGTGCACTCCACGTAGCCCCAACTGGAATGGGCGGACCCGGAGTGGAACAGGTACCAGATCGACGAGTCTCCGGAGAGGCTGCAGTCGATCTCGTTCTGGAAGTCACCGGTGCGCGACACCGACTGGCAGTGTCCGTTGGACCCGGTGTTGCCCCAAGTGGAATAGCAGCCGTACGTCGTGCTGCTCGTGCCGCTGGCCAGCGCGGTCGGGGCGGCCATCGTGACGGCTGCCGCGGCCAGTCCCGCGATCGCAACCGCTCGCACCATCGTCTTTCGCGCTCGCGTCGCGGTTTGAGTGAGCTCCGCCATATTTATTTCTCCTGATGTGCAGACCGGCGACGGGGCGGGATAGCGGCGTTGCCTCGCCGTAACCCCAACCGTTGTTCCGCTACCGGTGGTTGACTGAAAAGTGTGAGCGGTTGAACGCTCACACCGACTGTCATGATCGCATCAGGATTTCTGTTGCGCAACGACCATAGTGCGAAAACAGCAGGATATTGATCGAACGGTAGGTCCTCGGCCGCTGATCCCTGCGTGCGTGAACTGTTCGGGGCGGCATGGCGGTTGTCGCCGTCGGCGCAGGAGGCCCTTGGGTTGCGGACCGTGGCGGAGTTACTCAGGTTGAACTCGTGCTGCGCAATAGCCTGATCACGTCCTGATCCATGTGCTGACCAGTAGGGTCAGCCAGCGTCGTGGCAGAACGTCCCAACTGGCTCCGACGTGATCGCCAACGGTCGTCTTCAAGAGCACTGTCGTTGCCATCAGGGTTGCCGTCCCAGCCCCGTCGTTTCGCTCGGGACTTGGTCCCAGGGGCCGCTGAATGTGTTGGCGAGCACGTCCTGACCCGTAGCTCTGCACACGAGGTGCGCGGCCTCGGTACCGTCAAGGGTAGAAGCCCGACGGATGGAGCACGATGCCTCGCCGCATACAGGACCGCCGGCGCCTCACCTACAGGGGGGGCGCGCTGATGCTGGAAGAAGCCGAAGAGATCGGCCGTCGTGTACGGCGCGCGCGGCTACGCCTCGGGATGACGCAAGCCGACCTCGCCTCCGCCTTGGGCAAGACACAGGGGTGGGTGTCCAAGATGGAACGAGGACACATCGAGCTGGACCGTGTCGGCCTTCTCAACCTGCTCGCCTCGGAACTGCACGTACACCCGAACGACCTGATCGGACGGCCGTACAACAGCTCCCCGGCCGAGAATCAGTGGCAGGTCTCTGCCACAGCGATCATGCGTGAACTGCGCCGTTACGACCTCGCTCCCGTCTTTGACGGGACTCCCCGGCAGGCCGGTCAGCTGCGGCAGGAAACCACGCGCCTGCACCGCCTCCGAGACGCTGCCGCGAACGTGGCGATCATTCAGATCCTCCCCGACCTGTTCCGCGAGGCACGCGCTCTGGCGAAGTCGCCACGGGTCACGAGCAGGAAGAGGCGTACGCGATCTACGCGGTGTGCTGCAAGTTCGCTCACACCGCCGCGCACGCCCTTGGGCACCCCGAGCTGATTGCCATGGCATGCGAGCGGGCTGGGTGGTCCGCGCGGCTGTCGGGCGACTCTGTGATGCCTGCCGTAGCCGACTGGATGCGCGTCTGGGACATGTGGGTCACAGCGGATTGGGACGACTCCATCGCCCTGTCGGACAAGGCAATTCGCAGCGTGCAGCAGGACTACGAGCGGGGTGAGCCGCTGGCCGTTCGGGCGTGGGGGTCACTGCAACTGCGCGCGGCAGTCTCGGCGGCGCGGGGTGGTCGAAAGGCCGAAGCGAAGGACCGGATCAAGCACGCGCGGACGGCAGGCAAGCGGATGACGGAGGCCGCCGGCCCTCCGGTCTACGACCGCCACAGTCTGACCTTCTCGCCGGGCAACGTGCAGATCCACGCGATCAGCGTCGCCCTGGAGATGCATGAGCAACGTGAGGCGCTGTCGATAAACCGGCGCACGAGCAAGGAGTTGATCGCGTCTCTTCCCAACTCCCGTCAGGGGCACCACCACATGGACCTTGCCCGTGCGTGGCTGTGGGACGGGAACCGGGACAAGGCGCTGAAGGAACTGGAGAAGGCCGAGGTCATCGCCCCCCAGCTCGTCCGGAACCATCCCATCGCCCGGTCAACCCTGCGCAGCATCGTGTACGCCGAGCGGGCGAGCACTCGTGAGAAGCTGCGTCGCCTGTCAGACCGCTTCCACCTCGACGGGTAGGGGTCGTATTCCTGCGGTTCATATTCGGCCCGGAGCACCCACCTAGCTTCGGGACAGGGCCGATCGAACTCCGCAGCAACTCCCCGCGTCCCAGACCGCTTTGAGCGCAGGCAGCCCCTTCCATCCCCGCCTTGGCGACCTCGCCATCGATCTGGCCAAGGCGGGAACGATCGGGGTCGTCGTCGCCTTGCCAAGCGACAGCTCGGCGTCTTACCAACTCCGTCCGCCTGGCGGAGGCGTGGACTGGTGATGAGGCTCTCCGAAAACCAAAGAGCGCCATCAATCTTCCACGACCGGTGCACCGACTGCGACGGCACCGGACAGGCCGAACCCATCAAGGCCCTCCCTGTCCAGCAGCACGTACGGCAGATGATCCGCACCGCCTGGGCCCTCGGCCACCTGCCGGAGTTCGCCCATCTCAAGCTCTGGAAGTGGGCCCACATGCTCGGCTTCCGCGGCCACTTCTCCACCAAATCCCGCGCCTACTCCACCACCCTCGGCGCACTCCGCGACGTACGCCGCGCCTGGCGCCTCGCCCAGACCGAAGCTGCCCGCACCCGCGCCGGCCACCCCGCCACCCCGCCACCCCGCCACCCCGCCACCGACGAGACCACCCTCGTCACCGCCTCCTCGTGGACCTACCTCAGCAGCGGCTACCGCCCCGGTGAGGAGTTCCTCGCAGCCCAGGTCCGCCACGACATAGCCCACACCCAACGCCTCAAGCAGGAAGGGGATTTCTAAATGACAAACTGCAAGACAACGTTCGTCGGTCGCTTCCAGTGCGGCCAAGGCTCCTGGCGTGTGTCCACTGGGACTGAGGAAGTCGCCGCGGTCATTGGGCAGCTCTTCGGCAGGCAACCTCCGACCCAGGCCAGCAACGAAGCCGACCACTTCGAAGTGCTGCCCCGATCAACCTCCATGCGGGTCGTCATCTCCGGCCCCGAATCCATCAGGGCCGGCCTGCTGACAGCCGCACCTCGCTTTGAACCCAAGCCCAGTACTCGCCTCTCGTTCCGCCTCGCCGACGCATACGCCCTCGGCGGCTTCCGCCTCAGTTCCGCCTCATGGGACCTGGCAGAATCCGTCCCAAAGCTGAGGACGGCACTGTCCGAGACAGGCGGGGACGCCCTCTGCGAACTCGTTGCAGAGACAGTTGAGTTCACAACCCGCGACGGTGCGGCGCTGTCGTATTTCCACCCCTCTATCAAGGTCATCGGTCCTTGGCGCAACCCCATCCAGCACGCCGCCTAATGACCTGAACACAGAAAGCGGCGCCCCCACCTCGTCCGTCCGGTGGGGGCGCCGCTGCGTGTGTCCGGTGACGTCGGCGTCAGCCCTGGCTGTCAGCCGCCTCGGTCTCCTGTTCGCTCTCCTTCGCCGCTGCCGCCCGCCGCATGTGCCCCTCCTCGCCGAAGTGCACCGACAGACGCGACGTGTCCAGCTTCTTGCCGCCACGCCGTGCGGGTGCCACCTCCACATAGCCACCCGCGTTCAACAGCAGATCTCGCTTACCGGCCATGTCCGAGCGCTTCCACTGCTCGGCATGCGTCTCGCCGGTCGGCTCCGCTTTCACGCCGCCCGGCTTCGCCGTTCGCTGCCTGTCCTTCAGGGTCGCCAGTCGATCTTCCAGCTTGGCGTACTGCTCCGCGTACCGGATCGCTCCGTCATCACCCCTGAACAGGCCCCGGTCGTAGCGGTCCTTCTGCAAGTCGGCCAACGCTTCCTCAGCCTGCCTGATCTGCGGCCAGAAGTCCTCGCCCGCCTCCTGGACCAGCCGCATCACGGGGAGGTGCCCGTACTTCTCGATGAACTGCTCGATGACGTACTCCTCGGTGGTCACCCCCGCCACGGTCGGCCCGTAGCACTTCACACCCGGCTTCTCCTCCCCCTTCGCCGCCCGCTGGCGGTACTTCAGCGGACCGATGCACCGGTACCGAAGCTGACCGTTGCGCCCGTTGAAGGTGTACATACGCTCACCGCAGACTCCACAGTGCATGATTCCGCGCAGCAGGGACGTTCCCGCCCGACGCTTCTCACCGGGGTTGGCCCGGCGCTCCAACTCGTCCTGGAGCGCCTGCCAGGTGTCCATGTCGAGGATCGGCGGGCGGTTGACCAGGGGAAGACCGTCCGTCCGCAGGATCGGCTTTCCATCCTCGATGACCTGCCCGAGCAACTGCGGGTTGCCCAGCAGGCTGCGCAACGTCGTCGTGTACCACTGCTTGGAGTCACTTCGCTTGCCCGCGGTCTGGCGTGAGGCGTGGCCAGGTGACGGGACGCCTTCCTCGTTGAGGTCGTTGATGATCTGCATGAGCGAGTCCTTGGTCAGGACCTGCTCCACGATCCGCTTGATCGTCTTGGCTTCGTCCTTGTTGACCGCGAGTACCTTGCCCTCCCCGCCGGGGTTGGGGACGACCCTGTACCCGTACGGGACCCGGCCACCGGTATAGCGACCCTCGCGACGCAGGTGCTCGTGCGCGCTGGACACCCGCATCCCGATGGTGTCGGACTCCAGCTCAGCGAAGACGGCGATCACCTTCGCCATGGCCCTGCCCATGGACGACGTGAGGTCGAGCGGCTCTGTCGCCGACGCGAGCGCAACGCTCTGGTGCTCGGCAAGCCGCATGATCTCCGCGAAGTCCACCGTCGAACGCGCAAGCCGGTCGATCTTGAAGAACACGATCACGTCCAGCTCGGCAAGCCGGGTCAGGATGCGTTGCAGTCCCGGCCGGTCGAGCCCGCGCGAGAAGCCCGAGACGTCGATGTCCTCCTCGGCGGTCACGACCTCCCAGCCGCGTGCCTCGCACAGCGCTTCACAGGCCGCGCGCTGGCGTTCCGGCGAAGTCGTCTCGTCGGTTTCGCGCGATAGGCGAACATAGAGAGCGGCGCGCATCCCCGGCGCGCTGGCCGGGACGCCCTTCCGGCGTCGGGCACGGGGCATAGCCCGTGCTGTGACAGGCGTTGGTTCTGTCATGAGACGACCTTATCTCCGGAGGTATGTGTGTCCTGCCTAATCGTCCAGTCCGACAAGACCCTGCTCCTCGAGGTCGATCACGAGCGAGCCGACGACTGCCGGCGAGCCATCGCGCCGTTCGCCGAGCTGGAGCGGGCGCCCGAGCACATCCACACGTACCGGGTGACGCCGCTGGGGCTGTGGAACGCGCGGGCCGCCGGGCACGACGCCGAGCAGGTCGTGGACGCGCTGGTGGAGTACAGCCGGTATCCCGTGCCGCACGCGCTGCTCGTGGACATCGCCGAGACCATGGACCGGTACGGCAGGCTCACGCTGAGCAAACACCCCGCGCACGGGCTCGTGCTCACCACCACCGACCGGCCCGTCCTCGAGGAGATCCTGCGGTCGAAGCGGGTCGCCCCGCTCGTCGGCAACCGGCTCGACCCCGACACCGTCGCCGTGCACCCCTCCGAGCGCGGGCAGATCAAGCAGGTGCTGCTGAAGCTGGGCTGGCCGGCCGAGGACCTCGCCGGGTACGTCGACGGGGAGGCGCACCCGATCGAGCTGGACGAGGACGGGTGGGCGCTGCGGCCGTATCAGAAGCAGGCCGTGGAGAACTTCTGGCACGGGGGGAGCGGTGTCGTCGTGCTGCCCTGCGGGGCGGGGAAGACCCTCGTCGGGGCGGGGGCGATGGCGCAGGCCAAGTCGACCACGCTCATCCTCGTCACCAATACCGTCTCCGCCCGGCAGTGGAAGCACGAGCTGGTGAAGCGGACCTCGCTGACGGAGGAGGAGATCGGCGAGTACAGCGGGACCCGGAAGGAGATCCGGCCCGTCACCATCGCCACGTACCAGGTGCTGACCACGCGGCGGAAGGGGATCTACCCCCACCTGGAGCTCTTCGACTCCCGCGACTGGGGGCTCATCCTCTACGACGAGGTGCATCTGCTGCCCGCGCCCGTCTTCAAGTTCACCGCGGATCTGCAAGCGCGGCGGCGGCTGGGGCTGACCGCGACCCTCGTGCGCGAGGACGGCCGGGAGTCGGACGTGTTCTCCCTGATCGGGCCGAAGCGGTTCGACGCGCCCTGGAAGGAGATCGAGGCGCAGGGCTACATCGCGCCGGCCGACTGTGTCGAGGTGCGGGTCAATCTCACGGACTCGGAGCGGCTCGCGTACGCCACCGCCGAGACCGAGGAGAAGTACCGCTTCTGTGCGACGACCGCGACGAAGCGCAAGGTCACGGAGGCGATCGTGCGGCGCTTCGCGGGCCAGCAGATCCTCGTCATCGGGCAGTACATCGACCAACTCGACGAGCTGGGCGAGCACTTGAACGCGCCCGTGATCAAGGGCGAGACCTCCAACGCCCAGCGGGAGAAACTCTTCGGCGCCTTCCGCGAGGGCGAGATCAGCGTGCTCGTCGTGTCCAAGGTCGCCAACTTCTCCATCGACCTGCCGGAGGCGACCGTCGCCATCCAGGTCTCCGGCACCTTCGGCTCCCGCCAGGAGGAGGCACAGCGCCTCGGGCGGGTGCTGCGGCCGAAGGCCGACGGCCACCAGGCCCACTTCTACTCCGTCGTCGCCCGCGACACGATCGACCAGGACTTCGCCGCCCACCGCCAGCGCTTCCTCGCGGAACAGGGGTACGCCTACCGGATCATGGACGCGGACGAGATCCTGAAGGAGAGCTGAGGCCGAGTGCGGCCGTGAGTGACCCGGCGGTCACTTACGGCGTATGCCCGCTTCCTCACCGTACTCACCGAGGACGACCACGCTGAACGCGGCGCCCGCGAAGACTTTTATGGCGCGGAGGGCATTGCCCAGGCGATGGGGGTGGCTGCCGCCGGTGGCCGGTGTGGCGCCGGCCGGGCGGACGGGGACCGGGTGGATGGTTGCTGCGCTCATGAATCCATGGTGCGTCTTGGGACATAAGGCCGGCATCGGTCCAGAGAGCCAACCTCGGGCCCGCCCGAGTACACCTCCGGGCGGACCCGCTCCCCTCCTGGGTGGAGGGGGTGTCCCCTAGGGGACGGAAAACGATTGGCCCTCGCCGGGCCCGCCTCACTAGAATCTCCGCTCTTGCCCGCCTCCCCGCAGGGAGTGCCGCCGCCCGGACGGAAACCGGTCGGCACCCGTCGAGCACACACCCAGCAGCCGCACCAGCAGGCCCTCCGGAGGCACCCCCTTGTCCACGCCCGCCGCCGATCCCCTCGGCGAACCTCTCGGCGAACCCACCGACGACCCGCTCTCCCGCGAACGCTCCCACCTGGCCTCCTCCCGTTCCGCCCTGCGCGCCATGCGTGAGGACGTCGAGTCGCTCGACATCAAGGACGTCACCGCGAACTGGGTCAACGCCGAGGTCCTCGCCCGCCAGATCGACGAGCGCATCAAGGCGCTGGCCGACCTCAGCGACACCCCGCTGTTCTTCGGCCGGCTCACCTACCTGCACGCGCCGGGCGCCGAGCAGGCCGAGGGCGCGGGGGGCGAGCAGTTCTACATCGGGCGCCGGCATGTGCACGACGGTGACGGCGACCCGATGGTCATCGACTGGCGCGCTCCGGTCTCGCAGCCGTTCTACCGGGCGTCGAAGAAGGACCCGTTGGACGTCTCGCTGCGCCGCCGCTTCGGTTACACGGGCGGCGACCTGACGGCGTACGAGGACGAGCACCTCATGGACCCGGCCGAGGCCGCCGCCACCAGCAAGCTGCTCCAGCAGGAGATCGAGCGGCCCCGCGTCGGCCCGATGCGCGACATCGTCGCCACCATCCAGCCCGAGCAGGACGAGATCGTACGGTCCGGACTCGGCGGGACGGTGTGCGTGCAGGGAGGCCCCGGTACCGGGAAGACCGCCGTCGGCCTGCACCGCGTCGCCTACCTCCTCTACGCCCACCGCGAGCGGCTCGCCCGCACCGGCACCCTCGTCATCGGGCCGAACAGGTCCTTCCTGCACTACATCGAGCAAGTCCTGCCCGCGCTGGGTGAGTTGACGGTCCGCCAGGGCACGGTCGACGACCTGGTCGCCCACGTCGAGGTGCGCGGCACCGACGAGGCACCGGCCGCCGTCGTCAAGGGCGACGCGCGCATGGCCGAGGTCCTCCGCAGGGCGATCTACTCGCACGTGACCCTGCCGACCGAGCCGGTGATGGTGGTGCGCGGCTCACGCCGCTGGCGGGTCCCGGCGTACGAACTCGAAGCCATCGTGCGGGAGTTGCTCGACCGCGACATCCGCTACGGCGCCGCCCGCGAGGCCCTGCCGCAGCGCATCGCGCATGCCGTGCTGGTGCAGATGGAGCGGTCCGGGGAGGCACCGGACGACCGGGTGCAGGACGCCGTCGCCCGCAACGCCGCGGTGAAGGCGGCCGTGAAGGCGGTGTGGCCGCCGGTCGAGCCCGCGAAACTCGTACTGCGGCTGCTCACGGACGCGGACTTCCTCGCGGCCCACGCGGACGGACTCCTCGACGAGGACGAGCAGAAGACGATCCTCTGGGCGCTGCCCGGATCCGGAAAGCGGGCCGTGCGGAGCGTGAACGCCGCCAAGTGGTCAGCAGCGGACGCCGTGTTGATCGACGAGGCGACCGACCTCGTCCAGCGGACGCACTCGCTCGGCCATGTCGTGCTCGACGAGGCGCAGGACCTCTCCCCGATGCAGTACCGCGCGGTCGGCCGCCGCTGCACCACCGGTTCCGCGACCGTCCTCGGCGACCTGGCGCAGGGCACCACGCCCTGGGCGACCCGGAGTTGGGACGAGGCGCTGGCCCACCTCGGCAAGTCCGACGGCGTGATCGAGGAGTTGACGGCCGGTTTCCGCGTGCCGACGGACGTCATCACGTACGCCTCCCGGCTCCTCCCCCACATCGCCCCGGGGCTCACCCCCGTCGCGTCGGTCCGTGAGAACCCCGGCTTCTTCGACCTGCGGCCCGTCACCGGCACCGCCGAAGTGGTCGCCGCCTGCGAGGAGTTGCTGCGCAACGAGGGCTCGACGGGCCTGATCGCCGCCGATGCCCGCATCCCCGGACTGGCGGCGGCGCTGACGGCTGCGGGCATCGGTTACATCGACCCGGGTGAGGAGACGACCGTCGACACCCG
Organism: Streptomyces sp. NPDC088350; assembly: GCF_044753545.1. Classification (NCBI taxonomy): domain Bacteria; kingdom Bacillati; phylum Actinomycetota; class Actinomycetes; order Kitasatosporales; family Streptomycetaceae; genus Streptomyces; species Streptomyces sp. NPDC088350. The sequence goes on along the minus strand of NZ_JBIVNL010000013.1, from coordinate 211,636 downwards.
GCTGACCCTGGTGCCGGCCTCCCTCGCGAAGGGCCTGGAGTACGACTACGTGGTCCTCGACGAACCGCGGGCCGTGGTCGACGGCGAACCCGACGAACGCACGGGCCTGCGCCGCCTGTACGTCTCCCTGACCCGAGCGGTGTCGGGCCTGATCGTCACGCACGCGGCGCCGCTGCCGCCCCAACTCGCCTGATCGGGCGGGCATGTGAGCTGGGCGCCGAGCAGGCGCCCATGGTCTTCGTCCGGCGTCATCCGCGGTCGACGGCGGCCCGCCACTCCGCCACCGCCGCCGTCGACACCGGCCGTCCCCAGCCCTCCGGCCGTGCCGCCCCGCCGATGTGGAAGGCGTCGACGCCGGCGGCGAGCAGGGTCGGTACGTGGGCGAGGCGCAGGCCGCCGCCGACCAGGACGCGCTGCTCGTAGCCGGGTTCGCCGCGCAGTGCCGCCTCGCGGAGCAGGGTGGGGAGGCCGTCGTCGACGCCCGCCGCCGAGCCGGCCGTGAGGTAGGTGTCCAGTCCGGGCAGGTCCGCGAGCTGCTTGCGCAGGGCGTCGCGGTCGGCGGCGCGGTCGATCGCGCGGTGGAACGTCCAGGCGCAGCCGTCCAGTTCGGCGACGACGCGTTCCACCGCGGCCAGGTCGACGCAGCCGTCCGGGTCGAGGAACCCGAGTACGAACTGGTCGGCGCCCGCGCCCCGCAGTTCCGTGGCCGCCCGTACCAGCCGGGGCACGTCACCCGCGGCGAACCCGTCCGCGAGGCGCAGCATCACGCGCAGGTCGATGTCGACGGCGGCGCGGACCGCGGTGAAGGTCTCGACCGGCGGGGTGAGTCCGTCGGCCGCCATGTCGGTGACCAGTTCGAGACGGTCCGCGCCTCCGGCCTGGGCGGCGACCGCGTCCTCGGCGCCGAGGGCGATCACCTCCAGGACTGCACGCGTGCTCATAGGACCCCTTCCGTCGTGTTCCCTGGAGCGGCTACAGGTCTAGTCCAATCTCAGGGTACGCGGGAGGCCGGAGGGGCGCGAGATCGCCCCCGGCGGCTGTCCGCCAGGTGAAGATGTTCGGGAGGGGCTGGTGGCCGCTCTTACGGGTCACGCGGGCGAGAAGGGTGAGAGCGGACCACAGCCTTCACCGCCCTGCGTGCCGGTGCAGGCCTTCAGCTGCCGACGGGGCCGGTGTAGGTGCCGGGATGCGTGGCGCCGTCCTGGAGCAGGACGCTGCCGCCGGGCCAGGTCAGGGTGGCCGAGGTGGTCTCGTTCGGCGGGGTGACGACGACGGAGGTGGCCTTGAACTCGGTTCCGCTGCCCTGGGTCCACGGCAGGAAGGTGATGGTGAACGTCGCGCTGTCGCCGGCGGCCAGGGTGACCTTCTTGGGCGTCGCACCGCTGCGGGTCAGTGACCAGCTGCCCCCGGCGGACTTCAGGTCGACGCCGGGGAAGCCCTGGACGGTGCACGCGGCGGACGTCTTGTTCTTCAGGACCACGGCCAGCTGCTGCTGGTCGTCCGAGCTGCTGATCTTGCCGTCGCCGGAGCCGAACGAGAAGCCCAGCCCGGCGGTGTGGCAGCGGCTCGCGCCGGTGCCGCCACCGCTGCTGCCCGTACCGCCGCCGGTGCCGCTGCCCGCGGCACTGCTGCCGGTGCCGGTGCCGCTGCCGCTGCCCGCGTCCTTGGTGGCACCCGCGTTCTCGGCCGTGGCGCCGCCGCCCTCGGTGGCCGAGGACGAGGACGTCGGCGTGGACGACTTCTCGCCCGAGGCGTCGTTGCCACTGCCGTTTCCGCAGGCGGTGAGCGCCAGGGCGAGCACGGACGTGGCGGCGAGAGCGGTGGCGGAGTGGAGCAGACGCATCGTGATGTTCTCCATTGCGTAAGGCGCACTGACGAGCGCCGTGTTGATCACACAGTATGAGTGAAATCTCAACAGCCTTGTAACCGCAGTGTTCTGAGGCCGCATCAGGTGTGCCCGCGGGCCGTGGGCGAGGGTGAGACGATCTCGCCATGGCCGATCTCGACGCCCTCCGCGCCCGCTGGACCCGCGCCCTCGAAGGGGCCCGCGCGCCGGCCGGCGGACCCGACCCCGAGCCCTACGCCGAGAACCTCCTCGCCCGCTGGCAGGAGCCCCAGCGGCGCTACCACACCCTCACGCATCTCACCGCGGTCCTCGACCACGTCGACGTCCTGGCGAAGCACGCCGCCGACCCGGACGTCGTACGCCTCGCGGCCTGGTTCCACGACGCGGTCTATCTCCCCGACCGCTCCGAGAACGAGGAACGGTCGGCGCGGCTCGCCGAGCGGGCCCTGGCCGAGGCGGGCGTGCCGCAGGACAGGACCGCCGAGGTCGCCCGACTCGTCCGGCTCACGGTCACACACGCCCCCGCCGACGACGACCGCGACGGCCAGGTCCTGTGCGACGCCGACCTCGCGATCCTGGCCGCACCGCCGTCCGCGTACGCCGCGTACACGGCCGCCGTCCGCGAGGAGTACCACTTCGTCCCCAACGACGCCTTCCGGGAGGGCCGTTCGGCGATCCTGCGCCAACTCCTCGCGCTGCCACGGCTGTTCAGGACGCCGTACGGGTCGGCGGAGTGGGAGGCGACGGCGCGGTACAACCTGCGCGGCGAGCTGGAAATGCTGTCGCCGTGAACGGCCCCCACCACTACCCTGCCCGCATGCGAGACATCGGCGGGGAACAGGTCGAGGCGGCCGTCGCGGGGGCGGTGGCGCGGCTCCGGACGGCGACCGGCCAGGACTGGGAGAACACCAAGGCGGGACGGCTGGAGTGCAGTTGCCGGTTCACCGCCACGCACATCGCGAGTGTTCTCCTCGCGTACGCGGGCCAGTTGGCCGGACGCGCCCAGCACGCCTACGTCCCCTTCGGCCTCGCCCTCGACGACGGCACCGACGACTCCGGTGTCCTGGACGTGATCGAGACCACCGGCGCCCTGCTCGCCGCCGCGATCCGCACCACTCCCCGCGAGGTGCGCGCCTTCCACCCGTACCCGTTCCGCAGCGCGAACCGCGAGGGCTTCGCCGCGATGGGCACCGCCGAGGTGCTGCTGCACACGCACGACATCGCCGAGGGCCTGGGCCTGGCCTACGAACCGGCCCCGGAACTGGGCGAGTTCGTCCTCACCCGGATCTTCCCGCACGTCCGCCCCGGCGCCGACCCCTGGCGCACCCTGCTGTGGGCGACCGGGCGCGGCGAACTCCCCGGCCGCGCCCCCGTCACCGAGTGGCGCTGGCACAACAACCTCGTCGTCCCCACCGAACGCCTCACCCTGCAAGGCGTCCACCCGGCCGCCGCCGCCGACCTGGTCGCGGGCGGCGACGGCGGGTTCGCGTGGATCGAGGGCGGCCCGTACGAGGGCACCCGGGAGGCCGCGACCTTCCTGCGCAAGGCGTACGAAGGGGGCGTACACCGCCCGGAGTTCGGGGTGTTCACCCTCGTCCGCCGCGAGGACGGCCGCGCGGTCGGCGGCATGGGCTTCCACGGCGTACCCGACGAGGAGGGCCGCACGGAGATCGGCTACGACCTGGCGGAGGGCGCCCGCGGTCAGGGTTACGCGACGGAGGCCCTGCGCGCCCTGTGCGACTGGGCGCTGGCCAGGGACGACGTACGGACCGTCTTCGCCACGATCGACCGCGGCAACCTCGCCTCCCAGGCGGTCGTCACCCGCGTGGGCTTCAAGAAGGTGAGCGAGGACGACGAGGAGAACGAGTTCGCCTACGAACTCGGCCGCTGAGGACGCCCTTTGGGCCTGCGCAGCCCGGCCGCCGTCAGCAGCCGCACCACCTCCCGGCTCCTGACCTCCACCGCGCCGGCGGCCACCGCGTCCGCGTAACGATGCGAGGGAAGGTCGTAGTGATCGCGCTCGAAGGCCCGCCGCGGCACGCCCAACTCCTCGGCGAACAGGTGGAGTTCTTCGTAGGAGAGATCGCTGACGAGATGGGACCACAGGCGTCCGTGGCCCGGCCAGGTGGGCGGGTCGATGTAGACGGTCACAAGGACCCCAGGTTTCCCACCGCGGCGACCTTCACGCCCGCCTTGTGGCACACCCAGTGCGGGTCGGGGCCGAGTTCCGGTTCGACCTCCAGGGCGTGCGGGTCGCCGGACGCGCAGACCGGGCAGAGCGGCCAGCGTCCGTACGCCTCCAGCAGCGCGTCCTGCACGTCCTGAGCGACCAGCCCGGCGACGTACTCCACACCCTCCGGCCACTGCTCCACCCACCACCGCCGCTCCACGACGGACTCCTCCACCATGGACACCACGTCCGGCGCCACGACCTCGCCCGCGGCCAGATCGGCGAGCACGAGGGCGCGCGCGGCGTGCAGCGCCTGCTCCAGGGGGCTGACGGGATCACTGCTGGGACTACTGGGTGCCATGCACCCATTGTGCGCACTCTTGACCGGACCACCGCCCCGAAAATATCTTTCAGAGGTGACCCAGGACGTGAAGGAAATTTTCGGAAGCGCCTCCGGGAGTTCCGGGAGCACGCCACCTGCCGCGCTGGCCGCGAAGGTGCGCACCCTCGCCCCCTCCATGACCCGTTCCATGCAGCGCGTCGCCGAAGCCGTCGCCGGCGACCCGGCCGGCTGCGCGGCGCTCACGGTCACCGGCCTCGCCGAACTCACCGGCACCAGCGAGGCCACGGTCGTCCGCACCGCCCGCGTCCTCGGCTACCCCGGCTACCGCGACCTGCGCCTCGCCCTGGCCGGCCTCGCCGCGCAGCAGCAGTCCGGGCGCGCGCCCGCCCTCACCACCGACATCGCGGTCGACGACCCGATCGCCGACGTCGTGGCGAAACTCGCCTACGACGAGCAGCAGACCCTCGCCGACACGGCCGCCGGACTCGACACGGCGCAGCTCGGCGCGGCCGTCACCGCCCTCGCCGCCGCCCGCCGCGCCGACGTGTACGGCGTCGGGGCGTCCGGGCTCGTCGCCCAGGACCTCACCCAGAAACTCCTGCGCATAGGACTCATAGCCCACGCCCACAGCGACCCGCACCTCGCCGTCACGAACGCCGTGCAGCTGAAGGCGGGCGATGTGGCCATCGCGATCACCCACTCCGGGTCCACCGGCGACGTCATCGAGCCGTTGCGGGTGGCTTTCGAGCACGGTGCCACGACCGTGGCGATCACCGGGCGGCCGGACGGGCCGGTGACGCAGTACGCCGACCACATCCTCACGACGTCCACGGCCCGGGAGAGCGAGCTGCGGCCGGCGGCGATGTCGTCCCGGACCAGTCAGTTGCTGGTCGTGGACTGCCTGTTCATCGGGGTGGCGCAGCGGACGTATGAACAGGCGGCACCGGCGCTGTCGGCGTCGTACGAGGCACTGGCGCATCGGCATAGGCGCTGACGGTTCATGGTTGTCTGCGGGTGCGTTGTGGCTGGTCGCGCCCACGCGGCGGAGCCGCATATTGATACAGCCCCGCGCCCCGGAGAACACCGGTCGGCCTGCGTTTCCAAGGGGCGCGGGGAACTGCGCGACCAGCCCTCACCGGCCGGCAGACAAGAACGAACGGAAAGAGCCGCTTCTCCATGTCCTCCACGTCCAACCCCCGTGACCTCCGCGCCGAGTTGGAGTCACTCACCACCGAAGCCTTCCGCCCCGAACTCGCCGGGATCGATCAACTCCCCACCCTCGACATCGCCCGCCTCATGAACACCGAGGACGCCACCGTCGCCGCCGCCGTCGCGCAACGCCTCCCCGAGATCTCCGCCGCGATCGACGCCGTAGCCGACCGGATGGGACGTGGCGGCCGCCTGATCTACATGGGCGCCGGCACCGCCGGCCGGCTGGGCGTCCTGGACGCGTCCGAGTGCCCGCCCACCTTCAACACGCACCCCTCCGAGGTGGTCGGCCTGATCGCCGGCGGCCCGGAAGCCCTGGTCACGTCCATCGAAGGCGCCGAGGACTCCCGCGAACTGGCCGAAGCCGACCTCGACGCGCTCGCGCTCACCCCCGACGACACGGTGGTCGGCATCTCCGCCTCGGGACGCACCCCGTACGCGATCGCGGCCGTAGAACACGCGCGGAGCGAAGGCGCGCTGACCATCGGCCTGTCCTGCAACGAGCTCAGCGCGCTGGCCGCAGCCGCCGAGCACGGCATCGAGGTCGTCGTGGGCCCCGAACTCCTCACCGGATCAACGAGGTTGAAGGCGGGCACGGCCCAGAAGCTGGTCCTGAACATGCTGTCCACGATCACGATGATCCGGCTGGGCAAGACGTACGGGAACCTGATGGTCGACGTACGCGCCTCGAACGACAAGCTGCGCGCCCGCTCCCGCCGTATCGTCGCGCTCGCCACCGGAGCGGACGACGCGGAGATCGAGCGGGCCCTCGCCGCGACCGACGGCGAGGTGAAGAACGCGATCCTGGTGGTCCTGGCCGGGGTCGACGGCCCGACGGCCGCCCGCCTTCTGGAGGAGTCCGGCGGCCGGTTGCGCGCGGCGCTGACAGCGGCGACGACCTGACCAGCAGGCTCGGAGGGTGGATACCTCGCCCTCGTACGACACCATCGCCGCCGCCCTCCTCCCCCTCGTCGGCGGCCCCGCGAACGTCACCTCCGTCGCCCACTGCATGACCCGCCTCCGCCTCGGCCTGGCCGACCGGTCGCTGGTGGACGAGGAGGCGCTGCGGGCGCTGCCCGCCGTGCTCGGGGTCGTGGACGACGACACATACCAGATCGTGCTGGGGCCGGGGGTGGTGGCCCGAGTGACCCCGGAGTTCGAGAAGTTGGTGGGCAGCGCCGGTGAACTGGCCGCACGCGGCGCCGAGTTGCGGGAGGCGCGACGGGCGCGCAACGCGACCCCCGGCAAGCTCGTCCTGCGCCGTGTGGCGAACATCTTCGTCCCCCTCATCCCGGCCCTGATCGGCTGCGGAGTCCTGGCGGGCCTCAACGGGCTGCTGATCAACATGGGTTGGCTTCCGGGAGTGACGGGCGCCCTCGCCGCCATCGCCTCCGCGTTCCTCGCGCTCATCGCGGTCTTCGTCGGCTACAACACGGCGAAGGAGTTCGGCGGGACGCCCGTGCTGGGCGGGGCGGTGGCGGCGGTCGTGGTGTACCCCGGGGTGGCGAAGGTGACGGCGTTCGGGGCGACCCTGTCCCCCGGCCAGGGCGGGGTACTGGGCGCACTGGCCGCCGCGCTGCTCGGCACGTACGTCGAACGGTGGTGCCGCACCTGGGTCCCCGCGACCCTCGACGTCCTGGTCACCCCCACCCTGACGGTCCTGATCGCGGGCCTGGCGACGCTCTACGGCCTCATGTACGCGGCCGGCGAGCTCTCCACCGCGATCGGCACGGCGGCGAACTGGCTCCTGTCGACCACGGGCCCCTTCGCGGGCCTGATCCTGGGCGGCCTCTTCCTCCCCCTGGTGATGCTGGGCCTCCACCAGGCCCTGATCCCGATCCACACCACCCTCATCGAACAGCAGGGCTACACCGTCCTGTTGCCCATCCTGGCGATGGCGGGCGCGGGCCAGGTGGGCGCGGCGGTCGCCGTGTACGTCCGCCTGCGCCACGACACTTCACTCCGTACGACCATCAAGTCGGCGCTCCCCGCAGGGTTGTTGGGCGTCGGCGAACCCCTCATCTACGGCGTCTCGCTCCCGCTGGGCCGGCCGTTCCTGACCGCCTGCGCGGGCGGGGCGGCGGGCGGGGCGTTCGTCGGGTTCTTCGCGATGCTGGGCGACAAGGTGGGGGCGACGGCGATCGGACCATCGGGGTGGGCGCTGTTCCCGTTGCTGGCGGGGAACAGGGGGCTGGGGATGACGGTGGCGATCTATGGGGGCGGGCTGCTGACCGGGTACGGGGTCGGCTTCCTGGCGACGTACGCCTTCGGTCTCACCGGAGTCACGGGCTCAGCCACTTCCTCCGACTGCTCCGGTGACCGCTCACCTGCGCGATCGACGTGACGGAGTCACCCGGGTCCTCGGAGCCCGGCCGGCAGCAGCTCACCCCTCCGCCCTCCCTCCCCGCCAGACCAGCGTGTACCGCCAGAACAACCGCCGCCGCAGCCGCGCCCCCGGCAGAAGGCGCGCGGCCTCGCGGCGGATCTCCGCGAAGGTGATCTCCGGGGGCCGGGTGACAGCGGTCATGGACACCGGGCGGGACGCGGCCGTGCGACCCCGGTTCTTCAGCCAGCCGTTGGCGAGGTTCAGGGGGATGGAGAGGGCGGCGAGCAGATGGTCGACGGGACTCTCCTCGCGGGCGCAGCCGACGACCACCAGGGTTCCTCCGGGGGCGAGTTGGTCGCGGAAGCGGGTGAGCGTCTCGGTGAACGGGAGGTGGTGGAGGGCGGCGACGCAGGTGATGACGTCGTAGGGGCCGGCGGGGAGTCCGGCCGGGGCATCGGCGACGACGAAGTCCACGGGGACGCCGGGCGGGGTCAACTCCCTTGCCCTGGCGATGATTTCGGGATCGGAGTCGATCCCCTCCACGCCACCCGTACTCCGCCCGGCCAACAGCCGCGCCAGGTCCCCGCTCCCGCAACCGACGTCCAGGCCGCGCCCGAACCTGCGGGGCAACTGCCGTAGCAACCAAGGGTGGTAGTGGGCGTTGTGGCTCCAGGGGTGGGCGGAGTTGAAGGCTTCGAGGGCCCGGAGGAGCCGGGGCGGGAGTGCGGCCATGGGTTCAGTCGATCACGGCGTCCGCTCAGGGCAGGCGGGCTTCACGATTCCGTTCCCGTACCCGCGCCCGCAGTACCTCCTCCTGAGCCGCGGGCCCGGTCGACTCCGGCGGACAGTCCCACTCCCGGCCGCCACCGACCGGCCGCAACTGCACGTTCCCGCCCACGTGCCCCATCACTTCCCCGACCCGCCCGTCCCGTACGTCCACGGCGTGCGCCCCGACCGGCGGCCGTTCCCCGCGCAGCACGGACGCGAGCTTCTCGGCGGTACGGACGTTGCAACGCCCCAGCACGACAAGCGCGAACGGCTCCTCGCCGGCGCCGGTCACCGGGTCCACACACAGGGACGGCAGGACGACACCGACACCGGTGAGCGCCTCCCGGAGCGAGGCGACGACTTCTTCCGTCGACCGCAGCATTCCTTACACCTCCACGCAGAGTTTGCTGTTCGCAACACAGCGTGGTGGGTGGGTGTCTAACCTGGCCATAGGCGGCGTACCAACAACCCCACTGTTCAACATGGAGTTGCCATGCCAGGTCCGAAGGATCTCGACCCCTCCTCGTCCCCCCGCTCGATGCTGGGCGCGGAGTTGCGCCACGCCCGCGAGAAAGCAGGCCTCAGCCAAACGGAGTTGGGCCAGATGCTCTTCGTGAGCGGCACGTTCATCGGCCAACTCGAAGCAGGCACACGGCGGATGCACCTGGAGTACGCCGCCGTGTTCGACGAAGTCCTCGGCACGGACGATTTCTTCACCCGCAACTGCCACGCGGCAGCGCAGTCCCGCTACCCGGAGCACTTCGCGGAGGCGGTGGAGGCGGAAGCGGTATCGACCGCGATCCGTGAGTACCAGGCCATGCTCATCTCCGGGTTGCTGCAGACGCCCGACTACGCACGTGCCGTCTTCCGCGCCTATCGGCCGACCGCGACGGACGAGGACATCGACGAGCTGGTGGCGGCCCGCGTGGACCGTGCCCGCATCCTCAAGCATCCAACAAAGCCGCTGCTCTGGGTGATTCTGGACGAAGCGGTACTGCGCCGGGAGACCGGCGGGAGGAAAGTGATGGCGGCAGCCTTGCGGCACGTGACCGGGCTGATCCACCAGCACCGGATCCTCGTGCAGGTGCTGCCCTTCGACGCGGGAGGGCATGCCTCGATGGAAGGCTGCATGAAACTGATGGAGTTCGACGACGCCCCTCCCCTCGTCTACTTCGACTCCGTCGGCACCGGTCGACTGGAGGACGACCCGGCCACCGTCGCCCGCCACCGGATCACCTTCGAGTTCCTCGCCGCCGCCGCACTCTCCCCGGAAGACTCCCTGGCGTTGATCGAGTCAGTGGCCCAGGATTACGAACATGGCGAACAACACCCCTGATTACGATCTCCGCACAGCAACCTGGCACAAGTCCAGCTACAGCGGAGGCAGCGGCGGCGACTGCCTGGAGGTCGCCCGCTGGCGCAAGTCCACGCACAGCGGCGGCGACGGCGGCGACTGCCTCGAAGTAGCCGACGGCCACCCCGCCCTCGTCCCCGTCCGCGACTCCAAGAACCCCCTCGGCCCGAAGCTGGTCTTCCAGGCCCCCGCATGGTCGGCCTTCGTCGAAGACCTCAAGCGGGCCTGATACCAACATCACCGCCATCACACGGAGCCCGGGCAACCAACCCACCCCAAACCCGACTATCGTCGACAGAACCATGAACCACGCCCAGCAGACCGCCCTAGGCCGCGCCCTCCGCCTCCTCGGCGAGCACGGCGAGGCGCTCACGTCCGACACCCCCGACGCCCGGCTGCACGAGGTCAAGGCGGATCTCAGGCGCGCCCTCGACCTGCTGGACGACAGCGTCAGCGGCGGCGCACCCACCACACGCTGCCCGGAGCATCCGAACGGCCCGGTCGACACCGACGCCCCCGACCTCTGCCTGCTCTGCGAGACCCGGCGCCGCACGGCCCGCCGTTCCGAGTTCAACGGCCCCGCCGTCACCCGGCCCGCCGACACCACGCCCTCCCGCTACGGCGTACGCGAGGACCGCCCGCAGGCCCAGCAGCGCTGGCTCCCCGAGCTGTGGAACGGCCAGGCCTGGCAGCTCTGCGGCACCCCGCGCCGCGACCGCCACGAGGCCGAGCTGTACATCAACGCCGCCCGCCGCGGTTCCCGCCCGGCGATGGCGTACCGCCTCGTCCACGAGTTCACGGACTACGAGGTGCTCCGCGTCTGGGGCACACCGGTGCACGTGGACATCGAGCCGCTGGGGAACCTGTAGCGCTGGGGAACCTGCTGGTGGACGCGCAACGCGAAGTCCCCGCCCCGCGCGATGCGGGACGGGGACTTCATCGGAGCGCCGGGCAGGCCTTGCACCTGCATTTCCCCGCAGGAAGCGGGGCGTCTTTCCTTGGACCACCAACGCAGCGCCGACCGGCCGGAGTTACGGCGGCGAGCTCAAGATCCACTATACCCCGTGGTCGCGTGAGCCCGCTACGGCGCATGCCGTTCGAGTGCCGACCGAACCTGCTCCGCGTCCAACTGGTACACCGTCTCGTGCGCCCGCGGATCTCGCGCATGGAGGGTGTGGAACATCGGCCCGGTCTCCCCGCCCAGTTCCACCAGCGAGGCCGAGGCACCCCGCACGGCCCGCTCGGTGCCGGGCGCGGTGGTCAGATCCAGCCGGTTGACGACACCGGGCGTGACCCACACGGGAGTCGCCTCCAGAAACCCGAAGAGCTGGAGGTGGAAGTGGCCCGTGAGCACGACCCGTACGTCACTCCCCCGGATCGCGTCCGCCAACTCCCCCGGATTCCGCAGCCCGAAGGCCCGCTGCATCGGCGTACCGAGGTTGACCGGCGGATGATGAAAGGCAAGAACGGTCCCGTTCTCGGCCGGAGTCCTCAACTCCTCCTCCAGCCAGTCCAGTTGGGCCCGGCTCAGCTGCCCGTACACCTTCCCCGGCACCAGCGAGTCCAGCGTGATGAACCGATACCCGCCGACCGTACTGACAGCGGCACACCCGAACTCCGCCGGGAACACGGCGTCCGGAGCCTCGTGCCCACTCCCCAGCACCTTCCCGAACGCCTCCCGCTCGTCATGGTTCCCGGTCGTGTAGAAGACCGGCACCCCACCCATCACCCGCGCGAACCCGCCCACCAACTCCCGCACAGCCGCGTACGCTTCGACCGCCCCGTCGTTCGCGAGGTCCCCGGTGACGACGACCGCGTCCACACCCCGCTGATGCCGCAGCTCGGCGAGCATCAACCGCAGGGAGTCCGTCGCGTTGACGCCGTGCCGGTTGGGGGCGTCGGTGCGCTCCAGGTGGGTGTCGGACAGATGGAGAATCCTCATGTTCCGGCACGTTAGCCCGAGTTGGGACCCTCACCAATAGCCACAGCTCAACGGGTGGCCGGCCGCCACATCGTCGTGACCACCTGGCCGCCGGCGGTGACGATCTCGTCACGAGCCAGGAAGCCGACGCTCTCGTAGCGCTTGATGTTGGCCGGGTTGGTCGACTCCAGGTAGACGGGGGCGCCGAGCGCGTCGATCCGGGCGAGCCCCTCCGTCACCAGGCCCATGCCCAGGCCCTTGCCGCGGTGGTCGGCGTGCGTGCCCAGGATCGTGAGGTAGAAGAACGGCTCGGCGGGGTGCGCCGCCTCGAACCGATCCCCCACCACCGTGATCGCGCGGGCCGTCTCCGCATCCGTGACCGCGGCCAGCCGCCCCTCAAGCCCGGCGGCCTCCTCCTCGGTCAACTCCACACCGCCCGGCGGAATGAAGACCGCCGCGGCCTCCACGTCCGGTGTCACCAGAGTCCACGGATACCGCAGCGCGGAGCCGGCATAGACCCGCCACATCACGGCCGCCTGCGCGGCCCGCCGCCGCTCGTCGGGGAAGGCGGGCCCCCAGACCGGGTCGTGGAAGAAGGCGCTGGTGAAGGTGGCGACGACGGCGTCCAGATCGGCGACGGTCGCTACGCGGGAGGCTGTGGTCATACGACTCACGGTACGCACGCATGCCCACAGCCCTCCACGAGGTCATCACAGGGCAATAACAATCTTTACCGCAGCAACAGCACAGACTGCCGGGCGCTTTGCACTTATCAGCCACTCTCGGCACCTCTTGTCCGACAGGCAGCCCTTGGTCGATCCACAGAAAGCACAGCCTCCGGAATCCGGAACCCCGCCCGGGTCAAGAGCAGGTATGCCAGACGCTCTCGCTTTTGATCAGTTCGTGACTTTTCTTTTGCTTCGCCTCACAGTTTCTTGACCTTTTATCAGCGGTTCGTGACGCACTGGGCGTCACGAGGTGATCGCTGGAGTTGAGTTGGGACTCAAGGGGAGAAGGGTCTTCTCGGCCACAAGGGGGCGGGGGAGATCATCGGGAGCTTTGCTGAGGCATACGGCGCTGGCCGTGGCCGCCGTGCTGGCGGCGGAGACGGCGCTGGTGTCGTTGGAGTCGGGGGCGGCGTTCGCGGCCGACTCGGGCACCACGGTCGTAGCGGCCGTGGCGGACACCAAGTCGGCTGCCTCGTCGGCGGATTCAGTGGACGCGGCGCTGTTGATGGCGCGGTCGCAGGACCGGAAGATCGAGGTGCTGTCGGAGCGCACGGCCGACTCGACGACGTACGCGCTGCCGAGTGGTGAGCTGCAGACGTCGACGTACGCGGGGCCGATCCGGCAGCAGGTGGCCGGCGGCACGTGGCGGGACATCGACACGTCGTTGTCGGACACGGGCGCGTCGCTGGAACCGGACGTCGCCGCGGCCGACATCGCGGTCTCCGACGGCGGTGACACGGCGCTGGTGTCGGTCGACAAGGGCAGCACGTCGTTCGGCCTGGGCTGGGAGTCGAAACTCCCCACGCCGACGGTGAAGGACGACACCGCCTCCTACGACCTGGGCGACGACCAGACCCTCACAGTGACCGCGCTGGCCCAGGGCTTCAGCCAGAACATCGTCCTGGACGCCAAGCCCGACAGCGCCCCGGTGTACCGAATCCCCATGCAGCTCAAGGGACTTGAGCTGTCGATCGCCGACTCCGGCCACCTCCTGCTGAAGAACGCCGACGGCAAGCTGGTGGCGGAAGCCCCCGCGCCGATGATGTGGGACTCCTCCCAGGACAAGGCTTCCGGCGAGTCGAAGTACCAGGCGAAGGTCGCCACCAAGGTCGAGACCGCCGACGACGGCACCCAGACCCTGGTCCTCAGTCCCGGCGCGGACTACTTCACCCAGGACCTGACCTACCCGGTCACCGTCGACCCGACCTCCACCCTCGCCGTCACCACCGACACCTGGGTGCAGACACCGGACTACACCGATTCGCAGGTCTCCTCGACGGAGCTGAAGTCGGGTACGTACGACGCGGGCACTGATGTGGCGCGCTCGTACCTGAAGTTCGACGTGTCGAAGTTCGCCGGCAAGCACATCACCGACACCAACCTCGCCCTGTACTCCTACTACGCCTCGACCTGCTCCACCTCGGGCGCGGGTACGCAGGTGCGGCGGATCACCTCCACCTGGTCGTCGTCCACCGTCACCTGGGCCGCCCAGCCCACCACCACGACCACCGGCGCGGTGACCAACACCGCCGCGCTGGGCTACAGCACCTCCTGCCCGGCGGGCACGATGAACTTCGACATCGACACCCTCGTGCAGGCGTGGGCGGACGGTTCGACCAACTACGGCCTCCAGGTGCGTGGCGCGAGCGAGACCGACTCACTGACCTGGCGGCGCTTCCGTTCCGCCAACTACGTCTCCGGGGACGGCTCGACCGAGCCGCACCTGACGGTGACGTACAACTCCTATCCGGCGACGCCGAGTTCGACGGCGATCTCGCCCTCGCAGGTCAACGCCTACAACGGCAAGCGCTACGTCACCTCCCTCACCCCGACCCTCTCGGCGAAGGTCACCGACCCCGACGGGTCGGCCACGAAGGGGCAGTTCGAGGTCACGGCCGACCCGGCGTACGCGGACACCACGTACACGTACACCGCCACGTCGTCCTCGGTCGCCTCCGGCGCGACCGCGAAGCTCGCGATCCCGTCGGCCTCCGCCTTCCCGGCCGGTGTGCACCTGCGCTACCGGGTGCGGGCCTACGACGGTACGGACTACGGCAGTTGGACCGGCTACACCACGTTCGTGATGAACACCGGCCTGCCCGCCGCACCCACCGTCACCTGCGACACGTACACCCAGAACGGCTGGACGGCCAAGGCCGACGACGCCGACACCTGCACCATCGACACGTCCTCGTCCGACGGCGCCGGCTACTACTGGGGCCTGGACAACAGCGGCCTGCCGAACAAGAAGCTGGACACCACCAACGGCAACGGCGGCGACGCCGCCACCGTGAGCATCGCCCCGGCGAACGGCTGGCACACGCTCTACGCCCGCACCGTCGACTCCGGAGGAAACCTCTCCGCCGCAACCACCGCCTACAGCTTCGGTGTCGGCGCGGACGGCGCCGCGATCCTCTCCCCGGCCGGCGGTGACACCACCGCCCGCCGCCTCACCCTCGCCGCCAAGGGGCTCTCGACCTACACGGGTGTGACCTGGCAGTACCGGCGCGGTGAGACCGACACCTGGCACACCGTCCCGGTCGGTGACGTCACCGTATCCGGCAGCGCGGTCTCCGCCTGGCCGGTCGCCGTCACCAGCGGCACCGCCACCAAGTTGGTCTGGAACACGGTCAGTTCGCTGTCCGAGGACGGCGCCATCGAGCTGCGTGCAGCCTTCACCGAC
Source organism: Streptomyces sp. NPDC088350 (assembly GCF_044753545.1). NCBI lineage: Bacteria > Bacillati > Actinomycetota > Actinomycetes > Kitasatosporales > Streptomycetaceae > Streptomyces > Streptomyces sp. NPDC088350. The sequence goes on along the minus strand of NZ_JBIVNL010000013.1, from coordinate 196,288 downwards.
GGCACCACCACCGGCTACTCGCAGACCGTCGAGGTCACTCTCGACCGCGACGCGGGCACCGCGCCGACCGCCGAGGTCGGCCCCGGCACGGTGAACCAGCTCACCGGCGACTACACGCTGGACGCCACCGACGCCACCGCCTTCGAAGCCTCCGTCAGCCGCACCTACTCCTCGCGCGCCAACTCCACCGACACCGAGGGCCAGGCCGAGATCTTCGGCCCCGGCTGGACCTCCTCCGTCACGGGTGCGACGAGCGACTACACACAGATCCGCAAGACCTCCGGGACCTCCGTCGAACTGCTCAGCGGGGACGGCGGCGCGATCGCGTTCACGCTGAACTCGGACGGGAGTTGGACTCCGCAGACCGGCGCCGAGACCCTCACCCTGACGGGCACGTTGTCCGGCACGACGTTCACGCTGACCGACACCGACGCCAACACCACGGTGTTCACGAAGGCGGCCTCCGCGGCGACGACCTGGACCCTGTCCTCTTCCGCCACCGCGGTCGACGACACCACGGTCACCACCGTCTCCGAGACCATCACCTCAGGCACCGCCACCCTGGCGCGGCCCAAGTACGTGATCTCCCCGACCGGCGCGGTCACCGCGGCCACCTGCCAGGCGACGCCCGCCACCAAGGGCTGCCGGGTCCTGGAGTTCGTCTACGCCTCCACCACCACCGCCACGTCCAGCGCGCTGGGCGACTACACGGGCCAGGTCAAGGCGATCAAGCTGTGGGCCACCACCCCGGGTGCCACCGCCGCCACCGCCGCCACCGCCGAGACCCTCACTTCGTACGCGTACGGAGCGTCCGGCAAGCTCCGCCAGGTCTGGGACCCGCGCATCAGCCCGGCCCTGAAGACGGAGTACACCTACGACTCCGACGGCCGGGTGGAGACCCTCACCAACCCCGGTGAGCTGCCCTGGACCTTCACCTACGGCAAGGCCGGCTCGGCCCTGACCGCGGGCGCGGGCATGCTGCTCAAGGCCACCCGCGCGGCCCTCGCCGAGGGTTCGGACAGCACCACGTCCGGCACGGCGGTCACCACCGTCGTCTACGACGTCCCGCTCTCCGGCACCACCGCCCCGCACCAGATGGACGCCACCACGGTCGCCACCTGGGCCCAGGACGAAGCCCCGACCGACGCCACCGCCGTCTTCCCGGCGGACAGCGTCCCGGCTTCCACCACCGGCGGTGACCTGACGTCTTCGGCGTACGACCGCGCGACCGTCACCTACATCAACGCGAGCGGCGAGGAGACCAACACCGCCAGGCCCGGCGGCTCGCTCACCACGACCGAGTACGACGAGTACGGCAACACGGTCGCGGATCTCACCGCGGCCAACCGCGAGCTGGCACTCGGCGGTTCCGCGGACGAGCTGGCCGAACTCGGCCTGACCAACCTGTCCACCGCCGACCGCGCCCAACTGCTGGCCACGGTCTCCGAGTACGCGACGGACGGCGAACGCCTCACCGACGAGTACGGCCCCCTGCACGCCGTCACCCTCGCGAAGGAACTGACCGGCTCCACCACCGAGTCGACGCTCGCGGCGGGCACGGTGGTCCCGGCCCGCGCCCACACGGCGTACACCTACGACGAGAACAAGCCCACCGACGCGGCGGTCTCCGACCTGGTGACCTCCACGGTCACCGGCGCGTCCGTCGCGGGCTACGGCACCGACGCCGACACCACCACGACCACGACCACCTACGACTGGTCCACCGGCCGGGAGAAGGCCACCGAGGGCGGTGGGACCACAGCGCTCGTGACGACGTACGACGACGCGGGCCGCGTGGCCACCACGCGCACCGCGGGCTCCTCCGGCTCGGACGCGGGCACACTGGCGTACACGTACTACGACGCGGACGCCTCCGGCACCTGCGCCTCGGTCGCGTGGGACGGCCTGCTCTGCAGGACCGCGCCCGCGGCGGCGATCACCGGCGGCGGGACCAACCCCACCGAAGCGGTCACCACCGTCTACACCTACGACCGATGGGGCCAGGGCGCGGGCAAGGCGGAGACCGCCAACAGCGTGACCCGCACCACCACCATCACGGTGGACGCGGCCGGCCGGACGACCAGCACGGCGATCACCGGCGGCACGGGCACGGACACCCCCGCCACCACCGTCACCTACGACGAGACCAACGGGCAGATCGCCACCCAGACGTCCAACGGCCAGACCATCGCGGCCGGCTATGACGACCTGGGTCGTCAGACCTCGTACGCCGACGGCGCGGGCAACACCAGCACCACGTCGTACGACGTGCTGGACCGTCCGGTGAAGACCACCGACTCGGCGCCGTCCACCGTCACCTACGCCTACGGCACCGCAGGCAAGCTGAAGACCCTGACCGACTCGGTCGCGGGCACCTTCACCGGCACCTACGACGCCGACGGCACGCTGGCGACGGAGACCCTGCCCGGCAGCTACACCCTCACCGTCACCACCGACCCGGCCGGCCAGCAGACCGGCCGCGAATACACGACGTCGGACGGCACCACCGTCGCCTCCGACACCGCCGGTTACACGGTCGCCGGACACCGCTCCGGCCACACCCAGACCGACGGCTCGACGACGGAAACGGCCTACACCTACGACAGCGCCGGCCGCCTCACGAAGGCCGCCGACACCACCGCCAACGGCTGCACCACCCGCGCCTACACCTTCGACGCGAACAGCAACCGCACGGCCCTGACCGCGAGTTCGGACGACTGCGACAGCAGCACCTCCGACACCACCGCGAACACCACGTCGTACACGTACGATTCGGCGGACCGGCTGGCCAACTCCGGCTACGTCTATGACGCGTTCGGCCGCACCACCACGAGCGGCAGCACGACCCTGGCGTACTACACCAACGACCTGGTGCGCACCGAGACCCTCGGCACCAGCCGTAACTCCTGGTCCCTGGACGCCGCCGGACGCCTCGCCGTCCAGACCGCCCAGACCCAGGCGACCGACGGCACCTGGACCACGTCGTCCACCACGACCAGCCACTACGGCTGCGGCTGCGACAGCCCCACCTGGACGAAGACCGGCACCACCGTCACCCGAAACGTCCAGGACCTCACCGGTGACCTCACCGCCACCACGGGCGCCGACGGCACAGCCGTCCTGCAACTCGCCAACCTGCACGGCGACATCGCCGTCCAGCTCCCGCTGGACACCACCGTCGCGGCCACCGTCCAGCACTATGACGAGTACGGCAACGTCCAGGACGACACAGCCGCCACCCGCTACGGCTGGACCGGCACCAAGCAGCGCTCCGGCGACACGCTCAGCGGTTACACGCTGATGGGGTTGCGGCTGTACGACCCGTCCACGGGACGGTTCCTCCAGGTCGACTCGGTCGTCGAGGGCTCGCCGAATCACTACGGCTACCCTGTCGACCCGGTCATGATGTACGACCTCGACGGTACGAGCTGGTGGAGCAGCTGGTACTGGAAGCGGCGGTGCATCATGCTCGTCGGGATGCTGATCCTCAGCGTCATTCCCTGGACCTCGTGGACCAAGATCGTGACGATCGCGTACCGGATCTCGAGGGATCTGAAGCGCGCGAAGCGAATCATCCGCGTCGTCCGACGGATCGTCCGCGGCGAAGGGTTCAACGCCAACTCCGTGGTCCAGGGGATCTTCACCCTGTACTTCGGGTGGAACGACATCAAGACCGCCTGCCGCAAGGCGTGGTGACCGGCCGACCCGCTGAGGTCCTTTTCCGTCAGTTCCGTTCGCTGGAGAAAGGTTCGTTGTCGGCGTGTTGGACATAGCCCTGTTCGCAGTCGTGGTGGTCGAGCTGCTCGGCATTGCCGGGCTCGCCGCCGCCAACAAGAAGATGGTCACCGATCTTCCGTTCCAGTACGTCCTGTTGGGCGTCATGGCGGTCAGCTGGGGGATGCAACGCTCCTCAGGGTCTCGTACGCCGTTCCTGGAGGGCGTACTCGCGGGCGTGGTCATCCCGGTGCTCCTTGTCCGGGCCGTCGAGTACTCCTTCGAGCAACGGGAGGAAAGCCGCTTGCGCAGCGTCGTCCTGAAAGGAGCGTGGGTCTTCGTGCCCCTGCACGCCGCGTGCACCGGGATGTTCGGGTGAGACCGGCCCGCACTCCTGCTGACGGCGCCGTAGGCGTCCGCCCGGGGGTGCGGGAGTAGCACGTCGGTCGGGACGCGACGGGACGACAGGAACGGCCGGGGCCAAAAGCCCCGGCCGTTCTTCATGTGTGCGTCGGCGTCGGCGTCGGCGTCAGCTCAGCGAGCGCAGCGCCGCCGCGTCGTACGGCGCCAGCTCGTCCACGCGCCCCGCGAGCACCTTCGCCGCCCACTCCGGGTCCTGGAGCAGCGCCCGGCCCACCGCGACCATGTCGAACTCGTCGCGCTCCAGGCTGTCGAGGAGGTCGTCGATGCCCTTGAGCGGGGCGCCCTCGCCGCGGAACCCCTTGAGGAAGTCGCCGTCGAGGCCGACCGAGCCGACGGTGATGGTGGGCCTGCCGGTGAGCTTCTTGGTCCAGCCCGCGAGGTTGAGGTCGGAGCCGGTCTCCTCGAACTCGGGGAGCCAGTAACGGCGGGTGGAGGCGTGGAAGACGTCGACGCCGGCCGCGGCGAGCGGGGTCAGGATGGACTCCAGCTCCTCCGGGGTCTCGGCGAGCCGGGCACCGTAGACGTCCTGCTTCCACTGCGAGTAGCGGAAGATGATCGGGAAGTCGGGAGAGACGGTCTCGCGGACCGCCGCCACGATCTCCGCCGCGAACTTCGTACGGGCGACCGCGTCACCGCCGTAGGCGTCCGTACGGCGGTTGGTGCCCGCGTACAGGAACTGGTCGAGGAGGTAGCCGTGCGCGCCGTGGAGTTCCACGCCGTCGAAACCGATCCGCTCCGCCGCCGCGGCGGCCTCGGCGAAGGCGCCGATGACGTCGTCCAGGTCCCGCTGCGTCATGGCCGTACCGGTGACCTCGTCGCTGCCGATGCGCAGCCCGGAGGGGCCGACCGCGGGGGCGTCCGCGTACGGCGGCTGGCCCTGCTCGCGGACCATGCCGATGTGCCACAGCTGCGGCACGATCGTGCCGCCCGCCGCGTGCACGCCCTCGGCGACCTTCGCCCAGCCCGCGAGCTGCTCCGCGCCGTGGAAGCGCGGGACGCGGTCGCTCTGCCCGGCCGACTCGTGACCGACGTAGGTCCCCTCGGTGACGATCAGGCCCACGCCCGCGGCGGCACGACGGGAGTAGTACGACACCACGTCCTCCCCCGGCACCCCGCCCGGCGAGAACTGGCGGGTCATCGGCGCCATGACGATCCGGTTGGGGACGGTCAGGCCGTTGAGGGTGATCGGGCGGGCGAGGACTTCGGCCGCTCGGGAGGCGGGGGCGGTCGTAGACACGTGTGGGGGCTCCTCGGAAGACCAGGTACCAGACACCAGGTACCGGGTGGTATGTGCGTATGCATCGATCATGCGCCAACAACCACCTCGCGGCCAACCCCCTCCTTCCGACCATCCCGTCCCCCGGCCTGTGATCCCGGACACGCCCGAGGGCGGTACCCCCTGTCGGAACAGGAAGTACCGCCCTCGGCAAGACCGTTGATCAACCGGAAGGGGTCGATCAGAAGTCCATGTCACCGCCCGGCATGCCGCCGCCGGCCGGCGCGGACGCCTTCTCCGGCTTGTCGGCGATGACGGCCTCGGTGGTGAGGAACAGCGCGGCGATGGACGCGGCGTTCTGCAGGGCAGAGCGCGTGACCTTCGCCGGGTCGATGATGCCCTCGGCGATGAGGTCCACGTACTCGCCGGTCGCGGCGTTGAGGCCGTGACCCGGGGTGAGGTTGCGGACCTTCTCCACCACGACGCCGCCTTCGAGGCCGGCGTTGACCGCGATCTGCTTCAGCGGGGCCTCCAGGGCCAGCTTCACGATCGCGGCACCGGTGGCCTCGTCACCTTCGAGCTCGAGCTTCTCGAAGACGCTGCCGGCCTGGATGAGCGCGACGCCGCCACCGGCGACGATGCCCTCCTCGACGGCCGCCTTCGCGTTGCGAACGGCGTCCTCGATGCGGTGCTTGCGCTCCTTGAGCTCGACCTCGGTGGCCGCGCCCGCCTTGATGACGGCGACGCCGCCGGCGAGCTTGGCGAGGCGCTCCTGGAGCTTCTCGCGGTCGTAGTCCGAGTCGCTGTTCTCGATCTCGGCGCGGATCTGGTTGACGCGACCGGCAACCTGGTCCGCCGAGCCCGAGCCGTCGACGATCGTCGTCTCGTCCTTGGTGATGACGACCTTGCGAGCGCGGCCCAGAAGGTCCACGGTCGCGTTCTCCAGCTTGAGGCCGACCTCCTCGGAGATGACCTCGCCGCCCGTGAGGATGGCGATGTCGCCGAGCATGGCCTTGCGACGGTCACCGAAGCCCGGGGCCTTGACGGCGACGGACTTGAAGGTGCCGCGGATCTTGTTGACGACCAGCGTGGACAGGGCCTCGCCCTCGACGTCCTCGGCGATGATCAGCAGCGGCTTGCCCGACTGCATGACCTTCTCCAGGAGCGGGAGCAGGTCCTTGACGTTGGCGATCTTCGAGTTGGCGATCAGGATGTACGGGTCGTCGAGCGACGCCTCCATACGCTCCATGTCGGTGGCGAAGTACGCCGAGATGTAGCCCTTGTCGAAGCGCATGCCCTCGGTGAGCTCAAGCTCCAGACCGAAGGTCTGCGACTCCTCGACGGTGATGACGCCTTCCTTGCCGACCTTGTCCATCGCCTCGGCGATGAGCTCGCCGATCTGGGTGTCGGCGGCGGAGATGGAGGCCGTCGAAGCGATCTGCTCCTTGGTCTCCACGTCCTTGGCCTGCTCCAGCAGGGCACCGGAGACGGCCTCGACGGCCTTCTCGATACCGCGCTTGAGGGCCATCGGGTTGGCGCCTGCGGCCACGTTGCGCAGACCCTCCTTGACGAGGGCCTGGGCGAGCACGGTCGCCGTGGTCGTACCGTCGCCGGCGACGTCGTCCGTCTTCTTGGCGACTTCCTTGACCAGCTCGGCGCCGATCTTCTCGTACGGGTCCTCGAGCTCGATCTCCTTGGCGATGGAAACACCATCGTTGGTGATCGTGGGGGCGCCCCACTTCTTCTCGAGGACGACGTTGCGGCCCTTGGGGCCAAGGGTGACCTTGACGGCGTCGGCGAGCTGGTTCATCCCGCGCTCGAGACCGCGCCGTGCCTCCTCGTCGAACGCGATGATCTTGGCCATGTGAAGTGGTCCTCCCGGACTGGGGTGGATTGCTCCGGACCGCGCTGGCGCCCGCGACGGACGGCCTGCCTGCCCCGTGGTTCCTTGCACCACCTGGCCTGCTGGGCCTCACCGACCCGGTCCTTCGTTATCACTCTCACCTTCAGAGTGCTAACGCCAATGATTAGCACTCGGCATGGTCGAGTGCAAGCGGCTCTCGGGTTCTGGCACCCTCCTCCACAGGGCGCGCGAGGCACCCCGCGGGCATGCCGAAGGGCCCGTACCCCAGGAGGTGACCCCCCAGGAGTACGAGCCCTTCGGTGAGGAACGAAGAACGTCGCTGCTGTTCGTCGGCGCGTGCTTCAGCTGGTCGCGAGCCGGACCATGTCCGCCTGCGGCCCCTTCTGACCCTGCGAGATCTCGAAATCGACCCGCTGACCCTCTTCCAGGGTGCGGTAGCCGTCCATCTGAATCGCGCTGTAGTGGACGAAAACATCCGCACCACCGTCGACCGCGATGAAGCCGTACCCCTTCTCCGCGTTGAACCATTTGACGGTGCCCTGAGCCATGCCTAACTCCCCTATTACTGGCCCTTGCACGGACCCGCACTTCGCGGATCCGGGTCAGACCTCACCCCCCACAGGATTGGGGGCGTGCGCCGGAACGCGTCGACCGCGGCCGAATGTATCCGTCCAACTGCCGTCTGCAACAGGTCAATCCGACGAGAATTCCGGGCAGGACCGGTCGGGAATTTACGGAGAATTCATCCGACTTCAGGGCAAGTCGGGCCCCACAAAGGGAACATAAGCCACAAAAGACCTGCACACTTTGGCTACTTCTCATCGCACGCGGAGCCGGTACTCATATGCGTCCGGCATGCGGAGTGGAGCGGGTTCCCCAACTGTACCGTGCTCAACCATAGAGAATTGCCCCCTCCGCTTCTCTCACGGAGGGGGCAATTCGATGAACTCTCGGTAATCGGCGTTACCTAGGGTAACTATCAGCCGCCGGCGACGGCCGGAATGATCGAGACGCCGGCCCCGTCCGGGGTGGCCGTCTCCAGCCCCTGCTCGAACCGCACGTCGTCGTCGTTCACGTACACGTTGACGAACCGCCGCAGCTTGCCCTGGTCGTCGAGAACGCGCGCGGAGATACCGGCGTGGTTCTTCTCCAGATCCGAGATGACCTCGGCGAGGGTGGCGCCTTCGGCGGAGACCTCGGCCTGGCCACCGGTATAGGTGCGCAGGATGGTGGGGATACGGACACTAACGCTCACGGTAAAACCTCCGGTCAGCTGCTTTTTTAGGGGCGCGGGGAACTGCGCGACCAGCCCCCACGGACCCGCAGTCAAAGAACGACGCTAGGACGCGAGCCCCGCTTCCCTGAACGACTCAAGACTCGGCCGGATCGTCGCGGTGAGCCCGGTCCCGGCAACCGCGTCCAGCGTCTTCAGACCATCCCCGGTGTTCAGCACAACCGTGGTCAGCGTCGGGTCCAGCAGACCGTTGTCGATCAGCTTCTTCGCCACACCGACGGTCACCCCGCCCGCCGTCTCCGCGAAAATACCCTCCGTGCGCGCCAGCAACTTGATCGCGTCCACGCACTGCTCATCGGTGACGTCCTCCACGGCCCCACCCGTACGCCGAGCGATATCCAGCACGTAAGGACCATCCGCCGGGTTCCCGATCGCCAGCGACTTCGCGATCGTGTTCGGCTTCTGCGGCCGTACGACGTCGTGGCCCGCCTTGTACGCGACGGACACCGGCGAACACCCCTCCGCCTGCGCGCCGAAGATCTTGTACGGCTTGTCCTCGACGAGCCCGAGCTTGATCAGCTCCTGGAGCCCCTTGTCGATCTTCGTGAGCTGCGAGCCGGAGGCGATCGGCACGACCAGCTGGTCCGGGAGCCGCCAGCCGAGCTGCTCGCAGATCTCGTACGCGAGGGTCTTGGAACCCTCCGCGTAGTACGGCCGCAGGTTGACGTTGACGAAGCCCCAGCCCTCGCCGGCCGGGTCGCCGATCAGCTCGGAGCAGAAGCGGTTCACGTCGTCGTAGTTGCCCTCGATGCCGACGAGCTCGCCGCCGTAGATCGCGGCCATGACGACCTTGCCCTGCTCCAGGTCGTGCGGGATGAACACGCAGGAGCGGAAACCGGCGCGCGCGGCGGCGGCGCCGACGGCGCCCGCGAGGTTGCCGGTGGAGGAGCAGGAGAGGGTGGTGAAGTGGAAGGCGCGCGCCGCTTCGATGGCCTGCGCCACGACGCGGTCCTTGAAGGAGTGCGTCGGGTTGCCGGAGTCGTCCTTCACGAACAGCTTGCCCGCGTCGACGCCCAGTTCGCGGGCGAGGTTGTCGGCCTGGACGAGCTTGGTCCAGCCGGGGTTGATGTTCGGCTTGGTCGCCACGTCGGCGGGGACGGGCAGCAGGGGCGCGTAACGCCAGATGTTCGCGGGGCCCGCTTCGATCTGCTTGCGGAGCTCTTCGGTGTCGTAGGCCGAGAAGTCGTAGGCGATCTCCAGCGGGCCGAAACACTCCTCGCAGGCGAAGACCGGGCCGAGGGGGACGCGGTGGCCGCACTCGCGGCAGGACAGCGCGGTGGCGGGGCCGAGATCAACGGCGTCTACGGGGTTCGTGGTGCTTGCGACAGTCTGCGCAGCCATGGAGGCGAGGCCCTTTCCTCATCTTCCTCACGACGCGTTTCGCCGTGAGACGGATTTGGCACCTTCCCGAGCCGGGAGCCTCGGCGCATCTGTGTGCGACAAGACCGGCTGGAGGGTTGCCGGGGCTTCAACGGGCCGTATCCCTCTGCCCCTCTGGATGAGCGGTGTTCAGTTGTGTATGCGATTGTCCCGCTGACGGCCCCCGACATGCGATGGTCATCAGCGTTGTTCAAAACTGTAACCGAAGGCCAGGACAGTTGAGTGAGCCGTCCGAACCGCGAGATGGAACGCAGAGGAGCCGCGCAACGTGCTGAAGGAAGTCGAGCACTGGCTGAGCACCCGCTCCTGGTCCATGACCGATCGCCCGCTCCACAAGATTCTCGCCGCCAAGCACCGCACGGGCCAGTCGGTCAGTGTCGTGCTGCCCGCGCTCAACGAGGAAGCGACGGTCGGCGACATCGTCGCGATCATCCGTCACGACCTCATGCAGCAGGTCCCGCTCGTCGACGAGATCGTCGTCGTCGACTCCGGGTCCACCGACCGCACCTCCGAGGTGGCCGCCGCGGCGGGCGCCCGGGTCGTGCACCGTGACGACATCCTGCCCCGCATCCCCGCCGTGCCCGGCAAGGGCGAGGTGCTGTGGCGCTCGCTGCTGGTCACCAGCGGCGACATCGTCTGTTTCGTCGACGCGGACCTGAAGGAGTTCTCCTCGGACTTCGTCACCGGCATAGTGGGCCCGCTGCTCACCGACCCCGGCGTCGACCTCGTCAAGGCGATGTACGACCGCCCGCTCGGCGGCGCCGCCGGCCAGGGCGGACGCGTCACCGAACTCATGGCGCGCCCGCTGCTGAACATGCACTGGCCGCAGCTGGCCGGTTTCGTGCAGCCGCTCGGCGGCGAGTACGCGGCCCGCCGCTCGCTGCTCGAACAGCTGCCGTTCCCGGTCGGCTACGGCGTCGAGCTGGGCATGCTCGTCGACGCGTTGCACCTGGTGGGCCTCGACGCCCTCGCCCAGGTCGACGTGGGCGTGCGCAAGCACCGCCACCAGGACGGGCAGGCGCTGGGCCGCATGGCCGCGCAGATCTACCGCACGGCACAGCTGAGGCTGGCCCGCGGGCATCTCATCCGGCCGTCCCTCACCCAGTTCGAGCGGGGTCCGGACGGTTTCGAGCCGCGCACGTACTCCGTGGACACGGAGGAACGGCCGCCGATGGCCGACATCACCGAGTACCAGTCACGCAAGGTGGCCTGAGGTCTGTCCGTGGGCGGGCCGTATACGGACCCGTCCGGTCCGTTGTGACCCGTCCGTACGTTTGAGCGTTTCCGGGCCGGGCTAGGTTGTGCCGTATGGCTTCCACGTCGTCCCTCCCGTCCGCGTCCGGTGCTGCTCAGGTGCTCGTCGCCTCCAATCGCGGCCCGGTCTCGTACGAGGTGGGCGACGACGGTGCGCTGCGCGCCCGGCGCGGCGGCGGCGGGCTGGTGTCCGGGCTGTCGGCGATCGGGCCGGACGCGGGGGCGCTGTGGGTGTGCTCGGCGCTGTCCGACGGCGACCGGGAGGCGGTGCGGCGCGGGGTCGGCGAGGACGGCGTGCGGATGCTGGACATCCCGGCCGACGTGCACGCCGACGCGTACAACGGCATCGCCAACTCCGTGCTGTGGTTCGTCCACCACATGCTGTACCAGACCCCGCTGGAGCCGGTCTTCGACGCGGAGTTCCGGCGCCGGTGGGCGTCGTACGAGACGTACAACCGCGCGTTCGCGGAGGCGCTGGCGGAGGAGGCGGCGGAGGGTGCCGTCGCGATCGTGCAGGACTACCACCTGTGCCTGGTGCCGGGGATGCTGCGCGAGTTGCGCCCCGACCTGCGGATCGGGCACTTCTCGCACACGCCGTGGGCGCCGGTGGACTACTTCCGGATGCTGCCGGACGACATCCGGACGCGGCTGCTGACGGGCATGCTCGGCGCGGACCGGCTCGGCTTCCTCACCCACCGCTGGGCGGACGCGTTCACGGCCTGCTGTACGGAGTTCGCCGGGGGGCTCGGGGACACGCGGCTCGGCGTCCACGGACTCGGTGCCGACGCCGACTTCCTGCGCGCCCGTTCGCACGAGGCGGACGTGGCGGAGCGGATGGCGGCGTTGCGCGAGGAGATCGGCGCGGGCCGCAGGACCATCGTCCGCGTCGACCGCACCGAACTGTCCAAGAACATCGTGCGCGGACTGCTCGCCTACCGCCAACTCCTCGACGACCACCCGGAGTTGCGGGAGCGGGTCGTGCACGTGGCGTTCGCCTACCCCTCCCGGCAGGACCTCGCCGTCTACCGCGACTACACCGCCGAGGTGCGGCGGCTCGCGGACGAGATCAACTCCCGCTACGGGACGGCTGGTTGGACCCCGGTCGTGCTGCACGTCAAGGACGACTTCGCCCGCTCCCTGGCCGCGTACCGCCTCGCCGACGTGGCCCTCGTCAACCCCATCCGCGACGGCATGAACCTCGTCGCCAAGGAGGTCCCGGTCGTCTCCGACGAGGGCTGCGTCCTGGTCCTCTCCCGGGAGGCGGGCGCGTACGAGGAGTTGGGCGAGGACGCGATCCCGGTCAACCCGTACGACGTGACCGCCACGGCCGCCGCTCTCCACGAGGCCCTGACGATGCCGGCCGAGGAGCGTGCCGAGCGGACGAAGAGGTTGGCCGCAGCGGCCACGGCCCTTCCGCCGGCCCAGTGGTTCCTGGAGCAGTTGGACGCGCTGCGGAGCTGACCCGCCCGCGCCACACCCTCTTCCGAAAAATGTGACACTCCCACCCCGAAGTGTCACATTTTTCAGAACACCCCCCTCCGCGCCGCCGCCCCGCTCAGCCCAGTCGAGCCGCGAGCGCCGACAGCAGCTCTACGACTCCTGCCGCGCCGTCCACCACCAGGTCGGCCCGCTCCCGCAGTTCGGTGACCTCGTCGCTGCCGCTGCACACCAGCAGCCCCGGGACACCGTCGGAGCGGAGCTTCTCGACGGCGGCGAAGGCGGGCAGGTCGCCGAGGTCGTCGCCGGCGTAGAGGACGGACTCGGCGCCGGTCTCGCGGAGGTACTCGAGGAGGGCGACGCCCTTGTCCATGCCGGGTGGGCGGAGTTCCAGGACCATGCGGCCCGGTTCGACGATCAGGCCGTGGCGGGTGGCGAGGTCGGTGAGGGGGCCGCGGAGGGCCTCGTAGGCGGCCTGGGGGTCGGTGGCGCGGCGGGTGTGGACGGCGAGCGCGCGGCCCTTCTCCTCGATCCAGGTGCCCTGCCAGGCGCCGATGCGGTCGAGGAAGCCCGGGAGTTCGGCGCGGACGGCGGCCACACCGGGGTGCGGGGCGGGGGCGCTGACGGTGCTGCTCACCGCGTCCCAGCGTTCCGTGCCGTAGTGGCCCAGGACGACGAGGTGTTCCAGTCCCGGCACGCCCGCGAAGCCGCCGTTGCGGACCGCCACGCCGGCCGGGCGGCCGGTGATCACGGCCACGGAGGCCACCTTCGGGGCGAGTGCGGCCAGCGCGGGCACCGCGTCCGGGTGGGCACGCGCCTGCTCGGGGTCCGGCACGATCGGCGCGAGCGTGCCGTCGAAGTCGAGCCCGATCACCGCGGCGGAGGGGTTCGCGAGAATCGCTTCGAGGCCCTCGCGCCCGGCACCGGTGACGGGAGTCGGCAGTACGTCCTGGGGAGCGACGGCATCGACGGGATCGCTGGAGTCCTTGGGGCTGCCCATGCGTCGACCCTATCCGGCTCATCTCTCCGAGCGCCGCGTCTCCCGCACCCGTCTCAGCCTGTTCACCGTCACCGGGTCGTGGGCGAGCGCCCGCTCGTCGTCCAGCAGGGCGTTGAGCAGCTGGTAGTAGCGCACGGGGGCCAGGCCCAGTTCCTCGCGTATCGCACGCTCCTTCGCGCCGGGGCCCGGGAAGCCGCGGCGCTCCAGCGCGAGGATGTCCTGTTCCCTTCGGTTCAGCGAGGGAAGTCGCGGGTGCCCGTCCTTGTCCATGCCCCGCACCGTAACCCCCGCCACTGACAACGGCCCCCGAGCGCCGCTCGACGCTACTGGCCGCTCTCCGCCAGCGTCGCCGCCGCCTGCAGCCGGCCCAGCACCGCCCCCGGGCTGCCGTTAGCGGACACCGCCTGCCCTATCCGCTTCTTGATGTCGGCGCTGACCGTGGCCCAGGAGGTGTTGCCGACCGGGTAGAGGGTCGACAGCGGGAGTTCCTCCAGGAACGGCCTGAGGGCTCGGTCCTGCTGCGACGCCTGCATCTCCTTGGACGCGGAGTTGGTCACGGGAAGGAGGTCGTACTCCCGGGAGAACGCGAGGACGTTCTTCTCGCTGTAGACGAAGTCGAGGAAGTCGCCGATCCGGTCGCGGTGGCCGTTCTGCTTGAAGGCGGTCATCCAGTCGGCGACACCCATCGTGGTCTTGGCCCTGCCGGTGCGCCCCGGCAGCGCGACCGTGCCGAACTCGACGCCCTTCCTGGTGGCCTGCTGGATGAGGGTCGGGTGCCCGTTGAGCATGCCTACGTCACCGTTCGCGAAGGCGGCGAAGGCGTCCGCGCGGTTGAGCTTCGCCGGTGCGACGGGACCGGTCAGGCCCTTGTCGACGAGGTTGTCGCGCAGCCAGGTGAGGGCGGAGACGTTCTGCGTGGAGTCGAGGGTGTACGTGCCGATGTCGTCGGTGTAGCCGCCGCCCCCGCCGAGCAGCCACTGCATCGTCTCGGCCTGCGCCTCCTCGGAACCGAGCGGCAGCGCGAACGGGTACTTCACGCCCCGCGCCTTCAGCGCCTCCGCGTCGGCGGCCAGCTCGCTCCAGTCCTTCGGCGGGGTCAGACCGGCCTCCGCGAAGAGGGTCTTGTTGTAGAAGAGGACGCGCGTGGACGCGGCGAACGGCATGCCGTACTGGATGTGGTCGACCTGCCCGGCATCCGCGAGCGGCTCCAGGAAGTCGGCCTCGACGGGGATGGAGAGCACGTCGGCGGTGGAGTACAGCTTGTCCGCCGCCGCGTAGTCCGCGTACGCGCCGATCTGCGCCATGTCGGGCGCCTTCCCGGCGTCGACCATCGCCTTGACCTTGGCGTCGACCTCGTTCCACGAGTACACGCTGACGTCGATCCGCACACCGGAGTGCTTCGCCTCGTACGCCTTGACGAGCGTGTCCCAGTACTTCCGCGAACTGTTCGACGCGGAGTCGCCGTAGTCGGCGGCGACCAGTCTCAGGGTGACCTCACCGGAGTCTCCGCCGAGGCCGCAGCCGCCGAGGACCGCCGTCATGCCCAGTGCGGACACCGCCGCGATCGTTCCTGTCCTGCGCCGCTGCACTACTGAATCCCCAACCTTTGCTGTCGTGACGTTCGCTCTGCGAACCCATAAGGTCTACACCACGTAAGTGGACTAGACCTCTCGCGGGTAGACGGGCCACACTGTCCCCCGTGAGACATGTCATCGCCCTCGACGTGGGCGGCACCGGGATGAAGGCCGCCCTCGCAGGGCCGGACGGCGAGCTGCTCCACCGGGCCCGCCGGGCGACCGGCCGCGAGCGCGGTCCGGACGCGGTCGTCGAGCACATCCTCGGCTTCGCCGCCGAGCTGCGCGCGTACGGCGAGGAGCACTACGGCGAGCCCGCGTCCGCCGCCGGCGTCGCCGTCCCCGGCATCGTCGACGCCGAACGGGGCATCGCCGCCTACTCGGCCAACCTCGGCTGGCGCGACGTCCCCCTGCGCGACCTGCTCGCCGCCCGCCTCGGCGGTGTCCCGGTCGCCCTCGGCCACGACGTCCGCACCGGCGGCCTCGCCGAGGGCCGCATCGGCGCGGGCAAGGGCGCCGACCGTTTCCTGTTCGTCCCGCTCGGCACCGGCATCGCGGGCGCCATCGGCATCGACGGCCGGGTGGAGGCGGGCGCGCACGGCTTCGCGGGCGAGATCGGCCACATCGTCGTACGCCCCGGCGGCACCCCCTGCCCCTGCGGCCAGACCGGCTGCCTGGAGCGGTACGCGTCGGCGGCGGCGGTGAGCGAGGCCTGGGCGTCCGTCACCGGGGACCCGTCGGCGGACGCGGCCGACTGCGCCAAGGCCGTCGACTCCGGGGACCCCCGGGCCCAGACCATCTGGCAGGAGGCCGTGGACGCCCTCGCCGACGGCCTCGTCACCGCCCTCACCCTCCTGGACCCCCGCACGATCATCATCGGTGGCGGCCTGGCGGAGGCGGGGGAAACGTTGTTCACACCACTGCGGAAGGCGGTCCGGCGCCGGATCACCTTCCAGAAGCTGCCGTCGATCGTCCCGGCGGCCCTGGGCGACACAGCGGGATGCCTGGGCGCGGGCCTTCTGGCCTGGGATCTCCTCAACCACACCGACCGCACGGAGGTAACGCCCTGATGGCAACCCCCCCAGGGGCGCGGGACAGCGTCAATATGCGGCTCCGCCGCGGGGCGCGACCAGCCACAAAGCACCCGCAGCCCGCAACCGGCACCAGGCCCCTCATCCTGTCCGGCGCCAACGCGGTCCTCCCGACGGGCATCGTGCGCGAAGGCCGCCTCATCATCGACGGCCCCCGAATCACCGGCGCGGCCCCCGACAACGCCCAGGTACTCGACGTCACCGGCCACTGGCTGGTCCCGGGATTCGTCGACCTGCACAACCACGGCGGCGGCGGAGCCTCCTTCACCTCCGGCACCCTCGAAGACGTCCTCAAGGGCATCCACACCCACCGCCTGCACGGCACCACCACCCTGGTCGCCTCCACAGTCACCGGCGACATGGACTTCCTCGCCCACCGCGCCGGCCTCCTCTCCGAACTGGCCGAGCAGGGCGACCTCGCCGGTATCCACTTCGAGGGCCCGTTCATCTCACCGTGCCGCAAGGGCGCGCACTCCGAGGCACTGCTGCGCGACCCCGACCCGGCGGACGTCCGCAAGCTGGTCGACGCGGCCCGCGGCCGGGCGAAGATGGTCACCCTCGCCACCGAACTGCCGGGCGGCCTCGACTCCGTACGCCTCCTCGCCGAACACGGCGTCATCGCGGCGATCGGCCACACGGACGCGTCGTACGAGCAGACGGTGGAGGCGATCGACGCGGGCGCGACGGTCGCCACGCACCTGTTCAACGCGATGCCGCCGCTCGGTCACCGTGACCCCGGTCCGATCGCGGCGCTGCTCGAGGACGAGCGGATCACGGTCGAGTTGATCAACGACGGTACGCATCTGCATCCGGCCGCACTGGAGTTGGCGTTCCATCACGCGGGCGCGGACCGGGTCGCGTTCATCACGGACGCGATGGACGCGGCGGGCTTCGGCGACGGGCGTTACATGCTCGGCCCGTTGGAGGTAGAGGTGAGTGAGGGGGTGGCGCGGCTCGTGGAGGGCGGTTCGATCGCGGGGTCGACGCTGACCCTGGACCGGGCGTTCAAGCGCGCGGTGACCGTCGACCGGCTGCCGGTCGAGGACGTGGTCGCCGCGATCTCCGCCAACCCGGCCCGGCTGCTGGGGAGTTACGACGAGATCGGCTCGCTGGAGCCGGGCAAGTACGCGGACCTGGTGCTGCTGGACTCGGCGTTCGACATCAAGGGCGTGATGCGACGCGGCAGTTGGGTGGTGGAGCCCCAACTGGGCTGATCCGCAGGGGACGGTGGCCGGTCCGAGGCTGGGCCGGACCGCCGCCTCTTTGGCATGATCGAGCCCGAACCGGACGGCGGATACACACACTTCGGGGGAGGTCGGCGCGGTGATCCTCACGGTCACGCTGAACACCGCTCTCGATATCACTTACCGGGTACGGGAGTTGCGACCGCACGCTTCGCACCGCGTGTCCGAGGTGACGGAACGCCCCGGCGGCAAGGGCCTGAACGTGGCCCGGGTCCTGGCCGCCCTGGGCCACGAGGTGATGGTCACCGGCTTCACGGGCGGCGCGACGGGACGGGTGGTCCAGGACCAACTCACCGACACCCCAGGCGTGTTGGACGCGCTCGTCCCGGTCGCCGGCGCGACCCGCCGCACGATAGCGGTGGTGGACGAGCTGACAGGTGACACGACTCAACTCAACGAGCCCGGCCCGACGGTCACTTCGGCGGAGTGGAGGGCCTTCCAGGAGGCGTACGAGTCCCTGCTGACCGGCGAGATCTCGGCGGTGGCCCTGTGCGGAAGCCTCCCGCCCGGACTCCCGGTGGGCGCCTACGCGGGCCTGATCCGCACAGCCCGAACGGCCGGCATCCCCGTCCTCCTCGACACCAGCGGCGAACCCCTCCGCAGAGGAGTCGCCGCCCGCCCCGACATCGTCAAGCCCAACGCCGAGGAACTGGCCGAACTCACCGGCTCCCAGGACCCGTTGCGCGCCACCCAGGCCACACGTCGCCGGGGCGCGCGTGCCGTGGTCGCCTCACTCGGCGCGCAGGGTCTGCTGGCGGCGACCCCGGAGGGCACCTGGCACGCGACGCCTCCGGCACGGATACCCGGCAACCCGACCGGCGCGGGCGACTCGGCGGTCGCGGGCCTGCTGTCGGGGTGGGTGGAACGCCTGCCGTGGCCGGACCGGCTGGCACGGGCCGTCGCGCTGTCGGCGGCGACCGTACTCTCCCCCGTGGCGGGCGAATTCGACCGGGCGGCCTACGAGGAGCTGCTGGGGCGGGTCGCGGTGACGGGGGACGCGAGCGCGGCCTGGGTCAGCCCTTGACCAGGTACAGCTGGTCGAAGTTGACGTCGCACTGGTCGCCCTGCTCGCAGGAGATCTTGATGGTGTTGGAGCCCTTGTTCAGCTGAACGGACGCCCAGGTTTCCGTCCAGCCCTTCGCATAGTCGCCCTCGGATGCCTTCGCGAAGTTGCTCAGGTTGAGTGCGCGGGACTGGGCCGTGCCGTTGACCGTGAGCGTGGCGGTGGCGTCCTTGCCGGGTACGCCGTAGTTGACGTACAGACGGTAGTTGCCGCTCTTCGCGAGGCCGCTCATGTTCCATGTCACGGACGCGCCGACCGCGTTGAAACCGGACACGTAGACACCGCCGTCGGCTTTGGCGCCGTCGACGTCGGACGCCGTGGCGGCGCCGCCGCCCAGCAGGAGGGCCTTGGCGTCGATCTTCGGCAGTTCCGCCTCGGCCGCGGGGCTGCTGCTCGACGCACTCGGCGAAGCACTCTGCGAAACCGACGGCGTGGACCCCGCCTGGTCGCCCGTCTTGTTGTCGCTGTTGCCGTTCATCATCGCCACGCTGATACCGATGACCACCGCGGCGACCACCGCGATCGCGCCGATCAGCAGGCCCTTGGTGTTGGGGCCGCGGCCACGGCCGCCGCCGCCGTTGTTGTACGCCGGGGGCTGCTGGGTGGGCGGGGCGCCGAACGACTCCGGGGCCTGGTAGTGCGCGTTCGGCTGGGCGCCGTAGGGCTGCTGCTGCGGGACGGTCTGGCCGTACTGCTGCTGGTACTGGGCGGTGGGGGCGGCGGCCTGCTGGCCGCCGTACTGGCGCTCGCCCACCGGGCGCACTCGGTTGACCGAACCCGGGTAGCCGTAGCCACCGCCGGAGGGCGGCTGGGCGCCGGCGGCCTGGCCGTCCTCGTACAGGTAGCCGAACGGGTCGTCGTCCTCGGGCGTGCTCGCGCCGTTGTTGCCGGGCGTCATCCCTAGGTCTCCTCAACAGGTGCGGGTGCAGATACGTCAGCTTCAGATACGTCTGGAGAACTCCGAGCCTACCCGCTCCGTGTCGTCCAAACGGGTGACTCGGATCGCATCAGACCGCTGACCTGGAGATCATCCCGCACGTCTGTGCTGTTTGGGACGAGATCGTTTCTCGATGTACATCCGTTCGTCAGCGGACTTCAAGACCTCGTCCGCCGTCATCCCGCAGTGGGCCCACCCGATGCCGAAACTGGCCCCGACCCGCATGGCCCGGCCGTCGACCCTGATGGGCTGGATGATCTCGTTCCGCAGGCGTACGGCGAGGTCGGCGGCGTCGGCCTTGCCGAGTCCGTCGGCCAGGACGACGAACTCGTCGCCGCCGAGCCTGGCCACCGTGTCGCCGTCGCGCACGGCCCGGCCGAGCCGCCGGGCGACCTCGATGAGGACGGCGTCGCCCGCGTTGTGCCCGAACCGGTCGTTGATCGACTTGAAGCCGTCGAGGTCGCAGAAGAGGACCGCGAGCCCCTTCGTGCCGTCGTCGCGCTCGCCCTCGGGGGCGATGGTGTGGACGTGGTGGTCGTAGGCGTCGAGGAGGTCGGCGCCGGGCCGGAAGTCGAAGCCGTGGCCGTTCGCGTCGTAGGCCGGGTGTCCGTACGCGGCGTCGAGGGACTCGATCTCGCCGGGGAACGCGGACTGCGGGCGCTGACAGAGGCGGGAGGAGAGGCGGGTGCGCAGCTCGGCCGAGTTCGGGAGGCCGGTCAGCGCGTCGTGCGCGGCGCGGTGGGCGAGCTGCAGCTCGCGGCGCTTGCGGTCCTCTATGTCCTCGACGTGGGAGAGGAGGAAGCGCGGCCCGTCGGCGGCGTCGGCAACGACGGAGTTGCGGAGCGAGACCCAGACGTAGGTGCCGTCCCGGCGGCCCAGGCGGAGCTCCGCGCGTCCGCCCTCCGCCGAGGTTCTCAGCAGGGTGCCTATGTCCTCGGGGTGGACGAGGTCCGAGAAGGAGTAGCGGCGCATCGCGGAGGCGGGGCGGCCCAGGAGGCGGCACAGGGCGTCGTTGCTGCGCAGTATTCGGCCGTGCTGGTCGCCGCCCATCTCGGCTATCGCCATGCCGGAGGGGGCGTACTCGAAGGCCTGCCGGAAGCTCTCCTCGCTTGCCCGCAGGGCCTGTTGCTCGCGTTCGAGTCTGACAAGTGCGCGCTGCATATTCGCACGTAGACGCGCGTTGCTGATCGCGATGGCGGCCTGGAACGCGTACATCTGGAGCGCTTCACGACCCCACGCGCCCGGCCGGCGGCCGTTGCGCGGCCGGTCCACGGACAGGACGCCGATCAGCTCGCCGCACGAGCCGCCGGAGACACTCGGCGTGTACATGGGGGCGAACAGCCGGTCGGAGGGGTGCCACTCGTCCTCGAAGCGGGGGGCGGGACCGTCGGTGTACCACTGCGGTACGTCGTCCTCGTCGAGGACCCAGCCCTCGGTGTGGGGGATGAACCGCAGGTCGCCCCAGTCCTCGCCCATGCCGAGGCGGCGCTCCCAGGAGGCGCGCGAACCGACCCGGCCGGTGATGAGTGCCTCGGCGGCGGAGTTGCCCGCGAAGGCGGCGACCACGAGGTCGCCGTCGGGGCGGACGAGGTTGACGCACGCCAGCTCGTAACCGAGCCCGTTGACCACGCCGTCGGCGACGGTCTGCAGGGTGTCCGCCAGGCTGCGGGCGGTGTTCATGTCCGCCATGACCGTGTGCAGTTGTCGCAGGGTCGCAAGACGGACGTAGGGTTCCGACTCGGTCTCCATACTCGCCCTCCCCCCGAGACCTCGCAGCGAATCAAGGGTCATCTTCCCCGCCACTGAATCACAGCGCGCTGCCCACTCGGTACACAGGGTCAACAATTACTACCCCTTGTGACTCAAGTCACAGCGGAAGATGAACAATTGAGTGGAGTTTCTGCATTTTCCCTGTGCGTTTACTGAACGCAAACTTTGTGGGTGTGTGGACATGATGCACGACGTTGTTCCGTCGTGTAGGCCGTTGGTCCTAGGACCCTGTGGGGATCCTGTTCGGACCGCGGTCCGATGCGGTGCGCGGACGTGGGGGATTAGCGTTTCGGGCGTGCTGAACACCGCGTCAACCACCGAGGCCGATCACTCCGGGCATGCTGTGGGGGTGAGCAACGACGAGTTCCGCGCCGCCCTCGCCCGGCTGGCCGCGGGCGTGGTCCTGGTGACCGCGCACGAGGAGCCGTACGACCCGGACGACCCCCAGGCTCCGGTCGGCGAGGACGTCGGCATGACCGCGACCGCCTTCATGTCGGTCTCCCTGGACCCGCCCCTGGTCCTGGTCAGCCTCCGCAACGGCTCCCGCATGGACGACCTCCTCGACGAACAGCCCCTGTGGGCCGTCTCCGTCCTCTCCGAGAGCCAGCGCCACATCGCCGGCCGCTTCGCCATGAAGGGCCGCATCAGCGACCGCCTCCTCTTCGACGACATCCCCTACGTCCACGGGGAGGCGTCCGGCGCGCCCCTGGTCCGCGGCGCGCTCGCCACCCTCGAATGCCGCACGGAGCAGCGGGTGCCGGCCGGGGACCACACGCTGGTCATCGGGCGGGTCCTGACGGCGGAGGTGGGCAGCGCGGAGGGCGGCCCGCTGTCCTATTTCCGGGGCAGATACCGGCAGTTGGGGTGACGGTGAACTCCGGTGGCCCGCCGGTGATCCGTCCGCCTACCGTGCACGCATGACGACGACCACCGCCGCCGAGCCCGGGCCCCGCCTAGAAGAGATCACCCGGAGCAACATCGACGCCGCCATGGGCATACAGGTCCGCCCCGACCAGGAGTTCGCGGTCCCCCCGTCGTGAAGTCCCTCGCCGAGGCCTACGTCCATCCCGGCACCGTCGTCCGCTCCGGCCTGTGGCGCCTCAACATCGCGGCGGACCAACAGGGGCGCGGCTACGGCCGGTTCGCCGTGGAGTCCGTCGCCGCCGAGATCCGCCGCCGGGGCGGCAAGGAGCTGTACGTGACGTGGCACGAGGGCGCGTCCGGCCCCGCGGAGTTCTACCTGGGCCTGGGTTTCCGGCCCAACGGCGAGCTGAGCGAGGGCGAGACGGTCGGGGTGCTGGAGCTGGCTTAGCCGCGCTTCACACGCTTTGGCCGCCCCTCAGACCAGCCGGACGTCCAGCGACGCCACCTTCTCCGGGTCCGTCACGATGTCGATCACGGCGATCCGGTCACCCACGAACGTGAAGGTCAGGGTGCGTTCGGGCCGCCCGTCGACGATGAGGGCGATACCGGTGACGCCGTCCACCAGGGCGGGCCGCGCGAGGGCGGCGAAGTGCGCGAAGCTCGTCGCACCGGTCGCCACGGCGACGGCACCCGTGGTCACGGCGCCCTCGGAACGGGCCACGACATCCGGGTCGAGCAGCTTCACCAGCGCGTCGAAGTCGCCCTCGCGCACGGCGGCGAGGAAGGCGTCGGCGACCACCCGTCGCCGGACGAGATCCGCGTCCGGGGCGGGAGCGCCCCGCACCCGGCGCCGGGCCCGGCTGGCCAACTGCCGTGCCGCCGTGGGCGTACGGCCGACGATGGACGCGATCTCCTCGAACGGCACCGCGAACAGATCGTGCAGCACGAACGCGAGCCGCTCGGCGGGGGTGAGGGTCTCCAGTACGACGAGGAGGGCGGCCCCGACCGAGTCGGCGAGGAGGGCGTCCTGTTCGGGATCGGGCGCGGTGGCCGGGACGGGCGTACCGAGGTCGAGGGGTTCCTCGGCGCGGGACTTGCGGGAGCGGAGCATGTCGAGGCAGACCCGGCCGACGACGGTCGTCAGCCAGCCCCCGAGGTTCTCCACCTGTTCCGGGTCCGCGTGGCTCAGCCGGAACCAGGCCTCCTGGACGGCGTCGTCGGCCTCGGCGGCCGAGCCGAGCATGCGGTGGGCGACGGCACGGAGGCGGGGGCGGTGGGATTCGAATCGGGCGGCGAGAAATTCACCGTTATTTTGTCGGGGGAATTCGAAGTCGCCCACAGGTAAACACTCCTCGTCGCGGTCCGTCGTCACCGGTACGACGAAGCACGGGCCGAGGATGTGACAAGGGACTGGAACAAGGGACTGGGACAAAGGGCGGGAACAAGGGGCTGTGACAACCGGTACCGGCCGGGATTACCCCCAGTCGCGCCCGGTCCGTCCCCGCTTGGTGTCGGAGCGCGCCTTCTTCTCCCGCAACCGGCGCTCATTGATACCGCGCGGAATACGGGTCGCCCGGCGCGGCTTGGGCGGCGGCGCGGTGGCCTCGGCGAGCAGCGCCGCGAGGCGTACGGCGGCGGTCTCGCGGTTGCGCCACTGGGAGCGGTGCTCGGAGGACCGTACGGTGACGACGCCGTCGACGAGCCGCGAGGCCAGCCGCTCCAGCGCGCGCCGCTTCCACACGTCGGGCAGGGACTCGGTCTTCGCGAGGTCGAAGCGCAGCTCCACCTGGGAGTCGCTGGTGTTGACGTGCTGCCCGCCCGGCCCTGACGACCGCGAGAAACGCCACATGAGCTCGGCCTCGGGCAGGGAGACGGAGCCGCGGATGGGATAGGGACCGGACATGTCCCCATGGTCGCGTGTCTGTCCGGTCCACGTCACGCCATTTACTCCGAAGGTCCCGGGTAAAGAAAGTAAAGCCACGTGGAACCTTCGGTACCCCTCTTGGCGTTCATACAGGTACCGGTAGCTTCGTCCTCAGTACGAAGCCCGCACCGCAACGAGGGAAGGACTCCCAACAATGGCTGTAAGCCTGTCCAAGGGTGGCAACGTCTCGCTCACCAAGGAGGCCCCGGGCCTGACCGCCGTCACCGTAGGCCTCGGCTGGGACGTCCGCACCACCACCGGCACGGACTTCGACCTCGACGCCTCGGCGATCGCGGTCAACCCCGAGGGCAAGGTCTACTCGGACGGACACTTCATCTTCTTCAACAACAAGTCGACCCCGGACCAGACGATCGTCCACACCGGCGACAACCGCACGGGCGAGGGCGCGGGCGACGACGAGGCGATCAACGTCAACCTGGCCGGCCTCCCGGCCGACATCGAGAAGATCGTCTTCCCGGTCTCGATCTACGACGCGGAGACCCGCTCGCAGAACTTCGGCCAGGTCCGCAACGCGTACATCCGCATCGTGAACCAGGCCGGCGGCGCCGAGATCGCCCGCTACGACCTCTCGGAGGACGCGGCGACGGAGACGGCCATGGTCTTCGGCGAGCTGTACCGCAACGGCGCGGAGTGGAAGTTCCGCGCGGTCGGCCAGGGTTACGCCTCGGGCCTGGTCGGCATCGCCCAGGACTTCGGCGTCAACGTCTGACGTACGCGACGCTCGCCGTGCCGTGCGCGAAGCCCCTGGTTGCGATTGCCGCCGGGGGCTTCGGCCTGTGCGGGAACGGGAGTTGAGGGAGTGCGGCCCGGGGGTCCACAGGGGGATCTCAGTCCCATATGAGAATGTGCCGGGATCACCAGCCGTTGGCCCCTGGAAGGACAGCGAGCCCTATGTCGTTCGGACCGTCCCCCGCCGGTTTCGGGCCTCCTCCACCGCCCTCCTGGACCCCGCCGACCGAGACGGAACGCGCACTGGCCGAGGCCGGCGCGCGCGGCGACCGGTCCGCCTACTACGACGTCCTCGCCCGGGTCCGCCTCTACTACGTGATGTCCCGCGAGGCCTACGACGCCCAGCCCGACCGCGTCCACCGCACGTTCGTCCGCGACCCGCGCACCGGCACCGAGCGCTGGGAGCTGTTCACCGACGGCATGCTGCCCGCGCCACGCTCCGACGTGGTGTTCTCGCGAGCCTCGCTGCGCTGGATAGCGGACGCCTGGAACCCGGACTGCCCACCGGCCGTCGTCATCAACCCGGGTTCCCCGTGCGAACTCGCCCTCCCCTACGGCCCACCGGGCACGACGGACTGGTCACGGGCGGCGGAACGCACAGCCGCCCCCTCCCCCTCGATGCGCCTGCGCGCGCTCCACGTCGGCGGCGCGCTGCACGGCCCGGTCGCCCACGGCCTGGCCTGCGGAGCCCTCCTCTGCGTCAGCAACGGCTCCCTGTGGAACGCGTTGGCCTGGCACGGACACGGCTACGACGGCGAACGCCGGCGACTGCGGGAGTGGTGGGGCATCACCACCCGCGCCGAATGGCAGCGCCATCTGCGCAACCTGCTCGCCGCCGAGGCGTCCAGCTCCGTATGGGAGTTCGCGCTGGGTCTGCGCCGTACGATCGCCCGTGACTTCGGCGGCCACGTCGACACGGGGTACTGGCGTCAGGCCGTGGCCACCGTGATCCGCGCCGGCTCCGAGGGCTCCACGGTGATCACGGAGGACGGCGTCACCAAGACCGACCCGCGCCCCGCGTCGGAGACCGAGGCGCGTATCGAGGGCGTACAACACCTCATCGGCCGCATCACCCGCTACGAGGCCCGGATGCGCGCCGACGGCATCCTCGACGAGAACCGCCACGTCACCTCGGTCGAGGCCTGGGACCTGGGCCGCGCCTCGAAGATGGCCCGCTGGGGCCTCGGCGCCCGCTTCTGCACGCTTGCGGAGACCGAGTCCGCGGTCATCCGCGCGGGCCGCGCCGCCGCCCTCGCCTACCGCTCCTGGCCGGACTTCTCCGCCGGCTACATCCTCGGCCGCTGCCTGCACTTCGACGAGGAGGAGTTCGGCGACTGGTACCAGGACATGGTCACCGCGCACCGGATTCTCCTGTCGGAGGCGGGGAGTCCCTGGCTCAACATCCCGTTCCGGTAGGAGGGTCATAACCTGGCGAAGATCCGTTCCCTGCCTGGAGGTTGAGCCTTGCGCAGACGTACGTTCGTCACCGCCCTCGGCGCCACGGTCGCCGCGTCCGCCGTACCGGGAGTGGCACGGGCGGCCTCGCCGCTCATCGCCCCCACGCTGACGGGCCGGGACCCGTCGGCGTCGGCGAACGCGCGGAAGGTCTACGGCCACCTGGTGTCGCTGGAGAACGCCGCGCGCTCCGGGACGCACCCGATGACGATCATCGGCCAGCACATCGAGACCCAGCAGGAGCTGTACAACGCGAGTTACGGGGACACGGGCGGCACGACGTTCTCCGGCTACTACTACAAGAAGGCCGCGGACATCACGGGCAAGCTGTCCGGCTTCGTCGAGATCGACCTCGGTCCCGGGTACGGCGCGACCGGCTGGGGGACGTACGGGGACCGGTCCTACAACCGGCCGCTCGGGCTGCCGACGGGGGTGCGGTCGTGGCAGTACACGGACGATGCCGTCGACCTGGCCTGCGGTGTGCGGAAGGGGCTGCCGCGCACGGCGGACGGCAGCTACAACCCGGCCGGCACCCGGGCGGAGACGCGTCCTACCCACTGGCGACGCTCACCACCGACCAGGCATGGTTCGACCGCGTCCTCGACCGGGAGTCGGACACCGACGAGTACCGGGCGCTGCTGGCGGACCTGTCCTTCCTGGCCGCCACACTCTCGTACTTCGCCGCATGGGACATCCCCGTACTCCTCCGGCCGTACGACGAGATGAACGGCGACTGGTTCTGGTGGGGCGGGAAGACCCCGGCCTCCTACAAGAAGCTGTGGCGGATCACGTACGACCACCTGGTCAGGACGAAGGGCCTGCACAACCTGATCTTCGTCTGGTCGCCCAACGCCTGGGACCCGCAGGGGGACAACGTCCCGTGGGACTACTACCCCGGATCCGACAACATGCCGATCACGGCGGCCGGTTCGAACGCGCTGACCCGCAGCCCGTGGGTGATCTGGAGCACGTGGGGCTCAGGCCTGACCAAGACGGCCATCAACTCGAACGCGGACGTGAAGGCGACGTACTACGCCACGGACCAGGTGTACACGGGCGGTTCGGGCACCGGGTTCGGGCAGAACTTCGACTGGGGGTCGGTGCACGCCCGCTGAGCGCGGGGCCGGGGTGACGTGTTTAGGGGGCTATTCCCGGACGGGGCACGGCAGTTCGGGTGCCGCGCTGTTCGGGGAACAGGTGACAAGGGCGAGGGACAGGTACGAGGGGCGGTCGAGATAGAACCCGTACGACATATCAGCCCCCGTCGCCAGGTGCTCAGCGGCCGAGTTGACAAGCCGCGCGAGGCGAGCGATGTCCCGCTCCGCGTCGGAAGCGAACCGGGGTGCGTGCCGGGCGAGTTGCTCCTCGAGCCAGGCCGCCGCCTCCTTCGCCTCACCCCACGTACCCCGCACGAGGGAGCGGGGCTTGACGAGCCAGTACACCGTTTCCAGGGGCGGCAGATCGCACACGGGGAACTCCGCCGCCACCTCGCGGTACCGCTGGATCAGCTCCGGTCTGCTGCCGGCGGGCGGGGGCTCCGGATGCGGAGGCCGTCGTAGGGCTTCCTGATCGAAGCGCTGTTTCGGGCCGGTCCACAGATAGCCATGGTGGTGCACCTGTCGTTCCTGTTCTGTGTCGGCGATCGCGGGAGCGACCGGTCCCGGCCTGTGGAGAAGCGGGCCGGAACCGGTCGGAGAGCGCGAAGGATCAGACCTTCAGTCCGAACCGCGCCGGGTCGATACCGGCCGCGTCCAACTCCTCCGTGGTGAACCGCAACGGCTCCGCGCCCGGCCGCTTGCTGTCGCCCAACGCCCAGGCGTCGTCAGCGATCCGGGCCAGGGTCACGCATCCTTCGGTGCAGGGACCGCCGCACGCCTTGACGAACGAGGCCCCGCTGAGGTCGAGCGCGTACAGGTCAGTTCCGTTCTGCATCGCTGCACCTTCCTGCTCAACTGATCGCGGCCATGACCGACCGCCGCCGCCCTTGCTGGACGGGAGTTCATGGGAGAGGGGGACCTACGCCTCGGCGGTCGGAGCGCTCACGACGCGTGCGCTTCTGTCTGATGCCGACGCATCCTCACATTCGCGTCGGACACGGCGCTGTGGTCGCCTGCGGACCGGGCGTTCTCACGGGCCACCGACAAGGACAGACAGCCAGAACAACCAGGTACCGCCGAAGGCTCTTTGCTCTCCATGACTTCATCTTCGACGGGCCACAGATACATCTCTAGCCTGTTTCCTGTTCCCGCAAGAAGTCGTCGCGGATGCCCTCGATCAGACTCCGCATGTCGTCACCGGACAACGCAACGCGCGCGAATCCATCGAACTTTTCGGCGTAGAGGCCAACATCTCTGGGGTCCGTGACGACCACCTCCGCGTGAACCGTTTCTATCGTGACCATTCGGTCGTCACGGATGACGAAAGCGTGATTCGCGATGTCCTGCTGCTGAAACCGCAGGGGGACGACCTGGATGTCCACATGGGAGAGCCGCGAGACGGAAGCAATGCGATCGAGTTGTGCGGCCATCATCTGGGGCGGGACGATTCGCCACCGCAAGACGGGTTCTGTGATGATGAACCGCAGCGACTTCGTGTTGTCGTAAAGGACCGCTTGGCGTTCAAGTCGTCCAGCGATCGTCCGAGTGAGCGCATCCTCGGTGAGGTTGTGGCGTTGCAGAACGGCCCGGATGTATTCCGGGGTCTGGAGTAGACCCGGAACCAGGGCTGTCTGAAACAGCCGCAGTGTCGACATCTGCGCTTCCAGAGCCTTGACGTCCTGCTGACCCTTGTGCGCTCCGATCCGCTTGAGGAGACGCCATGCCGTCGCCTCTGTGGCTGACGCCCGCGCGACCTCGGTGTACTCCGCCTTGACCTCGTCAGATACGCCAATGGCGGTGAGGATGCGCTCCACGTCCGCCGCGCCGGCTGCGACCTGCGCATTCTCGATCTTGGACAGCTTGGACGGAGACATGAGGGCGCTGCGGGCAACTGCCTTGGCTTCCTTGCCGGATGCCACTCTCAGCGCCCGCAGCGCGGCTCCAAGCTGTGCTCTGTTCACGCCCCGTACTTGGCCCACCATTCAGTGAACGGCTCCGCCTGGGCGAGTGCCACATCACGGAACCGGGTGAATTCCGCCGTTCGTTCGGGCGGCAAGATCTCCGATCCCAGGAATTTTCCGGTTCCATCGTAGTTCATCGCGGCTACCGACTCGGAGTCGAAGAACCAGAAGTCCGGCGCACTCTCCAGGGGGTTGGGCCTCTCGGTGACGTCAAGGATGAAGAATTCTTCGCCCCCTGACATGTTCTTCTGGTACCCCCACTCGAGTTCGAACCTGAGATAGTCCGAGAGCGGGCGCAACAGAATGTGCACCCGATAGACCCTCTTCCCCCTACCTGTGTGCGATCGGAGTTCTTCGATCCAACCCGAGTTGTAGTCGTCCGGCTGCGACTCCCCTGCAAGGAAGGCATGATAGGCGTCGACGTTCCCGGACTTGCTGTAGTCGTCCAGGGTTTCGAGACGAAATGCCTCGCGCTCGAACGTGCCGAAAAGGTCCCCGAGGGTCCTAG
Source organism: Streptomyces sp. NPDC088350 (assembly GCF_044753545.1). Taxonomy (NCBI): domain Bacteria; kingdom Bacillati; phylum Actinomycetota; class Actinomycetes; order Kitasatosporales; family Streptomycetaceae; genus Streptomyces; species Streptomyces sp. NPDC088350. The sequence continues at coordinate 166,468 of NZ_JBIVNL010000013.1, read as the reverse complement.
ATGAGGTTGTCACGGATGGCCTTCTGGATCAGTTCCATCGGGATCTCGACGAGGGTCTCGTGGTCGGGAATCTGCAGCCCGTGATCGGTCGGTGTCTCACCCTGCACCAGGAAGGTGCCTCGATCCGTCGCGTAGATCGTCGGACAGTCCTTGATGTCACACGTACTGACCAGCTTGGTGACCTTCATACTCCGGGTTCCCCCTCTGCCATGGCACTGCCGTACCCCGCGTCTGAGTTGATGCTCCCGAGGGCGGGGCAGACAGGTCAAGCGATCACGGTTGACGGAACAGGAAACCGTGCGAATCAGCTCAGGCAACCTCGAATTCCACCGCCGGATCAGCGGTGCGCTCTTCGTCGCCGTCCGGCGAGAGTTCCCCGTCTCCGGTGAAATGCAGGAACACGACGAGGGTGTCGTCGAACAGCCAGAAGTCGTTGCCCGGCAGTGCCAGATCCGACGCCCGCCGACGCGGGAGCCAGCGCACCTGTTCTCCGGCATCAACATTGCCCGACGTCACGTGGTGCTCGAAGCGGATGTAGTCCGTGACCGGCTCGGAGACGATCCGGGCCCGCCGAATTGTGACACCTCGGCCGACAGTGTCACGTATCAACGCCGGCCAGGGACTTGCCTCGTGGTCCAGGTACCGGGACGTTCCGCGAGCGCCGTGCCGCCAGGCGACGTACTCCGGGTCGGACCGCATATAGCCGTCCCACATCTCCAGATGCACCGCGGACCTCTTGGCCAGCCGGAACAACTCGTCAAACGCCGGCGCCTCCGCCATCCTTCACCGCCAGCTCCACCGACCGGCATCGGGAAGGGCCCCGCAGTGCCGCATCAGGGCCTGCAACGGCGCCGGGTCCAGGGCCAGTACGTCACCGGGGGTTTCACTCTCGCGGAGGAGTATTCGGCCTTCATGGTGGGCGAGTTCAAGGCAGTTGCCGCCCTCGATGCCGGAGAAGGACGACTTCTGCCACTGCACGGACAACGGGGGCCTCTCAGAGTTCTCGGGCGATGTGATGGATGAGTTGCCGGGACTTCACTTCGCTCAGCGACAAACGCTCAGCGAAGTCGAGCAGCACTCGATACTTGTTCAGCTGCGCCGCGGCTCCGAGGTAGAAATTTCCCGTCGGGCTGTCCAACTGGACCGTGTCGAGCTGCGGTACGACTCCCCCGGCATACGTAGGGGCATCCGTCGCCTCAATGAACTCCTCGCAGGTGAAGGGGAGTACGAGTAGCGTGACGGACGGCCGCTCGGACGCTTCGAGCAGGTATTCCAACTGCCCCCGGGTAACTTTGCGGCCTCCGAAGCGCATACGCAGCGCCGCCTCATGAATGATTACCTTGAGCGGGAGCGGCACGTCCCGCTCCAGGACGCTCTGACGCCGCAGGCGGAATTCGACCCTCGCCTCGATGTTCTCGGCGGGCAGTACATGCCTGTAGCTGTGATGGATCGCCCGGATGTACTCCTCGGTCTGCAGGACGCCCGGCACATTGATCACGTTGACGCAGCACAAGTACGTTGCGTGGTGCTCCAGTTCGGCGAGGTCGAGAAAGCCGGGGGCGAGTATTCCGCGGTACTCCTCCCACCACCCCCTCCCCCGCTCCTCGGCCATCGCGCACAGCGCCTCGACGAGCTTCCCGTCGGACGCGGAGTAGCACGTGGCCAGCCGCCGGACCCGGTCCGCGCTCACGCCCCAGCGCCCGGCCTCGATATGGCTGATCTGAGCCTGGTTGCCGCCGAGGAACGCCCCTGCCTCACGGGCCGCCATCCCCGCCGCCTCGCGAAGTTTGCGCAACTCCGCACCGAGCCGGGCCTGACGAACCGTCGGGCTACTCCTGGGTGGCATCGCTTTCCTCCTGGTCGAGCGGTCCAAGTCTGCCGGGCAGGCAGGCGGCGGGTCCACTCGATCGAGGGGGAATTCCGTCACACACATGCGACGGCACATGGATGTGCCCTACTGTCGTCCTTGGCACCACACACCAGTGAACCCACAGTGCAGCCATGCCAGTTGGCCCGGCCGAGCCATGGAGGTGTGCGCGCCGCGAGCGCCTCGTACCGGCACGAACGACAAAGGAGTCACCGTGGACCCCGCCCCACACCCCCCACAGATCTACCGCCTCCGCACCCCCAACTCCCCCACCAGCCCCAAGATCTGCCGAGACCTCGTCGCCCTCCTCCTCCAGGTCACCGGCCACCCCCAACACGCCGACACCGCCGGACTCCTGGTCTCCGAGATCGTCACAAACGTCAACCTCCACACCGACTCCCTGGCCGTACGCCTCGAAGTAGTCCTGCGCCACGACCGCTTACGCGTCTCGGTCTAGGACGACGCCCTCGACGCCGATCCCCACCAGAAACCCGGCGACACGTACGACGAGAACGGTCGGGGCCTGCTCCTGCTCACCGACCTCGCCCGGGACTGGGGCGTACAGCGGAGCGCCACCGCACACGGCACCCCCGCCAAACAGATCTGGTTCGAACTCGGCGGAGCCCCCGGCCGCTAGCGTGCCCCCATGTTCCTCGAACCGCTCACGCCGACCGAGGCCGGCGCACTCCCCGGCGAGCTCCTCACCGAACTCACCGCCCTCTACGCCTCCCACCACGCGTTCCATGCCCTGAGCGGTGACTTCCCGGACCCGCAGGACATCCGGCCCGAGCAGGTGGCGACCGCGCTGGCCGACGAGTTGGCCGATCCGGACACGGAAGTCCTGCTCGCCCGTAGTGCGGGGCGGCTCGTCGGGATCGCGATCACCCTCGGGACGCATCCGGACTCTGAGGACGAAGACCCCTGGATCGGCCTGCTGATGGTGGACGCGAGCGAACAACGGCAGGGTTTCGGACGGCAGTTGGCATCCCTCGTCGAGGACCGCTTCCGCGCGGCCGGCCAAACCGCCGTACGCCTCGCCGTCCTCGACAGCAATCCCGACGGCCTCGCCTTCTGGACCGCCCTCGGCTACGACGTCATCGACCACCGCCGGGACCGCCAACTCGGCCGCCCCTGCGCCGTATTGCGCAAGCAGCTCCGCATCGCCCGGCACGCCGCCCGGGTCGCCGTGCTCGACCCCGCGGGCTCCGTCTTCCTCTTCTGCTACGAAAGCGTCGAGACCGGCATCCACTGGTCCCTGCCCGGCGGCGGCCTCGAAACGGACGAGACCCCACGCGAGGGCGCCCTGCGCGAACTGCGGGAGGAAACCGGCTGGACCGACCTGGAGCCCGGCCCCCTGTTGTGCACCTGGGAACACGACTTCACCCGCTTCGACGTCGCCGTCCACCAGCGCGAACACATCTACGTCACGCACGGCCCCCATCGCGAACCCACCGGTCCCGACCTCGCCGCCGCCCACGCCGAGGACGGCATCCTCACCTGGCGGTGGTGGACCCGGGAGGAGCTGCGCGGGACGACGGAGACCGTGTGGCCGGCTGAACTAGCCCGGATGCTGGACGAGTTGGAGGGACAGAGTCCGCAGGCATGACACGGGCCGCTCTCCTCATTCGGGGAGGGCGGCCCGGTCAACGGCGACGCTTCGCCTCCGCTACAACCCTCGACGCCATGGGCGCCATCGGCCGCGTCCTGCGGCTTTCGCGGCTGGTCAACGCCCGGGCCCGGCTGACGGAGTACTTCGCCCAGTACGACATGGAGACCTGGGAGTTCGGCGTCCTCGCGACCCTGCGCCGCAGCGACCGGCCGCTGACGGCGAATGCACCGGCCTCCGGCGTCATGATCGGCTCGGCCGCCCTCACCAACCGCGTCGACCGGCTCGTCGCCCACGGCCTCGTCACCCGCGGCTCGGTCCCCGGCGACCGCCGCAGCCTGCACATCGCGCTCACCGACGCCGGGCGCGACGAACTGACCCGGATGCTGAGGCGGCCTCGGCGAAGGCCGGTTCAGGCGTGCGCGGGCTTTCCGTCCCCGTACAGCCAGTCCCGCCAGATCCCGCCGAAGTCCTTGCCCGGCGCCATCCGCTCCACGTACGCCGTGAACTCCGCCGTGTCCGCGTTGCCGTGGCGACGGGCAGCCGCCCAGCCCTGGACGATGTCGTAGAACCGGGCGTCGCCGACCGTCTGCCGGATCTTGTGCAGGACCATCGCGCCGCGTTCGTAGACGGGGCTGTCGGAGATGTGCGCGGCGGAGGTGGGGCGGGCCGGAGGAAAGGCCCAGACCGCCTCGCTGTCGGACGGGTCGTCGTAGTAGGTGCCGTCGTAGAGCGCGTCGAAGGTCTCCTGGGCCGTGTCGCCGCCGTGGTCCTCGTCCCAGAGCCATTCCGCGTACGTCGCGAAGCCCTCGTTGAGCCACATGTCGCGCCAGGTCCTCGGGGTGACCGAGTCGCCGTACCACTGGTGGGCGAGTTCGTGGACGAGGGTGGCGGTGTCCGGGGCGCCGGGGAAGACGGGACGGTTCTGGGTCTCCAACGCGTACCCCGCGTCCCCCCGCCGGTCGACGATCGCGCCGGTGGAGGAGAAGGGGTACGGGCCGAAGTTGTACTCCTCCCACTCCATGATCTCCGGGATCCTCGCCAGCACCTTCCGGCTCGCTGCCGCCTCCTCCGGGTCGACCGCCACGTACACCGGGAGGCCGTTCTTCGTGGTGGTGCGGGTGATGTCGTAGTGGCCGATCGCGAGCGTGGCCACGTAGGTCGCCATCGGCTGGGTGGTGCGCCAGCTGTACGTCGTACGGTTCCCGCTGGTCGTCTCGGTCCTCAACTCGCCGTTGGAGACCGCCTGCAGGCCCCTCGGGACCGTGATCGTGATGTCGTACGTCGCCTTGTCGGAGGGGTGGTCGTTGCCGGGGAACCAGGCCATCGAGCCGACCGGCTCGCCCAGCGCCAGCGCGCCGTCCGCCGTGCGCAGCCAGCCCTCCTCCGAGCCGTCCGGGTCGGTGATCGTCTCGGGGGTGCCGGAGTAGCGGACCGTCGTCTCGAACGTCCTGCCCTTGGGGAGGGCTGAGGGCGGGCGGACCGTCAGTTCCTGGCCGCTGCGGGTCCAGCGGGCGTTCCGGCCGCCGACCGTCAGTGACGCGACCTCCATGCCCTTGAGGTCCAGGTCGAAGGCGGAGAGGTTGTGGGTGGCCCGGGCCGTGATCTCGGCCGTGCCGGTGAGGCGGTGGGTGCCGGGGGTGTACGCGAGGGTCAGGGCGTAGTGGGTGACGTCGTAGCCGCCGTTGCCCGCCTTCGGGAAGTACGGGTCGGCCACACCCGCGCCGCCGGCGGTGCCGTGCACGCTTCCGCCGCCGCACGCCGTCAGCGTGAGGGCCAGCGCGAGCGCGAAGGGGGTGGCGACCGGGGCGAACGGTGTGGATCGGGACACGTCAACGATCCTATGAGGGCGTGACACCATCATCTACGTGCTCGACATCGGCTACGCCCTCTCCAACCGTTTCCCCGATCCCCCGCAGACCGACTACCGGCGCGCGGACGTCCACGCGCTGCGGCACGACCTGTTCTGCGGTGACGTCTATCTCGCCGACACCAAGGCGGACCGGGAGGTGTCCACGGCCTGGGGATGGGTGCCGGTGCTCGACTTCGCGTGGGCGCTGTGCGACATCGTGGAGCGGATCGACCAGGATCCGGCGGGGTCACGGGCGTCCCGGCCGCAGCGGGCGGAACTGGACTTCACCGAGTCCACGGACCGGATGCTGTTCGAGCGGCGTTTCGGGTGGGTGGACGTCGAGGCGGACTGGATGCGGCGGGACGAGGAGCCGCTGACGTTCTCGCATACGGAACTCCGGCGGGAGGCGCGGGATTTCCTGCACGATCTGATCGCCGACCTGGTCGACATGCATGATGCCCTTGGCGAGAACCCGGCGATCTGGACGTTGCAGGCGAGGTTTCCCAGGGTGCGGTGAGCCTCCGGCTGCCCTGAGTTTCCCGGCTACTCCGAGCTTCCCGGATGCCCCGAACCCGTGGCGCCGTCCCTGGGGGATGCCGGCCTGCACCGAACAGCCGAGCCCCCCTCACCCCTCCACCCGAATCCCCAACTGCCCCGCCAACACCGGCGCCAGATCCAACAGCTGCCCCATGCTGATCACCGCCCCGGACAACCGCTCCACCCCCCGTGCGATCTCCAGCTCCGCCGCCCCCCGCAGATCCACGTCCGTGAACGTCACCCCCGTGAAATCCGCCCCCTTCAGCGCGCAGTCCACGAACTCGACGCGCTCCAGGCGGGCGTCGAGGAAGTCGGGTTCGACGAGGACACAGCTCTCGAAGACGACGTCGCGGAGCTTCGCCTTGCGCAGGTTCAGGTAGTCGATCTTCCCGCCCCGGATCACCACCCGCTCCAGAACGGCGCCGTGCAGCTGCACCCCGCCCATCCGGGCGTCGATCACCTCGACATCGCGCAGGGTCGACTCCGCGAGGTCGGTGCCGACACCCCGTATGCCGGTGAGGACGGAGTCGAGGACGCGGGCATGATGCAGTCGCGTCTCGTCCAGCGCGCAGCCCGTGAGCGCGCAGTCCATGAAGCGGGCGCCCCCGCCGTCCTGCCCCGCGAAGTCCTCGTCCCGGAACTCCAGCCCGTCGTAGTCCCCGTCCGGCTCCAACTCCCCACCGCCGTAAGCCTCCAGCCCCGGCAACCGCACCTCGGGGCGCCGCGCCCCCTTCACTCCCCCCGCCCTGCCCGCCCCACCCGTTTTGCCCGCGCCACCCGCTCCACCCGTCCCGCCCGCCGCTCTCCTCGCCATGCCCCCATCCTGCACCCCACCACTGACAATCCCCCCTGACGATCCCCCGACCCGCGCAAACCCAACACCCCTTGACCTCAACCACGCTTGAGGTCCAAGAGTGACCCCATGCAGGCCATACGACTCCACACCTTCGGCCCCGCCGAGAACCTCACCCACGAAACCGTCGCCGCCCCCTCCCCCGCCCCCGGCCAGGTCCGCATCGCCGTCGCCGCGGCCGGAGTCCATCTCCTGGACACCGTTCTGCGCAAGGGAGAACAGGGCCCGCTGCCCGAACTCCCCGCCCTCCCCACCATCCCCGGCCGCGAGGTCGCCGGCGTCGTCGAGTCGCTCGGTGACGGGGTCGCCGGACCGTGGCTCGGGAAGCGGGTGGTCGCGCATCTCGGGTTCGCGCCGGGCGGGTACGCGGAGTCGGCCGTGGTCGATGTCGACCGGGTGCACGAGATCCCGGCGAACCTGGACTTCGCCCAGGCCGTCGCGATGATCGGGACGGGCCGTACGGCGATGGGGATCGTGCAGTTCAGCGAGTTGGGGGCCGACTCCGTGGTCGTCGTTCCGGCCGCCGCCGGAGGTCTCGGCACCCTGCTCGTGCAGTACGCCAAGCGCGCCGGTGCCACCGTGATCGGTCTCGCGGGCGGCGCGGAGAAGGTCGCCCTGGTACGGGCGAACGGCGCCGATCTGGCCGTCGACTACAAGGACCCGGAGTGGCCGGGGAAGGTGCGGGCCCGGCTCGGCGGGCGGCACGCGACCGTCGTGTTCGACGGGGTGGGCGGAGCAATAGCACGGGAGGCCACAGAGCTGCTCGGGTCCGGCGGTCAGCACATCGTCTTCGGGTGGTCGAGCGGCGAGCCGTATGCCGTGGAAGGGCTGTCCGAACAGGTGCTCGGGCCCGTGATGATGCGGAAGGCCGGCGGGCCGAGCCCCGTCCGGACGCTGGAGTCGCGCGCGCTCGCCGAGGCGGCGGAGGGGCGGCTCGTACCGGCCGTACAGCGCTTCCCGCTGGCCGCGGCGGCGGACGCGCACCGGGCGTTGGAGCAGCGGGAGACGACCGGAAAGGTGGTGCTGGAGCCATGACCGGCCACAGCGCACCCGAGGAGGCGTCCGACGGCAACCGGCTGGGGGTCCCCCCACGCCCTTAAGGCAGTGGGGGAGGGTCATCACCGCCTACACCCTCGCCTTCGGCGGCCTGCTCCTGCTGGGCGGGCGGATCGCCGACCTGGTGGGCCGCAAGCGGACGTTCGTCATCGGCCTGATCGGCTTCGCCGCCGCCTCCGCGCTCGGCGGCGCGGCCACCACCTCCGGCATGCTCTTCGGCGCCCGAGCCCTCCAGGGCGTCTTCGCCGCCGTACTCGCCCCCTCCGCGCTCTCCCTCCTCACGACGACCTTCACCGACCCGAAGGAACGCGGAAAGGCATTCGGGATCTACGGCGCGCTCGCGGGCAGCGGTTCGGCGATCGGCCTCATCGCGGGCGGCCTGCTCACCGAGTACCTGAACTGGCGCTGGTGCCTCTACGTCAACATCATGAGCGACGCCCCGGTGCCGAGGCGGCCGGGGCGTCGCGGGGTCGACGGGCTCAAGTGCCCGGTCAGGTGACCGACTTGGTCGCCTTGCTGACCGCGGATCCGTCGCCGTGTCCCGTGCGGTGCGCGACGACCTTGACGGTGATCTTCTTGCCCTTCTGCGCCGGCTTCAGCACCAGCGAGGACTTGGTGGCACCGCTGATCGCCCTGCCGTTGGCGTACCACTGGTAGCCGTACGACGTGGCCGCCGGACTCCAGGTACCGGTGGACGTCTTGAGTGTCTTCCCGACCTTCGCCGTGCCGCTGATCACCGGCGCCTTCGTCGACTTGGGCGCGTCCCCCTTGGCGACCGTCACCGCCGGCGAGGTCCCCGTCCCGCCCGTCCAGCCGCTCTTCGCGGCGGTGACGGTCACGGTGAGCTTCTTGCCGAGCTGTGCCGCCGCGATGGTGTACGTCGACGCGGTCGCCCCGGAGATCGCCTGGCCGTCGGCCTTCCACTGGTAGCTGTACGAGGACGGGGTCGCCGACCAACTCCCGTTGCCCGCAGTGACCTTGGCGCCGACCTTGGCCGTGCCGGTGATCTTCGGGGCGGTGGTGTTGGTCAGGGTGGGCCGGGTGACGCTGAAGGTGCCGCTGCCGTACTCGCAGCAGTTGGTGAACACGCTGACGTTCCAGGTGCCGACGGCCGCGCCGGTCAGGTCGAGGGTCGCCGTCACCGTCCGGTTGTCCGCGGAGACCTGCTCCGTCTTGGCGGTGAGGGTCGTCCCGGTCCGGGTCAGCCGGATCTCGGTGTTCGGGCCGAGGGCGGTGCCGGTCGCCGTGAGCGTGACCTTGCCGCCCGCAGGCGCGGTGAGCGGGCCGACGGAGGTGACGCTCTCCCGGTCCGGGCCGCACAGCGACGACCGGCACGTGAAGCTCGCGCGGTAGGAGGTGCTGGACGCCTTCTCCGGCAGGCCGAGCACCAGCAGGGACGGGCTCGCCGTCGAGGACGAACCGCCGGCCGCGCACTGCCAGCCGGTCGGGATGTACAACGAACAGCCGTTGGTCCAGGCGCTGTTGTAGAGCGCGGGCACCGCCGTCTCCGCCGCGCCCCTGGTGTCCGTGATCGCCGCGTCGAAGCGGTCGAACCCGGCGGTCGGCAGCACCGCGCACACCGCGCTGTGCGACTCGTCGAGCGTGCCGGTGAGCGGGCCGAAGCCGTAGGCCACCGACGGGATCCTGGTGCACTCCGGCGCGGGACCGGCGGCGGTCGCGATGCGCAGGGCGTCCAGGTGGTACTCGGGAGCGGCCTGCAGGGTGGCCGGGGTCTGCACGAGGACCTGGTGGGTGGTGGATCCGGTGACCGCGCAGGAGCGGTTGCGGAAGGAGCACTCGAAGGTGCCGTCACCGCGTACGACGGCGATGTTCGCCGTGCCCAGCGCGTCCCGTACGTCCACGTGGACGACGTCCGTGGCCGCGTCGGTGGTGACCTGGTGGCAGCGCAGGGTGCCGGGGGCGTCGTAGGTGCCCTGTACGGACGGGCCGCCGACCTTCTGTGCCGGTGTCGGCGTGCAGCCCGCCGAGGCGGCGGTCGCGGTGACGTCGCGCTGGGTCAGGGTGTAGCCGGCGGTCAGGTCGCGGCCGGTGAACAGGACGGTGTGCGCCTTGCCGGGGGTCAGGGAGCAGACCGTCCAGCCGTTGGTGGTGGGGAGGCGGTCGCAGACCTGCTTGCCGTCGGAGTCCAGCACGGTGAACGTCGCGGGGACCGCGCCGGAGGTGGCGATCAGCTGGAGGATCTCGGCGTTCGTGTGCGCGTTCGCCGGGATGCTCAGGCAGTGCGCGAAGACACCGTCGCCGGTGGTGAGCGTGGCCTTCGCGCCGGTGGCGGAGAAGCTGCCGGCGGGCAGCACCGGGCAGTCGTTCGCCGCGTCCGTGCGGTAGAAGGCCACCCCGTACGGGCCGGTCGCGCCGTCGGAGGCGTGCACCAGCGCGCGGTAGGGCGCCGTACCGGTCAGGGCGCAGGTGCCCGCGGACAGGGCGGACGCGCCGCACTGCGCGGTGCCGTTCCGGTCGAGGACCTCGACGTCGGCGTCCACGCCGGACGCGATGAGCGGGGTGAGCGCGGCGACCGAGGCGCCCTGCGGGGCGTCCAGCGTGAGGCAGTCGTACTGCCCGGCCGTGCTGAACTCGCCCTTGTACAGGCCCAGGTGGACCGGCGCGCACCCGGTGGAGGAGGCGCGGTCGAGGACGATCAGGCCGTCCTTGGTGTCGTCGAAGGGGTAGGTGCCGTCGAGGACCGCGGTGTACGTGCCCGCGCCCGGCACCTTGCACGGGTCGGTGGAGGACTGGCAGACGGTCTTCCCGGACGCGTCGTACACGCGCGCGGAGCCGCTGTCCCCGGTCTCGCTCACGTAGTGCACGGTGTACGGGCCGGCCGCGCCGACCGTGAACGTGTAGCAGGGGTTGGTCGTCAGGTCCTGGTCGCCCAGCGGGCCGTAGGTCCGGACGGGAGCAGTGGTGCAGCCCTGGGGGTCGTTCAGCCGACGGGTCTTCACCGCGAAGTCGGCGGGGAAGCCGTTCTCCCCGTACGACACCCGGGACACGACCCGGTAGGGGCCCGTGCCGTCGGCGGGCAGGACGCAGCTGTCCTCGCCGTCCTCCGGGAAGTGCGGGCAGATCCGGGCGCCGGTCGCGTCGGTGATCCAGGCGAGCGAGGTGCCGTAGACCTTGGAGCCGTAGGTGAGGCGGATGCGGTCGCCCGCGGTGGCCGTGAACGGCGTGCAGTCGATCTCGACCGGGCTCACGGAGGTGCGGACGGCGTCCGGCTGGTCCCAGTTGGTGCCCACGGTGTCCGCGCAGCCGCGCGTCGAGCCGAGCGGGACCAGCGTGACGGCCGTGTCGGCGTCGTCGAAGCCGTTGTTGACGACCTTCACGGTGTAGGTGCCGGCGGCGGGCACGGTGCACATGCCGTACGTGGTGTAGGCGTCGCCCTGGCAGTCGACCTGGGTGCCGTCCTCGGCGAGGAGCTGCGTGTACGCCGAGTTCCCGGCGTTGTTCACCGACAGCAGGTACAGGCCCGCCGCGTCGGCGGTGACGGTGTAGCAGGCGCTCGCGCCGACCGCGAGGGTCGCCTTGCCGACGGCGTCCCCCGGGTTGCCGAAGGGCGCGAGCGCCAGGGGCGCGCAGGCCGGGTCGTCCGCGCGGGCGGTGCCCGCGGCGGTCAGTGAGAGCAGTGCGGCGAGCAGGGCGACCAGGACGGTGAGCGCGGTCGGCCGTCTGTGCCGCGCTCTCGGAGAGGAAGCGACGTCGGACATGAATTCCCCCTGAAACATGGACTGTTGAGGCGATGTTCGCACACAGGTGTGACACAGCACTCGTGAGTATCCAGGGGTGGCCGGCGTCCGCCGATGCCTCAGTGGCGCCCCGCCACCCGGTCGGCGAGCCGCGCCAGCCGCGACGACTCCGCCCCGTGCCCGGTCAGTTCACGCCGGTCCGCCGCGCGATACGTCGCGTACATCCCCTGCACGCCCAGCCAACGCAGCGGCTCCGGCTCCCACTTGCGCACCTTGTGGTCCACCCACGGCAGGGTGGTGAGGTCGGTGGCGCCGGCCTTGCCCGAGTCCAGCTGGACCAGATCCCGCAGCGTCCGCGCCGCGAGGTTCGTGGTGGCGACGCCCGAGCCGACGTAACCACCCGCCCACCCCAGCCCCGTCGCACGGTCCAGGGTCACCGTCGCGCACCAGTCGCGCGGCACCCCCAGCACCCCCGACCAGGCGTACTCGATCCGCAGCCCGGCGAGCGAGGGGAAGAAGCGGACGAGGATCTCGCGCAGCGCCTCGATCGTCGCCGCCTGTGTGCGCCCGTCGTTGTCGGTCCGCGACCCGAAGCGGTACGGCACCCCGCGCCCGCCCAGCGCGATCCGCCCGTCGGCGGTGCGCTGCGCGTACATGTACGCGTGCGCCATGTCGCCGAGGGCCTCCAGACCGCCCCACCCCACCGACTCCCACTGCTCGTCGGTCAGCGGCTCGGTCGCGATCATCGAGGAGTTCATGGGCAGCCAGGTCCGCCGCTGCCCCTTGAGGCTCGCGGTGAACCCCTCGGTGCAGCGCAGGACGTAGGGCGCGCGGACGGTGCCGTACGGCGTGACGGCGTGCCGGGGCCGGATCTCGGTCACCGGCGTCGACTCGTGGATGACGACCCCGAGCGCCTCGGCCGCCGCCGCGAGCCCCTTCACCAGCTTCACCGGATGCAGGCGCGCACCGTGCGGCGTCCACGTCGAACCGACCGCGTCCGCGACCCGGATCCGCTCGGCGGTCTCGCGGGCGCCGTACAGCTCCCGGTCCTTCTCGCCGTACGACAGCTCATGCTCGTGAAAGGCCTTCAGCCTCGCCAACTGCGCGGGCGTACAAGCGACTTCGAGCACCCCACCACGATGGATGTCGGCCTCGATCCGCTCCTCCCCCGCAACCTTGACGACCTCGGCGACGGTGTCGTTCATGGCCTTCTGGAGGCGTACCGCGGCGTCCCGGCCGTGGAGTCTCGCGTACCGGTCGCGGCCCGCGATGCCGTTGTAGAGCCAGCCGCCGTTCCGCCCCGAGGCGCCGTAGCCGCAGAACTTCTGCTCCAGGACGGCGACCCGGAGGTCGGGCGCCGCCTTCTTCAGGTAGTACGCGGTCCACAGTCCCGTGTAGCCGCCGCCGACGATCACGACGTCGGCGGAGGTGTCACCGGCGAGGGGCTCCCGTCGCGCCGGGAGGCCGTCGTCCGCGTACCAGAAGGAGATGCCGCCGTTCACGGCACCGCTTGCCGAGCTGTTCATGTCCGGACGCTAACCCCTGAGGGCGGCCACTGTCTCCTTCGGATTCCATGCTTTTCCGCAGCCCCTGACCAGCGGATAACACGCCAGACCGATCAGCACGGAGGTGAAATGCCCGAGATCGGTGAAGGTGCGGTGGGTGGCCAGCGGCACGCCGTAGACCGCCAGCACGATCACGAGATACGGGTACCGCCACGGCGCCGCGATCCGGTACACCAGCACCCCCACCACCCCCGCCAGCGCGTAACTCACCCCGATGTCAAGGGTGTTGACCGCGGACTCGGGCGCCACGCCGTTCTTGACCGCCCACAGCAGCGCCCCCTCGCTGATCAGCGTCGCCAGTACGTGCGCGGCCACGCACACCATCAGCCAGCGCGCCGTACCGAGCCACCGTTCCGCCTGCGCGTGGAACACCGTGTACAGCACGGCGTACGGCAGCCAGCGCCCCCCGTCGATCCACATCGCGCTCGCGAACAGCACCCGCACCGGGTTGTTCGACAACTCGTGGATGTTGGTGGACCGCTGACGCAGGAAGTCCTGCTCGAAGTCCGGTGACATGTGGTGCAGGGCGACCGTCGTGACGAACAGGATCCCCAGCCAAACGTAGGTGCCGGGCGCGCTGCGGACGTACGTCCACACCCTGTGGAGGCCCCGGGTAATTCGCATGAGCCGATTCACGCACGCAAGTATGGTCGGCGGCGTGATCGACATTCCGGCCGTGCTGGTCGCCTCCCAGGAGACGTTCAACGGCGAGGCCGGCCGCGCCTTCGTCGCCGGGCTCCCGCAGCGGGCGGCCGGCTTCCTGGAGCGCTGGTCGCTACGGCTCGACGGGCCCTCCCTGTACGGCATGTGCGCCCTGGTGCTCCCCGTCCTGCGCGCCGACGGCGGCCGGGCCGCGCTGAAACTCCAGTACCTCGACGAGGAGACCGCGGGCGAGCCGGTCGCGCTGCGCACCTGGGCCGGCGACGGCGCCGTAGAACTCCTGGAGTACGACGACGGGACCGGCACCCTGCTGCTGGAACGCCTCGACGCGTCCCGCGCCCTCACCCACGAACCGGACACCCGCGCCGCCACCGTCGTCATCGCCCGCCTCCTCGCGCGTCTGACGGCGGTATCCGCGCCGCCGGAGCTGCGCCGACGGCTCGGCCCGGTGGCCGCGGCCATGCTGGAACGGGTCCCGTCGGCCCTCCCCCGCCTCCCCGACCCGGCCGACCGACACCTGATCGAGGACTGCGCGGCGGCGGTGCGCGAGGTCGCGGCGGAGCCCGGCGACCGGCTGCTGCACTGGGATCTGCACTACGACAACGTCCTCGGCGCCGGTGACAACGGGGAGCGTGGGCCCTGGCTCGCCATCGACCCCAAGCCGTTGGCGGGCGACCCCGGGTTCGAACTCCTCCCGGCCCTGCACAACCGTTTCGACCCCGACGAAATCCGTTGGCGCTTCGACGCGATGACGGACGTGATCGGCCTCGACCGGGCAAGGACGCGGGCCTGGACGCTCGGGCGGGTACTGCAGAACGCGCTGTGGGCGATCGAGGCCGGGGACCCGCCGGCGCCGCACCACCTGGAGATCGCGCGACGGCTGCGCGGCTAGGGCGCGCTGGTCATGCCCATGCCGGGCGCCGGGTCCCGGCGTCGGAGTCGTCGGGCCTTGCGGTGGCGCCGCACCACCTGTGGATCGCGCAGCCCCTGCGCGATCGACCCTGGCCGCCGCCTACGCCCACGCCGGTGTCCAGGTCCCCGCGTCGGTGTGGTCGGGTCTCGCGGTGGTGCCGAGATGGTCGCGGAGGGCCGTGAGCGCGGGGTGGTGGTTGTCGCGGTGCCGGACCAGGGAGTGCGGGTAGACGGGGGTCGGATTCCGTACGGGGATGCGGCGCAGGTCGTGGCCGGCGGGCCAGACCAGCCGGGTCCGCTCGCCGACGAAGGTCGCCAGGGAACGCGAACCGGCGATCGTGTCCAGCAGCGGCTCCACCCCGAAGTCGGGACCGGTGCTCTCGATGGTGAGCCCGAACGCGGCGGCGAGCGCGTCGTAGTAGGCGGCCCACTCGGTGCCCGGGACGAGGCCGGGCATCCAGATCCGGTGCCCGACGAGATCGGCCGGGGTGAGCGTACGGGCGCCGGCGAGCGCGTGCGCCGGTCCGGTGAGGAGCTGGACGGGTTCGTCGAAGGCACGGGTGACCTCGATGTCACCGGGAAGCCGACGGCCGGCCTCGGACAGGGAGCCGAACCGCCCGGAAGCCGTGTCCTCGGGAAGCCGACGGCCAGCCTCGGCAAGGGAACCGGACCGCACGGGAGCCGTGCTGTCGGGAAGCCGACGGTCGGCCTCGGCGAGGGAGCCGAACCGCCCGGAAGCCGTGTCCTCGGGAAGCCGACGGCCGGTCTCGGCAAGGGTGCCGGACCGCGCGGGGACCACGCTGTCGGGGAGCCGTCGGCCGGTCATGGTGACGGCGCGGAACGACGCGTCGATCGTGCCGGAGCGGATGGCGTCCACGGCCGCGTCGGCGTCGAAGAGCGTCACGACGTCCAGCTCGATCTCGGGGCGGGCGCGATGGAAGTCGCGCAGCAGGGCGGCCGGGGCGAGCCCGCGCCCGATCACGTCGACGCGCAGCGCGCGATGGCCGGGCCGGACGGAGGCGAACGCCCGCGCCTCGGCCCGCAGCAGTTCACGGGCGTGGGGCAGGAACGCCCGCCCGTCGACGGTCGGTTCCGCCCCGCGCGGGGTCCGCGCGAACAGCCGTACTCCTACGGCCCGCTCCAGCGCGGCGATGCGCTTGGAGACGGCCTGCTGGGTGATCGACAACTCCGTGGCGGCATCCTGGAACCGGCCCGCGTCAGCGATGGCCACGAAGGTGCGCACAGCGTCGAGATCCATGCCGCCGACGATACTGGCGGCCACTGACAACGGCCGTTCACCAGCAAATACAACTGCTGGTTGTGACTGGGCGGCGCGTCGGTTGTTTGACCGGCGAAGGTGCACCTCGGTTGGATCCCTGGGGTCGGGGCCTGGCGGTTCGAGCGAGGGAGTGCGGGTGGGCAGGCGGGCGCTCGGGAGACGGTTCGGGTGGCTGTGGGCGGCGTTCGCGGTCAGTTCGTACGGCACCGGGCTCGGGTTCGGCGCGTTCCCCTTCCTGGCGATCCTCGTCCTGCACTCGGGGCCGACCCAGGTGGCGGTGCTGGCCGCCTCGGGGCGGGCGGTGGGGGCCCTGGTCGCCGTACCGCTGGGGCCGTGGGTGGAGTTCCGCCGCAAACGGCCGGTGATGATCGCGATGGACCTGACCCGGTTCGCGGCGCTGCTGACCGTCCCCGTCGCCTACGCGCTCGGGCTGCTCACCTTCGCCCAGCTCCTCGTCGTCTCCGTCACCGTCGCCGCGGCGAACATCGCCTTCAACGCGGCGAGCGGCGCGTACCTGAAGGCACTCGTCCCGCCGGAGGACCTGCTGGTCGCCAACTCCCGCTTCGAGTCGACGACTTGGACATCGACCATGCTCGGACCTCCGCTCGGCGGCGCCGCGATCGGGCTGTTCGGCCCGGTGACGACCGTGGTGGCCGACGCGGTCAGCTACCTGCTCTCGGCGCTGGGCATCCGCGCGATCGGCGGTACGGATCCGGCTCCGACGCGACGGGACGTACCGCGGCTCCGGGCAGCCGACCTGCTCGCGGGCTGGCGCCACATACTCGCCCACCCCGCCCTGCGCCCGCTGCTCCTCAACGCGATGGTGGTCAACGGCCTGATCATGGCCGCCGAGCCGTTGCTCGCCGTCCTCATGCTGGGCCGCCTCGGATTCGCACCCTGGCAGTACGCCCTCGCGCTCGCGGCCTCCTCCGGCGTCGGCGGCTTCGTCGGCTCACGCCTCGCGCGCCCGCTCGCGGCCCGGTTCGGACAGCGCAGAGTGATGCTGGTCTCCGGAGTGCTGCGCGCGTGCTGGCCGGTCGGCCTGGCGTTCGTCCGCCCCGGAGTCCCCGGGATGCTCCTCGTCACCGCCGTCCAACTCGGCCTGGTGACCTGCATCGGCGTCTTCAACCCGCTGCTGTCCACCGCCCGGCTCACCCACACCGCCCCCGACCGGATCGCCCGCACCCTCACCGCCTGGTCGATCAGCACCAGCGCGGCGATCGCGGCGCTGACGGCCACGTGGGGTGTGCTGGCGGCGGCCACGGGCCCGCGCACGGCCATCGCCCTCGCCGGGGTCCTCCTCCTGACCAGCCCCCTCCTCCTCCCGCGCCGCGAGGACGGGCACCGGGACGAGACCGGCAACAACCCGAGCTCCACTACCCTCTCGGCATGATCCGCACCGCGAACCCCACCGACATCCCCGTCATCCACGCCCTGATCCGCGAACTCGCCGCCTACGAAAAGGAACCCCAGGAGGCGAGGGCGACCCCCGAACAACTCCACGAGGCCCTCTTCGGCCCGCACCCCGGCGCCCACGCCCACATCGCGACCGACGACACCACCGGCGAACCGGTCGGCTTCGCCCTGTGGTTCCTCAACTTCTCGACCTGGCGCGGAGTCCACGGCATCTACCTGGAAGACCTCTATGTCCGCCCCACCGCCCGAGGCACCGGCCACGGCAAGGCCCTCCTCACCGAACTGGCCCGCATCTGCGTCGCACGCGGCTACGAACGCCTGGAGTGGTCCGTCCTCAACTGGAACCGCCCGTCCATCGACTTCTACGAAGCGCTGGGCGCCCGGCCCCAGGACGAGTGGACGGTGTACCGGCTGACGGACGGGGCGCTGCGGGAGTTGGGGGCGGGGGTGGTGAGCGGGGGCGCTGAGGGGGGCGGGCGAGACCTGCTTCCCTGCGGTCTCAGCGGCGCGTGAGCCACCGCCCCACCACAATCACCAGGCCGATCAGGGCGAACGTGGTGATCACGAGCGCGATCTTCGTGGTGGTGTCCATGATGCCGAACATCCGGGTCTCCTTCTTGAGAGGTGGGGTGGGTCAGGGATTCCGAGGGTTCGTGGAGAGTGGTCCGGGGCGGTGGCTGAGCAGGTCCCCCGGCTGACACTGGAGGACTTCACAGATCCGGGTGAGGGTGGTGAACCGGATCGCCTTGGCGCGTCCGTTCTTGAGGACGGACAGGTTGACGTTGGTCACGCCGACGCGGTGGGCGAGTTCGGTGAGGGTCATGCCGTGCTCGGCGAGGAGTCTGTCGAGGTGCACCTCGATGTCGTGGCCCTCGTGGTCGTCGTCGGCGGCCATCAGACGACCCCTTGGAGGTCCTCGCGCATGGACGCGCCCGCGCGGGTGATCCGGGCGAAGGTGAGCAGGCCGAGGCCGGTCAGTACGGCCAGGTAAGGGGTCGACCACATGTCCAGCCAGGCGACGGCCGTGAAGTCCGCGGTCTTGGCGAGTTCGGCGAGCAGGGCTGCCCTGGCGTTGTCCTCGACGATCTCGACGGCCAGGCTCCCGAGCAGCAGCCACCAGCCCAGTCGGCGGAACCGGGATGCGGTCCGCACGGTGTGGACGCCGTCGCGCGCCGCTCCCTGCAGGAGCCGGTGCAGCAGGAAGAGGCCACTGATCAGCAGCAGCGTCGACGGCAGCGTTCCGAGTTCGTCCAGGAGGCGCAGGTGTGCGTCGGGGTTCTCGGCGCAGTAGCGGGGGACGGAGCCGACCTGCGCACCGTTCTCGGGGAGGAAGCCGCTGGGGGCGGTCGAGCTGCTGGCCGAGTCGTCGGTGACGCAGGCGCTGACGCTCCCCCAGCTGCCGTGTATGACGCTGAAGACCAGCCCTGCCGTGAGGAGGGCCAACAGGGTGCGCAGGGCGATGGACACGACCGTGGCCATGGGTTCGAGCAGCTTCCGGTCCTCGGACATGCCAGCGCCTCGCTTATCGTTTTTCGATGTTATCGACTTTCGATGTTATCGAGAAACGATAAGCGAGACGCATGGGTGACGCAAGCCCCGACCGTGCGTCGGGGAGTCAGAACCTCACGACGAAGTTGTTGACCGTGCCGGTGTCGCCGACGCCCACGTCGTCGACGCGCAGCTTCCACCAGCCGTTGACCGGCAGGTCGGTCGCGTCGACCGTGTAGACCTTCTTGAGGGTGCCGCCCGGCTCCTCCGCGTTGGCCTTGAGGGCGTGCAGGGAGCCGTCGGGTGCGATCAGGTCGATCTTGAGGTCGCCCAGATACTCGTGCTCGACGTGCACGTACACCTGGAGCTTGGCGGAGCCGACGCCGGACAGACCGGCCGTCTTGGTCCAGATCTCCGTGTAGTTCTTGTCCGGGATGGCCTTCACGGTCTGGTTCTCGTACGAGGGGAACCCGAGCGACCAGCCCGCGAGGGTACCGGTGGAACCGGATGCGGAGTCGGTGACCTTCAGCGTCCAGGTGCCGTTGGCGACCGCGTCGATGGCGTCCACGCCGTAGGTGGTCTGGAGTGTGCCGCCCGCCTCGGAGCCGTAGGCCTTGAGCGTGTAGGACTTGCCGTCCGGGCTGCCGAGGACGAGCCGCAGGTCACCGATCTTGGTGTGGGTGAGATTCGTGTACACCTGGAGCGGGCCGGCGGCGTTGCCGTCGATGTCGGAGACGGCGATGGTGGAGCTGAGGGTGCCGCTGTCCGGGATGGTCTGGCTGGTGGTCGACTCGAACGGGGTCGGGAAGATCAGCGACCAGGTGGTCAGAGTGCCGGTGTCGCCGTCGTCGGTGTCGGTCATCCGCAGATTCCACTCGCCGTTGGCAGGCGAGTCGGAGGCGTCGACTGTGAACTCCCCGACGATGTCGTCCACGCCGTCGGAGGAGCTCGCGCTCTTGAGCAGGTACGTCGAGCCGGTGGGCGAGACGAGCTCCAGCTTGACGTCGCCCCGGTAGGTGTGGGTGATGTTGACGTACGCCTTGAGGTTCTTGGGCGCCTTGCCCGGATACTCCGCGACGGTGATCGGCGAGGTGACGGGTGTGCCCGTCGAGCCGGTCGGGGCGTCGGGGATGGCGATGTCCTTGTCGTTGTCGGCCTGGAAGGCGCGGGGCTTCTTGTCCCCCTCGGGCTTCTCTTCGACCGCCGCGGCGGCCTTGCCGACGTTGATGCGCGGGATGCTGACGCCTGCCTCGTCGGTGATGGTCGTACCGGTGGTGGCGAGCAGCGATATCAGGCTGGCGATGCCCTCGTTGGGGTACGCCTGGCGGAGGACGGCGAGTGCGCCGGCGACATGCGGGGTCGCCATCGACGTGCCGCTCTTGGAGTCGTAACCGCCGTTGGGGACCGAGGAGATGATGCCGTTGCCGGGAGCGAACAGGTCGAGCAGCGGGCCGTGGTTGGAGAAGGAGGCGATCTCGTCGTCGTCCGTGGTGGCGCCGACGGAGACGGCGTTGGGCACGCAGGCAGGGGCGTTGACGGCGGTGGCCAGCGCGTTGTTGCCGGCGGCCACGACGGTGGCGATGCCGGCCTCGTAGAGCTTGTCGATCACCGTCTTGCGGGCGTCCTTGGTGCAGGCGGAGGTGTAACTCGCCGAACCGAGGCTCAGGTTGGCGGCCACGATCGGGGTGCCGGCCTGCTGGAGCTGCCACACCTTCTCCAGGGCCGCGACCTGGGCGCTGGTGAAGCTGCGCACACAGGGCGTGGCGGCGGCCGAACCGCAGTACTTCGCGGAGTCGAACTTGGAGAAGACCTGCATGGCGACGATGCCGGCGCCCGGGGCGACACCCGCGACGGGTGCGCCGGAGAGGCCGGTGCCGTCACCGGCCGCGATGCCGGCGACGTGGGTGCCGTGGTCGCAGCCTTCGAGGGTGGCGCAGGGTCCACTCGCGGAGTTGGCGGCGCCGGTGCCTTCCTGGGTGGCGGTGGCGTTGCCACAGAGACTGGTGGCGCCGTAGTTGGTGTCGATCGGGGAGAAGCACGCCTCGGCGACGATCCGGCCCTTGAGGAACGGGTGGTTGGTGGCGACGCCGGTGTCGATGACGGCGATGGCGCTGCCCTTGCCGGTCCTGCCGGCCTTGTGGGCGTCGTCGGCGCCGATGACCGGGACGCTCTCGTCCAGGCTCGGCGCGGACAGCTCGTCCTCGGTGACGCTCACGACACCGTCCTGGGCGGCCAGTTCGTCCAGCCCGTCCTTGTCGACCCGAAGGGTGACCATCGGCAGGGTCTCGAAGGTCTGCAGCGTCTCACCGACGCTCGCCGCGCTGGACAGGTCGTCGCGGTTCTCGGTGACGACGATGACACGGACGGTGCCGCCGCCGGCGGTGGCGTCGTACAACGGTGCGTCGATCGGGTCGTCCGCGGTCCCGGCCAGTGCGTCGTCTTCGGTGCTGGTCGTCGCGGTGGTGTCCAGCGACGACGCGCCGGCCGCGTGGGCGGGAATCGCGCCGAGGCTCACGGCCATCACCGCGGTGATGGCCGTCGTCCATATCCGTCTGTGCATGTCGCTCTCATATTCAGGCAGGCATGACTCAGCATGCGAGGAAGGCGAGTGGAGAATCCCGGCACGGCAAAGGCCGGGCGATGAAGAGAAACGTGACGAAACGAAACGTTGTCCACGTGCGGTTCTCACGCACGGGGCGTGACGCACACGCGTGATCCGTCAGAAGGCCGTAGGGGAAGCAGTCGGCTGTGCCGACCGCAGCGGCGAGAGGAAGACGGGTCCGCTTGATCGCATCGAAGACTAGGGCGGCGGAGATCCGTTCCGCAAGGCCCTCATATTGCCGACCCGGATCCACGCGAAGAAAGGCCTTAAATACTCCCAAATGCGGACATGCAAACCAGTAAAGTATGGACCAAATGTAGGGTAAGCATAAGTCAAGCTCAAATAAAGCTCAGATAAAGTCACCAGGGGTTCCCCCTGGTCAACCCCTACGGCAAGATCATGTCTGCGCGGAAACGCCGAAGGGGAAAGGCGGAAACCGCGTGTAGGGGGAAGGAGGCGTTCGCCTGAAGCAATGTCTCCACTTGCATGCCACATGCATTCCCTGCTGCTTTATTCGCTTCGTGTTTCCCATCCACGTAATGGAGGCAGTAGATATGCGTAATAACGTGAAGATGACCCGCAAGAGACTCGTCGGACTGGCTGCCGTCACGGCGGCGGCCATCACCATGGCGGCAATGCCGGCGACGGCGTCCGCGGAGGACGGCGGCACCACTCCCGAGGCCTACGAGGCATACCTCGTGGAGCAGATCGAGCTGGGTGAAACGGACGCCCAGGAGACGCTGGACCAGTACTCGGAGCTGTCCGACAACGACAAGGAAGAGTTCGTCACCCTCCTGAACGACCCTCAGCGCGGGGCGGAGATCGGGGACTTCATCTCGGACGTCTCCGACATCGAGACCATCGATGAAGAGGCCTACGAGACCGAGCTGAGGAAGGAGACCGAGGGCGGCAAGGTCGTTCTCGAGGCGACGCTCGACGTGGAGGAGACCGAGACGGCCCCGACCACCGACGAGGAGCTCTCCGACCCGTCCGCCCGGTACTACGACCGGAGCGCCTGGTACAGCGTCTCCGACACCATTTTCGGTGTGAAGGTCACGACGGTGAAGATCGGCGTCAACTACCGCACGACCTCTTCCCGCGTCGTCAAGGTCTACAACGGCTGGGCCTCGCACCGGAACTTCGTGCCGTTCGCCGAGTTCTCCAACGGCCCGGTCAAGGAGTGGATCTCCGCCGACCCGGCGAACAACGCCACCGCCGAGACGATCTGGCAGGGCAAGTGGAACGGCTTCAGCTGGGACGCGCGCGAGCGCATCTGGGCTGACCAGAGCGGTTTCAAGGGCGGCTACCTGAAGTAGGCGGAAGCGCCGGCGATTCCGGCCGCACCGAGCGGGAACGCGCGGTGCGGCCGGAATCGCTGGTTCCCCTTTTGCTGTTGAGGAAGTTCCATCCTGGCGAGAGCTGTGCCCGGTCGCCTGAAGGGTGTGCGAGATTCAGCCACCGGGCGACATGCCTGAGTCCACAATTGCGAGGAAGGTATCAAAGCCGGTATGAGAACGCGTCGTTGGTGGGGGACGGGTGCGGTCGTCGCTGCGGCCGTGTGCGGGACGTTGGCAGTGCAGGGGGTGAGCGGGGGATCCGGCAGCGGTGAGGACCGTGGCCGCGATGCGGGACCGGTCCGCGATCAAGTCCGGTCGGCCGCGCTGGAGATGAGCGGTGACGGCGGGTCCGCGTCGCTCGGCCGGCGGGACGTCGAGCCGTTCAGCATGCTCGGGGTCACCTGGCGGAAACCTTCCTCCAGCCTGGTGGGCAAGGTCGAGGTGCGGACCAGGGCCGCCGGGTCCGGGAAATGGTCCGGCTGGCTGACTCTCGACAGTGACAACGGTGTGGGAGAGCGGGGCGCCTCCCGGGGTGGTACCGAGCCCGCATGGGTCGGTCTTTCCGACGGCGTCGAGGCACGGGTCAACGGGAAGCCGGCCTCCAGGCTGCCCCAGGGGCTTCGCCTCGACATGGTCACGTCTGGTGGCAGGAGCAGGAGCACCGGGGGCGACGTCGAGCCCGCCGCCTTCGCCGCGGACGGAACCGAGGAGCCCACCGCTTCCGAGTCCCCCACGTCCGACCCGACCGAGGTCAGCTCCACCGAGCCCTCGACGCCCGATCCGGCAGCCACCGAGCCCTCCCCCACGAACTCCGAGTCCGCGTCCGCGTCGGAGTCGCCGTCCGCGGCACCCACGGACTCCGGGAGCACCACGCCCAGCGAGTCGGCGACCACTTCACCCTCACCCTCGGCGACCACTCCCACCCCACCGCCTTCCACGGTTGCCCAGCCCGCTGTCACCGCGCGCTCGGGGTGGGGCGCTGACGAGGCACTGAGCCCGGAGGAACCGACGTACATCGCGGGGAAGATCAAGGCGGTGGTCGTCCACCACACGGCCTCGACCAACGACTACACCTGCGCCCAGGCACCCTCGATCATCAACGCGATCTACACGTACGACGTGACAACGCTCGGCTGGAAGGACATCGGCTACAACTTCCTCGTCGACAAGTGCGGGACGATCTACGAGGGCCGCAAGGGCGGTGTCGGTCTCCCGGTCGTCGGCGCGCACGCGTACGGCTTCAACTCGCAGACCACCGGCATCTCCGTCCTCGGCACCTACATGGACGCCGCACCCTCGGCGGAGGCGATGACCTCGGTCGCCCGCCTCTCCGCCTGGAAGCTCGGTCAGTACGGCGTCGAACCGGACTCGAAGGTCACCCTCACCACCGCCGTCAGCGGCCAGAACCTCGCCGGCAAGAGCTGGGGCCCGGGCGAGCAGATGACGTTCCCCGCGATCCACGGCCACCGCGACGGCTACAACACCCTGTGCCCGGGTGACGCGTTCTACACCGCCCTCGGCACGGTCCGCACGCTGGCCGCCGGCCCTGTCACCGACCTCACCCTCACCAAGGCCACCGGCACAAGTGCGGTCGGTACGACCGCCTACACCAACGGCCCCCTCACGGTGACCTGGTCCACCACGACCCCGACGGCACTCATCTCGTCGTACGGGATCCTGGTCGACGGCAAGACAGCCGCCACCGCTGCGGCCACGGCGACCTCCGCCAAGCTGCCCCTCGCCCCTGGCACTCACCAGGTGCAGGTCAAGGCCGTTCACCAGTCCGGCCGGACCGTCACCAGCGCGGCGCGGACCGTCGTCGCCGAGACCACCGCACCGACCTTCACCACCAAGCCGAACCTGGCCCTGCGGACCGGCACGGTGAACACGACGGCCGTCCCGCTGACCCTCGGCTGGAAGGCGACCGACAACGTCTCCCTGAAGGAGGCGAAGCTCACCGCGCCCCTCGCCAAGACGTACGGGCCGACGGTGACGAGTGCCGCCCACACCGCCAAGTCCGGTGCCGCCACGACCTGGTCGCTCCGGGCGTACGACGTGGTGGGCAACTCGGCCGCCGCCTCCGTGTCGGGGACGCCGGTGATCCTTCAGGAGACCTCGGCCGCGAAGACCGGGACCTGGACGGTGAAGT
Source organism: Streptomyces sp. NPDC088350 (assembly GCF_044753545.1). Lineage (NCBI taxonomy): Bacteria > Bacillati > Actinomycetota > Actinomycetes > Kitasatosporales > Streptomycetaceae > Streptomyces > Streptomyces sp. NPDC088350. The sequence continues at coordinate 141,591 of NZ_JBIVNL010000013.1, read as the reverse complement.
CCTCGTCCAACTACCTCGGCGGCAAGTCCCGCACCAGCAGCGCCAAGAACGCCTCACTGACCTGGACCTTCACTGGGCGGTCGGTCGCCTGGGTGGTCTCCCGGGCAGCCGCCTCCGGACAGGCGGACGTCTACGTCGACGGCAAGAAGGTGACCACCGTGGACCTCGCATCGGCCACGACGGCTTACCGGAGCGCCATCTGGACCAAGACCTGGGCCGGCAGCGCGAAGCACACGCTCAAGATCGTGGTGAAGGGCACCGCCGGGCGTCCTGCCGTCACCACGGACGGGATCGTCTACCTCAAGTAGACCCCAGCGCGCCCGGAACAGAACCCTGCCCCTGGCCAACAGAACAGTGTGCTCCCGCCTCGCTCGTCACATGTGCGAGGCGGGAGCACTCATCTCTTCCGCAGGTCGGAGGCCGGCCCTGTGGCGGACCATCCGTTTCCGGTCCCCGAGCTGCTGCTCCCGGCCATCGCCCAGCACCTCACCCCCAGGCGTACTCTCACCTTCTCGGTCCCCCACCCCCAGCGCGACGGCCTGCGCCCCGCCACCGACGACCGACCCCGCCGCGACTACGTCACCATCTCCCTGATCGGACCGCTCCTGGCGTGGGCCGCGTTGTTGCCCGTTGCGCAGGCCGATGTCCCAGCCGTTCCGTACGAAGCCGGACAGCGGGGCGCAGGAAGGCCATGCCAAGTCCGGGCAGGATCTTGGTGGTTGGTTGCGGACGCCGACTCGCCGTCCGGGACCACCAGGTCAGGACAGGTTCGCCACGGGGGCCCGGTCCACGTCGGGACGGCTCCTGCCGCACCGTCCGCTCACGCATCGCTCACACATCGCTCACGCAGAAGGGGCTGCGACGGTAAGGCCGGGATACCCGCCGGGCGGTCCTGTCGGCCCGGCTCCCGCGAACGGCGCCAGGGCGGACGCGATGGCGGCAGGCGCGCCCAGCAGCCCGGAGAGCCGCCCGTAGTGCGTAGTTCCCCGACGGTCGGTGACGGCGGCGGCCTGGAGGACGGGGAGGCTGCCGCGCACCATGCCGGGTGTGAGCGCGATCCCCACGAGCAGGGGAACGGGCCGGAGTTCGTCACGAACGCCGTGGTGGTGGTCCCGCCGGAGGTGATCAGCGTGACGGTGCGGGTGGTGACGCCGGTGCGGCGGGCGAGGGTGGCGTACAGGGTGCGGCCGAGGGCGGCTACTGGCCGGGTGGGATGAACAGGGTGCGCAGGATTTGGGTGGCTGTTTCGCGTAGCCAGGTGTGGGCGGGGTCGTTGTCGTGGCGTTGGTGCCAGAGCAGGTGCAGGGGGACTTCGGGCAGGTCGAGTGGCACTGGCAGGGTGGTCAGGCCGAGTTGGTCGCGGGCGGCGCGGGTGGCCGCGTCGGGGAGCGTGACCACGAGGTCTGTGTCGCGGGCGAGTTGGAGTGCGGTGGCGGTGGTGGGGGCGGAGGCGATGACACGGCGTTCGTGGCCGAGGGCGCTCAGGGCGTCGTCGACCCGGTTGTGGAGGAGTCCGCGCCGGGAGACGGTGAGGTGATCGGCCGCCGCGTATCTCTCGGGCGTGACGGGCTGTTGGGTGAGGGAGTGGCCTGGGCGGACAGCCAGGACGAGCCGGTCGCGGCCGATGAGGCGGTGGCCGATGTCGGGCAGGGACGGCGGGCCGGCGCTGGAGGCGAGGTCCACCTCGCCGCGGCGTAGCTCGGGGGTGTCGTCACCGGGCTCGGCGGTCAGTCGGAGTCGCACCCCGGGGGCCTGGCGGTGCACCGCGGCGATCAGGGCGGTCGCACAGGTGGTGGTGAGGGCGTCGTGCCAGCGGACGGTGAACACTCGCTCCAGCCTCGCCAGGTCGAGTTCCGTCTGAGCGGACAGCAGGTGGTGGGCCTGCTGCACCAAGGCGTGGACCTCGGTGCGCATGGCCAGGGCGCGGGTGGTGGGAGTCATGTGGCGTCCGGTGCGGACCAGGATCTGGTCGCCGGTGGCCTTGCGGATACGGCCCAGAGAGCGGCTCATCGCCGGGGAGGTGACATGAAGGCGGGCGGCGGCACCCTGGACGCTTCCTTCCTCAAGGAGTGCGTCCAGGGCGGCGAGCAGGTTCAGATCCAGTTGCATGCCAGTAACTGTATAAGTGAAAACGATGCACTTGCTGTTAACAGTGGCGGCTTCTACCTTCGAGGTGCGGGGCAGGGACAGCGTCCGGAAACACCCCGCTTCCACCGACCCAAGGGAATGCCCCATGCGCACAGCCATGCCTTCTGACCCCGACGCCACGCTCCTGTCCGCGGTGACCGCCGCGGTGGAGGACGCCGGAGTCACCCTGCGGGAGCGCTACACGACCCACGCCCGGGGTGTGAGCCTGGAGGAGGTCGTCGGCGAGATCCACGCGAACGACGACGCGGTCCTCGCCGTACTGCGAGAGCCGCTGCTGCGGGCGAGGGCGGGATCGCGGTGGGCGGAGGACGAGCTGGCCGGCGGGGCGCTCCCGCCGGGCGAGTGGTGGGTCGCCGACCCGGCCGAGGGCAACATCAACCACGTTCACGGCATGCCGGACTGGGCCGTGACCGCCACCCTGGTGCGCGACAACCAGCCGGTCCTCACGGTCGTCCACCTCCCGCTGACCGGGGACACCTATACCGCCACCGCCGGCGGTGGCGCCCACCTCAACGGCCGTAGGCTGACGGTGTCGGCGAAGAGTGACCTGGGGGCCGCGTTGATCGGCACCGGACAGGCCCGTCCCGGCGAGAGCACCGACACCTTCCGCCGCATCGGGCAATCGGTCACCGCCATGCTCACCGCCGGTCTGGTGGTACGGGTGTCCGTGCCGGCCACGCTGCAGCTCATCCACGTCGCCGCCGGACGTATGGACGCCTTCTGGCAGTTCTCGGACGTCCGCTCCGGTCTCGTCGCGGGCGCCCTGCTGGTCGCCGAGGCCGGAGGCACCGTCACCGACTTGGACGGCAAGCCCTGGAACGCGGCCAGCCGCGATTTCCTGGCCGCCGCCCCGCAGATCCACACCACCGCGCTGGACGTCCTGTCCTCGATCTGATCGGCGCCCCTGCCGTACCGCCCTGACCCTGCCACCCCAACTCGCCATCGCGCGGGCCGAGCCGGGTGTTGTGGCCGGCTCCACACAGACAGGTCCGCCGCACACCGCAGGTCACCCATCCGTTCAGGACGGGCCCCGTCACAGGCTCCGACTGCTGAGCCGTAGCCGAGACGATCCACAGACTGGGACAGCCATGACCACACTTTCCGCAGCGCCAACCACCCCACCGCAACGGGCCCGCCGGGTCCTGTGGAGCATCCCGGCCCGGCTGCGCAAGAGCATCCTGGTCACGCACGTCGCCTCGGCGGGAGCCTGGATCGGCATCGATGTCATCTCCATCGTCCTGGTGGCGATCGGTTGGGCCCGCGCGGGCGAGGACCGCACCGCCGTATATCGCGCACTCGCGGACTTTTTCGTCGTCCCTCTGCTGCTCTCAGCACTCATAGCGGGGACGGTCTGCCTGCTCACCGGTGTGCTACTGGGGTTGGCCACCAAATGGGGCCTCGTACGCTACTGGTGGGTCGCCGCGAAGCTGGTCCTCAACGTCATCGCCTGCGCGCTGATGCCGGCGTTCCTGGGTCCCTTCACCGAACTCGCCACGGGCGAGCAGCCGTTGCAGGACATCTGGTTCGTCTCGTTCCTCGCCGCCACCGCCATGGCGCTGTTGAGCTTTGCCATGGTCCTCTCGGTCTTCAAACCCTGGGGCCGAGTTCGCACGTGACGCGGCCCCCTACCAGCTGTCTCGGGTCGCCGCAGGACGTATGCGCATGCACCGGCGGTACGGGAGCGCGCGGTCCGGCTCGGGCGGGACGGTGTTGCTCGCCGTAACCCTTTGAACCGCGCCCTCGGCCGCCTCGCAGGCCGACCTCGGTGGCGCCTCGCATCCCCCGTACACGAACAACCACCGCTGAAGCAGCGGCTTCTGCTCATGTCCCTCACCTCTCGGAGGTCCCCGCCATGTCTGCTCCTGCCATGTCTGCTCCTGCCAAGTCCGCTCCTGCCGTGCCGAGCACGGTCACCGACGACTCGGCCCTGCTCCCCGCCGTCGTCGAGGTCGCCGAACGGATCGGCGCCCGCGTACTTGCCCGCTACTCACCAGGTGCCCGACCGGTCACCCGTGAGGACATCATGAGCCGCTTCGGACCCATGGAAGAAGAAGCCGCCGAGGGCGTTCAGCCTGCCCTGGCCGCGATCCGGCCGCAGGCCACCTGGCTGGGCGAGGACGAGGAGGAACAGCACCAGGGCGGTCTGCCCGCCGGCGAGTGGTGGGTGAGCGACCTCGTCGAAGGCGCGATCAACCACCTGCACGGGCTGACCGAATGGGGCACCACCATCACCTTGGTCCGCGACAACGAGCCTGTGCTCGGCGTGGTGCATCAGCCCCTCGGCAACGTCACCCATACCGCCGTGCGCGGCGGCGGTGCCTTCCGCAACGGAACTCGGCTGCGGGCGTCCGCCAAGACCGACCTCAAAGTGGCGATGACGACCACCAGCCAGGACGGCGGGGAAGACCAGGCACAACGCCGGCACATGGCGCAGGCGTTCGCCGCCATGCTGGGCAACGCGTTGCTGGTACGCAGCACCGTCCCCACCACCTTCCCGCTGCTGGGCGTGGCCGCCGGACAGTACGACGCCTACTGGCAGTTCCAGCCCGAGATGTCAGGGGTGGGCGCGGGTGTACTGCTCGCCACCGAAGCCGGCGCCATAGCCACCGATCTGTACGGCCGGACCTGGCGGCCGGGCGCCGATCTGCTGGTCGCCGCGCCAGGAGTGCACGCCGCCGCTCTGAACGTGCTGTCCAGCACCGCCTGAGCCGCGGCGGCGTCCGTCACCCCGCAGAAATCACCAAACCCCCCAAGTACCGCCTGCCTGCAAGGAGTTCGACATGCATCTCACTGTTCTGGGCGCTTCGGGAGCCACCGGGCAGCAGCTGATCCAGCAGGCCCTTGATCGTGGCCACACCGTCACGGCCGTCGCCCGTGATCCCGACCGCCTCCCGGCCACCGGTCATGACGACCAGCTGATCCGGGTGCGCGCCGACGTACGGGACGCCGACGCCGTCGGCCGTGCGCTCAAAGGCGCCACCGCCATCATCTCCGCACTGGGTATCCCCAGCCGTGACCAGGTCGGTGTGCTGACCGCGGGTGCTCGTAGCGCCGTGGCCGCCGTCCCCGAGCGCATCATCTGGATGGGGGCGTTCGGCACCGGCGCCTCCGCCGCCGCGGCCGGCGCCCTGACGCGCACCCTGCTGCGGGCCATGGGTGCCGAACTCACCGACAAGGTCACCGCCGACACGACCGTCCTCGACGCCGGGGGCACGGTCTTTCACTGCGGGCCGCTGTCTGCCGGACCGCTCAGCGAGCACCGCCGCACCGTGGACCTGAACCAGGCACCTCATCGGCTCTTCCCCGCCCGCGTCAGCCGCGCCACGGTCGCCGCCGCGTTGCTCGACGCCGCCGAAACACCGGACCTGCCCGGCGGCACCTACGTGCCCCTCGACCGCTGAGCCCGCCTCAGCTCGGTGTCTGACCTCGGCCGTTCACCCGCCCCCCTGATCTTGGTTCGTTCCCGGGCCAGCGGGGCGGCCGTTCTTCACGCTTCGAGGTGCCGTCGAGCAACGTCGCGTGCGGGAAAGGCCGCTGGTGAAGAGTCACACCGCTGAGCAGTCCCTGACACCGCGTCGGGTGTCCTGTCGCACTGTCGGGTGTCCTGTCCCACTGTCGCGTGTCCTGTCCCACTGTCGCGTCCAGTTCTACGACTGCCTCTACAGCCGGTCGGATGCGTTCTTCGAGCCGACCGACGCGGTGCTGTGCTGTGCTGTGCTGTGCTGTGGTCGAACGACCCGGTGACGTCGCTGGTGGAGTTGACGCTCACGGCCGAGCACCGGCGAGGGCGCGGGGCGATGTACCACGCGGTCGACCACGGCCGGCTGGAGCCGCGGCGCCTGCGCAGACCCCGCCGGCCTCTACGCCGCTGCCGCGTGCCGCCGGGACCTGACCGGGAGCAGCGGTTCGATCCGCACCCACACATCGTCCGCCACCAGCCACGGCGGGCCCTTCACCTGCCCCCTGGCCCGTCCAGGCCGCACGGAACGAGACATGGGCCCCGAGCGCTTTCTGTTAGCTCCTCTTGGGCGGGTCGTGGATCGCGCCCCAGGCGGAGCGCGTTGATCGTGAGACTGCCCGAACCCGACAGACCGAAGCCGACCGGCGGCACAGAGCAAAAGAGCCAGGTCACAGCTCTGCGAACGGAAACACCGACTGGCAGTCGATCCCAGACCTACGCATGGCGACGCGTAGCCCACAGCTGCCCGATCAGCCGGATCCCAAGGTCAACAAAAACAAGAAACCCCAGGCCAGAGACCTGACCCGGGGATTTCCATGGAGCCCCCTGTCGGATTCGAACCGACGACCTACGCATTACAAGTGCGTTGCTCTGGCCAACTGAGCTAAGGAGGCCTGCACGAGTTGCGAGACGTGCGCGATCACGTGCCTGGTGCAGTGTACCCAGGTCCCCGCCACCCCCTGTCGAAAATTTCCGCGAAGTTCACATGGCCCCGGGTACTGACAGACCGGGCAAACGCCAGGTACCGTCCGTACCCAGTTCACTCATGTGGACTACACCAACCACCTTCCTACTCGGATCGTCCGGCACGTTCCTGCCGGTAGAAGGGGGCCTTCACCATGGCCACTGTTTCGTTCGACAAGGCGACCCGGATTTACCCGGGCACCGAGAAGCCCGCCGTAGACGGTCTGGAGATCGAGGTCGGGGACGGCGAGTTCCTCGTCCTCGTCGGTCCGTCCGGCTGTGGCAAGTCCACCTCGCTCCGCATGCTCGCGGGGCTCGAGGACGTCAACGCGGGCGCCATCCGCATCGGTGACCGCGACGTCACGCACCTGCCGCCGAAGGACCGGGACATCGCCATGGTGTTCCAGAACTACGCGCTGTACCCGCACATGACGGTCGCCGACAACATGGGCTTCGCGCTCAAGATCGCCGGCGTCAACAAGGCCGAGATCCGCCAGAAGGTGGAGGACGCGGCGAAGATCCTCGACCTCACGGACTACCTCGGCCGCAAGCCGAAGGCGCTCTCCGGCGGTCAGCGCCAGCGTGTCGCCATGGGGCGCGCCATCGTGCGTGAGCCCCAGGTCTTCCTCATGGACGAGCCGCTGTCGAACCTCGACGCCAAGCTCCGTGTCTCGACCCGTACGCAGATCGCCTCGCTGCAGCGCCGTCTCGGCATCACCACCGTCTACGTCACCCACGACCAGGTCGAGGCCATGACGATGGGCGACCGGGTCGCCGTGCTCAAGGACGGTCTGCTCCAGCAGGTCGACTCGCCGCGCAACATGTACGACCGCCCCAAGAACCTCTTCGTCGCCGGCTTCATCGGCTCCCCCGCCATGAACCTGATCGAGGTCCCGATCACCGACGGCGGCGTGAAGTTCGGCAACTCGGTCGTCCCGGTCAACCGTGACGCGCTCAAGGCCGCCTCCGACAAGGGTGACCGCACGGTGACCGTCGGCGTCCGCCCCGAGCACTTCGACATCGAGGAGCACAACGGCGAGGCCGCGAAGTCCCTCACCAAGGACACCGAGGACGCCCCGGCCGGTCTCGCGGTCACCGTGAACGTCGTCGAGGAGCTGGGCGCCGACGGTTTCGTCTACGGCAGCGCCAAGGTCGGCGACGACCTGAAGGACCTGGTCGTCCGCGTCAGCGGCCGTTCGGTGCCGGAGAAGGGTTCCACGCTGCACGTGGTGCCGCGTCCGGGTGAGCTCCACGTGTTCTCGACCTCCACGGGCGAGCGCCTCACCGACTGATCAAACGTTCGTATGTTTCAGGGGAAGGGCCCCGCGGATCACCGCGGGGCCCTTCCCGTTGGGGGCAGTTGAGGAGGGTCGTCCGACCGCTGTCGACAAATACCCCGGCAGACCCGTCATTTCGAGCAGCGTTCGTCAACGCCCTACCCAATACGAGGCACCAATCCATCCCCCGAATCGGTGACTAAATGTCGCCAAATCATTACCGGACGCTACCCTCACACGCGTGAAGCACTCCAATAACCAACAGCCGCGACGCGGCCGGGGCCCCGCCCGCCGGGTCGGCCGCACCCTCGCCCTCGTCCTGCCCGTCGTCATGGTGCTCTCCGGCACCCTCGCGGTCACCCGGGTCAACTGGTCGGGGAGCCCCTCCAGCTCGATGCTCACCGCGACGGACGTCACGGCGGCCGGAGCCTCCTCCCGGGCGGCCGCACGCGCCCCGCAGGACATCCTGCGCGACCAGCTCATGACGGAGCTCCAGGACAAGAACCCCGGCGTCGTCCTGACCCACCTCCAGGAGGCGGTGAACGGCCGCCCGTCGCTCGCCGGCCACTGCACCTCCATCGCCCGCGCACTGGGCCGCGCCGCGGTCCGTATCTACGGCGCGACGCGCGCCCAGTCCTACGCCCGCCCCGTGTGCGACACCGCGTTCGCCTCCGGGGTCATGGCCGCGCACAGCTGACCGGAACCGGTGCCCGGAGTAGGAGGTCGGTAACGGCTGATTAAGGAACGGTTGCAGCCGAAAGATGCGGTGGGGCCGCCACGTACAGTTCGGGTCATGACCGATCCGAACGCCGCGTCGCGCCCCACCCAAGCCGTGATTCTGGCCGGTGGCCAGGGATCCCGGCTGCGCCCCTACACCGACGACCGGCCCAAGCCGATGGTCGAGATCCCCGGCACGGGGACGCCGATCATCGGCCATCAGCTCGTCTGGCTCGCCGAGGAGGGCGTGACCGACGTCGTCGTCAGCTGCGGGCACCTCGCCGAGGTGCTGCAGGACTGGCTGAAAACAGCCGATCTTCCGGTCGACGTGACCACAGTCGTCGAAACGGAGCCCCTGGGCCGCGGCGGCGGCCTCAAGTACGCCGCCGCGCACCTGCCCCGCCCGGACAGCCCCTGGTTCGCCACCAACGGCGACATCTGGACCCGCTTCTCGCTCCGCGACATGGCGGACTTCCACACCGAGCGCGACGCCGTCGCCACGATCGCGCTGGCTCGGCCGCGGATCCCCTGGGGTGCCGTGCAGACGGACGACTTCGGGCGCGTCACGGACTTCATCGAGTCGCCGCCGACGCAGTACGCGATCAATGCGGGGGTGTACGTCTTCTCGCCCGAGTTCGCCGGGTTGTTGCCGGAGCGGGGGGATCACGAGCGGACGACGTTTCCTCACCTTGCGCGGGAGTTGCGGCTGGCCGGGTTCCCGATTCCGCAGGGGGCTTACTGGCGGGCCATCGATACCGCGAAGGATCTGAGAGAAGCCGCCAAGGAGCTTGCTGCGCTTGGTCGTTGAGTGCGGGCCGGTGGGGGCTGGTCGCGCCCGCGCGGCGGAGCCGCATATTGATACGGCCCCGCGCCCCTAAGAACACAAGAGGGCCTGCACTGGAAAGTGCGGGCCCTCTCGCATTCCTGGTTGTCAGCCGGTGGGCTGCTGTGTCAACAAGCCGCCCACCGGCCCAGCTACCCCAACAGGCCGCCCACCAGGCCCGGCTGGCCGGAGGACGAGGAGCCCCCGGTGCCGGCGCCGCCGCTGGAGCCGGTGCCGCCGGTGGTGGCGCCGCCCGACGTGGGTCCTGAGGTGGTGCTGGGGGCCTGGCCGGCCGGGGAGGAGTGCTGGGGCTGCGTACGGCCCGCGGTGCCCTGTGTCTGGCTGGGGGCGCCGCTGGTGGCCGTACCGGACGAGTGGGTCGCGCCCGGGGTCGTCGCCGCGCCCGAGGGGCTCGCCGAAGTGGCGTGCTGCGACGGCGACTTGGACGCCCTGGGGCTGCTGCTGCGGCCCTTGGTCGGTTCGCCGGGGAGCGGGGTGCCGGGGAGTTCGTTGCGCGGGGCCTCGCCGGGGCCGGGGACGACCACGCGGCCGGCGTCGCGGACCGCGCCGCCGAGCAGCGAGCCGATGAGCAGGGTGAGGCCGATCGAGACCGCCGTGATGAGGGCGCCGCGGCGCAGGACGTAGCGGCGCAGCTCCCAGATGTCGGCGCGGGGTCCGAGGCGGCGCCAGGCGCTGCCCGCGAGGCGGCCGTCGACGGAGTAGACGGGGGCGCCGGCGATGATCAGCGGGGACCAGGCGGCGAGGTAGATGATGTCGGGGGCGTCGTAGGCCGGAACGGTCTTCCAGCTGACGGTCACGATGAGCGCTGCCGAGAGCAGGACGCCGCCGACCGCCGCGACCCGCTGCCACAGGCCGAGGATCGTCAGGACGCCCACGACGACCTGGGCGAAGGCGATGACGAGCCCGGAGCCGACGGGGTGGTGGAGGGCGAACTGCCGTAGCGGCTCGGCGACTTCCCAGGGGTGCAGGGTGTTGAGCCACTTGACCATGGAGCCGCGTTTGCCGCCGTCGAAGTAGACGGGGTCGCACAGCTTGCCCATGCCGGCGTAGATGGAGATGAAGCCGAGGAAGATGCGGAGCGGGAGGAGGACGACGCCGAGGTTCATACGGCGGCCGGGGTAATAGGCGTGCCGTACCGGGTCGTTGCCGTAGCGCTTGGCGCGCCGGTCCCGCTCCGCGTCCGTCTCGTCCGCGCCGAAGTCCTCGAACTCCCGTCCTCCGTAGGCGGGTTCGTCGTAGGCGCTGCCCACGGTCCGCATCTGCGGCAGGAGTCGGTTCTCGCCGGTGTCGTGGTCGTGGCCGCGCTGGGCGCCGACCAGGGGGGTTTCCAGGGTCTGCGCGGTCAGGTCGCCGTCGTAGGCGCGGGCGTAACCGGCGTCCTCGATACGCGGGATGACCTGCGTGGCCCCGGCGTCGCCGGCCGGCTGGTCGCCGTGGCGGACGCCGCTGCCCCGCACGGCCTGGAGGAGCCGGATGGCGCCGGTGTCGTCCGGGGCGGACCTGCCGCTCCAGACGACGGGCCTGCGGCGCGCGGCACCCGCGCCGGCCGCGGGCATCCGGGCGGTGTCCTCGGCGGCACTCAAGTGCCGTGCGAGGCGCGGGTTTTGGGTGCGCGTCGAGGCGCCCAGCTGCACGCGGAAGCTCGCATGATTGACGATGACCTGGGCCGGATCGCTCGGCACCTTCACCATGCTCAGCGCGGGAGCGTCGTCCAACCCGGACTGGAATCCGGACGAGCGGTCCCCCGTGGGTGTGCGGGGTGTTCTGGTGTCCACACTCATCTAACCGAGTGACGTGTGTTTAGGACACTGCTTTGACTTGCCGGAAGTGTCCGGACAGCGTCAAGCTCGCCCTCGCCCCCCAGATTGCCCCGAGTGGGTGACGGTGCCGAACATCCGTTCAGGAGCGCTTGCGTGCCGCCTCGTAGAGCACGACCCCGGCCGCGACACCCGCGTTGAGCGACTCCGCGCCGCCCGGCATCGGGATCCGCACCCGGAAGTCGCAGGTCTCGCCCACGAGTCGGGACAGGCCCTTGCCCTCGCTGCCGACGACGATGACCACCGGGCCTTCCAGGGCGGCGAGTTCACCGACCTCGTGCTCACCGTCGGCGGCGAGGCCGACGATCGCGAGGCCCGCCTTCTTGTACGCCTCCAGGGCGCGCGTCAGGTTCGTGGCGCGGGCGACGGGCGTACGGGCCGCCGTACCCGCCGACGTCTTCCAGGCACCGGCGGTCATGCCGGCCGCGCGGCGCTCGGGGACGAGGACGCCGTGGCCGCCGAACGCGGAGACGGAGCGGACGATCGCGCCGAGGTTGCGCGGGTCGGTCACCCCGTCGAGGGCGACGATCAGCGGGTCCTCGCCCTTGTCGTAGGCGGCGTTGGCGAGGTCCTCGGCGTGCGCGTACTCGTAGGGCGGGACCTGGAGGACCAGGCCCTGGTGGTTGAGGCCGTTGGTCATGCGGTCCAGCTCGGGGCGCGGGGCCTCCATGAGGTGGACGCCGCCGCGCTCGGCGACGAGCTGGAGCGCCTCGCGGACCCGCTCGTCGTTGTCGATGAACTGCTGGACGTACAGCGTGACCGCCGGAACGCCCTCGCGCAGCGCCTCCACGACCGGGTTGCGCCCCACGACCATCTCGGACGTGCCCTTGCCGCCGCGCCCGCGCGCGACCGGGCGGCGCTGGACCTGCTTGGCCTTGGCGTTGGCGACGCGGTTCTTCTTGTGGCCCTTGCGCGCCTCGGCGGGCGGGGTCGGGCCCTTGCCTTCGAGACCCCGGCGCCGCTGGCCGCCACTGCCGACCTGCGCGCCCTTCTTGCCGGACATGCGGCGGTTGTTGGCTGCCATTACCTACCTGTCTGTGCGATGCGATGAGTGTGCACGAGTACGAATGAACACGTGCGTCTATGCAGTGTGCCGCCCGGAGGGCCGGGCGGCACAGTCGATCTTCGTTGACCGGGGTTGGGTTCAGCGTGGGCCGAGGGTCCAGCGCGGGCCCTGCGGGCCGTCCTCGATGACCAGGCCGGACTGGTTGAGCTGGTCGCGGATGGCGTCCGCGGTGCCCCAGTCCTTACGGCTCCGGGCGGCCTCGCGCTGGTCGAGGACCATGCGGACCAGGGTGTCGACGACGCCGTGCAGGTCCTCGCCCCGGTCCGTCTCTCCCGCCCACTGCGGGTCCAGCGGGTCGAGGCCGAGGACGCCGAGCATCGCGCGCACCTCGGCGAGGCGGGCCACGGCGGCCTCCTTGTCGTCGGCGGCCAGCGCGCTGTTGCCCTGCCGGACCGTGGTGTGCACGACGGCGAGGGCCTGCGGCACGCCCAGGTCGTCGTCCATCGCCTCGGCGAACGCGGGCGGCACCTCGGCCGCGGGCTCGACCGCTCCGGCCTTCTCCACGACCCGCTGCACGAAGCCCTCGATCCGCGCGAACGCCGACTCGGCCTCGCGCAGGGCCTCCTCGCTGTACTCGATCATCGAGCGGTAGTGCGGGGTGCCGAGGTAGTAGCGCAGCACGATCGGCCGCCACACCTTGACCATCTCGCTCACCAGCACGCTGTTGCCGAGCGACTTCGACATCTTCTCGCCGCTCATGGTGACCCAGGCGTTGTGCAGCCAGTACTGCGCGAAGTCGTCGCCGTAGGCCTTCGCCTGGGCGATCTCGTTCTCGTGGTGCGGGAAGATCAGGTCGAGGCCGCCGCCATGGATGTCGAAGACGGGGCCCAGGTACTTGTGCGCCATCGCCGAGCACTCCAGGTGCCAGCCGGGCCGGCCGCGGCCCCACGGCGTCTCCCAGTCGGGCTCGCCCGGCTTGGTCGCCTTCCACATCGCGAAGTCGCGCGGGTCGCGTTTGCCGGTGATGCCCTCCTCGGAGGGCTGACGCAGGTCGTCGATGTCCTGGTTGGACAGCTGAAGGTAGTCCGGGTACGAGCGCACGTCGAAGTAGACGCTGCCGTCGGCCTCGTACGCGTGACCGCGCTCGATGAGCCCGCGCATCATCTCGATCATCTCGGGGACGTGCCCGGTCGCGCGCGGTTCGTACGTCGGCGGGAGGCAGCCGAGTGCCTGGTACCCGTCGTTGAACGCGCGCTCGTTCTCGTACCCGATCGCCCACCAAGGGCGGCCCTGGTCACGGGACTTGGCGATGATCTTGTCGTCGATGTCCGTGACGTTGCGAATGAACGTGACGTCGTAGCCGCGGTATTCGAACCAGCGGCGCAGGATGTCGAAGTTCAGGCCCGAGCGGATGTGGCCGATGTGCGGGGCGGCCTGCACGGTGGCACCACACAGGTAGATCGAGACACAGCCCGCGGTGAGCGGGGTGAAGTCGCGAATCTGCCGGGCGCTGGTGTCGTACAGACGAATGGTCACGGTACAAGGGTAGTGGGCGTTTCGCTGTGCCTCAGACGGTTGGGTCGATTGTTGTCTGCGGGCCGGTGGGGGCTGGTCGCGCCCACGCGGCGGAGCCGCAAATTGATACAGCCCCGCGCCCCTAAAAGCAAAGGTCGGGCCAGTTAAGCGCGTTTCACCACCAGCGCTGTTGCCACCGCCATCAAGCCCTCTCCCCTACCGGGGAAGCCCAAACCGTCCGTCGTCGCGCCGGAAACCGACACCGGAGCTCCCGCCGCCTCCGACAACAGCTTCTGCGCCTCGTCCCTCCGCTTGCCGATCTTCGGTCTCGGGCCTACGACCTGTACGGCGACGTTGCCGATGGTGAAGCCCGCCTCACGGACGATTCTCGCGGCCTCTGTCAGCAAGGTGACGCCCGACGCACCCGACCACTCCGGGCGGCCCGTGCCGAAGTGCTGGCCCAGGTCGCCGAGGCCCGCTGCCGAGAACAGGGCGTTGCAGGCGGCGTGGGCGACGACGTCCGCGTCGGAGTGGCCGGCCAGGCCCGGGCCCTCGTTCTCCCACTTCAGACCGGCGCACCACAGTTCGCGGCCCTCCTCGAAGGCGTGGATGTCCGTGCCGATGCCGACCTGGGGCAGGGCGAACGGAAGGGACTCAGAAGCCATCGTTCAGCCTCCTGCGGGCGAGAACCGCCTCCGCGAGGACCAGGTCCAGGGGGCGGGTCACCTTGAAGGCCTCCTCGTGGCCGGGGACGGCCACGACCGTGAGGCCGAGCTGCTCGACCATGCTCGCGTCGTCGGTGACGTTGTCCGTGACCGTCTCGTGGGCGCGGATCAGCGTGGCGCGGTCGAAGCCCTGCGGGGTCTGCACGGCGCGGAGGCGGGCCCGCTCGGGGGTGGCGACCACCGGCTCCGGGTCGCCGGGACGCGCGGCCGGCTCGACTTCCTTGACGGTGTCGGCGAGGGGCAGCGCCGGTACGACGGCGAGGGCTCCGTCCCGTACGGCCTCGATGACCGTGTCGACCGTGTCGACCGGGACGAGCGGGCGGGCCGCGTCGTGGACCAGGACGATGTCGTAGCCGGGCGGCAGCGCGTCCAGGCCGAGCTTCACGGACTCCTGGCGGGAGTCGCCGCCGGGGACGACCAGGAAGTCGGTGCGCTCGGGCAGCGCGTGGGCGTCGAGGAGCGTCTTGACCTCGGCGGTGCCGTCGGGCGGGGCCACGACGACGACCAGGGAGACGGCACGCGACGCGGCGAGTGCGCGGACCGCGTGGATGAGCATGGGGGTGCCGTTCAGCGCGCGTAGCGCTTTGGGGGCGCCCGGACCGAGGCGTACGCCACGGCCGGCGGCCGGAATGACGGCCGCGGCGGAAGACTGCGCTTGCGAAGGGCGCGAATCGTCAGACATCGGTTCCTGTCAGGTTTGTGTGCTCGACCTACGTGGGTATGGCCTGAGGAGTGCCGGGCGCGACGCCTTGACCGGACCCTTCCGTGACACCGGTCGAGCCTGCTGCCCGGGCCCGGCACACCATTATCGGGGAACCGGGGGACGTTTCTCCGACGTTCGACGGGGCCGGGACCGGAGTCGGTCAGGGCGAGGCCTTCGACGGAGTCGGAAAACCCCCGGACATGCCGAAGCGCCCGGCGACAAGGGAGCTGTCATCGGGCACCACGGCATTTCAGTGTGCTGAGCAGGGCGTACCAGTCGCCTGCGTCAGGACGCGAGAACCTCGTCGAGCAGGGCCTCGGCCTTGTCCTCGTTCGTGTTCTCCGCGAGCGCGAGCTCACTCACCAGGATCTGGCGAGCCTTGGCGAGCATGCGCTTCTCACCTGCGGAGAGTCCGCGCTCGCGCTCACGACGCCACAGGTCACGGACGACTTCCGCGACCTTGATGACATCGCCGGAGGCGAGCTTCTCCAGATTTGCCTTGTAACGACGCGACCAGTTCGTGGGCTCCTCGGCATACGGAGCGCGCAGCACCTCGAAGACCCGGTCCAGCCCGTCCTGACCGACCACATCACGTACGCCGACGAACTCCGCATTGTCCGCTGGCACACGCACCGTCAGGTCACCCTGGGCGACCTTCAGCACCAAGTAGGTCTTGTCCACGCCTTTGATCTGGCGAGTTTCGATAGCCTCGATCAGCGCGGCCCCGTGATGGGGATAGACCACGGTGTCGCCAACCTTGAACGTCATGTGACAGGTACCCCTTCCGTGGCTATCCAGGGTAACACGGAAACTGCGGGTTCTGAATGGCGTTTTCGCAGGTCAGGGCATATCTCGGGGCTTGACAACAGTAACAGGAACGTGCTGCGGAGGCCGAGCGGAAGAGGGTATTCGCAGGTCGGAGCGGCTCTCCGGGCGAGGTGAAACGCGTACGTTACACACATCCGGAGGCGCCTCCAAGTGGACGAACGTCCCCAAATGTCTGGTTCCAAGTGCTCGACTTCCGCTACTCCGTTCGGTGGGCGGAGCCCGGTGCGAGGCGAATCCGGAATTGATCACCGAGGTGGCACGGAACGGCCGGTGATCAATTCTTCGAGGCGTCCTGCATTCTTCACGGAAAATCCGCCGACGGACGGCTGAGCTGCTTATGTGAATGCCGGACGAGTGCCGGACGCAAGTGACCCGCGAGTCACTTGTGGCACACGGGTACCCGGTTGGGGGAGGGTCGGGTGCGGTGGTGCGGGAACGGCTCGGTAACCTAAGGCCGCTGACAGACACTTAGGGCGCCTTTATTGGGAAGTCGCCCTGCTCCGCCCACGTTCAAGGAGTAGCCGCCGCCGTGAGCAGCAGCCTTCGACGCGGCGCCCTCGCCGCCGCCGCCATCGCGTTCTCGATCGCCTCGCTCGCCGCGTGCGGCGCCGGCAACGACGCACAGACGCTGGAGGTCAAGCCGGACAACGCGGCCGTCTCCGTCGGCGTCATCAAGGTGCAGAACGCGCTCGTCATCACCCAGCCCGACACCGCGTCCACGGGCCCGGCGGTGATCTCCGCGACCGTGTTCAACACCGGCACCACCAACCAGACCCTGGACTCCGTGAGCGTCGACGGCGCCGGGACCGCCACGCTCACCCCCGCCAAGGGCAAGGGCCCGCTGGTCGTCCCGGCCGGCGGCTCGCTCGTCCTGGGCGGCAAGGGCAACGCCTCCGCCGCGCTGACCGACGCCACCGGCGTCACGGACGGCAACGCCCAGAAGATCACCTTCACCCTCAGCACGACCGGCGGCGTGAGCCTGAGCGCCTTCGTCGTCCCGGCCGACAGCTACTTCACCAAGTGGGGCCCGACCGCGATCCCGACCCCGGCCGCGGGCGCTTCGGCGACCACCTCCACCTCGCCCAAGCCGGGCAAGAGCACGTCGGCCACACCGACCGACTCCGCCTCCGCGAGCGCCACGGCCACACAGTCGGCCTCCGCCGGCTGAGCAGCCGTAGCAGCACGTCGTACGACGAAGGGCGGGACCTCATGGAGAGGTCCCGCCCTTCGTGTCGTAGCGACCGTCAAGCCTGCTGGTCGGTCTACGGCTCGAACTTGTAGCCGAGGCCGCGCACCGTCACCAGGTACCTGGGCGCACCCGGGTCAGGTTCGATCTTCGCGCGGAGGCGCTTGACGTGGACGTCCAGGGTCTTGGTGTCGCCCACGTAGTCGGCGCCCCAGACTCTGTCGATGAGCTGCATGCGGGTCAGTACGCGGCCCGCGTTGCGCAGGAGCATCTCCAGCAGGTCGAACTCCTTGAGGGGCAGGTCGACCTTGGAGCCGGAGACCGTGACCACGTGGCGATCCACGTCCATGCGGACCGGACCTGCCTCGAGGGCGGCCGGGGTGACCTCCTCGGGCTCGCCGCGGCGGCGCAGGACGGCCCGGATACGGGCGACGAGCTCGCGGGACGAGAAGGGCTTGGTGACGTAGTCATCGGCTCCTATTTCCAGGCCTACGACCTTGTCGATCTCACTGTCCTTGGCCGTCACCATGATGACGGGGACGTTGGAACGGCCGCGCAGCTGGCGGCAGACCTCCGTGCCGGGCAGGCCCGGCAGCATCAGGTCGAGCAGGACGAGGTCGGCGCCGTTGCGCTCGAACTCGTCGAGTCCGTCGGGCCCGGTGGTCGCGATGGCGACCTCGAAGCCCTCCTTGCGGAGCATGTACGACAGGGCGTCGGAGAAGGACTCCTCGTCCTCGACGACGAGCACTCGGGTCACGGAAGGACCTCCGGGGCGGGAAGCGGTTCGTACGGGGATGTGTCAGGGGACCCCTCGACCTCGTCGTCGAGGTCGGGGTGCTGGTGGGCACGGTCGCGGGCCGCACCCGCCTCCGGCAGCCTCAGGGTGAACGTGGAGCCCTGTCCCTCGGAACTCCACACCGTGACCTCCCCGCCGTGCGAGGCGGCCACGTGCTTGACGATCGCCAGCCCGAGACCCGTACCGCCGGTGGCCCGTGAGCGGGCCGGGTCGACACGGTAGAAGCGCTCGAACACGCGCTCCTTGTCCTTCTCGGATATCCCGATGCCCTGGTCGGTCACGGCGACCTCGATGTGGTCGCCGCCGGGCGCGTTCACCCGGCGGGCGGCTATGCCGACGCGGGTGCGGGCGGGCGAGTAGTTGACGGCGTTCTCGACCAGGTTGCCGAGGGCGGCGGCCAGCTGGCCGCGGTTGCCCCAGACGTGCAGGTCGGCGGTGCCGCCGGCGGCCATGGTGATCTGCTTGGTGCCGGCCTGGTGCCGGCAGCGGTCGATGGCCTCGGCGACGAGTTCGTCGACGCGGACGGGTTCGGCGTCTTCGAGGGGGTCGTCGTTCTGGACCCGTGACAGGTCGATGAGCTCCTGCACGAGATTGGTCAGCCTGGTGGCCTCGATCTGCATCCGGCCGGCGAAACGCTCCACCGCCTCAGGATCGTCGGAGGCGTCCATGACCGCCTCCGACAGGAGGGAGAGCGCGCCGACGGGAGTCTTCAGTTCGTGGCTGACATTCGCCACGAAGTCACGTCGTACGGCCTCGATGCGGCGGGCCTCGGTGAGGTCCTCCACGAGGAGCAGGACGAGCCGGGAGCCGAGGGGGGCCACCCGTGCGGACACGGCGAGAGCCTCGCCGCGTCCGGTGCCCCGCCGGGGCAGATCCAGCTCGACCTGGCGTATCTCGCCGTCGCGCCGGGTGTCCCGGGCCATCTTGAGCATCGGGTCGACGGAGAGTTTTCCGCCGCGGACCAGTCCGAGGGCGTACGCCGCCGAGCTGGCCTTGACCACGGCGTCCGCCTCGTCGAGGACGACGGCAGAGGAGCGGAGCACCGAGAGCACGGTGTCCACACCCGGCGGAAGCACCGGGTCCGTATGCAGGGATGTCCTGGTCGGTCGCTTCTGGTCGCGTTCGCTCCAGCGGAACGCCAGCATGGCGATGACACCGGTGAGTACCCCGGCGATCGCTGCCGCTGCGGCGACCGCCGCGTTCACGTCCATGCTCCCAGGTTAGGCATGGGATACCTCCTGGCCACAGCCATCGGAGTGCGACCTCGAACACTCGTCGCCCAGAGTTCACCTTGGAGCCAGTATTGATTCATTTGGGGTGGCGGAAACCGTCGCGTAGGAGCGGGAACGTGGGAGCGTGGGGTGGAAGGGCCGGTTTTTCAGTCATACCGACGGGCCCATGCCCCTGAGCTTGTGAGCCCCTGAGCCCTTGAACCCCCGAAGCAAACGTAGGAGAGGGAACCCTGATGCGGGACGCGTACCACGAGGAACTTGACTCGATCGGTGACGGTCTGGTGGAGATGGCCCGGCTGGTCGGTTCGGCGATCGGACGCGCCACCACGGCCATCCTGGACTCCGACCTGAAGCTGGCCGAGAGCGTCATCGAGGCCGACAAGAAGGTCGACGACCTCCAGCACGACCTGGAAGCACGGGCCATAGCCCTGCTGGCCCGGCAGCAGCCGGTCGCTACGGACCTGCGCATCGTCGTCACGTCCCTGCGCATGTCGGCCGACCTGGAGCGCTCCGGCGACCTCGCCCAGCACGTGGCGAAGCTCGCCCGGCTGCGCTTCCCGGACCGCGCCGTGCCGCACGACCTGCACGCGACGATCCTGGAGATGGGCCAGCTCGCGCAGCGCCTGATGGCCAAGGCGGCGGAGGTCATCATCACGAAGGACGTCGACCTCGCCCTCCAGCTGGAGGCGGACGACGACGACATGGACCTGCTCCACCGCACCCTCTTCCAGCACCTCCTGGACGACAAGTGGAAGCACGGCATCGAGACGGCGGTCGACGTCACCCTCCTCGGCCGCTACTACGAGCGCTTCGCCGACCACGCCGTATCGGTCGCGAAGCGCGTGGTGTTCCTGGTGACGGGCGAGCACGCGGACGAACTCCAGCCGGACATTCAGCCGGCTACGGGGGTTGAGGGGGCGTAGGCCTCCGGCGGCGGCGCGGGGTGTGGGGGTTCTGCGGTTCGCTCGGGTAGGTGGGCCTCCGGCCGGGGGCGGGGTTCGCGGTTTGGACGCGTGGGCCTCCGGCCGGGGGTGTGAGGTTGCTGGGCGGGGCGTGACCGTTTGGGGGCGTGGGCCTCGGCCACGGGTCTGAGGTTGGTGGGCGGGGCGTGACCGTTTGGGGGCGTGGGCCTCGGCCACGGGTCTGAGATTGGTGGGCGGGGCGTGACGGCTTGGGGGGCGTAGGCCTTCGGCCCGGGGCGTGAGCCTGCGGGGCGGGGGTATGGCTCTCCCGGAGTCCGGCGGCCAGGCGCACAGGGCTCAAGCCCGAAGACGCGGAGCCCACGTGCCGGGGCGCGAGGGGCCGCCGGCCTGGAGCCTGAGCCTGCCGTGTGGAGGCGTGGCTGTCCGTCCGGAGCATGAACGGCCAGGGCGTACAGGCCCCGGCCGGGAGGTGCGGGCTGGACCGGCGGGGCGCGAGCGTGCTGACCGGGGCGTGAAGGCCAGGCAGGTAGGCCTCCGGCCCGGAGACGTGCGGGACTCCGTCTGGGCGCAAAGGGCCACTGGCCTGGCGGCGCGGTTTTCGACCTCGGGGCGCGGCTCTCCGGCCGGAGGTGTGGGTCCCCGGCCGGAGGTGTGGGTCCCCGGGCAGAGGTGTGGGTCCCCGGGCAGGGGGGTGAGCTGCTCGGCTCCGGTACATGAGTCCGCCCACCCAGGGGCGTGAGTTCGCCGCCCCGGTACGTGAGTTTCCTGGCCGCGGTGCGTGAGCTCGCCGCCCTCGGTGCATGGGTTCCCGGCTCCGGTGCGTAGGTCCGCCGGTCCAGCGGCTGGGCCCGCCGGTCCAGGGGCCTGGGCCCGCCACCCCGGAGGCCTGAACTCGCCACCTCAGGGACCGGAGCCCGCCGACCTAGGGACCTGAACCCGCCACCCCAGAGACCTGAACCCGCCACCCCAGGGACCCGAGCCCGCCGACCTAGGGACCTGAACCCGCCACCCCAGGGACCCGAGCCCGCCGACCTAGGGACCGGAGCCCGCCACCCCAGAGGCCTGAACTCGCCACCTCAGGGACCGGAGCCCGCCACCCCAGGGACCCGAGCCCTCCGACCCGGAGACCTGAACCCGCCACCGCAGAGACCTGTCCCCGCCCCAGGCCCCTGAGCCCTCCGCCCCAGGGGCGTGAGTCCCCCCGTCAGGGCGTGCGGGGAAGCCTCCATGCGCCGTTGATGCGCCCGGTGAAACGGGCATGCAATGGGCACAGGCACGAGCCTCTAGGAGGACCCATGGCCGAATCCCCCGGCACGACGCCCGACCCCACGCAGGAGCGCGAGACGCAGGAGCCCGTCGAGATCAAGAGCCTTCCGCTCTTCGGCGCGTGCGGCTGCGGCTCGGGATGCGGGTGTGGGTGCCAGTCCGGTAATCCATGCCAGTGCGGCTGACCGACGTACGGAGTCGTTGACTACGGCGGAGGGGTCCGGGGCGGGCTCGCCGCATCGGGGTTCCTCCGCCGTACCCGGCCGGGCTCAGCCGTGCTCGGCCCTCGTCCTTCTCCCCGGCTCCCCGTGATCGTTCCGCACGGTAGCCGGGAGCGCCGTACGGGCGCAGCATGGAAGGAGAAGGGCAAGGCAGAGCGGGCTAGCGCGCGGAAGGAGGTGCGCGGTCATGGCTCAGTACATGGACGTACACCACGGAATGAAGGGCATCACGGCCGACCAGTTGATGGCGGCCCACAAGGCGGATCTCGCCGTGGAGAAGGACGAGGGGGTCCACTTCGAGCGGGCGTGGGCCGACCCCGAGTCCGGGACCGTCTACTGCCTGTCGGAGGCCCCGTCGCCCGAAGCGGTTCAGCGTGTCCACGAACGCGCGGGGCACAAGGCGGACGAGGTGCACCCGGTGCCGTACTCGATCTGACGGGCGCGGAGAGGGCGGCCTCGGCTCACCAGATCCGCCAGCGGTCGGTGAGTTCGTACCGGCCGAGGCCGTTCCGCGCGGTCAACTCGGCTACGTCGAGCCCGTGTTCGGTGAGCGACTCGTCGATGTAGTCGCACAACTCCTCGCGCTCACCGGTCTCGTAGGCACGCTGGTCGCGGGCCAGGTTCACGGCGTTCAGGGCGAGCACGACGCGCTCCACCGCGCCGAGGATCCGGGCGTCGTCCGGCGTGCCCACGACCGTCACTGCCGTCACGTCCGCCAACTCGGCCTCGAACACGGCGAGTACGGCGTCGGTCTCCGCCGACAGTTCCTCGGGGAACAGTCCGGTCGCCCAGGCACGGTCCGGATCCAGGGTGCCGGCGGCGATCCGCTCCGCTTCCCCGGCCACCCTCTCGCGCCAACTCGCCGTCGGTCTCTGAGCCATGGGGCCGGACCGTACAGGGCGGGTGCGGCCGCCCGTTCACCGGCCCGTCCGGCCGGGTCCGCCGCCTGAGTCAATACCGCTGATCGGCAGGACCGTTCGAGCATTCGGTGCTGTTTGGGCAAAGGGTTCGGCATCGACAGTTCAACTGTCTTGTCCTGTGCATGTCTCACTGGGTGAGATGCAACGCAGACCATCGCGTGCAACTCGGAACCACTCAGGGGGGACTCATGCACATAGCCCGCAACAGACGTGGCCTCGCGGCTTCCACGGCCGCCACCGCCACCCTCGCCGTCGCCGCACTGGCGACCGCTCCGCTGGCCGGCGTCACCAGCGCCGCACCCGCCGCCGTACCGCTGACGAAGGCGGTCCCGGCCATCGCCGGACACACCCTGGCCCGCGACGTGCCCAGCCCGCTCACCAGCGCGCAGTGCGAGGCCAAGTGGCACATCGCCTGCTACAACCCGCTCCAGTACCGCACCGCGTACAACCTCAACTCCCTGTACCGGAAGGGCATTACGGGCAAGGGGCGCACGATCGTCATCGTCGACTCGTTCGGCTCGCCGACGATCCAGCACGATCTCGACGTCTACAGCAAGCAGTTCGGGCTGCACAGCACCAAGGTCAAGGTCGTCAAGTGGGGCCACGTGCCCGCTTTCGACCCCAAGAACGCGGACATGACCGGCTGGGCCGGCGAGTCCACCCTGGACGTCGAGATGGCGCACGCGGTCGCGCCCGACGCGAAGATCGTGCTGGTGGAGACGGCCGTCGCCGAGACCGAGGGCGTCACCGGTCTGCCGGAGATGATGAACGCCGAGAAGTACCTGATCGACCACGGCGTCGGCGACGTCATCACGCAGAGCTTCGGCGCCACGGAGAACACCTTCCCCGGCTTCGACAAGGGCGACTTCTCCAGCATCAAGAAGCTGCGCTACGCCTTCCAGGACGCCAACCGCAAGCACGTGACCGTCCTCGCCTCCTCCGGCGACGGCGGTGCCACCGACAGCACGGCGGACGGCAAGGGTTACTACGACAAGCCGGTCAACTCCTGGCCTTCCTCCGACCCGTTGGTCACGTCGATCGGCGGCACGCAGCTCCACCTGAACGTCAAGGGCAACCGCGTCACGCCGGACAGCGTGTACAACGACTACGGCGCGGGCGGCGGCGGGCAGTCCCACGTCTTCGCCCGCCCGTCCTTCCAGAACGGCGTGAAGAGCGTCGTCGGCGCCCAGCGCGGCACCCCGGACGTGTCGATGGCGGCCGCGGTCAACGGCGGCGCCTGGGTCTACGGCAGCTACGACCCGACCGCGATCGGCTGGGACGTCTACGGCGGCACGAGCGAGGCCAGCCCCCTCTTCTCGGGCATCGTCGCCCTCGCCGACCAGGCCGCGGGCCACCGCGTCGGCAACATCAACGACGCGCTGTACGCGCTGGCGAAGCACGGCGCCAAGAGCAACGGCATCGTCGACGTCAACGACGGCACGAACAACACGTACGAGGGTGTCACCGGCTACACCGCCGTCAACGGCTACGACATGGCGACGGGCGTGGGCACGGTGGACGCGCTGCGGTTCGTTCCGGCGCTGGCGAAGGCGAGCCGGCGGCACGGCTGACGTGAACTGTCGTAACAGGCCTTTCGCCTGAGGCGAGTTGGCCAGGAAACGAGACGGCCCGGGTGTCGCACCCGGGCCGTCCCGCTGTCGTTCGTGTGTCGCTCGTCCGTCATTTGTGCGTCGCTCGTCCGGCGTCGGAATCGGATCGGAAGCGGATGGCGGCTACCCGCGGAAGCGCCGGGAGCGGTGCACTGGGGTCCGGTGAGGCCGGGTGGCGGTGGCGGGCCAGTGACCGGTGGGCGATGCCGCATGGGGGAGCCGGTAGATGCGGAGGAACCTGTCGGAGCGGGGGACTGCCGCCCAGGGCCGCCCGGCCTCACCTTGGACCCGGTCACTCCACCCGGTCGCGGTCGTCCAGATCGGGCACGAGTTCATGGAAGCGCCGCTCGACCGGCGACAGATCGGTACTGGCCAGGTCCTCCGGGCGGACCACTATGCGCAGTTCGGGGGTGAGCGCGGGGTAGCGGCGGCACGCGTCCATGAACGAGTCGACGATCAGGGCCACGAGCTGGCTGCGGTCGAGGTCGGTCACCCGGGCGAGCCCGGAGCCGATGAGCGGGACGGCGACCGGTCTGAACAGGCCGTGCACAGCCACCGAGGCCCAGAGGTGGTCCAGGCCCGACCGCAGGTCCTCGTCACCGGACCTGGCCACCAGGTCGTTGCCGAGCCGCGAGTAGGCGACCGCGAAGATCCGGCGGCCGTCGACCGGCACGGCGACGGTCGTCCCCACCGGATAACGCACCCGCCTGCCGCGCGGTTTGGCCCGCGCGCTCTCCGTGCCGACGGCCCGCACGGTACGCAGCCCGGCCTTCAACTTCTCGTCCAGCAGGCGGCGTCGGCCGCCGAAGAGACGGTCGACCAGTTGGCTCTGGACGCTGTCGCGGCTGATGACGATGTCCTGGTCGGTCTCCGTGTCGAAGGTGTCGGTGAAGCCGACCACCAGATTGCAGTCCCGCTGCTCGAACAAGTCGCCGCGGACGAGGACGACATCCGCCCGCTGGCCGGGCAACGGGACCCGGTGGCGCAGCAGTTCGGCTCCGTGGCGGGCGCGGAGCGCGGCGCGCAGGGCGTCCAGGGTGCGCGCGGCGTCGAGGTCGTCGGGATGGTCGCGGACGATCAGCTCCGCGACCGGCAGCGCGAGGTCGGGACGGCCCAAGTCGGCCTGCACACGGACCAGTTCACGGCGGGCGGAGTCCAGCAGGGCGGTGAGCCGGCGGATGAGGGGGTCCGCGAAGTTCTCGCCGTTCACCTCGGCCAGCGGTCTGCCCCGGACCAGGGCCAGCGCCTCGGCCAGCTCATGGGCGGCGGTGGCGGGCGGGGCGAGGAGGGCGGTCCCGACGACGGCGGTGAACCGTGCGCTGTCCAGTTCCTCGGGCCGCAGCACCAGACGGTAGGCGGTCTCCGGGCCGTGCACGGCGACCTGCTGCTCGGTGCGCAGAACGCGGGCGGCGGTGCCGTCCTGGCCGGGGTCGAGGGCGCGCCGCAGTTCCAGGACGCGCTTCTGCACCTCGTTGCGGTTGCGCTGGTCCAGATGGCGGGGCCCGTCCGCCAACCCCCATACGTCGCGGCGCAGTTGACGTACGGGAACGGCCTCGCCCTCGGCGGCCACCAGGCGGACCAGCAGCCGGGTGGTCAGCGGTGTCAGCCTGACCGGGATTCCGTCGACGTCGAGCTGGACCGGTCCCAGCACTTTGACCTGAATGCGCCCTCGTACCTCGGCCACCCGCGTCGCCCCCGCCGCGTCACTGTGTCGCTCTACATCACCCTGCGTCACCGCTTGGTGACCAGAAGATTATCATGATGTCCTGGAGAAACCGTGAGTTCTCGATTTCTGCGGCTCTACGGCACCGGGCGCGCCCGAAGGATTTTCGCGCGCAACACGATGGCGGCTTTCGGCGGAATATCGGCGGTCCTTCAGTTCGTCGGGCAATTCTTCCCGCGGAGCTTTCCCGATCCCGGCACGGTCACGGTGGTGTCGGTGGTGGCGTGCCTGCTGTGGGGGCTGGGCCGGGCGCGGCCGGTGCTGCGGGTGAAGCAGGTGTTCCGGCGGCCCGATCTGACGGTGGTGGTCGAGGCGGGCGACGTGTTCGACCAGCCGGCGCATCTCGTCGTCGGTTTCTGCGACACCTTCGACACCGCGTCGGCCGACGGCGAGGTCATCAACGCATCCAGTGTGCAAGGGCAGTTGCTGCTCCGACGGTACGACGGTGACGTACGGCGCCTGGACGCGGAACTGGTCGCGGCGCTCGCCGGGGTCGCGCCGGCCGGGCGGGAGGACCGGGACCGCAAGCCGCTGGGCAAACTGGACCGGTATCCGGTCGGCACGGTGGCGGTCCTGGGCGCCCGGCCGAGGCTGGTGTTCGCGGTCGCGTACAGCCGTATCGGCAACGACTGTGTGGCCGCCTCCAGTACGGAGGACCTCTGGCTCGGCCTCGGCCGGCTGTGGGACGCGCTGCACCGGCACGCCCAACTGGAGCGGGTGGCCATGCCGTTGGTGGGATCGGGGCTGTCCCGGCTGGACCATCTCGACCAGGACAGTCTGCTGCGGCTGATCCTGATGTCGTTCGTCGCGCGGTCGCGGGAGGGCGCGGTCTGCCGGGAGTTGCGGGTGGTGGTGCGGCCGGATGATCTGGAGCGGATCGACATGCGCGAGGTGGGGGCGTTCCTGAGGGTTCTCGCGTCGGGACTGGAGCGCGTATGAAAAGCGCCCGGACGGCAGGGAAAAGGGGGACGGGCGCCGGAGCGTCCGTCCCCCTTTTCCGCTGTGCTCCAGGTTCCGCTGTGCTTCAGGTTCCCCTGTGATTCAGGCGAGCCGACGGTACGCGGAGAGGTTCTGGAAGTGCCGGGTCTCGCGCCATTCCGGCCGGGTGTCGTCGAGTTGGCAGCCGGCCAGTTTCAGCCGCGCGGCGATCTTCGCGAGGGAGTCCTCCGTGCCGTCGAACCGGATGACGTTGATGCCCGCGGTGTCGGCGACGTGCCGCAGCCGGCCGACCTCGACGATGACGGTCCGCTCGGGGTAGGCCATCAGCACCATGCCCAGCTCGATCAGCACGTTCTGCCGCGGCTGGCCGGTGAGTTGGGTCTCGTCGTCCCGCTCGCGGTTGCCGAGCAGATGCGGGTGGAGCTTGGCGACGTCGTCCGGGGTGAGCAGGACCAGGGCCGCCTGGGCCTGCGCCGGTGCGTTCATGACCACTTCGCCGAGGAAGGGCGCGGTCTTGCCGGTGGCCCGCACCAACTCCTCCCATTCCAGGGGGCGCAGGTCGAGCCGGCGCAGCAGCCCGAACATCGCCCGGCGTACCTCCTCGTCCCGGCCGTGCACGACGAAGACACTGCGGGCGCGGTCGTGGCCGGCGGGCGGCACCTGCCCGGAGGCCTGCTCGGACGACCGCTGTTCTGCGTCGGGGGTCGTCGGCGCCGCGTGGTAGTTGTAGCCGAAGCCCTTGTTCTCCCCGCCGAGGATGACCTGGCTGTTGTCTCCGAACGTGTGGCTCTCGCTCATGCCTACTGCCCTCCCCCGCTGCCGGGTGAATCCGGGCCCGGCGGCCGGTAGTTGTACCCGAAGTTCTCGTTGTGCCCGCCGAGGATCGCCTGGGAGTTGTCCCCGACGAGGATGTTGGTCTGCGCGCGGTCGTGGTCGGCGAGATCCACGTGGTGCTCGCCCAGGAACTGGCGGATGGTGTGCAGCAGCCGGCGCTCGACGATCTGCGTGTACTTCAGGGCGTCGGTCTTCTGGAAGAAGTGGTGGTAGGTGTCGCTGGTGGCCATCTCCCGGACGCTCGTGAGCGCGCCGCAGTCCACCGACTCCTTCGCGTAGCGCCCGAGTTGGAACTCGCTGGTGTCGGCCGCCGCGCTCCCCCCGGTGAACGTGACGGTGCTCCACCCGCCCCGCCGGGGCCGCACGAACCGTCGTATCCGCCTGGGCAGGAAGCGTTCGGGGAACAGCCGCAGCGGCCACAGCGACAGGGCCACGCACCAGCGCGGTACGGCCTTGACCATGTCCCAGGCGACCCGCACCGCCAGCCGTGCGTCGAACGCGTCGGGCAGCCGGTCGACGAGGTGGAACTCCCTTACCAGCGGCCCGAGTACGTAGGTGTAGAACTCGGTGTGCAGGGTGTCGCCCTTGAGGTCGAAGCCGACGAAGATCGAGGTCACCAGCTCCTCGTTCCAGGCGCCGACGCGCACGCACAGATACTCGCGGGCCGAGTCGTAGTCCTCCCGCCAGTGGATGGGCGGGAGATCGTCCATGCCCGGCAGCTGGGACCAACCGGTGCCCGCCGTACGGTCGTTGGTGCGGATCGCCGTCGTGTAGCGGCGCTGCTCGACGGTCAGCCCCTCGATCCGTTCGTCCCGGCGGGCCTCGTCGCGCAGATCCGCGCTCATCCTCCGGGCGACGTACGTGGTGATGTCGTGGACGGTGAACGGCAGGACGGGCCTGCGCTCCACCTCGTCGAGGTCGCCCCCGGACGCCTCGAAGTCCTTGCGGGCGGCGAGGCGGTTCTTCGGTGCGCCGAGCAGGAGTTGGGCGTTCGCCCAGTCGCGCAGGGGCTCGCCGGCGCCGACGAAGGGCCGGAAGCCGCCGTAGAAGACGAGGCCGGTCTGGCCGGCCTGTTCGCGGTCGATCTTGCCGATCAGGGCGTCGGTGAGCTTGCCGCCGACGGGGTAGGAGCCGTCGAAGCCGCCGGCGGGGCCGGTCTCCTTCAGGCGGGTCATCAGGATGTGCAGGGTGACGATCCG
Organism: Streptomyces sp. NPDC088350; assembly: GCF_044753545.1. Taxonomy (NCBI): domain Bacteria; kingdom Bacillati; phylum Actinomycetota; class Actinomycetes; order Kitasatosporales; family Streptomycetaceae; genus Streptomyces; species Streptomyces sp. NPDC088350. Next base: position 112,739 of record NZ_JBIVNL010000013.1, on the reverse strand, counting down.
GCGCAGATAGGCGGCGCCCCACAGCACCCAGAACATCAGCTGGGCCGCGATGAAGACGCTCAGCGGGCCTCTCATCAGCAGCAGGAGCGCGACCGCCGAGCCGGCCACGACTCCCCACTGGACACGGCGCAGTCGGCGTGCCGCGAGCGCGTGGGCGAGGACCGAGACGGCGTCGTAGCCGTACGACGGCGCGACCACTCTGAAGCGGTTCTTGAGCAACTCCCGGATGACGGCGCTGCGGTAGACGGGATCGAGGTACGTGCCCGCGGACAGCAGGCGAGTGGCCTTGGTCCGCGCGTACACGCGGGTGACCTGCGGCGCTCCGGGCGGGGTGCCGGGAGGGTAGCGGTGCGGTGCCTGTGTGCTCACGATGGTTCAGCGCTCCACTCGTGCGGGGATGGTCAGCCGATGGGGGTTGCCGTGCCGTGGGTGATCACACCGTCCGTGACGGTGTAGGTGGCGTTGAACGCGCGCGAACTGCCGTCCGTCTGGCGGGCGTTGAGGATCAGCGTGACGACACTCCCCTGGACGGACACGTGACTGATCGTGTCCTGCCGGGTGTTGGCGTATCCCAGGACGAACGCGTCGTAGTCGGGGTCGCCCAGGTTCTTGCCGCCGAGGGCCCAAGCGGTCGAGTAGTCACGGTTGTTGACCGCGGCGAAGTAGGCGGTGACGACCGCTTCCGGCTGCGCCGCCGCGGTGGTCGTCGCGTCCGTCGGGCCGCCCGGCACGCTCCCGCCCCCGGCGTCCCCGGTCTCCGTCGTCGTGCCGGGCTCGGTGGCCGATGCGGAGGCGTCGTACGGGTTCGGCGCGGCGGACTGGGTGTACGAGTACGACGCCGTGGGCGGGGTCCACGGCTGAGCCTGCGCTCCACCGCCGGTCGAGTAGGACCCGTCGACCAGCCCCAGGAGCAGGACGGCCAGCAGGGGTACCCCGATGACGGTCAGCCCCCAGGTACGGGCGGCTCCGGCGGGCGGTATCAGCCCGCCGGCGCGATAGGGCGTCGGGGGGTTCGGTACGGCGGGGGCGACGGGTGGTGGTCCGAGGTCGTTCATGGGACGCTCCGACGGCGTGGGCGGGATGGGCGGTTCGGGCAGCATGGGGAGGTCGGCGGGAAAACCCGCACAAAAGGCTGATTGACCCCTTGCATGCCACCAGCACCACCGCTTCCGCCACCAGAACCGATCCGCTTCCGATGCGCTTCCGGGGTGGGGGCGGGGGACGGGGACGACGCGACAGCACGGGCCGTACCTCCCCTCCTTGAGGTCGCCTTCCCGCTGGAGTGTTGATGACCGTCGGACCCACCCCCTTGCTGTTCGTCCATGGCTACTGGCACGGCTCCTGGTGCTGGAGCGAAGTCATCGCCCACGTGGCGGCGGCCGGCCACCCGGCTCTCGCGGTGGACCTGGTCGGCCATGGGCTGCGCGCCCGGCGGCCGGCGTGCCTCAGCACGCGCCCGTTCGACTCGGCGGCCCTGGCCACGGAGGTCTCGCCGGTTGCCGAGGTCGACCTTGACCAGGCAGGTGACCTGCTTGTTTCACAGATCAAGCAGCTCGGGCACGGGGCACCGGTCACTGTGGTGGCCCACAGCATGGGTGGCACAGTCCTGACGCGGGCCGCACAGCAACACCCCGAGCTGATCGCTCACGCGGTGTACTTGACCGCGTTCATGCCGGCCTCGGACATTCCGGCTGTCACCTACATCCAGAGCTCTGAGAACGCCGGTGAGCTCGTCGGCCCCTCCCTTCAGGCCGATCCCGCCGCGATCGGAGCCCTGCGGTTCGACCTCGCGTCAGACGACACCGCCTACCGTCAGCAGTTGCGGGACGCACTCTTCGGAGACGTCGACCAAGCCGTCGCTGACGCTGCCATCGGGCTGCTGACCCCCGACGCCCCGGTCGGCATCGCCCTGGGCGCCACCAGCCTGACCCGCGAGGGCTGGGGCTCCGTTCCCCGCACCTACGTGACCTGCGCACGGGACATGGCGGTTCGGCCGGCCCTTCAGCAGAGGTTCATCGCGGAGGCCGACACCGCCTTCCCGGACAACGCGACCTCCGTCGTGGCGCTCGATGCCTCCCACTCACCGTTCCTGTCCATGCCCGGGCGGGTGGCGGACATCGTCACGAAACTGACCTGACCGCGAGCGAACTGCCTTGGAACTGCCCAGAGGCGGCCCACAGTCACGGAAAAGCCCCCCACCCGCAGCTGAACCGCAGGTGAGGGGCTTGATCGCGTCGAGCTACTTCTTCTTGCCCTGGTTCTTGACCGCCTCGATCGCAGCCGCCGCCGCATCCGGGTCGAGATACGTCCCGCCCGGCTTGAGCGGCTTGAAGGACGCGTCGAGTTCGTAGGCGAGGGGGATGCCCGTCGGGATGTTCAGGCCCGCGATGTCGGCGTCGGAGATGCCGTCGAGGTGCTTGACCAGGGCGCGGAGCGAGTTGCCGTGGGCGGCGACCAGGACCGTGCGGCCCGCGAGGAGGTCGGGGACGATGCCGTCGTACCAGTACGGGAGCATGCGGACGACGACGTCCTTCAGGCACTCCGTGCGGGGGCGCAGCTCCGGGGGGATGGAGGCGTAGCGCGGGTCCGCGGACTGGGAGAACTCCGAGTCGTCGGAGAGCGGGGGCGGCGGGGTGTCGTAGGAACGGCGCCACAGCATGAACTGCTCCTCGCCGAACTCCGCGAGGGTCTGCGCCTTGTCCTTGCCCTGGAGGGCGCCGTAGTGGCGCTCGTTCAGGCGCCAGCTGCGGTGGACCGGGATCCAGTGGCGGTCCGCGGCCTCCAGCGAGAGCTGGGCCGTGCGGATCGCGCGCTTCTGGAGGGACGTGTGAACGACGTCGGGGAGGAGGTCGGCGTCCTTCAGGAGTTCGCCACCGCGGACCGCCTCCTTCTCGCCCTTCTCGTTCAGGTTGACGTCCACCCAGCCGGTGAACAGGTTCTTCGCGTTCCACTCGCTCTCGCCGTGGCGGAGGAGGATCAGCTTGTACGGTGCGTCGGCCATGCCTCAGAGCGTAATCCACGCATTCGGGCCACGGTCGGGTGCCCGCCCCTCGGTCCGACAGTTGACGGCTTCTGTTAATCGAGTGGCCCTCCGGAGCGTCTCCTTCGTAAGTTGTGCGCGGCGCATGAGCCACTTACCCGACTGTCCGACCGTGGGGGATCGATCCATGTCACTCGCCGCCCTGAGACGTGCCGCCCGGGAAACCGTCTCCGGTCTGCCCCGCGAGTTCTGGTGGCTGTGGACCAGCACCCTCGTGAACCGGCTCGGCGCGTTCGTCTCGACCTTCATGGCCCTGTATCTGACGCTCGACCGCGGCTACTCCGCCACCTACGCCGGTCTCGTCGCCTCCCTCCACGGCCTCGGCGGGGTCGTCTCGTCCATCGGCTCGGGGGTGATGACCGACCGGCTCGGGCGCCGCCCCACCCTCCTCATCGCCCAGTCGTCGACCGCCGCGGCCGTGGCGCTGCTCGGTTTCGTGCACGACCCCGTCGCCATCGCCGGCGTCGCGTTCCTCGTGGGAGCGGCGAGCAACGCGTCCCGGCCGGCCGTGCAGGCGATGATGGCCGACATCGTGCGGCCCGAGGACCGCGTCCGCGCGTTCTCGCTCAACTACTGGGCCATCAACCTCGGTTTCGCCGTCTCGTCCCTGGCCGCCGGGTTCATCGCCGAGGTCAGCTACCGTGCCGGGTTCCTCCTGGAGGCGGGGATGACGGCGGCCTGCGCGGTCGTCGTCTTCCTGAAGCTGCCCGAGTCCCGGCCCACCGTCGTGACCGGCGACGGCAAGGGAGCGGTCTCCGACGCGGTCGGGCTCGGGACCGTACTGCGCGACGGGCGGTTCATGAGCGTCGTCGGGCTGTCCTTCCTCGTCGCCGTCGTCTTCCAGCAGGGCTCGGTCGGTCTGCCGGTCGCGATGGGCGAGGCCGGCTTCACGCCCGCCGACTACGGCACCGCGATCGCCGTCAACGGCCTCCTCATCGTCGCCCTCCAGATCCCGGTCACCCGCCTCATCGAACACCGCGACGCCAAGCGGCTGTTGGTCGTCTCCTCGCTCCTCGCGGGCTACGGCTTCGGGCTCACCGCGTTCGCCGGCTCGGTCGGGATCTTCGCCCTCACGGTGTGCGTGTGGACCCTGGGCGAGATGATCAACGCCCCGACCCAGACGGGCCTCGTCGTACGCCTCTCCCCGGTCCAGGGACGCGGGCGCTACCAGGGCATGTACACCCTGTCCTGGGCGGTCGCCGCGCTCGTCGCACCGCTGATGTCCGGTTTCGTCATCGACCGGTTCGGGGCGGAGTGGCTGTGGGGGATCTGCGCGGTCGTGGGGACGGGGGCGGCGGTGGGATACGGGGCGCTGATGCGGCGGGTTCCGGTGGGCGAGGCGGCCGGCGCGGAGTCACCGGCCCCGGCGAGGCCGGAGGTCAGTGCGGCCTGAGGGGGGTGGGGGCGGGTTGCGAAAATGTGACACCTCGGTGCCGATGTGTCACATTCTCGCGAAGAGGGGTCCGCCCGGTCGGCATCGCCCGCACCCCGCATGGGCAGTACTCACCGAATCACCCCGCGCACCCGCCGTCACCCCTCACGGATGCATCCGCGCCCCCTTCACCACCTTGTCCACCCCGTTCCGCGGCCCGTGGACGACCAGCCCCACCACATCCAGCTCAGCCGTGGCGACGGCCCGCACCGCCGCCCGGTTGTCCCGGTCGTTGCCGGTGCCGAACAGGTCCGACGTGAAGACCGCACGTGGCAGGGCGCGGGACAGCGCCCGCCCGTGGGCCGCCACCAGGACCTCCTTCGTGGCCTCGAAGACCATCACCGGCTGCCGGAACATCGGCAGATACGCCACCCCGTCGGCATCCTCGTACGGCTCCCCGATCACCTCCGGAGCCTGCGTCCCCAGGCCGCTGACCAGGAAGGACGTGACGTTCAGCCGCTGCCAGGGCTCCAGGTCGTCCCGCAGCAGCACAGCGATCTTCGTGTCGAAGCGGATCGGTTCAGCGATCGTGTCGGTACTCATGCCCCGAGACTGCCGACCGCCCAGCACCCCCGTCTTGTACGTTCTTTGCATGGCCCCGCACCAGGAAGTCTCCGCGTGGCGCCCCCGCGTCCCCGGTGTCGTCGAGGTCTTCCACGCCCACTTCACCGAGTACGCGTACCCGATGCACGTGCACGACGCGTGGACGCTGCTGATCGTGGACGACGGTGCCGTACGGTACGACCTCGACCGGCACGAGCACGGCACCCCGCACGACACGGTGTCGCTGCTCCCGCCGCACGTCCCGCACAACGGCTCCCCCGCCACCCCGCACGGCTTCCGCAAGCGCGTCCTCTATCTCGACGGCACGCACCTCCCGGACGACCTCATCGGATCGGCCGTCGACCGGCCCGACCTCCGCGACCCCGAACTCCGGCTGCGCGTCGGCCAGTTGCACACCGCGCTCGACCACCCCGGCGACGAGCTGGAGGCCGAGAGCCGGCTGGCCCTCATCACCGAACGGCTGCGCACCCGCCTACGACCGTCCTCCCCCGCCCCCGCCGAGAACCCCACCCTCGCCCGCGCCCTCCGCGAACTCCTCGACGAGCGTGTCACGGAGGGCATCGCCCTCGACGAGGCCGCGGGGCTCGTGCACGCCCATCCCGCCCATCTGGTACGGGCGTTCAGCGGGGCGTACGGCATCGCACCGCACCAGTACCTGATGTCCCGCCGCGTCGACCGCGCCCGGCGTCTCCTCCTGGACGGCCGCCCGCCGGGCGAGGTGGCGACGGTCACCGGCTTCTACGACCAGTCCCATCTCACCCGGCATTTCCGGAAGTTGGTGGGGGTCACGCCGGGGCGATATTCACGCGACAGTGATCGGCGGCGCGGCTAGATTCCGCGCATGGACTGGCACGAGTGGCACGACGCCTACGACTCCCCCGACACCTACCTGAGCCGGCGCCTGGCCATGGTCCAGGAACGCGTCCGGTACGCCCTCGACACCGCCCCGCCCGGCCCGCTCACCGCGATCAGCATCTGCGCCGGACAGGGCCGTGACCTGATCGGCGTACTGGCCGGCCATCCGCGCGGGGCCGAAGTGCGCGCCCGGCTGGTCGAGTTGGACGAGCGGAACGTCGCCCACGCGACACAGGCGGCCCGCGCCGCCGGTCTCCCCGGTGTCGAAGTCGTCGCCGGGGACGCCTCGTCGACGGATCAGTACGCCGACCTCGCCCCCGCCGACCTCGTCCTCGCGTGCGGTGTCCTCGGCAACATCACCGACGCCGACGTCGAGCGCGTCCTCGACCACTGCACCCAACTCTGCCGAACGGGCGGCACGTTGGTGTGGACGCGCAACCGCAAGGACCCGGACCTCGTCCCGCAGATCTGTGCCTGGCTGGAGCAGCGCGGCTTCGAGCGGCTGTGGGTCTCCGACCCCTCGCTCACCGCGTCCGTCGGCGCCCACCGCTTCACCGGCGAGCCCCGCCGGCTCCCGCCCGGACAGCGCATGTTCGACTTCATCGGCTACGACACCCTGTGGCGCTCCTGAGTCACAGCTCCCGCTGCGCCTCGTACAGGTTCCGCGGCCGTACGACATCCGTCGTGCCGTAGAGCTCCAGCCGGGAGTGCAGGGCGCCGGTGAAGTCGGGGACGTCGGTCTGGTCGAACTCGGTGACCGTGTTGACGCCCACCGTGGCGCTGTAGGGCGCCAGTTGGTCGAGCTTCATCAGGCCCGCGCGGCCGTTGGTGACGCGGACGTTCCAGTGGGTGAAGCGGGCGCCGAACAGCGGTCCGGCGCTCGCGTCGCCGCCGTGGCGGCCGTTGTTGTCCACCGTGATGTCGGTGCGGACATTGGCGAAGGGCAGCCCACGATGGCTGTCGAAGGTGCCCATGCGCATGTCCCCGCGCGACCAGACGTTGTACGACGACAGGCCCTCGACGTTGATGCCGTGGAGCTGGGTGTTCGCCGGCGCCGGGACCGTGCGCTCCTCGATCGTGAAGTCCTCGACGAGGTTGTCGTGCGAGCCCTCGCGGCAGAAGTAGGGGTGGTGGGAGCCGCGGCCCGACACCGTCGTACCGCGCAGGGTGCACGCGGAGGCCGCCACCAGGCCGAATCCGTTGTCGACATGACGGACCGTCACGTCGTCGAGCCAGCAGTCGTAGGCGCATTGGAGGACGACGCCGTTGTAGCCCTTGTCGAGGAGGTGCGGCTGTTGCGGGGTCTCGACGGCCTCCAGGGTGAGGCCCTCCACACCGGAGCCCGTCAACTCCTCCACGTGGGTGGTGAATTGGGGGTCCCACTCGGGGCGGAGGTCGAGGGGCAGGGGGCGTTCGAGAGTCACCCTGCGGCCGTGGACGTGGGCGATGCGGACGGGCCATTCGTAGGGGACGTACGACAGCAGCTTCGTCTTGTCGTCCCAGTAGTACGCCTCGGGGCCGGGGCCGCCGCCCGCCATGTGCTGGAGGAGGGTGTGGCCGGTGTCGTCGGCGAGGCGGAGGAGGACCAGGGTGCCGGGCCGCAGTCGGGAGGCGTCCGCGACCGTCACCGTCCAGGAGCCCAGGCGGGCCGGTTCGACGGTCGTCAACTGCCGCCATTCGTCACGCCTGTTGCCGGTCCAGCCCTCGAAGGGCCAGGTCTTCGCCCTGATCGCGGCGACCAGTGAGTCCCAACGGGCCGTCGGAGCAAGCCAAATGAGGCCGCCCGCCCAGGACCAGGACGACTTGTCGCCGCCGTAGCGGGAGCCATAGACGCCGATCAGTTCGGTGAGGTTCCTGGTCGCGTAGAGCTTCGTACGGTCGCTTCCGGCGCCCCGCAGGACGACCCCGGAGTGGCCGACGCGGATCACGTCGTCGATGCGGAAGGTGCCGGGCGGGATGAGAACCGTGCCACCGCCGGCCCGACCGGCAGCAGCGATGGCACGGTTGATCGCGGGGGCGCAGTCGGTCGTACCGTCCGCCACGGCGCCGTAGTGACGGACGTCGAGCACCCGGGAGTGGCAGGGGTGGCGGTGCGCGCCCGCCCGCCCGATGTACGGGATCTGCTGGTGGGTGAAGGGGGTTTCGGTGAACTCCCGCCAGAGGGAGGGGACTTCGCCGCCAGGCCTGCGCGGACCCTGTTCCGGGAGGGGAATCGCCAGGGACAGCGTGCTGCCGAGCAGGGCTCGTCTGGTGAAGCGGGGGCTGCTCATGTCCGTACGCCCTTCCATGCGGCTCTTCATGGATGTGAACGACGTTCAGATCTGCGTCAGCCGTGAGCATGCCACGAGGCCGCGAAGGTGCGGAAGAGGTAGGACGGAGACAGGAAAGAGGCAGGACAGAGGTCAGTCGGTCGGCCGCTGGGTCAGGTTCGTGAACGCGTCCAGATTCCGCGTCGACTCCCCGCGCGACACCCGCCACGCGTACTCCTTGCGGATCGCGGAGGCGAAGCCCAACTCCAGGAGCGTGTTGAAGCTGCCGTCGGCGGCCTCCAGGACCTGGCCGAGGAGGCGGTCGATCTCGGCCTCGGTGACGGCGGACAGCGGCAGCCGGCCGGTGACGTACACGTCACCGAGCTGATCGACGGCGTAACTCACGCCGTACAGCTTGAGGTTGCGCTCCAGGAGCCAGCGGTGGACGGCCGTCTCGTTCTCGTCGGGGTGGCGGATGACGAAGGCGTTGAGCGAGAGGGAGTGGCGGCCGACGATGAGGGAGAGGGTCGTCGACAGCTTCCGGGTGCCGGGGAGTTTCACCACGAACGTGCCCGACTCCGGGCTCTCCCAGTCGAGTTCGGCGCCCTTGAGGAAACCCTCGATGACCTGCGCCGCTCCCTGCTCCACCTCACCCATGGTGCGAGCGTACGTGACGGCGGTGGGCCTGCGCGGCGGCCGTGTAGACGTCCGCCGTGGCGGCGGCGGCCGTGTCCCAGCCGAACGACTGGGCGTGCCGGGCGGCGGCCTCGCCCATGCGGGGCGCGAGGTGCGGGTGGTCGGCGAGATCGCGCAGCACGCGCGCGTAGTCGGCGGGATCGTGCCCCTGCACCAGGAAGCCGGTCTCCCCGTCGCGCACGGCGACCGGGAGGCCGCCGACCGAGGCCGCGAGCACCGGCGTACCGGCCGCCTGCGCCTCTATGGCGACCAGCCCGAAGGACTCGCTGTACGAGGGCATGACCAGCACGGACGCGGCCCGGAACCAGTCCGCGAGCTGCTCCTGCCCGACCGGTGGCCTAAACCGTACGACATCCGCGATGCCCAGCCGCGCGGCCAGTTTCTGCAGGCCCTCCGGCTTGGCGAGGCCGCTGCCGCTGGGGCCGCCGACGACGGGCACGACGATGTTCGAGCGCAGCTCGGGCCGCTCGTCGAGGAGCACGGCGACCGCGCGCAGCAGCACGTCCGGCGCCTTGAGGGGCTGGATGCGGCCCGCGAAGAGCGGGATCAGGGCGTCCTGCGGCAGGCCGAGGCGGGCGCGGGCCGCCGCTCGGCCGTCCGCCGGGCGGAAGCGTTCGAGGTTCACACCGGGGTGGACCACGGCGACCTTGGCGGGGTCGGCCGCGTAGTGCCGTACGAGTTCGTCGGCCTCCTCCGCCGTGTTGGCGATGAGGCGGTCGGCGGCGACGACGATCTGGGTCTCGCCGATGACGCGGGCGGCGGGTTCGGGGGTGTCGCCGTCGGCCAGGCTGGCGTTCTTGACCTTGGCCATGGTGTGCATGGCGTGCACGAGGGGGACGCCCCAGCGCTGGGCGGCGAGCCAGCCGACGTGGCCGGAGAGCCAGTAGTGCGAGTGGACGAGGTCGTAGTAGCCGGGGCGGTGGCCGGCCCACGCCTGCATCACGCCGTGCGTGAACGCGCAGAGCTGGGCGGGGAGTTCCTCCTTGGCGAGGCCTTCGTACGGTCCCGCGTCGACGTGCCGGACGAGGACACCGGGCGCCAGTTCCACCGTCGGGGGCAGGGCGGCCGTGGTCGCGCGCGTGAAGATCTCCACCTCGATGTTGATCGCGGCGAGGCGCTGCGCGAGCTCCACGATGTACACGTTCATGCCGCCGGCGTCGCCCGTGCCGGGCTGGTGCAGCGGTGAGGTGTGCACGGAGAGCATGGCGACACGGCGGGGTTTGCGGTGCAGCCGCAGCCGGGCGGACGCGGCCGGGGAACGCCGTCCGAGCCTGCTGACGTACTGGCTCACGTGGCGGCTCCTCCTCGCTGCGGGCATGCCTCAGGGAGGGCGTGCGGATCCCTCCAAGGGGGTGCAACGTCAGCGGGCGGGGCTCCCATTCCGGGGGCGGCGATTTTTACCCATCCATTACTGGGTGTCGATCAACCGTTCGAGGGATGGGCGCGTTGACGCCCCCGGGCCACCTGTCCGGCGGTCAGCCCACGGGCGCCGCGGCGAAGGCGTGCCAGTACGCGGCGGCGCCACTGGTCTGCTTGAGCAGCCGGGCCGGCGCGGGCTCGGCAGGCCATATCTGGAGCAGATACCGCTCGCCGGTCTTGGGCTCGTCGTCCTCCCGCACGTTCTTGCTCCGGCCGGCGTCCATACCGCTGCCGGAGTACCGCACGCGGTAGTCGCGCTCCTCCAGTCCCAGCTCCCACGAACTCTTCCCGTTCCACTGCCGCAGCTTCGTCTCCTCCGACAGCGGCCGGAACGGTGCCTCGACGATCTCCTCCCACGCCTCGTCCACCTCGGGCCGGCCGTCGTGCAGCTCGGCGGTGAAGTCGACGCCCCCGATGTGCAGACCGGTCAGCAGAAGCAGCATCCCGCCGTTCCCGCCCCCGCAGAGTCCGACGCCGTCCTGCCCGGCGAAGGCGTCGTAGACGTCGCATTCGTCCCCGCCGCTCTCCACGAACATCTGGCCGTAGTCGACATGGACCTCTTCGTTGACCAGCACCTTCATCGATCCCGCCTCCGCCTTCGCCCTCTCGGACCCGATCTCCGACCAGATCCCGGACCTGATCCCCGACCCGATCCCCGACTCGCTCTCCGATCCTGCCAGTCGGCACTGACAACGGGACGGGAAGCGACGGTTTCGGCCGCTGCCCGGTGCGGCGGCGCCCGTCCCGTGCCGCCTACCCTCGTACGTATGACAGCCCGCGCGACGACCCCCCGCCCCGTGGGAACGGTGACGCGCGGGACGACCAACCCCAACCGCCTGCGCCGCATGGACCGCTGGATCGCGGCGACGCACGGCGCGGAGCTGCGCCGGGCCGTCGATCCCGTCGCCGTCGACCTCGGGTACGGCGCCGCGCCCTGGACGGCCGTGGAACTGCTCCAGCGCCTGCGTACCGTCGCCCCGCACGCGCGCGTGGTCGGTGTCGAGATCGAACCGGCCCGGGTCGCGGCGGCGAAACCGTACGAGCGCGAGGGGCTGGTCTTCCGGCACGGCGGGTTCGAGGTACCCGTCGCGCGGCGGCCGTCGCTGATCCGCGCGGCGAACGTGCTACGGCAGTACGACGAGGCGCAGGTCGCCGAGGTCTGGGCGCGGTTGTGCGGGCGGCTCGCGCCGGCGTCGGAGCATTCGCGCGGCGGGCTGCTCGTCGAGGGGACCTGCGACGAGATCGGGCGGCGGCACGTGTGGGTCGCGCTCGGGCCGGAGGGGCCGCGCACGGTCACCTTCGCGACCCGGCTCGGTTCCCTGGAGCGGCCGTCCGACCTCGCCGAGCGCCTCCCGAAGGCCCTCATCCACCGCAATGTGCCCGGCGAACCCGTGCACTCCTTCCTCCGCGACTTCGACCGCGCGTGGGCCGCCGCCGCGCCCTACGCCTCCTACGGCGCCCGTCAGCGCTGGATGCGGGCGGTGCGGGACCTCGCGGCCGACTGGCCGGTGACGGACGGCCCGGTGCGCTGGCGGCAGGGCGAAGTGACCGTGGCGTGGGGGGCGTTGGCCCCGCTCGGGTGAACCCCGGCGCGCCCGCGACCTGCCGGGAACGATCTCCGCCGGTCGTTCGTCACAACGGGCGGGGAGTTCGCCACGGCAGGTCGTGCCAGGTCACGACCGGTCATGACCTGGAAGGAAAGGGAAGAAGTACGGGAAGTACTACCTCTGTCGTTTTGTGTCCGGGCATGGCACGATCCCCCAGGCGTCCGTAAGTTACTGACGGTCAATCAGATGTGGATGTGGGGGCAGGGGTATGGGAGCGGGCAGGCGAGCCCTGATCACGACGGCCATCACGGTCGTCTGCGCGGTCACCGTCCTCGCGGCGCCCGGCACCGCGTTCGCGAGCCCGACGCCCACGCCGACCGCGAGCCCCTCCGCGACCGCGACCGCGTCCCCGACTCCCGTGACCAACAAGGACCTTGAGGCCGTACGCGAGAAACTCGACGCGCTCTACCACGACGCCGCCGTCGCCACGGACGCCTACAACGCGGCCGAGGAACAGGCCAAGAAGCAGTCCGCCGAGATCGTCGAGTTGGCCAAGAAGATCGTCGACGGCCAGGAGAAGCTGGACGAGTTGAAGGACCGCGCGGGCGCCGCGGCCCGCGCCCAGTACCGCACGGGCGGGCTCCCGGACGAGGCGCAGTTGATGCTGAGCGACAACCCGCAGGAGTTCCTCGACGGTGCCGGGCGGGTGCTCCAGGGCGAGCGCGCCACCAAGGGCCTGATCGCGGAACTGACCCGCACCCAGCAGGACTTGCGGCAGTACACCGCCGACGCCTCCGCGCAGTGGCAGCAGTTGGAGAAGAACCGCCAGGCCAAGGCCGCCGCCAAGACGAAGGTCACGACCCAGATCGCGGCGGCCGAGAAGCTGGAGTCCCAGCTGGAGAAGCAGGAGAAGGAGCGCCTGGCCAAGCTGGAGCAGCAGGCCGCACTGAAGGCGCAGACCGCCTGGCTCGACTCTGGTGTCCTCAAAGACATCGGCACCAAGGCCTCGGCCGAGGGCAAGGCGGCGGTGGCCTACGCGACGGCCCAGCTCGGCAAACCGTACGAGTGGGGCGCCGAGGGCCCGTCGTCGTACGACTGCTCGGGGCTGACCTCACAGGCCTGGGCGAGCGCCGGGGACCCGATCCCGCGTACCTCGCAGGAGCAGTGGAAGCAGCTGAAGCACGTCGACGTGAAGGACATGCGCCCCGGCGACCTGATCATCTACTTCGACGACGCCAGCCATGTCGCGATGTACATCGGCGACGGCGCGATCATCCACGCCCCGCGACCGGGGCGGACGGTGACGATCGCGGGGGCGGGTTCGATGCCGATACTGGGCGTTGTACGCCCGGATGCGTGATATGCCCGCATCGAGTCGGCGACCCCGGCCGCGTGACCTGGCACACGCCCCGTCCGCGCGAAACGCCCTCCGGGCGTGACCTTCGTCATCCCCGGGTGGCGGGCACCCTGCCCAACTGCGGTACGGATCACGGCATATGACAGTGGCCGCCTGCCAAGCGACCTGCCTCACACCATTCCTTTACTGCGCCCACTACCGCTATGGTCCCCGTCGGTGGGTTGAGGTCCCTCGCCCCGCCGCCCTCGGGGGGAGGGAAGGAATCAGGACGATGCCCGCATCCATACCGCGGCAGAGAGCGATCCCAGCCGTGGAGAGTGATCAGGCGCAGGCCGCAGTCGACAGCCCCTCCGGAGTCACACAGGCCCCGCGCACGCAGGACACGGTCACCGGCGACACGGTCACCGAGAAGGGCAACAAGGCCGACGCCGAGCCGGCCGAGGCCACGCCGCTCACAGCCGAGGCCGCGCCCCGCGCTGCCCACGGCACACCGGCGGCCGGTCACCTCACCCTGCTGATGATCGAGGACGACCCCGGCGGCTCGCCGATCGTGCCCGAGCTGCTCGACCCGACCGGCAAGCCGATCCGGGTCCGCACCGCCCGCAACCTCACCGAGGCCGAGCGGCTGCTCACGGACGACGTCCACTGCATCCTGCTCGACCTCGCGCTGCCCGCCCCCGGCCGTTCCGCGGACGGCGCCGACGACGAGCTGGCCGTACTGAAGCACGTCCTGAGGATCGCGCCCCAGCACGCCGTCCTCGCCCTCACCGCGTCCGGCGACACCGAGCGCGGCGCCGAGGCGGTCCGGGTCGGCGCCCAGGACTATCTCTTCCGCGACGAGCTGGACGGCCGGCTGCTCAGCCGCGCGATCCGCTACGCCGTGGAGAGGAAACGTTCCGACAGGGCGGAGCGCAAGCTCACCGAGTCCAAGCTGCGCGCCCAGGAGAACGCCCGCCTGGAACGCGGCCTGCTGCCCACGCCCCTCCTCGAAGGCTCCCCGCTGCGCTTCGCCGCCCGCTACCGCCCCGGCCGCTCCCGCGCGCTGCTCGGCGGCGACTTCTACGACACCGTGCGCACCCCCGACGGCACCGTGCACGCCATGATCGGCGACGTCTGCGGCCACGGCCCCGACGAGGCCGCGCTCGGCGTGGAGCTGCGCATCGCCTGGCGCGCGCTGACCCTGGCGGGCCTGTGCGGCGACGAGCTGCTCGGCACGCTGCAACAGGTCCTGGAGCACGAGCGCGCCGACGACGAGATCTTCGCGACGCTCTGCACGGTCGACATCGCCCCCGACGGCCGCCGCGCGGGCCTGTGCCTGGCCGGCCACCCGTCCCCGCTGCTCGCCTGCCCCGGCCGCCCGGCCGAACTCCTCCCCTACGACAACAACGGCCCCGCCCTCGGCCTGCTCCCCGGCGCCCGCTGGCCACGGATGCAGGTGGAACTGGGCGCCGAGTGGAGCCTGATGCTCTACACCGACGGCCTGATCGAGGGCCGGACCGGCGCGGGACGCCGCGAACGGCTCGGCCAGGACGGCATGGTGGCCATGATCCGCCGCCAGCTCGCGGAGGGCCTGCGGGGCGAGGAACTGCTCCGCGCGGCGGTCAACGAGGTCCGCGACCTCAACGGCGGCGAGCTGACGGACGACGTGGCGGTACTGCTGCTGGACCGGGCGCCGTAGCGCGGGCTGCTGGACCGGGGTGCCGTAGCGCGGGCTGCTGGACCGGGGTGCCGTAGCGCGGGCTGCTGGACCGGGCGCCGTAGCGCCGTGGCGCCGGCTTCTGGGCCGTACGGCTTCAGCGCCCGCCGTTGTACGGGCCGTAGGGGCCGTCGCTGCTGGAGCCGCCGCTTCGGCGGCCCCCGCCGCCCGAGACCTGCTTCAGCGCGGGCCGGACGTCCACGATGTAGACGATGCTCGCGACCGCGCCCGCGACGGGCAGCATCGCCAGCACCGAGAACAGGTAGCTGACCACGAGGGTGATGCCCAGGATGATCAGCCAGAAGACCTTGTTCTGCTTGTTCGCGGCGCGGAAGGCGTCCTCACGCCGGAACGCGGCGTCGAACAGCCCGAACGCGGCCAGGGCCATGAGGAGGATCTTCAAGAGACCCAGGAACCCCGCGAAGCCCAACATCAGCATGTCTGCCCACCGCCCGCTCTCTCCGACGCCTACGCCGCCACCGTACCCGCAGAACGGGCCGGGCATCCCGAAGGTGCCCGGCCCGTATCCGTACCCGCGTCCTACTTGTCCCTACCCGCGTCCTACTTGGCGGGCGGCGTGGTCTTCTTGGCGGTGGCCTTGCGGGCCGGAGCCTTCTTGGCGACGGGCTTCTTCGCCGGGGCCGACGCGGCGGCGGGGGCGGGGGCGGGCTCGTCGGCCTTCACGACGACGGGCTCGGACGCGGGCGCCGGGTCGGGCTCGACGGCGACGGCCAGCTCCTCGATCTCGTCGGCGGCCTCGCCGCGCCAGGTCCGCACGGCCTGCTCGCCGTGCTCGGCGACCTTCTCGTACGTCTCACGGGCCTTGACGGCGTACTCGGCGGCGACACCGACACCGCGCAGCGCGAAGTCCTGGGCGGACTCGCCGAACTTCTTCAGGTCGGCGTCGAGGGTGCTGCTGAGCTTCTTGAGGTCGCCGTCGAGGCTGGTGATGAACTCGTTGACCTTGGTCTGGAAGGTCTCCTGCGCCTCCTTGGCCTTGGCACCGGCCTCCTTGGCACGGGCGGCGGCCTTCTCCTGCACGGCCTTCGGGTCGGTACCGCGCACCGCGTCGATCCGGGCCGGAGCCTCGGCACGCAGCTGCTCGACCAGGCCGGGAACCTTCTTGGCCTGTTGGAGCGCGAGGTCGGCGGTGCCGGCGGCGAAGTAGAGGGGGGTGGGGTCGCTCAGGGTCTTGCGCAGGTCATCGGTGATGGCCATGGTGATGGTCCTCCCGGTTGCTATCAGCTGAGGGTTTTGGTGTGCACGCCCGCGGTCATCCGGACGTGGTCATGCAGGTCGTGGTCATCCGCGGTCATCCGGCCGTCTTGTGCTGCTCGGTACGGTCGCCCTGACCGGCCGGGTGCTCCCGCGGTTCGGCGTCGCCGCCGTCGTCGGTCGTCGTGAGGGTGTCGCTGTGGCTGTCGCTCTCCTCGCGCCCGTCGGCGGTCTCGAACCCGTTCTCCTTGCGGAAGGACTCGTAGATCTGAAGCAGCACCTGCTTCTGCCGCTCGGTGAGCGTGGGATCGGCGAGGATGACGGCACGCGTCTCGACCTCGTCCCGGTCCCGCTCGGCGTCGAGGATGCCGGCCCGCACGTACAGCGTCTCGGCGGAGATCCGCAGCGCCTTGGCTACCTGCTGCAACACCTCCGCGCTCGGCTTGCGCAGCCCGCGCTCGATCTGGCTGAGATACGGATTCGACACCCCGGCGGCGTCGGCGAGCTGCCGCAGCGACAGCTGCGCGTTGCGCCGCTGGTCACGCAGATATTCACCGAGATTGCCGACGTTGAGCGTTGCCATGCCTCCACCTTGCACCACCGGCGCTAACTTTTGCAAGCACCTGCTTGCAAAAGTGCGGCACGCCACTCGCTGTGACGGTGTGCGGACGGCGGAGGCTGTCTCCGGTCTCCGGTCTCCGTGGTCCACGGCCCGAAACCGTCGGTCAACGACCCGTAAGCCAGTCCACCAAGTCGTAGACCGCATGGCAGTAGGAGTCATGGACGTCCTTCCGCATCCGCTCCAACTCCCCCGTTTCCAGGAGGACCGGCGGAGAGTCCCTGTGCTGTGGGGGTCACCACGCTCCAGTGGTCGTGGAAGGGCGCGTCGGCATCCGCGAGCCTCGGATAAGTGGCCTCCCGGTCGCACACGGCGTAGAGGTACACGATGCCTCGGCCTCGGCGCCGATCACCTCGGTGAGTTCGGTGCGGCTGTCCGGGTCCCGTCGCATCAAGGCGACGGCGAAGCCGTCAGTGCCGAGGAGTGTGCCCCCGGGTGGGCGGTCTCCGCGGCACCGAGTTCGCGCAGGAGAGCGACCGCGCGGCCGACGGCGGGAGCGGAGGCTGGGGCTGAAGCACGAGCGGGACGGGGAGCTGGCGCGAGGCTGGGTCCTTCCGTCGTTTGAGGTCGGCACCCGTCCGCGCCTTCGCCTGTGGTCCGGACCCCGCGAAGGCGCGGACGGGTTGCCGCCTGGGCCCTGCACCGAGTCTTCCCGAGCCCCGTGACCCCAGTCAATCCTATGGATTTCTCGCTAGCTCCAAGCTGTAGCTTGGGAGTCATGACTTTGGAGGACCTGCGCGTCTTCGTGGCCGTGTGCAGGGCGGGGAGCCTCAGTGCCGTCGCCCGTGAGCTGGGCCGCACGCAGTCGGCGGTGAGCCAGCATGTGAAGCGGTTGGAGCGGGAGGCCGGTGTGAGCCTTCTGGAACGTCAGCCGCGAGGGGTCGTGCCCACCGACGCGGGGCGCGCCCTGCGCGACGCCGCCGCGGACAGCATCGCCGGCCTGGATCTGGCTCTACGGCGGCTCGGGGACCTGGTCAACGGCGACAGCGGCTCCGTGCGCGTCACCACGGGCGGCACGACCGTGCGGCACTTCATGTCCGAGGCCATCGTCGACTTCCGCCGGCGCCACCCGAAGGTCAGCCTGGAGTTTCGGACGGAGACCTCCAGCCGCGGCTGCTTCGACGCCCTCACCGCCGGCAACCTCGACCTCGCCTGGGTCACGATCGCCGGCCCGGTGCGCGGTATCGAGCAACGGCCCGTCGTCGCGCTGCCCTGGGTACTGGCCGTACGCGCCGACGATCCGCTCGCGGCCCGGCCCCGTGTCGGCACCGCCGAACTCACCGGGATCAGCCTCATCCGACTCCCCCCGAACTCCACCTCGGGCGCCCGCCTCGACGCCGCGTTCGCCGAACTCGGCGTCCGGAGCAGTTCCGACACGAGCGTCGCCGACTGGGACACCGCCCTCCTGCTGGCGGAACTCGGTCTCGGCCACGCCGTCGTACCCGTCCTGCCCGGCCGGCAGGCACCCCCTGACGGCCCCCTCCGTTTCGTCCCCCTCCCCGGCCTGCCCCCGCTCCCGGTCGGCTGGGCCGTCCGCCGCTGGGACGCCCTCACCCCGCTCGCCCGGGCCTTCGCCGATACGGTCGCCCGCAGTTGCACGGAGCAGTTGTACGGGGACGGCCGCCGACACGGAACACGTTCGCCGGAACACGGAACACGTGGGATGGCACACGGCACACGTTCGATGGAACACGGCGCACCTTCAACGGAGTTGAGCGACACGCCCCTTGCGTCGGACCGCCCCTCCACGCTCCCCGTCATGACCGCTGACACGCGCTACGACACATGATCAGCTGAGGTCCACGACGCCCACCCCGCCCTCCGTCCACCCCGTACTCCCTCCACCCCGTCCTCCGTTCGCCCTGCCCCGCGGCCCACGCACCGCTAGCGTCGGGTGCCATGATCGTATGGCTCAACGGCACGCACGGCGCGGGCAAGACGACGACCAGCGCACTCGTGCAGCAACTCATCCCGGATTCACGGGTGTTCGACGCCGAGAAGGTCGGCGTGACGCTCATGGACATCACGCCACCGCTGCCGTCGACCGGCAACTTCCAGGACTGGCCGCCGTGGCGCCCGCTCGTCGTCGAGACCGCCCGCCGCGTGCTCGAGTACACCGGCGGCACCCTGGTGATGCCCATGACCGTCCTGGTCGAGCGGTACTGGCGCGAGATCAGCACGGGCCTGTCCCAACACGCCATTCCCGTACGGCACTTCGTCCTGCACGCCGACCAGGACACCCTCCGCGGACGCATCGAGGGGGACACCGTTCTCGGCCCTTCCCCCTTCCGTCTCCACTACCTCGAGCCCTACGCCGAAGCGGCCCGCACATGGCTGCACAGCGAGGCGGAAGTCATCGACACCACGCACCTCACCCCTGGCCAGACCGCCCTGCGGATCGCGGAAGCGGTCAAGAGCTGAGGCCCGCCCGCACGTTGGCAACGCCACCGACGGTCGACCACGAACCACCGCGTCACCCGGCCCGTTCGACAAGGGAGGCGTCGGACACCAGAGCGCGGGCGGTGTCGGCGAAGTACTGCTCGTCGGCATCGGGGGCTAGGCCGAGGACGACACCCTGGCTGAGGCCGACGAACAGTGCCCTGAGCGCGGTGGTCAGACGCCGCGCCTGCTGCGCGGTCACGGTGCTCCCGTTGTGCGACCTGCCGGTGAACAGCGCGATCAGGTGGTCCTCCTGCGCCCGTACGGACAGGGCGAGTTGGGACCCCAGGTCCGGGTCGTGCAGGGCCATGTCCAGCAAGGTGATCTGGAGCGACAGGCGCGGCAGCGCGTCGGGGGCGTCACAACTGCGCCGGTAGTGCCGGGCGAAGGCGTCGACCGCCCCCAGCAGATCCAGTCCGGCCGGAACCTCCCGCTCGATCTCCTCGTAGTACGGCCGCAGATAGTCGGCGACCAGGGCGACCACCAGGCCGTTCTTGCTCCCGAACAGCGAGTAGACGGCACCGGTGGTCAGGCCCGCGCGTTCGGCGATCTCGTCGAGCCTGGCCCGGTACCCGTCCCGGGAGACGACCCGGAACGCGGCATCCAGCAGGGCACGGCGGTTGCGTTCCCTGGTCTCCGCCCTCGTCATTCTCATAGTTCGATTATTACCGTAATCTGATTACGGAACCAGTCGACGGAACCAGTCGAGCGGCGTCGGACGAGCTTCAGGGAGGACCGCGCATGGCCCGGATCGCGGCACCGCCAGTGACACCCCGGACGGTGGGGATCATCGCCGACGGCGCCTTCAAGGTGCTGCTCGCCGCTGTCTACGCCGTCGGCTCCGCCCCGCTCGGCCAACTGCTCGGCGTACCCGCCTGGTTGATGGTCGTCTCCGGCGTGACCCTGCTGATCGGGGGAGGGATCGAGATCGGATATGTGCGCAGCCGACCGCTGCGCACCTACACGCGGCTCATGGTCGCCTACGACAGCGGCTGGGTACTGACGGCTCTCGCCGGCGTCCTGATGGCGTGGCGGGGCGGCACCGCCGGGGGTGAGGTGTGGATCGGGTACCAGACGGCGGCCCCGGTCGTGTTCGCCGCGCTGCTGGCCGCCGCCACCTCCACACAGACGGCCTCGGAACATGAAATCCCGGTCAGAAACCGCTAGTTGACTGGAACCGCTCCGGCCGAAAGTCCGCAAGCATCTCATCCCTCTCCCCGCCGAGGATCTCCGAAGCGAGCAGCCGGCCGATCACCGGCCCGAGCGTGATGCCGCTGTGGGAGACCGCCTCGTAGTAGCCCGGCACGGACGGCACCGCCCCCACCGAGGGGAAACCGTCGGCCGGGATCGGCCGATTGGCCACCCGGGTCTCTGCGATGCGGGAGTCGCCCAACTCGGGGACGACGCGCCCCGCCGACTCGTGGAGCAGCCGCGCGAGTCGCGCCAACTCCTCGCCTGTACCGATGAGGGCGTCTGCGCCGATGGACGGGCCCGCGCCGATGAACGCGCCCGCGTCGATGGGGGCGTCCGCGTCGATGAGCGCGTCGATCTCCCGGCTGTGAAGAACCATCGCCGCGTCTCCGTCAGGCCGCATCTCGATGTGCGGCGCGTGCATGGCCCGGTGAACGGGGAGTTGAGCACAGTCGATGCGGGTGACGACGCCGGGTTCGCGGCGCATCGGCAGGTCACGTGCGACGAGCCCGGCGATGTGGGAGGCGCTGGGGCCGGCCGCGTTCACGACGATGTCGACGTCGAGGCGGCTCCCGTCGGACAGGGCGACCGAACGAACGCTGCCGTCGGCACCGGTGTCGATGCCGAACACCGCGGTGCCGGACCGGAGTTGGGCGCCGGACGCGACGGCCAGGCCGACCAGGCGGCCGACGAGATGACGTCCGTGCACCCAGGCTTCGTGGGGGTAGAACACGACGGGCGCCTCGTCGGGCATCGTAAGAGCGGGTTCGAGGCGGCGGCGCACCTCGGCCCCCGTGTACACCTCGACCCGGTAGTCCCAGGAGGCCAGTTGTTCGGCTGTCTCCAGGAGCTTCGCCTCCGCCGCGGGATCGTCCGTCCAGCGCAGGTGGCCGCTGGGATGCCACCAGGGGTCCGGCCCGATGATCCCGGCGAGTTCGCGGTGCGCCGCCATGCCCGCGACGTTCAGGTCGAAGTAGGACCTGCGCACGGTCTTGTTGCTGGCATTGGCCCACGAGAAGGACCAGTTGGTGACGCCTTCACCCGGCCGACCGGCGTCGATGAGGACCACCTCGGCACCGCGCCGGGCCAGATTCCAGCCCACGCTCGCCCCGAGGACACCCACACCGACGACAGCAACACACCCAGGCCGCTTCCCGGACCCGATCCTCACGAACGCCCCCTGTCCCAGCTCACCTGTCCCAAGTCACCGGCCAACTCCCGCTTCCAGCATGCGAGTACGGGGGACGGTCAGGAAACCCCACCCCCGCCCTCCCCGTTCCACGCCCCCAACTTGTCCGGATTGACCACCAGCCACAGCTCCGTGATCAACCCACCCCGCACCTCCGTCGCCAGCACGGCGAACGTCGTCCCGCCCATCCGCGCCGCCACCCCGGGACGGCCGTTGACGTCGTCCTCGACGAGTTCCACCCCGGGTTCCCGCCGCATGAGGCCGAGGAAGAGGCGGGCCACCTTGTCGCGGCCGACGACCGGTCGCAGGGCCGCCCGTACCTTGCCGCCGCCGTCGCTGCGCGATTCGACATCGGGGTCGAGCAGGGCGACGAGCGCGTCGAGGTCACCGGTCTCGCAGGCCTCGCGGAACGCGGAGACGACGCGCCCGTGCTCCTCCGCCGTAGCGCTGCCGGGTGCCCGGTCGGCCAGTCGCCGGCGTGCGGAGGAGGCGAGTTGGCGGCAGGCGGCCGGCGTACGGCCCACGGTCTCGGCGATCTCCGAGAACGGCATGCCGAACACGTCGTGCAGGACGAACGCGACACGCTCCGCGGGAGTCATCGCGTCGAGCAGCACCAGCATCCCCATGCTGACCGACTCGTCGAGGGTGATCCGATCGGCGGGATCGTCCGCGCCCGCGCTCCCCGTACTGGCCCACCCGGCACCGTGCCGCACCGGCTCCGGCAGCCATTCCCCGGTGTACCGCTCCCGCCGGGCCCGCGCCGAGCCCAGCTGGTCGAGGCAGATCCGCGAGGCGACCCGGGTCAGCCACGCCATCGGCGTCTCGATCGCCCGCTGCGCCTCCTCGGACAGCGCATACCAACGGGCGTACGTCTCCTGTACGACATCCTCGGCGTCCTGCACCGAACCGAGCATCCGGTAACCGAGGTTGAGCAGTCGGCGGCGCTCGGCCATGAGGGAACCGAGGGTGGGATCCTGACCCGGTCCGGGCGGTGGTGTGGGCGGCGGTGGCGGTGGCGGTGGCGGTGGCGGTGGCGGTGGCGGTGGCGGTGGGAACGGTGGTGTGGGCACGCCGGCGATCATCCTCCCTGCCCTCCCCCGTCCCCGCTCCCGTCCCCGCTCCCGCCTCCACTCCCGCCCCTCACCCCGTTCTGCACATTCCGCGCGAGCCATTCGTCGAACGTCTGGCTGCCCCGCGGCCCGGCCGCGCCGGCGACCGGCAGATGCCCGTCCCCCGCCATCGCCGCCCCGACCGCCCCCGGCATCCGCACCGGCAGCACCAGCCGCCGCTCGTGCCGGGCCCGCAGCAACCGCCGTACCATGTCGACGAGTTGCTCGACGCGCGGTCCGGCGAGATCGGGGGCCGTCCCCTGGGCCGGACCCGTCGTGAGTCGCACGAGCCGCTGGGCGACCTCACGCGCCGCGATCGGCTGGGTCCGCATCCGCGGCACCACCGCGAGGGGTCTCGGCACCCGGGCGACGACCTGCTGCGCGAACTCGTGGAACTGCGTCGCGCGCAGCACCGTCCACGGCAGCGGGCCGTTCTTCACCACGTCCTCCTGCCGGAGTTTGCCCCGGTAGTAGCCGAGGCCTACCCGGTCGATGCCGACGATCGACAGCGCCACGTGATGCCGTACGCCGGCCCGCGCGCCCGCGTCCAGCAGGTTGCGGCCGGCGACGTCGAAGAACGCGACCGCCTTCCGCTCGCTCGTGGTCGTCACGTTGCTCACGTCGACGACCACGTCCACACCGTCCAGCGCGGCGTCGAGCCCGGCACCGCCCGCGAGGAGGTCCACCCCCCTCGACCGGCTCAGCACGACCGGTTCCCGCCCGGCCGCGACCAGTTCCTCGACCACATACCGGCCGACCATCCCGGTACCGCCCGCCACCGCCACCCGCATACCGACCCTCTCCTTCACCGGTTGTCACCCGGCCGCACGGACGAGCCGGACGAGGCCGAGACCGCCGTACCGAACCGTGTGCTCACACCTGCCATGGCTGCCATGGCTGTACGACGACACAGCCCCAACAGATGTCAGGGCGAGGCTCGGACGGGCGCCGCACGCACCATGAACACGTCCACCGGATCCTCGGTCTCGACGACGAACCCGTACCGCTCGTACAACCGCCGTGCCGGACTGCCCCGCAACACATTCAGCCGTACGACCGCGACGCCGTCCCGGTCACACCGCTCCAGCAGCTCCCGCAGCACACCCGAACCGATCCCGCCGCCCTGAAGACGCGCGGCCAGATAGAAATGCTCCAGCCAGTGGCAGCGGCCGTCCTCGTCGGGCCGTAGCGCCACGCACCCGGCGAACTCACCGCCCACCTCGATCACCCACGTGCACGCCGGCTCGAACCCGTCCCGCAACCGCTGCCGCACCCGACCCGCGTCGTACCGCCCGAGCCGCTCCAGATCAGCCCGCAGCACCACCGCACGCAACTCGGCCACAGCCTCGACGTCCGCCGCCGACGCGGGCCGCATCTCCCAGTCCGCCATGATCAACACGCTACCGCCCGGGAATCGCCGCCCGTTCCGCGGCTCCCTGGTGCCCCTGCCGGTTGACGTCCCACCACGCCCCCACCGCGTCGAGATCCGCGCTCGTGATGCCGTGCCGATGGTCGACGCGCAGCAACAGCGCCCGCTCGGGACGATGGGCGGCCACCCAGTGGCGATCGGCGTCCCCGATCTCGTCGTCCACCCGCACGAAGGGCCGCCCGGCGGCCCAGGCGACGAGCGGCCACGCGTCACCCCTCGAACCCGCCCGCACCCAGAATCCCGTCCACCCGGGCCCGATGCGCCGCCTCCCACTCATCGAGACTCTCGGCGGCCTCCTGGGCCAACCGCGCCCGCGCCGCCGCCAGCACCTCCGCCCGCCGCCCGCCCGGCACCACCACGACCCCGTCCTCGTCGGCCACCACGACATCCCCGGCGTCGACGGCCACGCCCCCGCACCGCACCCGCTCGTTCAACGGCGCTACGGCCTTCTTGACGCCCGGGATCGGCACGACACCCCGCGCGAACACGGGGAACCCCGCCTCCCGCACCTCCCCCACGTCCCGGATCACCCCGTCGAGCACGAACCCGGCGATCCCGCGCCGCCGCGCGACGGCGCAGACGTTCCCGCCGGCCAGCGCGTACTCCACGTCCCCGGACTCCACGACGACAACGGAACCGGGCCCGGCGCGGTAGATCGCCGCGTGCAGCATGAGGTTGTCGCCGGGCGGGCACCGGACGGTGAAGGCCGGGCCGGCGAGACGCGGCATCGGACCCCACAGCGCCCGGATGCCGAGGTCCATGACCTGCTCGCGGCCGAGCAGATCGGCGAGGGTGGTGGTAGGGACTGCCTGGAAATCGGTGGCGTCAGTCATACGACGGACGCTACCGTCCCTCCCATGACTGCCGGGTCGGCCTTGAGCCGTGAGCGAGTCGGGTACCCGGCCTCCGAGTGAGGCCGCGGCGGGCCAGGGGTCCGCCGTCTGTCACTGCGTCCAAGTCAAGTCGCCACACCAGCGCGATCGTCAACACGATCGCCGGCGCCGTCCACGGATCAGTAGCGACAGAGAACAGGGAGCCACCACCACCCCATGCCCAACGACTTCAACCAGCGGATCATCGACGAGTTCCGCGCCAACCGGGGCCGCGTGAGCGGCTACTTCGAGGGCGCGCGCCTCCTCCTCCTCACCACCACCGGCGCCCGCACCGGCACTCCGCACACCACCCCCGTCGGCTACCTCCCCGACGGCGGCGACAGAGTCCTCGTCATCGCCTCGGCGGGCGGCTCGGCCCGGCACCCGGACTGGTTCCGCAACCTCGTCGCCCACCCCCAAGTCACCGTCGAGAGCGGCGTGTTCACGTACGAGGCGCGCGCCGTGGTCCTCACCGGCGAGGAACGCGACGAGGTCTTCGCCCGAGCGGTGGAGGCGGACGCCGGCTGGGCGGCGTACCAGGAGAAGACCGACAGGGTCATCCCGGTCGTGGCCCTCCACAGCCTGGCCCAGGGCGGCCCCGGGAACATCGACGCGGCCTCCTTCGGCGAGGCCGTCAAGGTGGTGCACGACGCGTTCCGCCGCGAACTGTCCCTGATCCGGGGCGAGTTGCGCACCGGCACTACGACCCTCGGCGCCCAACTCCGCGCCAACTGCCTGACGTTCTGCCAGGGCCTGCACAACCACCACACCGGCGAGGACACGGCGCTGTTCCCGCTCATCGCCGAGCGGCACCCCGGGTCCGCCCCGGCCCTGGCCCGCCTGCGCGAGGAGCACGAACGGATCGCGGCGCTGATGGAGGAACTGCGCGGGGCACTCACCGCGAAGGACACGAATCCGGCGGCCGTCCGCACCGAGGTCGACCGCCTGACGACGGCCCTGGAGGCCCATCTGACGTACGAGGAAGAGGAGTTGATCCCTCTCTTCGACGCTCCCTCCGACGCCGCTCCTTGACCTCAACTCTGCTTGAGGTCGAAGACTGCACGCACATCCCGATGTTGTTGTCCCGATGCGGTGGAGGTCGGCCATGCGTGCAGCGCAGGTGCAGGAGTTCGGCGGCCCGGAGGTCCTGGTCCCGGTGACCCTGCCGGATCCGGCGCCGGGCCCGGGCGAGGTACTGATCGACGTCGCGTACATCGACACGATCTTCGTGGAGACCCAGGTCAGGACCGGCTGGGGCCAGGAGTTCTTCCCGACGACACCGCCGTACGTCCCGGGCGGCGGTGTCTCCGGGGTGGTCGCCTCGCTCGGGCCGGGCGTCCCGGAGGAGTGGCTGGGGCGCAGGGTGACGTCGTATGTCCGGGGCGGCTACGCGTCGCGCGCGGTGGCGGCGGTCTCGGCCCTGACGGTCGTACCGGACGGCCTGGATCTCCTCCCGGCAGCCGCCCTGGTCCACGACGGCCTCACCGCGTCCGGCCTGGTCGAACTGACCGCCGTCTCCCCCGGCGACCGCGTCCTCATCCTGGGCGCGTCGGGCGGCATGGGCACGATCCTGGTCCAACTGGCGCACTCACGGGGCGCGTTGGTCGTCGGGCTGGCCCGGGGTGCGGAAAAGCTGGCGCTGGTGGAGGAGTTGGGGGCCGACGCGGCGGTGGACGTGTCGGCCGCCGGCTGGCCGGAGCGGGCGCGTGCGGCGCTGGGCGGCGCGGCCGATGTCGTCCTGGACGGGGTGGGCGGGCAACTCGGCGCTGCCGCGCTGCCCTTGGCGGCGGACGGTGGGCGGTTCTCGGCACACGGTGCTCCGTCCGGCACGTTCGCCACTCTCGACCCGGAGGAGGCTTCGCGCCGGGGCATCAAGCTGTTCGGGATCGGCGATGTGCAGTTTCCTGCGGCGGAGTTGCTCCGGTTGCCCGCGTACGCCCTTCGGGAGGCGGGGGCGGGGCGGCTGCGGGTGGTGATCGGGGAGGTGTTCGGGCTGGAGCGGGCCGCCGACGCGCATGCGGCGATTGAGGGGCGGGGGGTGGTCGGGAAGGTGGTGCTCAAGAGCTGAGGGCGTTCAGGCCGTCGGCGCGCTGCGGTGCCAGGGTGGCTTTGCCGCCAGCTGCCACAGGGCGTCGAAGTGTTTGTTCCAGGTCGCGACAGCGGCCCTGACGTCGTCGGTGTCCTCCCGCGACCAGATGTTGAGGTCGGTGCGGTACCCCTGGGGGTCGTAGTAGTCCGGATCCGGACTGATTCCCATGGTGCGGGCGGACACGTCGTAGAGACCGTGCAGGACCAGCTCCCGGTTGAAGATGCAGATCTTGTCGCGCGGTATGCCGGGGTAGAAGCGGTACTCGCACGCCACCGACACCCGGCCCATCGATGTCAGCCCCCGTGCGATGCCCGACAGCCTTTGGTCGAACTCCCTGCACTTGGTCTCCAGCCGGCTGCGGAACTCCTCGTCATCGACCGGCGTGCCCTCCGGACCCACACGGGAGGGCACGGTCATGGGGGCGCGGAAGTCCGGGACGAGGAATCGCACCACCACGTGCCGCGTCGGACCGGGATCGTCCTGGAGGCTCTCCAGACGGTGATAGAGCTCGTTGTAGAGCGTCTCGCCGGTGTAGCCGAGGAAGCTGATCTCCACCGCCCGGGCACGGAAAGCCTCGGTCACGAAGGTGCCCAGCTCCCGTGACTTCACCTGGGCGCGGGTCGGCACTCGCAGCGATGCGTCGAGGTCGTTGACCTTGTCGTACAACACGTAGGCCACCACGCTGAGAAGCGCGCTGCCGAGGAACACCTTGCCCTGGAGGGCGTCGCCCACCGGCTTCACGAACTGCGCGATCAGCCCGATGACGAAGACGGAGAGGAGCAGAAGCCGGGTAACCACCGGCTGGTACCGGGTCTGGAAACGCCTGACCCGTTCAGCCAGGGTGCTTTCGGGCACACCACTTCGGCTGCCGGACATCGCAGCCCCCTCCCCCGTGTCTATCCATGGTCGGTCCGGGGCAGTGCCAAAGCAAGATACGGGTTGGCCGTCGATCTCACGTTGAGCCCGAGTGACGCGGTCGCCGTCTTCAGGGTCATGGCGTAAGTGTCCACCGCACGCCGGACGTTGGGAGCTTCGAGGCTGTCTCCGGTGACCAGGCGGTCGAGGTCGACGTAGGCGGAGCGCACGGACTCGATCCAGCGGTACACGATCCAGTCCTCGCGCCAGCCCTTGGTGCACTCCTCGGGCATCCTCTTGGCCCACCGGGCGAACAGGCGCTCGCGGATGTCCGGGAGAGTCGGGGTCAGATGCATGTGGCGGACCAGGTCATAGAGGGGATCGCCCACCATGGCCATCTCCCAGTCGATGAGGGTCAGTCCCTTGCCGTCCTCGCGGCGCACCAGGTTCCAGGGGTTGAGGTCACCGTGCAGAAGGACGGAACGGCGCGGGATCAGGATGTGCCGGTCGAGGATCTCTCCCAGCCGGACGATTCCGGGCAGGCCGAACTCCCTGGCCAGAGCCATTGTCTCGGCAGGGATCTCGGACACCATGCGAAGCAGTTCGAGGCGCAGCCCCTGGTAGAAATCCTGGCCGAGGGTGTCCGCGCCCAGCTTCTCGCAGTCGACTTTCGTCAATTCGCAGAGCTGGTCGACGAGATCGTCCGCCTCGTGCGGCAGCAGCCCCTCGGCGGGATGGTCGGGGTGCCGGATCTCGTCCTTCGGCCCCTCGTACGAATGGATGGTGAACTGGTCCCTCAGATGACGATGGCTGACGCCCAGTGCCAGGACACGCGGAGCATGCACCTGCGCGTCGGATTCCTCGATCGCTCGCAGCACGACGTGCTCGTTCAGGAATCGCCGTTCCCTGGGAGCCGCCGAACTCATCTTCCGCCGCACCATGACCGGAAACGGGATGCCCCGCACCTGCACCGCCGTACAAAGGTGGGCCGTTCCCTTGAACACATGGTCCGCAGGCGCCGCTCCCTCCTTGAAGAGAGCCTCCCGGACCGCCCATGCCGGGAACCTCGCGTGTTCGGGGACCCTGAGGTCCGACTTCCAGGGGATGGCCAGCGTGCCCAACTCCCGGTTGCGGCGCTTGCCGTTGGACTCGTTCCACCGGATGAGAATGCGTTCGATCGCCTCTTCACCCGGCACGCTCTTGAGGCGCAGCGGGCCTTCGGCGGCTTTCAGAGCCCGGTGCACCGCGATCGTCGCGGCGTCAAGGTCTCGCTGGTCGAACGTTACGCCGAGCGAGGTCACCGCCCGCATCACGTCCGGATAGACGGACTGGCCCCGCTCGAAGTCGACGTAGTGCCTGAGATCCCGCTCAAAGCCGTTCACCGCCTTGCTGCGCCGCTCGGCCATGGCCGAGCGCCACGAGTCCGTCACCTCCGCCCACTGGTGGTCCGGGTAGTCCATCCGCACCAGATGGGTGGCGAGGTCGTGCACCGGGTCGCCGTATGTGGCCAGTTCCCAGTCGACGCAGATCAGCGGCGGGTCGCCGTGAAAGGAGACGATCACGTTGTCGCGGTGCAGATCGGTGTGGAGCAGGCTGAAGGGACGGCTGATCATCGCGGGCACGCGCTCGGCGAACCGCACCATGGCGTCCTCGGGAATGCCCAGGGTGGCGAACAACCCTCCGAACTTCCGCCAGTTGGGCTTCCTGATCTGCTCCTCCGTCGCGAGTGCCAGGGCCCGGAGGAAGGCCCGGCTGTCCCGGCTGGTCCGGGGCCAGGACTGCGGAAGCGGCGGCAGGTCCTTTCTGGGCACCTGTGTCATGTCGGCCAGCAGGCCGGCGAGAGCGGAGATCAGATGCGAGTCGACCGGCTTGCCGTTGCGACAGATGGTCGACAGCGGCACGCCCTGTACATAGCTGAGAACGGTCGTGTCCCAGCGTTTGACCAGGCACTTGGGAACGTGCGGCAGCACGCCGTGGACCGCGCCCAGGATCTCCGACTCGTCCTGCCAGGTCCTGATGACAACGGGCAGCACGGTGCGGATTCGCTGACGTACGGTCACCCAGTGGTGCCCCGCCACGGCGGAGAGCCGCGTGTTCAGGGGCTCCGGCGGCTCCACCACATAGTTGACGTTGTGGTGGCCACGGCTGAACTCGCCCTCGGTCCTGGCGTAGGCCACGAGACGATCGAACGCGTCGCCCGTGTCTCTCGCCTGAGCGGGAGATCCGGGCATTGGTGGACCACCCAAGGTCACTCCTGAATAGCTGTACGTCGCCACCGATGTCCATGCGGCGCGAGCAGAGTGGGCACACTGTAATGCCCAGTCCTGAAGCGGGTGGCCGAACCTCGCCAAACCGCAACCCACTTGATGGCTCGCTCACATGACCTGCGGATTTCAGAACGCTACGGCGAGGCGCTCCCAGCAGGCGTCGAACCAGGCCTGCATGCTCTCGATGAACACCGATCCGGTGGAGTTGGGATCACCCTCGTCGTTGACGTGCCTGATCAGGGTCGCCCCCAGGCCCAGGACGTCGAGGGCGTTCATCTCCGTCCCGTCGTCGAGGAGGATGGAGCGCTCCACGACTTCGTAGGGACCGAACAGTGCCTCGGCGCCCGGGCGGAGGTACAGCTTGAAGGCCGGCACCAGGGGGATGCTCCTGACCTCCACCGTCACGGAGGACACCAGTCCCTCTGTTTCCAGGTTCCGCAGGGCCGCGCGCAGCGATGTCGTATGCCTCCGGGTGATGCCTCTCAGACGCTCCTGCACCTGTTCCTGCAACCGGTCCAATTGCTCGGCCCCATAAGCCTCTTCGGACTCTCCCCCCGGTTTCAGGGCCCGCGGATACGGAAGTTCCAGCGACTCGGCGGGCAGCAGCATCCGCAACTCGATGCGCTCAGGGGTGGCGATCTCGCCCGTACGGATGTGCTCCGCCTGGAGACGGACGTGAGCGTCCAGGCTCTCCGACGTGAGAGTGAAGACGTCCAGTCGCACGACAGGCTGGGCGAACGCCCGGGTGATGAACGGCCCCAGGGCCGCGCGCAGCCTCGGCGCCACCTGCGGAACCTTGCCCGAGTGCATGGGGCTCTTCACCACCCGCGAACCGCTTCCCTGACGGGACTCGATCCACCCCTCGTCCTTCAGCTCGCGCAGCACACGCTGGACCGTGTCACGGGAGACCCCGAAGTCGTCGGCGAGTTCGCGCTGCGGGGGCAGGAGCTGGCCCAACGTGTATGTGCCGTCGGCGATGCGGACACGAAGCTCCTCCAACAGGGCGTTGAACTCCCTGCCGCCGCCTTCGCCACGTCCTGAGGTCACACCGCGACCGTACCTCTTCACCGGAGCGAGGAAACCACTTCCAGTCATATCGCGGTCCAATGTGACCGCCCGCCATACATATCCCGCGCCGACGTTAGGGGATCAAGCAGCCAGGGAAGACCAATCCAAGGCAAGCAGTCCAATTGGAACGGTTGTTGATCAGTTGTCAGGCAAGAACACCGTCCGAGAGAAGCAAGGGGTGGGGTCCCGTGGTCGTCGCCGAGTTACTGAAAGCCGTCGCGGCACTCGAAATCGAGCAACTGATGCAATCGCGGTACGGGGCGCTGGGCTTCCTCTGCCTCTTCCTGCTCGGTGCAGGCATCAAGGCCCGCAGCGCCACCTGCGCGTCCGCCGGAGCCGTGATCCTCGTGCTCCTGATGACCCAGGCCTGACTCCCCTCCGGCTCAGGCCTGATCCCGCACCACCCGCAACACCGTCTCCAGGGACCCGACCACGTACTCGGCCCCCGCGTCCCGCAGCACCTTCTCCTTGCGCTCATTGCGCGCGTAGCCGAGGAACAGCACACCAGCCGCCTCCGCGGCTTCGAAGTCCGTGGCGGTGTCGCCGATCATCAAGGTGGCCGACGGCGCCGCGCCCAGCCCGTTCAGCGCGCGGTTGAGGCAGTGCGGGTCGGGCTTGAGCAGGTGGAGGTCCTGGGTGCGGCCGTAGATGTGCGGGGCGAAGAGGGATACGAGCCCACGGCCGGCCAGGTAGGTCCGCACCACCCGGGGTGAGTTGTTCGTGGCGATGGCCAGTCGTGAACCCACCGCGGACCAGGTGCGGATCAGCGGGTCGGCGTAGGCCGTGGGCATCGCCGAGGACGTGGCGCGGAGTTCCTCCTGGGTGAGGCGTTCCTCCAGTTCCGCGACCAGGTCGCTGCCGGGGTGCCGGCGGTCCACGGCGCGCAGGACCATGTGCGGGTCCAGGGAATCCCGTTCGCTCTCCGTCAACAGCCCGCGCAGTCCCCGCCCTTCGAGCCACTCGACCAGTTCGCGCGCCACGCGTGCCGCCGTGTGCCCCGCGAAGAGCCGACAGATCGGACCGTCGAAGTCGAACAGTACGTGGCGGGCCTTGGTGATCAGTTCTCGCAGGTTCTCTGTCTCTACTGTCACCTGTTCAGTCTGCGCTGTATCAGAAGTCACTAGGAGAGTGTCAGGTCCGTCGTGATGGTTTCCCAGAGGGCGTCGAACCACAGCTGCGATTGCTCGACGAACGCGGCGTCCCGCTCGCCGGTCTGCCGCAGGAAGGAGAACAGGACGGACTGGGAGCCGAGGGCGTCGTACATCTCCAGTGTCTGGCTGCCGTACTCCTCCTCCCGTCTCACGAGCATGTAGTAACCGAGCAGCGCCTCCTGGCCGTTGAGCAGGTACAGCTTCACGGGAGGAGTGAAGGGGAGGGCGCGGAAGGTGACCCTGACGTCCATGCCGTGGGTGGCCCGCAGAGCCTGGAGGTTGTGCTGGAGCACCTGGCCCTGGGCGTTGCGCAGCCCCAGCCAGCGCTTGTGGACCGAGTCGTCCTCGCCGCTGTCGTCGACCGGGACCGGGAACGCGAGGGTGATCTCCCGGGAGGGGACCAGGATGCGGACCTCGATCGACTGAGGGCGGAGGCGGCCCTCGTGGATCAGGCGCAGGGGTTCGCCGATGGCCACCATCAGTGTCTCGGCGGTGTGGCACACGACGTCGATGCGGACGTTCGGTGCCGAGAAGGCGTCCGTCAGGCGCGGTGCCAACCCCACCATCGTCGGCTGGGGTTCGTCCCGGGTCGGTGCGGCCGGCTCCGCGATCCGGGGCGGGCTCCCCTTGCTCACGTTCGTCAGCAGCCCCGCCTCCTGAAGCAGCCGCAACGCCTGCCGCACCGCTCCCCGTTCCACCCCGAACTCCTCCGCCAGGTCGGCCTGGGTGGGCAGGCGGTCGCCCGCCTTGAGGTCGCCGGTGCGGATGCGGTCGCGCAGGGCGTCGGCGATCTCCTGGGGCGAGAAGCTTCTGCTGCCGTTCACTGCCACGTTCTCCTGGGTCACGACCAAACGGTATAACTCTGCCCCATCTTAGGGGAGTTGTTTGGAACTTGATTGTGAGTAGGTGTGAGTAGGTGCCAAGAGGGAACAACTTAAGCAGAGTTGGCAACCAACTTCTCCAAGTTGGCGGAAGTTTTGCTTCCTCACCCCCACGTCCACCCGGAAGCCCGAAGGGGGAACCACCGTGCCTGCCATCGCCCTCCTCTCCGCCGTCTTCGTCGTCGGCTTCGAGCAGATCGTCCAGTGGAAGTACGGCACCACCGGCATCGTCGGCCTGCTCCTGCTCAGCATCGGTATCAAGGCCAAGAGCCCGGCCATCAGCTCCATCGGGGCCGTGGTGCTGGCCCTCCTGGTCACCGGACCGGCTCTGTGACCCGAAGGAGGCTCTCCGGGTCAACCGCCGCGGGAGGCGATCAGCTCGTCAGCGTCAGCTCCGAACTGATCGTCTCCCACAGTGCGTTGAACCACAGCTGCGACTGCTCCACGAACGTCGTGTCCCGCAGCCCCGCGCCCTGATCGAAGTCGAACAGCATCGACCGGGTGCCCTCCGCGTCGTACATCTCCACCTGCTCGTGGCCGATCTCCGCCTCGCGCTGGGTCAGCGTGTAGTAGGCGAAGAGCGCCTCCGAGCCGTTGAGCAGGTACAGCTTCACCGGTGGCGTGAAAGGGAGCGCGCGGAACGTGATGTGCACGTCCATGCCGTGTGTCGCGCGCAGGGCGAGCAGGCTGTGCTTCAGGACCTGGCCCTGGGCGTTGCGATGGGCGAGCCAGCGGCGTTGCAGCCGGCCGTCGGCCGGGGCGTCCACGCGGGAGGGGAAGGCGAGTTCGATGTCACTGCTCGGCAGCAGCACCCGGACGTCGACCTTGGCCGGTTTCAGACGTCCGGCGTGGATCTGGCGCAGCGGCTCGCCCATGGCCAGCGTGAGCGAGACGGCCGTCAGACACAGCGCCTCGATCTCCACGTGCGGCTGCGCGAACGCCTTCGCTATGCGCGGCGCGAGGCCCACCATCGTGGGCTGCGGCGGGGCTCCGGGGCCGGTCAGGGCCGGGGTGGGGTCGGGGGCGACCGTCGCGGGGCTCCCCTTCGACACATTGGTGAGCAGATGCTCGGACTGCAGGACGCGCAGCGCCTGTCGTACGGCCCCGCGCTCGACGCCGAACTCGTCCGCCAGCCTGGCCTGGGTGGGCATGCGCTGGCCGGGCCGCAGCACACCGGACCTGATCCGGGTGCGCAACTCGTCGGCCAGCTCATGGTGTGACCACTGTGGCCGTGGTGACCTCGTCCGCCCATTGACGGTGGCGTGTTCCTGGTCCACGACCAAACCCTACAACTTCCCGCCATCTTTCGGCAGTTCAAGGAAAGGTGGTTATGAGACGTACCCAAGAGGAGATAACCAGAGGAGAGTTGGTCGCCAACTTGGCCAACTTGGCCGACCGGGTCTCTCTCCTGGAGGGGAGCGGAGAGCCCGGTCGGATCCGACAACCACAACTGAACAGCTACGGATGAGTCCATCAACAGGCGTCGGCGGAAGGGTCGTTCAGAAGATGTCCGGGCACCAAGGCCGCCTGGACGTACGCAGCAGGGCGTCGGCCACTCGGGCGGCGCCCGCTCGTTCTTCCCGCACCCGGCCCAGCGCCGCGAGCCGCACGGCCGACTCGTCGCCCAGCCACAGCGCCCCCAACTCTCCGACATCCAGCGTGAGTTCCGCGCTCTCCGCGGTCGGCGTGCACGACGCCCCCTGCGCCGAAGCCACCAACCGGTAGCGCCCGCCCGCCAGTCCGGCCCCGTCGGCCACCTCGAACACCACCGTGCCCTCCCCCTCGTACGACCGCGCCTCCATTGCCCGTACGACGTCCAGGATCCGCACCCACAGCCAGTCCGCCTGTGTCGTGATCGTGGCCGCCCGCGGGTCCGGCAGGAGCAGCGGCAGCAGGTCGTCCGGGGCACGCCAGCCCGACTTCACCTTCGCCACCCAGTCGATCGAGCAGAGGTGGTGCCACAGCGCGCGTTCGGCGGCCGGGGTGGTCGCGATCAGGCTCTTCACCGTGGCCGTGTCGAGCGGCTGCTTGGCGTCGGTCCACGTGTCGTCGCAGACGTACGCGGCCAGGCCCTCCACCTCGCCGCCGGGCGCGCGGTAGACGGCGTGGAACGGCTCGGTCCAGGGGGCGCGGTCCAGGCTCAGGGCGCCGGTGGTGACCTGCCACCAGCGGTCGTCGCGGGTGATCGCGCCGGGCTGCGTGCGGCGGAGCCGCTCGTGCAGGTCGGGGCCGAGTCTGCGTACGTCCTCGCCGTCCACCAGGTCGATACGGCCGCCGGACTCCGGGGCCGACCAGCGGGGGTCCAGGCCGGTGCGCTGGACGTCGATCTCCCACTGGGTCGCGGAGGTGGCGGGGCCGAAGCCGTAGCGGCCGTAGATCCGGTACTCCGCGGCGATGAGCGTGGCCACGACGTCGCCCCGGTCCTTCGCCGCGGCCAGGTCCTGGGTCATCATGCGGGTCAGGAGGCCTCGGCGGCGGTGGGTGGACGTGACGGTGACGCTCGTGATGGCGTCCGCGGGGACCGGGGTGCCGCCGACCGCCGTCAGCTCCTGTGGGAAGGATCTGAAGGTTGCGACGCAGCGGCCCTTGTCGAAGGCGCCGAGGGTTCTGGACGGGTCGATGTAGGTGCTGCGGTCGGTGATCTCCGCGTCGGAGACGGTGGGCGTGCGCAGGAAACCGGTGTTGAGGGCGCGGATCCAGTCGGGGATCTCGGGGGTGGTGAGGGGGCGGACGGGGAGGTCGGGTTCGGGGCGGGTCATGGGGTCACGGTAGGTCTGTGGGGGTGGATGTCACCGGGATTTTTTCGCCCCCGCCGCCCCTACCCGTCCCATCCCTGGGGGCTGCGCCCCCAGACCCCCATCGGCCCCGAAAGGGCCTCGTCCTCAAACGCCGGACGGGCTGAGTACAGTCGGCCCGTGTTGAGAGGTCGCCGGACGGGCTGGTAGTCGTCCCCCTTCAAAACGCCGCCCTGATCTCCCCCACATCCCGTCCCCCGCCCAGCACCGCGACCCGCCCCATGCCCTCCGGCGTCTCCACTCCCATCACATCCAGCGCCCGCCCCACCACCGGCCCCAGCACCCGCCCCGCCCCGTCCTCCACCTTGAACGCCAGGGCCCGCCCGTCCGGCAGAGCCACCGCCTGTACCGCCTCCGCGCCCATCTTCGACAGCAGGCCCGGTACCGCGCGCATCAGCCAGGTGTCGGGGCGGCGGGTGCCGGCGACGTACTCGGGGTGGGCGCGCATGGCGTCGGCGACCCGGCGTTCCGGGGAGCCGGGGGTGGCCAGGACGAAGGAGCGGAAGGCTCGGGCGAGGCCGGTCAGGGTGATCGCCATCAGAGGGGCGCCGCAGCCGTCCGTGCCGACGGCGGTGACCGGTTCGCCCGCCGCTTCCTCCACAACCCTGTGGATGAGTTGCTGGAGTTCGTTCGCCGGGTCGAGATACGACTCCAGCGGCCAGCCTCGCAGCGCGCACGCCGCCAGCATGGCCGTGTGCTTGCCGGAGCAGTTCATGGCGACGCGGTCGCGTACGGCGCCCGACGCGAGGTACGTCTCCTGCTCGACCGGGTCCAGCGGGAGGTCCGGCGGGCACTGCAACTGCCCCGCGTTCAGGCCGTGTTCGGCAAGAAGCTGCCGTACGAGATCTCGGTGGAAGAGTTCGCCGGAGTGGCTCGCGGCGGCGATCGCGAGGCGTTCGCCGGTGAGGTCGAGGCCTGCGCGCAGGACGCCGGCCGCCTGCATCGGCTTGTTGGAGGAGCGTGGAAAGACGGGGGCCGTCACGTCACCCAGCGCCAGTTCCACGGAACCGTCCGCCGCCAGCACCACCAGACTCCCCCGGTGCCGGCTCTCGACGAAGCCGGAGCGGACGACCTCCGCGAGCACCGGAGGGGGCGTATCGAGATCGAGAACCCCTGCGTCCTCAGTCGTCACATCGGGCCCCTCACATCAGCAGGTCGTCCACCTGTGCCTCCCCCTCACGGTACCTGCGGGCGATCTCGGCGCTGCACCCGTCGGCCGTGTGTTGGAGGAGCTGACGGCGCCGGGACACCTGCTGTTCGTACCGCACGAGCCGGCCCATCGCGGTGTTCAGCTCCAGGTCGGTGCGGGCCTCCAGGTCCGAGAGTTCGACCTCGGCGAGCATCTCGGCGGCCAGCAGCCGGTACTCCTCGCTGTGCGGGGTGCCCAGCGTGACGTGCCGGGCCGAGGAGCGGTGCCGGGCGGGGGCGTCGGTCAGGATCTCCGGGAGACGGTCCACCACCGAGGCCGCGCCCGCCGGGGAACGGCGGGCCAGTTCCGCGCGCAGGATGTCGATCCGGCCCTGGAGGAGCCGTCGTACGTAACTCAGGTCGGCCTCGTCGCGCTGCGCGTCGCGGCGCAGGGCGCGCAGCTCCGGGAGCCGTAGCGCGGTCAGGTCGGGTGCGGTCGGTTCGGCGGGCAGCAGCGGGCTGTCGACGCGCTGCGCGGGCGGGCGGCGCGTGGCCGGTCCTCCCGCGCGGATCAGCGAGACAGGCCCGGGGGACTGCCCGGTACTCGGTGTGCTCATGTGCCTCTACCCGTCCCCTCGACCGGCGTGTCGACAGCATCGTGCCACCCCAAGTGGCCGCTATGTGACCGAGTGCCCCCGAACGGCCCCAGATGGGGGGTTAAGGAACAAAAATAGGCCCGCCGGGAGTCGTTCTCGTCCGCACGGCATCATGGGACCCATGCGAGCAGTGGTGCAGAGAGTGGACGGCGCGAGCGTCGTCGTGGGCGACGAGACGGTCGGGGCGATCGACGGCGAGGGGCTGTGCGTCCTCGTCGGCGTCACCCACGAGGACACCAAGGAGAAGGCGGCCCAACTGGCCCGCAAACTCTGGTCGATCCGCATGCTGCACGACGAGAAGTCGTGCAGCGACATCGACGCCCCGCTCCTCGTCATCAGCCAGTTCACCCTCTACGGCGACGCCCGCAAGGGCCGCCGGCCCACCTGGAACGCGGCTGCCCCCGGCGACGTCGCGGAGCCGTTGGTCGACGAGGTGGTGGCCCAACTCCGCTCGCTGGGCGCGACGGTGGCGACGGGCCGCTTCGGCGCCCGGATGCGCGTCTCCCTGACGAACGACGGCCCGTTCACCGTCGTAGTGGACCTCTAGGACCTGTCCGCCGGATCGTGCCCTAACTGTTCCAGGTGAGCCAGGACTGGATCGAGGGCTGGGGCAAGCCCGTTTCCTGACCGAGCGAGACGAACGCGCCTTCAATGGCCGGCCGGTCCGCCGCCGCACCGAACAGCTGCTGTGCCGCCGACACCGCGATGCTCATCGCCGGTCCGGCGGTACCGCCCGACACGATCGACGCGAGGGCACCGGAAGCACGGATCAACTGCCCTACGAATTGCCGGTTTTCGGCGCGGGCGGCCTCGTACGGATCGAAGGCCACGACGCGTCCCGCGGCCTCCGCCATGACGTCGAGCGGAAGGAACAGATGGCGGCCGATCCCGACGACGGCCAGCTGGAGTACCCGGTAGTGCCGCGACAACGGATCGCGCTCCGACAGGTACTCGTCCTGTGCGACACGCGCGAAGTGGTCGCCTGCGCTCCTCGACAGGCCCAGCCGCACCAGCAGCGGGACGATGCGGCGCGTGGCCTCGTCCTCGCCGACCGCGTTCGCGTAGGCGTGAAACGCGTACGTCGCAACGGCATCCCGTGCGGCGGTTTCGAGTCGGGGTACCTGCAGTGTCTGGTGCGACTGCGGCACTGGGGTCGTGGCGAGTCGGTCCCGCGCCCGAGCGTTCAGCTCCAGTGCGTCCAGCACCCGCCAGCGCAACGCGTCGTTGTACTCGTTCACCACGCCTTCCGTGAGGGCGCCCATGTTGACCACTTGCCACACAAGCCGACCGACCGCCTCCCGCCGTTTCCTTTCGTCGTAGCGCACTTTGGCCTCGGCGAGAGCCGCTGCCGCCAGTCCGGCGACAGCGGCATAGTTCTCCACCTTCTGGGCCTCTTCGGCGCGCTTCTGTGCCGACACCCCGAAGGTGCGTCCCCAGAACGACCGTTCGCGCTCGTTGACCTGCTGGGCGTACCTGGCCCCGACCGTCGCGCCCAAGGCCCCTGCTTCGTCCACGTTCGTCTGAGCCTCCCGCTGCGCCTGCGGTGCCTGGTCGAGCATCCGCCGCATCTCGCCGAAGGCCGCCGCCCCGCGCGTGCTCGGCAGATAACTCTCCAGCCGGGTCAGCCCGTGCCCCATCGTCCGTGCGACCTCGGGCGTCACCGCGCGGCCCGCGCCCCCTGCCTGTCCCATGTCTCCCCCTGCTCTGCGAAGAACCGCCCTCCGACCTCGCGTCCGGGGGCGGCACCGCCTCACAGTAAAGGGACGACTCCACCTAAACCCATCCCAGATGTCTGGGATATTTCCTACGCTTTCAGCATGTCCGACCACGAAAACAACCGCCCTCCGGAACCCCTGGACGCCCTCACCGCCGCCAGCACCGAACTCCTGCGGCGCGTCCCCGCCGACGTGTGGTGCGCGGTCATGCTCGACCCGGCCACACTGCTCGACACCGGAGGGCTCCACGAGCACGGCTTCCCCGCCGAACTCATGCCGCGGCTGTTCGAGATCGAGCACGGTATCCAGGAGGGCACCGATCACATCCGCGCCCTGGCGGCCAGGCCGGGAACGACCAGCCTCCTGAGCCGGTCGACGCACGGCCCCCACACCGACAGCGTCTACTACCGGGACATCCTGGCTCCCGCCGGTCTCACCGACGAGTTACGCGTCACCCTCAAGGCAGCCGGTCATACGTGGGGACTGCTCGTCCTGTGCCGCGGTCCGCGGTCCCGCCCCTTCACACCGGACGACGTGCGACGCGCGGCGGCCGTCAGTGCTCCCGCCGCCGCCGGACTGCGCCGGGCCCTCCTCCTCACCGGCATCGACAGTCCCGGCGCCCCGGCAGCCCCCGGGCTCGTCGTCACCGACCGGGGCGGACGGATCAGTTCCGTCAGCCCCACCGCGGCCCATTGGCTCGGTCAGCTCGCCGAGAAGCACCGCACCGGGGAGAAGTCCCCGCCGTACGCGCTCTCGGCGGTACTCCAGCAGGTGCGCCACGCTCCCGCCGGCTCCATGATCTCGGCCCGCGTCCGGACTCGTGCGGGCCGATGGATCACCGTCAGCGCATGGCGCCAGGGCCCGCCGGGGGAAGAACTCGCCTACGCGGCCCTGACCCCGAGCCAACCCGGCGAACTGGCCGCCCTCGTCCTCGACACGTACGGCCTCACCCAGCGCGAGCGCGACGTGACCCAGCAGGTCCTGCGGGGCAGTTCCGGGGCCGAGATATCCGGCGCCCTGCACATCAGCGAGTACACCGTCCAGGATCACCTGCGGAAAGTGTTCGACAAGATCGGCGTACGCAGCCGACGCGAGCTCACCGGCACCCTGTTCCTGCGCCACTACCTGCCCGTCCTGCCCCACCCGCCCCTGACCACGGACGGCCGCCTCCTCGACGGCAAGGCAACCGACCAGGAAAAGTAGGGGAGTTCGACCGACCGAAGCACCAGGAGTCCTGCGGAAAGTCCTACGGCTCCACGACGACTTCCTGGGCCGCTGCCGTCGTGTCCGCCAGCAGCGGCGCGTCCAGGGGCACGTTCCGCTTCACCAGCGCCAGGGCGATCGGGCCGAGTTCGTGATGCCGTACGGACGTCGTGATGAAGCCGATTTTCCGGCCCTCCGCGCCCTCCTCCGCGAGCCTCAACTCCGTGCCGTGGCCCGGGAGATGGACCTCGCTGCCGTCGAGGTGGAGGAAGACGAGGCGACGCGGCGGCTTGCCCAGGTTCTGGACGCGGGCGACGGTCTCCTGGCCCCGGTAGCAGCCCTTCTGCAGATGCACGGCCGTACCGATCCAGCCCAGCTCGTGCGGGATGGTGCGGTGGTCGGTCTCGAAGCCGAGGCGGGGGCGGTGGTGTTCGACGCGCAGCGCCTCGTAGGCGAGGATCCCGGCGGGCGGGCCGGACTTCTCGGCGTACGACTCCAGGTCCGCGCGCGGGAGGAAGAGGTCACGGCCGTAGGGCGTCTCGCGTACGACGGCGCCGTCCGGGACCTCGGCGATGGAACCGGCGGGGACGTAGACGACCGCGAACTCGCTTGTGCGGTCGGTGACTTCGACGCGGTAGAAGAACTTCATCGACTCCAGGTAGGCGATCAGCGCGTCCTGGGTGTCGGGTTCGGTGTGCATCCACACCGTGGTGCCGTCGTCGACCAGGTACAGGGCGTGCTCGATGTGGCCGTGCGCGGAGAGGATCAGCGCCTCGGTGGCCACGCCCGTGGGCAGGTCGCTGACGTGCTGGGTGAGCAGGAGGTGCAGCCAGCTCAGCCGGTCGTCACCGGTGACGGCGACCACACCGCGGTGCGAGAGGTCCACGAAACCGGTGCCGTCGGCGAGGGTCCGCTGCTCGCGGAACAGGTCGCCGTAGTGGGCGGCGACGCCTTCGTCCACTCCTTCGGCGGGGACGGCGCCGGGCAGGGACAACAGGGGGCTCTTCATACGGGTAAGCCTACGACTCGGTAGTTGAAGACTCAGCTGAAGTCCTACCGGTCGCTCCGGTCGCTCCGGTCGCCCCGGTCGCTTTCCTGCCCGCGCAGTCCTTGCAGCGGCCGAAGATCGCGAAGTGCTTCATGTCGGTCTCGAAGCCGAAGGTGTCGCGCAGCTTGGCCCGGAACTCGGCGGCGACCTCGACATCGGCCTCGATGACGTTCGTGCAGTCACGGCAGACGAGGTGGATGTGGTGGTGCCGGTCCGCGAGGTGGTACGTCGGCGCCCCGTGCCCGAGGTGGGCATGGCTGACCAGCTGAAGCTCCTCCAGGAGCTCCAGGGTCCGGTACACCGTGGAGATGTTGACCCCCGAGGCCGTCTTCCTCACCTCGATGAGGATGTCGTCGGGAGTCGCGTGCTCCAGGGTGTCCACGGCTTCGAGCACGAGTTGCCGCTGCGGGGTCAGCCGGTAGCCGCGCTGCCGCAGATCGGTCTTCCAGTCAGTGCCTTGGGTGCTCACCACGGGGCCCAGTGTAGGACGGCCGGCCAGGGTTACGGTCCTGTCGTCAGCGCACCGGTCAGCAGGGCTTCGGCCAGCACGTCCCGGTATTCACCCGTCGCCCGGGCGATCTCGGAGTGCGCCCGGATCTTGTCGTCGAGCGCGGCGAGAGTCTCACCGATGGACCGCTGCTCGGCGGCCGACGGGAGCGGCACGGGCAGCTCACCCAGCGTCCGGAGGCTCAC
Organism: Streptomyces sp. NPDC088350; assembly: GCF_044753545.1. Taxonomy (NCBI): domain Bacteria; kingdom Bacillati; phylum Actinomycetota; class Actinomycetes; order Kitasatosporales; family Streptomycetaceae; genus Streptomyces; species Streptomyces sp. NPDC088350. The sequence continues at coordinate 70,272 of NZ_JBIVNL010000013.1, read as the reverse complement.
GGAGGGAATCACCGCGCCGGCCGCCCGCGTACGGACCCAGTCCTGAGCACTGTGGGAACTCAGGTAGGCCGCCAGGTACGACGACCGTGCGGCACCGTCGTCCGGCAGCCGGATCCTGACCAGGTTGGGGTGGAACAGCCAGCCGTCGTGTTCCCCGGTCACCAGGGCCAGGCGGCCGACCGTGCCGGTACGGGTGAGGAGGATGTCCCCCGCCGTCAGCAGATACAGCTGCCGCGTCCTCGCCCGCTCCCAGGACATGGCGGGTACGACAGCGGGGTCGGCGGCGGAGACGATCCGATGTCCGTTCAGGTCACGGGGGAGAACGATCGGCACGCCGCCGTCCGCCTGGGTGTGCCCCTTGTCCTGCGCGTGTCCCGCAGGACCTGTCTGGAGGGACTGGCAGAGGTCCTTCAGCGGGATCAGCGGCCAGTCGCCGGGCAGCGGCGCGGAGCCGCCTCGCGGGCTGGTGTGTCGTCGGCCGGGACGGGAGCGGCGCCGTCGCGTTCGCACTTCGCCCGTGCCTGGTCGACGAGCCTGAGGCCGTTGAGGTTCAGGGGCGCACTCACCCACCAGTCCGGTCTGCCGTGCTCTCGGACAAGGCCGTCGTGCAGGGCTTTGCGCAGGGCGACCTCCAGGCAGTGCAACGGCCCGTAGAACGCCGCCGACACTGCCACGTTCCACCAGTACAGACGCATGGCCACCATGACGTCGCCGCCCGCCGCCGCAAGGTACGCGTCCATACGCGGCTTCGAGAGGGCTTTCAGCAGCCACTCGGGCGGGTCGTCGGTCACGGTTCCCCCATCAACAGATGTGCCGTGTTACGGTCACCTGTGTACGCCCTGGGTCCGCCTCTGCTTCGCATGCCGCCCAGAGCACGGCCTCCGGAACCCCGGCCGCAGCGTTATTGCGGCCGGGGTTCCGTGCGTTTCGTGACGCCCGGAGAACGCAAGCGCATTGCCATGCGTGAAGATCTGCTAACCCTTGCCGGCGTTTGGAAGTGAGTTAACAGGGGTCGTCGAAGTTGGGCGGTGCACGGCGGCGCTCGCCCCCAGGGGGACGAGGCTCAGAAATGTGACACTCGACCCGGGAAGTGTCACATTCCTGCGGAGAAGGCCCGCTCCGGCGGGAACGGAGAACGCGGAACTACACCGCGCGAAGCCCTACTTGAAGAAAGCGATCCCGTCGTCCGGCATGTCGTCCGGGAGGGCCTTCGCCCAGCGTTCGACGTCGTCCGGGGTGACGATCTTCTTCAGGTGGGCGGACATGTAGGGGCGGAGTTCGACCTCGGGGGTCTGCTTCTCGCCGACCCACATGAGGTCGCTCTTGACGTAGCCGTAGAGGCGCTTGCCGCCGGTGTAGGGGCCGGAGGCGGCCGTGCGGGCCACGGCGTCCGTGACGAGGTCGATCTGGGGCTTCTGCTTGGCCAGCTCGCCGTACCAGATCTCGACGACTCCGTCGTCGCGGGTCATCGTGACCTCTACCTTGCGGTCGGCGTCGACGCGCCAGAAGCCGGACTCGGTCTCCAGGGGGCGGACCTTGTTCCCGTCGTTGTCCAGGACCCAGGTGTGGGAGCGGTACTCCAGGAAGTCACGGCCGTCGTGGCTGAAGGAGACCTCCTGGCCGAAGTTGCACTTCTCGGAGCCCGGGCTGTGTTCATTACTGTCTTCGACAGGGGCATACACACCCGCGCCGGCCCAGTCGCCGAGCAGGAAGACGAGGGGGACCAGGTCCTTGTGGAGGTCGGACGGGATCTCGATCATGGCGTCAGCAGTTCCTCGGTGGTGGTCAGCGCTGGCCCTGGTACAGCTTCTTCACGGCCAGTCCGGCGAAGGCGAGGACGCCGACGCAGACCAGGACCAGCAGGGTTTCGAAGAAGATCTCCACGGGTGCTCCTCGAGCGGTACGAGCGGTGCGTGTACACAGGCCGGGCCCCAGCTTACGCGGCTGGGGCCCGGCCCTCGCTGTCAGGTACACCCTCTCGAGGTCAGTCCAGCAGCTGGCTCTGGAGGGCCACCGTCTGCTGGAAGGGAACGGCCTTCGCGGTGCCCTTCCGGGACTGCACGACCAGCGCGATGGTGTCGCCGGCGGAGAGGTAGGCCTGCCGGACCTGCTCGGCGCCGTAGGGCTTCGACTCGGTGTACGCCGACAAGGTGACCTTCTCGGAGCGGGCCTCCTGCGGGAAGCCTTCGTCGTAGGCGGCGGCCGGGGCGCCGCTCAGTGGGTAGACCACCGAGTCGTAGGAGATGAGGCCCGGCGAGAACAGCTCGTCCGCGACCGCGGCGGTGTCGAACTGAAGCAGGTAGATCCGGGTGCTCGTGCCGTCCGGAGCGGTCCAGCCGCGGGCCGCGATGTGCCGCAGGCCGTCGTCGGTCAACTTCTGCCCGAACTCCTTGCGGTCGTCCGCCGAGGCGTACTGCGCCAGGAAGTCCTTCGTCGCCAGCCAGCCGTCCGCACCGCGCAGGGACGCGTCGGCCTTCATGCCCTTCGGCTCCGGCAGGACCAGCGCGCGCAGGTCCGCGTAGTGGGCGTTCGCCTTGTTGTCCAGGGCGAACGGGCCCGGGCTGCCGGAGGGCAGGGGAGGCCGGACGATCTCCGGGTAGTCCCAGCGCCCGTCCGACGCGGTCGCCAGACCGGGTACGTCGGACCGCTTCATCTGCGTGACGCCGTACGCCGTGCCCGCCCCGGCCGCCGCGAACACCACGACGGCCGCGGTCCAGCGCAGGGCGGCGCGCAGGACACGGCGGTCCTTGCGCACCGGCTGCTGCGGCTCCGGCTGCTGCTGCTCCGGCTGCTGCGGCTCCGGCTGCTGCGGCTCCGGCTGCGCCTGGGGCGGTACGAGCGGTGGTTTCTCGGGCCGGGGAGGAATCGCGGTCTCCTGCTGCTCGGTCATACCGCCTCCCCCGTCGTCTTGATGCGGTCCAGTTGGTCGCGCAGGAACAACGCGACCCCGCCCGGGTCCATCGACTTGGCCCCGGACGCGGTGAGCGAGACCAGGACATCGCTCTCGTAGGCGAAGCAGTACATCGCGGTGAGCTTCTCGCCGGAGTTCTTGGGCGGCAGGAGACACCGCGCGTTCTTGTGGCCCTCGATGCTCGGTCCCTTGCGGAACTCGGTGAGGGCGGTCAGGAACGCGTTCTGGTACCTGGCGATGTTCCGCACGGCGCCCTCGTCCATCTGGGACAGGACGACGTCGATCGTGAAGGCATGGTCCGCCGCGAGCGTGGAGCCCGCCGCGTCGGAGGTGCTGAGGTAGCTGCGCATGGCCATGCCCTTGATGTGCTGCTGGTCGATCTGCTTCTCCAGCCGGAGCCGCTGGGACCGGGGCAGACCGCTGATCGACTCCTTGCGCAGAGCGGTCGCCTCACGGCCGGACAGCTCCGCGTCGGAGCCGTACTGCGCGATGTCCGGGCCGCGGACATAGCCGCTCGTGGCATACGGCAGCAGCACACCGCGCAACCCCTTGGCCACCGCGGCCTTCTTGTCGTTCACCTCGGTGCTGGGGAACTTCCACACGGGGGCGCCCGCGTCCCGGTCGGCGCCGTTCACGGTCACCACGGTGTATCCGACCCCGCCGATCACGGCGACGGCGAGGAGCGCGGAACCGGCGATCGCCGCGATACGGCGACGGCGTACGCGCTTCTTGGGATCCGGGGCCGTGGCCGGCGAGGCGGGGACGGTCCCGGCCGACTCCACGGGCTCGACCGGCCCGACCTGGCCGACCTGGCCGACCTGCCCGACCTGTCCTGACTGCCCTGACTGCCCTGACTGCCCTGGCTGCCCGATCTCGTTCTCGGTCATAGCCGCTCCATCTGCCGCTCGGCCAGATCCATGATCTTCTTCTTGGGGATCGGCTTGCTGTCGTAGATCCAGATCTCCACGGCGATGTCGCCGCGCCAGGCATGGGCCTCGGCGCTGTACCCACCGTCCTTCGAGCCGTGGACGTACACCTCGCCGTCGCCCGTGCCGGGGATGTCCCAGCTGTCGGTGCCGGCATCGCGCTTGGCCCAGTAGTCGGCGTCGGAGGAGACGACGGAGGCCCCGAGGTTCTCCTCCTGGCTGTACTGCGTGAGGATGATCTCGACGTCGCGCGCGGTGCCCTCCCGCCACTCGCTCACGGCCGCGCGGCGGAACTCCTCGCCGACCAGGTAACCGAACTCGATGTCCGGCTTCGTGAACCTCTCGGCGTAGCCGGCCAGGTCCAGCCACCCGTCAGCACCCTCGGGGAAGAGGACGTCCCGCGCCCCGCCCGGCCGTTTGAGCAGCAGCTTGCGCAGGTCGCCGTCGGTCCTGACCCGGCGGTCCTGGTCGGCGGACAGCGGCACGGCGGCGCCCTTGGCCTGGGTAAGGGTGGCCTGCGAGAGCGAGGGCAGTTTGTCGGGTGCGTGATTCGCCTGGACGAGGAAACCCGCACAGGCACCGGCTACGACGCCGAGCACGGCGGCGACGGCGATCAGGAGGGTGGTACGGCCTCGGCGGCGCGGGCGGGGCGCGGGCTCCGGCTCCGGCTCCGGCTCCGGCTCCGGCCTCAACTCCGGCGCCGGCTCCGGCACTTCTTCGATGGTTTCTTCCGGTACTTCCAAAACGTCCCCCACGGAACATGGCATGCGCATTCCATATGCGCGCACAGGAGACCCATGGCTAATGCAGGGAGTTGTAAGGGAGTTGATTACGATTCGGTCATGTCGAAGAAGCTCGTGATCAAGGTGACCGCGGGGGCCGACGCCCCCGAACGCTGCTCACAGGCGTTTACGGTGGCCGCGGTCGCCGTTGCCAGCGGGGTCGACGTCTCCCTGTGGCTGACCGGCGAGTCCGCGTGGTTCGCGCTGCCGGGGCGCGCGGCCGAGTTCGAACTCCCCCATGCCGCGCCGCTGCCGGATCTCATCGACTCGGTCCTCGCCGCCGGCCGGGTCACGTTGTGCACGCAGTGCGCGGCCCGGCGGGACATCACCGAGAAGGATGTCATCGAGGGGGTACGGATCGCCGGGGCGCAGGTGTTCGTGCAGGAGGCGATGGCCGACGAGACGCAGGCCCTCGTCTACTGACGCTGCGCCCCACGACACCGCTCCGATGTCGGACCCCGCCGCTACCGTGGTGGACAGGATGTCGAACCTAAGGAGCCCTGTGACAACCCAGCCTGAGCATGGGCAGGAGCTGATCCCCCAGCCCGAGCGCACGCCCGATGCCGTCCGCGTCGCCCTCGCGCACATCGCCCCCCATCGGCTCGGTGAGATGGAGCGGCACAAGGAACAAGCACTCACTGCCGCCATCGCGGACGGCAAGATCGGGCACCTCCAGCACTGGCTCACGTACTGGCACGCGCAGGTTGAGATCGAGCGCCGCCCTGACCTGTCCGCCCGCTATCACAGGGCACTGGCGGCCGTGCACGGTACGGCCGGCAAGGACGACCCCGCCTTCCGGTTCGGCATGACCGAGCTGACCACGGTCGAGGCAGAGGCCGAACGGGCGGTTTCCGCGTGACGTGGCAATGGGACTACGACCCGGACGAGACCCACGTCGCAGGCGGAGCCCCACCCGCATTACTCGCCGAGGTGGAGAAGAAAGCCGACGAGTTGGTGCGCGTTGCCTCGGCGTACTACCTCGACGGGACGGTCTACCAGGGTGAGGGGCCCAAAGGGGGCTTCGCCCACGTGCCCGGTGGCTTCTTCAACTACCTGGCCGTCCCCCGGCACGAGCGGCTCTACATCATGCAGCTGACCCACCTCTGACAGTGCAGGCCCTCGTCCAACGGCCTACTTCACGGACTCCACGAACACGGACCACGTCGACGCCGAGAAGAGCAGGGCACCCAGGGTGGGGTTCTTGCTGTCGCGGACGGGGACGAGGGTGGGGAGGTTGGGGGCGACCTCGATGCAGTTGCCGCCGTCCGTGTTGCTGTAGCTGCTCTTACGCCACGTCACGCTGCTCAGGTCGATGACTCGCACGGCACTTCCTCCAACATCCGCAGGACGAACGATCGCGACTCGGCCGGGGACAGCGCCAGGTCACGTACCGAATCATATGCACGTTGCAGCCGCTCAACCCGGTCGGTTTCTTCGATCAGTTCGCCACGCACATCGTTCTCCGTGTAAGCCACGGTACGACCGTCGAGCAGCCTCAGGAACATGGTGTCGGTGTTCGTCAGGCCGTGCACTCCGGAGCCGAACGGCAGGATCTGAGGTGTGATGTTCGGGCGCTCCGCCACCTCAGCCAGGAACTCCAACTGCTGATGCCACGCCTGCTTGTCGCGCAGTCCCATGCGCAGTACCGCTTCGGAGATGATGGCGCGGAACGGCGGTGCGTCCTCGCCCTCCAGCAACTTCCGCCGCCGCACTCGCGCTTCGACCTGCTGCTCCAGTTCCTCACCCTTGGCGCCACCCGCCGCGAGCGCCTCACGCACATACCCGTCCGTCTGGAGCAGACCAGGCGGCGCGCTTACGGAGTACTGCCACAGGCTGACCGCCTCGGCCTCCAACGTCATGTACCGCCGGTACTGCTCCTTGAACTGCGTCGGGTCCCCCAACGCCAGCTCCCACAACGTCAGCAACAGCGGCGCCGTCCCGTAGTACTGATCCAGCGCCTGTACGACCTCGGGCCCACCCAGCGTGCTGCCCCGCTCCATCTTGCCGAACTGCGACGCGTCCCACCCCACCGCCTTCGACAAGTCCCGCAGGCTCAGGCCCCGTTCGACCCTCAACCGCCGCAACTCCTCGGCAAACCGCTTCCTGGGCTCATGGCTTCGTTCCGTGACCACCAGCCGTTGCGGCATCGCGACCTCCTGTGGAATTTGTGGAATTTGGAGCGCCCGGCGTTGAAGTTGAGCCCGTTGGCGCTGTTTTCGCCTCCGACGTGGGCCATCCTCGTAGCACCCAGGAATGCACAGAGTAGTGCAACTGTCGCATTATGTATGGAAGTTGCACAAAAAGGAGGACGAGCCGATGGAACCCGGAACGCTGCTCTACGACCCCGCCACCAGCAAGGTCGGCGAGTACCAGGACTCGGCGGGCCCCTACGCCCTGTTGCGGCCGGTCGGCGGTGGGCGCGAATGGCAGGCCGACCCCGAGTCGTTGCGGCCGGCGACGGACCAGGAACGTCTCAGCGCCGGGGTCCGCGCGGCCAACGCCCGGGCGCGAACCGACGCCCCGTTCCTCGTCGCCGTCACGCCCCAGCCGGCCCCCGACTGCGCGACCTGCGCGGAACTCTCCGAACTCCGGGCCACCGCGCGGACGGCACTCGACTACAGCGCCGAGACCGACGCGAACGTACTGCTGCGCAAGCACCGGAGCGAGGCCCACCCCGTATGAATCGCCCGCGCCCCCATCAGCTGATCCAGGTGCCCATGAACCAGGCCGTACCCCCACCGCTCATGCCACCCGCATCCACACCGGCCCTCGTACCCACACCCGCACCCGTGCCGCGAGCGACCCCCACGCGCTCCCGTCGCCGGTGGTTCCGGGCACCCCGGGCCCTGCGCGAGGACTCCTTCTGGACCGGGGCGCTCACGGCACTCTGCATCGGCGGACTGCTGATGGCGATCATCGCTACGACCTGATCCACAGGCAGAACGGGTGTCCCGCCGGGTCGAAGAAGACCCGTACATGGTCCTGGGGCTGGTACTCGGCGAGTGTGGCCCCCTCCGCCACCGCCCTCGCCGTCTCGGTCTCCAGGTCGTCGACCTCGATGTCGAGGTGGAGCATCATCTGCTGCTCACCGGGGTTCCGGGTGGGCCACACGGGCGGGACGTACTCCGGCTCGGTCTGGAAGGAGAGGCCCGTGCCGCCGTCGGGCGGGCCGATGAGGACCCAGTCGGATTCCTCGGCCCGGATCACGTACCCGAGGAGGCGGAGGTAGAAGCCGGCCAGCTCGTGCGCGTCCCGCGCGTCGAGCACCACGGTGGACAGTCTCGTAGGCGACATGCCCGCCCTCTACCCACCTGCCCTACGGCCTGCGCTTCTTGCCGTCCAGCTCGTCCCACCACTCGTCGGACTTGGGGTCGCCGGAGGGGTCGTCCCACCAGCGGTCGTCGGGGCCCCGGCGGTTGGCGACCATCGCGGCGACCGGGGGGATCACCATCGCCACCACGCACATGCCGACGGCCGCGGGCACGGACCAGATCCGCACGACTCCCCAGGCCAGGACGAAGAGTCCGATGCAGATGCCCATCATGACGAAGTAGAGACGACGGCGGCGGGCCAGCATGCTTCCAGGGTAGGCCCGGGCATGCGAAAGGGCCGCACCTCCGGTGAGGTGCGGCCCTTCGACGGTAAAACGGCGATCAGACCGCGATCGCGACCTCCGCCAGCCCGCCCGTCTCGGCGACGACCGTGCGGTCGGCGGTGGCGCCCGGAACGAGGGCGCGGACGGTCCAGGTGCCTTCGGCCGCGTAGAAGCGGAACTGGCCCGTCGCGGAGGTCGGGACCTCCGCGGTGAACTCGCCGGTCGAGTCCAGGAGACGGACGTAGCCCGTCACCGGCTCGCCGTTGCGGGTCACCTGGCCCTGGATGGTGGTCTCACCGGGCTTGATCGTCGAGGCGTCGGGGCCGCCGGCCTTCGCTCCACACATGGTCTGTCCTTACGGGTTAGGGCTTGGGCTTGGTCGGGGCTTACTTGTTGGCGCCGAGCTCGATCGGAACGCCGACCAGGGAGCCGTACTCGGTCCAGGAACCGTCGTAGTTCTTGACGTTCTCGACACCGAGCAGCTCGTGCAGCACGAACCAGGTCAGGGCCGAGCGCTCGCCGATACGGCAGTACGCGATGGTGTCCTTCGCCAGGTCGACCTGCTCGTCGGCGTAGAGCTCCTTGAGCTCGTCGTCCGACTTGAAGGTGCCGTCGTCGTTGGCGTTCTTCGACCACGGGATGTTGCGGGCCGAGGGCACGTGGCCGGGGCGCTGCGACTGCTCCTGCGGCAGGTGCGCCGGCGCGAGCAGCTTGCCGCTGAACTCGTCGGGCGACCGGACGTCGACCAGGTTCTGCGAGCCGATCGCCGCCACGACGTCGTCGCGGAACGCGCGGATCGCCTTGTTCTGCGGCTTGGCCTTGTACTCGGTGGCCGGGCGCGAGGGGACTTCCTCGACCAGCTCGCGGGCGTCCAGCTCCCACTTCTTGCGGCCACCGTCGAGGAGCTTGACGTTGTCGTGGCCGTACAGCTTGAAGTACCAGTAGGCGTACGAGGCGAACCAGTTGTTGTTGCCGCCGTAGAGGATCACCAGCGTGTCGTTGGCGATGCCCTTGCCGGACAGGAGCTTCTCGAAGCCCTCCTGGTCGACGAAGTCACGGCGTACCGGGTCCTGGAGGTCCTTGGTCCAGTCGATCCGGATCGCGTTCTTGATGTGGTTCTTCTCGTACGCGGACGTGTCCTCGTCGACCTCGACGACGGCCACGCTCGGGTTGTCGAGGTTTGCCTCGACCCAGTCGGCGTCGACCAGGACGTCGCTGCGGCTCATGCTTTTCTCCTCCGGGGCAGTTACGGCGGTGCGGTGCGTGAGAGAGGGGGTGCGCGCTCGCTTCCGAGTCCGAGGGCAGCGCGCGGGTGCCCCGATCAGGGGCACGGGGAAAGACGGAAGCCTGCGCTTCCGCTCAGAAAGTGCGACAGAGCATGGCGGCGACGCGGCACAGGTCCACTGCCCGCCGCTTCGTGAGATCCGCCTGTTGCCTCATAGGGTCGATCGTAGGGACGGACAGCGGGACATGTCACCGGTGTGTCGTATTTTGAGACGCGATCGTCCGTGATGTGAGACAGAAACGCCGACGAAGGCACTACGACAGGGAATCCGAGCCCTCGCGGCCGTTGACTTCCCTGCCGCACGGACACCCTCGTCTCGCCCCTCGGACAGGCACGGTCCATCCGCCGCCCGTCGTCCTACCCGGCCAGCCGGACGTTCGAACCCTTCACCTTGATCTCCACACCGCTCCGCGCGGCCTGCACGCTGTCCAGCTTCACGCCGCCCGGCAGTTGGTCGATCGTCTGCTGGAAGTCGGTGATCGAGCGGATCCGGGAGTCGGCGAGGTCGACGACCAGCTTGGGCAGGTTGTCGGCGTGCACCTTGACGGTGTCGCCGTCGACGGTGACCGTGCTGAGCACCGGATACGTCGTCGTCCCGACACCCGCGACCGTGACCTTCATATCGGCCTTGATCTTGCCGTTGCCGCCGTCCGAGAGGCCGACGATCTGCGCCTTGACCCCGGTGAAGACACTCGTCGGCTGGGACTTGGCGGCCTTGAGCAGCTGGTCGTAGGAGATGCTCGCGGAACCGGTCGCGGTGGCCGCCGTCGCGGAGCTGTAGTCGCCGGAGAACTTCACGTCCTTCATGTCGGCCTTGAGGTCGTCGATACGGACCGTGGAGGCGCCGGCGCCGCCCGTGTTCCCCGTGGGCACCTCGTAGGTCTTGACGTTCAGCTCGACGTCGTCCAGCTCACCGGAGGCGACCTGGGTGAGGAAGGGGAAGCCCTTGATGGAGACGTCGGGGGTGGTGGCCAGGTTCTCGGTGGTCTTCACCTTGGACGCCGCCTCGTCCTCCGCGAAGTAGACCGCGACCCGGTCCACGGCCACGAACAGGATGCCCAGCACCACCACGACGACCAGAAGTATTCGTAGCCCACGCATTACGGCGTTCCCCCACCTGGTGATCGTCGACAACAGTCATACGACTAACGGGTAGCCGCCGAACGCGAGCGTAGTCCCGCGAGATGCGTGCAGGGGGAAATTGTCGATCACCTGTGACAGGGCCACGAGCGACTCCCGCTCCTACGCCAGCGCCCGTCCCAGCACGTACACCACCGGGGCCGCCGCCGCGAGCGGGAGGGCCACACCGGCCGTGAAGTGGACGAAGCGGGACGGGTAGTCGTAGCTCGCCACGCGGTGGCCGATGAGGGCGCAGACCGCCGCGCCCGCGCCGAGCAGCGCGCCCTTCGCGCCCATGCCGGTCATCCCGCCGGCCGCGATGCCCGCGCCGGCGGCGGCGAGCAGCGAGACGACGACCGACGCCACGGTCGGCAGCGGGAGCGCGCGGGCCAGGATCGCGACCGCGACTGCGGCGGCGCCGACGGTGACCGCGTCCGGGTCGGCCGCGAGATGGCCGGTCGCCACGATGGCCAGCGCCGCCGAGGCGACCGTCGCCATCAGGCTCGTGATCCGGGTGTCCGGGTCGGCGTGCGAGCGCAGCTGCGTGACGAGGGAGAGCAGGACCCAGACGCCCAGGGTGCCGAGGATCGCGGCGGGGCCGTTCTCCCGGCCGGCCGCGAGCAGCGCCACGTCCGCGACGAGCGCGCCCGCGAAGGCCAGCGCGATGCCCTGCCGGGCGGGCCACATCCCGTTCAGCCGGAACCAGCCCGCGGCCGTCACCGCCTGCAGCACGACCAGCGGCACGACGAGGGCGTACGACCCGACCTGCGCGGTGACGGCGAGCAGCAGCGCCAGTACGGCGGTGAGGCCGGCCGGCTGCATCCCGGGTTCGATGATCGGCGAACGGCCCTCCAGCCGGGCCCGCTGGGCGTCGGTGATACGGGCGTTGCCGGCGAGGGAGGGGGGGCCGTAGCCCTCTTCCGCAGAGGGAGCGGCGGGGGGCGCGGTCAACGGAACCTGCGCGTAGGGGTCGTAACCCGGCGTCGGCGCCTGGTAGTTCTGCGGCGGGAAGTACGCCAGGTCGGACGCGGCGGGTCTCGACCGCTGGACCTGGGTGTCCCAGGTCTGGCCCTGCCACTGCTGGGTGTACTGCTGCGCGGCCTGCGGGTCGTCGTACGCCTGCTGCTGATGACCGGGCCACGCCTGCGGTTGCGGTTCCTGTGCCTGCTGCGGCTGCTGCTGGGCGTAGGGGGTGTAACCCTCGCCGTAGCCCTCGTACGGTTGGTCGCTCATCGCTTCGCTCATCCTCCTGCGAACGGCGGGAGCACCTCGACCGTGCCGCCCTCGGCCAGCCGTACCGTCTCATGTCCACGCGTGCCCACGGGGTCACCGTCGACGAGGAAGGAGCATCGCAGCAGTACGCGGGCGAGTTCCCCGGGGTGTCGCGCGCGCACCGCGGTGAGGGCCTCGGCGAGGGTGGCCGCGTCGTACGGCTCCTCGGCGATCCCGGCCGCGGCCTTCGCGGCGGCCCAGTAGCGCACCGTCACCTTTGGCATCCGCTTCCTCGATCGATCGGTTTCTGGTCGGTTTTTGCAAACGTCAGGCTAGCTCTCCTGTGCACTGCCCCAGCGCCCGATGCGGGCCAGCAGGTCGTCGGCGGAGGCGTGCTCGGCGTGGCCCATGCCCGGCTCCAGCCAGAGTTCGGCGTGGTCACCGGCGGCTTCGGCCAGCATGCGGGGGTGGTCGACGGGGAAGTAGCCGTCGCGGTCGCCGTGGACTATGAGGAGGGGCGTGGGCGCGATGCACGGGACCACCTCGACCGGGGAGAGCGGGACCGGGTCCCAACCGCCGCGCTCGATACGGGTGTTGAGGCCGTAGCGGCCGACGAGCCGGCCCTCGGGGCGGGTCACCAGCCAGTGGACCTTCCGCATCGGGGCAGTGCCCCGGTAGTACCAGCGGGCCGGCGCGCTCACCGAAACCACCGCGTCCGTGTGCGCTTGCATGTGCGCTTCCGTGCGCCCCTCGCGCCCCGGACCATCGGAATCACCCGGTGAACCTTCGGAAGGACGCGGTCCGTACAGCGCCGCGTGCCGCAGCACCACCGAACCGCCCATCGAGAAGCCGACGGTGACCACGCGCGCGTGCCCCTGTGCGCGTGCCCAGGCCACCCCCGCCGCCAGATCGAGCACCTCGCGGTCGCCGACGGTGGACCGTCCGCCGGAGGCGCCGTGACCCCGGAAGGAGAAGGTGACCACGGCCCCGTACTGGGCGAACGCCTCGGCCACCCGGCGTACGTGCGGCTTGTCCACGTCGCCCGTGAAACCGTGCGCCACGACGAACACCGGATCACCGGAAGGTGACCGGGAGGCGTCGTATACGGCCGCCCCCGGTTCGTATACGGAATCGATCGTCACCCCGTCGTCGGTGTGCAGAAACGTCCGCAAAGGTGTACGTCTGATCGTCTCAGAGTTCGGACGAACGGTGGATCGTGCCACATGACCTGCCGTACCAGCGCTCATGTGGGCTATTCTGCTCGACAGAGGACTCGGGCAGCGAAGCCCCCGGGTCCTTTTGTGCTTCCGGGAGCGTTGTATACGAAGCGGTACACCACGGGAAACCACAGGTGGCCGCCGGTGATACAAGGCCCCCGGAGTCGCAAACGCTGTGCCGCACGACACACGTCCTCGCAGGGACCGAGGAGGAACCAGACTTATGAGTTCTCTGCTGCTCCTGACCAATGCCCTCCAGCCGTCGACGGAGGTGCTTCCGGCCCTCGGGCTGCTGCTGCACAACGTGCGCGTGGCACCGGCGGAAGGCCCCGCTCTCGTCGACACCCCCGGTGCCGACGTCATCCTGATCGACGGCCGCCGTGACCTGCCCCAGGTGCGCAGCCTGTGTCAGCTCCTCCGGTCCACCGGACCCGGATGCCCGCTCATCCTCGTCGTCACCGAGGGCGGCCTCGCCGCCGTCACCGCCGACTGGGGCATCGACGACGTGCTGCTCGACTCCGCCGGTCCGGCCGAGGTCGAGGCGCGACTGCGGCTGTCCATGGGCCGCCAGCAGATCGTCAACGACGACTCCCCCATGGAGATCCGCAACGGCGATCTCTCCGTGGACGAGGCGACGTACTCCGCGAAGCTCAAGGGCCGGGTCCTCGACCTGACCTTCAAGGAGTTCGAGCTCCTCAAGTACCTCGCGCAGCACCCGGGCCGCGTCTTCACGCGCGCGCAGCTGCTGCAGGAGGTCTGGGGCTACGACTACTTCGGCGGTACGCGGACGGTCGACGTCCACGTACGACGGCTGCGCGCGAAGCTCGGAGTCGAGCACGAGTCGCTGATCGGGACCGTCCGGAACGTCGGTTATCGATTCGTTACCCCGGAGAAGGGCGACCGGGGCGGCGAGGACGCCAAGCTGAAGGCAAGCGCTGCCATCGCCGGCGCAAAGCCGGAGGATGCGGACGAGACGGCCGACTCGGCCGCCCTGGACGCCGCCGAGATCCCGGCCGAGGCGTAACCCGCGTCCGGGCAGGGCATCGCTTCCGCACGGGGAAGCGGCGCGGAAGCTCAGAGAAGCTTCGAAACGCCCTGCCCAGAGCGGGTCCATCCGCGTAGACTCCGCGCGTGGCCAAGGTGACTCGGGATGATGTGGCGCGGCTGGCAGGGACGTCGACTGCCGTCGTCAGCTATGTCATCAACAACGGACCCCGGCCGGTTGCCCCGGCCACGCGCGAGCGTGTCCTCGCCGCGATCAAGGAACTGGGGTACCGACCCGACCGGGTGGCCCAGGCCATGGCGTCGCGGCGTACGGACCTCATAGGCCTGATCGTGCCGGACGCGCGCCAGCCCTTCTTCGGGGAGATGGCGCACGCGGTGGAACAGGCCGCGTCCGAGCGCGGGAAAATGGTGCTGGTCGGGAACTCCGACTACGTGGGCGAGCGCGAGGTCCACTACCTGCGCGCGTTCCTCGGGATGCGCGTCTCCGGCCTGATCCTCGTCAGCCACGCCCTGAACGACAACGCGGCGGCCGAGATCGAGGCCTGGGACGCCCGGGTCGTCCTCCTCCACGAACGCCCCGAGGCGATCGACGACGTAGCCGTCGTCACCGACGACCTCGGCGGCGCCCAGCTCGCCGTCCGCCATCTCCTGGAGCACGGCTACGAGTACGTCGCCTGTATGGGCGGTACGGCGGACACACCGGCCGTCGGCGACCCGGTCTCCGACCACGTCGAGGGCTGGCGGCGCGCGATGACCGAGGCCGGCCTGCCGACCGAGGGCCGGCTCTTCGAAGCGCCGTACAACCGCTACGACGCCTACCAGGTCGCCCTCGGGATCCTCTCCGGGCCCCGGCGTCCGCCCGCGATCTTCTGCTCCACCGACGACCAGGCGATCGGCCTGCTGCGGGCCGCGCGCGAGCTGCGCATCGACGTGCCGCGCGAGCTGGGGGTCATCGGCTTCGACGACATCAAGGAAGCGGCCCTCGCGGACCCGAAGCTGACAACGATCGCATCGGACCGCCCGGCGATGGCCCGCGCGGCCGTCGACCTCGTCCTCGACGACGGTCTGCGGGTGGCGGGCTCGCGCCGCGAGCGCCTGAAGGTGTTCCCGTCGCGGCTGGTGATACGGCAGTCCTGCGGCTGCGAGGGCTGACCCCACCGCCGCCCACCACCGCCCACTCCCGTCCCCGAGGTCACGGGGACGGGCCGGAATCCCCGGATTTCCGGGGGCCGGGCGTCTTTATATCGGGCATACGAGGTTCTGTCGGGCTTCTCAGCGGGCACTCAGGTACCTCTCATGATCCCGCGACAGTCTCTTTTCCATGACCGAGAGCTTCCGCCGCAGCGGCGAGTACGAGACCCCCCAGGGCGAGCAGCCGCAGGCGTACCCCCAGCAGCAGCACGCCTCTTCCCCCGTGAACCCGGAGTGGCCGCCGCCGCCGGCCTACCAGCCGCAGCAGCCGCAGCAGGCGCAGCCGGTGCAGCCGGTGCAGCCCGCCCAGCCGGTACAGCAGGCGCAGCCGGTGCAGCAGCCGGTCACCGTCGAGCCGGGTACGACGGTGTGGCCGGGCCAGGCGCCCGCCCCCTCGCCGTCCCCGCAGGCCGCCTTCGGCGCCGACGGCGGAGCGTACGGCGGCGGTGACGGCGGAGCATACGGCGGCGGCCACGGCGGTGACGGCGGAGCCTTCGGCAGCGGCAGCGGCCACGGCGGTGGTGGCGGTGGCGACACGGCTCTCCTCACCCACGTCCAGGGCGAGGCGCCCAGGCCGAAGAAGCGGACCCGGGGACCGATCGCGCTGCTCGCCGCCGTGGCGATCGTCGCCGCGGCCGTCGGCGGCGGTACCGCGTACGCCTTCCAGCAGCTGACCGGCAAGGACACCGTCGCCAGCTCCAGCACCACCACGGCGGTCGTGCCGTCCAGCAAGACGGGCGACGTCGCCAGCATCGCCGCGGCGGTCAGCCCGAGCGTGGTCGAGGTCAACGCCACCCTGAGCAACGGCTCGTCGACCGGCGCCGGCGTGATCATCACCAGCGGCGGCGAGATCGTCACCAACAACCACGTCATCGCGGGCGCCTCCTCCATCAAGGTCAAGACGAGCGACGGCAAGTCGTACACGGCGAAGGTCGTCGGCACCGACAGCAAGAAGGACCTCGCGCTCCTCAAGCTGGAGAACGCCTCCGGCCTCAAGCCCGCCACCCTCGGCAACTCCGCCGGCGTCAAGGTCGGCGACACGGTCGTCGCGATCGGCTCCCCCGAAGGCCTGACCGGCACAGTCACCAGCGGCATCATCTCGGCCCTGTCCCGTGACGTGACCGTCTCGACCGACGAGAGCCAGAGCCAGGGTTCGGGCGGCAGCGACGGCCAGTGGCCGTTCCAGTTCGGCGGCCAGCAGTTCAACGGCGACACCGGTACGTCCACCACGACGTACAAGGCGCTCCAGACGGACGCGTCCCTCAACCCGGGCAACTCCGGCGGCGCGCTGATCGACGCGAGCGGCAACATCATCGGCATCAACTCCGCGATGTACTCCGCGAGTTCGTCCTCCTCGTCCTCGTCGTCCGACGCCGGCAGCGTCGGCCTCGGCTTCGCCATCCCGATCAACACCGTCAAGGCGGACCTGGCTTCGCTGCGGGCCGGCGGTTCCGACAACTAGGCACTTCGCCACCCGAACCAGTAGGGAGTACGTCATGATCAAGCAGGTTTCGCACACGGTGGCCGACACCGGAGCGGCCGGTCTCGGCCTGGCCCTCGGGGTGGCGTACGAACTGCACGCGCCGGCCGCGCGGGCGCCGGAAGTGGCGCCGGCCCCGGAGCTGATGGGGCTGCGCACCGGCACCGCCCGCCCGCACCACCGCAAGGTGCCGCTGGGCCGGCTCCAGACGATGCGGGGCTGATCCCGGCGAGGTGGCGGGGCCGGTCCGGTGAGACAGCCAAGCCCCGTCCAGTGAGACGGCGAGGCTGATCTCACCTTTTGTCCCCTCCCCTCCTCTTTACTCGCCGGCCGGGAAACATGGCAGGCTGATTGCGACCGGCCGATCGTTGTCTCCCCGTCCCACCGCACCCGAGGAATCCAGCCCATGAGCCCCGCCGAAGGCGACCGTGACACCCAGCGCATCCTGATCGTCGACGACGAGCCGGCGGTACGCGAAGCACTCCAGCGCAGCCTCGCCTTCGAGGGTTACGACACCGAGGTCGCCGTCGACGGCGCGGACGCGTTGGAGAAGGCGACCGCGTACCAGCCCGACCTGGTCGTCCTCGACATCCAGATGCCGCGCATGGACGGCCTGACGGCGGCCCGTCGGATGCGGGGCGCCGGCACGACGACGCCGATCCTGATGCTCACGGCCCGCGACACGGTCGGCGACCGGGTCACCGGGCTCGACGCGGGCGCCGACGACTACCTCGTCAAGCCCTTCGAACTCGACGAACTCTTCGCCCGGGTACGGGCGTTGCTGCGGCGCAGCTCCTACGCGGCGGCGGCTGCGGCAGGTGCCGCGCCCGAGGACGACTCCTTGACCTTCGCCGACCTCCGCATGGACCTCGCGACGCGCGAGGTGACGCGGAACGGCCGCCAAGTCGAGCTGACCCGCACGGAGTTCACTCTGCTGGAGATGTTCCTGGCGCACCCCCGCCAGGTCCTCACCCGCGAGCAGATCCTCAAGGCAGTGTGGGGCTTCGACTTCGAGCCGTCGTCCAACTCCCTTGATGTGTACGTGATGTACCTGCGCCGGAAGACGGAGGCGGGGGGCGAGCCTCGGCTTGTGCACACGGTTCGTGGTGTGGGGTATGTGTTGCGGCAGGGTGGGGCGGAGTGAAGAAGGTCCTCCACCGGTTCCTGCACCGGTTCCGGACACTGCCGATCCGGTCGCGGCTGGCGATGTTGGTGGCGGCGGCGGTGGCGTTCGCGGTGGCGGCGGTTTCGGTTACGTGTTGGTTCATTGTGCAGGGGAAGTTGTACGAGCAGGTCGACAGCGACCTGAAGAAGGCCATCGGCATGCGGGGGCCAGAGAACGGCAACATCGACGCGGTGGTCCTCAACTGCACCCAGACCCCGCAGAACAACAGCAACGACTTCCGGAACACCTACTCCCAGGTGGTCAAGGCCGACGGAACCGTCTGTCTCTTTCCCAGTTCAGTGGGCGTGGTCAAAGTGACCAAGGCCGACAAGGACGTGATCAAGAACGCGAGCACCGGCGAGGGGATCTACCGCAACGGCACCGACGCGGACGGCAATGACGTACGGGTGATGACACTGCCTCTCCAGGCCCAACAGCCCGGCGTGCCCGATGCCGCCCTCGTCGTGGCCGTACCTCTCAAGGGCACCGAGAACACTCTCAACGACCTTGCTCTGATCCTCCTCCTCGTCTCCGGCATCGGGGTAATCGGCGCAGGAGCTGCCGGTCTCGCGGTCGCCCGTGCTGGTCTCCGCCCGATCGACAAGCTCACCGAAGCCGTCGAACACGTAGCCCGCACCGAGGACTTGGCCATCCGCATCCCGGTCGAGGAGGACAGTGACGACGAGGTGGCCCGCCTCTCCCGCTCCTTCAACTCGATGACGACCTCGCTCGCCAACTCCCGCGAGCTGCAACAGCAACTCATCGCCGACGCCGGCCACGAACTCCGCACCCCCCTCACCTCCCTCCGCACGAACGTCGAACTCCTCACCCGCAGCGAGGAGACCGGCCGCCCGATCCCCCCGGCGGACCGCAAGGCACTGCTCGCCTCGGTGAAGGCGCAGATGACCGAACTGGCTTCCCTGATCGGCGACTTGCAGGAACTGTCCCGTTCGGAGGGCCAGCGCGGCGAACGCGTCCAGGTGGTCTCGCTCCAGGACACCGTGGAAGCGGCCCTGCGCCGAGCCCGCCTGCGCGGCCCGGAGTTGACGATCACGGCGGACGTACAACCCTGGTACGTCCAGTCGGAGCCCTCCGCGCTGGAACGCGCTGTGGTCAACATCCTCGACAACGCGGTGAAGTTCAGCCCCGAGGGCGGCACGATCGAGGTCCAGCTCACGCGCGGTGTCCTCACGGTCCGCGACCACGGCCCCGGCATCCCGGCCGAGGAACTCCCGCACGTCTTCGACCGCTTCTGGCGTTCACCGTCGGCGCGCGCCCTCCCCGGCTCCGGCCTGGGCCTGTCGATCGTGGCCCGCACGGTCCAACAGGCGGGCGGAGAAGTCACCTTGGCGCACGCACGGGGTGGGGGGACGGTGGCTACGGTACGGATTCCGGGGGCGCCTACGGCTCCGCCGCCTGAAGGTTCCGCCCCCAGTAGGTGAGTTGAAAAAATGTGACACTTCGATGGCAAGTGTCACACTTCGCGGGGGAAGGGTCGGCCTGTCTCGGCATCCGGCTCCGTACCCGGGCAGACGGGTGTGGGCGACGAGGCCGACCGATCTGACGCATTCGGCCTCAGTGGAAGCCGAGCATTCCGGGGGAGTCGATGTCGACAGTGACCACACCCGGCGGGTAAGCCTCTTCCCGGGTCGTCAGGAGAATCGACATGCCCGTGAACTCTGCTCGCGGCAGGGCACAGTACAGCGCGTGGCAGGTGTCCGGGCCGCCGTACCCGTCGCGGATCATAGTGCCGACGGTGACTGAGGAGACCGTGGTCAAGTCGTCGACGACCACCGAGGAGAACGCGAGCACACGGTCCCCTGCGCCCGCGTCCTCGGACTCCGCCTGCATGAGGCACAGCGCCGGAATCCGAAGCAGATCGCCCGGAGTGTGGGCCATGTTCGCGGCGAGCAGGTTCAACGTCTTGTGCCCGTCCGCGAGAGCCCGGGTGGCACCGGTGTCGAGAATGATCACGCAGCCGCGCCTCGGGCCCTACGGACCTTCTCGGCAGCGATCTTGTAGATGTTGCCGAGAATGTCAGGCGCCGCGTCGAACTCCTCGTCGCGGATGTCCAGGCCGATCACCTCGCGGACGACCTGCCGGTCGGCGGCAATCCTCTCCGCGACCTGCTCCGCCGTCGGCTGCGCGGCGGCCAGCTGCTCGACGAACTGCCCCAAGGTCATCCCGTGCTCCTTGGCCACCTGGGCGAGATGGTCTCGGGCCTTCCGGGACACCTGAATGGTCGTGTTCTCTGCCATGGCTATACCGTAGCCCCGCCATGGCTTGCCTGAGTCCTCCTTTCCCCTTCTTCACCCGAACGGGTCCGATCATGGCTGTCTCGGGGCCTGCGACAGTTTGCCCGCCATGACCGGACTCGGAGTCGGATTCGAACCTGTGGCCTGGCCACCCGCCCCGATCAGGACCGAACGGCTCGTGCTCCGTGAATCCGAGGCCCGGGACCGCGCGGCGTTCATCGAGCTGTTCGCCTCACCGGAGGTGGGCACCTACGTCGGTGGCGCTCGGCCGCGTGACGAACTGGAGCGCACAGCGCCCGAGGTGCCGGGGCGGCGCCCCGGGTTCTTCGTGGCCGAACTCGACGGGTCGATGATCGGCATCGTCGAGCTGAACCGGCGAGACGCGGAGCGCCGGAGCCAAGTCCGTCCGGACGCCGGAGAGGCCGAACCGGGCTATCTCTTCCTGCCGGAGGCATGGGGACACGGATACGCCGCCGAAGCGTGCGCGGCGGCACTCGACTGGTTCACCGACGCGCTTCCCGGCGAGCCGGTGGTACTCAGCACCCAGACCGCAAACACCCGCTCGATGCGGCTCGCGGTGAAGCTCGGGTTCACCGAGGTGCAACGGTACGAGGAGTGGGGCGCCGAGCAGTGGATGGGCGTACGGTCCCCGGTCACACCGTCCGGTTGAGCCGGGAAGTCCGTATCGCCGAGAACTTACGGCTCCGCCGGAGGCGGAACAACAGGCTCAGGTTCTTGCCAGAAGACCTGTTCGACCACGATCTGGGGGTCTTCGGTTCGGCGGACGAAGGTGTATTTCAGCCAGCCGTTCCCACGGTCGAAGAAGCAGAGGTGGCGGCCCTTCGGTTCGGTGGACCGGCCCGGCATGACGCTCATGCCCTCGGGTAACCCGGCGTCGGCATTGACGCCACGGAAGTACGGATCCTTCGCGGTGACCAGTTCGGCTCGCGCCGCGAGGACGATCTCACGAGCGTGGTCGGGCAGTTCCTCGAAGGTGGCGAGGGCATCGGTTCGCCAGTCCGCCTGCCAAGGCGGTCCCATGAACCCATCGGTCACTCGCCGGGCTCCAGGTCTCGGACCCGGTAGTGAATCTTCGCCGCCTCTTCGAGGAGGGCCTTGGCCTCGGCGATGTCGGTGCACTCGTACGCGGCTCGGTGTTCGAGGTCGCGGACGTGCGCGTCCAGCCTGGGATCACGGGCGAGGGCGTACTCACCCCACCAGCGGGCCATGAACGCGGGCACGGGACCTACGTCGTACGCGTCGGCGATCGCCCACTTCCAGTGGGCGTCGAAGTCCGGGAGGAGTTCGGGAGTGTGCTGCGCGATGGCCCTGCGCAGCGCCTTCGGCGACCGCTCGGGCATCGGCGGGACGGACGGCTCGGGTTCAGCAGCGTGAGCAGTCATGGCCGGTGCCCTCCTTCGACGCGTCGTGTCTACGACCATAACCGGCTCGTCCGTTCCCTCTCAGTGGTTGGTCTCCCGGCCGTCCATTCGACCGGAAGATCAACGATGAGGGAGGCGCAACGGCGGATGTCAGGCCATTCGACCCGCGTCACCCGAACGTGTGCACAGCCGCGCCGGCTTTGACCCCGTCCACGAACACGGCCCAGGACACGGCCGCGAGGATCAACGGGCGGGCAGTGGGGGTCTTGCTGTCGCGGACGGGGACGATGCCGGTGTAGCCGTCGGCGACCTCGACGCAGTTGTTGTCTCCCCCGTCGCTGTAGCTCGATTTGCGCCAGGCGGCTGTGCTGAGGTCAGGGGTGGACTTCATGATCTGTGTTCCTCCAGTACGTCCCTGATGAACGCGAGCGAGTCCGACGGGGACAGCGCAAGATCCCTGAGCCGATCGTAGGACAGTCGGTGTCGCAGAACCTCGTCCGGTTCGTCGATCAGTTCGCCCCGGCTGTTGCCCTCCGTGTAGGCAACGGCGCTTCCGTCCTGCTGCCACAACAGGGTCACGGTGCCGTTCATGTGGTGGTGGACCCCGGCGGCGAACGGCAGGACCTGAAGCGCCACGTTGGGCCACATCGCAACAGCCTCAAGGCGCAGCAACTGGTCGGCCCAGGTCTTCCCACTCGCGGCAGGGCGCCGGAACGCGAACTCGTCCATGATGATGCGCACGTTGGGATCCGGCTCCTGCTGCAACAGGTACTGCCGGCCGAGCCGTACCGCCACCTGTTCCTCGACCAGTTCCGCGCGACCAGGTGTTGTCTGGGCGCCAGACAACACCTCACGAGCGAAATCCTCGGTCTGCACAAGTCCGGGTACACCCAGCGCGAACTTCCACATGACCCGCGCTGTCGCCTCCAGCCCCATGAACCGCTTGTACTGGTCCTTGAACGCGTCGAGCCGGGCCACCTTCCAGTGACTGACCAGCAGCTCACCGGCCTCGTAATACACGTCCAGGTCTTCCATGACCGTCACCTTGGACAGCCGTTCCCCCGACTCCAGGCGGCTCAGATAGCTCTTGTCGTAGCCGGTGTCCTCGGCCAGCTGCCCGAGCGACTTCCCCGCCTTCTCGCGCAGATACCGGAGCGTCCGCCCCAGCACCGCCCGCCCCGACTCACCCTCCGCGTCAACCTGTTCGGTCACGTCACCCCTCCCCGTTGCCTGGGCCCGCAGACAACGCCGACCCTCTTCCGCAGCGTACGCCGCACCAGTGACGATCGAGGCACGAAAGGTAATCACCGCTCGTCAGGACGTGGACAAGGACAGAGGAGCGCGCCGACATGAGTGAACGCGTCGTAGGAATCTGGGAGTTACTGCTGATGGCACTCGTGCACGCCTTGCTCCCCTCCCAGCGCCGCGCCCGCCGCAAACGGCGACTCCAACGGCAACGACGACGCGCCCTCTGGTTCGCCGTGCACGGCATCGACGTCGGGCCCCGCCGTATCCACGGAGTGGTGGTGCGGGCATGACTACCCCCAACAACACATACGGCGAACGGCAGTTGCGGCTGCTGCCCTGGAACAACCCCGACGGCAGGCCCTGTTACCTCAGCACCGACCACGACGGCAGCCGCCTCTCCCTCCTCGCCGACGACATCGAAGCGGCCCAACTCGACTCCGGGGAGCAGGTACTCGTAGGAGCCAAGGCAGTGCTCGCCGATCCCAAGGCCGGCGAGCGAGCCGTGCGTTTCGCGCTCACCAGGGCGTCCGAGTCGCTGGAGGACGTGATCCGCGTCGCGATCAGCCGAGGCGGACGTATCCCGGGAAGCGAACTGTGACACCGCACCGGTCTCGTCTTCCAGCACTCGCCCCTCACCACGCTCTACCGTGGACCTCCGGTCGCCCTGTCGCCCCCGCCGGAGAAGAGAAACCGATCATGGCTCACGAGGTGGATCCCCGCTCCTGCGAGAGAGCCCCAGAGGCAATCCGCGCGGCCCTGCAACGACGTCCCGACTGGCTTCAGGCCTTCGAACAGGACTGGCTGAGCGCGGCGGCGCAGTTCGATCAGCCGGCGCTCGACGCCGTGACCGACAAGTGGTTCCCCTTCGCGTGTGCCTGCTCGACACCGGGCTACTTGGACGAGGTGGAGCAGACGGTCAAGCGGATGACCGAGGGGGACACCGAGGGCATGGTCTTCCGCGACGCGGACGGGAACGCCTACGACGCCGACAACCGCCCCATCGACGCCGGCAGGCACGGGTGAGCGCATACGCGATCCGGTACGTCGACCGCGCCGCTCAGCGCAAGGCCACCATGGCCGCCCCACAGCGCGCGTCGCTGGAGGAGCTTGAGAAACGGCTCAGCCTGAACCCCTACGGGTCACCCGCGACCAGCAACCGGGACAACAGT
Organism: Streptomyces sp. NPDC088350; assembly: GCF_044753545.1. Taxonomy (NCBI): domain Bacteria; kingdom Bacillati; phylum Actinomycetota; class Actinomycetes; order Kitasatosporales; family Streptomycetaceae; genus Streptomyces; species Streptomyces sp. NPDC088350. The sequence goes on along the minus strand of NZ_JBIVNL010000013.1, from coordinate 46,330 downwards.
TGGTCGGCCGCGTTCAAAGGCGGATTCATCACCTACGTCGTGTCCAACCGGCACGTCGTGATCAACGTCGTCAATCTGGTCGCCCTCTGAACACCCGCCCCTGAACGAGGACAGTTTCCCGCCCTACGGTCGTCCCCAACACAGGCTCTGGGGAGGCAAATGGACGGGGACAGGAACCGGATCGAGCGGGAGTACCGCCGGTGGAGAAGGATGTCCCGGGGGCGGCTCGCCTTCACGTGGATCGTCGGGGGGAACTGCGTGCTTCAGATGACGCGGCCCGACAGCATTCCGGTCCGGTACAAACTGCTCGTGCTGGCGCTCGTCGCCGCGCTGGCCGTCTGGGGTGTGCTCGCCACGCTGCGCGGGCTCACCTCCGTCGGTGCCGACGGCGTCACCGTCCGCGGTGCCTTCCGCGTGCGCAGACGGGCCTGGCACGACATCTACGATCTGCGCGTCGAGGAACGTCCGAAGCAGGCCCGCGCGGACGCCCGGTGGTGGACCTGGCTCTACGACAACGACGGCCGCAGGCTGCTCCTCCCCAACGTCGACGACTGGCAACTCCCCGATCTCCGGGCCGAGATCGACGATCTGCGGACCGTCGCCGCCGCACACCGGGGCATGGCCTGGGAGCCGCGGCCCGAGGTCGAGGCGCGGATCAGGCTGCGCGCAGGGCGTCGCAAAGCCCAGGAGCGGGCGAGCACCGGAGCTGTCCTCGCCTTCTTCGCCGGCCTCATGTACCTCTTGTGGGAGGTGATCGTCGGCGACGAACCCCACCCCTTCCTCCTGCTCCTCTGCGTTCCCCTCGTCGCCTACGCCCTTCTCCTCCCGTTCCTCCGCCGGCTCGCGTCCCGAGCCCCAGCCCACACATAGCCCTCTGCCAGCCCCGCCACAGCCACCGGTCACACCGTGTTCGAATGGCGCTGGCGCGGAAGATCCTGCTGGCCGACGACGACGCGGACGTACGCGAAGGGCTCGGCCGGGTGCTCAGATTCGAGGGGTACGAGACCGTCCTCGCGAGAGACGGACGTACCGCCCTCGATCTCCTCGGCGTGCCGGACGACGGCGCCGCGCCCGACCTCGTGCTGATGGACGTCTCCATGCCCGAGTTGGACGGGCTCGCCGCCACCCGCCGTATCCGCGCCTCCGGGTCCACCGTGCCGATCCTGATGCTCACCGGGCGGACCGCCGTCGGCGACCGTATCGTCGCCCTCGACAACGGCGCCGACGACTACCTCAGCAAACCGTTCGCGGTGGACGAACTGCTGGCGCGGGTACGGGCGTTGCTGCGGAGGAGTGGGCGGCGGGCGGGCGATGAGCCGCTGCCCGCCCCCGAGTTCGAGCAGCTCGCGTTCCACGATCTCGTCATGGATCCGCGCAGCCGTACCGTCACCCGCGGCGGCCGGCCGCTCGAACTCACCCGGACCGAGTTCCTGTTGCTGGAGTACCTGCTCCACCATCCGGGCACCGTGCTCACCCGGTCCCGGCTCCACCGGCACGTCTGGGGCTTCGACTTCGAGCCCGCGTCCAACACCCTCGACGTCTACGTCATGTATCTGCGCCGGAAACTGGAGAGCCGCGGCGAACCGCGGCTCATCCACACCGTGCGGGGGCTCGGGTACACCCTCCGGGCAACTCCCGCCAGGTGACGGCTACTTGAGCGGCAGCCTCAGGATCATCGTCTCGTCGGGTGCCGGTGACGGAACCTGGCGCAGGATCATCGTGTCCTCCGCACGGTGCCGTCCCGTGCCCGTTCCCGTGATCGCCATCTCCGGCAGCGGGCCCGCAAGTCGCGCGTACGCGCCGCCCCTTGACACCAACTCCGCGTGCGTTCCCGTCTCCACCAGGCGTCCGCCCTCCACGACCAGGATGCGGTCCGCGTCGGGGGCGAGGCTCAGGTCGTGGGTGATCATGATGGTCGTACGGCCGGACATCAGGCGGCGGAGGGGCTGGATCACCTGGCGGGCCGCCACCGAGTCGAGGCCGGCCGTGGGTTCGTCCAGGACCAGGACCGGCGCCTCGCGGAGCATCGCCCGTGCGATCGCGATCCGTTGGAGCTGGCCGCCGGAGAGCGCCGCCGTGCCGGGGGCGATCTCGGTGTCGTAGGACTCGGGCAGTGCGGTGATGAAGTCGTGCGCCGCCGCTGCCCTCGCCGCCCGCTCGATCTCCTCGTCCGTCGCGCCCGGCCGGCCGCACTCGATGTTCTCGCGGATCGTGCCGTTGAGGATCAGGGTCTGCTGGGGGAGCAACGCCACGTTCTCGCGCAGGAATTCGAGGGGTACGTCACGGAGGGGGACGCCGTCCAGGCAGATCACGCCGCCCGAGGGGTCGTAGAAGCGCGTGAGGAGTTTGGAGAGTGTGGACTTGCCTGCTCCGCTCTCGCCCGTGACGATGATCAGTTCTCCGGGGCCCGCCCTGAACGTGACGTCGTTCACCGAGTCGCGGCTCGCGCCCGGGTAGCGGAAAGTCACACCGTGGAAGCTGACCCAGCCGTGGACGGGCCAGGCCTGGACGGGTTCGGCGGGGTCGCCGACGGAGGGGGTGGCGTCCAGGATCTCGTTGATGCGGGCCGCGCCGGCCGTGGCGGCGGTGAGGGTGAGGCCGAGTTGGCCGAGGTTGCGGACCGGGGGGTAGAGGTAGCCGATGAAGGCGGCGAAGGCGAGGAGCGCGCCGAGGGTCATGCGGTCGGCGGAGATCTCCCAGACGCCGAGGCCGATGACCGCCAGTACGCAGAGGGTCTCGACCACCTCTACGAACTGCTCGTACATCTCGCTGAGGCGGGCGCCTCGCACCGATGCCTTCATCCATGCGCGGGCCTCGGTGTCGAGGCGCTTCTCCTCGTCGCTGCGGCGGTTGTACGCCTGGGTCAGCACTACGTTGCCGAGGGACTCCGACACCACCGACGTGATCGCGCCGTCCGCGACCCGCTCGTCCTGCGAGGCCTGCTTGATGCGGCCCGAGAAGCGGCGGGCCGCCAACAGGAACAGCGGTGCCAGGACGAACGTGGCCAGGGCCAGGTCCCAGCGGAGGTACAGGGCCGCGCAGGCGTAGAAGACGGCCGAGAAGGCCGCGGAGATCGTGCCGACCACGCCGGACACGACCATCTGCTCGATGGCCTCGACGTCTCCCGTGAGACGTTCGACCAGGTCGCCCTGGCGGTGCTTCTGGAAGAAGTGGGGCGGGAGGTCCTGGACATGGCGGAAGACGTTCGCGCGCAGGCGCAGGACGAAGCGTTCGGCGGTCCAGGTGGCCAGGGAGTTGCCGAAGTAGCCGACGAGCGCGCCGAGTACGGCGACGCCGAGCCAGGCGGCGGCCGGGCCCCAGAACGCGGACAGCGAACCGGCCTTGAGGGCGTTGTCGGTGAGGTCCGCGAAGAGCAGGATCGCGGCGGTCTCGGCGAGCGCCGACACGATGACGCAGGTGATGATCACCGCGAGCCACTTGCGGTCACCGCGGGTCAGCGGCCAGAAACGGCGGAAGGCCTCACGGGCTTCCCTCATGGTCAACAACTCCCTTCGGACTACGGAATGCGGCCTGGACGTGGCCGAGGCGGGGCCGCCGGTGCGAGCGAACTCGCTAACCGGCGGCCCCGCCTCACTGGGTACTGGCTCAGCCCTTGTGCCCGACGGGGCGCTTGGGGGCGGGCTTCTTCGGCGCGGGCTTCTTGGGCGCCGGGGCCGGCTTGCGGTGCTTCTTGACGGGGACGATCTTGTGGAAGCTCATGGTGGGTTCCCTCCCTGGGAGTTCGGCGCTGTGGCCTGGTGCGGGGTGCCGCGGGTCTTCTGCGGCGCGCGGGGCGGCTTACTTGTGACCGACCGGGCGGCGCCTCGGAGCCGGAGCAGGCTTCTTGGCGGGCTTCTTCTTCGGGGCCGGAGTCGGCTTGGGGGCCTTCTTCACCGGGGCGATCTTGTGGAAGCTCATGTCGTTGTCCCTCTCTGCTGCGGTTCTGCAACAGTTCCTCTACCGATCTGCTGCAATTGCCTTTGAATTACTTCTGTAAATCCCCTGTCAGCCCTTGTGGGCGACCGGGCGACGCTTCGGAGCGGGCTTCTTCGGGGCCTTCTTGGGGGCCGGGGCGGGCTTGTGGTGCTTCTTGACGGGGACGATCTTGTGGAAGCTCATCGTGCTCTCCTTTGTCTTCTGTTGCCTCTGCCGTTTGCGCTGTTCGCTTTCGACATGGAAAACACTACTGGACTTCCGGCGCAGAAAAAGACTTTTCCGCTGAGACCTTCCTGAGCGATTGCTATGGATGATTCTTATGGAATTCGCGGAACTGAAGCCGCCCTTACACAGAATTTAGAACGGCAAACGGAAGGGGCCCGGTGCCGACCGGCACCGGGCCCCTCGTCAAAGATCGGTTACTGCACGATGTTGATCCGGTTCGCCGCCGGAGGCACGAGCGGGCTCGCCGCCGACGAGTGTGCCGTCAGGTAGTCCGCCAGCGCGGTCAGGTCGTCCGTGCCGACCAGGTCGCCGGTGCCCTGCCCCAGGGTCGGGAAGCCGTCACCGCCGCCCGCGAGGAAGCTGTTCGTCGCGACGCGGTAGGTGGCGGCCGGGTCGATGGCGGAACCGTTGAGCTTGATCGAGTCCGTGACCACCCGGTCCGCGCCCGTCTTCGTCAGGTCCAGCGTGTACGTCAGCCCGGACGACACCTGGAGCACCTTCGGCGCCGCCGCGTTCGTGCCGCTCACCTGTTCCTTGAGCACCTGGATCACCTGCGCGCCGGTGAAGTCCTGGAGGTTCACCGTGTTGGCGAACGGCTGCACGGTGAAGCCCTCGGCGTACGTCACCACGCCGTCGCCCTCACTCCCCTTGGCCGCGTAGGTGAGCCCGGCCCGCACCCCGCCCGGGTTCATCAGCGCGAGGTCGGTCTCCGGGTCCAGCTCCTTGCCGTAGGCGAGCTGGGCGTCGGCGATGAGGTCGCCCATCGGGGACTCGGTGCCGGTGTTGCCGATGTCGGCGGAGATGTAGCCGATCGCGCGGTTGCCGATGGGCGCCGCGAGGGTGTTCCACTTGCTGATCAGGGAGGTCATGTCGGCGGCCTTGGGCACGGTCCGGGTGACCACGTGGTTCGCCGACTTGACCGACGTACGGGCGATGTCGCCGGTGAAGCGGTCGTACGTCAGCGTGGTGTCCGTGTAGAGGCGGCCGAAGGACGCGGCCGAAGTGACCATACGGGGCTTGCCACTTGGGTCGTCGATCGTGCAGACGTACGCGTTGTGGGTGTGTCCGGTGACGAGGGCGTCCACCGCCGGGGTGACGTTCTTCGCGATGTCGACGATCGGGCCGGAGATGCCGGAGCCGCCGCCGGACGCGTCACAGTCGTAGTTGTACGAGGAAGAGGCCGGGAAGCCGCCCTCGTGGATCAGCGCGACGATCGACTGCACGCCCTGCTTCTGGAGCTCCTTGGCGTACTTGTTGATCGTCTCGACCTCGTCCTTGAACTGGAGGCCCTTGACGCCGTCGGCGGAGACGACGCCGGGGGTGCCCTCCAGTGTGACGCCGATGAAGCCGACCTTGACGCCGTTCTTCTTCCACACCCAGTACGGCTTGAGGATCGGCTTCTTCGTCTTCTCGTCGAGGACGTTGGCCGCGAGGTAGGGGAAGTCGGCACCCTTGAACTTCTTGTCCGTGTAGCAGCCGTCGGTGGGGTGACAGCCGCCGTTCTGGAGGCGGGCCAACTCCTTGGCGCCCTCGTCGAACTCGTGGTTGCCGACCGAAGTGACGTCCAGGTCGAGCTTGTTGAGGGCCTCGATGGTCGGTTCGTCGTGGAACAGGCCCGAGATCAGCGGGGAGGCGCCGACCATGTCGCCGCCGGCCGCGGTGATCGAGTACGGGTTGCCCTTACGGGCGTCGCGGAGATGCGTCGCGAGGTACTCGACGCCGCCCGCGTCGATCGTCTTCGTCGTGCCGTCCGCCTGGAGTTCGCTGACCCGGCCGGAGGAACCGGACGGCGGCTCCAGGTTGCCGTGCAGGTCGTTGAAGGAGAGGAGTTGGACGTCCTGGTAGCGGCTGGGCTTGGAGCTGTGCCCGTGACCGCCGCCGGTCGGGTTGCCGTGCGCGTCGGCGGGCAGCGCGGCGGCCAGCGCACCGGCCGTGGCCAGGCTCGCGGCGGCGGCGAGCAGGCCTGCGGTACGGCGTCCGCGCGGGCGGTACGGCTGGGAAGTGGCTGGCATGAGCCCCCCTGTGTGTCGGCTGAGAAGTCACCACGTTCCGGCGCAGCCTAGGGTCAACGCGCGTAGCGTGACAGGGGGTTCTTGGTTACATCCTGGTTTCTTCTTTGCCGCCACTTTGCTGGGGGATCGGCTTACCCTCATACCCATGACCAGCGACGACACCGAACGGCCCGCTCCCGCCTCCCGATCCATCGAGACCTTTGCCGTGCTCTCCCCGGACCGGGCCGCGGCCGTCCTCGCGCTGATCGCCGAGGCGGCCGAGGCCGACGGGCAGCAGGCGGTGTCCGAGCAGGGGCGGCTGCGGATCCGCGGGGGCGAGCGGGCCGGGGTCTCGCATCTGCTGCTGACCCTGGGCGACGAACTCGTCGGCTACGGCCAGTTGGAGGACACCGATCCGGTGGAGGCGCCGGCCGCCGAACTCGTCGTACGTCCCGCGCACCGGGGGCACGGGCACGGGCGGGCGCTCGGTACGGCGCTGCTGGCCGCGTCCGGGAAGCGGCTGCGGGTGTGGGCGCACGGCGGGCACTCCGCCGCGCGCCATCTCGCCCAGGTGCTCGGGCTCGCCCTGTTCCGTGAACTCCGGCAGCTGCGGCGGCCGTTGACCGACCTGGAGCTGCCGGAGCCGGTTCTCTCCGAGGGGGTGACCGTACGGACCTTCGTGCCCGGGGAGGACGACGCGGCCTGGCTTGCCGTGAACGCCGCCGCCTTCGCCCACCACCCCGAGCAGGGCTCCCTCACCCAGCGCGACCTCGACGACCGGATCGCCGAGCCGTGGTTCGACCCCGAGGGCTTCTTCCTCGCCGAGCGCGCCGGCGAACTCGTCGGCTTCCACTGGACCAAGGTCCACGCGGAGGAACAGCTGGGCGAGGTCTACGTCGTGGGTGTGCTGCCGGGTGCGCAGGGGGGTGGGCTGGGCAAGGCCCTGACGACGATCGGCCTTCGGCATTTGGCGGGGCGGGGGTTGGCGACCGCGATGCTGTACGTCGATGCCGACAACAAGGCGGCGGTGTCCGTGTATGAGCGGCTGGGGTTCACCACGTACGAGACGGACCTGATGTACCGGTCGGAGTCGTAGGTTCGCCGCGCCTGTGCGGACGGACCTGGGGGCTGCGCCCCCAGACCCCCCATCGGCCCTGAAGGGGCCTCGTCCTCAAACGCCGGACGGGCTGATCTTCGCGGACCGCATCGAAAAGAACCCCCTGCGTCGTACCGGCTCCGGGCCGCACATCGCCCACACCACCGCCGCGCCCGTCAGGATGAGCGCCCAGTGCTGGTGTCCCGCCGCCCACCACTTCTCCTCCGCCGGGGTGGCGAACAGTCCCCAGTGCGCCGGGAACAGCAGGGCCGCCGCCATGGACGTGGCGAGCACGGTGATGGCCACGCGTTGGCCCGGTTCGGCCTCCTCCGTGAGGCGTACGGCGGTGGCCGACGCGGCGAGGGCGACGACCGCGGCGGCGGCTGCCTCCAGGGTGATGTCGCCGACCGGGGGCCGGACCTGCGCCGGGATCAGCAGGACGGCGGCCGTCCACCACAGGGCGGCGAGCGGGGCGACCAGTGCGGTGCGCAGGGCGGCGCGGACCACGCGGCGGGTCGGCACCGTGGCGGTGACGTGCCGGGCCGGGTCGTCCAGGAGGAAGGTCAGGCCCAGGGCGAAGCTGAGGGCGGCGCCGCGCAGCAGGAGCAGTGCCGTCCACGCGTCGGGGTCGTCCGCCAGCAGGCGCGGGAGCGCGGCCAGCAGCAGCCCCGCGGCGGCGCCCGCGCCGATCGCCCGCCGGGGCAGGGCGCGCAGCACCGGGCGCAGCAGCTGCCCCAACTGCCCTGTTGTCACTCGCACTTGTCCGCCCCCGTCGGTGCCTTGACGCCGAGCAGCTGGGCGACCTTCGCGGTGGTGACCTTGGGTGCGGTCAGCTCCGCCCAGTGCGCCTTCACCTTGGGGGCGACCGCGCTGCCGCCCGCCGTGAACAACTCCCGTACGACCGTGGTCTGTCCGGCCGTCATGGACATGGGGTTGGTCGGCGAGAGCACGATCGCGGAGCCGGTCACGCTGTCGTCCAGGCGGACCTTGCTCAGTTCGGACACCGGGTCGGACTGCCAGCTCAGCGCCATCCACATGATCGTGACCATGCGGCCGTCGCAGATCCCGCTGCTCGCCTTCTCGGACCCCATGACCAGCACGGAGGAGACGGCGGCGGCGAACTCCGGTACCCGCGGGCCGCCCCAGCCGGTGCCGACGGTGACCTGGTAGGGCACGGCGGACGGGTCGATCGCGCCGTCTCCGTCCAGGCCGTAGCGGGCGTCGACGCGCTGCCGTACGAGCAGCCGCTCCTGGGCCGCTGTGCCGCCGGCCAGGGACTGCACGCTGTCCGTGACCTTCGCCCAGGTGCCGGTGCGGGGCATCCACTCGGGGAACGCGCAGTACGTCGACCGGCCGCGCTGGGTGCAGGACTGGACCTTCTCCGGGGTGAGCGTGGCCACTTCGCGGGCGGCGACGGTCGCCGAGGGCACCTTGCCGGCCTGGCCGACGGCGCCCCATGTCCCGAGGCCGACGGCGACGACGAGGGCCGCCGCCACCGTCTTCGTACGGCCGCCGTTGACGAGCACGGCGGCGAGGGCCGCGGTCAGCGCGAGGCCGAGCAGGTACAGGGCGTGCCAGCCGGCCGGGCGGCCCAGCAGGTCGGAGGGGAGCGAGGTGCTGCTCGCCGCGCCGACGACCGGCACCAGCCAGCGCGTCGCGCTGTCGTCGGAGCCGGTCGACCCGAGGAAGAGCGTCGAGAAGAACAGCAGCACCAGGAGCATCGGTGCCGCGAACCCCGACCGCACCACCCGGGCCAGCAGCACCCCGGCCGTACCGGCCAGGAGTACCGTCAGCGGGCCGACGAGCAGCTCGCCCACCGAGCCGTTGCCCACCGAACCGGGGGCGACCACCGCCCAGGTGAACTGGACGGCCACGAACAGCGCGGCGAGTCCGGCCGCCGGTACGACGGACAGCGCGAACGCGACCGTACGGCGCCAGGGTTCGAGGACCAGCACCCCGAAGTGCCGGTCGGTGTCCTGCCGTTGGGAGCGCAGGACGGCCTGGTTGGCGCAGAGCAGCACGGCCAGGGCGGGCAGCAGCGGGCCGGTCTGGGTGGCGCGGTCGGCGTCCTGGAGGGCCGGGAAGGCGGTCCAGGCGTTGCGCATGGTCCAGCCGATCCAGGCGGCGTAGAGGGCGAACATGAACAACACCGGGAGGCGCAGCAGGAGTTTGCGTGCCTCGAAGCGGGCCAGTGCGAACACCGCGGCCCATGACCGCCGTTCGCCCTCGGTGCGTGCGGCCGGGGGTGCCTTCTCCAGTACGGCGCTCATGCCGTCACCTCCGCGACCATGCCGTCGAGCGCGATCAAGTAGCCGTCCTCCAGGGTCGGTTCGACGAGTTCCGCGCCGGCGGGCGGGTCGCCCACGTTGCGGAAGGCGCCCAGGCCGGTGCGCCAGCCCGCCATCGCGCCGGGGTCGCGTTCCGCGCCGCTCCAGACCCGGCCGGCGGCCCGTGCGGTGAGTTCGGCCGGGGTGCCCTCGAAGCGGACGGTGCCGCCGGCCATGACGACGACCCGGTTGCAGAGCATCGCGACGTCCTCGGTCTGGTGGGTGGAGAGGAGGACCGTCCGCCCCTCGCCCGCCCTCGCGATCAACTCCCGGAACCGCATGCGCTGTTCGGGGTCGAGCCCGACGGTCGGCTCGTCGAGGACGAGGAAACCCGGGTCGCCGACGAGGGCGGCGGCGAGCGCGACCCGCTGCCGCATCCCGCCGGACAGCTTCTTGATGCGCTTGCCGCGCACGTCGGAGAGGTCGACCTCCGCCAGTACGCGCCGCACCTCCTGGTGGCGGGCCGCGCGGTCGGTGAGTTCCTTGAGGATCGCGACGTAGTCGACGAACTCGAAGGCGGTGAAGTCCGGGTGGAAGCCGGGAGTCTGCGGCAGATAACCGAGCACCCGCCGCACCTCCTGCCGCCCACTGGTCGTGCCGGGGTCCTGCCCGAGCACGGAGAAGGTGCCCGAGTCGGCGGGCAGCGCGGTGGCGAGGACCTTCAACAGGGTGGTCTTTCCAGCCCCGTTGGGGCCGAGCAGCCCGGTGACGCCCGAGCCGAGCCGCAGCGACACGTCGTCGAGGGCCTGCGTCGAGCCGTAGCGCAGGCTGAGCCCGGCCGCGGAGACGGTGGTGGTCATGTACGTAACTCCAGTCAGGGTTCTGGGGATCAGGCGAGGGGACCGAGGGCGACCGGGCGCGCGTCGAAGCGGTCCCGCACGAGGTAGAGCAGTCCGCCCGCGAGCGCGGACACCACCGCGGCCACCCCCTGGCCGGCCGGGGTGAAGGGGGCGAGGGTGCCGCCGTGCGGGTGGTAGGTCACGAGGAGGAAGGCCACCCAGCCGCCGCCGACCAGGGACGGTGCCAGGACCGGGCCCAGGCGTGGGGTGAGGGCGAGGCCGGTCGCCGTCAGGGCGAGCGCCGGCAGCAGCCAGGCCAGGGCGTCCAGCCCGTACTCCGGCAGGGCCAGTGTCGCCAGGCCGTTGAGGCCGAGGCCTGCGACCAGGACGGCGACCGTGCGGATCATCAGCAGGCGGAAGCCGTGCAGCGGGGCGACGACCGTCATCTCGTACGTCGGGTCGAACCTCGGGCCGTAGGACAGGGCCACGCCCGCCAGGGGCAGCAGCGGGGCCAGGCCCAGGAAGAGGGTCGGGGACTCGGCGTGCTTCAGCGAGTTGGTGACGACCACGGTCATCACCAGCAGCGCGGCCACCGCGCCGAGCCACGAGCGGCGCAGTACCGGCGTCGCCGCCAGCAGCCGTGCCGTGTGGTCGGCGACGCCGATCCGCACGAGCAGTGACTCCACCAACCCCCTTTTGGGGGCGTCGAGTTCGGCGTCGAGCCGCTCCCAGCCCGCGTCGAGCGCCACCGGGTCGGTGACCGCCGCCAACAGGGCCCTGCACTCAGGGCAGTTGGCGAGGTGGGTGTCGGCGGACCAGAGCATGGGCGGTGCCAACTCGCCCCGCGCATAGGCGCGTACGTCGTCTTCGGCCACATGCCAGGTCATGCCAGCTCCTCCCGCAGTTGCTTACGGGCCCGCATGGCCCGCGTCTTGACCGTGCCGGCCGGAATGCCCAGCAGCACGGCCGCCTCCCGGGTGGTCAGCCCGTCGATCACCGTGGCCTGGAGGACCGCCCGCAGCTCCGGCGAGAGCCGGACCAGGGCGCCGGCGAGGTCCCCGTGCTCCACCCCCGCGAGCACGCGTTCCTCCGCCGACGCCTCGTCCCGGTGCCGCAGCCGCGCCAGCGCCTGCCGCATCCGGCCGCGCGCCCCGTCGCCGCGCAGCACGTCGATCAGCCGCCGCGACCCGATCCGCCACAGCCACCCGGCCACATCGCCGTCCTCCCGGTAGCGGGCACTGCCCCGCCACACCGCGAGAAACGTCTCCTGTACGACGTCGTCGACCATCCCGGCGTCGGCGCACCGCCCGCGCAGCCGCGCGGTCAGCCAGGGCGCGTACCGCCGGTACAACTCCTCGAACGCGCGCCGGTCGCCGTCCGCCGCGATGGCCCGCAGCAGCTCCCCGTCGCTTCCCGTATCGCTCACATCTCCTCATCGCACGAGCCCCGCCGATCGGTTCACGGATCAGCATGCGGATCCGTCTTGACTTTCTGAACCACCTTCCACCACCCTTTCACTACTCAATTAGTGAAAGGGTGGTGGAACCCCAGTGGTCGAGTTCCGCATCGACCGGCACAGCGGCGTGGCCACCTACGTACAGATCGTCCAGCAGACCAAACAGGCCCTGCGCCTGGGAATGCTGGAGCCCGGCGACAAGCTGCCCACGGCCCGCGAGGTCGTCGAGGCCACCGCCATCAACCCGAACACCGTCCTCAAGGCCTACCGCGAGCTGGAACGCGAGGGGCTGGTCGAGGCCCGCCGCGGCCTGGGCACCTTCGTCCGCCGCGGCCTCAGCACCACCCCCGCCGACTCGCCCCTGCGCACCGAACTCGACGCATGGGCCGAGCGGGCCCTGGCCGCCGGATGGGACCGGGACGACATCGCCGCGCTCTTCACCGCCGTACTCGAAAAGCACTTCCAAGGAGAACCTTCATGACAGGCACCGCCGCGATAGAGGCCGCCGCGCTCGGCAAGCGGTTCGGCCGGCGGGGAGGGTGGGCGCTGCGGGACTGCGCCTTCCGGCTGCCCGCCGGGCGGGTCTGCGCGGTCGTCGGGCCCAACGGCGCGGGCAAGTCCACGCTCCTCACCCTGGCTGCCGGGCTGCTGGCCCCCACCGAGGGCACGCTGTCCGTCCTCGGAAAGCTCCCGGGCGCCACCCGCGAGCTGGTCGCCTACGTCGCGCAGGACAAGCCCCTCTACCCGCAGCTCACGGTCGCCGAGACGCTGCGCATGGGCGCCGACCTCAACACCGACCGCTGGGACGCCTCCGTCGCCGAGCGCATCGTGGCCGACGGCGACCTGAACCCTAAGTCGAGCATCCGCGCCCTCTCCGGCGGCCAGTGCACCCGTGTCGCGCTCGCCCTCGCGCTGGCCAAGCGGCCCGAACTGCTGCTCCTGGACGAGCCGATGGCCGACCTCGACCCGCTGGCCCGGCACCAGATGATGGGCCTCCTCATGGCGCAGGCCGCCGAGTTCGGCACCACGATCGTGATGTCCTCGCACGTGGTGGCCGAGCTGGAGGACTCCTGCGACCACCTCCTCCTGATCGGCGACGGCCGGGTCCGCCTCGCCGGCGAGATCGACGAGCTGCTCACCGCGCACGTCCATGTGTCCGCGCCCGCGCAGACGGTCCTCGACCCGCACGCGGTCGTCGAGGCGCGCACCACCGGCCGCCAGCTCACCGCGCTGCTCCGCCCGTCGACCCCGCTGGACACCGACTGGCACACCAGCAAGCCCTCGCTGGAGGAGCTGGTCCTCTCCTACTTGCGCAACCCCGAGGCATCCGGCGCCGAGACCGCGGAGACCGTCGCGTGACCGCCCTCGCGACACCCCCGACGACCTTGCGCCCGGCCGTCCCCTCCCTGCTCCCGACCCTGCACCCTCTGGAGGCCGGGGTCTTCTCTAACCATTCACGCACCATGACGGTAGTTAGATCTACTCCCAGCCTCCAGCAAGCACCCATCCCCCACACCTCGGAGAGCGCTGCATGACCGCCCTCGCCACCCCGCCGGTCACCGCACGCCGACCCGGATCGTCACCGCACCTGCTCCGCTGGCTGATCCGCCTGCACCGGCCGGCCCTGCTGGTCTGGGCCGCCTTCGTCCTCGTCCTCGGCGCCCTCCTGCTGTGGGTGGGCGGCCCGCTCACCGACGCGTCGGCCGAGGCGTGGAAGCAGTACAACGCCTGCACGACGGACACCTGCGCCTACGACGCGAGCGCGATCGGCCGCTACAAGGACTGGTACACCTACACCACGATCGCCGTCCTCGCGGCCCCCTTCCTGGTCGCCGCCTGGTCCGGCGCCACCCTGGTCAGCCGCGAACTGGAGAACGGCACCGCGCAGCTGGCCTGGACCCAGTCCGTCTCCCCCACCCGCTGGCTCGCCGCCAAGCTCGCCGTCCCGGCCGTCCTGGTCACCGTCGGCACCGGCCTCCTGGTCGGCCTGCACCACTGGGCCTGGTCGACGGGCCAGGGCCGTATCGACACGGCCAAGCACTGGTACGACATCGGCACCTACGCCGCCAACGGCCCGGCCACCGCCGCGATGGCCCTGGCGGGCCTGGTGAGCGGCGCCTTCTGGGGCCTGCTCAAGCGCAACTCCCTCGGCGCGCTGGTCGGTTCACTGTGCGCCACGGGGTTCCTGTGGAGCGCCATGGCCATCGCGACACCCCACCTCTGGCCCACCGTCACCAAGGTCAGCGGCCTCCAGCACAGCGTCCCCGTCGGCTCCGGCATCGTCGTCAGCCAGGGCCTCCTCACCTCCACCGGCGCCCGCATCACCGACTCCGTGTGCGGGAGCAGCACCGACACGCACTGCCGGAGCGTCTACGCGAGGCTCGACGCCGTCAGCTACTACAACGACTACCACCCCCCGTCCCACTACTGGCCACTCCAGTTGACCGCGACCGCGATCATCCTCGCCGTCACCGCCGCCCTGGCCCTGACCACGTTCCGACTCCTCAAGCGCCGGACCGGTCCGGCGCCCGCGCGTAAGGCAGCCGCCGTATGACCGCCCTGGCCCTGAGCCCCACCGCCCGACCGCAGCGTGCCGCCCGGCGGCTGCACCGGCCGGCGCTGATCGTCTGGGTCGCGTTCGTGCTGCTCGGCGTGGGCGCTCTGCTCCTCGTCCTCACCGCACTCGCCCTCGTGGCCGCGTTCGCGCTGCTCGGCCGCCGTACCAACAGCACGGGAGCCGCCGTATGACTGCCCTGGCCACCGCCCCCGCGGCCCGTCCCCGACCCGCCCGCCCGTGGCGCTCGGTGCTGCGGCTGCAGCGCGGCCTGCTGATCGTCTGGTCCGTGATCTTCACCGCCGGCTCCGGTGCCCTGCTGTGGGCCTACGGCCCCGGGGGGAGCGCCGCCGCGGCCGCCTGGAAGACCAAGTGCTCCGTCCACGGGTGCGACTGGAGCGCCCCGATCACCAACTACCACCTGGCCCGTGCCGCCGCCGAGTTCCTGATCGGCATCACCCCCTCCGTCGCCGCCGCCGCGGCGGGCGCGCTCATCGGCCGCGAGCTGGAGAACGGCACCGCCCGCCTCGCCTGGACCCAGTCCGTCTCCCCGACCCGCTGGCTGGCCATCACCCTCGCCGTGCCCGCCGCCCTGATCACCGCCGGCACCGCCGTCCTGGTCCTGCTGCACCGGCTGCTCTACGACGCCCACCGGGTGCCGGTCACCTGGCACTGGTGGGATGACCGGACCTTCTCCGCCAACGGCACCATCGCCCTCGGGTACCCGCTGCTCGGGCTGGCCC
Organism: Streptomyces sp. NPDC088350; assembly: GCF_044753545.1. Classification (NCBI taxonomy): domain Bacteria; kingdom Bacillati; phylum Actinomycetota; class Actinomycetes; order Kitasatosporales; family Streptomycetaceae; genus Streptomyces; species Streptomyces sp. NPDC088350. Next base: position 31,223 of record NZ_JBIVNL010000013.1, on the reverse strand, counting down.
TCGGCGCCCTCGCGGCCCTCCTCCTGCGCCGCGCCGTCCCCGCCCTCGGCCTCGCGGTGATCGCCACGGCACTCGTGCACACCGTCCTCGGTGTCGCCCGCCCGCACCTGTGGCCGTGGGTGACCCGCACCGGCTCCGTGCGCGCCGGCTACAACGCGCCGGCGAACGTTCTCCTGGGCGACCAGGGCACCATCACCGCCACGGGCGCCCATGTCTCCGACACGTGCTTCACCGACCGCGTATGCGCCAAGGCGTTCGATGTCACCGGCTACTACGTCGACTACCACCCGGCCTCCCACTTCTGGCCCCTCCAGCTCATGGAGACCGGCATCGTCCTCGGCGCCACCGCCCTCACCCTCACCCTCGCCTTCGCCCTCCTGCGCCGCCGCACGGCCTGACCGGCTACCCCCTCCCCACCGCTCCCAGGCATCCGTTACGTTCGTTTCCGTGCCGTAGACGCCCGGGAGCCGCCCCCCGATATCCCGCACGCCATGTCGCCGTAACCATCGGTTCAGACGAGCTTGCGACGCTCGGCGAATGAAGCCCGTCGTGCCAGAGCCTTCGCCACCTCACGAGGTGAACGGGGGGAACGGGGACGCGTCTCTCGCGCTCACGCTCCCTCCGGCGCTCTCCGACGCGCCCGTATCGCAGGTGGCGCGGAACAATGGGCACATGAGTCAGCCCAACGCCCAGGCACAGGTCCAGCACGCGCAGCCCTCCGTGGGCTCCATAGCCGCCCACCGCCCGCACACCGTGTCGGCGGCGGTCTCCGATCTGGAACCCGACATCGACGCCGACCTCGACGAGTACGAGGAGTCGCCGTACGACGGGCCCCAGCTGCCGCAGGGCCGTTTCCTGGACCGGGAGCGCAGCTGGCTCGCGTTCAACGAGCGGGTCCTGGAGCTGGCCGAGGACCCGAACACGCCCCTGCTCGAACGGGCGAACTTCCTCGCGATCTTCGCCAGCAACCTGGACGAGTTCTTCATGGTCCGGGTGGCCGGCCTCAAGCGCCGTATCGCCACCGGTGTCGCCACCCGCTCCGCGTCCGGCCTCCAGCCGCGCGAGGTGCTGGAGATGATCTGGGCCCGCTCGCGCGAGCTGATGGCCCGGCACGCCGCCTGCTACCACGAGGACGTCGCCCCCGCGCTCGCGGAGGAGGGCATCCACCTGGTCCGCTGGAACGAGCTGACGGAGAAGGAGCAGGCGCGCCTCTTCACCCTGTTCCGGCACCAGATCTTCCCCGTGCTGACCCCGCTGGCCGTCGACCCCGCGCACCCCTTCCCGTACATCTCGGGACTCTCGCTGAACCTCGCGGTCGTCGTCCGCAACCCGGTCACCGGCCACCGCCACTTCGCGCGCGTCAAGGTGCCGCCACTGCTGTCCCGCTTCCTGGAGTCCTCCCCGGGCCGGTACGTCCCCCTGGAGGACGTCATCGCCGCCCACCTGGAGGAACTCTTCCCGGGCATGGAGATCCTGGAGCACCACGCGTTCCGGCTGACCCGCAACGAGGACCTCGAAGTCGAGGAGGACGACGCCGAGAACCTGCTCCAGGCCCTGGAGAAGGAACTCATGCGGCGCCGCTTCGGGCCGCCGGTGCGCCTGGAGGTCGAGGAGTCCATCGACCGCGAGGTGCTCGACCTGCTGGTGCGCGAGCTGAAGATCAGCGAGGCCGAGGTGTACCCGCTGCCGGGCCCCCTCGACCTCACGGGTCTCTTCCGCATCGGTTCGCTCGACCGGCCCGAGCTGAAGTACCCCAAGTTCATCGCGGGCACCCACCGCGACCTCGCCGAGGTCGAGTCGGCCTCCGCGCCCGACATCTTCGCCGCCCTGCGCAACCGGGACGTCCTGCTGCACCACCCGTACGACTCGTTCTCCACGTCCGTGCAGCGGTTCCTGGAGCAGGCGGCCAACGACGACGACGTCCTCGCCATCAAGCAGACCCTGTACCGCACCTCGGGCGACTCCCCGATCGTCGACGCGCTCATAGAGGCGGCCGAGGCCGGCAAGCAGGTCCTTGTCCTGGTCGAGATCAAGGCCCGCTTCGACGAGCACGCCAACATCAAGTGGGCGCGCAAGCTGGAGGAGGCGGGCTGCCATGTCGTCTACGGCCTGGTCGGGCTCAAGACCCACTGCAAGCTGTCGCTCGTGGTCCGCCAGGAAGGCGACCTGCTGCGCCGCTACAGCCATGTCGGCACCGGCAACTACCACCCGAAGACGGCCCGCCTCTACGAGGACCTCGGGCTGCTGACGGCGGACCCGCAGGTCGGCGCCGACCTCTCGGACCTCTTCAACCGGCTGTCCGGGTACTCGCGCCGCGAGACCTACCGCCGCCTGCTGGTCGCCCCCAAGTCCCTGCGCGACGGCCTGATCGCCCGGATCAACAAGGAGGTCCAGCACCACCGTGCCGGACGCCCCGCGTTCATCCGCATCAAGGTCAACTCGATGGTGGACGAGGCGATCATCGACTCGCTCTACCGCGCGTCCCAGGCGGGCGTCCCGGTCGACGTGTGGGTGCGCGGCATCTGCGCCGTGCGGCCCGGCGTCCCCGGCCTGTCCGAGAACATCCGCGTACGGTCCATCCTCGGCCGCTTCCTCGAACACTCCCGGGTCTTCGGCTTCGGCAACGGAGGCGAACCCGAGGTGTGGATCGGCAGCGCCGACATGATGCACCGCAACCTCGACCGCAGGATCGAGGCCCTCGTCAGGGTCACCGACCCGGCCCACCGCGCCACGATCAGCCGGTTGCTGGAAACCGGCATGTCGGACACCACCTCCTCCTGGCACCTGGGCCCGGACGGCGAATGGACCCGGCACGCGACCGACGCGGAAGGCCAACCCCTGCGCAACGTCCAGGAGATGCTCATAGACGCCCGGAGGCGCCGGCGTGGCACAGCAACACCTTGACCCGACGGATCCCACGGCCGGGGCCGTGACAGGTGACGCCCTCGCGGGCTACCTGCGCGGCCAGGCCACGGAGTTCCTCCGCGCCCTGCGGCTGCACCGGGAGAGCGGCAGCGGGCAGAACGGCACGGAGGAGTCCGTCGACGCGGCGCGCGCCCTGCGCCACTCGGCCCGCCGCATCAGCGGCAGCCTGCACACCTTCCGTCCCCTCCTCGACGCCGACTGGTCCGAGGAGATGCGCCCCGAACTGGCGTGGCTGTCGGGCACATTGGCCCTGGAGCACGCCTGCGCGGCCCGGCTGGAGCGGCTGCTGCTCGCGCTGCACCGGCTGTCGGGTTCGACGGCGTTCCCCGCCCAGTCGGCGGCCTCGGCCGTCGGGGGCCGGGTCACCGGCGCGGGCCGCGGCACCGGACCGGTCCCGGCGCCGACCGCCACCGCCGAGCGCGGCAACCTCACCGTGGGCGCGGCCAAGGCGGGCGCCCTGCTGGAACGCCAGCTCACCCTGGCCCGGACCCGGGCCCACTCCACCGCCCTCCAGGCCCTCGGCTCCTCCCGCTTCCACGCGGTCGCCGACAAGGTCGCCGTCCTGGCCAGCGAGGTCCCCCTGACCCCGGCCGCGGCCCTCACCGACCTGCGCCCGCTGGCCGCCGCCGCCTCGGAGCGCCTGGGCGACGCGGTCACCGCACTGCCCCTGGTCACCGCCGGGCACCCGTACAACGCGGAGGCCCTGATCCACGGCCTCTCCCCCGACCCGGCCCCGCACCCCCAGGACGGCCCCTGGCACCAGGTCCGCCTCCTGCTGCGCCTGCACCGCTACGCCGGCGAGGTCCTCCACCCGGCCGGCACCCCGGCGGACGTACGCCTCCTCGCCGCCGGCCAGGCCCTCAACCTCCACCGGGACGCCTCGGAGGCCGCCGCGGCGGCGGCGTCCGCGGCCCGCACCCCGCGCATCGCCCCGGCGACCGCGTACGCGCTCGGGGTCCTGCACGCCGACCAGCGCCACGAGGTGGAGGCGGCCCGCTTCGCCTTCCAGCAGTCCTGGCAGAAACAGGCGGTGGGCACGCTCTGACGCCCCGCACCAACCCGCGCAGAGGAGACGGTGAACGACCAGTGACTTCCACGAACGACACCACCCTCCAGGCAGCCGGCTGCGTCCTGTGGCGCCGCTCCCCGATGGACGGGGAGCTGGAGATCTGTCTCGTCCACCGTCCGAAGTACGACGACTGGTCCCATCCCAAGGGCAAGCTGAAGCGCGGCGAGGACCCCCTCAGCGGTGCCCATCGCGAGGTGCTGGAGGAGACCGGGTACGCGGCTACCGCCGGTGCCGTGCTGCCCACCGTGCGTTACCTTGCGAACGGGCGGCCGAAGCAGGTCCGGTACTGGGCGGCCGAGGCCGGCACGGGCGGTTTCACCCCGAACACCGAGGTGGACCGCATCCTGTGGCTCTCTCCGACGGCCGCCCGCGACCGCCTCACCCAGCCGAGGGACCGCACGCTCGTGGACGCCCTTCTGACCGCTCTGCGCCTGGCATAGTCCGGAATCAGGTCGTGTCCTCGACGTGAGCGTTCCGTGACCTAACCACACCGCCCACAGGGGTTCACCCTCCGTTCACCTGCGCCCATAGGCGCCTTCACCTGTTCTGCCTAATTTCGGCCTTACGCGATGCGAGCCGCGACCTGGGGGTCGCCACCCGCGTCACCCCGTCTTCGCACGCCGCCGTAATTCAGGACGGCGGCTCTCGGAAGGAACTCTTTCAAGTGAAGCTTCAGCGCATGAACCGGCGGGCCCTCACCCTCGGTGCTCTCGCCGTCTCCGGCGCCCTGGCCCTCACGGCGTGCGGCTCGGACGACAACGGCAGTTCGGCCAAGAGCAGCAGCTCCTCGTCGACCAACGCCAGCTCGATCAAGTGCGACAACGCCAAGGGTCAGCTGCTCGCCGACGGCTCTTCCGCGCAGAAGAACGCGATCGACGCATGGGTCAAGGCGTTCAGCCAGGCCTGTGGCGTCCAGATCAACTACAAGGGCGGCGGCTCCGGCGCCGGTGTCACCTCCTTCAACCAGGGTCAGCTGGCCTTCGCCGGTTCCGACTCCGCGCTGAAGCCCGAAGAGGTCACCGCCTCGAAGCAGGTCTGCTCCGGCGGCCAGGGCATCGACCTCCCGATGGTCGGCGGCCCGCTCGCCCTCGGCTACAACGTCCCGGGTGCCGACAACCTGGTCCTGAACGCCTCGACGATCGCCAAGATCTTCAACGGCCAGATCACCAAGTGGAACGACCCGGCCATCAAGGCGCTGAACAAGTCCGCGACGCTGCCCGACCTCAAGATCCAGGCGTTCCACCGCTCGGACGAGTCCGGCTCCACGGACAACTTCACCAAGTACCTGATCGCCGCCGCCCCCGCCGACTGGAAGTACTCGGGCGGCAAGGCCTGGCAGGCCAAGGGCGGCCAGTCCGCGGCCGGTTCCGCCGGCGTGGCCGCCGGGGTCAAGCAGACCGCCGGCGCCATCGGCTACTTCGAGCTGTCCTACGTCGCCGACGGCCTGAAGGCCGTCAGCATCGACACCGGCGCCTCCGCCCCGGTCGCGCCCAGCTCCGACAGCGCCACCAAGGCCATCGCCGACGCCCAGGTCGTCGGCACCGGCTCGGACCTCGCGCTGAAGCTGAACTACACCACCAAGGCCGACGGCGCCTACCCGATCACCCTGGTCACGTACGAGATCATCTGCGACAAGGGCAACAAGGCCGCCACGCTGCCGGCCACCAAGGCGTTCCTGACCTACATCGCCAGCGAGGAGGGCCAGAAGGTCCTCCCGACCATCTCCTACGCGCCGATCCCCGACGCGATCATCACCAAGGTCCGCAGCACCATCGCCGGCCTGAGCTAGTCCGAGTGTGCGGCCGGGCCCCGATCCAGGGGCCCGGCCGCACCGTCCGGTGCACCGCCGCCACGGACCCCGCACAGCACGTGCGGACCCGCAGACCGGAGAAACCCGATGGATATATCGACAAAGAACCCCGAAGAAGCACCGCCCCCCACCCCACAGCCTTCCGCGGGCGTGCAGAAGAGCGCCGCCCGCGGCGCCACCCGACCCGGTGACCGGATCTTCCTCGGTCTCTCCCGCGGGTCGGGCATCCTGCTGTTGGTGATCATGGCCGCGATCGCGGTCTTCCTCACCTATCGCGCCTCGCTCGCGATCAGCAAGGACCACGCGAACTTCCTCACCACCTTCGAGTGGAACACCAGCCTGCTCCCGCCGAAGTTCGGCATCGCCGTCCTGGCGTTCGGCACGGTGGTGTCCTCGGTCATCGCCATGGTCATCGCGGTCCCGATCGCGGTCGCCATCGCCCTGTTCACCACGCACTACGCCCCGCGCAGGCTCCGCGGCCCGGTCTCGTACGTCATCGACCTGCTGGCCGCCGTACCGTCCATCGTGTACGGCCTGTGGGGCGCCCTCATCCTGGTGCCGCACATGGTCGGCCTCTTCGGCTGGCTGAACGACTACTTCGGCTGGACCGGGATCTTCTCCTGGGACGGCGGAGCGCCCCGCTCGATGCTCACCGTCGGCATCCTGCTCGCGATCATGATCCTGCCGATCATCACCAACGTGAGCCGCGAGGTCTTCCGCCAGGCCCCGCAGATGATCGAAGAGGCGGCCCTCGCCCTCGGCGCCACCCGCTGGGAGGTCATCCGCATGGCGGTGATCCCCTTCGGCCGCTCCGGCGTGATCTCCGCCTCGATGCTCGGCCTCGGCCGCGCGCTCGGCGAGACGATGGCCGTCGCCACCGTGCTCTCCCCGGACTTCCTCATCCACGGCAGCCTGCTCAACCCGGGCGGCGGCACCTTCGCCCAGAACATCGCCAGCAAGTTCAGCGAGGCGACACCGGACGGCCGTGACGCGCTCATCGCCTCCGGTCTGGTCCTGTTCGTCATCACCTTGCTGGTCAACGGCGCGGCCCGGCTCATCATCGCCCGCCGCGCGGAGTACTCGGGGGCCAACGCATGAGCCACGCAGTCGCAGCCGAGAAGCCCGCGAGCACCCTCCAGGGTGCGACACTCCCCACCTGGTCGCCGTACGCTATCGCCGGCGGCTCCGTCGTCCTGGCCGTCCTCATCGGCCTGGTCGGCAGCCTCGACAGCAAGATCCAGTGGGGCCTGATCGCGGCGATCCTCTTCGTCATCGGTACGTACGTCATCGCCGCGCGCGTCGAGGGCACCCGCCAGGCCAAGGACCGCATCGCGACCAGCCTCGTCTGGGTCGCCTTCCTCCTCGCCGTCGTCCCGCTCGTCTCGCTCCTCTGGACGACGATCGCGCGCGGTGTGAAGGTCCTCGACATCTTCTTCCTGACCCACTCGATGGGCGTGGTCGCCGACACCGAGCCCGGCGGCGGTATCTACCACGCGATCATCGGCAGCCTGGAGCAGGTCGGCCTCGCCACCGTGATCGGCGCCCCGATCGGTGTGCTCACCGCGATCTACCTCGTCGAGTACGGATCGGGCGCCCTCTCCAAGGCGGTCACGTTCTTCGTCGACGTCATGACCGGTATCCCGTCGATCGTCGCGGGTCTGTTCATCCTGTCCCTGATGCTCATGTGGGACATGCAGCCCTTCGGCTTCGCCGGTTCGATGGCCCTGGCCATCCTCATGATGCCGGTCGTGGTCCGCTCCACCGAGGAGATGCTGAAGCTCGTCCCGAACGAGCTGCGCGAAGCGTCCCTCGCGCTCGGCATCCCGAAGTGGCGCACGATCCTGAAGGTGGTCCTCCCGACCGCGATCGGCGGCATCACCACCGGCATCATGCTGTCGGTGGCGCGTATCGCCGGTGAGACCGCGCCCGTACTGCTGCTGGTGTTCGGCAACCCGTTCATCAACAACAACCCGTTCGAGGGTGCGCAGGCGTCGCTTCCGCTGTACATCTATCAGCAGTTCGCGCAGAGCGCGGGTTCCGGTGCGGCCTACGACCGTGCCTGGGCCGCGTCCCTCACGCTGATCGCCTTCGTGATGATCCTCAACCTGGTGGCCCGCGGCATCGCCCGCTGGAAGGCCCCCAAGACCGGTCGCTGACCGCGACCTCCTCAGCGACCGTTCTGAAGTCTGGAAGTGAAGCAATCATGTCCAAGCGAATCGACGTAAGTGGGCTGACCGCCTACTACGGCTCCCACAAGGCAATCGAAGACATCTCGATGACGGTCGAGCCCCGCTCGGTGACGGCCTTCATCGGCCCCTCCGGCTGCGGCAAGTCGACGTTCCTGCGCACGCTCAACCGTATGCACGAGGTGACGACCGGCGGCCGGGTCGAGGGCAAGGTGCTCCTGGACGACGAGGACCTCTACGGCCACGGGATCGACCCGGTGTCGGTGCGCCGCGAGATCGGCATGGTCTTCCAGCGCCCGAACCCGTTCCCCACGATGTCCATCTTCGACAACGTGGCGGCGGGCCTGCGCCTGAACGGCTCGTACAAGAAGAGCGAGCTGTCGGACGTCGTGGAGAAGTCCCTGAAGGGCGCGAACCTCTGGAACGAGGTCAAGGACCGCCTGAACAAGCCCGGTTCGGGCCTGTCGGGTGGTCAGCAGCAGCGCCTGTGCATCGCGAGGGCGATCGCGGTGGAGCCGAAGGTCCTGCTCATGGACGAGCCCTGCTCGGCCCTGGACCCCATCTCCACCCTCGCGATCGAGGACCTGATCGGCGAGCTGAAGGAACGCTTCACGATCGTCATCGTGACGCACAACATGCAGCAGGCGGCGCGCGTCTCGGACCGTACGGCCTTCTTCAACCTCGCGGCGGTCGGCCAGCCCGGCCGCCTGATCGAGATCGACGACACGGAGCGCATCTTCTCCAACCCGTCGGTCCAGGCCACGGAGGACTACATCTCGGGCCGCTTCGGCTGACCGAGAGCTCCTCTTCTCGAACCCCTCGCGGTGCTGCATGGCGGTGCCACCGCGAGGACGAAAAGGGCCCGCCCCTGGCTCCCGGGGGCGGGCCCGTTCGTTTGGTGGGTACAGGTCCCGGGGGCCCAGGGGGCGGAGCCCCCTGGTACGGCGGCCTAGAGGAACGCGAGGTTCACGACCCAGAAGCTCGCGGCAGCGACCACCGCAGCCGCCGGCATCGTGATGAACCAGCCCAGCACGATGTTCTTGGCGACCCCCCACCGCACGGCATTCACCCGCTTCGTCGCCCCCACCCCCATGATCGCCGAGGTGATGACATGCGTCGTCGACACCGGCGCCTTGAAGAGATACGCCGTGGTGAACATGATCGCCGCGCCCGTCGTCTCCGCCGCGAACCCCTGCGGAGGATCCAGCTCGATGATCTTCCGCCCCAGCGTCCGCATGATCCGCCAGCCCCCCGCGTACGTCCCCAGCGACAGCATCAGCGCGCAGACGATCTTCACCCAGACCGGGATCGGGTCACCGTAGGTCGAATGCCCGGAAATCACCAGGGCCATCACCACGATGCCCATGGTCTTCTGCGCGTCCTGGAGACCGTGGCCGAGGGCCATCCCCGCGGCGGAGACGGTCTGAGCGATCCGGAACCCCCGCTTCGCCTTGTGCGGGTTGGCCCGCCGGAAGATCCACATGATCGCCGTCATCACCAGGTAACCGCCGACGAGACCGACGACCGGTGACACGAACATCGGCACGATGATCTTGTCGACGACCCCGTGCCAGATGACATCGGTACCGCCCGCCAGCGCGGCCCCCACCATCCCGCCGAACAGCGCGTGCGACGAGGACGACGGCAGGCCGAAGTACCAGGTGACCAGGTTCCAGGTGATCGCACCGATCAGCGCGGCGAAGAGGATCCCCATCCCCTTCGACCCCTCGGGCGTCTCGATCAGCCCCTCACTCACCGTCTTGGCGACCCCGGAACCGAGAAACGCACCGGCGAGATTCATGACGGCGGCCATCGCCAGCGCCGCGCGCGGAGTCAGCGCCCGCGTCGAGACCGACGTGGCGATGGCGTTCGCGGAGTCGTGAAAACCGTTCGTGTACGTGAAAAAGAGCGCGACCAGAATGGTCACGACCAGAGCGAAGGTGTCCATGGAGAGGTCAGGACTCCTTGACGGCGATGGTCTCCACCGTGTTCGCCACGTGCTCGAACGCGTCCGCCGCCTCCTCCAGCACATCCACGATCTGCTTGAGCTTCAGCACCTCGATGGCCTCGTACTTGCCGTTGAAGAGCATGGCGAGCAGCTTGCGGTGGATCTGGTCGGCCTGGTTCTCCAGGCGGTTGACCTCGATCCAGTACTCGGTGAGGTTGTCCATGGTGCGCAGATTCGGCATGGCCTCCGCGGTCAGCTCCGCAGCCCGCGCCAGCACCTCGATCTGCTGCTCGACGCCCTTGGGCAGGTCCTCCACGTTGTAGAGGACGACCAGGTCGACGGCCTCCTCCATGAAGTCCATGATGTCGTCGAGGCAGGAAGCGAGCTTGTAGATGTCCTCGCGGTCGAAGGGCGTGATGAACGAGGAGTTCAGCTGATGGAAGATCGCGTGCGTGGCATCGTCACCGGCGTGTTCAGCGGCCCGCATACGCTCTGCGATCTCGGCCCGGCCGGCGGTGTCCGCCCCGAGCAGTTCCATGAGGAGTTTCGAGCCCGTGACGATGTTGTCCGCGGACGCGGCGAACATGTCGTAGAAGCTCGTCTCCCTGGGGGTCAGACGAAAGCGCACAAGGGGTCCTCGGGATGCATCGGTTTCGGTCAGGCTGATGCTAAGTGCATCATCCGGCCACGGCTAATGGGCCGTCCCCCAGTGTCGCCCATCAGGCACAGTGATCCGCACGGGGGCGTACCAAGGGCCCTATACCCAGCAAAGTTCGTTACGATATACCCACTAGGGGTATATGTCTGGAGGACGCGATGGACGCGATGACGACCACCGAGGCCGGCGCGGCGGCAGCGCCCTCCGAACCGGCTCAGGAACCGGCTCAGGAACCGGTGACGCACGGTTACCACCACCAGAAGGACGAGCACCTCAAGCGCCTGCGCCGGATCGAGGGCCAGATCCGCGGCCTCCAGCGCATGGTCGACGAGGACGTCTACTGCATCGACATACTCACCCAGGTGTCCGCCTCCACGAAGGCCCTGCAGTCGTTCGCGCTGCAGCTCCTGGAGGAGCACCTGAGGCACTGCGTCGCCGACGCGGCCGTCAAGGGCGGCGCGGAGATCGACGCCAAGGTCGACGAGGCGACAAAGGCGATCGCCCGCATGCTCCGCACCTAGGACCTGCCCTCATGCCTGCCCTGGGCCCTGCCCTGGGATCTGTTCGAGGCGTCCCGTTCCTCGGCCACTTTCAGCACCTCGTCGATGCTCTCAAGACTGAGCCGGTCCTCGGCGGCCGAGGCCGCGATGATCAGGTCTCCGCACAGCTCGATCTCGGCGAGGGCCACGTGGTCCTGAACTGCCGTACCGCCGACCGGAGCCACGTGCATCACCTCTTCTCTGCCGTCACCGACTTCCTAGAGTAGGGAGCGGTCTACACAACGCGCATGGCACGGACGGGCTAGTTCTCAGCCCGACCCACACCGATCGGTTCAGGTCACTTCTCGGCGATCTGCCCGGCGTAGATGTCCTTCGACGCCGGAAGCCGTACGTCCACGGCGGCCCCGAAGTCGTACAGCAAGGTCGTCGAGGTGACCGCCACGGTGCCGCGGCGCTGCCCGTTGACGAAGCTGAACCGCTGCTGGACCTTGCGGACGCGCCCCTGGTCGTCGAGGTAGACGTCGAAGGGTACCCGGGCGGTGGCGAACCCTTTCGCCGCCGACCTCAGGGCCGCCTCGTTCCCCGCCGACGCGCTCCTCGCGGCGACGGAGAGATCGGCGACCCCCCGATAGTGACGCACAAAGGCCCCGGCCACCTCCGTCTTTCCCAGATACGTCGCCGTGGTCGTCCCGCGCAGCAACTCGGCGGCGGCGTAGGGGTCGGTGGCCCCGCCGGTCACGAGGTTCCCGTCGGACAGCGTCCCGGTGTCGACCCGTACCCATTTGTCGGCGGGCACTCCGGCGCCCCGGTTCTTCATGAACAGGGCGCCGGGCGCGAGGAGTTCGGTGATCGGCCGGTGCTCGCTGGCGCCGGCGGGGTCCTGCGGCAACTGCACCTTCAGTTGGCCGAGTCGGCGGCGGAAGTCGTAGACGCCCTCGCCGCGGATGGTCACGCGGGTGCCGCCGGTCGCCATCTCCATGGACGTACGGGCCTGTGAACTCCCCGCCGCCACAAGGGTGTCGGCCGCGCGCCGCACCACCGCGACCGCGTCCCCGGCACCCCGCGCGTCCGCCATGGCCGCCCCGTCACCACCGCCGCATCCACCGGTTCCGACACAGACCCCGACCACGAGTCCCGCCGCGACGACCGCCCCACCGGTCCGCCTGTGCTGCCGCTCCATAGCTGCCGTACCCCCGGTACGTCGTCACGGGCCCCCTGTCGTTCCACTTAACGACGGGTAGGTGGCCCCGTCACGCGGGTCCGGGGCACGCGCAAGGACGTGCGACCGCCATACGAACCCTTTACTGGACGTCGGTAACGTTGTCGGAGTGGCTCAGCCGGACAGCCGAGAGGCTCCCCCCGAATACCCGGAACACCGCACGACGACCGTCGAACAGGGACCGTTCTGTGTGGCCCGCTGTGTCTGCGGCTGGCGGGGTCCGGCAAGACGGGCGAGAAGCCAGGCCAGGACGGACGCGGCGGGGCATCCGCCTGTACCAAATCCGTGACATGCGCACGGAGAACTTATGAAGCCGAGCGCGCATCTCATTCCACGTATCCCCACAGGAGGCGACATGGAACGGCGTTCGTTCATAGGTGGCGGCATGGCCGCGATAGCGGCGGTCGCGACGACCGCGTGCAACGGCAGGAACCTCGGCGGCGGTGACACGTCCGCCACGGCGGCCAACGCCTCCACCTCGACGAGTACGACGGGACTGCGCACCACCAGCGCCACCGCCGCCGCCAACTGGGCCGCCCTCGCCCGCGAGCTGGACGGCACCCTGGTCCGCCCCGGCGACGCCTCCTGGAAGACGGCCCACCAGCTCTACAACACCCGCTTCGACAACCTGAAGCCGGCCGCGGTGGCGTACGTCGCCAACCCCGACGACATCCGCTCGGTCCTCTCCTACGCCCGCGCCCACAGCATCCGCGTCGCGATCCGCAACGGCGGCCACTCCTACGCCGGTTGGTCCTCCGGCGACGGCCGGCTCATCCTCGACGTGTCGAAGCTGAACAAGATCCGGGCGAGCGGTTCCACCGCGGTCGTCGGCGCCGGCTCGAAGCTGATCGACGTGTACCGGGGTCTCGCCGCGAAGGGCGTGACGATACCCGCCGGCTCCTGCCCGACCGTCGGCGTCTCCGGCCTCACCCTGGGCGGCGGCCACGGCGTGGTCTCCCGGGCGTACGGCCTGACCTGCGACAGCCTCACCCAGGCCACGCTGATCACCGCCGACGGCAAGCAGCTGGTCGCCAACGCGAGCGAGAACAAGGACCTGTTCTGGGCGCTGCGCGGCGCGGGCAACGGCAACTTCGGCGTCGTGACGGAGCTCCAGTTCAGGACCCACCCCGCCCCCCAGGCCGTATCGGGCTATCTGACCTGGCCGTCGTCGATGGCGGCGGCCGTGGTGAAGGCCTGGCAGGAGTGGGGCCCTGACCAGCCCGACGAGATCTGGTCGTCCTGCCACCTGACGAACACCCCCGGCGGCACCCCCAAGGTCTCCGTCGCCGCCTTCTCCCTGGGCACCTACAACGAACTCCAGAACGCGGTCGACAAGCTGGCCCACCTGGTCGGCGGCAACGCGTCGAGCGTCTCGCTCAAGCGGCACACGTACGAGGAGTCGATGGAGGCCTACGCGGGCTGCTCGTCCTTCTCCACCAACGCCCAGTGCCACCTCCCGGGCTCGACCCCGGGCCGCTCCCCGCAGGGCGCGCTCGGCCGCGAGACCTACACGGCCCGCTCCGATTTCTTCGACCGCTCGATCTCGGCCACCGGCATCCAGACGATGCTCAACCAGATGAAGTCGGTCCGCGGCAACTCGGGCGACATCGCCCTGACGGCCCTCGGCGGCGCGGTCAACCGCGTCTCCCCCACGGCGACGGCCTTCGTCCACCGCCGCTCCCGCATGCTGGCCCAGTACATAGTGTCCTGGCCGTCCGGCACGGCCGGCACCTCGGCCCAGTCCTGGCTGACGTCGTTCCACACCGCGATGAAGCCGTACGCCTCCGGCGCGGCCTACCAGAACTACACCGACCCCACCCTCACCAACTGGCGCAAGGCGTACTACGGCGACGCGGCGACCCGCCTGACAACTTTGAAGAAGCAGTACGACCCGAATCGCTTCTTCACGTATCCGCAGGGGCTATAAGGCCCACGGTTCAGCAACGCGCCCCTTAAGGGGCGCGGGGAACTGCGCGCCCAGCCACAACGGACCCGCAGACGACACACGGTCTCCCGGCGGAGCCTTACGCCGCGAGGTCCCGTTCCTCCGTGCCCGACGTCTCCGTACGCGCCCCCGGAATCAAGGCGTCCCGCCCCGCCCCGCGCGCGCCGGCAGACCGAACCAGCCACCCGCCCCACGACGACGTCTCGACAGCCCGCAGCACCGGCGTGAGCAAGGCCATGGCCGGCGGCGAGAGAAGAAGGGCGACGGCGGTACCCAGCGCGAACCCGCCGATCACGTCGGTCGGATAGTGCACGCCCATGTACACCCGGCAGAACCCCTCCACCAGCGCGAGCCCGATCCCGACCAGCCCGAACCGCCGGTCCGCGACGAACAGCGCGACCCCCATCGCCATGGTGATCGTGGCGTGATCGCTCACGAACGAGTAGTCGGTCTTCCCGGAGATGAGGACATCGAGCCCGGTGTGGTCGAGGAAGGGCCGGGGCCGCTCCACGAACCCGCGTATGGGTACGTTCACGAGGACGGCGAGTGACGCGGCGAGCGGCGCCCAGACCAGCCCCGCGACGGACGCCGCGGAATCCTCGTCCCCCCGCCGCCGCACCGACCACCAGCACCACACCACGAGCAGCACCATCGCGATCAGCAGCCCGTACTCACCGACGAACTCCACGATCCGGTCGAACCAGTGCGGTGCGTCCTTGGCGAGTCCATTGATGTCGTAGAGCAGATCCACGTCGGGGTTCGACCCGGATTCGGCGAGTACAGCCATGGTGCTGCGGCTCCTTCGTCGTCGTTCCGGGCGCACCTCGTCGCACGCATTACTGAAACAGGAACGCACGGTCCCACTTGATACGTTCCACACTCCACCGAATGATCACTCAGACGTTATCGAAGAGAGATACATCGCCGCAGCTCAGGGGGTGGGTTCACGCTCGGTTCACACCGTCGTGGGGAGTGCTTTCGCGCCATCTTCGGTGACGCGGGTGGCACCGAAGTAATCGGGGGTGTCAATGGGGTCGAACCGGATCACAGCGCCCGTGCGGGGAGCGTCGATCATGTACCCGCCGCCGACATAAATCCCCACATGCCGGATCGCACGGGAATTGGTGAGGTCGTCCGAGAAGAACACCAGATCTCCCGGCAGCAATTCGGACCGCTGCGGGTGCGGTCCCGCGTTGTACTGGTCGTTCGCGACACGCGGCAGCGTGATCCCCGCGCTCTCGAACGCGGCCTTGGTCAGCCCCGAGCAGTCGAAGCGCCCATTCTGGTCGGCGGTACCGTTCCCGCCCCACAGGTAGGGGGTGCCGAGCTTCTTCTGGGCGTAGTTGATGGCGGTGGCGGCCTGCTGGGAGGGATCGACCCGGCTGACGGGAGCGGCGAAGCTCTGCTCCAGCGACGTGATCGTCTTCACGTAGTTCCTGGTCTCCGAGTACGGCGGCACGCCCCCGTACTTGATGACCGCGTACGCCCCCGCGTTGTACGAGGCGAGCATGTTCTCGGTCTGGTTCCCCGGCACGTCCTTCACATACGAGGCGAGTTCGCAGTCGTAGGTAGCGGCCGACGGGATCGCGTCGTTCGGGTCCCATACGTTGCGTACGCCGTCGCCGTTGCCGTCGATGCCGTGCGTGGCCCAGGTCCCGGGGATGAACTGCGCTATCCCCTCGGCCTTCGCCGGGCTCTTCGCGTTCGGGTTGAACCCGCTCTCCTGGTAGAGCTGGGCGGCGAGCAGCGCGGGGTTGAGGGCGGAGCAGAGGTTGCCCCACTTCTGCACGAGCGCCGAATACGCCGTCGGCACCGCGCCCTTGGCGAGCGCGACGTTCCCCCCGCCGGCCCCGCTGACGAGGTTCCCGGCGACGAGGTACACCCCGACGACGAGCAGCATCACAAAGCTGAGCCCGAGCCCAGCCGCGACCCCACCGGCCACCCATACTTTTCGCACGGCTCAACCCTCCCCCATGTCAGCCCTGTTCAAGGCCATTTCGGGGCAGGGTGGCGGCATTTCGCCGTGCTTCCGCCACATCTGACGCGTATTCAGCGAGTCGGCGGAGCCTCGCGGTGTGCCTTGTTACGGGTCAGCCGTGGCGTCCTTGTACAACTCGGACGCCTCTTTGCCGAACACGACACTGTAGGAAATGTCGGGTGTCAGTCCGCCCTGTTCGTGTCCGCCGATGACGCCCACGACCTGCTGGTCCCCGTTCACCCAGGGGCTGCCGCTGGTGCCTCCGGTGAACCCCGGGCAGTCGATGCGCTGCTGGGTGCCGCTGTGCTGGGTGGGTTTGTTGGTGCAGCTGATGGGCTGGTCGGTGGCGGAGGGGTACCCGGTGACGGTCACGGCGGTGGCCCCGGTCGCCATGCCGGTGGCGAACCCGTTCGCCCCGACGACGTCCTCGATCTCCTTGCCGCTCACCTCGACGAGGGTGGCGAAGCCGATGTCGCTGTCCTCCGCCTGCCCCTTGGACCACCCGTCGGGCATGAACCGCTTCTCGATCTTCCACACCCCGTACGGAGCCATGCCGTCCCGGTAGCCCGGCACGAACACGTCACCGGGGTCCCCGTCCAGGCAGTGGGCCGCGCTGACGATGAGGTTCCGTCCCGCGCTGTGCACCACGGACGCGGTGCAGTGGTGCCCGCCGGCCAGGCTGGTGACATGGGCCGCGCCGAACAGGGCCCCCACCCGTGCGCCCTCCTTGGTCGCCTCGGTCACCGTGGTCACCCCGAAGGGACCCGGACCGTCGTCGGCGGTCGCCACGGAAGCCGAGGTCAGGGCCAGCGTCACCACGGTGACGAACAGCGCGTACCTACGGTTGCCCGCGAGGCGAGCGGAACGGGAGATGCCTGAGCTGCGCTTCATCGGCCCCCACTTTGTCCCACGAAGGTGAGAAAGGACGTCGACGTTTGCTGAGATTTGGCTGTGAAGAGCTCGTTTGATGGCACGGGTCATCGCAAATCGGCGCTTCGTTCGGCGGTCAGTCCACCGTACTGGTCCCCCGTCCCTCCCGCCTCTCCTGCGCGATACTCAAACCCATTCCCGCACTCGACGAAGGAAACCCCCGTGTCTGACATCCCCCCCGACCTCATCTGGGAACGAGCGGCCCCACCGGACGCGACGGGCCCTGGCCCCTGGATCGAGATCGCCTTCGGTGCCGGGGACGACGGCGAGGCCCCGGTCTACATCCGCGAGACCAGCGACCCGGAGAACGTCGTCACCACCAACCGCCGCAAGTGGGACGCCTTCGTGCTCGGCGTACAGGCGGGCGAGTTCGACCACTTCGTGGAGGGAGTGGAGGACGTAGCGGGAGTGAAGGACGGGGAGGGAGCGGACGGGGAGAATCCGGCGGACCCGACAGCCCCGGAAAACACGCCACATGCATAGAAGCCGCGTCTACGCCCTCCTGATCGACACCCCCGGCCCGGAGGCCGCCGCCGCGGCGGCCTTCTGGTCCGCGGCACTCGGCGCCCCCGCGGAACCCGTCCCCGCGGAGGAGCAGTTCACCTCCCTCCACGAGGCAATCCCCGGTCTGGTCACGGCGGTTCAGTCCATCGACGACCCCAACCCCCGCTTCCACCTCGACATCGAAACGGACGACGTGGAGGCGGAGACCGCCCGCCTGCTCGCCCTGGGCGCGACCCAGATCGCCCGCTGGCTGGAGTGCCGAGTGCTGCGCGCCCCCGGCGGCCACCTGCTCTGCGTCCTGCCGGTCCACAGCGACCCGGCAGTCTTCAGCGCCGGGGCACGCACCTGGAGCGGGGCCGCCGTGCCCAGGACGTGACCGTGAGGAGCAGCAGGGGGATCAGGACCGCCGGCTCCCCGAGGCCGTAGCAGACCGCCAGGTGGGACGCATCTCACAACAGCACCGCTCAGAACCTCGTCTCACGCCGGGCCCCCCTACGCCGCCGCCCCCACCGGGAACCGCACCCCGGTGAGCTCCTCGGACGCCGTCCACAACCGCTTCGCCGCCGCCACGTCGCTCGCCGCCGCGCTCCGCCCCACCAGCGTCGGCGCGCCCCGCATCTCCATCGGCCCGCTCGGCCCGACGTAACTCGCGCCCGGCAGATCCTGGGTCGCGGCGAACAGTGTCGGCAGGGCGCCCCCCTTGTCGTCCTGCGCCACGACCTTGTTGCCGACGGCCATCAGCGCGTGGGCGACGGGGTTGCCCGTGTGGCTCTGGAGGTTGGTCGCCGCCCAGCCCGGGTGCGCCGCGAGGGAGCGGACGCGCGAGCCCGTCTCCGTGAGCCTGCGCTGCAGTTCGAGCGTGAAGAGCAGGTTGGCCAGCTTGGACTGGCAGTACGCGCGCTGCGGGCTGTAGACGCCGTCCAGGTTCAGGTTCTCGAAGTGGATGACGCGGTCGCCCATCCGGTGCGCGCCGGAGGAGACCGTCACCACCCGGTCGGTGATGTGCGGCAGCAGCAGGTTCGTGAGGGCGAAGTGGCCCAGGTGGTTGGTGCCGAACTGCGTCTCGAAGCCGTCGCGTGTCCGCCGCTCGGGGAGCATCATCACGCCCGCGTTGTTGACCAGCAGGTCCAGCGGCCCCTCCCACCCTTCGGCGAACTCCCGCACGGACGCGAGGTCGGCGAGGTCCAGCCGCCGCACTTCGGTACTGCCGCTCACCTTCGCCGCCGCGGCCCGCCCCCGCTCCGGGTCCCGTACGGCGAACACGACATGCGCGCCCGCACGGGCCAGCTCGGCGGCTGCCGCCAGGCCGATACCGCTGTTGGCGCCCGTGACGACCGCCGTACGGCCGGAGAGGTCGGGGATCCGGCTCGCGTCCCACTTGCCGCTGCCGCTGTTGGTCCTGCCCGTCTTGTCCATGCCTCCCAATGTAGGCAACGTCAACAATGCTGTCAATGACAACAATGATGTCGGCGGCAACAATGCTGGCGCCGCCAACATCGGGATACGATGGTCCGCATGCCCGTACGCCCCTATCACCACGGAGACCTGCGCTCCGCCCTGCTCGCGAGCGCGGAGCGCACCCTGCTGGAGAAGGGGGTGGCCGCCCTGTCCCTGCGCGAACTCGCCCGGGACATCGGGGTGAGCCACGCGGCCCCGGGCCGCCACTTCAAGGACAAGCAGGCCCTGCTCGACGCCCTGGCGCTGGCCGGCTTCGAGCGCATGGCCGAGTGGCTGAACGCCGCGGACAGCCCCGAGCTGCCGCTCGAAGCCCGCCTCACCGAACTGGCCAGGACCTACGTGCACTTCGCGGTCTCGAACGCCGAGCTGCTCGAGGTCATGTACTCCCGCAAGCACGACCCGGACATCTCCGAGCAGCTGCGGGCGGCCGTGGACGCCACGACGGCCCACTTCGTCCGGGTCGTCTCCGACGCCCAGGAGCGCGGCGAGATGATCCCCGGCGCCCCCTGGACCATCGCCCTCGTCATCGGCGCCGCCATCCACGGCACGGCCTCCTTCGCGGCTCAGGGCACCCTCACCCCGGAGGCCGCGGTCGACGGCACCCCGGACCTGATACACCACCTGCTGAACGGCCTCAGGCCCCGCTAGTCACCCGCCCGGTGACGCCTGTCAACGCGCGTCACGCTGTGGAGTTCCCGTGGAGAGAGTCAAGTCCGGGCCATCCCCACGCCATCCCGGCGCCATTGATCAGCAATCCCGGAACCCCCTTGGGTAACGCGGAAGTCAGAGTTCCGGAATCCTCCTTGTTGTCACGTACTCAACAAGAGATGGTCGTCGCGGGCCGCCGCCCCCACCGGGAACCTCACCGGTGGAGCCCCCACCCGCAGGCCTCTGCCAACCTCTCCCTGGAGGCTGTACGTTGCGTACGTCATCGCCCAACTCCCCCCACATACGCGGCAACTGGCGCAGAATCGGTTCTGCCGCTGCCGCGACCGCCGCGCTCCTGATCGCCGGACTCGGCACCGCGGCCCACGCGAGCGCCGCCGCGGACACCACCGCGAGCACCAAGAAGGTCAGCGCCAAGGCCATCGCCGCACAGGTCGCCAAGGCCCATGTGCGGTACGAGAAGGCCGGCTGCGGCGCCACCCCGAAGAAGGGCTTCGCCGCCTGTAACGCCCTCCGTGTCACCGGCGGCACCACCGCCTTCATGGAGAAGCAGGCCGCGCTGAAGGGCGTCGCGCCCAAGACCATCTCCCCGAAGGCCGCCACCGACGACCCCACCGGCTACGGCCCCACGGACATCCAGTCCGCCTACGGCCTGGCCTCCGCCGCCTCCTCGAACGGCTCGGGCGAGACCGTCGCCATCGTCGACGCCTACGACGACCCGAACGCCGAGGCCGACCTCGCGACCTACCGGTCGTACTACGGCCTCTCGGACTGCACCACGGACAACGGCTGCTTCACCAAGGTCAGCCAGACCGGCTCGACGACCTCCCTCCCCTCCGCCGACAGCGGCTGGGCCGGTGAGGAGTCCCTCGACCTCGACATGGTCAGCGCGACCTGCCCGAACTGCAACATCCTCCTGGTCGAGGCCAAGTCGGCGAGCGACGCCAACCTGGGCACCGCGGTGAACGAGGCCGTCGCCCTGGGCGCGAAGTACGTCTCGAACTCCTACGGCGGCTCGGAGTCCTCCTCCGACACGACGTACGACACCAAGTACTACAAGCACGCGGGCGTCGCCATCACCGCGAGCGCGGGCGACGAGGCCTACGGCGCCGAGTACCCGGCCGGCTCCCGCTACGTCACCGCCGTCGGCGGCACCAAGCTCTCCACGTCCTCCAACTCCCGCGGCTGGACCGAGAGCGTCTGGAAGACCAGCAGCACCGAGGGCACCGGCTCCGGCTGCTCCGCGTACGACGCGAAGCCCACCTGGCAGACCGACACGGGCTGCACCAAGCGCATGATCTCCGACGTCTCCGCGGTCGCCGACCCGGCCACGGGTGTCTCCGTCTACGACACCTACGGCTCCGACGGCGTCGGCTGGGGCACCTACGGCGGCACCAGCGCCTCGTCCCCGATCATCGCCTCGGTCTACGCCCTCGCCGGCACCCCGTCCAGCAGCTCCTACCCGGCCAGCTTCCCCTACGCCTCGGCCGGCACCTCCGCCCTGAACGACGTGACGAGCGGCAACAACGGCACCTGCTCGACGAGTTACTTCTGCACCGCCAAGTCGGGCTACGACGGCCCGACCGGCTGGGGCACCCCGGAGGGCGTGTCCGCCTTCACCGGCTGACACCCCCCGCAGTACCTCCCCGTCGGGTCACGGGGAGCCGCCGGCAAGAGGGGGACGTGGGGTCCCCTCGGCGGAGCAAGTGGCAACGGGCCGCGGCAACCAGCCGCGGCCCGTTCGCCATGTCCGGGGCCCCAACTCCCATGAAAAACCTGTGAGTTTGGTAAAGAGCCAGACCCTGTTCGGTAAGCCTGAAGTCAGGATTCCGGAAGCCTCTTGTTGTCGCGTACTCAACAAGAGATGGTCATCGCGAGCCGCCCCCCACGGCCGGGGAACCCGTACCGGCGAGACGCACCCGCACCGCCCCTGTTCCACCGACTCAGGAGGCTGCACCTTGCGTACCACGACCCCCAACTCCCCCCACACGCACGGTAGATGGCGCCGCATGGGATCCGTCGCGATAGCCACAGCCGCACTCGTCTTCACCGGCCTCGGCACCGCCGTACAGGCCGACGCCGTACAGAGCGCCACCACCTCCACCAAGGTGACCTACGCCGCCACCCCCTGTGCGACCCCCAAGCACACCGGCGATCTCACCTGCAAGTCCTACCGCGTCACCGGCGGCCTCACCGCCTACCAGAAGATGCAGGCCGCGAAGACCGGCATCACCCCCAAGGCGGCCGACGCGTCGACCCCCTCCGGCTACAGCCCCACCAACCTCCGGTCCGCGTACGGCCTGACCTCCGCCGCCGCCTCCAACGGCTCCGGTGAGACGATCGCGATCGTCGACGCGTACAACGACCCGAACGCCGAGGCCGACCTCGCCACCTACCGTTCGTACTACGGCCTTTCGGCCTGCACGACGGCCAACGGCTGCTTCAAGAAGGTCAGCCAGACCGGCTCGACGACCTCGCTGCCCTCGTCCGACGCCGGCTGGTCCGAGGAGATCTCCCTCGACCTCGACATGGCGAGCGCGATCTGCCCGCTGTGCAACATCACCCTCGTCGAGGCCACCAGCGCCAGCTACGCCAACCTCGGCACCGCCGAGAACGAGGCCGTCACCCTCGGCGCCAAGTTCGTCTCCAACTCCTACGGCGGCTCCGAGTCCTCCTCGCAGACGTCGTACGACACCTCGTACTACAACCACGCGGGCGTCGCCATCACCGTCTCCTCCGGTGACAGCGCCTACGGCGCCGAGTACCCGGCGACCTCCCGGTATGTCACCGCGGTCGGCGGCACCAAGCTCTCCACCTCCTCCACCACCCGCGGCTGGACCGAGACCGTCTGGAAGACGTCCAGCACCGAGGGCACCGGCTCCGGCTGCTCCTCCTACGACGCCAAGCCCAGCTGGCAGACCGACACCGGCTGCACCAAGCGCATGGAGTCCGACGTCTCCGCCGTCGCCGACCCCGCCACCGGCGTCTCGGTCTACGACTCCTACGGCGTCACCGCCGGCTGGTACACCTTCGGCGGCACCAGCGTCTCCGCCCCGATCATCGCCGGCGTCTACGCCCTCGCCGGCACCCCGGCCAGCGGCACCTACCCGGCGCAGTACCCCTACGACTACGCGGGCACCTCGTCCCTCAACGACGTGACGAGCGGCAACAACGGCACCTGCACCACGTCGTACTTCTGCACCGCCACCACCGGCTACGACGGCCCGACCGGCTGGGGCACCCCGGAGGGCATCTCGGCCTTCGCCAACTGACGACGACCTGGCCCCCACCCTGAACTGATCCTCAGTCACACGACGTGCCGGAGTGGGTCGTGGGGGCCACACCTGGCACGGGAGAACGGGCCGCGGCATCCAGCCGCGGCCCGTTCATCATGAGAACATCAACGCGAACCGAATCCAGTAATCAGGGGCTAACGACCAAACCACGCACAGGTTCCGCTCAGGCCTCATTGCCCGGCGTTACCTACCGTGATACACAGAGTGACCGTACGGGGTATTCGTACGAAACCCGCCAACCAATGACGCCAAGTCGACATCCGACGGCGTCTTTGTCGGCGACAATGATGCCTGACCTCTGCGCACCTGCAGGGGATGCGGAACTACCCATCAGGGGCGGTGACTTACATGCTCTCTGCGGCCGGCAAGGGAGACATCAACACCATCATCGGCGGGATCGCTCCGGACTGGGGCCCCTTCGGCAGCCTGGGCAACGAGGCGAAGGTGATGATCGAGGTCGTCATGGCGGTCGCCATCCTGCTCTGCCTCGGGATCGCCGTATGGGGTGCGGCCAAACAGCGCATCGGCGCGACGGCGCTCCGCGACACCTTCAGCGCGGAACAGGGCAAGGGCCTCATCGTCGCCGGTCTCACCGGGGTGTTCATCATCGGCTCCCTGGGCACCCTCTTCACCATCGTGTACGGCATGGCCGTATAGCCAAGCCCGGTAGGTCCCCCTCTCCCCACCCCACCCGCCCGTCGTGCCCACCGGCTGAGGTTGCGTTTCCCTGATGTCGAGTCACCACACCGCGCCCACGCGGGAACCAGCACGGCTACCGTCGTACTTCCAGATGTTTCTGGACGACGGCGAAGGGGCGTACCCGGCATGAGTCCCGGAGACGAGCACGAGACCTCCGGCGGTTACGGCGGCACCGGCCAGACCCGGACCCGCCTGCCGCAGGGCACCGGCGGCGACATCTACGGAGGCGCCCGCAGAACCGGCCGCTCCTCCTCCAAAAGCCTGGTGACGGTCGTCGGAGTCGTCGTCCTCCTCATCGCCGCGATCGCCTTCGCCAACCGCGGAGGCGACAACTCCACGTCGACGGACGGCAGTACGGCGAGCGGTTCCAAGCCGGATGCCGCGTCCACGGCAGCGAGCGGGACGAAGCCGGTGGAGTCGAAGGCGGGCGGGATTCCGGCCGGGTTCGCACACGACCAGCAGGGCGCGGAGAGCGCGGCGACCAACTACGCCACGGTGCTGGTCTCGGCGGACATCCTCAAGCCGACCAGGCGGACCGAGATCGTGCGGCAGGTCTTCGTGGCCGACAAGCAGGTCGCGCTGGAGAACAGCCTCAACCAGGCCTACTCCAAGGACTTCCTGAGCAAGCTCGGCCTGGACGGGAACGGCAACGCGACCGCGGGCAACACCTACGTCTCGCGCACCGTGCCCATCGGCACCAAGGTCACGGGCTACTCGGACACCACGGCAACGGCCGAGGTCTGGTGCACCGGGCTCTACGGCACAGCGGGCACGGCCTCGACCAACCCGGTGACCAGCGACTGGTTCACCCTCACGCTCCACCTGCGCTGGTCCGACAACGACTGGAAAGCCGACAGCTTCTCCCAGCAGGACGGCCCAGCCCCCGTTCCCGGCGACAACAAGGCATCGACCGCCGACGCCATGGCCAAGGCCGTCCAGGAGTACGGAGGGTTCACCTATGCCCGGTAGCTCGCATCGCGCACTCAAGGTCGCAGCCGCCTTCACCGCCGTACAGACCGCTGCCGTGCTGTTGGCCACCCACGCCGTCGCAGCCCCTTCTCCGTCCCCGTCACCCTCGGCGTCGGCGGCTCAGCAGTGCAAACTCCTCGTCGGCGACGCCAAGGACATCTGCGAGAACGGCAAGGCCGGATCAGGCTCCACCACCACCCCCAGCACCACCGACACCCTCGACCCCCTCTCCTCCCTCGCCAAGGGCTGCGCCGAAGCCGCCTCCTGGACGATCGACAAGCTCAGCGTCGCCGTCAAGGACACCGCGAGCGTCGACTTCACGAACAACAGGTTCCTTCAGCAGTACGCCGTCGTCTTCGCCGCGTCCACGATCCTCACGCTCCTCCTGTGGCTCCTCGCGGTGGCGAAGCGCGCGGTACGGGGCGTCCCCCTCACCACCGCGATCTCCGAGGCCGTCGGCTTCCTCTGGCTCACGGTCATCGCCTCCGCGTTCACACCCCTGATCCTGTACACAGTCGTCTCCGCCACGGACGGCATCACGGACGTCCTCGCGAAGACGACAGGCAACCAGGACACCTTCTTCGGCAACTTCTCCAACGCCCTGGCCAAGGGAAACAACATCGGCGGCGGCCCGATCATGCTGATCGTCGTCTCCCTGGTCAGCATCCTCGCCGCCGGCGTCCTCTGGCTGGAACTCGTCATCCGCGCCGCCCTCCTCTACGTAGGCGCCCTCCTCGGCACCGTCGTCTACGCGGGCCTCGTCGACAAGAACCTGTGGGGCCACGTCCGCCGCTGGGCGGGCATCATGATCGCGGTGATCCTGGTCAAACCGGTCATCGTCATCGTGCTCGGCCTGGCCGGCGCGCTGTCCTCCGCCGACGGCCCGGACTCCTTCTCCGCCGTCGTCTCCGGCCTCGCCATCATCCTGCTCGCCATCTTCGCCAGCGCGATGATCTACCGCTTCGTCCCCGGCTTCGGCGACGACATCGCCAACGGCCGCAACAACCGCATCATGCAGGGCGCCGAGGGCAAGGCCGCCGCGGTCATCAGCTCCCCGGCGACCATGGTCGCCCAGGGCATCAAGACCCACAGCGCCCGCACGAACGACGGCGGGGGCGGCGGACAGTCCTCCGGCGGCGCCCGCCCCTCCAACCCGGTCTCCGGCGGCGTCGCGGCCCACAGCAGCCGCCCGTCGAGCGGTGGCGGCGGAGCTGTCCCCTCCGCCGCGCCCCCGCCCCGCCAGAGCCCGGCGAACACCCCGCACGCCAGCAACGCCCGCAACAACCGCACGGGAGGTGAAGGGCGTTGACGACAGAGTCCCACCTGTCCCATCCGATCACGCCCCGCCGGACATATCTCATCGGCCGAGCCCGGCCGAACGCGATCGTCGGCAAGAATCGCGAGACCGGCGAGATCGCGCTCATCATCCTGGGCGCGTTCCTCGGCATGATGAGCGGACTCCTCGTCCCCGTCCTCTCCCTGCGCATCGTGCTGCTGACAGGCTTCCCGATGCTGGCGCTGATGGCGGTCTACGTGCCGTACAAGCGCCGTACGTTCTACAAGTGGTTCGAGATCAACCGCAGTTACAAGCGGACCCTGCGCAACGGCACGACGTACCGCTCCTCCGTCATGGAGGCCGGCGTCCACCTCGACGGACGCGAGGTCGAGATCGGCCCACCGCCCGGGATCGGCCGCATCAACTGGCTGGCCGCCCCCTTCGGCCCGGACGAGATCGCCGTCCTCCTGCACGCCGACCGCCGTACGGTCACCGCGGCGATCGAGATCGAGGGCCCGGGCGTCGGTCTGCGCGACAGCGAGGACCAGGAGGCCCTCGTCGACCGCTTCGGCACGCTCCTCAAGCACGTGGCGAACGGCGACGGCTTCGTCACCCGCCTCCAGATGCTCGCCCGCACCCTCCCCGCCGACCCGGACGCCCACGCCAAGGACGTCGCCCAGCGCGGCGACGAGAAGGCACTGACCTGGCTCCAGCAGTCGTACGACCAACTGCAGTCGATGGTGTCCACGAGCAGCGAGCAGCACCGCGCCTACCTCGTCGCCTGCATGCACTTCACCCGCGAACTCTCCGCCGAGGCCCACGCGATGGCCCGCGCCTCGCGCCCCCAGGCGGGCCGCAAGCTCGACCGGGACGCCGGCCTCGCGGTCGTCATGGCACGCGAACTCACCGACATCTGCTCGCGGTTGCAGGAGGCGGACATCCGCGTACGGCAACCGCTCGGCCAGGGCCGGCTCGCCTCGCTGATCCACTCCATGTACGACCCGGACCACCCCATCGACCACCTCCAGGCGATGACGAAGCGCAACGCCTGGCCGGCCGAACTCGACGCCATGGAACCGACGTTCCTCCAGGCGAAGACCCGCGAGTCGTCCACCCGCGAACCGTGGTGCCACGCCACGGCCTGGGTGAAGGAGTGGCCGATGACCCCGGTGGGAGTCAACTTCCTGGCGCCCCTCCTCGTCCACACCCCGGACGTCATCCGCACGGTCGCCGTCACGATGGACCTCGAACCCACCGAGGTCGCCATCGAACGCATGCTGACCGAGAAGACCAACGACGAGGCCGACGCCTCCCGCGCCGCCAAGATGAACCGCACCGTCGACCCCCGTGACGTGGCCGCCCACGGCCGCATGGACCAGCGCGGCGAGGACCTCGCGAGCGGCGCGGCCGGCGTGAACCTCGTCGGCTACATCACCGTCTCCTCCCGCAACCCCGAGGCCCTCGCGCGCGACAAGCGCACGATAAGGGCATCCGCCGGCAAGTCGTATCTGAAGCTGGAGTGGTGCGACCGCGAGCACCACCGCGCGTTTGTGAACACACTGCCGTTCGCCACCGGCATCCGGAGGTAGGGACTCAGATGCGGGATCCGCTGTCCGTCCTCACCGACGCCTTCACGTCCTTCCTCTTCGGCAAGATCGAGTCCACCCGCCTCCCGGTCCGCACCTCGACGGGCCAGGCCCAGGCGGTCTATCTCCCCACGGCCGCCCCCGGGTTGGGCGACTCGGGCGTCATCATCGGCCGCGAGGTCTACTCCGGCAAGGGCTACATCTACGACCCCTTCCAGCTCTACGGCCAGCAACTCCCCGCCCCCCACTGGCTGGTGCTCGGCGAGTCCGGCAACGGCAAGTCGGCCCTGGAGAAGACGTACGTCCTACGCCAACTGCGCTTCCGCGACCGCCAGGTGGTCGTCCTGGACGCACAGGGCGAGGACGGCGTCGGCGAATGGAACCTCATCGCGGAGGAGTTGGGGATAACCCCCATCCGCCTGGACCCAACCGCCGCCCTGGACATGGGAATCCGCCTCAACCCCCTGGACCCGGCGATCACGACGACCGGCCAACTCGCCCTGCTCCGCACGATCATCGAGGTGGCGATGGGCCACGGCCTCGACGAGCGCTCCGGCTTCGCGCTGAAGGTGGCGCACGCCTACGTCAACGAGACGATCGTCGAACGCCAGCCGGTCCTCATGGACATCGTCGAGCAACTACGCCACCCCGAACCGGAGTCGGCCGAGGCCATGAACGTCGCCATAGACGACGTACGGGCATGGGGCCTGGACGTGGCACTCGTCATCGACCGCCTGGTCGACGGCGACCTCCGGGGCATGTTCGACGGCCCGACGACGGTAGGCATCGACCTGGACGCCCCGCTCATCGTCTTCGATCTGTCCCACATCGACCGCAACTCCATCGCCATGCCCATCCTGATGGCCATCGTCGGCGTCTGGCTGGAACACACCTGGATCCGCCCCGACCGGAAGAAGCGCATCTTCCTCGTCGAGGAGGCCTGGCACATCATCAACAGCCCCTTCGTGGCCCAACTCTTCCAGCGCCTGCTGAAGTTCGGCCGCCGCCTGGGCCTGTCGTTCGTGGCGGTGGTCCACCACCTGTCGGACGTAGTTGACGGGGCTGCCGCAAAGGAAGCGGCGGCGATCCTCAAAATGGCCTCGACACGAACGATCTACGCCCAGAAGGCGGACGAAGCCCGGGCAACCGGGCGGGTGTTGGGATTGCCCCGCTGGGCGGTGGAGATCATCCCGACCCTCACCCCCGGCATCGCGGTCTGGGACGTCAACGGCAACGTCCAGGTGGTCAAACACCTGATCACCGAGACGGAACGCCCGCTCGTCTTCACCGACCGCGCGATGACCCAGTCCTCCCGCGACCACGACCGCGAACTGACCGACGACGCCCTGCGCGCCGCCGAGTTGGAGGCGGAGGAACGCGCGGCGGCCTTCATGGAACAGCACCTGAGCGATCTCGACGGTTCCTCCGAGTCCACGGTGGCGTGAGAGGCGAAGAGGTGAGATGAGACCGAACGACGAACGGGAGCGCCGAGGAGGCATCCCCGACGGCCTGTTGATCGGCCTGCTCGCGTTCCTCCTCGGCATGACCCTGCTGGTGTGGTCGGCCGCGGGCCTGGCGGCCCTGTTCTCCAAGGGCGCCTGGCCCACGGGCGTCACCTTCGCCCGCACCCCGCTGGCCATGCGCCACCTGATCGGCCAACCGCACGACATCACCGGCGCCTGGCCGGAAACCCCACCCACCCAACTCTCCGGCTACGGCCTCTTCTGGGGCCTGTTCATCGGCCAGCTGATGGTCCTTTTCGTCCTCACCGTGTTCACGATGGGCACGGTGGCGAGATGGCGGGCGGTACGGGCCCGGGCCCGAACAGAACAGCAGACACCGGAAGTTCACGAGGTTCCGGCCCAGAGACCGGAACCACAGCCCCAGCCGCAGCCAACGGCCGTCTTCGAACAGCCGCCGAGCGCACCGCTGCTCGCTTCTGCCTCTGTCTCTGCTTCTCCGATGAACGGTGAACGGGCGGGTGGGTGGGAAAAGATTTTCGTGGCACCGCCGGAAAGCCGCCAAGCAACCGCAACCCAGGCCATACGGGACGCGGAAGGCCCAGCCCTCGTCGTCACGTCAAACCGCGCCATCTGGCAGGACACCAAGGACGCCAGAGCCAAACTCGGCCCGGTCCTCCTCTACGACCCCACCCACCTCTGCGACACCCCGGCCCGCCTGCACTGGTCCCCCACCACCGGCTGCGAGGACAAACAGACGGCGGTGAAGAGAGCCACCGCCCTCCTCGCCCCGGTAAGACCCACAGCAAAGATCGACCAGGCAACCGCAGACACCGCCGAAACGCTCCTGCGGAGCTACCTGCACGCCGCCGCGATCGACGGCCGCACCATCCGCCACGTCCACCGCTGGTCCCAGGGCACCCAGATCCAGGACGCGGTACGCACCCTCCGCACCAACCCCAAGGCAGCCCCCGGCGCAGCGGGCGAACTGGAGGCGGCACTCACATCTCACCCCGAACGCCGGGACATCGCGCAGGAGTTGACGAGCCGAGCGCTGTCCTCCCTCTTCACGGTCAACATCCGCGAAGCCTGCACACCCAACAGAACTGACGCGCTCTCCTTGGATTCCTTCGCGAACGAAGGGGGCACGCTGTATCTGGTAGGTGAATCCATCGAGGACCCCCGTACGAACCCGGGCGCGATGCCTCTCCTCACCGCCCTCGCATCAAGCGTGGTCGAGCGCGGCCGGCACATGGCCGAACGGTCATCGGCCGGTCGCCTCGACCCACCAATGACGCTTGTCCTGGACGACGTCGCCGCCGTGGCCCCGCTCCCCCAGCTCCCGGAACTCCTCGCCACGGGAGCAGACCGAGGCCTGCCGACCCTGGCCCTCCTCCGCTCCAGAGAACAGGCAAGGGCCCGGTGGCCACACCACGAACTACCGGTGTAGCAACGGGACTTACGGGCGCTACGGCTACGGCCGCTCGACCGCCATCTCCCACTCACGCTCGTCCGGGTTCCCGCCCAGCGGCACAGTGACCCCCGTGGGTATGAAGCCGACCTTGCCGTAGAACCGTCGCGCCCGCTCGTTGTCCTCGTGCACGATGAGCCGCACCCGCTCGACACCGCGCCCCCAGGCCCACTCCAGCGCCGCGTCGAAGAGCACCTCGGTCAGTCCGATGCCCCGGACCTCCGGCCGCACGAACACCCCGACGATGTGCCCCTGCTTCCGCTCGACCGCGAGGCCGGCCCAGTCGACGGTCCCGGCCTCCTCAAGAAGCACGGTCACCGTCCCGACCCACTCCCCGTCCGGCCCCTCGGCAATGATCTGCTGGGCCCCTTCAGCGCCTTCGGCGGCTCCTACGGCCCGCTCCTGATAGAAGGAGTCCGGCCGGACGATCGCCGTGTCGTAGGTCTCCAGGAAGGCGAGATGCGCGACGGGATCCTGCAGGGCAACGAGCCGCAGCTCCTTTGCCGCGGCCCACTCGTCGGCGCGTATCGAACGAATCTTGTAGTTCATGTCAGCCACGGTAGCCACCGTAGCCGAAACGCAGAAAACCCCTGTACCGAATAAACGGTACAGGGGTTTTCGCAATATTTGTTCGGCGGCGTCCTACTCTCCCACAGGGTCCCCCCTGCAG